>CAITLU010000038.1 GCA_903893315.1 uncultured bacterium
CCGCCAAACCAGCCGATGTCGCCCTGAATCCGGACCAGAGAGAATCGACGAGGCGGAGCGGATCAACGGAAACCCCCGGCAATCCCGCGATTGTCGCACCGTCGTTCGGGAACCGGCGTTTCGCTGAAAGTGAAGTGGCGGAGAGGGTGGGATTTGAACCCACGGCACCTGTTACGGCACACACGCGTTCCAGGCGTGCTCCTTAAACCGTGCTCGGACACCTCTCCGCAAGAAAGGTCGGTGGTCTGCTGGTCATGAAAGGCAGGCCGCACGGTCAATGAGGGCCGGAAACTAGCCGCCGCACGCCAGACTTGCAACGCGAAGCGCCGGCTGCCCTGAGCTCCGAGTCGCTTTGCGACCGTCGATTTTCCATCACGCTCACGATGCCCAAGGCCGCCTTGCCCGGGGTCGCGTCCGGTGGTAGCGACAGCGCTCCGGAGAACTGCCGAAATGTCCTATGAAGTCGTAGCTCGGCGCTGGCGCCCTCCCACTTTTGCGAGCGTGGTGGGGCAGGCCCACGTCACCACGACCCTGGCCAACGCCATCTTGCGTAACCGGGTGCCCCACGCCTTCTTGTTCACCGGGACTCGCGGGGTCGGCAAGACCACGGTGGCGCGACTTCTGGCGCGCTCACTCAACTGTACCGCGCGCCAAGGGGCCGAGCCGTGCAACGAGTGTCCTTCGTGTCGCGGCATCTTGGCCGGTTCTTCGGTCGACGTGATCGAGATCGACGGCGCCTCCAACCGCGGCATCGACGAAGTGCGTGCGTTGATCGAGAGTTCGCAGTACCGGCCAGCCTCGAGTCCGTTCAAGGTCTACATCATCGACGAAGTGCACCAGCTTTCGCGCGATGCGTTCAACGCGCTGCTCAAGACGCTCGAAGAGCCGCCGTCCCACGTCAAGTTCGTGATGGCGACAACCGAGTCGCACAAGCTGCCGGCCACGATCCTGTCGCGCTGTCAGCGTTACGATTTCCGGCGTCTTGGCGAAGAAGAAATCTGCGACCAACTCGCGCGCATCGTCGAGAAGGACGAGATGGTGATCTCTCGCGATGCGCTGGCGCTGCTGGCGCGCGAGGCCGATGGCAGCATGCGCGATGCGCAGTCGCTGCTAGAGCAGGTGCTGGCCGGAGCCGGTGCGGGCGTCGGCGAGAGCATTGACGCCGTCGAAGTCGCGCGGCTGCTCGGTGTGGCCAGTGCCGAACTGGTGTCGGGCTGTGTGCGGGCGATCCTGGGCGCCGAGCCTGCGCGCATCGTCGCGTTCATCGCCGAGGTTCGCCGTTTCGGTTACGACGCGGAAAAACTCATCGGCGAGATTCTCGAGACAGTTCGCCACATCACGGTTGCGGCGGTTGCAGGCCCCGACGCGCTCGCGCCGAGCGTGTGCGAGGCCGACCGTTGTCTGGCAACGGAGCTTCGCGGCGTGCGCAGTGCGCTCGATCTGCAGCGCATGTTCGCGTCGTTGCTCGGTACGGCTTCCGATCTGCGGCGCGGTGCGCATCCGGATCTGGTGCTGGAAATGGGGCTGCTCAAGGTGGCCTCGCTGGAACCGGTGGAGAGCGCGGCACGGATCCTTGCCAAGCTGGACGCGATGGGGTCGGGGGCTGCTCCCGCGCGGCCGTCATCTTCCGCGTCGCCTGCGCGGCCCGCGCAGCAAGCCGCTTCGACTCAAGCCGCTGCGGTTCCCGCAACGCGCGCTCCGGCGGCTGGCAACACGACGACTTCGCGTCCCGAGAACGCAGGCGCGGTGCCGCGACCGGCCGCTGCGGCGCCGCGCTCGCAAACATCTTCGCCAGCGCCGCCGCCGCGACCCGAGATCGCAAGCACCGCCGCCGCCGCACCGAGTCTTCTCGACGCCGCGCCGAAAGGCGCGCGGCTTCCGCTGGCCGGCGCTTCCCTCGCGGGCAACGGAGAAGATTGGACCGGAGGCGAAGGTGAACCTTTTACGCCGCTGTCGGAAGAAGAAGCGGTGGCGCAGCGCTGGGAAGCGTTTCTGGATGAAGTGCGCAGGCGCTTGGGGCTGGATCTTTACGTAACGTTGACCAATACCAGGGTGCTGAGTCTTACCGACGCTGAACTGGTGCTGTCGCCGATGAGTCAGAGTTTTTCGCAGAAGCTTCAGAACCCGACGGTGATGGCGCGCATAACCGAACTGGCGCGCACGCACTTCGGAGCACAACTTGTCGTCAGTCTGGCCGCGCCGGGAGCGCAGGTCGGCGGGATGAGCCTGCAAGGAATCGAAAACGAACGCATCACGCGCAAGAAGGCCGAGGCCCTGGCCGATCCTTTGGTGGGTCGTGCTTTGACCGAGCTTGGCGGGCGCGTGATGAAAGTCTCCGTCTTGGACGAATAAAGGAGTTCTCCGATGGCTGAAGAACCTTCAATGCTGCAAATGCTCAAGCAGGCCCGCGGTCTGCAAAAGCAGATGAAACAGATCCAGAAGAAGGTCGAGAAGCGCGACGTCGCGGCGGCCGTGGCCGGTGGCAAGATCGAAGTGGTTTGCTCTGGCAAGCTGGTGATCAAGCGCATCCTGATCGACCAGTCGCTGCTCGACGCGCCCGACAAGCGTGAACTGCAGGACCTGCTGGTCACCGCGGTAAATTCGGCGATAAAGAAAGCTCAGGACATCATGAACGTCGAGATGGCGAGGATGGCCGGAGACATGGGTATTCCGAGCGATGAACTCACCGGCGGCGCCGATAGCGATGACGATCGTGATGACGACAAGGATTCGGCTTCCGATGGTAGCGGAGGTCGCCTGAAGCGTTGGTTCGGCCGCTCCTGAGCGTGCTCGGCCCTACGAGTTAGGCGAGAGTATCGCGCGTGGCCTATACGCCGGCGCTACAGGCGCTCATACAGCTTCTGACCCGCCTTCCCGGCATCGGGGAGAAGAGCGCCGCACGGCTGGCCTTCTTCATCCTGCGCAGTGATCAGGCGTTCGCCAGCGAACTGGGGCGGGCGATCGAAACGCTGAAGACGCAGACGCGTTACTGCAGTCGCTGCTTTGCGCTCACCGAGAGCGATCCGTGTTCCATCTGCGAAGATGCGCGGCGCGATCGTTCCATCGTCTGCGTGGTCGAAGAACCTCCCGATCTGGTGTCGATCGAACGCAGCCACGGTTTTGCAGGCACCTATCACGTGTTGCACGGTTCGATTTCGCCGCTGGACGGTCGCGGTCCCGAACAACTGCGCATTCGCGAACTGATCGAACGACTCGGCCGCGAGAGCGTGGCCGAGGTGGTGCTCGCAACCAATCCGACCATCGAGGGGGAGGCCACTGCGGTCTATCTGGCGAGGCTGATCAAACCGCTGGGCATTCGCGTCAGCCGTATCGCCCACGGGATTCCGGTGGGCGGGACCCTCGAGTACTCGGATCAGGTCACGGTGGGCCGGGCCATCGAGGGGCGTCGTGAAATGTAGGGGGGCCTGGGGCAGGGGCCCTGACTGCGGCTATCTTCCTGGAAACTATAGGCGTCTGATTGACAGGCGGGCGCGTAATGATAATTAATCTCGCATGACGCTGTCGCGCAGAGCAGAAGACCTGGATGGCAAGGTGGCTGAGCGAATCACCAAGTTCGGAGAGCGTTGCCGGGCTGCGGGTCTGGCCGATACCGCGCAACGAAGGGTGATTTTCCGCTGTCTGGCCGAGAGCATCGATCATCCCACGGCCGACACCCTTTTCTTGCGGGTCAGGAAGCGGCTTCCGAAGGTGTCGCTGGCTACCGTGTACCGGAATCTGAAGTTTTTCTCCGAGGCGGGGCTGATCGATGAGGTGGCCACTGGGCGCAGCCTCTCTCGCTACGACGGCAACCGGGATCCTCACCATCATCTGATCTGCAAGGCCTGCGCGAGCGTTGCCGATTACTTCGAGGCCAAGTTGGACGGCTTGGCACTGGTGTCTGCTGTCTGCTCGGTGTCGGGCTTCGTGGGCGACTTTGAAGTGCACGACGCCAGGCTCAGCGTCTCCGGCATCTGCGCGGACTGCCGCAGCCACTCCGGCCGTGCGGTAGAGGCGGCCTACAAGAACGACTAGGACGGCGCGCAGGATTGGCAATCCGGCGTTGCGTCGTACGTAAAAACCTATGGGGGAATATGATGGCAGAACTCAAGGGGACCAAGACCCACCAGAATTTGAAGGACGCTTTCGCAGGCGAATCGCAGGCCAACCGCCGCTATCTCTACTTTGCGAAGCAGGCGGACGTCGAAGGCTATCCTGACCTGGCAGGTCTCTTCCGTGACACCGCCGAAGGCGAGACCGGCCACGCTCACGGGCACCTCGACTACCTGAAGAAGGTGGGCGATCCGGCCACCGGTCTGCCGATCGGAGACACCGAGGCCAACCTCAAGGCTTCGGTAGCCGGCGAGACCCACGAGTACACCGATATGTATCCGGGCATGGCCAAGACCGCTCGCGAAGAGGGGTTCTCCGAGATCGCCGATTGGTTCGAGACCCTGGCCAAGGCCGAAAAGTCCCATGCTGGGCGCTTCACTCAAGGTCTGAAGACCTTACAGTAGTCGGCTCTGGGCCGGCCAGCGGCGTACCGGACGCCGAGCCTTCGTAAAGGCGGAGGGGGGCGGCGTCGGGTGCGACGTTGTGAGTGAGAAGTCGGCCGAATCGTGAGATCCGGCCGCTGAGTCTTAGCGCCGGAGACAGGCCGCACGGAGACAAGATGGACACCATCAAGGCGACTCCGACACAGGGGCTGTCGTACAACCCTTCCGAAGAAAAATACTGGGATCCCGCGAGTCTCGGCGGCGAGTTGGATCGCGTCTTCGACATCTGCCTGGGCTGCCGCCTCTGTTTCAATCTGTGCCCGTCGTTTCCGCTCTTGTTCGACGCTGTCGATCGCAGCGACGGAGACGTGCGCAAGCTCGACGAGAGCGACGTAGATCGGGTGGTGGACTCGTGCTTTCAGTGCAAGCTCTGTTACATCAAGTGTCCATACACGGCTGACGACGGCCACGAGTTCAATCTCGATTTTCCGCGCTTGATGCAGCGCTACACGGCGCAGCGCGCCAGGAAGAACGGCGTCAGCCTGCGCGAGAAGATGCTGGGCAATCCGGTTGCCCTCGGTGCGCTGGCCTCCAAGGTCGCCGCTCTCGCCAACTGGGCCAACCGCAACAGGTTGAACCGCATCGTGATGGAGAAAGTGACAGGGATTCACCGCGACAAGCTGTTGCCGCGCTTTGCCGCAGAGACTTTCGAGAAGTGGTTGACGCGCCGCCCGCGGAAGCCAGCACGGCCGGCCATTGCCGGCACTCCCGCTGCCGAAGAGGTGGTGCTGTTCCACACCTGCTTCGTCAACTACAACAATCCCGGCATCGGCAAAGACGCGGTGGAGGTGCTCGAACGCGCCGGCGTCGTCGTGCTCTCGCCCGAGCAGACCTGTTGCGGTATGCCGGCGATGGACGGCGGTGACGTCGACTTCGCGCGCGAACAGGCGCGCCGCAACGTGATGTCGCTCGCTCCCTACGCCGAGCGCGGCTGCAAGATTCTCGCGATCAATCCCACCTGTTCGTACACGCTGCGCAAGGAATACGCGGAGCTGGTCGGCAAAGATCTCGAAGCCGATGCGAGGAAGGTGGCAGCCGCGACGCGCGACCTGATGGAATTTGTAAATGAGCTGAAGCGCGACGGGCGGCTGGACCGCAATTTCCGCAGCACGCCAGGCGAGGTGGCCTACCACGTGCCGTGTCACCTCAAGGCGCAGAACATCGGCTTTCGTTCGCGAGACGCGATGAAGGCGATTCCCGGCGCCAAAGTTCGTGTCGTGGACGGCTGCTGCGGGCACAACGGGACCTGGGCGATGAAGAAGGAGAACTTCGAGCTTTCGCTGAAGATCGGCGCTCCTACCTTCGCCGCGATGAAGGAGGGTGGAGTGATGGCCACCGACTGCCCTCTGGCCGCCATTCAGTTCGAGCAGGCCACCGGTACGCGGGCGATCCATCCGGTGCAGGTGCTCGCGACTGCCTATCGCGAAGGCGGATTTCCTGCGGCGGTCACCGACGAGCAAAAACAGTGAAGCCGCTGAGCGCTGCCGACATTCGCAGCAATCGCGATTACGAACTGTCGCGCGACGAGGTGAGGCGGCGCATTCTCGCGGTCAAGGCGCCGCGTCGTATTCACGTCGGCAGCGAGGCGACTTTGCTGCTGGAAAACCGCCAGACCTTGCTCTACCAGATACAGGAGATCCTGCGGATCGAGCGCATCGAAGACCCTCGCGCGATTCGCCACGAGATCGACACCTACAACGAACTGATGCCCGGCAGCGGCGAACTGTCTGGAACTCTGCTGCTCGAATACGAAGACGCTGACGTCAGGAACCGCCGCCTGGCTGAACTGGTCGGTATCGAGAAATATCTCGGCGTGGTGATCGCGGGAGCGGAGAGTCTCGCGGCGGTGTTCGACCTGCGTCAGATGGACGCTGCCAGGGTCAGCGCGGTGCACTACGTTAAATTCCCGATCGGTCAGGCCGCGGCCGACGCAATCCACGGCGGCGCGTCGGTCGAGTTCCGCATCGATCACCCCGCGCTGAAGGCAAGGGCGGTGCTGGACGCTTCCCAACACGCCGCACTGCTCGAAGACCTCGACGCGTAGCCACCACCTTCACCGACAAGTACTGTTTTCACCCGTGTTGCCTCGCGCGGGAATGTCACAGTTCGCCGCGCATGAACTCGCGCTGCTCGATGGCGCAACGAACTCGGCGTCAGGTCTGCGGGGATCTGCTCAGACGCTTGCGGGCGTCACGAAGCATGCGCGATGTCGCGGCGAATACCCGCGGTACGGCCGACGGGGTCAGGTACAGAGGGTCGTGGAAGGTTCGCAAGTTGTCGATGGCGGTAAGCGCAGCGCCGATCACCAGGCGCGG
This sequence comes from uncultured bacterium, assembly GCA_903893315.1. Taxonomy (GTDB): domain Bacteria; phylum Desulfobacterota; class Binatia; order UBA1149; family CAITLU01; genus CAITLU01. The sequence goes on from CAITLU010000038.1 coordinate 6,869, forward strand.
TGGAAGGGAGAGGCCGTGGCGGCGGGGGCGGTAGCAGCGACTCAGGAACGCGAGCGCTCCGCGCGGCGACACCCACGTTCTGGCTTTGCCTGCGCGGACTCTCGGTTTGAACTGCCGACCGGTGGCTTCGTTGTAGGTGAGCAGCAACAGGTGGTGTCCGGTGCTGCAGCCGAGCGTGAGCCACAGCCAGACTCGCGGGTTGGCGTCGAGAAGTTTGTATTCGCCGCTGACCGCGTCGCGCTTGAACTCGATGTCGCAGACGCCCCAGTAGCCGATTTCCGTGAGCAACCTCACACACGATGACAGCAGGCCGGGATCCTTGATCATCCGCACGATGAGACCGTCGCCGAACGGTTCCGGGTATTCCTGCTGCTTGCATGCTGCGAAGAAGTCGCGCAGGCGACCGTCACGGCCGACCATGAGGGCGATGGTCACGAGATTCTCGAAGCCTCCCGGGACGGCTTCCTGGAGGATGGCAGGGAAGCCGCCGGCGAGTACTTCACGCGCCGCGATCTCGGGGTCTCCGCCGATGACCTTGGTGGCGCCGGTGGCCTCGCGGAAATTTCTGACGCCGCCGCTCGAGGTCAGGCGGTAGCGAAGTGCAGGCTTGACCAGCCAGCCGCGCGCTTTGATGCCGGCCGCTTCGGCAGCGTCGTGGATCTCACGAGAGCGGGGCACTTTGATGTTCGCGTGCTCGGCCGCTTCGTACAGACGTCTCTTGTCGATGATGCGATCGATCACTCCGGGAGCGGGGTAGGGCTTTATGAAAAACCGGCTGAGTTCCTCGTGGTGTTTTTCGGCCGCCAGCAGCGCGGCGTCTTCACTGGCGAACAGGACCGGCGGCGTCTCTTGCAGCGCGGCCCAGGCGCACGCGGCCTTGGCCCAGTCCGGGGTGCTCTCGTAGAGGTCGGGCATTTGCAGGAAGGTGGCGAAGCGCGAGCGTCCGGCGGGGCCGAGACGCGGTCCTGCGACGAAAACGCGGATGCCGGCTGAACCCAATTCTCGCACGGCCGCCAATGCCGAGAGGTTGTCCGGAAACACGAAGGCGGCCGCAGCGTTCATCCGCTACGTACGGTCCTGCTCTTCCGCGAAGCGTGCCAGGCCGCTGGCCTTGCGCCACACCACGTTGGCGCCTGGACGATCGCCGATGCGGTGCAGCAAAGCGCGCAGCGGCGACAGCCCAAGTGCTGCACGCAGCGCCGGATGGAAGATGATGCGCTGGCGTACGGGCTTTTTCTCGTAACCGAGCGCGAGTTTGAATGCGTCGAGATCTTCGACGTCTTCGGGTGATTCTATGCCGAAGGTGATCTCGCGAATCCGGCGCCGTACCAGCATCTCCTCGGTAACGTGAAAGATCAGCGCGTTGTTGGGGTAGTGCTTGAGCAGTTCGTTGCGCGAGCGGGCCTGGAAGAACTCGCACACGTCGTCGATGTTGATTGTGATCAGATAGCTGGCGAATTCGCCTTCGTGCCATGCGCTCCAGATTTCGACGGCGGGCTCTTCGTCGGCGGCGCGAAGCATGCGCTTCCACGTTTCCAGCGTGGAGGCGGAGGCGCGGTTCTGCCTCTGCATCGTCTCCATGAAAGCGCCCTGGCCGACTTCGAGAAGCTCGGCACCGCGGATGCGCCGCATCTCGTTGCGCGCGAGTCCTCTGCGCACCTTGCTGCGGGTGTTGGCCGAGAGTTTTTCGATCGAATAGGCCGAGTCGCTGCACGAAAGGTGGAAACTCGCCTTGCCGCCGTCGGCTTCGTCGCAGATGTAGCGCAGGCCGGCGACCTTCTCGCGGCGAAAAAGTTCGCGGGCTTCGTCTTCGGGCAGATGCAGGGGGTGATGACAGGGGACGGCGAGCAGGAAACGCGGTCCGGCTTCGACCCACCACGCGCTCTGGCTGCGCACCACACGAAGGCCGAACTTGCCGTAGAACGCCGCCAGAGAGGCCGCATCCATGGTCGCCGCGCGGTGCTTGTCGAGACCGGGCTGTACAGGCGTGTCGCTCAACGCAATTCGGGCGTGCTCGGCAGCGCGCTTTCGCCCATCAGGAATGTGTCGACCTCACGCGCGCACTCGCGCCCTTCCCATATTGCCCACACGACCAGCGACTGTCCGCGGCGGGCGTCACCGCAACAAAAGACGCTCTCGGGAGACGACACGTAGTCGCTGCCGGCGCGGACGTTGCCGCGCTCGTCAAGCGCGACGCCGAGGCCGTCCAGCAGCGGGGATTTTTCGGGACCGACGAAACCCATCGCCAGCAGCACGAGGTCGGCGGGAATTTCGAATGCCGAGCCCTCGACATCGCGCATCTTGCGGCGGCCGTCGCTGTCGGTGAACCAATCGACCCGCACGCACTCGAGGGCGCGCACGTGTCCATCCTTGCCGAGGAAGCGACGGGTATTTACCGCGAACTCGCGCTGCCCTCCTTCTTCGTGTGACGTCGATGTGCGCAGCGTCATCGGCCAGTAGGGCCACGGCATGTCCGGCGTGCGCGCCTCGGGAGGCCTCGGCAGGATCTCCAGCTGTGTGACGCTGGCGGCGCCGTGACGGTTGGAGGTACCGATGCAGTCGGATCCGGTATCGCCGCCGCCGATCACCACGACGTGCTTGCCGGTTGCCAGCAGCGTCCCGGCCTTGTCGTTCGTGTCGCCTGCAACGCGTTTGTTTTGCTGCGGCAGGAAATCCATCGCGAAGTGGATGCCGCCGAGTTCGCGCCCCGTGACGCTCAGATCTCGCGATTGCGTGGAACCGATGCACAGAGCGACGGCATCGAAGTCGCGGCGCAGTTGCTCGGCCGACACGTCGCTTCCCACCGCGATGCCGGTGCGAAAGGTGACGCCTTCAAGCTGCATCTGCTCGACACGCCGATCGATCAGGTGCTTCTCCATCTTGAAATCGGGGATGCCGTAGCGCAGCAGGCCGCCGATGCGGTCGGCCCGTTCGAACACCGTCACGTCGTGGCCGGCGCGGGCGAGTTGCTGGGCGCAGGCCAGTCCTGCCGGTCCCGAGCCGACAACCGCTACATTCTTGCCGGTCCTGACGGACGCGGGTTGAGGACGCACGAAGCCGGCCTTCCACGCGTGATCGATGACGTTCTTCTCGATCAGCTTGATGGTGACGGGCTCGTCGTTGATGTTCAGGACGCAAGCTTCCTCGCAAGGCGCCGGACAGACCCTTCCGGTGAACTCGGGGAAGTTGTTGGTGGCGTGCAAGGCCTCGATCGCTTCCTTCCAGCGGCCTCGATAGACGAGGTCGTTCCAATCCGGAATCACGTTGCCGAGCGGGCAGCCGTTGTGACAGAACGGGGTGCCGCAATCCATGCAGCGCGCACCTTGGGTTCTGAGCGCGTCCTGCGACGGCTTGCCCTCGAGTTCGTTCCAATCGCCAAGACGTTCCTGGACCGGGCGCCTGTCCGGCACCTCGCGGCGGTACTCCATGAATCCGGTGATCTTTCCCATCGTTCTGCCGTTCGTTCCCAGTTGTCCGGTGGCTTGTCCCGGGGTTTCTTCCTGACGCCTTCCGGCGCACGTCGCAAGCGCCGTCAGGTCAGACTGTTGCCAGCTTTTGTGCTTCCACGTCCAGGTTCATCGATTCGAGCACCTTGCGGTACTCGGTCGGCATCACCTTGACGAAACTGCGGCACCCCTCGTCCCACGAGTCGAGCAGGCCTTTGGCTACGGTACTCTTCGTGTACTGAAGGTGACGCGACAGGAGTTGGTGCACGCGGCGGCGGTCTTCGTCGTCCTGAAGCGGAAGAAGTTCCACCATGTCGAGGTTGCAGCGGCTCCTGAACTTGCCGTCTTCGTCCAGTACGTACGCCACGCCTCCGCTCATGCCGGCTGCGAAGTTGCGTCCGGTAGGTCCCAGACACAATACCAGCCCCCTGGTCATGTATTCGCAGCCGTGGTCTCCGATGCCTTCGACCACTGCGGTAGCGCCGCTGTTGCGGACGCAGAAGCGTTCGCCTGCGCGTCCGCGAATGAACACCTCGCCTGCGGTGGCACCGTAAAGCGCCACGTTGCCGATCAGGATGTTGTCTTCGGGGCGGAAGGTCGATCCGGAGGGAGGCAGAACCACGATCTGTCCTCCCGACATGCCCTTGGCGACGTAATCGTTGGCGTCGCCGGTGAGCGTGAGGGAGATGCCGCCGGCCAGGAAAGCTCCGAAGCTCTGCCCCGCCGATCCATCGAAGTCGACCTGGATGGTGTAGGGCGGCAAGCCAGCTTCGCCGTAGCGCTTGGCCACTTCGTGCGACAGCGTCGTGCCCACGGTGCGATCGGTATTGCGGATCGACATCGCGATCTGCACTGCCTTGCGCTCTTCGAGCGCCGGTCTGGCACGCCGCACTATTTCGTTGTCGAGAGACTTCTCCAGGCCGTGGTCCTGGCTGCCGGTACCGCTGATGCCTACGCTCGGCGCGACAGTGGGGCGATAAAGGATAGGCGAGAAGTCGATGCCTTTGGCCTTCCAGTGGGTGATGTTGTCGCGGACCTTCAGGTGCTCGACGCGTCCGGTCATTTCCTGCACGGTGCGAAATCCAAGATAGGCCATCAACTCGCGCAGTTCTTCGGCGATGAAGAACATGAAGTTGATGATGTGCTCTGGTTGGCCGGTGAAGCGTTTGCGCAACACCGGGTCCTGGGTGGCGATGCCGACAGGGCAGGTGTTCAGATGGCACTTGCGCATCATGATGCAGCCCTCCGACACCAGCGCCGCGGTTGCGAAGCCGAACTCGTCGGCGCCGAGCAGCGCCGCGACGGCGACGTCGCGGCCGGTCTTGAGCTGACCGTCCGTCTCGACGCGGATGCGGCTGCGCAGGTCGTTCTCCACCAGTACCTGCTGGGCTTCGGCCAGGCCGAGTTCCCAGGGAATACCCGCGTGTTTGATCGAACTGAGCGGTGAGGCGCCGGTGCCGCCGTCGTGTCCGCTGATCAGCACCACGTCGGCCTTGGCCTTGGAAACGCCGGCCGCGATCGTGCCGACACCGACCTCAGACACCAGCTTCACACTGATGCGTGCGGCGGGGTTCGAACTCTTCAGATCGTGGATCAACTGCGAGAGATCTTCTATCGAGTAGATGTCGTGGTGAGGCGGCGGCGAAATCAATCCGACGCCCGGAGTCGAATACCTGGTCTTGGCGATGACTTCGTCTACCTTGTGTCCGGGCAGTTGTCCGCCCTCGCCGGGCTTGGCGCCCTGGGCCATCTTGATCTGCAGTTCGCTGGCGTTGGTGAGGTAGTTGATGGTGACGCCGAAACGTCCCGATGCTACCTGCTTGATCGCGCTGCGTGCGGAATCACCGTTGGCAAGCGGTTCGTAGCGCCACGGTTCTTCGCCGCCTTCTCCGGTATTGGACTTGGCGCCGATGCGGTTCATCGCGATCGCGAGCGTCACGTGTGCTTCGCGCGAGATCGATCCGAAGGACATCGCGCCGGTCTTGAAGCGCTTGACGATCTCCACCGCAGGCTCGACCTCGTCGAGGGGCACGGGCTGCGGGCCTGGCACGAAATCGAGAAGACTGCGCAAGGTGCACAGGTGGGCGTCCTGCTCGTTGACCAGCGTCGAGTAACTCTTGAACGCCTGGTAGCTTCCGGAACGAACGGCGTGTTGAAGGCGCGCGATGGTCTCGGGATTGAAGAGGTGGAACTCTCCGCGCCGGCGCCAGTAGTACTGGCCGCCGGGCTCGAGGCCCGAATCGTCGCCCACTTCCACGCGCCAGGCTCTGCTGTGACGCATGTTCACTTCGGTGGCCAGTACGTCGAAGCCGACTCCCTGGATGCGCGAAGCGGTCCACGCGAAGCAGCGGTCGATCACCTGCTGGCTCAGGCCGATGGCTTCGAAAATCTGCGCGCCGCGATAGCTGGCCAGAGTCGAGATGCCCATCTTGGACATCGTCTTCATGAGGCCCTTGCCGATCGCTTTGCGGAAGTGCTCGACCGCGTCGTCTTCGTCCTGACCATGAAGCTGTGATTCGTCGGACATGCCGGCGAGAGTATCCAGGGCCAGGTAGGGATTGACCGCGCTGCATCCGTATCCGGACAACAGCGCAAAGTGCATGACTTCGCGAGGCTCGGCCGATTCGAGCACGATGCCGGCCAGCATCCGTTGGCCGCTGCGGATCAGGTGGTGGTGCACCGCGCCGACGGCGAGCAGCGACGGCACCGGATCCTTGGTACGGCTGATGCCTCGGTCGGAGAGGATCAGGATCTCGTGTCCCTCGCTGACCGCGCGCGAAGCTTCCACGCAGATGGTGTCGAGTGCGGCCAACAGACCGTCGGCGCCGCTGCCGGCTGGGAACAGGATGGAAATCACCTTGGCGCTGATGCCGCTGACGTTGACCTCGCGGATCTTGGCGAGATCCTCGTTGGTGAGGATGGGGTGGGGCAGGCGCAGCTGGCGGCAGTGCCCAGCGGTCTCCTCGAAAAGGTTGCCCTGGCGTCCGACCGAGGTGTCGATCGACATGATCAGCTCTTCGCGGATCGAGTCGATCGGCGGGTTCGTGACCTGCGCGAAAAGTTGTTTGAAGTAATTGAACACGAGCTGCGGCTTGTCGGACAGACAAGCCAGCGGCGTGTCGGTTCCCATCGAGCCGACAGGCTCCTGCCCGTTCAGAGCCATCGGCTGGAGCAGCATCGAGAGGTCTTCGCGCGTGTAGCCGAAGAGATTGTGGAGTCTCTCCAGTTCTTCGCCGGCCAAGTGCCACTCCGCACTGTTCGCCGTCGGCAGATCGGCGAGGTTGACGGTGTTGTCGCGCAGCCACAATCCGTAGGGCTGGCGCGCCGACATCTTCAGCTTGATCTCGTCATCGGCGACGATGCGTTGTTCGTCGAGGTCGACGTAGAAGAGCCGGCCCGGCTTGAGGCGGTCCTTGAGGATTATGTCTTCGGGGGCGATGTCGACCACGCCGGTTTCGGAGGCCATCACCACCATGCCGTCCTTGGTGACGATATAGCGTGATGGTCGCAGCCCGTTGCGGTCCAGGACCGCACCTATGCGGCGCCCGTCGCTGAACGCGATGGATGCGGGGCCGTCCCACGGCTCCATCAGCGCGGCGTGGTAACGGTAGAAGGCGCGCCTCTCTTCCGGCATCGACTCGTGCTTTTCCCAGGCTTCGGGGATCATCATCGTCACTGCGTGCGGCAGCGACCGTCCGGTCTGCACGAGCAGTTCCATTGCGTTGTCGAACGAGGCCGAATCGCTCTGCCCGGGCGTGATGATCGGGAGCAGCTTCTGCATGTCGTCGCCGAACAGCGGCGACGCGAACAGCTTCTCGCGCGCGGTCATCCAGTTGATGTTGCCGCGCAGCGTGTTGATCTCGCCGTTGTGGGCCATGTATCGGAAAGGGTGAGCCAGGCGCCAGGTCGGCATCGTGTTGGTGCTGAAGCGCGAGTGGACCAGTGCCAGGGCGCTGCTCATCAGCGGGTCGACGAGATCAGGATAGAAACCGTCGAGCTGAGCCGAGGTGAGCATTCCCTTGTAGACGATGGTGCGGCACGAGAAGCTGCACAGGTAGAACGAGCGGGCAATCTCGTCGCCCTGCACGCTGGCGCGGCGCTCGGCGCTGCGCCTGGCGGTGTAGAGGCGCCTTTCGAGGTCCTGTTCCGAAATCTCCTCGTTCGGGACGACGAAGACCTGAGCGATGTCGGGCCGCGCTCTGTCTGCGACTTCGCCGACGAAGCGCTGGCCGGTTTCGGGATTGACCGTGACGAGCGGTACGTCGCGCCATCCCAGAACCTTGAGCCCGGAATTGCGGCAGGCCTCCTTGAGACAGCGCTGCGACCATTCCTTGGCGGCCTGAGCGCGCGGCAGGAATACCATGCCGACCCCGTAACAACCGCGGGCCGGAAGAGTGAAGCCGAGTTCCCCGCAACGCTCACTCAGCAATTCGTGGGGGACTTGCAGCATGACTCCGGCGCCGTCACCGGTTTCCGCATCGCAACCGCAAGCTCCACGATGCTCGAGGCGCTTGAGGACCTCGATGCCGGTGGCGACGATGGCGTGACTACGCTCGCCGCGGACATTGACGACGAAGCCGACGCCGCAGGCGTCGCGTTCGGCGAAGGGCTCGGAAAGCCCGCCGGGTCGACCGGCTCTTTGCTCTAGCATGCTCAATACCTTCCGTTGTCTCGTCGACGAGGGGCCGGGACGCGGACCGCAAGTGGGCGGCCCCGGAACCTAGAGAATACGCATAAAGATGTCAATCGGACTACGCAGGTGGCCTAACTTGGGTTGACTTACCGACAAAAGCGGCCTAGGTAGGTCAAGTAGTCCACGAATGTGGCCAGAAGGGGAAGTCGATGAGGAAGCTGGATTCCCGAGAAACCGAGATCGCCAAGGCGCTGATCCGAAACCCGCGTCTGTCCGACAACCGCCTGGGTGAGCTTTACGACATTCCGGTGCGAACAGTAAGCCGCAAGCGCGTGCGCATGGAGCGCGACGGCCTGCTGCGCTACTTCGCGGAGGTCGACATGTCGGCCGAAGGAACCGGCCACTGTCCCTGCTCACACCTGTACATCATTCGCTTCAAAGTCGGAGTCACCGTGAGCCAGATCCAGGACGAGATTCACGACGAGCCGACGGTGGTCACGGTCTTCACTCAATTGATACGCGAATCGTATGTTGCCGAGATCGACGGCAGGGTGGCGCTGGTGATGGTGGTCGAAGGCACCTCCGACGCCGATGTCGTGCAGAGCTTTCAGGACAAGATCGTTCCTTCACTGCAGAAGAACCACGGCAAGGATTCGATCGAAGACATCTCGACCATCCGCCTGCTCGGCCGCGTGCGCATCCTGCGCAACTATCTACCGGCCGTCAACATGGAGAACGGCATGATGAAACCGGATTGGAGCACTGACTCCATTTTCGTCGCATGATGAAGCGTTATGGACCTTGGGCGCTGGTTACCGGCGCGTCCTCCGGAATCGGCCGCGGTTTCGCGTTGGCGTTGGCCGAACGTGGTATCGCGGTCGTGCTGGTTGCGCGGCGGCGCGCGCTTCTGGACGAGGTTGCGGCCGAGATCGCTGCCAGGTTCCGCGTTTCCACCCGCGTGATCGTCCTGGATCTGGCGGCCGCCGGCGCATCTGCTTCGCTGGCGGCTGCGGTTGCGGATCTCGAGATCGGGCTGCTGATAGCCAACGCCGGTACCGGCTGGATCGGCCGCTTCGATCTGCAGACACTCGAAACGCACACGAGCATGATCCGGCTGCACTGCGAGAGCACGGTGGAACTTACCGCGCGCTTGATGCCGGCGATGAAACAGCGTGGACGCGGTGGTGTCATCATCGTTTCTTCCATGGGCGGCCTGATACCGGTTCCGTACTATGCGCTGTACGGCGGAACCAAGGCTTTCCTTCTCAATTGGGGTGAAGCACTGGCCATTGAGATGCAGGGCAGCGGTGTCGACGTGATGGTGGTGGCGCCGGGCGACACCAAGACCGGCTTCCAGGAGGTCGCCGGGGAAATGTCGACGCGTTGGTCGAGCGTTGAAGACGTGGTGAGGCAAACGCTGGAAGGACTGGGTCGCAGGAGTCTGGTGGTGCCGGGCCTGGAGAACAAACTGTCGTTGATCGCGGCGCGGTTTCTGCCGCGATCGTGGTTGATGCGCATGGTGGAGAAACGGCAAAGAGAGCAGACGCCGCGTGAACGCCGCTAGCCTGTCGTTTGCGCTCGCGCTGGCGGTTGTGCTGGTTGCGTCGACCGGCGCACGCGGCGAACAACCGAAGTACGACGAGTTCGGTCGGCGGCCGCCGCAGGGCGACAGCGGCCTGTCGATTCCCGATCCGATGCTCGACTCGCGTTGGCCGATGCCCGAGCCGGGCGCTTCGGGGTCCAAGGCCGAGACAATCGACAGCGACGAGGAACGGCTCGACCCTCTGCACGAAGAAAAGTCGGGCGACTACGCGCCGCCGGTGAAATCGGACGACGACTATCCGTCGGTGGAAGAACTGCTGCGCCGGGGGCCTGCAACCGAGGGAGTCGTGGCGCCGGCGCCGCTGCCGCCCACGCAGGAACAACAGATGGACGGTGCCCGGCGCGAGACCGGCGCCCAAGCGGAGAAATAGCCATGGCCAACGTACGTTCCAGGATCGAACTCAGCGAAGCAGAGCAGCGTGAATTCGTCGAGCGCAGCAAGACCGTCATCATGGGGACCATCAATCACGACGGATACCCGCATCTGGTGCCGATGTGGTTCAACGTGATCGAAGGCCTCGTGCACATGCACACCTACAAGACCTCGCAGAAGGCCTTGAACGCCCAGCGCAACCCGAAGGGATCTCTGCTGGTAGAAGACGGCGTGGATTACGACAAGCTGCGCGGCGTCTTCATGCGCGGGCGTTTCGAAATCATCGACGATCAGGAACTCTGCTACCGCATCGCCGTGATGTCGGCGAAAAAATACCAGGGGCTCAGCGAAGAACAGGCCGGCGACGGTCTTCGCCGCTACGTGCGCAAGCGCGTAGCGCTGGTCTTCCATCCCGAGAAGATCTCGAGTTGGGATCACGGCAAGATCGGGCGCGGCGAGTAGGAACTGCGTGCGCCAACTGGCTCCGATCGATCGTAAGCCCGGGGCGGCTTTTGTTTATTACCGCGCCGTCGCCTTGAACGACGCGGCTGTGTTGGCCGACGTTCTGTCGGGAATGAACTCGCTCGTCCAGCACTGGCCGCCGCTGCTCAGCAACTGCACTACGACGCTCGGGTCCTGGTCGAAGTAGGCGGCGCTGGCGGCCGGTCCCGGCAGCGGCAGGCGGATCCCGCTGCCGGTTAACGTGATCTTTCTGCGGCCGGTCGCGCCGGGCTTGATCAGCAGCCGTTGCACCCCGAAATAGGTGCCGTCCCGGTCGCTGTAGCTCCAGCCGTTGGGGGCATAGCTGCGCCATGAGGTTTTCGAGGGCGCGACGACGACGGACGCGGCCAGCACCGGTACGGAAGCACTCGTGTCGTACACGCAGAGCGCGTACGTCGTGTCGACATCGGGGTTGCCGAGCATATCCTGAGCGAACGCATCTCCTCTGGCCCATTTCCATGTCAGCTGGTCGGCGCGCGACACGGTCACGTCGCGGATAACTATACTTGCGACGCCCGGCGCGAAGCACAGGCCGGCCTCGGTCGGAATGCCGGCATTGACACAGCCGATGGCGGAGTCGCAGGAGTCGGTGGTACAGGGATTGGAATCGTCACAGTTTGCCGGCATGGAGCCGGGCACACAGGTGCCGGCGGCGCAGGTGTCGCCGAGCGTGCATACGTCGCCGTCGTTGCAGCGTGCGGTATTGCCGGCGTGGTCACAAGCGTCTGTGACGCCGTTGCACCAGTCGTCGGTGCATACGTCGGCGTCGTCGCAGTTGCGCGGGACGCCGCCTGTGCACCTCCCGCCGGCACAGGCGGCGCCGCTGGTGCAGTAGAGCCCGTCGTTGCAGGCTGAACCGTCGGGCAGCACGGTACACGATTCGCCACTGTCGCCGCAGTTACTTCCCGCGGGGCAGGAAGCGAAATAAGTGTAGAGATACACGCTTCCCGGTGGCATGCCGCGATCGGAGCCTCCGGTATTGCGGTTGATCGGAAAATCGGGTGAATAGTCCGAGAGGTCTATCTCGTGAGACACGATCGCGATTCTGGTCTGGTCGATGTTGTTTTCGCGCGGGTCGGCCGCGGTGCCGTCTGGGTGCGCGAGTTTGTGCAGCGTCACCGGCCTATATCCGTCGCCGAAACTGGTGCTGTCGTGCTGGCCGTCGAGCTTGCGTGAAATGACGAATACCGAGTAGTTGCCATGCTCGTCGCGCAGCGCGTATGAGCTCGTGAGGGGAATCAGAGCGCCGTTGCGTGAGTAGCTGGGGGCGGCATTGACGGTCGCGGAGACCATCTCGCTTCCGGCCGCGAAGCGGTTGCGAAGCGAGAGCGCAAGCCAGCCTGAGTGTGGACGAAATCCTCCCTGTTCCGGCATCGTGTGCGAGGCCACCACACGCCGCACTGGAAGCCGAGGTAATTCTGGTAGCGGTAGCCAGCGCGGCTCGAATAGAGCCAGGTGTCGAGTGCCGCGACACCCATTGCGAGCTACTTGCCGTAGTACTCGTCTATTTCGGGATGCTGCCGTTTCGTCCGGTATCCGCCCGGACCGGCTTCGTAGGCGACCAGGCGGTAGTCCGGCCGCCCGGCGGCCGGATTGCTGAGTTTGGCACGCATCGCCGCGGCCGCTTGACGGCCAGTTCTTCGCAGGAATCGTTGGTCGCGGAATAGTTGGCGCCGAGTACGAAGCGGATCTTGGAGGGGAGATCGTTGGCTGGCCAGGCCGCCGACTACCGAATTACCCGCACCTCCGGTGACCTTGCCCTGCACGTAGACGTTCTCTACGGGGTCCGCAGTCACCAGTACTCCGGCCAGACCACCTGTCATGTATCCACCGGTGATGTCGACATCGGCGAGACCGACATTCCTTATGTGGCGGGTTTGCCAATTCGTCTCTCCGAACAGGCCGACCGATGCGTCGGGACGGTAGATGAAGAGATGCGAGATCGCATGGCCCATGCCGTCGAAGCCACCAATGAACTTGGAAGTGCCGCTCGGGCCGATCGGCGTGAAGCCAGCGCCGCCGTTCCATGTCGCGGTGTCGGTCGCGTCGATGTCGCTAACCAGGATGTAGTACCGGTCCAGGGCGCTGTTGGCGCACTGCAAGCCGGTGAGAGTGGCGATCAGGTAGGGATCGCCGGCAGTGCCGGCCCCGGAGTATGGTGCCGGATAGCCCGAGCAGTCCGGCGCCTGCGCTCACGCGACGGCAGCCAGGGAGAAGAAGCCGCACGTGAGTGACCGAACAGAGCCCGGCCAGTGCCTGCGGTATCCGGGAAAGAGGCGCGGCCCGACCTGGTCGTCGACCGCAGCAGGAGACGACGGGCTCGCGCCTCATGCCGGATTTTTCAGATGCGCGACAACGTGACACGGAGGACTTCCTGCGTGTGCGCCGGCCGCTTTCGCCAGAGCGCGGCCCATGGTCGCGAATTGCGGCCAGCTTACATGTAGATTCCGCCGCCGTACTCGAAGTCCCTGCGGATCATCACGTTGATGCACGCGGCCTTGCCGCTGGCGTAGGCGCGCTCGAGGGCCGGACGGATCTGGTGCGGCTCCGTCACCAGTTCGCCGTAACCGCCCATGGCTTCGACCACCTTGTCGTAACGCGTCGGGAACAGCTCGGTGGCCACGACGCGCTCGCGTCCGTAGACCATGACCTGCGGCCGCATCATCTGGCCCCACGCCGCGTCGTTGCCGACGATGCCGACGATCGGCAGGTTGTGGCGGATCGCGGTGTCGTACTCGAAACCGTTCAGGCCGAAACTTCCGTCGCCGTAGATGATCAGCACGCGTTTGTCGGGGTGCGCGATCTGCGCGGCGAGAGCGAAGGGCATACCGACGCCGAGGGTGCCGAGCGGGCCGGGATCCATCCACAGTCCGTTCTTCGGCACCGGCACTACCTTGGCCGACTTGGCGACGATGTCGCCGCCGTCACCGATCAGGATCATGTCGTCGGTAACGAAGTCGGCGATCTCCTTGCACATGCGCAGCGGATCGATGGGCACCTCGTCGGACGTGAGCTGTCCGGCCAGTGTCGCTTCTTCGGCGACCTCCTTGGCACGCCATTCGTCGACGATGCTCTGGTAGTTAAGTTTGATGCCGTCGCGCTCCATCATCTCGATCATGGTTTCGAAGATGAGGCCGATGTCGCCGACCAGGCCGACGTCGGCGCGGCGGTTCTGGCCGATCAGCGTCGCGTCGAGGTCCATCTGGATGATCTTGGCACTGGCGGGAATCGACTTGCCGAAACGCATGCGGAAATCGAGAAGCGACCCGGCCAGCAGCACGCAGTCGGAAGCTTCCATGTAGTCGCGACGTGTGCGGTTGAAGAAATACGGCGAATCGTGGGGCACCGCGCCGCGTCCCATGCCGTTCAGGTAGCAGGGCATCTTGGCGGCGGCCAGGAAGCGGTTCAGTGCGCCGGCTCCATTGGACCACTTGACGCCGGTGCCGGCCATCACCATCGGCATCTTGGATGCCTTCAGCAGCGCGAGGGCTTCGCGCACCAGGCGGTCCTCGGGGCGCACGCGCGGAGGACTCATCGGCTGCGGGCAGTACGCACTCTCAAGGTCTACCGCTCCGGCGAGCACGTCGATCGGAACTTCGAGGTAGGAAGGACCGGGGTTGCCCGACAGTGCATAGCGGATCGCTTCTTCGACGAACTCACCGAGCCGATCGGCGGCGTAGCAGGCGTTGGCCCACTTGGTGATCGGCCGCATCACCGAGATGTGGTCCATCTCCTGCAAGGAACCGCGGCGAAGATTGACCAGCGGACCCTGGCCACCGATCACGAGGATAGGCGAGTTGGCGCGCCAGGCGTTGGCGATGCCGGTGACGCCGTCGGTGGCGCCGGGTCCCGCCGTCAACACGGCCACTCCGACGCGGCCCGGATGCAACCTGGCCCAGGCGTCGGCGGCATGGACGGCAGCCTGTTCGTGGCGGACATCGACGATGCGGATGCCTTCGTTCAGGCAGCCGTCGTAGATCGCCATCACGTGTCCGCCCGGAAGCGTGAAGATGCAGTCGACTCCGGCCTTCTTCAACGCACGTGCGATTAGCTTTCCACCATCCATGATTTCGTCCTCGTTCCTGGGTCTTCGACGTTCGGATCACGCCCTCAGCGCCGGGCGCGACAGCCGTCCCGTATACCTTCCGGCCCGGTGAAGGCAAAACCTCAGTCCGCCGAGCAGTCGGTCGCTGTGCGGGCGCGTGGCACGGGCTGTATGGGCTTTGACTCGTCACTTCCTGACGCCTAACGTGGCCGCAGCGAACCGATGGAGGGGCTTCAAGCTTTTCCACCGGGAACGAGGTGGAAAGCCTCGACTGCCCCGCAACTGTAAGGGGGGACGAAGGTCGCACGATGCCACTGGGCCGCGAGGTTCGGGAAGGCGCGGCCGAAGGACGATCCCCGAGTCAGGATACCGGCAAGGTTCGTCAGGGTCAGGCCTCCCGAGGGCGGGGGAACGACCGGGATCTTGCGCAGCTTCTTCCCGTCGTGCGGCAACCACGTATCAGCGTAGGTTGCGCGTCTTCCTCTCCTTCGTGAGTCCGACACCATGAGCACGCCGGCGTGGGCCGGAGAGGAGCATCTCGATGAGGAAGATCGTTGCCGCAGCGCTTGCTGCGGGGTTTGTCCATTCCGGCGCGGTGGCCGCGACTTTGCCGACCGCCGGTTACATCTACTCGCGACAGACTCTGTCGCAGTTCACCGAAGGTTGCGTTGCCGAAGGCCGCGGCGGGGTTTTCGTCGGGGTCGGGCCTATGCTCGCGTATCCGCCGAGCGCGGGCACTCGCGCCGTCGTGTTCGTCAGCGATTCCGGCACAGAGCGAACGGTGGCCGTCGGGCTCAACGCGATCGGCGACTGTTACTACGACGCGGCGGCCGACGTTCTCTACGTCAGCGACAACGGCGGCGATTTTGCCGGTGCGACCAGCGGCGACACGGTGTTCGCGATCGCGTCGGCGAGTTCGGCGATGTCGGTGTCGGTCGGCGGCCACGAACTGATTGCTTCCGGATCCATTCCGTTCGCATCGAGCCTGGCGCGGCTCGGCAACGAACTGCTGGTGAGCGACGCGGCAGGCAGCGGCAGCGGCGCGGTGCTGGCGATTCGTCTCGATACGGATCCGGCCCAGGTGAGCAGCTTCGCCGTCGGTCTCGACTATGCCGGCGGACTGGCGATCGACGGCAACGATGTGCTGGTTGCTGAATCGCGCAGCGCGACCTTCGACAATCAGATCCGCCGTTACGACTCTTCGGGTGCCGCGCTCGGGCTCGTGTCCGGCCCCACCTACGACCACGGCTCCATCGATCTGGCAGTCGCGGAAAACGGCGACGTGCTCGTCACCGGCAACGACACCTTGGTCGCAGTCGATGCGTCCTCCGGTGCGAGTGCTGCGCTGGTGACGGGACTGGATGGCGGAACGGGTTTCGCCGCGTTCGGTGGAGGCGTAGCGGTGCACACGGGCAGCGGCCGCATCGACTTCGCGGCGTCGAGTTTCAGCGGGGCTGACGATGACCGCAGTCTGCACCGACTCATTCCGGTGTCGCGCCTGGTTCCGGGCCGCGGCGCCGACGACGTGGAATGTGCGCACGAGTTCTGCGGCATCCCGCCTGCGGCAGCGGGTGGCGGCAAGTATGACGGACCGGCTATCTGCGAGGACGGAGCGGAGTGTGACGCCGACGGCGTCGTCAACGACAGTTGCACATTCTCGCTCGGCTTTTGTTTCAACGTCGTCGACCCGCGCTTGCCCGCCTGCACGCCTTCGCAAGTGGCCGGGTTCGAACTGGTCGTGGCCAGACCGGCCGATGCGGCGCTGACGACCACAGTTGCGGAGGTTCAGGCCGCCGTGCCGCTGAGCGATGCGCGTTGCTTCTTCAGCGATGGGATCACTGTGCCGCTCAGAAGCACCGGTTCCGGTTTACGCAGACCCGGCAAAGGCGTCGTCAAGGTTCGCACCACCACCGGTGACACGCGCTCTGCGCGAGACACCGACGTCGTGAGGTTGATATGCCGGCCATCGACGATCTGACCGCACATCGTGCTCTGCCTGCGCGTGCGAGACTAGGCGCTGCGGTCGCGGTTTGCCTGCTGACGGGGGCGTCGTTCGCGTCGGCGTCGGCGAGCGATCCGTGGCTCGATCGTGTGCACAGCTTCGAACCTGGGACTTCGGCGGGCTTCGGTGCCGACAACCTTCCGCGCGTCGTACTCGGGCCGCCGCAGGGAGGTGGAGCCGTGCAGGGATCTCTCGACGTGGTTTCGCTCGGCAACGGCGGAGTTATCGAGGTGCGATTCGCCGACAACGCGGTGGTCGACGCGGAAGGTGACGATCTGGTGATCTACGAGAATGCTTTTCACGCCGGCAATGCCGACGGCCAGCTGTTCACCGAATTCGCCTTCGTCGAAGTCAGTCGTGACGGCAAGACATGGAAAGCCTTTCCATACGACGCGCAGACCGGAGAAGGGTTGGCGGGTCGCGAGCCGGTCTATGCCAATTCCAGCAACGGAATCGATCCGCTGTCACCGGAAGGCGGCGGCGACCGTTTCGATATCGCCGCCGTGGGGCTCGACTACGTGACGGCGATTCGCATCACCGATGCCGGAAATCTCGTCGATGACCTCGGCAATCACTCGTATGCCGGCACCAAGGGCGGCTTCGATCTGGACGCGGCCGCAGCATTGCACTCGACGCCGCTGGCCAGGATCAAGGGCGTTGTGAGCGAAGCCGGAGCGGCGGCGGCGGGTGTGCGTGTGCGCGTGCGCGGCGTCGCCGAGCAGCGCTGGCAACGGCGAAGGACACGCGCCGACGGGAGTTACTCGTTTCGGCATCTGCTTCCGCAGGGAGACTACGTCGTACGTGCCGGGCGCAGCGCCGAGGTTGAGCAGGAAACGGGGGTGTTCCTCGGTCCCGAGCAGATGCGGGTAGAGGTGGATTTCACTTTGCCTTGAACGTGCTCTTGACGGACCAGTGCGCTCGGCAACGCGGCGCGTGTCGTATAGCGTCGGCCGTCATGGTCATGGAACCCGTCATTCCCACCTCAGCTAAGTTGCGTTCCGTGTCGCGACTGGCGCGCGTCTGCACCTGGCTGGTCGGTCTTGCCGTGGCGTTTGCCGCGCCGGTACAAAGCGCTTCGGCCGCAAAGTTGTCGGTGGTCACAACCATCGCTCCGCTGGCGATGCTGGTGCAGGATCTGGGCGGCGATCACGTAGAAGCGAGCAGCCTGGTCACCGGTGCCACCAGTGTTCACGCCTATGAACCAGCGCCGTCGGATCTGATGCGCATCGCCGGCGCGGATCTGTTGGTGTCGATCGGCGGCGAACTCGACGGCTGGCTGGACAAGCTTCTGGTCGGCAAGAAACCTGCTGCTGTAGTCGTACATCTTCTCGACGACGGCGTCGCTGCCTCCGCGAGCGAAGATCCGCACGTGTGGCTGGACCCGGTCTGGGGACGTGACCGTGCGCTTCCTTCGCTGGTACGCGCACTGTCGGCGATCGATAAACCAGGCGCGCCGCAATACGAAGCATCCGCGCGCCGCGTGGCCGACGGACTCACGAATCTGGAAGAAGACATTCGCGCGATTCTCGCAGATGCTCCGGCGCGCGGCTTCCTGGCCTTCCATCCGGCCTGGAGCTGGTTCGGCGCGCGTTTCGATCTGCATCCCGTCGGTGTGGTCGAGGAAGGCGGTGGTACCGAGCCTGGTGCCGGCGCACTGGCTGCCTTGCTCGATGCTGCGCGCGCGTCGGGGATTCGGGCGATTCTTATCGAACCGCAGATGGACCCGAGGCTGGCGCGCACGGTGGCTTCGGAGATTGGCGCTGCCGTGGTGCTGGTGGATCCGCTTGGAGATCTCGGCAGCGTCGACCGTGGTAGTTACCGGAACCTGATGCTGTTCAACGCGCACGGCTTTGCGCGGGCGCTCGGGTCAGTCCGGCCATAAAGACCCACGCGCGGCGAGCCGCGAGAATCGTGGCGGTATCTCGGGTTGCTCGTATCCGCAGGCGCCGCGTCCGCCCTGCACCTGAACCATTCGGAACAGGCAGCCCCGGGACTTATCGCTCCAGCGGATCGCACTCGTCAGCGGTCAGTTCGTCTGTAGTTGTTCGAGGCGTTTCTTCGCGTCGGCCTGTCCGGGTTCCAACTCAAGCACCTTCTCGTACTCGGCGGCGGCTTCCTGGCGGCGCCCCAGTTTTTCCAGCGCTTGCGCTGCCAGGTTGTGGCCGTTGACGTTGTCGGGCTCGACGGTGAGCGAGCGCTGGGCTGCCGCCAGCGCTTCGGCGTGGCGCCCGAGTCTCGCGTAGGCCACCGCGAGATTGCGGTGGGTCATCGCCATGCGCGGAACGTTCTGGCTGCCGGCCAGGAAGATCTGCATCGCTTCCTCGTTGCGCTGTTGCTCGAGGTAGATCGCGCCGAGGTTCATGTAGGAGCGCGCCACGTGCGGCGCGAGCCGGATCGCTTCCTTGTAGCGTTCCATGGCTTTGTCCTGTTCCCCGCGGCGCTTGTACTCGTTGGCGAGGTTGTACTGGGCCCTTTCGTTTTGCGGCGCTTTCGCCACCGTATCGAGAAGCAGTCGCAGAGGATCGGCGAATACCTGATTGCGAGCCACGGTGAGCAGGGCGAGCAGTGCCAGCACAACGGCGGCCGACGCGCGGCGTACCGCGCGCAGCGTGCCGGCCGAGAGTCCAAAGCGTCGCGACAGCGCGGCGGCGGCGTCGAATACCGCGGGCACCAGCGACAAAGCCATGAACCCGATCGGCAGGTACATGCGATGCTCGACGTAGAAATCCGCCAGCGGCACGAAGGTTGAAGTGGGAGCCAGCGCGACGGCGCTGCCCATCACCGCAAATGTTGCCAGCGGGTAACGACGCCAAAGCCCGAGCGCGGCAACTGAGAGCAAACCGAGGATGGCGGCGGGCACCACCGCGCCGTCTCCAAGAGCGGAGGTAAGTACCGGCCACGCTCCCCTGTAGCCGCAGTCGAAGCACAGCGAGTCGGGCCACAGGACGAGGCGCAGGTACGTGAGCACGACGCCGAATTGAGCGCGGGTGTATTGCCAGGGGGCGATGCCTTCGATCGAAAAGCCTGCGGTGCGATCTCCGAAACTTCCCGAGTTTGCCGACAATATGAAGGTCCAGGCCGCCGCCGCCGCCGCGATCGCATAGGCCGGCCACCGTCCTCTGATTTCTTCGATGCGGCCGCGCGACAGAAAGCACAGGTCGTAGATCAACAGCAGCGCCGGTACGACCGCGAACGAGGGTTTGCTGTAAGCGCCGAAGACACAGGCCGCAGTGAAGAAGGCGAGGGGGCGGAGGCGCCGGTTGTTGTTCGGGTCGATGGTGATGAATGCGAGCAAGGTCGCCAGCAGCGCGGCAGCGGCGAAAATTTCCGAGCGTTGAATGATGTAGGTGACGCTCTCGGTCTGCACCGGGTGCAGCAGAAAAACCGCCGCGATCGTTGCCGCCAACGGTTCGGCTGCCCGTGCGTAGCGTGCTTCGAACACAGGCAGCCGCAACGTCAAGTAGGCGAGCGCGAACATCAGCCAGCCGGTAACGATGTGCGCACCGAGGTTGAGCAGGTGATAGGAGGCGACGGCCAACGCGCTGGATGCGTAGTTGATACGCAGTGACGCGGTGACTACTGCGCGCTGGTCCAGCAACAGAGCCATCAGAGACAGGGGCCGCTGGATGATCGGATTCTTGGCGATGTTGATCGGGTCGTCGAGGAGGAAGGGCGTGTCGAGGGCGTTCAGGTAACAAGCGGTGACGAAGACCGCGAGCGCGATCGCCCAGAGTCCCGATCTTTCCGGCAGTGCGACGCCGATGCGCGGCCGTGGGGCCGCCGCCGCGCCGTCATGTGCAGCAGGCCCAGGCTGCGCTCCGCCGTCTGCAAACCGTGGCCGATCTTTCTTGTCGCGTGCCTTTCGACCCATGACGTAGCCTTGTAGCTGACCGTGGTCGATGCGGCCAACCTTGCTGCTGCCCGATGCTTGCCAGGCGAAGGCGCAACCCCCATAGTCTCGCGCGCCGGTGCAAGCCGGCATCTTATCGACGGCGGAAAAGAAACCTGATGGACGCGGTGATCTTCGAGAAGATGAGGGTGGAACTAGATGGCCGCCTGGTTCTCGAGGACATCTCGTTTCGGGTTCGCCAAGGTTCCTTTCTCGGCGTGATCGGGCCCAACGGTGCCGGTAAGACCACGTTGCTGCGGGCCATGCTCGGGCTGGTAACGATCAGCGGCGGTCGCATCGAAGTGCTGGGGAGGCCGCCGGGCCGCCACGGCGCGGAGGCCCACGTGATCGGTTACGTTCCTCAGCGCGAGACGATCCCGCGTACTTTCCCGGCCAGCGTGGCGGACGTGGTGATGATGGGCAGGCTGTGCTGCAAGGGCCGGACGCGTATCCTGAGCCGTCACGATTGGGAGGAGGTGCGCCGGGGCCTCGAACTGGTCGGCATCGAAAGTCTTGCCGAGCGTCCCATAGGTCGCCTTTCGGGCGGTGAGATGCGCCGTGCGTTGCTCGCCCAGGCCCTGTGTTCAGGCACGCGTCTGCTGGTACTCGATGAACCCACAGTGGGCCTCGACCTGCCGGCGGAACTCGAGTTCTACAATTTGCTGCGCCGCCTTCAGCACGAGCTCGATCTCACCATCGTCTGCGTGTCCCACGACCTCCTGGCTCTGGCCGGCCAGGCCAGCGAACTGATCTGCATCAACCGTATGATGCACGTTCACGGTGATCCTCAGCACGTCGTTCACAGTCACGCGCTGCGTGAAGCGTATTCGTGCGAGTTTGATTTTCTGGCTGGCGAAATTGCCCATCACGATCGGGCCGGCGGCGCAGTCTGATGCTCGAGTACGTATTTTTTCAGCGGGCGCTCGTAGCCGCGGTGGTCGTTGGTCTGTTGTGCGGCCTGCTCGGTTTTTTTGTGGTTCTGCGCCGTCTCGCGTTCATCGGAGTTGGAATTTCGCATTCGGCGGTGGGCGGCGTAGCCATCGCGCTGCTTGCGGGGTGGAGTCCGGGTCTGACAGCGGCGGCGTTCGCGATCCTGGTCGCGCTCGGGATGTTCTGGGTAGGCCGCGACCGCCGGCTTTCGGAGGATGCCGTGATCGGCGTTTTCTTTTCCGGTGCGATGGCACTTGGCCTAGTGCTGCTCAGTATGCGGCACGGGTTTCAGCAGGAACTGTTCGCGTACCTGTTCGGCAGCGTGCTGGCGATTTCCGGGGGCGAACTGATCGGACTGTGTGTGCTTTCAGTGGTTCTCGGTGGAGTCGTCCTGACGGTGTTCCGCGAACTGCTCTTCATCGCTTTCGACGAAGAAGTGGCGCGGGCTTACGGCCGACCGGTGGATGCGATGAATGCGCTGTTGCTGGTGGTGCTGGCGATCACGGTGGTGGCCGGCATCCGCGTGGTCGGGGTGTTGCTGATCGAGGCCTTGCTGGTGGTGCCGGCCGCGACGGCGGCGCTGTGGACACTGGATTTTCGCCGCCAGGTCGCCGTGTCGATGGGTCTTGGAGCGGGCTCGGGAATCCTCGGACTGGTAGGTTCCTACACCTTCGACATCCCCGCCGGCGGCGCCATCGTGCTGGTGGCCGTGGCCGGCTTCTTCCTGTCTCTGCTGCTGCGCCGCGCCTCCTGAAGGGCGCTCTTTTGTCGGCAGCGTACGCGTGGGTATAAGAGGCGTGATGCAGGATTCGCCGGACCTTGACTATTCTCTTCTGCGCCTGTTGCTCGACCAGCAACTCGAGAAATTTCGCGTCGGGCTGGAGGCCGAGAACCCGGGTCTCTCAAAGGCCGAACGCGAACGTTACATGCGCGCCGCGCGGCTTTTCGTCGACCAGATTCTTGGCGGCTCTCCGCGTACCCGCGGCCGCGAAGCGCGCCCGGCCCCGACCCATCGCGATTAGTTCTTCCTTGAAGGCCTGCCTGGATTTTCCCAAACAGACTGCGCAAGCAGGTCTCTGTGCAGGTCGGGTGGTCAGCTGCGCCCGAAGCCGCCGCTGGCGCTGACGGCCTGGCCGGTTATCCACGAGGCCCGATCGGAAGCCAGGAAAGTAATCAGCGGGGCGATGTCCTCGGGTTGGCCGAGACGGCCCAGCGGATAGAACTTGGAGGCCTGCTTCTCCATCTCGTCATCGATGTAGGCCGTCATCGGCGTACGTGTGACGCCGGGGCACACTGCGTTGACGTTGATCGAGTAGCGGCCGAGTTCGGCGGCCAGACCTCGCGTGAGTGAGATGACCCCGCCCTTTGTGGCACCGTAGACAACCATGCGTTTCTCGTTGGCCTTGCCGGCTTCCGAGGCGATCGAAACGATCTTGCCGTAGCCGCGCTCGATCATGTGAGCGGTGACGGCGTGACAGCAGTTGATCACGCCGAGGAAGTTGATCGCGATCAGCTCGTCCCACTGGTCCGGGTCGGTCTGAGCGAAAAACGTCGATGGGCCGCCAATCCCGGCGGAGTTGACCAGAATGTCCAGTCCTCCGAAGCGGCCGAGGGTTTCCCTGACCGCGGCTCGGCAGTTTGCAATGTCGCGCACGTCGAGCCGCACGGCCTCTACTTCGGCTCCCGCTTCGGCGAGCTCGGCTCGGGCGGCGCGGAGGGTATCTTCATTGACGTCGGCGATCATCAGCCGCGCGCCTTCCGCGGCCATCTGTGCGGCCGTTGCCTTTCCGAGGCCGGAGGCGCCGCCCGTGATCAGAGCCACCTTGCCTTTCAAACCCAGGTCCATGCGCTTTTCTCCTTGCCGCGATGCCTTGCGCGCGACGGTGCCGATGATGCGGAGGCCGAAGATTGAAGAAGGACGGCGGCACGTCAAATCGACGCAGAAAAAAGGGGCGCCTCCCTTTCGGAAGACGCCCCTTGGAGCCGAGCCATTTAGAGTGGAGCTACTCGATCGGAGGCGCCGGAGGCGTCTCGGGAGGAGCAGGACACTTGAGCGCGACAGGCAGTCCGACGCTGTACATCAACACGCGCAATGCGTCGGTTGAGTTGATCAGCCCGTTGCCGGTGACGTCACAGATCGACACGTCGCAGGTCCGGTTGCCGACGCTGGTGTTGAGGACGTACTGCGCGTCCAGGACGTTCACCGTTCCGCTGTCGTCGGTGTCTCCGCAGGACACCAGCAGGCAGGCCGAATTGCAGTACTGACCGTTGTTGTATGACGTATCGCCGTCGTCGCAGGTTTCCTTGACTTCCAGGTACCCGTTGCCGCAGGTGACGCTGACGTCGGGGCACTGGAGCGCTACAGGCAGACCTACCGCGTACTGCAGGAGTCGCAGAGCGTCGGAGGCGCGGATCTTGAGGTCTCCGTTGATGTCGCAGATCAGCAGTGAGCAACTCTCCAGACCCACTGACGCGCGCAGCACGAAGAGCGCATCGGTCGCGTTCCTGACGCCGTCGTCGTTGACGTCACCGCAGGGGATGATGCTGCAGTCCTTCCGGCAGAAATCGCCGCGAGTGTAGTCGTTGTCGCCATCGTCGCATTCCTCTTCCAGGTTGATGACGCCGTTGCCGCACTTGCTGCTGCACGGGAAGAGCAGGTCGATGAAACGGAATACGTCGTGGTGGTGGAAGTTGAACATGCACTCCACCAGCGCCGGCAAGGGGAATACCGAACTGTTGTCGGGGAACTCGCAACGATGCGGGAATCCGAGATTCCCGACGTTGACCGCAGGGCACGCGTTGGGGATGCCCCGCAGCAGGAAGTTGTGAGCCTCGATGAGACGCTCGTCGGTGTAGCCGTGATTTGTCCCGGGGTTTTGGGGATCGACTTCGCGGCGGCAATCGACGTCCGGCGGAAGGTCCAGGGCCCGCACCGCCTGGCGAAGCAGGCAGCGACCGCGCCACTCGAACTCCGATCGGGTCATGTTGGCCGAGTGTCTTGCCACGGTGTCCTGGCAGGTCTGCTCATCCCCGCTGAGGTAACCGGGGAAGGGCGGGTGTTCGGTGTCGAGCAGGAATGTTCCCAGTTTCTTGGCCCGCCCGAGCAGGCAGAGGTTGTGGTCGAAGGCCTCGTAAGGCGCCCCGTTCGGGTCCGGGCAGAACCCCGGGTAGCCGAGGTTGGCAAGATTGACGTTGGTGCAGTGGGTGAGAATCCGCTTGGTCATGCGGGCTTCGGCTGCGCGCAGGCGGCGGTCCGTGTCTTTGTCGCCGGTCGTTCCCGGTTGATCGTTCGACACGGGGAAGAGGCAGTCGAGCTGGCCCGACTTCACTTTCCCCTTGATCTCTTTGTAGAAGCAGTCCTGTCGCGCGTCAACGAAGGTGTTGAAGTAGTCCATCGTGGCCTGGAAGGTGGTCCGCAGGCAGACGAATTCCTGATCCGAGAGGAACGGGAACTGTTCGCCACTGCCCGGCGGACAATCCGCCGACGCTGGGGTCGACGCTGTCAGTGCGAGCAGTGAAAGACCGATAGCCGAGGTTCGGAAGAAGCGTGGCAATCCCATCATCCTACTATCCCTGTCCTTAGTCTCGTCGTGGTGACGTCGGGCGAATAAGTCACGCCGAACGTTAGCCCCTATGTTGCGAGGGCGTCAAGATTCAAGGAAGTTTATCCTGAACGACGCGAGCCCCCCTGGCAGCGATACGTTTTGGAACACTTGACATCAGAAGATCCCAAGCATCCCCTGCGCCCCTTTCGAAGCATTACAGATTCCTGAACGTTTGGAAACAGCAGTAGCTTTGCAAAGCCAAGAGTTGTGGCAAATCGTACCGCCCCTATGACCGAGAATGACATTCGAGAACTCCTGAAGTCCGTCAAGTACCCCGGGTTCACCCGCGATATCGTATCGTTCGGCCTGGTCAAAGGCATTTCGATCGATCCGAAACGTTGCGAGGTGCGACTGAGCATCCTCACGGAAAACCCGGACGTGGTCAGGCAGATCGTGGCAGGGGTAGAGGCTGTTCTGGCACGGATCGAAGGTTTGCCGCCCGGCGACATCATCGTTGAACGGCCGGCGCTCGATCGCGGAGCCCAGGCAAGGCAATTGGCCAAGGCTACGGGACGAGGTCCCAACGGTCTGCCGGGAGTGGCTCGTGTCCTGGCTGTGGCCAGCGGCAAGGGCGGTGTGGGAAAGTCGACGGTAGCGGCTCATCTGGCCGTGGCGCTGGCTCGACTGGGGCTCAGGGTCGGTCTGCTCGACGCGGATATCTACGGCCCGAGTGTTCCGCTGCTGTTCGGTGTTCCTGCGGACGTCACGGTAGCCAGCGACGCCGAGGGGCGGCTCGTCCCGGTGGAGCGCTACGGCGTGAAACTCGTTTCGATGGGCT
Source organism: uncultured bacterium (assembly GCA_903893315.1). GTDB lineage: Bacteria > Desulfobacterota > Binatia > UBA1149 > CAITLU01 > CAITLU01. Next base: position 32,673 of record CAITLU010000038.1, read on the forward strand.
TCTTCATAGGCGAAGGATCGCCTCTCATCTGGCGCGGCCCGATGCTTACCAAGGCGCTTTCGCAGTTCCTGAACGACGTGGCGTGGGGAGAACTCGACGTTCTGGTTCTCGACCTGCCTCCAGGCACCGGCGATGTGCAATTGACGCTGACCCAGACCCTGGCGATGGACGGCGGGGTGATCGTGACGACGCCGCAGGACGTCGCGCTCGCCGACGTCGAGCGCGGAGTGAAGATGTTCCAGCAGGCCGAGGTCCCGGTCCTGGGCGTGCTCGAGAACATGAGCTTCCACGTCTGCACTGGTTGCGGAACCCAGACTCATCTGTTCGGGGACGGCGGCGCGGCCAGGGTCGCAAACCGTTTCGGCCTGGCGTTGCTCGGCGCGATCCCGTTGGTACGCACGCTGCGCGAGGCCGGCGACGCCGGTGCGCCGGTCGTGGCGACCGATCCCGACAGCGACCTGGGCCGCCTCTTTTTGGAAATTGCCGAGAACCTGTCGCGGATTCTCGGCGTAAACGCGGAGGCTGGACATGCCTGAGATCGCCCCTGGTTCCGGAGTTTCGGGTCCTTCCAGGCTTGAAGGAGTGCGCCGCATCGTTGCGGTGTCCAGCGCCAAAGGTGGCGTCGGCAAGTCGACGGTGGCCGCCAACCTGGCGGTGGCGCTGGCAACCTTGGGGCATCGCGTCGGACTCGCCGACGTCGACATCTACGGTCCGAGCATCCCGATCTTGTTCGGCGTTTCGGAGTTGCCCCACCCGGACGCCGAAACGCGGCTCATCGACCCCGTCGAATCGTGCGGTGTAAGGCTGATGTCGATGGGGTTCTTCCTCGACGATCAGGCGCCGGTGGTGTGGCGCGGTCCGATGGCGATGAGCGCAACCAAGCAATTCCTGCGCGGGGTGGCGTGGGGCGAACTCGACTACCTGATTGTCGACCTTCCTCCCGGAACCGGCGACATTCCGCTTACGCTGGCCCAGGAAATTCCGCTCGACGGCGGTATCGTCGTCACTACACCCCAGGATGTCGCGCTGGCGGATGTCACGCGCGGTGCGGCGATGTTCCGCCGGGTCAGCACGCCGATTCTCGGCGTCGTCGTCAACATGGCCGGCTATCAGTGCCCGAACTGCGGCACCAAGGACGACCTTTTCGGAATACACACGGCCGAGGAGATATCACGCACCATCGGCGCGCCGGTACTGGCGCAGTTCCCGCTCGACGTGCGCGTGCGTGAGACCGGCGATGCCGGCAAGCCGATAACGGCCGCCGACCCGGGGCATCCGGTGAGTCGCGCTTACATGGCCCTGGCCAGAGCCGTCGAAGAGGCAGTGGGCGGGGTGCGCGCGGATCTTTACGGGGCCGAGCCTGTTGCCGTCGATCGCGACGACGCAGCGGCGGTCGCGCGCATCAGTTGGAGCGACGGCGTGGTCACCGAGTATTCGTATGCGGGCCTTCGCGGCTGGTGTCCCTGCGCCGTGTGCCAGGGCCACGCTTCGCAGGCCAGTTTTGTCGAGGCCGACGAGCCGCGGCTGACCGGCGACGAGCGCGTCGGCCGCTACGCAATCCGTCTGCGGTGGGCCGACGGTCACGATACCGGCATCTATTCCTACCGTTGGCTGCGCGAGATCGCCGATTACGGCGAGTGTCGTCCGACTTCGGCGACTCTCTGAGCGGCGGGCTTTTTTTGCACTGAGCGCCGCCGGGCGCTCAGACCTTGGGCTCGGTCCACCACGGGTAGAACTCGGGCATGTCGCTCCACGCGCTCATCGTGAACTTCGCCGGGCGTTTTTCGAGGAAGCTCTGTACGCCTTCGTAAGCGTCGGCGCCGCGTCCCGTCCAGAAGATGCACTTGGAATCGATCAAGTGCGCGTGCTGGGGGTCCGGAGAGCCGAGCCCGTGCCACAGCAAAGCGCGCGACAGCGCCACCGACACCGCGCTGGTGTTGTCGGCTATTTCCCGTGCGATCTCCATTGCCTTGGGGAGTACCTGATCCGGTTCCACGACGTGGTTGAAAAGCCCCGACGCGGCCTCCTCGGCGGCGCGAAAGACGCGTCCAGTGAGGCACCATTCCGTCGCCTTGGCGATGCCGACGATGCGCGGCAGGAACCAGGACGAGCAGGCTTCGGGCACGATGCCGCGCCGCGCGAAGACGAAGCCGATCTTGGCGTCGCGGCTGACCACGCGGATATCCATAGGCAGCGTCATCGTTATGCCCACGCCGACCGCGGAGCCGTTGATGGCCGCGATCACCGGTTTGCGGCACGAGAAAATTTCCAGTGTGACGCGGCCGCCTCCGTCGCGGTGGTCGCTGAGTCCTGCTTCCTTGCCAGTGAGCGTTGAATCAAAAGTCTTGCCGCCGCCGCCGAGGTCGGCGCCGGCGCAAAAAGCACTGCCTGCCCCCGTGACCACCACGGCGCGCACCGCGTCGTCGCGACTGGCAGCGGCCAGGATCTCCAGCAACTCCTCCATCATCGTGTTGGTGAAGGCGTTCATGCGGTCGGGGCGGTTGAGCGTCACGAGCGCGACGCCGCCCTCAACTTCGTACTTGGTATGTTCGAGCTTCATCTGGACTCCTTGTCTTTCCGGTCGACGGTCGTCGGTGCCCGCGTACCTGTCACGGCCAGCGCGGCCCGGCAAGCAACCGGGCGCGGCGAGGGCAGGGCGTCGCGGGTGGCAAAAGTTGCGCTTAAGTCATGTTCGGGGAGCGTGGCTCTGCTATCGTCCGTGAACAGCCATGAATACGTCGACCTTCAGTAGGAAATGTCGGGCCGCGGCGCGCCTTGCGCCGTCGGTGTTGTTTCTGGTCCTGCTGCTGATGCTGTGGGTGCGCCCCTGCCAGGCCGTGACGATCACGGTCTCGAATCTGGACGGCCCCGGAGAGGGGTTCAACGACCCCACGCCGGTCGCGCCGGTGGGTGGAAACTCCGGCACCACGCTGGGAGCGCAGCGTCTGATCGCCTTCCAGTACGCGGCCGATGCATGGGGGCTGCGCCTGGCCGGTACCGTTCCGGTCATCATCGGTGCGAGCTTCGATCCGCTACCCGGCGATGCGACACGGGCCCAGCTCGGCGGCGCGGGGCCTACTACCGTGCACCTTAATTTTGCCAACGCGGAGCGTGCCAACACCTGGTACGTCGCCGCCGTCGCGAATCAGCAGGGCGGTGTGGACTGGAACGACGTCGGAGTTCCCGGCGGCACGGCCGAGGTCCGAGCTCAGTTCAGCAGCGACGTGGACGGTCCGGTGGTTCTCGGCGACATCGGCTTCTACTACGGCCTGGACGGCAATCGCGGTTTTAATATCGATTTCCTGAGTGTGGTGCTGCACGAGATCGCGCATGGCCTCGGATTTCTGGATCTCATGACGGATGCGACGGGGGGAAAGTTCAACGGTTCGGACGATGCCTACATGGTCTGGCTCGAAGACCCGAAGTTGAGTCCCAAGGCTCTGTCGGCGATGACCAACGCGCAACGACTCCTCTCGATGACCGACACCGGCAATCTGTTCTGGTTCGGTCCGGCGGTAAAGGCGGCCAGCAGCATCCTGACGCTGGGGCGTCAGGCCGACGGGCGTGTTGAGATGTACGCGCCAAAGCCTATCGAGAGCGGTTCCTCGACTTCGCATTTCAGCACTACGCTGTCTCCCAACGAATTGATGGAGCCGTTCGCGACCGGTGCGATTCGCGATCTGCGCCTCACCGCCGCGCTGCTTGACGACGTCGGTTGGAATCCCCTGCACGTGCCCGCCTGCGGGGATGTGAACGACGACGGGCAGATCACCAGTACCGACGCTCTGCTGGCGCTCAGGACCGCGGTAGGCGGAGGCACCTGCGCCAAGTATGTCTGCGACGTGAACTTCAGCGGTTTGGTGACGGCCACAGACGCCCTTTTGGTGCTCAGGCTGGCAGTAGGTCAGGCGATCGTAATGGCGTGCCCGCTGGCTTGATTACGCGGCGCGGTGCTCTGTCTTCAATCCTGGTCCTGGCCGTCTCCTATCGTAACGACGACTTCGCCGTTTTCTATGCTGACCGGCAGCGCGTGCAGGTGCTGTCCGGTCGGAGGTCCAGACACGCAAAGCCCGCCGGCGATTTCGTAGAGGGCGCCGTGCGTCGCGCACTGGATGTGGCGGTGGTCCCTGGACAGGAAGCGATTCTCCACCCAGTCCATCGTCATCGGGATGTGCCGGCACTCGTTGCGATACGCGTACAGGTTTCCGGCCAGCGCTACTACGAAGCCTTCCTTGCGCTCCTTGCCGGCGCCGAACGCGAACTTGACGGTTTGTTTCTCGCGCAGAGAGTCCGCCTTGCACACTACGATGCGACTCGTCTGCATGGGGCGAGCCTAGCAGCGGGCCGATTCGGCGGCCACACGGGATCCGGCAGCGGGCAGGCTTCGGCGGTTGGCTGGCATGGTCGACGGGACGCTGTTATGCAGCCGCCTTGCGTAACGTTCGCTCAGGCCGCGTAAGCATCGCGGCACGGAGAAAGACATGGATATCGCTGCCGCCGACAAACTCCTGACTTCCACCCGCTCGGTGCGCAAGCGCCTCGACTACTCGCGACCGGTGCCGCTCGACGTGATTCAGCAGTGCATCGAAATCGCGATCCAGGCGCCCACCGGTTCCAATCAGCAGGGATGGTCTTTCCTGGTCGTCACCGACGCCGACAAGAAGAAAAAGCTCGCCGACCTCTACCGCAAGGGAGTTGAGATCTACGCTCAGATGCCGCAGCCGGTCAGGCCTGACGACGATCTTCGCACCCAGCAGCGGCCCAGAGGACTGGTTTCTTCGCTGCACCTCGTTCAGACGATGGAGCAGGCGCCACTGTTTCTGATTCCGTGTATCGAAGGCCGCGTCGAGAAAGCTCCGCAGTTCGCGCAGGCTTCGGCTTACGGTTCGATACTGCCGGCGGTGTGGTCGTTCATGCTCGCAGCGAGGGCGCGAGGGATCGGTGCTGCGTGGACCACGATCCACCTGTTCTTCGAGAAAGAGGCGGCAGAGATCCTGGAAATACCGGACAGCGTCACGCAGGCGGCGCTGCTGCCGGTGGCCTATTTCACCGGTGAAGACTTCAAGCCGGCCCAGCGCATTCCGTCGCGCGAGTTCACTTACTTCGACACCTGGGGCAACAAACGCTGACCTGACCGGATGCGCGCGACGACTCTGTCGTCTAGTATGGCGGCTCAGTGGTGGATGGGATGCGCAAGACGGACGGGCACGCAGGGTGGCGCGAGGCGCTGGCAGTGTACGCCGACCGTCGCATCGCGACGGTCGCGCTGCTCGGGTTCTCGAGCGGTCTGCCGCTGGCCCTGACAGCTTCGACGCTGAGTCTGCGCCTGGCCGAGCTCGGCATCGACAAGTCGACCATCGGCCTGTTCGCGGCGGTGGCCACGCCCTATTCGCTGAAGTTCGCGTGGGCTCCGATCGTCGACCGTACCGCCATTCCGTTGCTGACGCGCTTGCTGGGGCGGCGCCGGTCGTGGGCTCTGCTCTCGCAGGCCGCGCTGGCTCTGGCGTTGGTCGGCCTGGGCGCCAGCGATCCGGTAGGTGATGCCACCCGCACCGCGCTGTGGGCTCTTGCGGTGGCTACCGCTTCAGCGACTCAGGACATCGTGCTCGACGCCTTTCGCGTTGAACTGCTCGAAGTGCGCAGCCAGGGCGCCGCAGCCGGAACTTTCGTGCTCGGCTACCGCGTCGGCATGTTGGTGGCGGGGGCTGGAGCCCTGGTGCTGGCTACCAGCTTTTCCTGGGCCGTCGTCTACGCAGTGATGGCCGCGCTGGTGGCGGTCGGCGCAGGCGCGGTGTTGGCGTCGCCTGAGCCCGCGTCGCAGGCGGCGATATCGGCGGCCAGTGCAGATACGCGCGGGCTGGCGGCGATGTCACTGTGGTTTCGTGAGGCTGTCGTCGATCCGTTCGCCGACTTCGCGCGGCGTCCTGCCTGGCTGGCCCTGTTGTCGTTCGTCGTGCTCTTCAAACTCGGTGACGCGATGGCCGGGGTGATGACGAATCCGTTCCTGATCGAGATCGGCTTCAGCAAGCTCGAGATCGCGGCGGTGGTCAAGACCTTCGGTTTTGTCGCAACCATCGTCGGTTCGCTGGCAGGCGGGGCGCTGATGGGTGCGGTGGGGCTGACCCGCAGCCTGTGGATCTGCGGGATCTTCCAGATGGTGTCGATCCTGTTGTTCGCGGTTCAGGCCCAGGTCGGTCACAGCATGGCGATGCTGGCGCTGACGATCGGTGTCGAGAACCTCGCCATCGGTATGGGTACCTCGGCGTTCGTGGCCTATCTGAGCAGTCTGTGCAGCGTTGCGTACACAGCGACGCAATACGCCTTGCTCAGTTCGCTCGCCGCGTTGGCGCGCACATGGCTCGCTTCGTCGGCGGGTGCGATCGCGCAGGCGACCAGCTGGTCGGTGTTCTTCGTGCTGGCTGCTGGCTGCGCACTTCCCGGTCTCGGGCTGCTGGCGTGGCTGTCGATGCGCGGCGTGATCGGAGAACGCGCCGACAGGGGCGCCCGCTGATCGGTCGGGCCCTGCTTGCGGCTTGACTGCGCTTCTCGCGAAAGTAGGATGCCCCCTTCAATCTGCAGCAGCGGCGCGGCTTTGGTGAGGTGTTTCGGTGGGCGTCGAGACCCTTGAGCTACGGGCCGGGTCGTTAAAGCGGCAACCAAATCAACAACTGAACCGGCGTGCTGACTACGCCGAACCTGGAAAAACCATCATGGCTCAGATCAATTTTGGCGGAACTGTCGAGACTGTCGTCACGCGTAAGGAATTCCCGATTGCCAGGGCGCGCAAAGTCCTGAAGAAGGAAGTCATCGCGATCATCGGCTACGGGGTGCAGGGGCCGGCCCAGGGCCTGAACCTGCGCGACAACGGCTTCAACGTCATCGTCGGTCAGGCCAAGGAATTCAAGCGCGATTGGGATCGTGCGGTGAAGGACGGCTGGGTGCCGGGAAAGACGCTCTTCGACATCGAGGAAGCGGTACAGAAGGGCACCATCATTCAGATGCTCGTCTCGGATGCCGCCCAGCGTGCGATCTGGCCGAGCGTGAAGAAGAACCTCAAGCCCGGCGACGCGCTGTATTTCTCCCACGGTTTCTCGATCACCTACGCCAAACAGACCGGCGTGATTCCGCCCAAGGACGTTGACGTGATTCTGGTCGCCCCTAAGGGGTCAGGCACGTCGGTGCGGCGCAACTTCCTGTCGGGCGCCGGCATCAATTCCAGTTACGCAGTCGGACAAGACGCCACGGGGCACGCGGAAGAGCGTTGTCTCGCCGTCGGCATCGGCATCGGTTCCGGCTATCTGTTCAGGACTACCTTCCAGCACGAAGTTTACAGCGATCTGACCGGTGAGCGCGGTGTGTTGATGGGAGCCCTGGCCGGCATCATGGAAGCGCAGTACGACGTGCTGCGCCAGAAAGGACACTCGCCGAGTGAGGCCTTCAACGAGACCGTCGAAGAGTTGACCCAGAGCCTTATCCGCCTGGTCGATGAGAACGGCATGGACTGGATGTACTCCAACTGTTCGGCTACCGCGCAACGCGGCGCGCTGGATTGGAAGCCGAAGTTCAAGAAGGCAGTGATGCCGGTGTTCAAGGACCTGTATCAGCGCGTCAAGACCGGCAAGGAATGCGAACGCGTTCTGAAGGCCTGCGGCGCGAAGGATTACCAGGCCCAACTCACCAAGGAACTGAAAGAGATCGGCGACTCGGAGTTGTGGCAGACCGGCAAAGCCGTGCGCGCACTGCGTCCCAAGGAAGTGGCCAAGCAGGTTACCAAGGGGACCAAGGGAGTTTCGGGCCGCGGCACCAACTAACGCCTATGCGGAACGCTCGCTGCGCAGTACCTCAAGGTACGTCGCAGCGAGCGTGCCGCGTCCAACGCCGCATAGCTGGCTCCTTCCGACAACCCGCCGTTCATCTTGCAGTCTGTTCAGAAGGGCCCGGATGCAAGGCGGGCGCGGTGCTAGCGAGCGCAGGCGTACCGTAAGGTACGTCGCAGCGAGCGTGCCGCGTCCAACGCCGCAGACGGGTACTTATGAACAGACTGCCACACTGACGCGGGTGTCGCGGTCCACCTGGTTAGGCTCATAATGCGCCATGCTCCAGTGTAGCTGTCCGTAGTCGCCTACCAGCTGGGTCACCTTGAGCGGGCTCGGGATCAGTGCCTGGTGGCTGTCGCGCGAGCGGAACTGGTAGGGTTCCCAGGCGTGAAAGATGTGGATCTGCCCGGGGCGGATCACGCCGGTTACCTTGGCGCGGGCTTCGAACGTGCCGATGTCGTTCCACACGCGCACGCGGTCGTGATCGGCAACTGCCAGGTTGCGAGCGTCGCCATCGTTGACGAAGACCACGGGTTCGCCGCGCTGCAAGCGCAGCAACAACGCGTGGTCACGCCATATCGCATGGATGCTCCAGCGTGTGTGTCCGCCAGTCATCGTGAACGGATGGTCGCCGCCGGCGGTGGGCGGGTTCTTGTGCGTGGGCAGTTGTTCGTCCAGACGCAGGAACCACGGATGGTCGATGTAGAACTGCTGGCGCCCGGTCAGCGTCGGATACGGGCGCTTCTTTTCGACGCAATCACGCAGCGGCACTACCGGCTCGTCTACGCTGTAGTCGCTGTGGATGCCCTCGCCTCCGTCCGGGCCCAGCCCGGTAAGGCGCATTGCGCCGCCATGGCTGCGCAGGTCGTCGAGAGTTATTCCCTTGGTTGCCTGCGAAGTCTTCAGGATGAACTCGACGACCTTCTCACCGTCGTGCTGGCCGAAACGGCCGTAGTCGGTGAAGCGTTCGTCGAGAGTGCCGATGTCGCAGGAATTGCCGTGGAAGCCCTTCGTTTCCAGGATACCGCGCTTGCGTGCCTCGGCCGCCACGCGCTCGGCCAGCAGCGTGAAGATCTCCCATTCGGGTTTCGATTCACCACGCGGCTCGACCGCTTTGTCAGACATCGTCACGTACGGCGCGAAGGCGGGAACGTACTTGATTCCAACTTTCTCGTACCAGCCTGCGGCCGGCAGCAGTATGTCTGCGTGACGCGCGGTCTCGCTCATGCGCAGCGACAGATCCACGATCAATCGCGCGTTGGCGAAGAGGCCGTCGCGCAGTCTGTTACCCATGCGGCTGTGGCGCAGCACGTTTCCTGACAGACACAGAAACACTTCGGGCGGCGGCGCGTCCAGTGGCGCTCCGATCGGGAAGTGTCCCTTCTCGAGCGCTTCGCGCAGATACGGCGCGGCTCCCTCCGGCAGCGCGGGATCACCGTGGGCGGGAGCGGCCTGTATCTTGGCCAGTCCGCCGTGCCACGCGTGAAACAGCGTGCTCGAAACGTATATGTCCATGAAACGTGCGCGCACCTCGGCGGGTGTGAGGTACGCTTCGGCGCCCAGCAACAGCAGGTGCGCGATGTCGAGTTTGTCCTGCATCGCGACTAGGCCGACGCCGTCGAGAGCGATGAAGGCGCTGGAGTGCCAACCGCTGCCGGCCTTGCCGTGGTTGCCGGTCAGCGACGCCAGCAGGATCTGCGAGCGCTGCGCAAGATCGGAGTGGTAGTTCTTGCACATCCCGAACTGCGCCAGGATCAGAGCCGAGCGCGCCTTGGCGAAGCCGCGTGCGAAGTCACGAATGACCGACGCCGACACTCCGGTTATCTTCGCGGCCTCTTCGGGAGTGAAGTGCGCGAGCCGTTGGCGCATCAGCGAAAAGACCGTTCGTACCGCCACCTTTTCGCCGGTGGCAAGGACCACTTCGGCGCGTGCTTCCAGATCGGGGCGTACGCCTGCAGGCAGCATCAGGGTCTTCTCATCGCTGCCTTCGCTGCCCGGCGTCCACGTGAGTTTGCTGCTGGCGCCGTCCCATACCGCGAAGATGGTGTCGCTGCCGCCCTCAACTACGTCTGACTGGCGCACGAAGCGCTGCGTGTCGTCGCGTACCAGAAATGGCAGATCGGTCTGCTCGCGCACGTAGTCGGCGCGATAGAGATTCTCCTCGACTACGACGTGGCACGCTGCCAGTGCCAGTGCGGCGTCGGTGCCGGGTCGCACTCCCATCCACAGGTCGGCGTGGATGGCGCTCTGGTTGAAGTCTGGCGCGATCGATACGATGTGTGCGCCGCGGTAGCGTGCTTCGTTCAGAAAATGCGCGTCGGGAATGCGCGTAGCCGACGGGTTGAACGCCCACAGTACCAGATAGTCGGAGCGCACCCAGTCGTCGGAACTGCCGCCGATGAACGGTTCGCCGAAAGTGATCGTGGCGCCGACCGGCAGGTCTCCGACCATCGGTGTGGCGTCGGTCACCGGCGCGCCTATCTGCCTGAAGAAACGCAGCGCCGACGTCATCGTCGGGCCGTAGTCCAGATGGCCGCCGAGTTCGCAGATAGCACCTTCGCCGCCGCGCTTGCCGAGCACGTCAACCAGAGTCACGGCGATTTCGTCGAGAGCTTCGTTCCACGAGATACGCTTCCAGAGTCCCTGGCCGCGTTCGCCTACGCGCTTGAGCGGATAACTCACGCGTGTCGGACCGATCGAGAGATTGCTGTAGCAGGCTCCCTTCTGGCAACCGCGCGGGTTCCAGTCTGGCACCGAGGCATTGGAAGCGACGTAGGGTGCGGCCTGCTCTTCGCGCCAGACGATGCCGTCGCGGATGTAGAGATTCCACGCACACGCCGACACGCAGTTGGCACTGGTGTGAGTGCCGCGCGCGATCCGATCCCAGGTCCACTGTTCCCGGTAGACGTCGCGCCAGTCTCCGTATGCCGGCAACGGCGTAGCCCCTGCTGCTGGCTCTGCGTATCCCGGCGCGCCTTTCTTGTTTCTCGGACTCAGGCGCCACAGCCCCAGTGCCAATGCGGCCAACCCTCCGCCGCCTGCAATCAGAAAACTCCGCCGCCGCATTCTCCACCTCCGCGTCCGACGTATCAGTGCGCCGGTGTTTTCGCGTTACGGTCCGCTATTTCAAGTAAGCCGCAAGCATCGCTCCGGCTACGGCAAATACCGCCACCACGATCGCGGCGTGCATGCGTCCGTCGTGCTCGCGGCGGAACAGATCGTTTTGCAACATGTAGACGCTGTCGATGATGGCGAGGAACAGCAGCATTCCCGCTGCGACCAGTCCCAGGCTCCTGCCCAGGGTACTGCCGTTGATGACCAGCACTGCCGAGAGCGTCATCAACGTAGCCGCAACCGTGTCCGGTGCGGTGAAGGCGCGTTCGTGCAGTGCGAATCCAGGCGGTCGCCAGGGGTCGCTGAAATCGGCCTTGCCGGCCGTCATCCAGAAACCGACGATGCCGGCAGCCGCCACCAGTTGCAGAATGACGACGATGAGTCCGAATGTGCCGAGTTCCACCATGATCGTTACCTCGCCTCAGTCGGCCGCGCGGCGAAGCTGAGGAAGCTCGCCGGCGGGCTGCGTCTTGAGCAATCGTTCGGGAATCACGTCGCGGGCGAACACGTCGGCGACGGTTTCCGCCTTCTTGACGATTGTAGCGTCGGCGCCGCACACCAGTACGGTTGCAGGCCGGGGAATGGCGTTGAAGTTCGACGCCGAAGCTTCCTGGTAGGCGCCGGTGTCGAGCAACGCCAGCACGTCGCCGCGCTGCACTTCGGGCAGGTGCTGACTCGGAGCGAGGCGGTCGGGCCCGCACGAGTGGCCGACCACTTCCGCCTGCAACGTCAGGGGAGCATCTATCTTGTCGACGGCGATGACGTCATAGCGGTTGGACTCGAGCGTGCCGCACATCATGAAGAACTCGGTGGTGTCGGTCAGTACCCAGTTAAGCGGTACCGGCTCGGTCTGTTTCTTCACAACCTTTACGCGGGTGAGGTGCAGACCTGCGTCGCCGTAGAGACCGCGGCCCGGCTCGGCCTGTAATCGCACGCCGGCCAGGCCGATGCCGCGCGCGCCGAGTTCACGGCGCAGAGTCGAAGTGATCGTCGCTGCGTAATCTTCGATCGACGGTGCTATCGGCCGGGTGGGGTGTTCGTGCAGCAGCGCGCCGAGCAGGCGTGAGAGCACACCGTGGTAGGTTTTCTCACCGAGCAACCGCAGTGCGGCGAGCAGCGGATAGCCGACCAACGAACTGAGGAAATCGCCGCGCTCGAGCATTCGTGAGTGAGGGTCGCGCGGCGCGGCCATGCCGCCGCCGACGTCGATTTCGCGCGGGCGCCAGCCGCCCCAGGCTTCGCACAGATCGGCGATGAGCGCGGCGTAGTGGCGCATCAGACCTTCCCAGTACCACAGGCTCGCCGAATGACGGCCTGCGTGCAGGTGCAAGCCGACCAACTCCACGTGCGGATGGTTGAGTGCGCGGCGTCCGATGCCCGCGAGACTCTCCAGAGGCAGTCCGGATTTGTAGACCTGGAACCCGAGATCGATGGGTATGAACGCGCGTGCGAAATCGGTTGGCTTCCACAGTCCGGGCAGCGGCGGCTTCACGCGCAGACGAATTCTTGCGGTCTTGCCGAGTTCGGCGGCGACCTCCTCTATCAGATCTACTTCGCCTACGTCCTCGACCGTGATACGCACTCCGGCTTCCACGCAGTTGCGCAGGTGTTCGCGCTCTTTGCCGCCGCCGTTGACCGACACGCGCTCGGGGTCGACGCCGGTGCGCAGCACGCCGGCGAGTTCGCCGGGAGAGTAGACGTCGGCGCCGGCGCCTTCCTCGCTCAGTATGCGCCGCGCGGCCAGCGAGAGGTTGGCTTTGAAAGCCGGCAGGATGTCGACCGGACCATCGGGCCAACCGTGCTGCAGAGCGTCGCGGTAGCGACGATAGTTCGAGCGCAGCTGTGCTTCACTCATGACGAACAGCGGCGAGCCGAAGCGTTCGACGATGTCGCTTGCCGCCATGTCTTCGACGAACAGACGCCCGCCGCGAATGCCGAGGCACTTGCTCTTCTCGATCCGTTCCCGGCTCATGGCTGGCCCTCCTGTCCAAGACTGTCGCCGCACCGGCGGCGACGCGCGTGCCTGTCAGCGGCGGGAATCGCGATCCGCCGTGCTCCATACCGGTCAGGCAGCCCTTCGGTGTTCTCCGGCGGTGCTGCGATGACTTGGTGTGGCGTTAATCGACCCGGCAGGTATGTCTCGGTTTGCCACCGCCCTGTCAACAGCGGTGGGCGCAGGCCCGCAGGTTGAGATCACAGCGGCCTGCAGCGCCAAATCGTGTCGGCGCGTGGAGGCCGCAAGCATTGCTTGCTATGGTTCGGCCATGGTTGAAAACGACTCACGGAATTCCGGCCCGGCCGAGGACGACTTTGCGGCGCTGTTTGCCGCCAGTGAGGTGACCGCGGTACGGCGCAAGGAGTTCGCGGTAGGCGATCTGGTGCGCGGGGCCGTGATCGCGATCGGACAGGGCAGTGCCTTCGTTGCGATCGGCGGCAAGGGCGAGGCGACTATCGACATCGCCGAGTTTCGCGATCCGGCGACCGGCGCGCTTACGCTTGCTGTCGGTGACCAGCTCGAAGCCACCGTCGTCGATGACGGCGGGGAATCGGGCTCGATCGTCCTGCGACGCACGCTCGGTCGCGGTGGTCACGTCCCTGCTGAGTTGGAGCAGGCGCTGGCTCACGGCATTCCCATCGAAGGGATGGTGACGGGCGAGAACAAGGGCGGTTTCGACGTGCAGATCGGCGGTGTTCGCGCGTTTTGTCCGGGTTCGCAGATCGACCGGCGCCGGCCTGGCGAGCGTGTCCCCGCCACGGAATATATCGGCCGTCGTTTCCTGTTCCGCGTGAACAAGATCGAGTCTGGTGGCCGCAACGTCGTGGTGTCGCGCCGCGATCTGCTCGAGGAAGAAGCTGCGGCGCAGGCGACCGAGACCTGGAAGAAGTTGCACGTCGGTGCGGTGGTGCAGGGGACCGTAACGAATATTCGCGACTTCGGCGCGTTCGTCGACCTTGGCGGCGTCGAAGGGCTGATCCACATAAGCGAACTGGGTTACAGCCGCGTCGGCCATCCATCCGAAGTTCTCGAGATAGGGCAGGGAGTCGAGGCGCGAGTCTTGAAGATCGAGCAGGCGGGGACCGGTCGTCGCCAGGTCGGGCTGTCCATAAAGTCGCTGGCGGCCGATCCGTGGTCGACGGTCGCGGAACAGTTCCCGGTCGGTACCAACGTGACGGGCACGGTGCGTCGCGTCGAAGCTTTCGGGGCCTTCGTCGAAATCGCCCCCGGTCTCGAGGGCCTCGCGCACGTTTCCAAGCTATCGCTCGACCGTCGTCTGTCGCACGCCCGGCAGGCGGTCAGCGTCGGCCAGGAAGTGGATGTGACGGTTGTCGCGGTGGAGCCGGACAAGCGACGCATCAGCCTCTCCATGATCGAGCGCGCCCGTCAGAGCCGCGACGCCGAGGTTGCCGGAGAGCGCGCCGATGAGCGTGCGGCCATGGAGCAGACGAATCAGCGCCGCAGCTTGGGAACCTTCGCGGATCTCATCGCCGCTTCCAGGAAGAAACCGTAGCGGGTCACGCGGCCGACTCGGTGCCGCGTGACCCGGTTACCGCGGTTGTTACTCGAGACCTTTCATTCCCGCGCGCGGCGCGCCGACCAGGGCCGCCATCTTTCCTTCCGGGGCCTTGTTCTCGTGCATGAGCTGGTGGCAGAGCGGGATCTCGTCGAACTTGTATGCACGCCCCAGGCACGGATCGATCTTGCCATCGAGCACGAGTTGGTTGAACGCGTAGGCCTGCTCGTCGTTGGACAGATGCGAACCCTGGAAGCGTTTCTGACGCGTCCACAGGTAACGTAGATCCACCACCGCGTTGAAGCCGGTGGTGCCGGCACAGATCACCACCATGCCACCGTTGTCGCACGCGAAGATCGAAGTGGGGACGGTGTCCTCGCCGGGATGTTCAAATACGATACGCGGGCTGCGGCGTTCGCCGACGACATCCCAGAGCGCCTTGCCGAAATCTCGTGCACCGGCCGCCCATTTGCCGTAGGCGGCGGTGTCCTTCCAGTGCGGCATAAGACCCCAGTGGCTGAATTTATTTCTATTGATGACGCCTTTGGCGCCGAGCTTGATGCAGAAGTCGGCCTTGGCGTCGTCACTGACTACGCCGACCGGGATCGCGCCTGCGGCCTTGACGATCTGTATCGCCATGCAACCGAGTCCGCCCGCCGCGCCCCAGATCAGCACGACGTCATTCTCGCGCACGGTGTGCGGTGACCATCCCTTGAGCATGCGATACGCGGTCTGACCGACGAGCGTCGGTGCTGCGGCTTCCTCCCAGGTAAGATGCCCGGCTTTGGGCATGCACTGATGGCCTTGGGCCTTGGCGAACTGCCCGAAGCTACCCCAGCTGGTTTCGTAACCCCAGATCTTGAAGGACGGATCGATGGTCGGATCATCGCCCGCCTTGACAGCCGGACAATCTGCGTCCCACACGCCCGCGTGAGTGACGACGTGGTCGCCTACCTTGACGTTGCTGACCGCGCTTCCGACCGCGTAGACGATGCCCGACGCGTCGCTGCCGCCGATGTGGAAGTCGCTGGTGTCGTACTTCGCTTTCTGCCTGGCGGCGATGACGTTGACCGGAGCGCCGAGCGCGGCCCAGACATTGTTGTAGTTGATGCCGGCGGCCATCACGTAGATGAGGACTTCGTCCGGCTTGAGCGAGGGCACCTCGACCTTTTCTACCTGGAAGGCGTGCTTGGGCTCGCCGAAACGGTCTGCGCGGACGAGTTGTCCGTACATGAATTTCGGAACCTGCCCGATCGGCGGTAGTTCTCCTATTTCGTAAACTTCCCTGGTGCTCATTGTTACCTCTCGTGATTCGACGGCGTTGTGGTGCTGTACGTTACCCGCTCCATGAAGGCAACGAAGACGACGGCGCTTGCGATGAGCGTTCGTTGCCGGTGTCGCCGGCTGCGCCCTCACTCCTCGGCGTGCGGGCGCCCTTCCATGTCTTCGAATACAAGCCCCGCCGTGTTGTAGCCCGAGACCATGGTGCCGCCGAAGCCGGCGCCGGGGAAAGTCCAGGCACCCGCCAGGTAGAGTCCGGGAACCGAGGTGCGCGGCGAGGGCCGAAAAATGCTGTGGCTCGACGGTGTGTACGCGTAACCGTAGATAGAACCGGACGGATTCCACGAGTAGCGTTTCATCGTGCGCGGCGTTCCGGTTTCGCAGACATCGATGCGGTCGCGGACATCGGGAATCGCTTCGGCAAGCCGGTCGATCAGGTACTCTTCGAGTTCGCGCTTTTTTTCGCGATAGGTCGTTTCATCCAGATCGACCCACAGCGCGCCGTTGGCGATCGTCGCGACGTGCAGTATCGAACGCCCCGCCGGTGCGTGTCCCGGGTCGGCAATGTTGTGGTTGCCCATCAGCCAGCCGCCGCTGCGGTAGTCGCCGCGCTCGACCGTGTTCCATTCCGCATCCAGGTCGTAGGTGGGATTGTAAAAACCGCCTCGGTCGCGAAGGCCGAGCTCTGACGCGTCGCCGCGAATGCCGACGTAGGCCTGGCTGATCGAGCAGGCCAACGGCAGTCCGTCGACGCGCTCGCAATCCTCGCGGCCGAGCGAAGGGTCGTCGAGCAGGCCATGGAAGGTGAGCGGCGCTGCTGCATTGCTGACGACGACGGGAGCGCGGAAAGTACCGCGCCTGGCGGTTGCGACCGCGGTTACGCGTCCTGCCTCGGTCACGATCTGCGTCACTTCGGTGTTGAGCAGCACTTTGCCGCGGTTCGCTTCGATGACGCTGACGAAAGCGTCTGAGAGCGCCTGGCCTCCGCCCTTGACGTAGAAGCAGCCGCCGAAGTGAAAGCTGCTCCACATTATCGCGTACATGAACGCGCTGACCTTGGAGGGCACCAGTCCAAGATAGCCCCACAGCGTTGCGAAGATCGCCGTGATGCGTTCGTCGCGGACATGGCTGTCGACGAATTCCTGAAGCGTCATTCCCATGATGTTCATCGCTTCGGGAGAGGGCGAACCGGAATCGCTCTGGTCGATGCTGCGCATTGAAGCGAACAGATCGCGGATCCCGCCGGCGTGCTCCGGGTATGTCTCGCACAGTAGCTTTTCGTAGTCGCCGGCATCGGCAGGAATTTGCAGGTCGTGGGCGGGGCCGCGGGTCCGGTACGCGATGTCGAAACGGTTGAGGCCGATCCTTTCCAGCACGCCGAGTCCGGTCAGGATCTTGTGCATCGAACGGCCGGGAATCAGATTGCCGGTCTGGTGAAGTGCGACATCGAAATCGTAGACGATGTCAGTCCCCTTGACCTTGCGCAGGAAGTGATGCGCGTAGCCGCCGGCGAATACGTGCTGTTCGAGCACCAGAACGCGCAGTCCCGCTTTGGACATGCGCGCTGCCGCAGACAAGCCGCCGAGTCCCGAGCCGACGACGATGACGTCCCAATGCGTATCTATTGCTGACATTGTTCAACTCCTGAGAGTGGTTTGTGATGTTGTGCAGTCAGGCATCCGGTTGAAAAAGCGTTCGCGTCGTCCGGCTTGTCCCGTGGTTCTTCAATTGACCGGCAGCAGTGCGAGCGTCTCGTCGCACCATTCGATGAGCGCCTGGGCATCGCGCTCACCGTAACGAAGGGTGATCGCCCAGTGCTGGAAGTCGGCGTCGTCGGCGTGCTCGCGGCGCAGACGCTCGTGGATGTCCTTGTATCGTTCCAGATCCGCGACCAGCCGTGCGCGCGACTGCTCTACCTGGCGTCGGCTCCAGGCGCCGTCACCCCTGGCGCCGAAGAACAGCTTGAGCAGAAGTTCGTTGCGCAACTGCTGAGGTTCGGTCGGTTCCTCGAGCCAGCGGCGCAGGGCCTCGCGGCCGGCCGGCGTGATCGAGTAGGCGTGACGGGCGCGTTTGCCGCCGTCGCCGGCGTCGGCTTTCTGCGCCAGACCGTCGCGGTCCAGCCGCTTGAGGATCGGATAGATCTGCCCGTAGCTCTCCTTCCAGAAGTTGCCGACGCTGCTTTCCACGGCTTTCTTCAGGTCGTAGCCCGACATCGGGCGGCGGCACAGAAAGCCGAGAACTGCGTACATGGTTCGATTGGGCGCGGGCATTCGGACTGGCTCCATGGGTCCGGCGGATATATCGGCAAGATGTATGGGGTGTCAAGGGATTGGCAGCCGCCGTCGTGCCGAAGACGGCGCTCCTGGGCGCTGGCGCGCCGCGCCGCGCCAGCGCCCGGTTCGGCGGCCCTACAGCTTGACCTGAGCCGTGTGCACCAGGCGCCGCACCAGCGCGCGCGGCAGCAGCGGCACCACCTGAGTCGCCAGCCAGTTGAAGAGTCCCGGGACCACGACGGCGGTGCCCGACATCATCGCGTCGTACCCGACGCCGGCGACGTCGGCGGCGCTCATCGGGCCAAGCGCGAAAAACAGTGTGCCTTCCATGTCCGCGGTCTTTCCGAACTCGGTTTGAGTGGCGCCGGGGCACAGCGCGGTAACGGTGACGCCGCTGCCGGCAAGTTCGGTCGCGAGCGCTTCGGAGAGTGAAAGTGCGTAGGCCTTGGTGGCCGAGTAGACCGCCAGGCGCGGACCCGATTGAAAGCCCGCCAGCGAGGCCACGTTCATGATGCGCCCGCGACCACGCTCCAGCATCGGCTGCATGAACAAGTGCGTCAGCGCGGTCAGGGCTCGCACGTTGACGTCGATGATGCCGAGCACGAGCTTACGGTCGTGCCCGTCGAAGTCGCCGAAGGCGCCGTAGCCGGCGTTATTCACCAGGAAGTCGATTTCGAGTCCGTCGGCCGCACACGCGTCGAACAGTGCGCGCGGTGCTTTGCGATCGGCCAGATCCGCTACCAGCACCTTGACTTCGACGGCGTGTGTTCGCGTCAGCTGCGCAGCCAGTGCGCGCAGTTCGGTCTTGCGGCGCGCGGTGATGACCAGATCGTGGCCGTGCTCGGCAAACACGCGCGCAAGTTCACGGCCGATTCCCGAAGACGCACCGGTTATCAGCGCTCTGCCCGGCTTGCGGATCGTTGTCGTCGCTTCAGAGGAAACTTTTGTGCGCTTGGTACCGGTCATGCGTTCAGGCTTTCGGCAAGCACATTGGTCGATTCAAATTGCGTGCGGGTCGACTCGAGGAAGCGGCTTACCATGTTGAAGTAACTCACGCACAGGATCAGTTCGGTGGTCTGGCGGCGGCCGTAGCGCGCCAGTACCGCCGCCAGCGCCTCGTCGCTCAAGCGCACGTCGAGACTGATTTCGTCAGCCACGCGGCACAGCAGCTTGCCGGTTTCGTCGAGGGCTTTTCCGGGCTGCGGCTCTGCGATTGCCGCGATTTCTTCGTTCGTTACCCCGAGGTTGGTGGCGACCACGACGTGCTGCTTCCACTCGTACTCGGAGCGCGTCGTGCGTGCGACGCGAAGGATGGCGATTTCGCGCTCGCGAGCGTCGAACTCGGACTGGAACAGGACCGATCCGGCGAAGTCTATGAGCGGGCCGAAGCTCGCAGGCGCGTTTGCCATCATGCGAAAGACGTTGAGCGGCGGCAGCGTGGCGAGTCGCTCGCGCACCGAGTCGGGAAGTTCGGAGTCGGCCGGCAGGGGAACGTGAACGGTCATGGTTTTCTCCTTGCGATAATCAAGAGGGCGAAGTGTCGGTCGTCTCAGGGCGACGAGAAAGGAACTCGACCAGCATCGCGCTGACCTTGCCTGGTTCGTCGAGCTGTACCCAATGTCCGGCGCCGGGCAGACGTCGTACTTGCAGGTCGCTGACGTGAGCCTCCAGGCCGTTGGCCAGAGTGGGGCTGAGGTATCGGTCGCGTTCGCCCCATACGACCAGAGTTGGACACGCGATCGGACGCACGTCGTCGATGGCTCCGCGCGCGGCGCTCCTGCCGGCGCCGCGATAGTAGTTGATCGCGCTGGTGAGCGCTCCGGGATGCTTGAACGCGGCTTTGTACTGCCGGGTCTCGTTGTTGGCGAAAGCGTCGAGATTGCTGACGTCGCTGCTCAGAGTCCGCTCGATGAAGGCGAAGTCGCGGGCGCGCAGCATGGCTTCCGGCAGCCACGGCAGTTGGAAGAACAACACGTACCACGAGCGTCGCCACTGGTCGGTGGTGAAGAGATCGCGGCGGTAGGCCGCCGGGTGCGGCGCGTTAAGTATGGCCAGCCGCTCGACGCGCTCGGGATGCCACATGGCCAGGTACCAGGCGACGATGCCGCCCCAGTCGTGCGCGACCACGCTCACTTTCTCCACCCCGAGATGGTCGATCAGGGCGACGACGTCGGCTACCAGCTTGCGGATGTCGTAGGCCGCTACGCCGTGGGGTTTCTCCGAAGTGTTGTAGCCGCGCATGTCGGGCGCGACGACGTGAAAGTTCGCGGCCGCCAGATCGGCGATCTGGTAACGCCACGAAAACCAGAATTCAGGAAAGCCGTGGAGCAGCAGGACGGGCTTGCCTGCGCCTGCCTTCACCACGTGAAGCCTTACCTCGCCGGCCACGACGTCTTCGTGCGTCCAGGGCTGCGCCGCTGCGGTGGTTGTTCCGGCGATGTTCGTCATGGAGGTCGCCGTTCTTGCCGACGCCGACGTCCGGTTCAAGGCACGGCCGCTGTTTGCAACTCCGGCCCCGGCCAGGGCAAGAGAGGCATGTGCAGCATCGGGGGGACCAGCAGATGGATACAGGAGCGGCAGCCGGGGTGATCCCGTCGGCGCGAGAGGCCGGGTTCAGGATGCCCGCCGAGTGGGAACTTCACGATGCGGTGTGGCTGGCGTGGCCCAGTCACGCGGAACTCTGGCAGCGCGATCTCGACGCCGCCCGGGATGAGTTCGTGGGCCTGTGCCGCGCCATCGCCGACGTCGATCCGCAGACGGGACGTCCGCGCGGCGAGTTCCTGGACGTCCTGGTGCGCGATGAACACGGCCGCCGTCAGGCGGCCGCCGCGCTGGCCGGTTTGCCGCTGCGCCTGCACTACGCGGCCTTCGGCGACATCTGGCTGCGCGACACCGCGCCGGTCTTCGTGCGCAGCGCCGCCGGCGGCGAGGTGGCTGCGGTGTGTTTTCGTTTCAACGGTTGGGGCGAGAAGTACCTGTTCCCCGCCGATATGACGGTGGCTCGGGAAGTGCGCAGGCTGGCCGCGGTGCATTCGTTCGAAGCACCTTTCATTTTCGAGGGTGGTGCGATCGAGGTCGACGGTGAGGGAACCGCGCTCACCACCAGTCAGTGTCTGTTGAATCCGAATCGCAATCCGACGCTGACGCGCGCCGACCTCGAGCGTGATCTTGCAGAGGCGCTCGGCATCGAGCGCTTGCTGTGGCTGGGGGACGGGCTTGCCAACGACCACACCGACGGACACGTCGATACGCTCGCGCGTTTTTGCGCGCCGGGTCGCGTCTTGTGCATGGAAGCGCGCGACGCTGATGATCCCAACCGCACGGCGTTGGGGAAGATCGCCGCTGACCTGGCGGAGTTCCGCGATGCCAAGGGGCGCGCGTTCGAAGTCATCAGGGTTCCGTCGCCGGGTCTGGTGCAGAGCCGCGATGGGGAGGCGATGCCGGCCAGCTATCTGAACTTCTACGTGGCCAACACCACGGTGGTGGTGCCCACCTACGGCTCACCCTGCGACGCCGAAGCGGTGGAACTGGTGGCAGCCTGTTTCCCGACGCGCCGCACGGTCGGCGTCTCGGCGCGTGCGCTGCTCACCGGCGGCGGTGCCTTTCACTGCATCACACAGCAACAGCCTGCGGCGGCCAAGGTAAGGCGATGAGATCGAAGCGATGAGCGAGGCAGGGACTGGGTCCGTGCGCGTCGACGTTGCGGTACTTCAAGCCGCTCTCGGCGGCGAGCGCGAAGCCAACGTGCGTCGCATCGAGGCGCTGGTGCGTGAAGCGGCCGGCCGCGGTGCGCACGTCGTCTTGCCGCCGGAGTTGTTCGAGGGGCAGTACTTCCCCAAGGTCGAGCGTGAAGATTTATTCGAGTTGGCAAGACCTGCGGCCGGCAACGCGACGATAGCGCGGTTTCAAAGACTCGCTGCTGAGCTCGGCGTGGTGGTTCCGGTGTCTTTCTTCGAGAAGGACGGTCATCACTACTACAACAGTGTGGCGATGATCGACGCGGACGGTGCGGTGCTGGGCGTTTATCGCAAGAGCCACATCCCCGACGGTCCCGGTTACGAGGAGAAGTTCTATTTCCGTCCGGGCGATACCGGCTTTCGTGTCTGGAATACGCGCGCCGGCGCCATCGGTGTCGGCATCTGCTGGGACCAGTGGTTCCCCGAGTGTGCGCGCGCGATGATGCTCGGCGGCGCCGAATTGCTGCTGTATCCGACCGCCATCGGCAGCGAGCCTCACGATCCTGATCTCGACACGAGCCGGCCGTGGCGGCGCGCGATGCTCGGTCATGCGGTGTCGAACGTGGTGCCGGTGGCTGCCGCCAATCGCGTCGGAGACGAGGACGGACAGCGTTTCTACGGACACTCCTTCATCTGTGATCACCGCGGCGAAATGCTTGCCGAACTCGGAGCCGACGAAGAAGGCGTCGCGGTCGCGAGCTTCGATCCGGCAGCAGTAGCGCGAACACGGGCGGCCTACGGTTTTTTTCGCGATCGGCGTCCCGATCTGTACGGCTCACTGGTTGGAAGGGGAGGCGAGTCCTGATTACTCGCTGCTCAGCATTCCCGGGCGGCGCGAGAATGGCCTGCGGCCACGCTGCTCACTGAGCCTTTGCCGTCATTCCGTAGACGCGCGTCAGGCTGACTCGTACCTCGACGACGTGCCGCTCGCGTCCACTGGCGCCGCTGCGCGCGCTGCGCAGACTGCCCGCTACCTCTTCACCTCGCCCGTACAGGACCACGACGGCGCCGTCGTGGTCCCAGGCCGTGAAAGCGACGCGCGCATTGGTTACCAGGTCGCGGCGCCGCACGGCATCTTCGTACACGAGCACGGTCAGCGTCGATCCCTCGAGAACCGCGTGGACCGGTGCGAGGTGAGGCTGCCCTTGAGGGCCGACCGTGGCCATCGCAACCAGACGAATGCGTTGCCAGAAATCGAAGAGTTCCGCCGCGGTCATGCGCCGCGGCGGCCACGCCACCGAGTCGGCGACGGCGGGTGAGGCCGAGGCCGAACTCGCTGCCAGCAGCGTTTCGAGTTCCGCCCTGTTCTTCGGAGTGTCGCTGGTTTTCATGGGCGCTTCCTAGCATGGGCACGCTAAGGAGGTGATCCGCAAGGTCCACTGCGTCGTATGGCGCGGTAGCCTCGGACTCTCGCTTGATGAATAAAGCGGTTCCAGGTGACGGTGATGCGACTCCCATGAAGATACTTGTCAGCGGCGCAACCGGCCTGGTCGGCCAGCATCTCGTGAGGCGTCTGCTTGAGAGCGGTCATGATGTGACCGCGCTGAGCCGCGATGCCGGCGATGCGACGCTCAACCTGCCGGTTCGATGTCGGGTTCACGAGTGGACACCGGAGAACGGCCATCTCGACGGCAGCGCCCTGGAAGGGATCGACGCGGTCGTTCACCTGGCAGGCGAAAACGTCGGCGGGGGCAGATGGAGCGCTGCTCGCAAGCGTTCTATATTGCGCTCCCGCGTTGACGGCACGCGTACCCTGACAGATGCCATCACCAGGCTTCCGGCTTGCGCGCGCCCGCGCGTTTTCGTGTCGGCCTCGGCGATCGGCTTCTACGGCGACCGCGGCGACGAAATTCTCGATGAGACCTCCGATTCCGGATCCGGTTTCCTTTCCGATGTCTGTCGGGTCTGGGAGCGCGAAGCCAGAAGCGTCGAGGCGGCCGGAGTTCGCTGGGTGTCGCTGCGCACCGGTGTCGTGCTGGCGAAGGAAAGTGGCGCTCTGCCGCGCATGCTGCCGGCGTTTCGTCTGGGTGCCGGCGCAAGACTCGGTAACGGCCGCCAGTGGATGAGTTGGATTCACGTGGCCGATCTCGTCTCCTTGTTGGTATTCGCGATCGAGAACCAGGAACTCCAAGGACCGGTCAACGCCGTCTCGCCGACCCCGCTTACCAACCGCGATTTCACCCGGACGTTGGCGCGTGTTCTGCGGCGTCCCGCTGTGGCGAGGGTTCCGCGGATGTTGCTGCGCTGGGCGCTGGGGGAGATGTCTTCTGTCGTGCTGGCGAGCCAGCGGGTGATCCCGGCTGCTGCTACCGAGGCAGGCTTTCGCTTCGACTACAGTGACCTCCCGCTGGCTCTGACCGATCTTTGTGCTGATGCAGCCAAGGAACTGCGGTTGGAGATGTGGATAGACAGGCCGCCGCAGGAAGTCTTTCCGTTCTTTGCCGATCCCAACAACCTCGAAGCGATCACTCCGCGGATTCTCAGGTTCCGCATCTTGCGCGCATCCGAAGGTCCCATTCACGAGGGAGCCTTGCTTGACTACCGCCTGCGTCTTCACGGAGTGCGGTTGCGGTGGCGCACCCGCGTCGAAGTCTGGGATCCACCCCGCGCCTTCGTCGACGCACAGCTCCGCGGCCCCTACAAAACCTGGCGCCACACCCACGAATTCGAAGAGCTGGACGGCGGCACCATCGTGCGCGACATCGTGCGCTATGAACTTCCCCTCGGAGCCTTTGGGGCGTGGATCGCGGGGCGTTTCGTCGAACACGACCTGGCCTTCATATTCGCCTATCGGCGCACGCGTCTGCTCGAACTCCTTGGTTGAGTTCTTCGGTTATTGGCCGCACTCGCAACTACCGATGCGTTCGCATCGATAGTTGCGAGTGTCGGCTTGCCGTGCGCGTTGTGACCGAGTCGGTCACTTCTTGGCTGCGAGCATGTCCGCGAGCATGCCGAGATCCGCGCTTTCCAATTCCCTGGTCTGGCCGCCGTTGGCGAGAAACTCGGCCATGCGCCGCCTGGTCTCCGGGATCGGCAATGTCTGATTGAACGCGTGGGCTTCGTCCAGCAGGCCGTCGATGACGCCGACTTCGGCGGAGTTGACGCAGCCCTTGGCCAGAGCGATCGCCTGGGGAGGAAAACTCGCGATCTTGAAGGCCAGCTTTTTCACGAAGCCGTCGATCTCGTCGCTCGGCAGCGCACGGTTGACGTAGCCGTAGCGCTCGGCGACTTCGGCGGAGAAGTCCTGGCATCCCAGGATCACTTCGAGAGCACGGCCGCGTCCGCAAAGACGCGGCAGGCGCTGGGTGCCGCTGCCGCCGGGCAGGATTCCCAGGGCTACCTCCGGCTGGGCGAATACCGCCTTGCCCAGTGCGGCGAAACGCATGTCCAACGAGAGCACGAATTCGCTGCCTCCTCCGCGCGCACGTCCCTCGATCTTGGCGATGCTGACCTTGGGCATGGTGCGGAAGCGGTCGACCATGACGTGGAAGAACGACAGTTCTTCGCTTCGTTGGGGCAGGTTGTCGGGAAGTTGCTGGATCAGTGAAACGTCGGCATGGGCGATGAAGAAATCTGGATCCGCGCTGTCGAAGACGACGACGCGGACCTGGTCGTCGGTCTCCAGTTCGCGACCGAGCCGGTCGATTTCCTGCATCATGGGAAGATCGAGCAGGTTTATGGGCGGATGATCGAAGGTGGCGAAGCAGACTCCGCGTTCGACGCGGATACTCAGGCACTCGTACCCCTCATATTCTTGATGGCCCATGCAATCCTCCGTGTCGGTCTTAGATTGGCGTGACCGACGAGGCCGTCGTTTAGCGGTCGTGTCGCGGGGCTGCAAGGTGTTCGTGTGGCAGGACTGACGAGCCTTGAGGGTCTTGTCGGTGCAGGGAGCGGCGGACCTGCCATGTAGATTCGAAGAAGGTCTTGCGCCTCCTCGTTTCCTGGGGTTGTCTGGGGAGCGACGGAACCGGCGGTGATCGCTGCCGGGACGGCACGGACCCTGTTCGCACGGTGATAGCGCCTTACGGAGGAACCAGATGAAACGATTCAAACACATCCTGGCGACCACGGATCTCTCGCCCGAGTCATTCGCGGCGGTGCAGTTTGCTGCCCACCTGGCGATCGGCCAGGGGGCCAGGCTGACCGTCCTGCACGTCCCGCAGACGACGACGTTGCTGTTCACCGATTTTTCGCCGCCGGTAGACCTGCTCGCTCTCGACCGCGAGATCGAAACGATGGCCCGCGAGAAACTCGAAGGGTGGGTGGCGCGCCACATCAAGAAGCAGCCGGGCGTAAGGATCGTCGTGCGCTCGGGTGTCACGCACGAAGTGGTCAGCAAAGTGGCCGCCGATCTCGGGGCCAGTTTGATCGTGATCGCGACTCACGGCCGTAAGGGAATCGGCCACGCGATTCTCGGCAGCGTCACGGAGCGAGTGCTGCGCGAAGCGCCGTGTCCGGTGCTGGTTGTGCGTCCGCCGGCGCCTGTGAAGAAGACCAAGGCTAAGGCCAAGGCGACCAAGGCGAAGTAGCCGTACGTTCGCCGCAGCGGCCGTGCCGGAGCGCATCGAGAGATCGGCCGCGCTGCGGCGCTGCGCCGCCGGCGCGGCTGCTGCACAAGTGCTGATGACGCATTGGTTTGACGCTGGTCGGGTTGGAGCCTAACTTCCGCCGGCCGAGTTCCGGTTTCCCGGCGATAGATTTGAAGACGACCGCACCATCGCGACACACTGCTGTGATTCCCTTCTTGCGTCGCGAGTTCCACGGCGCGTTCGGCGTGCGCCTGGTCGCCGATACTTACGGGAATCCATCGGCGCCGCCGGTGCTGCTCCTGCACGGCGGCGGTCAGACCCGCCACGCCTGGCGAGGCACTGCCAAGGTTCTCGCCGAGGCGGGCTTCTATGCGATCACGCTGGATCTTCGCGGCCACGGCGAGAGCGGTTGGTGTGAGTCCGGCAACTACGAACTCGAAAATTTTGCCGAAGACATTCGGGCGATCGCAGCCGAACTTCCGAGTGCCCCGGCCTTGGTCGGCGCCTCGCTCGGCGGGTTGGCCGCGCTCGTCTGCCAATGTGAGTACCATCTGGCGAGCGCGGTCGTGCTGGTCGACATCACGCCGCGCGTCGACCCCGAGGGGGTTCAGCGCATCGTCGGTTTCATGAAGGCGTTCCCCGAAGGTTTTGCGTCAATCGAGGATGCGGCCGACGTGGT
The DNA here is from genome assembly GCA_903893315.1 of uncultured bacterium. Classification (GTDB taxonomy): domain Bacteria; phylum Desulfobacterota; class Binatia; order UBA1149; family CAITLU01; genus CAITLU01. The sequence goes on from CAITLU010000038.1 coordinate 59,618, forward strand.
TGCCGCGTATCTCCCGCACCGCCCGCGCCCGAGCGATACCAGCGGATTGGCCAAGAACCTGCGCCTCGGTGACGACGGTCGCTGGCGCTGGCACTGGGATCCCCGCGTCCTGAGCGAGAAGCCTCGCGCCTCGCGCCCCGACTATCCCGAAAGCATCAATGCCGCGGCACGGTCGCTCGACGTGCCGACGCTGCTGGTGCGAGGTCGCATGAGCGAGGTTGTCAGCGACGAGGGTGTCCGCGAGTTTCTCGAGATGGTGCCTCACGCCGAGTTCGTCGACGTGGAGGGCGCGGCCCACATGGTTGCCGGTGACAAGAACGACGCCTTCGGCCGGGCGGTGGTCGATTTCCTGCAGCGCCACTGCGGCATCGGCGCTGCCGCGGCCGGCCTGCGCTGAGCCTTCCGCGCCGCGCCGCACTTCACCCCATCGGTATGCTCCTGGCCGTAACCGCCCGCTGATACTGCGTTTGTCGCCTGGTCGGCGCGGCCCAGGGCCGCTCCTCAATCAGTGATTGTGCGGGCCGGGCCGCACAGCCAGCGGGCTGACAGCGCGGTCTCGAGAATCGCCGAGCGCCTCGATGTTGCGAGGGTCGTCATGAGCGGCGTTGCCGACCGCGGCGCTGACCCGATACGCGCTGAGGGCTTCTTCGGGAGCGGGCGCCAACAGCGATTCGAGAGCGCGCGGGTCATCGATTCGGGGATCGAGCCAACGCCCGTAGTCCTGCGGCGAGAGCAGTACCGGCATGCGGTCGTGGATCGCGAAGACCGTGACGTTGGCGGCGGTGGTGAGCAGCGCGCAGCTTTCCGTCACCGCTGAGTCCGGTCCCGACCAGGTGTCCCACAGCGCGGCTATAGCCAGCGGTGCCTCGTCCGGTGCGTGCAGGTACCAGGGCTGCTTGCGTACGCCGTCGCGTTTCCATTCGTAGAAGCCCGAGGCAGGCACGATGCAGCGCCGCCTGGCGAGCGCGCTGCGGAAGGACGGTTTCTCGGCGGCGGTCTCGGCCCGCGCGTTGATCATGCGATTGCCGATCGCGGGGTCTCTTGCCCAGGCTGGAATCAGTCCCCAGCGCAGCATCACGAGTCGCCGGCGTTGCTGTTCGACGCGCACCGCAACCACTTGCTGGGTCGGTGCGATGTTGTAGCGCGGAGCGAAAACGAGGTTACCGGCCCAGGCATCGAAATGTGCCGCCAGAGCCTGGCCCGGTGTAGTCAGTACGAAGCGTCCGCACATGGGACAACGTCCTTGCGCCGGCTCGGGGCCGGTGCAACCCGCAGGGTGCGGCAATGGACAGGCACAAGGTTGGTCGAGGTGTCGAGGCACGCCATCGGGAGGCAAGAGGCTTCCCGTTTCTGCTTCGGTGCCGGGCCGTAAGCTCGTGCAAGGCTCCAGCGCCGACTCGGGTTGCTGCGCTGTGGCTTTTTGAGGCTGAGTCCCCGTGCTACGAGTCCGGGCCGGCAGCGCCACTTGCGGCAATACATACGGAGAACGAGGGAAACGCCCGCATGAGTTGGAACATCGGAGACATCTTGGCAGGGCTCGGCCCCATCCTCGGGGACGAACCGGCCCTCTTTCACTGCAGCGGTACCGACACGCGGGTCGTCACGTGGGCCGAGATGGAACGGCGCTCCAATGCGCTGGCCCGGGCTCTCGTCGAGGCCGGTGCGCGGCCTGACGACAAGGTTGCGATCTACTCGTACAACCGGCCGGAATGGATGGAGACCGTGGTGGCCTGCTTCAAGGCGAGGCTGGTTCCGGTCAACGTCAACTACCGTTACCGGAACGAGGAACTCGAATACCTGCTCGACAACTGCGATGCGGCGGTGCTGGTCTTCGAGGGCTGCTTTGCCGACAACGTCGCGCGTCTGGCGCCCCGCCTTACGCGCCTTCGCCAACTCGTCCAGCTCGACGACGGCAGCCCGCATATGGCGGGCGCCCTCGACTACGAGAAACTGGCGAACGGTTCTGCGGATCCCCTGGTCGTCGAGCGTAGTCCCGACGACCTGATGCTGCTCTACACCGGCGGCACTACCGGCATGCCCAAGGGCGTGATGTGGCGGCAGGAAGACGTATGGCAAACCCTCGGCGCGGGCGGCGATCCGATCACGGGCCAGGGCCGTCCCGGCGATGTCCGCGAGCACCTGGCCAACATTGCGGCTTTGCCCCAGAAGCAAAGACTTCTGCCGGCTTGCCCGTTGATGCACGGGACCGGCTTCTTCACGGCGATCAACATCCTGATGAACGGCGGCGCCATCGTCACCACCGATTCCAAGAAACTCGATGCCCACGCACTGTGGTCGGCGGTGCAGGCCTGCGGCGTCACGACCATCTCCATCGTCGGTGACGTGTTCGCTCGTCCAATGGTGGCGGCGCTGCGCGAGCGCACCTACGATCTCTCGAGTCTGCGGCTCATCATTTCTTCCGGCGTGATGTGGTCGATCGAACTCAAGCGGGCGCTGCTTGAGTTCCACTCCAGCATGATCCTGTTGGACTCGCTCGGTTCCTCTGAGGCCACCGGACTCGGTGCTTCGATCATGGTCGCCGGGATGGAGATGCCGACCGCGTCGTTCAAGGTCGGTGACAAGGTTAAGGTCTTTACCGAAGACGGACGGGAAGTTGAGGCCGGCAGCGGCGAGAGGGGACTGGTGGCCCGCAGTGGTCCGATCCCGGTCGGCTATTACAAGGATCCACAGAAAAGCGCCCAGACCTTCCCGACCATCGGCGGTGTACGCTGGTCCATGCCCGGGGACTTCGCGACGGTGGAGATTGACGGCACGCTGCGCCTGCTCGGGCGCGGGTCGGTGTGCATCAATACCGGCGGCGAAAAAGTCTTTCCCGAAGAAGTCGAAGAAGTACTCAAGCGCCACCCTATGGTCGAAGATGCGGCAGTGGTCGGCCTGCCCGACGAAAAGTGGGGACAGGCCGTTCATGCGCTGGTGGTGCTGAGGGAGGCGAAGGATTTTGCCGAAGAAGACCTGCGCAGCCACGTCCACAACCTGCTCGCGGGTTACAAGGTTCCCAAGAGGATATTCGCCGCCGAGTCGCTGGGACGCTCACCGTCGGGCAAGATGGACTACAAGGGCGTGACAGCACGGATCCTGACGCTTTCACAGGCGCCGGCAGCGGCGTAGCTGGTTGTTGGCGTCGGCATCGTGCCGCGTCGCGCCGCCGCGCATGTCAGGTTTTATCCGAAGGATAGGCTTTCCCGCGCCGCGCGCAGCGGCGTCCCTGGCGCTGTTGTGCGTGGTGTGCTGCGCGGCGCTGGGCGCGGCGGCCGTGCGGGTCAGCGCTGCGGAACTGAACCTCGCCTACGACGTTAGATTCGAAGGCACCTACAGTCAGCTCGAGAAGCGGCTTCGCGCGGTCTCTCAACTGGTCTCCAAGAAGGCCGAACCGCCGGCCACGCTCCAGGGGCTCAAGCGCCGGACCCAGGCCGACCGCGATCGGTTCGTGAGACTGCTGCGTTCGCGCGGCTTCTACGACGCCGATGTTCAATGGAGCGTCGACAATTCCGCGACTCCGGTCCAGGTAGTCGTGCGCGTCCGACTCGGTGTTCGCTACAAGATCACCCGCTTCGATGTTTCCGGGCTGCCCGAGACGCTTGCGCAGCTAGGACGAGGTGAGGGACTCGCGGCCACCGGCGTTATTCTCGGCGGCGCGGCCGTCGCCGACGTCGTGATCGAGGCCGAAAAGAAACTGTTGGCGCAGTTGCTGGCGCGTGCCCATCCTTTTGCGCGTCTGGCGGAGCGCCGTATCGTGGTCGACCACGACGCGCACACGATGGAAGTGACGTTCGTGCTCGATGCCGGGCCGCAGGTTCGTTTCGGCGCCGTCACCGTCAAGGGGACCAGGACCCTGGAGCCCGGTTACGTCGAGCGCCGTCTGGTCTTCGCGCGTGGCGACGTCTTCGATCCATTGCGTATCGACAAGAGCCGCAAGGCGCTGTTCAACGCCGGTGTGTTTTCGTCGGTGGTGTTTTCGTGGGGTGAACTCAAGGACGTATCGGCTGATGGGTACGTCCCGATCACGGTGACCGTGACCGAGGCCAAGCCTCGTTCTGTCGGTGCCGGCATCAAGTACTCATCGGCCGACGGTTTCGGTGGTCACGCGTTCTGGGAGCATCGCAATCTGCTGGGCGGAGCCGAAAAGCTGCGCGGGGAGATCGAGGTGACCCAGCTGTTGTCCACCGGTGGTCTGTCGTTTCGCGAGCCCGATTTCATGCGGCCCAATCAGAGTCTGCTGCTCGATGTGAGTCTGGACGCCGACAACACAGATGCCTACGATAGGCAGGCGCTGGTGTTTTCGGGCGGTTTCGAGCGCCGTTTCAGCGAGACTTTGGTGGCAACCCTCGGCGCCGCGTTCGAGGAGTCCTCGGTCACCGGTGCCGACGGCAACAAGGACACTTTCACGCTCCTCGGGATTCCCGCCGGGTTGCGTTACGACAGCAGCGACAACCTGTTGGACCCCACGCGCGGACAGAGGGCCGCGCTCAGCTTCAGCCCCTACTTCGACATGCTCGGGCCCGCGGTCGACATGTTCGTGCTCAAGGGCACCGGGAGTTTCTACGTGCCGCTCACGCGCACCCGGCGTCAGATCTGGGCCACGCGTTTCACGGTCGGCTCGATTCTCGGAGAGAAGCGCGGCGCGATTCCCGACGACAAACGTTTTTACGCGGGCGGCGGCGATTCGGTGCGCGGCTACAGGTATCAGTTCGTCGGCCCTCTGGACGCCAACGACAACCCGGTCGGCGGCCGCTCGATCCTGCAGTTCGGCAGTGAGCTTCGTGTGAGGGTGGCCGACTCCTTCGGTCTGGTGCCGTTCGTGGAAGGGGCAGCGGTCTACGCTCCGAGCTATCCCGACTTCGGTGAAAACGTACAGTGGGCGGCCGGTCTCGGCCTGCGCTACTTCACCGTTGCCGGTCCGATCAGGCTCGACGTGGGTTTCCCAATCAACGGCAGGCCCGTCGACAACGTGTTCGAAATCTACATCAGCCTCGGACAGGCCTTCTGAGTGGCGCTGATGGAACGGACGCGACGATGGCTCCGGCGAACAGCGCGCTGTGTGATCTTTACGATTGCCGCGTTGGTCGTCGTGGCGGTGGCGCTGGTCTGGTCGATGCGTTTTGCGTTCGTGCAGCAGCACATAGGGGAAGTCATCACCGCGCTGGCGCAAAGGCGCGGACACTTTTTTGTCCGCGTCGGCAACGTGCGCGGCAACCCGCCCTGGAACGTACAGGTGGACCGCGTCGAAATAGGCGACGCCTACGGCGTGTGGATGGTGATCGAGGACGGCGAAGCGGACTGGCATCCGTTCGAACTCTGGCAGCCGCTGGATCACACGCACCTGCGCATCAACGTCGATCGTGTGCATGCCAGGCGTCTGCTGTGGACGCGGTTGCCGATCGACGCCGAGCCCGACGGCAAACCGTTTCGTTGGGACAAGTTCCCTCGCATCCTGGTCGGAGACCTCGTCGTGGACGAGTTCGAATTGACCGAAGGGTTGCTGGCCGGCGGCCACGCGGTGTTGCGCGCCCACGGCAACGGAATTCTCGGAGAGTGGGAACACGGCCGTCTTGATCTGACGCTCGAACACATCGACGACAACCACGGTGGTGCCAAAATAGATCTGTACAGCGACGGCAGTCCGCCGAGTTTTCACGGCAGTGTTGTCGCCGACGAAGACGCGGGCGGCGCGTTGGCTTTTCTGGCGCGTCTCCCCGGGGCCGGTCCGGTGCAACTGCGCGCGGAAAGCTCGGGGCCGCTCGGCGACTGGAGCGCAACGGCCGACGTCAGTGCAGGCGCGATCGGCAAGCTCCAGACCAAGGCCCATATCGCTTTCGGACCCAGCGGTGCGTTCCGCTTCACGGGCAGTTTCGAACCGGTGGCAGTGCAGCGTGATCGCTATCTGGTCGGGCCCGGGGCGCCGCTGCTGCTTGCGCTCGACGGCGCGTGGATTCCGGATCGGGAATTGCGGCTTGAGCGCGCGCGGCTCGACGGCGACGGCAGAGTGCTCGAAGTTCACGGTCATCTCGACCTCGGCGCTGTTGCCCGACCCTACGAACTCGCGGCGACGTTGTCGCGCGCCGCTGCTGTCGGCGCGCAAGGGAGCGACGTTGAACTCGGAGCACTGAGGCTCGCGGCTGCAAGGCTGGACGCAAAGGGAATGCTGGGCGCGAAGAGGGCGGCAACGGCCGCGCCCGGTGGTGCAGCAGACGGTGGCGCGGCGCCCGGCGCAGTCGCGGAGGTGAACTCGGGTGCGACGATCGGCGCAACGCTTGAAGTAGACGATCTTGCTGCCGGTGATTTCGAGTTCGGCAAGTTGCGCGGCGCTCTCGATGGCGAACAGCGCGGCGGTGAGGGGCCGCTCCTCTTCAATCTCGATCTGCGCGGCGAGGAGTTCACGTCGCGTGATGCGCCGGTGCCGCTTGTGGGCAAGGCGCCGTGGCTCAAGGGCAGCGGCGAGGCCGTCGTCGCTGCTGGTGTGGTGTCGTTTCGACGTCTCGAGTTTGGCGGCGACGCCGTCGGCATGGACGGCAGTCTCGACATCAATGACGATTGGAAAGGGCTGCGTACGTCGCTCGCTGCTCACAGTGACGATCTTGCGGGATTGTCCGCATCGGTCGGCAGTGCTTTGAGCGGCGGCGCCGACCTGAAACTGGAGTTGGATTCCAAGGCTCGTGGCGAGGTGCTGCAGGCTCGGATCGAGGGCAAGGCCTTCGGGCTTTCGTTCGCCGACCCCGGTCTGCAAGCCCTGTTGGGTCCGCAGTTGACCGTGACCGCCGGGGCCGCCGGAAAGTTTCGTGGTGAGGGCAAGGCCGACGTCAGTGTCGTGGCCGCAGGGATCAGTGCGGACGCACACGCCGAAATGCAGGACGACGGCCGCACGATCGCTGCTACTTTTACTTCCGCTCTCGATAACCTTGCGCGCTTGTCGGATCGCGCCGCTGTTTCGCTGGCCGGTCGTCTCGAGGCGAGCGGCGAACTCCACGGAGTGCTCGGTGATTTTTCGCTGCGGGCTCAGGCGCGTGCCGGCAATGTGGTCTACGGCGGCGCGCGCTTCGATATGTTGACCGCCGATGTTTCGGCGAGCGGCCTTCCGCAGGGCGCCGACGCGCAGTTCCACGTTGGCGCTGACTACGGCGACTTGCATTCGCAATTCAGTGCCGTCGCGACGATGCCGGATTCCGCCACTGTGGTGTTGCATGACGTGGTCGTGGAAGGGCCCGCGACCAAGGCCAGCGCAGACCTTCGCGTAGGACTCGACGACGGTTCTGTTTCCGGAACCGTCAATGTCGTGTGCGAAGATCTCTCGCGCTGGCGCGGGTTCGTCGCGCACGGGATCGGAGGCCGACTCGCGGCCGACATCGCGATTACGCCGTCGATACCCGGTGGCACGGGCCGCAGTCGCCTGAGCGGCAAGGCTTCGCTCAGCGACGGCAGCATCGTGCTCCAGAACGGCGAAGCGATCGTCGTGAAGTCTCTGAGTGCGGCGGCGCAGGCATTGGCCGTGGGCGGCGAGCCGTCAGGCGAGGTTAGCGCGGATGTGGCCGGCGCGCGCGTCGACGGAGTGACGTTGGAAAAGGCGAAGCTCGGCATTCAAGGAGACGGCAAGCGCTGGATCGTGTCGACCAGCGCCGCGGGTTCGGCCGCGGCCGCGTGGACGTTGGCAGCGCGCGGCGCGTTGACGCCGAAGCCAGTTCGCGATGTCGCGCAGCAGCCTTCAGTCGGCGCGCGAGGATTCTCCGCGAGTGTCGATCTTTTCGACATGACGCTCGGTTCCGATGCCGTCCGCTTGCAAGCGCCGACCGTCGTTGAGTGGACGGCGGATTCGGTGGAAGTTGCAAGCACCACGATCGGGCTGGGAGAGTCCGGCAAACTGTCTTTTGCGGGCAAGTTCGGCGCGGACGGTGCGCGTGCCGACGCGCGTCTCGATGCTGCGCCTTTGTCCATCGTTTCGTTCCTGGTCTCCGACCTCGGTCTTCGCGGCAGCGTCGGTGGGTCACTTTCGTTGCGTGGATCTTCGCTCGTCGATTCGGTCGCCGATCTTCATCTTGAAGGCAAGGAACTCGCGTCGCGTTCTCTCGAAGACAGCGGAGTTGCGGCGTTGGACGCGGTCGCCGATGCGCACTTGGAACGTCGCCGGCTGCGCGCTGAAGCCGCACTGGGCGGGCTCGGGAAGGAGCGTTTCCATCTGAAGGTCGATGCACCGATCGGGGCCGGCGCGAGGGATAACGACAGCGTGTCGGCTTCGATGCTCTGGCACGGCGATCTTGCCGACCTGGCGGCCTTGGCGCCGTTGGGCGAGGACGTGCTGAAGGGCGCGGTCAGTGCCGATCTGCGTCTTGGCGGCAGTGTCGCGGCGCCGCTGCTGAGCGGCGATCTTTTCCTCAGCGGCGGCAGTTACGAGAACGCGGTTTCGGGTCTGGTGCTGCGCGATCTCGAACTCAAGGTTGTGGCGCAGGGATCGAACCTGGTGCTGGAAAAGTTGTCAGCTACGGACGGCGAAAAAGGCCGCATCACCGCCACCGGCCGCGCAGCGCTGGCGCGTCTTCCGGCTTTCGATGCCGACATGCAACTTCACGCCGACGCGGCCACGCTTGCACGGTTGGAGCAGGTCACTGCCACGGCCGACGCCGACCTGACGCTGCATCTCGGGCGCGCCCGAGATGCCGAATCGGTGGAAGGCTCGGTGCTCGGTAAGGTAGGGATAGTCGAAGCCAGGATTCGCGTCGCCGATCATGTTGCTGCGGCCATCCCCGAACTGTCTGTCGTGGAGATCAACGATGTTGTAAGGGGCGGCGACTGGCAACGTGAACGCGGACCTGCTCCGGTGCTGTGGAATGTCGTGCTCGACGTTGTGGTGAAGGGCAACAATCGGGTTTATGTCGAAGGACGCGGACTGGAGTCGGAGTGGAGCACGGATCTTCACGTCGGCGGCACGGCCGCCGATCCGCGCGTAACGGGGCTGGTGAGATCGGTACGCGGCCGGCTCGGTCTGCTCGGAAAACGCTTCGATGTCACCAGTGCCGATCTTCGCTTCGACGGCTCTCCATCAGGCATTCCGTATCTGACGCTCACGGCCCAGGCTCAGGCCAACGACATCACCGCTATCGTCGTCGCCAACGGGCCGGCCACGACGCCGAACATAGAACTGCGCTCGGATCCCGCGCTGCCGAGTGACGACGTTCTGTCGCGCCTGCTGTTCGGCAAAGGGGCCACCAACTTGACGCCGGTGCAGAGCGTGCAGGTGGCCCAGTCTTTGGCCGAGCTTACCGGCCTCAGCCTGGGCGGCGCTCCCGGACTGATCGACAAGCTTGGCCGCACGCTCGGGCTCGATCGGCTTGGAGTGGAAGCGGGCTCAGGCAACAACGCAGGTTCGGCGCTGACTGCCAGCAAGTACATCACCGACAAGGTCTACCTGCGTGTGCAGCAGGGACTCACTCCGCAAGACAGTAAGGTCAGCGTGGAGTGGGAAGTATTCAAGAGACTGCGCATTGAAAGCGACGTCAGCCAGGATGCGCAAGGTGAAGTCGGCGCGAGTTGGCAGTGGGACTACTGACGGGCGCGCGACACGAAGTCAGCCGGCAGCGATCGTCATGCCGCCGTCGATCACCAGGCACTGGCCGGTGACGAGATCGGAGCCGGTGATGAAGCCAACGATGGCAGCGGCCACGTCTTCGGGTTCGCAGACGCGCCGTAGCACCGAGCGCATCTCGGCGAGTTGTTTCAGGGTGTCGTATCTGTCGCCGTAGCCTTCCTGCAACCAGCGTCCGGTGATGAAGCCGGGAGCGACGGCGTTGACTCGGATCTTCGGGGCCAGCACGCGCGCCAAGGTCAGCGTCAGATTGTTCAGCGCGGCCTTGGATGCACAGTAGGGGATCGAACTGCCGATGCCGACGATGCCGGCGATGCTCGAGGTGTTGACGATCTCGCCGCCTCCCGACGCCTCGATCGCAGCCCGGGCGGCGCGTGCGCACTGGAAGGGGCCGCGCAGGTTGACGTCCAGTGTCCTCGACCAGACCTCGGGGGTAACCGCATCGAGATCGTAGTGTGGGATGAAGGACGTGGTGCCGGCGTTGTTGACCAGGACGTCGAGACGCCCGAATTCGCGCATCGCGGTCTCGACCATGTCGCGGCAGGCCGAGTCGTCGGCCACGTCGGCCTGGACGGCGATGCCCCTCACGCCCAAGGCCCGCACCTCGGCCGCCGTGCTTTCGGCTTCGTCCTTGGATCTGGAGTAGTTGACCAGCACTGCGCAGCCGCGGCGGGCCAACTCCAGGGCAGCGGCCCTGCCGACTCCGGTTCCGCCTCCGGTTACGATTGCCGCTTTCCCGTCTACGTTCATTCTCGCTCCTTCGAGGCCGCGCCGATCGCGTCGCCGGCGTCATGCGGCGACCTGCTTTGGGCGCGCGAGTTAAGCAGCGGCGAGGCGGCCGGGCAAGAAGCCGAAGCTCAATCCGTGAGCGGTGCGAGTTGATCGTAACTAAACGCGCTGTCTGTGAGCTACTTCACTGACAGGTTGCCGCCGAGCGCATACAAGAGTCGAGAGGGCGAGAATATTTTCGCCCTTGGTGCGCGTACGGCCGGAACCGGGCGCTCATCGTTAGTGAAGTCGCGGGGAGATGAGAGCTCCTCCTCCCCTGGGGTCGTATCACGCCGATCCCTACTCTTCGCGACTCGCGCCGGCTGCTCTGCTCCCCGCCAGTCCGTGCAGGCAGCCGGCGCACTCCATCCACCCTCCACTCATTGTTCAGCGAAAGTCGCGGCTGCGCGGCGGCTCGACGCCGAGCCGCAGTCGTGGTTCCCAGAGAGATTCGACCACCACATGAACGATGCCGTCCAAGGCTTGGATATTGCCGCTGATTCCCAGGAAGGACGTGGTCTTTGCCAGGACTGAAAACTTCTCGAATACGCGCTGCCACAGCACCGCGTTGACGAACCCGGTCTCGTCTTCGAGCGTCATGAAGACCACTCCGCCGGCGGTGCCGGGGCGCTGGCGGCAGATGACGATGCCGGCGTAATCGATGCGGCGACCGCCGGGCATCGCAGCTAGCTCGCGAGCCGTGGGCAGGCCGCAGCGACGAAACTCCTGCCGCAACGGTTCCAAGGGATAGCCGCGCACGCTCAGGCCGCTGCTGCGATGGTCCCAGGCGATGGTCTCGAAATCCTGAAGGAGGTCGAAGGTGACGGCGGTTTCGCTGTCCTCCAGCGCCAGCGAAGGCGCCGGAGAGGCGGCCAGGCCCGCCACTTGCCACAGTGCGCGGCGCCGGTCGGCTTGCAGACTCTGGAGAGCCCCGGCCTGTGCCAGTGCATCCAGAGCCTTCTTGCCGAGATTGGTGCGGACCGTGAAGTCATCGAGCGACCCGAACCCCAGGCGGCGTGCGGCGACCACCGCCTCGGCCTCGGCGCCGGCCAGCCCTTTGATGTAGCGCAGGCCGAGGCGCACGCCGAAGTCGCGCTCGGTCAGTTCCATCGTGCAGTCTACGTCGCTCATCGTGACATCGACCGGCAGCATCTCGATGCCGCGGCGCTTGGCGTCCTCGACAATGGTGGCGGGTGAGTAGAAGCCCATCGGTTGAGCGTTGAGCAGCGCGCACGTGAACTCGACCGGATAGTGACAGCGCAGCCAGGCGGTGGCGTAGGCGATCAGCGCGAAGCTGGCCGCGTGGCTTTCGGGAAAGCCGTACTCGCCGAAGCCGCGGATCTGTTCGAAAACGCGCTCGGCGAACACGCGGTCGATGCCTTTGGCGCCCATACGCGAGATCAGCCGCTCGCGGTGTTTTTCGATGCGACCGGTGCGGCGCCAGGCCGCCATGTCACGGCGCAATTGGTCGGCCTCGCCGGGCGTGTAGTCGGCAGCCACCACCGCCAGTCTCATGACCTGCTCCTGGAAGAGCGGCACGCCGAGCGTTCTCGCGAGCACCGTCCGCAGGCACTCGTGGGGAAACTCGACGGCTTCCTGTCCGGCGCGGCGCCGCAGGTAGGGATGCACCATGCCGCCGCTGATAGGGCCGGGCCTAACTATGCTGATCTCGATCACGAGGTCGTAGAAGGTGCGGGGTTTGAGTCGCGGCAGCATCGCCATCTGCGCGCGGCTTTCGATCTGGAACACGCCGACCGTGTCGGCGCGGCATATCATCGCGTAGGTGGCAGGATCTTCGGCGGGTATCGTCGCCATCGACAGATCGACGCCGCGCTGGCGCCGCAGCGAAGCGAAGGCCAGATCGAGCATCGTCAGTGCTCCGAGTCCGAGCAGATCGACCTTGAACAGCCCGAGCGCTTCGACGTCGTCCTTGTCCCACTGGATGACGGTGCGCGCCTGCATCGTCGCGTTCTCGATCGGCACCAGGTCGCAGACAGGTTCGAAGCCGAGCAGGAATCCGCCGGGATGGATCGACAGGTGGCGGGGGAAATCGAGGATCTCGTTGGCCAGCGCCAGCAGATGCGCGCCGCTTCCCTGGCCGGGGTCGAGTCCTGCTTGTACGAGAGCCTGCTCGGGGATGTCGCCGCCGTGCGAGACCAGGCGCGAGAGTCGGTCGAGCGCGGTACCGGCGATGCCGAGAACCTTGCCGACGTCGCGCACTGCCGAACGCGGGCGGTAGCGGACGACGTTGGCCACCATCGCAGCGCGTTCGCGTCCGTATTTTTCGTAGACGTGTTGGATCACCTCCTCGCGTCTGTCGTGCATGATGTCGAGGTCGATGTCGGGAGGCTCGGCGCGCTCGCGTGACAGAAAGCGCTCGAACAGCAGGCCCATGCGTACAGGATCGACGGCGGTGATGCCGAGGCAGTAGCACACCGCCGAGTTGGCTGCCGAGCCGCGTCCCTGGCACGCGATGCCGCGGCTGCGGCAGAACTCGACGATGTCGTGCATGGTCAAGAAGTAACCGCCGTAGTCGAGCTCTTCGATGAGGGCCAGTTCCTTATCCAGTTGGGCGACGACGTCGGCGGGCAGGTCGCCTGCGAGCACGGCGCCGTAGCGTGCCGCCGCTCCGTCGAAGGTGAGACTGCGCAGCCACTGGCCGGTGGTAGCGCCCTCGGGAAGACGCTCGGTGGGATAGCGGTAGCGAATCTCGGTGAGCGAGAACGTACAGCGCTCCGCTATCTCGCAGGTGCGTGCCAACGCCGCGATGTCATCGGCGAACAGACTGGCGAACGCGTATGGTGTTTCCAGTGCATGCTCGGCATTGGCGCGAATGCGGCGCCCGGCATCCGTCAGTGTGGTGCCCTCGCGAATGCAGGTGATGACGTCGTGCAGAGGGCGCCGCGAGCGTGCGTGGTAGAGCACTTCCTTGGCCGCGACGACGGGAAGATCGTAGCGCGCCGCTCGTTCGCGCACGCGTGCTTCCCGGTGAGCCTCTTCGGCGCGGCGATGACGCGCAACCATCGCGTACAGCCGATCGCCGAACGCATCGCGCAGATCCTTGGCGACCAGGTGGGCCTCGATGCGGCTGGCAATCAGGCTGCGCTCTCCGCCCCAAAGCGCGACGAGATCGCCGGCGTGTTCGCAGACCTCGCGCCAGGTCACCCACGAGTCGCCCTTGGTGCAGCGCAGTCTTCCTTTGGTAAGCAGACGGCACAGATTGCGGTAACCGTCCCTGCTCTGGGCCAGCAGCACGATGCGGGTGCCGTCTTCGAGTGTCGTCTCGGCGCCGGCGATCAGGTGCACACCGAGCTGGCGTGCGCGCACCCAGGCGCGCACCAGGCCGTAGACTCCGTCCCGGTCGGTCAGTGCCAGCGCAGACAGGCCGAGTTCGCAGGCGGTCTCGACCAGTTCTTCGGGATGACTGGCGGCGTCCAAGAACGAATAGTTGCTCTTGCACCAGAGCGCGGCGTAGGCGAGCACGGCGAATCATCCGGCGGCGGCGATCACTCGACGCGTCCTTGCAGGAACCAGCGCCGGCGCCGCCGGTCGTAGTAGACCCACAGCAGTTCGCCGCTCTCGGTGCCGGCGTAGTGGTACTCGCGGTGAACTTCGTGATGGACCTGGTGCAGCCACCAGCCGCCCGAAACGATGAAGGGCCCGATCATGCTCTCGATGCGCCCGTGTCCGGTGGCGCTGGAGATCCAGCAGTCGTCGCGCTCGCGAAAAGGTTTGGGCGCAAGTGCAACGGCGTTGGCATAGAGGCGGCGCACCAACGGCTTCTGGAGCACTACGCGCGGCGCGGCCTGTTTCAACTGCGTCAGCGGTTGCCACGTGAAGGTTGCTTCTGGAAGGTGCCCCTCGCGCAGCACCGCACATACTACGGAGTCTGCGCCGAGTTCTGCTCTCAGGCGTGCCAGTGCGCGCTCGCCGGCGCGAAGGTCACGGCGCGCGCCGCTGGCGAACAGGCGAAGCTGCTCGCGGTTGGCTGCTCCGGCTTCGATCTCGACTTCGATCTCCAGGACTCCGCGCGACAGGCTCAGGGTTTCCAGACGCAGTCGTACCAGATCGAGCAGCACGGCTTCGTCGAGAGTGGGAGCCGCTGCGCGCAACTCAAGCTCCAAACTCGTCGCCGCCGTCGCGTTGTCTTCGTCGCTCGGTGCAGCGCGGCGCTTGAGGTCGGTGTGCAGCGTGACGCAGATCGCCGCTGCCGCTTCTTCGCGCGCGGCCAGTCGTTCGAGCAGCGGCGCGAGCAGACGTCGCACGATGAACAGCACGATGTCGCTGCTCGTCACCGGATCGTCGAGCAGCAGCGAGGCGGCGACGGCTTCTTCGGCGGGTGACGGATCGAGCGGATCCCATGCGCGTCCCGAAGCCTTTTTGTGCAGTTTCCACGCGTCCTCGCCGAAGCGGCGGCGGATGCCCTGGGGTGGAAGACGCAGCAGGTCGCCGAGCGTGCGCAGTCCCAGACGCGCGAATGGTGCCGACAGCTTGGCGCCGATGCCGAGACGTTCGAGTGAAGTCGCATGGACCGCGCGGCGTTCTTCGTCGGCGTTCGCGAATACCACTACCGGCGACCAGCCGACTTGGCTGCTTGTCGAGGCAATCTTCGCGTCTCGATCGCTGCCGTCGGGCGCGCTCGGTTGATGCTGGCGTGAGACTGCGTAGACGCCGAAGCGCGTGAAGCCGACGACTACCACTGAGTCGAATCCCTCGCGTGCGACGGCTTCGTGCACCGCCCTGGCCCAGGCCGACGCGCTCGCGTAGAGCAGGCCGAGGCCGCGGCCGTCGAGCCAGAATACGCCGGCTTCCTCGCGCGAGACTTCGACGTTCGGTGTCAGCTTGCGAAAGAGTTCGGTGAGGCGTGCGGTGGCGGCGACGATAGAAGCAGCGTCGACTACGCCTCCGCGCAGCGATCCTTCCAGCGACAGCGCGGCGCCGTAGCGCATGCCGGCCCTCAGACCTTTTCGCCAGGCCCGTTCGTTGATTGCCAGCAGCAGTCCTTGCGGATCGTCATTGTCGACGACGGCGACGGGAAGTCCTTTCCACTCCGGTCGCTCTGCGAGCAGCAACTGAAGGGGAAAAGCGGGAAGGTTAGCGCAGGCCGGCCGGTCCACGGAGGTTCTGCGTGAGTGTCCAGCCTGGGCCGCGACGCTTGTCTTTGATCGCTTCGATGGTGCACGCAAATCGGTCGGGAGCGACGCGGCGGCGCGAGGTCGTCAGGCGCAGCGATACGACAGGGGACAGCGAAGTCGCGTCGCTGCGCTCCTCGGCCACGAAGACGACGGCGGCATCGTGGGCTCTGGCCAGCCCGAGCAGACGCGCGAGCAGCGGCGCAGGCAGCAACGCGCAAGGACCGAGATCGACGATGAGCAGTCCGAAGGCGCCCGAGCGCAGCAATTTGTCGGCGGCACGCGCGGCGGCGGCGGCGTCCTTGGTGCGGATGAAGGGCAGGGCGCCAAGGTCGATGCCGACGGCGGCGAAGTCCGGAGGGAAAAACGGTGCAGCGTGAGCGCTGACCCACGCTGCCGGTTCGCCGCGCTGCTGGGCTTTCCACAAGAGGTCGGCGGTCCACGAAAGAAGCGCGGTCGCGCCGCGCCGCGCCGACAGTTCGGTCAGACGCCCGGTCAGCTCGGGAAGATCCCAGGTCGGCACCTGCATCTGACGCTGCTCCGGCGTGGGCTCGTTGCTCGCGGCGCCGGGGCGCCGGGTTTCTTCTTCGATGGGAGCGGATATTGCCATGGCGGTTCAGGGTGCCTTTGCCTGATTGTTCAGGCCGGGCAGGCTCGGTTTAGCAGAACGTACATGGGCGAACAAGAGGCGAAAACGATTTCGTTGGAGGGGCTGATGCGCTTTGCTCCCGGATGTCAGACGCGTCTGGCTGAAGCCGCGCGGTTGCTGCGGAGCGCCGCGTCCAAGCCCTTGGGTTACATTCGCCGGATTCTTTCGTTTTTGACGCCAATTGTATGTTTTGTCATGGTTTTTGTTGCAGTATTGGCCTTCTCGTCAGGACTCGCGCAGAGCACGGCCTGCGCGCAGCAGTTCTCGGCGCCGGTGTCCCTTAACAGCACGGCAACCACCGATACCCAGGATGACGGCGCTCCATCTCTGGCCACCGACGGCAGGGGCGTGGTGGTTGCGGTGTGGGAGAGCCTGGAAAACTTGAGCAGCAGGAGCGCTCTGCACGATTGGGACATCTTCGTTGCGCGCTCGACCGACGGCGGCGCTACCTGGAGCAAGGCCGCCGCCATCGCCAACTACGCGGCAGTCGATGTCGGTGCCGACAACAACCCGGTAGTAGCCACCGACGGGCGCGGCAATTGGGGTGCGGCCTGGCAGTCGCTCGGCACGCCGGGAGGACGTCTGGGCCCCGACAGCGATATCCTCTTCGTGCGCTCCACCGACAACGCCAAGACCTGGAGCCGTGCGGCCGCGCTGGCCTTTTACGCGCCTTGGGATTGTGGCCAGGACTTCAACCCGGTCTTGCTCGCTCTTGCGGGCGGAACCTGGATCGCCGCGTGGGAGACTTCCGAGGAAATCGCCGGCAAAGGTGCTGACTTCGACATCGTCTACTCGCGTTCCACCGATGCGGGCGCCACCTGGTCACGGCCGTTACCGCTGAACCTGAACGCCACCAGCGATCGTGACACCGACCGGCAAGTGGTGCTGGCCACCGACGGCAACGGCGTGGTGCTCGCAGCCTGGGAGGCCTTCGCGGCCGTAGACGGCAAACTCGGTGCCGACTGGGACATCCTGCTGGCGCGTTCCGAAGACGCCGGGGCGACCTGGAGCGAGCCCGTGCCGCTGGCTTCGACGGCGGCCACCGACGGTTTCGCGGGCGATCACAGCGTGTCGCTGGCCACCGATCGCAGCGGGCGCTGGATAGCGGTGTGGGCCTCGTCCGCGACGGCGCGTCAGGGCGGCAGGGAAAACGACTGGGACATCTTGCGCGTCATCTCCACCGACGGCGGCAAGACATGGACTGAGCCGGCGTTGCTCAACGATTCGCTCGCCAACGACGTCGAGCGCGATCTGACTCCGCGCATCGTTTACGACGGAAACGGTCGCTGGGTTGCGGTCTGGTATTCGAAGGACGATCAGGGCGGAACCATCGGCAGCGATGGTGACATTCTCGTTTCAACTTCCACCGATGGAGGTGAGAAGTGGTCTTTGTCGGCGCCGCTCGTCCAATACGCCAGGGACGACGGTTCGAGTTGCGACGACAGACCGTTCGCACTCTCCGTCGCCGACGGTTCGGTGCTGGTGGCTTGGTCGAGTGACTACAATCTCGGCGGCAAGACCGGCAACGATGCCGACATCAGACTGGTTCGCAGCGTGGATGCGCCGGCGCCGGTTGTCGTGCCGACGCAGCTACCGACACCGAAAGCATCGTCCGTCGCCGCGCCCAAGAAGTAGAACGAACAGGCCCGAGGCGTCGCGTCATTGCTCGGTCCCTCCAAGAGCAGGTATTGCTCTGGCGGATGCGCGTCGCAGTCCTTCGCTCTCGGCGACCTCGACGCGTCGGCGCCTCGGCAGGGCGCGACTCGTCGCAATCAAGTCGGGTCGTGAGTTGATATTCCCTATATCCATGCAGAAAAACCACAGATGAAGATGTCTGGTTCATTCGGTTCAATCGATTCGCCCGGTTCAAACTCACGCCGCCCGGCGGACAACCTGTCCCTGGTGCGCGGATCGACCGCCACTTTGCTGTCCGATCAGACCGTCTACGACGTGCTGTGCGGCGCGGCGGGCCGATGGGCCGACCGCGATGCGGCGCTGTTCGTCGAACAGGGCATCAGGTGGACATGGTCGGGTCTGCATCGACAGGTGGAACTGGCGGCGGCGGGGTTTGCACGGCTGGGCGTGCGCAAGGGCGACCGCGTCGGGATCTGGTCGCCCAACCGCTGCGAATGGCTCGTCACCCAGTTCGCCACTGCGCGAATAGGCGCGATCCTGGTCAACATCAACCCGGCCTACCGACTGGCGGAACTCGAGTACACGCTGAACAAAGCGGGCGTGAGCGTGGTGGTCAGCGCGGCTGGTTTCAAGACCAGCGACTACCTGCAGATGCTTCGCGGCCTCGGGATCGGCCCGAGCGGACGCAGCGAGAAGTTGCCGCACCTCACGACGGTCGTGCAACTGGGCGACGAACCGGTCGCCGGCATGCTCGACTGGAATTCGCTGCTCGATGCGGGGACGGCGCACACCGCAGACCTGCCGCCACCAACTGCGATGAATTGCCGTGAGGCGATCAACATCCAGTTCACCAGCGGCACTACGGGTGCGCCCAAGGGCGCTACGCTGACCCATCGCAACATCGTCAACAACGCAGGCGCGGTGGCAGGGTGCATGCAATTGAGCGAGAACGACAGCCTTTGCATACCGGTGCCGCTCTACCACTGCTTCGGCATGGTGATGTCGGTGCTGGCGTGCGCGGTGACCGGCGCGAGGATGGTGTTTCCCGGGGAGGCCTTCGATGCGCGAGCCACCCTGGCCGCGGTCGAAGCCGAAAAATGCACCGCGCTGCACGGTGTACCGACGATGTTCATCGCTGAACTCGAGCATCCCGAGTTCGCGCGTTTCAACCTCGGTTCGTTGCGCACCGGCATCATGGCCGGCGCTCCGTGTCCGGTCGAAGTGATGCGGCGCGTGCAGACCGACATGCACATGCGCGAAGTTACAATCGCCTACGGCATGACCGAGACCAGCCCGGTCTCGTTCCAGAGCGCGACCGATGATCCGCTCGACAAGCGCGTAAGCACCGTCGGCCGCATTCTGCCGCACCTCGAGGTGAAGGTCGTCGATGTCGAGGGTCGTATCGTCGCGATCGGCGAGAAGGGCGAGCTGTGTACGCGCGGTTATTCGGTGATGCAGGGCTATTGGAACGACGACGAGCGCACTCAGGAAGCGGTGCGCGACGGCTGGATGCACACCGGTGATCTGGCGACGCTCGACTCCGACGGCTATTGCAGCATCGTCGGCCGCGTCAAGGATATGGTGATTCGCGGCGGCGAGAACGTCTATCCGCGAGAGATAGAGGAATTCCTGTTTCGTCATCCGAAAGTCGCCGGTGTGCAGGTCTTCGGTATTCCGGACCAGCGCTACGGCGAGGAACTGTGTGCCTGGATCGTCACCAAGCCCGGCGTCACGTGCACGGGAGAGGAAATTCGCAGCTTCTGCCGCGATCAGATCGCGCACTACAAAGTGCCGCGCCATATCCGCTTCGTCGACGAACTTCCGGTGACGGTGACCGGCAAACCGCAGAAGTTCGTGATGCGCGAGGCGATGATGTCCGAACTCGGTCTGAGCCAGGCGGTCACCCGGTGAACTTCGCGTCCTGATCAGATCGCCGTGTCCGGCCTCAGCTTACGGTAGGCATCGACGACGGGTGCCAGCTCGGTCGGCGTCGCGCCGTGCATGATCACCGCGTCCGCGCCCAGTTCCATCTGGCGGCGCACCGCGGCGGCGCATTGGGCCGGGGACCCGGTTGCGGCCGGAGCGAGCCATTCGTCGGGCAGCAGCGTGGCGATGTGCTCAAGCTGGTCCGTGGAGGCTTTGGCGTCGATCGCCGAGAATCCGAAGCCGGCGACGAGGGGATCGGCGCGGAAGCGTTCGAGCACGGCGGGATCCCAGCGGTTGGTCTTGACCAGCAGGTCACCGTAGGCCTGGAGATAGGTGGCCAGACGCCCGACCGTCTTCTTCAGTCGCAGCTGCTCCGGCAGGTGATCGCCGACGGTGGCGAAGCAGGACCAGACCTTGACCTTGGCAGGATCGCGCCCTGCCTGCTCGGCGGCGTCCTTGACCGTCTTGACGCATCGTACGAGCGTCTCGTCGGTGAAGAACGTGTGCAGGATCACGGCGTCGAAGGCGCGGCCGCCCAGAGCCAGCGAGTTGCGCGCGAATGCCACGAGTCCGAGCGGAATGTCGAAGTCGAAGTCGCGGTCCAGGTAGAGCACCGGGTACTTGCCGATCGGTCCGTCGTGGCCGACGACAATTTCCCCGTGCCAGAGGCGGCGCATCAGATTGGCGAAGTCCTCCATCTGGGCGGTGGTGATGGGCGGTATTCCGTAGGCGTCGAAAATCGGCTTGATGCCGCGGCCGATGCCGAGCACGAAGCGGCCGCCGGTCAGCCCGTGCATGGTCGACGCGTAGGCCGCGGTGACGATCGGGTGGCGCGTGTTGTGATTGGTCGCGGCCGTGGCGATCTGGATCTGCGACGAGACCGCGCCAGCCGCGCCCGAGAGCGTGACGGCTTCCTTCGAATTGAAACGTTCGGAGATGAAGGCCGTGCCGAGGCCCATCTCTTCGGCCTGGCGCACTTCATCGATCAGCGCCCGGGCTGAGCCGGGGGCTCCAGCCAGCGTGTAAAAGCCCAGTTCCAGCATGCGTTGTGACATGCGGGCAACTTATTTTGCTCGGGTGAATAGGCAACTGGCCAGCACCGACCCGTAACCGCGATGCTGCGGCGCCGGCGCGCGCTGGCGGTCGAAGCGGCGACCGGATAATCCTAGCGACTCAATTACTGGGGCCGATGCGGCAAAGAGACACCGACATGAAACAGAAGTACTTCATCGATTCGCACAAGGGCGCGACCTTCTTCTTCATCCTCGCGATGATCGCGATCTACCACCGCTGGGACAACGTCGCGGCTCTCGTGTACCTGGCGATGCACGGCGCCTACGGCTTCCTGTGGCTGCTCAAGAGCCGCAACTTCGGAGACACACAGTGGGAGCAGCCGTGCGACATCGCGGATGGTGCGAAGATCTGGGGGGCTTTGTCGATGTACTGGATCGCACCGTGGCTGATCTGCAGCCGCGACATCCGGCCGTCCGCCGTGTGGATCGGCATCTGCGTGTTCGCCTACGCGTTCGGGGTTTTCTACCACTTTGCCGCCGACATGCAGAAGACCTACTGGATGCGTCTGAACCGCGGTCATCTGCTCACCGAAGGCCTGTGGTCGAAGTTGCGCAACCCCAACTACTTCGGCGAACTGCTGATCTACGCGGGCTTCTCCTCGCTGGCGATGCATCCGCTGCCGCTGCTGGCTCTGGCGATCTTCGTGACACTGGTGTGGCTGCCGAACATGCGGCGCAAGGACGCTTCGTTGTCGCGCTATCCGGAGTTCGCCGCCTACCGCGCGCAAAGCAAGTTGTTCATCCCCTGGCTGTTCTGAGCTTGGACTGGGGAGGCAGGTTCTTCTCCCCGTATAGTAGGGAAATAAAGCCGACACTCGCGCAGTCGCCCGCAAGTATAGAATCGGCACACCGCCGAGCCTTCACGACACGCGACTCGGCTGACTTTTTCAGGATGCCCGCGTGACCAGCCGATAAGGCGATTTCCCAGTCCCTGGTGATTCCGTTCCAGATGGCAGTGGTAGACGTCGAAGCGCACACACACACAACAACTCGGCCAACTGCCGCTTGACCTTCCCGATGTGAGAATCCGGGCACGCCGTCGAGAGCAGGCGGCGTGAGGTCGATCGCGCGCGCCCCGCATGGCATCACCGCGGACGAAACGTGGGATTGCTCTGAAGCCGATGGCAGGCCGCGGTTGCTCGCTAACTCCGCAAGCTAGACCGCTTCGTCGCTCGCGTTTTACGCCGGCCGAGTTTCCGCACCCTACACCGGGAGTGAGCCTTCCATCAGGTCGGCCATACGTCAATGATCGCAGTGAGGACGAGGTTCTCGGGTGGGATGAGTGCCGTATGGTACGTCGCCCCCGGGAGATATCCGCCTCAGGGAGGAAAGATTCATGCAAGCACTGCGTTTTCGTACTTGGGCAAGCGCCACACTGGTGGCCACCCTCGCCACCTTTGGCTTCGGAGTGGCGACCGCCGCCCACGCCGCCGACAAGTGTCGAACTGGCAGTTTGGGTCCGTCGGACAACATTTCCATTGCGGGAGTGCGAGCCGTGATCGCCCAGCAATGCTCGTGCGCGTCCTTCGACGGCTCCGATCCGACAAAGACCCATGGTGCGTTCGTCAAGTGCGCGGTCGCGGTGGTCAACGACGCCACCGACGGAACGCCAGTCTCCGGCTTTTCGCTCCGCTCGCAGTGCAAGGGAGAGATCAAGAAGATTTACGCGAAAGCGGCGTGCGGCTATCCCGCGAGTGATCCATGGGTTTCGTGCTGCGAGTACAAGCCGTCGAGCGGTGCGCTCAATGGCGGCGCCAAGAAGTTGTCCAAGTGCAGCGACAGCGGCGCTTCGGTAGTGCGCAACGTGTGCGACTCTTCGCCGTTCGCCGTCGATGCCTGCAGCTTCGACGCGACCAACACCTGCAAAGCATCGCCGGTAGTTCAGGAAACCGTGAATCTGCCGAGTCCCGCCGAGCCGGTTCAGACGCCCGGCAGCGGCGGTGTCTTCGTCACCAATCCGAAGCTGCTCGCCCAGTTCGGTGGCGCGTCGTTCTCGCTCAACAACGCGCGCTACACCCGCCATCACCTGGCCCACGCGGTCGGTTCGCCCGATGCCATCCTTGTCCTGGTGCCTGGCTTCGAAGGCGGCGCCGGCAACTTCCGTATCCTGGCGCAGAACCTCATCACCAGAGCGCAGGCCGACAACTTCACGCTGGAGGTATGGGCTTATGATCGGCGTTCCAACCAGCTCGAGGATCTCGAAGGGCTCGACCTGGCCGAACAGTACTCGAGTCCGCAGATCGCGCTGGACTGGCTGTTCGGAGACGAACTCGGCCTGACTCTGCACCCGGTGCTGGCGGCTGGACCGAACCGGCGCGGCGTGTTCTACGACACGCAGGCCGACATTCCGTTCGTGGCCAACTGGACGCCGCTCGTTTTCGCGCGGGACATCGACACGATCGTTGCCGCGGCATCGGCGGCGGCGACCAATCACAACGTCTTCCTCGGTGGGCACTCGATGGGCACGACGTTCACCGCGCGCTACGCTGCTACCGATTTCAACCTGACCGGAGTGGGCCCGGCCGATCCGGGCTACGCCAAAGTGCGCGGCCTGGTCCTGCTCGAAGGCGGTGGCGGCAACACTTCCGGGGCGTCACTGACCGCCGATACGCTCGATCGCATCGAGGCCAAGTTCGACGGCGGCCTCTATGCCGCCGTGCGCGACAACGCCGCGCGTTGCGTAAACGGTACGACGCCGTGCACGATCGCAACCGAAGCGACCGACTGCCTCGGACAGGTTCCGGCAAAGTGCACGCTGCCGGCGACGTCGTACTCGGTGTCGAGTCTGCTGAACGCGCGCATACTGGCGGCTGGAGAAGTCACCGCGATTCAGTCGATCGCCGACCCCGACAAGGGCGAGAACATCCTGCGCGTCGACCAGGGTTCACCCGGCAATTACGCGATCGACAAGGTTCCCGATCTGGCAAACCTTGCCTACCTGGGACGCTGGACCGCTTACGGCGGGCTCGGCAGCTTCGTCGACGACGACGGGATGGTGGCCGGTTCCGCGTCTTTCGTCGCAACCTCGGTGGGCGGTGAGGGTCCGTTCGCCGCCAACCCCGTCCGTACCTGGAAAGACATCACCGAGGGAATCGCGCCTGCCAACATTCCCTACAACGGCCCCGCGCCGACCTCGTTGCCTGCCGGAATCTGGGGACAGGAAAAGGAAGTCACGCGCATCGATCGCCTGATGGGCAACTTCTACGAGGGCGGGACCAACTTCACCGACACCTACTTCCCGAGTTCTGGCCTCAGCGTGACTTCGGTGACCGGCGTCTGCACTGGCGGATTCTGCACCGTCGGCAACGTCGGTGCGGCGTGCTCGACCGCAACCCAGTGCAGCCAATCGATTAGCCTCGACTCCAGCGCGCTCTCGATCGGTCGCGGACGGCGTGACATCGAGAACCTGACGCAGGCCGCCGCGATCAACGTTCCGGTGATCGCGTTCGGCGGGAGCAACGGACTCGCCACGGTTCCGGGTGCCTTCACCGCCTTCGGGCTCAGCATCGGCACGTGCAGCGCGCCGGGCTGCGACGGCACCCAGCGCGTCGTCGATGCGAGTACGCCGAATACGGCGTTTCCCACCTTCGGCGGCGTCGCCGGCGGATTCGAAGCGTACATTGCCGAGGGATTCGCGCATCTGGACGTCGTGACGGCGGAGGACAATGCCGACAATCCCGTTCCGGCCGCGCTGGTCGCATTCCTGGAGCGCAACGCGCAGTAGAGTGTCCAGTACGACCGCGGCGCGCCGCAAGCTTACGCGCGCGTCATGCTGCGGGATCGCGAAGAAACGGCCCATCACCTTAACTGGTGGTGGGCCGTTTTGCGGAGCGGGTTCTCCTGCTGAACGGGCAAAATGTGTCGTGTAATCGACAAGCCGTCTCCGTAGTGTGCCGTTATTACACCTAACCCTACGCAGCCTCCCGATAGTAAGAGTTCAGGACGGCGCCGAGGCGTTAGCGGAACGCGACTCGGCCGACGTCTGGCGGCTTTCCTCGTGCCTCTCGATCAGCCGGTTGTTGAGACCTTGGTGATTGTGTTCGATATGGAAGTGGGCGGCATACTGCGAGACGATGAGGCGAAGATCCCGAAGTGTACGGAAACTCAGCCGACGCTCACGCGACCTTCCGATAGCGGCAGTTCGCTGACACGCGGGCGCGAGGCTGCGATCGCGTTCAGGCTCCAGTCAGCCGAGTTCTTGTACTCTGCGGGGTTCAGTACTGCGGCGGCGGGCCGAGCAGATCCAAGGGCAGCCACGCCTTGCGCGGTTTGCCGGCGCCCGTTGCGGCGCTGCCGGGCACATCGACAGGTTGCCACTGCCTGCCGT
Organism: uncultured bacterium; assembly: GCA_903893315.1. Classification (GTDB taxonomy): domain Bacteria; phylum Desulfobacterota; class Binatia; order UBA1149; family CAITLU01; genus CAITLU01. Next base: position 84,720 of record CAITLU010000038.1, read on the forward strand.
TTCCCGGTTCCGTGACGACGACACCGGATGCTACGAATTGCTGACCACCCCAGGCCTTGGAAACTTCAGAGGATGTTTCGGTCGCCTGTTCTCGCATCGCGACCGCGCCGGCGCCGACGCCTTCGCTTGTGAATACGGCATAGCCGTCGATGCGCAGCGAACCCGGCGCGAGCCCGCTCTCGAGCACCTCCACATCAGCCGCTGCCACCCAGCCGTAGCGCACGTCGTCTGCGTAAGGCGGTCCGTCCTGGGCCAAGGTCGCGCTCGGCATGTCGATGCAGAAGAAGCCGGGAACCAGTTCGCCGTAGGATACGTATTGCTGATCCTTGGCGAGATAGGCGGGGGCGCCGCCGCTGACGCCGGCGCGCGAGGCCGCCGTTGCCTGCGTGATGCGAATGCGGCTTCGCATCATGAAATCGCGAGGATCAAGGTGAGTCTGAAGTGCGCCGTCGGGGCTCTCGGGCAGACGAGCGGCAAAGGGGTGGAAGTTCTTGTAGTACTCCGCGCCGAGCGCCTTGCGGCTGAGCGGTTCGATGAGGTTGGCGAGGACACCGAAGTGCAATTGAACAGGGATCGTCGTCGAACCGCTGCTTCCGACGATCGCGATGCGCTCGCCTTGCTCTACGCAACCGCGGCGTGCGAAGACCTTGCCGAGATGGGCGTAAACGGAGTAGACGCCGGCTCCGTGACGAACGACGACGTAGTTGCCCCAACCGCCGGTGCATCTGCCGTCGGGCGGATTGACGGCGGCATCGGCGGGTGAGGGACAGCCTCTTCGCAACGCGACCACTTCACCGTCGGCCGCCGCGTAGACCGGAGTCCGATCGGGAGGTTCTTGCATCTGCGAAAGCAGGTCGATTCCCGAGTGGTAGCCGAGCGCGCCAGCGCTGAGCGGCACGGACCCGAAACTCGCGTAGTCCTGCACCACGCGTGGTTGCTCGAGCGGCCACGCCAGGGTCGGCGTCGACGAGGGATCGGCGCATTCGGCGGGCGCTACCGTAAGCGGCGTGCTGGCACGGTCGTTGTTCGCGTCGATCTGTCCTGATGTCGCCGTCGTGTCGAGAACTGCCCAGACCAGGTTGGCTCCGATCGGGCGAGCGTTGATCGTCGCCGCGCAGCGCACCGCCACGCTCGCCTGCGGCGCAAGAGCGGGCGTCGCCACTTCCGGACACAGCACGTCATCGCCGTCAGCGACGCCGCCGGTATTCTGGTTGATCAGCAGAGTCGTCACCGAGGCGCGGGCGTCGCGGTTTCCCACGTTGGCGATCCTCACCTTGATGACCAGCGACTCACCGTTGCGCGCCCTGGCCGGGCGCACCGTTAGCCTCGTGACCGTCAGGTCGGGTCCGTCGGGCGGCGTCACCGTAAACGCGATGTTTCTGCTGTCGTTGCTGAGGTCGGTTTGGCCGGCACTGGCGCCGATGTCGGCGGTGGCCCACAGATACGCGGGGCCCGAAGCCTCGTCGCCGATAGTCCAGTTGCAGTTGATGTCCACGGCGGAGCCCGCGGAAAGAGACCCGGTGGGTACTGCGCCGCACAAGATCGGGTCTGTATCGAGCAGCGTGGCGGAATTGGTGTTGATGCGGAATCTCGTCGTCGACGGCGCAGCCGTCGCGTTGCCCTGGTTCTGGATTCTCGCGGTGATCGCCACGGATGCTCCACGGGGTGCGGAGGTGGAAGTCGCCCGCAGGCTCTCGACGACGAGGTCGGGCGCCGGCGCCGGCACCACGTTGAAGGCAGCGGCCAGTTTGTCGTTGTCGCGGTTGTCCTGTCCGGCAAGATCGGTGATGTCGGCGACCGCCCACACGAAGTTGTTACCTGCGGGACGTTCGGCGAGAGTCGCCTTGCACTTGACCTGAACGCTGGCGCCCGGCGTCAGCGCAGCAGTGTCGACCTGGTCGCACAGCACTGCGTCCGTGTCGGCAACGGCGTCGGCGCTCTGGTTGATGACGATGCGTGTCTTCGAAGCCGGCGCGTTGCCGGCTCCGTCGTTGGCGATCCTGGCCGTAACGGTTACGGAAGTACCGTTGGGACCGCTGGCGGGACTGAGCGACACAGTGCGCACGACGAGATCCGGAGTCGGCGCGGGATCGACGGTGAACAGGGTGCTGCCGTCATCGTTGGTACGGTCCGACTGGCCGGCAGTGTCGCCGCTGTCGGCTATCGCCCAGATGTAGTTGGTGCCTGTAGGCCGGTCCGTCACTGTCGGCGTGCACTTGACCTGCGCGGTCGAGCCGACCGCGATCGACGGTGTGTTGATCGGGCCGCAGAGTTGCGTGTCGTTGCTGCCCACCTTGTCCGGATCCTGGTTGATGCGGATGCGCGCGGCGGAGGCGAGAGCGGCTGCATTTCCCTGATTCCTGATCGTCGCGGTGATCGATACCGACTTGCCGTTGGGGCCGCTGGTGGGATTGACGACGACGCTGTCGATGACGAGGTCGGCGGCCGGGCTTGCTGCCACTTCGAGAGCGGCAGCGCCGCGGTCGTTGGTCGTGTCGGTCTGTCCGGCGCTCTTGTTAACGTCGGCGATCGCCCACACGTAGTTGGTTCCGGCAGGCCGCCCGTCGATCGTCTGCACGCATTGAATCTGCACGCTCGCGTCGACGGCGACGGTCGGTGTCGCGATGTTGCACAGCTCCGTGTCGGCAGGTGTAACGGCGCCGGCGTCCTGATTGATGCGGATCCGCGTCGTCGAGGTCTGCGCGGCGGCGTTGCCCTGGTTCTTGATGGTGACGGTGATCGTCACGGCCTGACCGTTGGTCACGCTCGTGGGCGCCACGACGATGCTCTGCACGATCAGGTCGGGTGCAGGGGTGCTGACGACGGTGAACAGAGCACTCTTGCGGTCGTTGTCGACGACTAGCTGGCCGGCGGTCTTGTTCACGTCAGCGATCGCCCAGATGTAATTCGCGCCGTCGGGGCGTTGGCTGAGCGTCGCCTTGCAGCCGACATCGACGCTCGAGCCCGGTGTCAGCGATGCGGTAGCGAGGCTTCCGCACAGTATGATGTCACTCGAGCCGACACTGCCGGGATCCTGATTGATGCGGATGCGAGTGGTGGATTCGGCGGCGGTCGCGTCGCCCTGATTGCGGATCGTCGCGGTGATATCGACCGCAGTCGCGTTGGGTCCGCTGTCAGGGCTGAGCAGCAGTTTCTCGACCAGGAGGTCGGGCGCGGCCGACGAAACGGATGCCTGCGCCACCAGGCCGAGGATGACGGCAGCCGCAAACGTACGCAGCGTCCGCGAGAACATCAGCGAAACGCGGGGATCACGCTTTCGGCGAACAGTCGCGCGGGTTCGCGAACGTCGCGGCCGAAGAACTCCATCACGAAGTGCCGGCATCCAAGCGCCACATGGCGCTGAATCTTTTCTGTGACGACCTGCGGCGATCCCCAGATCCCGTGCTCGCGCAGTCCGACTCCCAGATGTCCGCCGTAGACGCGCTCGGCCTTGGTGATGCTCACTTCGGCTTCCTCCTGAGTCGGCGCGATCACGACCACGCATTGTTGCGAAACTTCGATCTGCGACGGGTCTCGCCCTTCGCGTTCACAGTGCGCGTGCAGCACTTCGAGTTTGCGCGGCAGTTCGCGTTGGTTGACGGCGAGGTTGTTCCAGATGTCGGCGTAGCGTGCAGCCAGGCGCAGCAGTACCTTCTCGCCGCCGCCGCCGATGAGGATGCGCGGGACCGACAGCGGTTTGGGTTCACACGCCGCGTCCTCGATGCGGTAGACCTCTCCGCGGTAGGAAGGCTGCTCCTGGGTCCACATCCGGCGCATGATTTCGCAGGTGTCGCCGAGGGCCGCCAGACGCCGCGAGATGTCGGGGAACTCGCAGCCGTAACCTTCGAACTCCGAGGCGAACCAGCCCGAGCCGAGCCCCGCGATCAGCCTGCTGCTGCTTTCACCGTTGATGACGGGGCCGGGGCCGGCGATGTGGTCGATGGTCGCAATCTGTTTGGCCAGCACCGCGGGGTTGCGGAAGAAGGGCGGGGTGACCAGCGCACCGAGCGCGACGCGGGAGGTTACCGCCGCGACCGCAGCGAGCAGGCTGTAGGCCTCGAAGATCGGCATGTTCGGCATCGGCATGCCGTAGAGGTGGTCGCAGACCCACGCGCTGTCGTAGCCGAGTTCATCGATTTCGATCGCCGCCGCGCGGGTGTCTTCCCAACTCTTCTTGATCTGCGGCAGTGTGATTCCAAAACGAAGGGCCTGGGCCATGGACGGTTCCTCCTCGGGTCCGCCCCTTGCCGGGCGCCGCGTCGTTAATAGCCTTGGCGACGCGGGTGATCGAATCCCGGCTGGCGCTGCGCCGCGATGCGAGCCGGTGCATTCAGCGCAGGATGGACCCACGGCGGAGTTCGGGTTAACGTCGCGGCCCGGCGCAGCGGGAGCGGCTTCGCAGCCTGGGTGTGTAGATCAGCGTGCATGTTTTTTCAGGAAATCCCCTCGATCGTTCGGCCCGCAAGCGGATGGATCCCGAGTGGCTGGCCGCGTGTCTCGAAGACACGAGCAGCCGCTTCCTGCCGTTCTGGCGCCTGAACGTACTGATCAAGCAGCAGGGGCCGGCTCTTGGTTGGGCCCGGCGCGGCTTGCTCGGCCTGATGGACGAAGGGGTGGGCGCGGTCCTGCTCGGGGTGCGCGACAACATTGCCCATTTCGCGGTGGATATCTCGACGATGGCAGAGCCGCTCGAACAACTGGGGCTTGGCGGTGTAGCCGAGTTCTGCGACGTGCGTTCGGCTGCCGTCCAACTGAGCGCCGAGGACTGCGCGATCGTGGCCCAGGGCCGCGCGCTGGTGGATTGGCACGACACGCACCGCTTCTGCGCGCGTTGCGGGGCCGCCACCTTGAGCGTTAACGGCGGAGCGATGCGGACCTGCTCGTCTTGCGCGGCCGAGCATTTTCCGCGCGTCAATCCGGTGGCGATCATGCTGATCGTGCGCGACGGTCACTGTCTTCTCGGCCGTCAGGCCGCGTGGCCCCGCGGTATGTACTCGGCTCTGGCCGGCTTCATCGAGCCCGGCGAGACCATCGAAGAAGCGGTGCGCCGCGAAGTGATGGAAGAAGCCGGCATCGAAGTCGGCGCCGTCAGCTATCATTCGTCGCAACCGTGGCCTTTCCCTTCTTCGCTGATGATCGGCTGTACCGGCGAGGCGATCAGCGCCGACATCCGCATCGACGAGGCCGAGGTCGAGGACGTGCAGTGGTTCTCGCGTGAAACGCTGGCGCGGGTGTGTCGCGGCGAGACCAGAGCGGACGAACTCTTCATCCCGCCTCCGATGGCGATCGCCCGCACCCTCGTGGATGCGTGGCTGGCCGATGACTGAGACCGCGACTTCGAGCGACGCTCGCTTCGGCATCGATCTCGCCCGCACGGTGGGCGAACTGTTGCTCGGTTACTTTCGGCGCGAGAGTCTCCAGGCCGAATTCAAGCCCGACAATTCGCTGGTCACCGAAGCCGACATCGCTGCCGACGAGGCCGTCGCGCGCGCAGTCGGCCAGGCGTATCCGGCCGACGTGGTGCTCAGCGAAGAACTCTCACCGCGCTACGACACTGAGGGCGACTCCGTGTGGGTCGTCGATCCGCTCGACGGCACCACTAACTTCGCTGCGGGCCTCCAGCACTGGGGCGTTTGTCTGGCGCGCGTGGTCGGCGGTTTCCCGCGCACCGCGGTTCTCTATTTCCCTGTTCTCGACGAACTCTACGTCGCCGTCGAGGGAGAGGGCGCCACGCTCAACGGCCGCAAACTGCGGGTGCGCGTTCCTTCGAGTGCGCGGCCCCAGGGAATCCTCGCGTGCTGTTCGCGTACGCCGCGTCTGTATCACCTGAACCTGCCGTACAAGATCAGGGTGCTCGGCTCGTCGGCTTACGGACTCGTCGCCGTGGCGCGCGGCAGCGCGGCTCTGGCTTTCGAAACCCGGCCCAAGATATGGGACCTCGCTGCCGCTTCGCTGGTCGTGCGCGAAGCCGGCGGCGTGTTTCGCGCGTTGGAGCATCAGCAGGCGGAGGGTGCGGCCGCACCATTCCCGCTGCGTCGCGGACTCGAGTACGCGCAGGTGAGCTACCCGGTGCTGGCGGCCGCGTCGGACGACCTCGCGGCTTTCGCGCTCGAGCACATCGAGCCGCGCTGACCGGAGCGGCTCGGCGAGGTCTGCGCGACCGGTCGCAAAGGCGGCCGGAACTGCTAGAAAAACGCTTTTCCAGGCTCTTTTACTCCTGAAGGACGGACGCTGAGTGACGCAGAAGAACCGACCGACCCCGCGCGAATGCGCCCGCCGCCTCGAAGCCTTGCTCGAAGAGCGCATCCTGGTGCTCGACGGCGCGATGGGAACCATGATCCAGGCCTACCATCTGACGGAGGCCGACTATCGGGGTGAACGTTTCGCCGATTGGCCCAGCGATCTGGCGGGCAATAACGATCTGCTGACGCTGACGCGTCCCGACATCATCGGCGCGGTTCACGAGGCCTATCTGGAGGCCGGCGCCGACATCGTCGAGACCAACACGTTCAATTCGACGACGATCTCGCAAGCCGACTACGGCATGGATGGACTGGTTTACGAGCTCAACCGGCGCGGCGCCGAGCTTGCGCGCGCGGCCGCCGACAAGATCGAGGCTTCGGATGGGTCGCGGCCTCGCTTCGTGGCCGGAGTCATCGGCCCGACCAGCCGCACGGCTTCGCTGTCGCCCGATGTTGCCGATGCCTCGGTGCGCAACGTCACCTTCGACCAGCTCGTCGAGGCCTACTCCGAAGCGATTCGCGGGCTGTTCGACGGCGGCGCCGACATCCTGCTGATCGAGACGATCTTTGACACGCTCAACGCCAAGGCTGCGGTCTATGCGGTCGAGGAGTTTTTCGAGCGTGAAGGGCAGCGGCTGCCGGTGATGATTTCCGGCACCATAACCGACGCCAGCGGCCGCACGCTTTCGGGGCAGACGGCCACCGCGTTCTGCTACTCGCTGCGTCACGCGCAGCCGATTTCGATAGGTCTCAACTGCGCGTTAGGCGCCGAGCAGCTTCGCGCCTACGTCGAGGAACTGTCCGCGGTGGCCGATACAGCTGTCAGCGTGCATCCCAACGCCGGGTTGCCGAACCAGTTCGGCGGCTACGACGACACGCCCGAGCACATGGCCGGACAGATCCGTGAGTGGGCAGAGAGCGGCTTCGTCAACATCGTCGGCGGCTGCTGCGGCACCACGCCCGCTCACATCGAAGCCATCGCCAACGCGGTCGCCGGAGTGGCGCCGCGGCGCATTCCGGTTCTGGAGCCACGCTGCCGTCTGTCGGGGCTGGAGCCGCTGGAGATCGGGCCGGACTCGCTGTTCGTCAACATTGGGGAGAGGACAAACGTCACCGGATCCAAGCGTTTCTCCGACCTGATCCTGAATGGAGACTACGAGACTGCGCTGGAGGTGGCGCGCCAGCAGGTAGAAAGCGGCGCGCAGATGATCGACGTCAACATGGACGAAGGGCTTCTCGACTCTGAGAAGGCGATGACGACCTACCTGCACATGGTGGCGTGCGAGCCGTCCGTGGCCAGAGTTCCGGTGGTCATAGATTCTTCGAAGTGGAGCGTCATCGAAGCCGGTCTCAAGTGCATCCAGGGCAAGGGGGTCGTGAATTCGATCAGCCTGAAGGAAGGCGAGGAAGCCTTCCTCGCGCAGGCACGCAAAGTGCGCCGTTACGGCGCCGCCGTGATCGTGATGGCCTTCGACGAAAAGGGCCAGGCCGACAGCGCTGCGCGCAAGGTCGAGATCTGTACCCGCGCCTACGAATTGCTGGTCGGGAAGGTAGGTTTCCCTCCCGAAGACATCATCTTCGACCCCAACATCTTTGCTGTCGCCACCGGCATTGAAGAGCACGCCAACTACGCGCTGGACTACTTCGAAGCGGTGCGCGGCATACGCGCGACGCTGCCATATGCGTTGATCAGCGGCGGTGTCAGCAACGTGTCGTTCTCGTTCCGCGGCAACAACCCGGTGCGCGAGGCCATCCACGCGGCGTTTCTCTATCACGCGATCCGCTGCGGTATGACGATGGGCATCGTCAACGCCGGCGCCATGCCGGTCTACGAGGACATCGCGCCGGATCTTCTCGAACGTGTCGAGGACGTGCTGCTCAGCCGCCGCGCCGATTCCACCGAGCGCCTGATCGAGTTCGCCGAGGGCTATCGCGGGGTGGCGCAGGTTCGCGCTCAGGACCTATCGTGGCGGGAAGGTAGCGTCTCCGAGAGACTGCGACACGCACTGGTCAGCGGCATCTCCGACTTCGTCGTCGAGGATACGGAAGAGGCGCGTTGCAAGGCGTCGCACCCGCTCGAAGTGATCGAGGGGCCGCTGATGGACGGCATGAACCACGTCGGCGATCTGTTCGGCGCCGGCAAGATGTTCCTGCCCCAGGTGGTAAAAAGCGCTCGCGTGATGAAGAAGGCGGTCGCGCACCTGATCCCGTACCTGGAAGCGCTCAAGAAGGAAGGCGCTTCGGAAGCCAAGGGCCGCGTGCTGATGGCGACGGTCAAGGGTGACGTTCACGATATCGGCAAGAACATCGTCGGCGTCGTGTTGCAGTGCAACAACTACGAGGTCATCGATCTCGGCGTGATGGTGTCCTGCGACAGGATTCTCGAAGCAGCGCGCGAGCAGCGCGCGGACATCATCGGGCTTTCGGGCCTTATCACGCCGTCACTCGAAGAGATGTCGCACGTCGCGCGTGAAATGGAGAGGCAGGGTTTCACCGTGCCGCTGCTGATCGGCGGTGCGACCACCTCGAAGGTGCACACGGCAGTAAAGATAGAGCCTCATTACAGCGGACCGACGCTGCACGTGCTCGACGCTTCGCGCTGTGTCGGTGTTGCAGGCGCGCTGCTGAGTCCGACCCTGCGTGAAGCAATGGTGGCCGACACTCGCAAGACCTACGTCGAACTGCGCCGCCAGCACGGTGACAAGCAGGCGCGCGTGCGCAACCTGACGCTTGCCAAGGCGCGGGCCAACGCATTGCGCACCGACTGGGAGAGTTATCGTCCGCCGGCGCCGAACAGCCCGGGCCTGACGGTGTTCGAGACGGTCGCGCTCGCGGATCTGGTCGATTACATCGACTGGACTCCGTTCTTCCAGACCTGGGAACTGGCTGGACGTTATCCGAAGATTCTCGAAGACCCGCAGGTAGGAAGCGCAGCGCGTCAGCTCTTCGCCGACGCCAGGACGATGCTCGCACGCCTGATCGCCGACGGTACGCTGCGTGCCCGTGCGGTGGTGGGGCTGTGGCCGGCAGCGGCGCGCGGAGATGACGTCGAGGTCTACACCGACGAGACGCGGGATCGCTTGCAATCGACCATACATTTTCTGCGTCAGCAGATTCCCAAGCCGCCCGGGCGTCCCGACCTTTGTCTGGCGGATCTGGTCGCGCCGCACGGCAGCGGCGTACCCGACTGGATCGGCGGCTTCGCCGTAACCGCCGGCATCGGGCTGGACGCGATCGTGGCCGCTTACGAGAAAGACCACGACGACTACTCCGCGATTCTCTGCAAGGCGTTGGCCGACCGCCTGGCCGAAGCTGCGGCGGAGTGGTTGCACGCGTGCGTGCGTACACGGTTATGGGGCTACGCAAGTGACGAGGAACTGGACGCGGACGCGATCATAGAAGAACGCTATCGCGGGATTCGACCTGCGCCCGGTTATCCGGCCTGTCCTGACCATTGCGAGAAGGGCGGACTGTTCGCGCTGCTCGGTGCCGAGGACAACGCCGGCGTGTGTCTGACCGAGAGCTTCGCGATGTTGCCGGCGGCTTCGGTGAGCGGCTATTATTTTTCTCATCCGCAGTCGTCGTACTTCGGCGTCGGCCGTATCGACCGCGATCAGGTCGAAGATTACGCGCGGCGTCGCGGCGTCGATGTGAAGAGCGTAGAGCGATGGCTGGCCACGAACCTGTCGTATGATCCGGTTGAAAAGCCGGCGGGGCTTTCTGTTGAAGGTGGTTCGACCGTGGTATCGAGCGCGAAGTCGCCGGAGACGGCGGCCTGAGGTCAACGTCCGAAACGGCTAAAGGAGCGAGAGACAAAATGGTGACGACCGCTTCCGACTCTCGACGCGCCAAGGGTTTTTCGATCCGCTTTCTAGGCGGAGTCGGCATTGTCACGGGATCCAAGTTCCTGGTGGAGGCCGGCGGAGTGCGTGTGCTCGTCGACTGCGGGCTCTACCAGGGGCTCAAGCAACTGAGATTGCGCAACTGGGCGCGCCTGCCGGTCGATCCTGCAAGTCTCGACGCGATCCTGCTGACCCACGCCCACATTGACCACAGCGGACAACTGCCGCTCTTCGTCAAGCAAGGTTTCAGCGGTCCCATCTACGCGACCGCACCGACTGCAGATCTGTGCGGCATTCTGTTGCCTGATTCCGGCCGCATCCAGGAAGAAGACGCGGCCTTCGCCAATCGCCAGGGTTTTTCCAAGCACAAACCCGCTCTTCCGCTCTACACCGAAGAAGAAGCAAGAAGGGTGCTCCCGCGCCTGGCGGAGGCCGGCCTCGGCCAGCCGCTTTGCATAGGCGGCGCGTTGACCGCGCGTTTTCATCGCGCCGGGCACATTCTCGGAGCCGCTTCGATCGAACTCGAAGCGGCCGGACGCCGCGTGCTGTTCTCGGGAGATCTCGGCCGCAACATCGATCCTATATGTCCGCCGCCTGAGCTTCCCGGCGAGTTCGATGCGCTGGTGATGGAGTCGACCTACGGTGATCGGCTGCATCCCGGCATCGATGTCGCCGAGGCTCTGGCTCTGGTGCTGGAGCGCGCCGTGGCCGATGGGGGCACGGTGCTGGTTCCGGCGTTCGCGGTCGGTCGCGCTCAGGCGATGCTCTACTGGCTCGACCGTATCTTCGCCAGCGGACGCGTGGCTCGCGTTCCGGTGTTCGTCGACAGCCCGATGGCGACCAGCGTCACCGAACTCTATCGGCGCCACGCGGACTGGCATCGGCTGTCCCACGCCGACTGCGACCGTATCTTCGGCGGCGTCCACTTCACGCGCAGCGTGGAGGAATCGAAGCGGCTGGCTTCGGTTCAGGGACCGGCGGTGCTGATCTCCGCCAGCGGGATGCTGACCGGCGGCCGTGTGCTGCACCACTTCAAACGCCTGGCCCCCGAGCCTGCCAACACGATTCTGCTCGCGGGTTTTCAGGCTCCCGGTACCCGCGGCGGCGCTCTGGCTGCCGGGGCTAGAGAACTGAAGATGCACGGAGCCTACGTGCCGGTGCGCGCCAAGGTCGAACACATCGACTCGTTGTCGGCGCACGCGGACCAGGCCGAGTTGTTGGCATGGCTGCGCGGCAGCGGCGCGACGCCGGGCCGCGTCCTGCTGGTGCACGGTGAGCCGGTTGCTGCCGATGCTCTTCGCCGTCGCATCGAAGAAGAACTCAAGTTTCGGGTTTGGGTCGCCGAGCCTGGCGCTCGCGTAACAGTCTCGTCATCGCGCTGAGCAGGAGGAAAGGTAAGGCCGACCGTTGCAGTGTGATGTCCACGCTCGGACTGCATCTGAGTTTCACGCCGAGTTGCCGGCGAATTCGGCTATGCGAGCGGCCGTTTCGACGCCAAGTACCGGCAGGCTGACATCGAGCGGACTGAGCGAGGACACATGGTGAGGCTTTTGCCTCGCCGTTGTTGAACCGCCGGGCCGCGCTGCCTAATAAGCAACGTACGGTTCATGATGGTTGCTGTCAGCGGAAGTTCCAGTCTCAGCCCGAGCGCGGCAACACGCTTTTTTCATGGACTCACGCCCGACCGCATCCTCCAGGCGGTCGAATCGACCGGTCTCCTCTGCACCGGGCGCTGCCTGGCGCTCAACAGCATGGAGAACCGCGTTTACGACGTCGAGATCGAAGTCGAAGGCGCGGTGTCGTCGCCGAGTGAGCGTTTCCGCATTGCGAAGTTCTACCGGCCCGGTCGTTGGACCCGGGACCAGATCGTTGCCGAGCACGAGTTCCTTCTCGAACTCGAGCAGGAGGAAATTCCGGCAGTAGCTCCGCTCATCCTGGCCGACGGCGGCACGCTGGGTGAACTCGCGGACCTCGGGATCTACTACTCACTTTTCGACAGGGTGGGCGGGCGTATTCGCGACGAGATCGATCTTGACGAAGCTCGTCAGCTCGGCCGCTTGCTTGCCCGGATGCACATGGTCGGTGCGCGACGACGCGCTTCCTCCAGGTTGGTGCTGGGGCCGGCGACTTATGCGCGCGCCAATCTTGAATTCCTGATGCAGAGCGACACGGTTCCGCATCCCTACCGCGACCGCTATCGCGCCATCGTCGAAGCGATGTGCGACCGAACCACGTCCTGGTTCGAAGATACTGCCAACCAGCGCATTCACGGAGACTGCCACCTCGGCAACGTACTGTGGGACCGTGAAGGGGCGATGCTGGTGGACTTCGACGATATGGTAGAGGGGCCCTGCGTTCAGGATGTCTGGTTGATGACTCCGGGCCGCGACGACTACGCGCGCTCGCGGCGCGATGCCATGCTGGAAGGTTACGAGCAGCTTCGTGACTTTGATCGCCGCAGTCTGCGCCTGGTCGAACCGCTGCGCTTCCTGCGCCTCGTGCACTTCTCGGCGTGGATCGCCAGGCGCTGGGAAGACGCGGCGTTTCCCCGCGTGTTCTCTGAGTTCGGTACCGCGCGGTACTGGGGCGAGCAGGTTGAAGCGCTTTCCGAGTGCATGGCGTCCTTGGATGATGACTCGTACTGACGAAGCCGGCGGCGGCTTAGTCGAGCCGCAGTGCGGAATCGGAAAGGACGGCGCACGACCGAGCGAACGGATCGATTGTTGAGCGAGCGGGCGAGGAGCCCGCACCAAAAAATACCGGGGCCTCTATGCGACATTTGCGTCAGTGTTGCCGCTATCTCTTGCTTCTGTGCGTTCTGACCTGCGTGGCTGTGCCCGCGGCTCGCGCCGAACCGGAGCGTTCGATCCCGGCCTTCGTGGGTTTGTCGCGCGCCGAAGTAGGCACCTGGTTCGACCAGCTCGGCTGGAAGGCCGAGTGGCGCTCGGCGGGTCCGGCGCCCGGGCCGCAGCAGCAGGGCAGGGTGGCTTCTCAGGCTCCAGCGGCCGGCGTTGCGGCTTCGGCCTCGGGAGTTCAGGTCATCCTGTGGGTCTACGAGGGAGAAGCGGCCGCTGCGGCTGCGTCGCTCGGGGCAGTCGCAGCCGCTCCCCGCGCCGCCGATTGCTCGCGTTGGTCGGGCAGCGTTGCCGATCCGGCCTCGGGCGCTTGCCGCTGCGCGACGGGGCTGTGGTGGAAACTTGACGGCGCGGGGTGCGCGACCCGCGAGGAGGCGGCTGCTCAGTTCTGTTCCGGCGAGTGGGCTGGTTCGCGGCCGACTTGGTCGACGTCGGGAGATTTTCACTGCGACTGTTCGGCGGACTTGTTCTGGGACGCGGAGGCACAGGCTTGTGGTGCTCCGCATCCCGATGCTGGGGCCGATTGCAATGAGCGCTGGCCGGGCACGAGGCCGGTGTTCTCGCCGGGCGCGACCGCCTACCAGTGTGTTTGCCCGGGCGGCTCGCGGTGGGAGGAAAGCCAGCACCGTTGCCAGATATCGGTCGACGCAGGAGGCCTTGGAATGATGGTGCCGGCCGCGCCTGCCGCGCAGGTGCCGATTCAGCCCGCGACACCATCGCAGCAGGCGCCGTCGGCCGATACTTACGGGGACGGCGGCGCGCAGCCTGACGGCGCCGCGCCGGTGGATGATTCTGGTTGTGAAAGCCTGCTGGCCGAGATTCGTGGTCGTGCCGCTGCCGGGCAGACTTCTCAGGCCGAGGGGCTGGCGCTGCGCGCTGCGACGCGGGGCTGTAATCCAGGCGCTATCTCCGCGGCTGTGAGAGGAGAGGCTGGTTCGCCCGCCGCTCCGGTTCCCGCGCCGTCGGCACCGGCGCCGCGGCAACAGCCTGCGATGCACTACTGACGCGCCGAGGGCGAGCGCATCAGGATTTTGGTTGGCGGCTATCTGGCCGGTCAGCGCCGGACGGGCTTGTGGGCCTTCCAACGTAGCCAGTGGTCTGCGAGTACCAGAGCCACCATGGCTTCGCCGATCGGAATGAAACGGGGAAGCAGGCAAGGGTCGTGACGCCCCTTCGTGCGGATAGAGGCGGGCTGGCCGCTGCGAGTCACGGTTTCCTGGGGCTGCGGCAGGCTGCTGGTCGGTTTGATCGCCGCGCGGAGCACAATCGGCATTCCACTGCTGATTCCGCCGAGCATGCCGCCGTGGCGGTTCGTCAGGGTGTGAATGATCCTGGATCCCTCGATGCCGCCGGGATCGGGGGCTGAGGTGAACAGATCGTTGTTGGCGCTGCCTCTGGCTGAGGCGGCGGCGAATCCGGCTCCGTACTCCACTCCCACCACTGCCGGCAGGCTGAAGAGCGCTTTGGCGAGGTCGGCCTTGAGTTTGTCGAAAACCGGTTCGCCCAGGCCGGCAGGGACTCCGATGGCGACCAGCTCGGCAATCCCGCCGATGGAGTCCTGGTCAGCACGCACCGCATCGATGAGTCGGACCATGCGTGCGGCGGCTTCAGGGTCGGGGCAACGCACGATGTTGGCGCTGCCGTCGGGCAGGGTTTCGACTTGGCCGAGGGTGACGGCGGCGGGGTCGGGAACCTGGGCCTTGACGTCGCCGACCTGAACTACATAGCCGAGGACCGACGCGCCGCACTCGCGAGCGAGAATCTTTTTGGCGACCACACCGGCGGCGACCCGGACGTTGGTCTCGCGTGCGCTGGAACGTCCTCCGCCCCGATAGTCGCGGCGTCCGTACTTCGCGTCGTAGGTGTAGTCGGCGTGCCCGGGGCGATAGAGATCTTTGACGTCCTGATAGTCGCGGCTGCGCTGGTCTTCGTTCGGGATCAGGATGGCCAGGCTGGTGCCGGTGGTTTCTCCCTCGAAAACTCCGGCCAGAATCTGCGGCAGGTCGCTCTCGTTGCGTTGGGTGACAATGCGGCTCTGGCCCGGGCGCCGCCGGTCGAGGTCGAAGAGGAGATCGTCGATGCTGAGCGGGATGCCAGGCGGCACTCCGTCCAGGATGACCACGTTGGCCGGGCCGTGACTCTCGCCGGCCGTGGTCAGCCGCAGCGCTTCACCGAAGGAGTTTCCTGCCATACGCCATTGTAACGAAGATCCGCGGCCGGAGGCGAACGCCGCCGGTGCTGTCCGACGACTCGGCTACGACCAACCACTACGTGGCAGGTATGCACGATTGTTTCGCTGCAAGCCGGCGACAAATGGGGGTGGCGGTGTTCACAAGATCCGGCATTGTTCCTATACTCACGTCAACTTCGATGAAGCGCCGAAGCGAGGATGTTCAGCCTTGTGGGTCGCCTCCCGAGTTTTCGAGTTGTCTGAGTGATGAAGTTAGCGGCGAGTCCCCAATGAGTACTACCACGTCAGAATTGTTGCGTTCGGTCGAAACGCCGGTAGATGACGGCGGCATCGACAAGGCTCTGGCGGATCTTGACGTCAAAATCTGGTCGTGGACGGACGCGATGTCGAGCGCCCGGGCCGCCATCAAGAGGACCTTGACGCCGCGTCGGGAGGTCGCTCACGGCTCAGGCGAGAACTCGGTCGAGCCGGGCACAGGCGAAGCTCTCGCGGCCGAAGCGGCGGCATTGACCGCTCAGGCTGCAGCGGTCCCGGTCCCGACCCAGGCCTTCGGCTTTGCCGTCGAATCCGGAATGCCGGCCCCGGTGGTTACCAGCCCCTACGCTCCTTCCTCCTCGAACGGCGATTGGGCCGCTACCGGCTCGATGCAGTGGCCTTCGGGCCAGTCTGCGACGAACAGCAATTCCAGTGATGTAGCCTCTTTGGTCTGGCCTTCTTCTGCGCCGGGCCTGACGTGGCCGACAACCGAGATGCCGCGTGCCGCCGAGAATCCTCCCCCGACCGTCGCTTCGAGTGCAGCATCGGAAAAGTTCACCGACTTCGCCCGGAAGTCAGCGCCTGCGAGGGTCTCCCTGGAAGAAGCCGCTTCTCGCGCCGACCGCGAAGACGCTCTGCTGGCGGACCTCGACGAGCCCGTCGTCAGGCGTGTGCGCCTGATGCGGCGTCTCGATCCCGATACCGACATTGAGCAGCTCATAGAAAAGGCCAGGCAGGCTCAGCCCCAGGAGAGCGAGAAGGCCAAGAATACCTCCTGGTGGCGGAGGAAGTAGCCGTGACCGCCAGACCTGCAGTCGGTGCGGAAAATGTGGACATCTTCGATGCGGATGAGCCCGTCTCCGATCCCACCCGTGTCGTGTCGATGAGTCGCGAGGTTGTCGGAGCTGTCGAGCGGGTTCGCGACATGCTCAAGGCCCGTGCTGAAGTGCTCGAGCATTGCAAGGCTGCCCTCATCGAGCAGCGGGCGGAACTTGTCCGGCGTTGCGATTGTCTTGAACAGGAACGGCTTGCGTTCGGCGCCGAGTCGGATGCTCGCGAGAAGAAGCTTTCGGAGCGTGAACGGTGCGATGAAGAGTTGCGGGAAAGGGCGCAGCAGTTGACCTCGTTCATCGAGGCCGAGACACGTTCGATCGACGAGCATCATCAGGAAGTAGCACGTCGCGAGTCTCTGCTCGCGGACAAAGAGGCCGCTGTCGAGCAACGTCTCAAACAGGCAGAAAAGCGGGAAGAAGAGTTGATCTCGCTGCGGCAACGCTGGGAAAACGAAATGGGCGTACGGCCCGATTCGACCGCGGGTCCTGTTCTCCTGCAATAGCGGTTCGCTGCCGAGGTGGGGCGCATTGCCATCTGCACATGAGTTGATCAAGGTCGAAGAATAAGAGGGGCGGCCATGCTCAGAGCTTTCTGGCGTAACGGCGGTGCCGAAGCCGCGCAGGGAGCGGGGCACGAGGATGCGCTTCTGGCGTGCATGCGCGCAGAACGCTTAGGGCTAATAGTCAGCGAGGGGGACCGCTGGCGTGATTATCCCGACTACACTTCTATCTTTCAGAAAGCCCTGGATGTCATCGACGAACGTTTCGCGTTGGTTCCAGAGGGCGTCGTGTCGATGCCGGTCAGCATCGCGGATGTGCCGGGATGTCCGGAGATCAGTCTCGAAACCGAGCCGTTTCTCCTCGGCCGCACTTGTGTCACCAATGCCCAGTTCCAGAAGTTCGTCGACGCACTGGCTTACGAGGAACTGGAACTCTGGCCGGAGCAACTCTGGCCACACCTGATCGCCTTCCATGATCTGTCGGGATCGCCCGGGCCGCGTTTCTGGAAAGACGGGCACCACGATCACGCCAAGGCCGGCCATCCGGTCGTCGGCATCAGCTGCTGCGAAGCCGAGTGCTATGCAAAATGGGCAGGGTTTCGTCTTCCCACCGAAGCGGAGTGGCAGATGGCGGCCAGCTGGCGCGTCAGAAGCTCGGCCCAGGTCTTTCGGCGCTACCCCTGGGGCGACGCGTTCGACGTCAAGCGTTGCAACATCTGGTCGACCGGTGTCGGCAGCACGCTTCCGGTTTCCGCGTACGCAGAAGGTGCGGCGCCCAACGGTGTTCTCCAACTGATCGGCAATGTCTGGGAGTGGACGGCCTCCGATTTCGAGATGACCGACGAGAGCGGCCATCCTCTGGTCGGGGACATGTTGATGAAGTCGATCCGCGGCGGTTCCTACGACACATACTTTGCCTGCCAGGCGACCAGTACCTTTCGTACCGGCGCGACCTGCCTCGCGCGTTCCAACAACATCGGATTTCGTTGCGTGCTCGACGCCGGCCGTGCCGGCTGAGCGACGGGACGCTCGAGCGCAGGGATGAAGCCGGTGTTCTCGACGAATCAACAACCTCAGGTTCGCTGCTTGATCTGTGATTCCGCGAACAGTCAGGACGCGGTCGTGTGCGGAGAGTGCTCGGCCCCCATGGCGCTTGTCCACGACGCGCTCGCTCAGGGACGGGTACCGCAGATCGTCAGTGTCATCGGCGAAAGCAACGTAGGGAAGAGCGTCTACCTGGGTTTCCTGCTCGACATGCTCTCGCGGCGCGCTCACGACTTCGAAGCGATTCCGCGCGGCGCATACAGCATCGATCTTCAGCAGAACGTGGTTGCAAGCATGACCTCGCGGCGTTTTCCGGAAAAGACGCCGATGGAGCCTGACCGATGGAACTGGGCCTGCTACCAGGCTCGCAGAAGTACCGGCCGCAAGTCGCGCTGGTACGACCTGGTCATGCCCGATCTTGCCGGAGAGTCGCTGGCCGCCGAGATCGCGAGTCCGCATACGTTCCGTGTCATTCGTAACCTTCTGCTCAAGTCTTCCGGAACGATGCTGTTGGTGGACGCGGCTCTGGCGGCCGACGGAGAGTCGCGTCCGGATTTCTTCGCGCTCAAGATGATGAGCTACATAGACTCGATCTTTCAGACCAGACGCGAGCAGAAGATCGCGATTCCGATCGCCATCGTCTTGTGCAAGTCGGACCACTGCCCTGAATGTTTCGACAACCCACGCCGCTTCGTTCAGGCGAACCTCAATCGTCTGTGGAACCTCTGCGAGAGCCGCTTCGCTTCGATCGAGTACTTCGCGTGCAGCGCGGTCGGATCGGTGGCCTACGTTGCCGGCGGCGATGGCGGAGAGGTCGACTACGTGCGGCCGGTTCCGTTGCACACTTCACTGCAAGGTATCATCGAGCCTTTCGAGTGGCTGATCGACAACATCTGAACTCTCGTTCCGCGAGCGATGAGACTCATGTCGTGTGCGGCAGGGTGGTGTTTACTTCGCTGCCTTCACCGACCGGCGAGGGCTATCGGGTCGTGGCGGCGAGTTCAGGTCTGCGCGCGCAGGAGAAGACCGAGATCACCCGGCGTTCGCCTTCGCACGGGGCTTTGTGCTCCGCTGCTGCCGACGCCCGCGCAGTGGCGATTTCAACCCTGTGCAGCGGCCGTGTCTGTGTTTCCCTTTCCCGCTTTGCCGGTGCCGAGCATACAGGCCGTGGCGGGCGTGTGTGGACTGAGGCGTTGCTGATCGAGGCGGCTGATTTCCTGCTTGCCGGCGGTCATCCTCGCGCGTTCGTAGACGCCGTAGCAGCGGCTCCGCTCTCGGTGGCCCGGCTCGGAACTCCGATTCAGAAGCTGTCGCTCCCCTTGTCGTCGTCGCGTGCTGCCGCGTGGTTTCCGCCCGCGATCGCCCCCGATGTGCGCGGCGCCGATCTGGCGGTCATGGCGGCGCTGATGTTTGATCGTTCTCCTTGTGTCGTTGCCGCGAAGGATCCGGTAGCGGCGCTGGACGGGGCTTTGTCACTGCTGCCCTTGGCGCTGCGAGTCTCAGTGAACGTCAGCGCCGGGCTTCGCTTCGCCAACTCGCGTCGAGCGACGCTGTACGTGGTCGAGAGCATCGATTTTGACACCAGGCGGGCGACAAGAGGCCGTCCGGTCGAGTTGCTCGACGCTGCTGATCTGGCGGGAAGGTCGCTGGGGGTTCTGGAACCCTGGCTGGCATTGATGTCGCGGTGGTGCGACGAGGGGCGCGCCGCCGACGCGGTGGTTCTGGCCGGGTCGCTGCGGGCAGACCAGACGCTGGCGGAGATCTTTGAGGTGGCGAGAATTTGTGAAGCGATCGACCGCCGCGAAGAACAACCAGCTGCGCTCGATGCGTTGCTTGCCACGCGAGTGATGCCGGCAGGTCCGGTGCCGCGGCCCGGGAGCGGCGGCACCGATTTCCTGCCGAAAACGAACTGAGCGGTCCTTACTTGGTTCCGGCCTTGGCTAGTTCGGCGTCGATCAAGGCCTTGAAGCGCTCGAAGGGCTGAGCCCCCGAGAGCATGCGGCCGTTGATGAAGAACGCCGGCGTGCCGTTGACGCCCGCCTCTCCACCTGCAGCCATGTCCTCGTCGACCATCGTCTTGAACTTGCCGCTCGCGACGCAGGCTTCGAGAGCCGCTTTGTCGAGACCGAGTGTCTCGGCGATCTTGCCGATATTTTCGGGAGACAGGTCTTCGGCCTTGAAGAGCGCGTTGTTCATCTCCCAGAACTTGCCCTGGACACCGGCGCAACGGGCCGATTCGGCGGCTCCGCGCGCGTGCTTGTGGAACGGCAGCGGGTAGTCGCGGTGGACGTAACGGATCTTGTCTCCGTAGGTTGATACGACCTGCTCGACGGTCAGTTCCGCGCGCTTGCAGAACGGACACTCGTAGTCCGAGAAAGCCACTATGGTTACCGCGGCGCTCGCCGGGCCGCGCGCTTCGCGTCCGGCGTCGCTTACTTCGACCATCGGCGGCGAAAGCTTGACCACGGTTGTGTACTTCTTGCGCAACTCGGCGATCAGGGTCTGGGCCTTGGCCGCACGCTGCTGCCCTTTGAGGTAGTCGACTATGCGTTCCTTGACCTGGTCAAGGGTCTGGCCGTTGAGCGAGGCCTTGTTGTCCTCGAATACCTTCTGGATTTGCTCGGCGGTAGGCTCGTCGACCGGAGCGGTCATGAGTTCCTGCTGCATGGCCTGGGTGGTGGTGCCCTTGGCCGCCGCTTCCGCCTCGAGCAGGCGCTCGGAGATGAGGCTGTCGAGCCCCTCGGAAAGGATGTCGTAACGCTGGCTGTCTGCCTCTACCAATTGGGCGCGAACCGACTTCTCCAGTTCGGCGCGGGTGATGTTCTTGTCTCCGACGGTGGCAACCACTTCGTCCTGGGCCAGGGCTGCGACAGGCAGCAGCAGGGCAAAGACGAGCGGGGCGAGGAATCGCTTGGACATGAGTTTCTCCTAATTTAAGGGGTGAAAATTGACCGACCGCTGTGGTCGGCGACGCAAGATACGCGGAGAAGCGGTCGAAACCAACTTGTGCCTCGTCGCTTCCCGGCGTCTTGGACGGTCGAGAGTGGGCGGCATTCAGATGTGTCGGCCCGGCGCGCGCGTCTTTTTCGTTCGCGCGTCGCCCGGCCGGGCCCAGAGACCAGCGGGCCGCCTCGGCCGAAGGCCATCGCCTGCCAGGCTTTCGGACGATCTATTGTCCCTTGCCTTTGGTCCCGAGTCAGCGTCGAGAGCGCCAGGCCCCGGCACCGCGCTTGGAAGTTCCGCGCCGCTACGGGTAATCGAGCGCCCGATGGCTCAAATAATTTACACTATGAAGGGGGTCCGAAAGGTGACCCCGCAAGGACGCGAGCTCCTGAAGGGGATCTGGCTGTCATTCTACGCGGGCGCCAAGATCGGCGTTCTCGGCCACAACGGCGCCGGCAAGAGCACGCTGCTGCGCATCATCGCCGGTATCGACAAGAACATAGCCGGCGAGGCGTTCGCGGCCGAAGGCACGACCATAGGGTTCCTGACCCAGGAGCCAGAACTCGACCCGGACCGAACCGTGCTCTCCCACGTCGAAGAAGCGGTGGCCCCGACCCGCGCGCTGCTTCAGCGTTTTGATGACATCTCGGCGAAGTTCTCCGAACCGATGTCGGAAGCGGAAATGGACAAGCTGCTGGCCGAACAGGGCCGTGTCCAGGACGCGATCGACGCGGCCGACGCGTGGGAACTCGATCGTCATCTTGAGATCGCGATGGACGCGCTGCGGCTGCCTCCTCCGGATGCGCTGATCGCGACACTTTCGGGAGGAGAGCGGCGCCGTATCGCGCTCTGTCAGATCCTGCTGCGCCAGCCCGACATCTTGTTGCTCGACGAACCGACCAACCATCTCGACGCCGAGTCGGTCGCGTGGCTGGAGCGTTACCTTCAGGAGTACAAGGGCACCATCGTGGCGGTGACCCACGACCGCTACTTTCTCGACAACGTGGCCGGCTGGATTCTCGAACTCGACCGCGGCGAAGGCATTCCCTGGGAAGGCAACTATTCCTCCTGGCTCGAGCAGAAGAACAAGCGTCTGGCCCAGGAAGAAAAAGAAACGTCGGCCCGCCAGCGCACCTTGGAGCGCGAACTGGAGTGGATTCGGATGGCGCCGCGTGCGCGCCACGCTAAAGGCAAGGCCCGCATCAGCCAGTACGAGTCGTTGCTCAGTGAGCACGAGCGTGCGGATGCAAAACCCGATGGTGGCCGGATTGTGATTCCGCCGGGTCCCCGACTCGGAGATCTCGTGATCGAGGCGGTGGGTCTGCGCAAAGCCTACGGCGAACGTCTGCTGATGGACGGCCTCGACTTCACACTTCCTCGTGGCGGTATCGTCGGCGTGATCGGTCCCAACGGGGCCGGCAAGACCACGTTGTTCCGCATGATCGTCGGGCAGGAAGCGCCCGACGCCGGCGTCCTGCGCCTCGGTGACACCGTGTCGCTCTCCTACGTCGACCAGTCGCGCGACTCGCTCGACGGTGAGCGCAGCGTCTGGGAAGAACTGAGTGACGGCGGCAACGATTTCGTGATGGTGGGCAAGCGGCAGGTGAACTCGCGCGCCTACGCCGCGTCCTATAATTTCAAGGGCAGCGACCAGCAGAAAAAGGTCAAGTCACTGTCGGGCGGTGAGCGCAACCGGCTTCATCTGGCCAAGTTGCTGAAGAGTGGCGGCAACGTTCTGCTGCTCGACGAACCGACCAACGATCTCGACGTCGACACGCTCAGGGCTCTCGAGGAAGCGTTGGACGAGTTCAGCGGTTGCGCGGTCGTTATCAGTCACGATCGCTGGTTCCTCGACCGCATCGCGACCCACATACTGGCTTTCGAAGGAGACAGCGTGGTGGTCTGGTTCGAAGGCAATTACCAGGATTACGAAGCCGACCGCAAGAGACGTCTCGGCGCCGACGCAGATCGGCCTCACAGGATCCGCTACCGCAAACTCGTCAAGTAGAAGCGATCAGTGCGCGTTTAGTGAAGCGCCGCGAAGACTCGGGTCGCCAGCGTCCTGAAGTCGAATGGCTTCTCGAGGAAATCGGCATCGTCGGCGAGTCCGTGCCGGTCTATGGAGGTCGGGGCATACCCTGACATGAAGATGACCCGAAGTTCGGGGATGCTTTGCCTCAAGAGCAACAGGAGGTCGGGACCGCTCTTTCCGGGCATCCGCACGTCGGAGAGGAGGAGCCCGATTTCTCCGGCGTGGAGAGCCGCCAGACGTATCGCTTCCTCGGGACTGGCCGCGCTCAGCACCCTGTAGCCGAGGCGGCGCAGGAACTGCTCGCACAGGCGCAGGACCGAGGGCTCGTCCTCCACCACGAGCACGGTTTCTCCGTTCCCGCGGGGGATCTCGGTGGTCGGCTTACGGTCGGCATCCACGCGGTCAGCCGCTTTCGCCGGGACGGCGGGGAGATAGATTCGGAAACACGCCCCCGAGCCCGGTTGGTTTTCCACCAACACAGTGCCGCCGTTCTGCCTCACGATTCCGTAGACCATGGCGAGCCCCAGGCCGGTTCCGTGCCCTACTCCCTTCGTCGTGAAAAAGGGCTCGAAGATGTGTGTGAGGGCATTGGGCTGTATCCCGGAGCCACTGTCCCGCACGGTAAGCAGTACGTACTTTCCGGGCTCCGTCTCTTCGTTGGCGGTGCAGAAGGCGGCGTCGAGCGTGACGTTCGCGGTGTCGACGGTGATGCGGCCGTCACCTTTGATGGCGTCCCTGGAGTTGACGCAGAGGTTGGTAAGGATCTGGGTGATTTGAGTCGAGTCCGCGCGTACGTGACAGGGTTCGCAACTCGGGTTCCACTGGAACTCGATGTTTTCACCTATGAGGCGGCGAAGAACGATCGACAGTTCGGTCACAGTCTCGTTCAGGTTGATGATTTGCGGATGGACATCCTCTCGGCGGGCCAGGACAAGAAGTTGGCGTGTGATTTCCGCAGAGCGCGTGGCGGACATTCGGATGGCTTCCAATTCTTCGTGCAACGCCCCCGGTTTCGAGCCGAGTTTATCACGCAGCATGTCGGTGGAGCCGAGAATGACGGCTAGCATGTTGTTGAACTCGTGTGCGACCCCTCCGGCCAGTTGCCCGAGCGACTCGAGCCTATGTGATTGCTCGACCTGTCTTTGCAAGGTCCTCAGCGCCGTGATGTTCTGCGTAATGGAAAGGAGTCGTCGCTTACCCTGGACGGTGATGCGGTTGCCGGAGTACATCACCGTGAGCTGGCTGCCGTCCTTGCTGCGCGCGAGTATCTCGCGGCCGTCGACACGACCATCCCTCTTGAGGAGCATGGTCAGGTGGTCGCCTTCCTCAGCCGAAATTGCACCCAGTTCTACGCTCGTGTGCCCGAGGGCTTCCTCGCGGCTGAACCCGCAATTGGCAAGCCAGCAATCGTTCACATCGAGGAGCGTTCCGTCGTCAAAGTCGGTCAGTGTTATGCCGACAGGGGCCCGCTCGAACGCCACCTGGAAGCGTTGGTCGCTCTCGAGCAACTCTTGCTTCGCCATGACTTGTTCGGCGATGTTCCAGGAGATATCGGCGAAGGCCGCGGCTGTAGCTGCGTCGTCCGCGTCGTAGTCGGTATTCTTTTTGCCGATCATGATCACGGCAACAGGGTGCCCAGAGCGCAGGACCGGCACCGCCAACTGCCGCACCGGCTCTGCCTGGCCGGACGCAAGGTAATTATTGTCAGGTCGTATTCCGTGGTCGTTGTTGATGACGACCCGGCCTTGTCGGACGCAGTCCGCGAAGGCACCGGTTTGTCCGATGTCGTAGAGACGGCCCTCCCAATCATTGGCGCGGCCGTGCTCGGTCTTGGTTGACCAGGCCTGCATGGTCAGCACGGCGCTGCCCGGCGCGGCGAAGAAAAAGCATCCGAGCTCGCTTCCCGTGAGTTCCCTCAAGATGTCCAGACTCTTCGCGATGACGTCGTGGAATTGACGATTCAGGGAATAGTCCGCAAGCTTGATGCGTGCGCTACTGACTCGCTCCTCCCGCTTACGATGCGTGATGTCCTCGATGAGCGATGCGAAGTATTCAATCTGGCCTTCTTCATTTCTAACGCACTGAACGGCAAGGCTGGCCCATAAAAACGTGCCGTTCTTGCGGGTGAAGCGTTTCTCCAACGCGTAGCCGTTCGTCTCGCCCGCCAGCACGCGGTCGAATAACTCTAGCTGAACGGCCAGATCCTGCGGATGCGTCATCTGGTCCCAGGTTCCCGCCAGCAGTTCCTCACGTGAATAGCCCAGGTTGGAGCACAGACGGTCGTTGACCGCCAGCCACTGTTTTGACGGCGAACTCAGCGCCGCGCCCACCAGCGGGAGGTTAAAGTAGCTACGGAACCGGGCCTCGCTCTCACTGCGCGTCTTTGCCATGGCGAGAGCCAGGTCTCGGCGGCGCATGAGCGAGAAGGTAAGGGAGAAAAGCGCTGCGGAGAATAGCAGCCCGCCCGTCAGGACGGCGTGCGCTGCTGTATGGCCGATGCCTGTGACCACGGGCGCGAACCCGTGAAAGACGATTGTCCAGCGGCTGCCGAAAAGGTTCAGAGTCTCCCTGGACTCGAGCATTGGCCGGCCGCCTGTCGGCTGGGCCGTCGTCGAGTCTCCGGGGCTGTCGAACACCAGTGCGTCCGCTCTGAAATCGTCGTTGCTGTAGACCTCGAAGGAGAACGCGGAAGGTATCGTCGGCAGCGCGCCGTAGACCAGATCCTTTATCCGCAGTGGACTGTAGACGAATCCCATGATGGCCGCGCGGCGCTTGGCGCCGGTGTCGAGAGACGCACCGGGCCGGTACACGGGCAGGTACAAGAGCGAACCGTGCTGCTGGTCCTGCTCCGTCTCCTGTACCAGGACGACACTGCTCGACATGGCAGTGTTGTTGGTTTCCAGAGCCCTCTCCATGGCCTCGCGTCGAACCGGTTCTGAGTACATGTCAAAGCCGAAAGCGCGCTGATTCATTGCGTTGAACGGTTCGAGGTAAATGATGGATGTGTAGACGGGCCTGTCGCCTGGCGGGCGGATCGTGTAGTCGGGGAACCCTTCGGCGCGTACGCGGTCGATGTGGGCAGCAAGTTCGTCGGGGTTCACCCATTGACTGAACCCCACGCCTTGAATACCGGGATAGTTTTCACCGAGTCTCAAGCCGGTGACGTAGCGTCGCCATTGGTCACGAGTGACCTCGGGCAGGACGTTGAACAGACCGATGGCGCCACGCAGGATCTGCTCGTCGTCGCGAAGTCTGGACGTTATGTGTACGGCGATCTGGTGAGTAAGCTCGGAGAAGTCCAAGCGCTCATTTTCTCGAAGAGTGCTTTCGAGGACCATCCAGTAGGTGAGCGTCAGCCCTGTGAAAATGGAGAAGACCGCGCAGGGAATCCGGAGGCTCGTGGGGAAACGCCACCTGGACCGCGTGGCCATCGCCGACGCTGCGGGTTGCTTGCGGATCATCCGGCGCAATATGCGACACGAGAGTTTGTTCTCCTAACACCGCGCGTTCTTTCGATAGCATGTGTCGTTGTTGCGAAAGTCCCGGACCGGGCTCATGCCTCGATCGGGGGGAGGGGTCGACTGCCGATCGCGAGCCGACGCAGGACGCTTCCGCGTCTTTCGTTGATGAATGGGAGCCGAGGACAAGCGCGGAAGGCCGCAC
>CAITLU010000039.1 GCA_903893315.1 uncultured bacterium
CGAACGGCGTGGAAGTCGCGCGACGGGCTACGGCTTGATGAGTATGAACGAAGTGCCGCCTTGGCGGGCGACCAACAACAGCACTGCCTTGTCGGCGGGCGCTTTGTCGGCCAGTTTCTTCAAGTCGTCGATGTTCCGTAGCGGCTTGCGGTTGATCTCGAGGATCACGTCACCCGGCATGATCCCGGCCTTGGCCGCAGCGGCGTTGCGATCCAGGGCGGTGACCAGTACTCCGTTCTCCACTCCTGCTGGAACCTGGAAATGCTCGCGGTTTTCGGCGTTGAGGTTCGCGACGGTGAGCCCTGCCAGCAGCCCCTTTTCATCGCGGCTCTCCTGCTGCGGTTCGCCGCCTTTCCCTTTGGGCAATTCGCCCAGTTCGACGTGGAAGGTCTTCTCCTTCTTGTCGCGAATCACGTCGACCTTGATCTTGGTTCCGACCCGGTGTCCCGCGACGATGTTGCGCAGTTGTCCGGTCGAGTCGATCGGCTTGCCGTCGATGGCGGTGACGACGTCGCCGCGCTCGATGCCCGCTTCGGCGGCCGGACCCTTTTCCGAAACGTCGGCAACCAGAACCCCGTGCCCCTGATCGATTCCGAGCGCTTCGGCCAGGTCACGGTCGACCGGCTGAATGGCGACCCCGAGCCAGCCGCGCTGGACCTTACCGGTCTCGACCAAACTGCTCATTATCTGATGGGCCATGTTGGAAGGGATCGCGAAGCCGATCCCCTGGTAGCCGCCGCTGCGGCTGACGATCGCGGTGTTGATGCCGACGAGTTCCCCTCGGATGTTCAGCAGGGGTCCGCCGGAGTTGCCGGGATTGATGGCCGCGTCGGTCTGGATGAAGTCCTCGTAATCGGCGATGCCGACGTTGGCGCGGCCGGTTGCCGAAACGATACCCATCGTGACCGTCTGGCCGATGCCGAAGGGGTTGCCGATGGCGAGGACGGTGTCCGCCAGCCGAAGCTGGTCGGAATCACCAAAGGGCAGGGCGTGGAGATTCTTGATGTCGCCCTTGAGGCGCAGCACGGCAACGTCGCTCTGAGGGTCGGTGCCGATTATTTCTGCATCGAACTCTCGCTTGTCCGACAGCGTCACGCGGATCTCGTCGGCATTCTCGACCACGTGGTTGTTGGTCAGGACGACGCCGTCGGTGGAAACTAAGACTCCCGATCCGAGGCTCTGAGTGCGTCTCTCCTTGGGGATCGAAAAGCCCGGCGGGAGTCCGAAGAACTGGCGGAACAAAGGGTCTTCCCCGGGAGGAGATTCTTCAGGGTTGTCGGGAGCTTTGGCTATTTGGGTTGAGGATATGTTAACCACCGCCGCGGTGCTGTGTTCGGCGATGTCGGCAAGGTCGACGGCGGGGTAGTGAGCCTCGGCCGACGTCGGGGCGAAAAAGTCCCCGACCACCACGACGGCAGCAGCGAGCGTTGTCAGGCTGTGGTTGATAGCGGCGGGAGGTGGGCCTCCACGAACAGGAACGATCGATGCAGACTGCATCGCGATTGCTACGGCGCCGAACAATATGGTGGCCCGAAGGCGGGGCCAGCCGAGTCTTGGCTGCATGCTTGGTCTCCTGGTGCGGTTGTCTTGGTGATCGGAAGCCGCGCAAGGCGTGCCCTCCGGAACTTGGTGCTACGACGCAGTCACTGCGGTGCCTATTCACTTGCACGGGGGCCGTTCTGGGTTCGGCCATCACCGCCTTGAGCAGGCGGCAGTCGCGCCGGATATGGCGCCGGTCGTGACGCACGAGCAAATCATCGCAGATGCCGTGTCCGCGAGTTCGCGGCGCAGGCCTTCACCTCGGTGGCCAAGGGGAGCGAGCCGAGTTTCGTAATCTTCCTGCTTTTGTCTTGGTAAGCGCACGGAGTTGCGGTCGTTTTTGTTTTTTGGTGGCGTTGCTCGCCTGTCGGAGGGCCGCTACTATGATCGCCACCTCTGGGCGTGGTGTTGCAGGGGAATCACCCGGAACGCGGGAACACAGCGGGAGAACGCGATATGTCCCAGGAGAACGACGTCGAGTTTACGGGCAGCTCAAATACGATGACGGCCATCGCGCTGGTCGCCGCCCTTCTGTCTCTTGCCCTGAACTTTTGGAACATTCAGCGCACGAACGGACTTCAGGTGGCGATAGAGGTCGACAGGATCAACGCGGCCGCAGCAGCCAAGAAGGCAATCGGATCCTAGGTCAGTTTTGATGTGTCGGTACGGCCCGGCGCGTGAGCGGCGCCGTACCGGCACGCCTTTGATCTCTCTCCTCTCAATTCAAATCCATTTTCTCGTAGGGGCTCGCGCGCGTCAGACCGGCGCCAAAGGCCGGTGAGCGCAGGTCGGAGCCGACCGACGCGATACTCCCGGAGTGGAAACCCGGGCCCCGGCGACTGAAGCAGGGAACTTCCCGCCGCACACACTTCCGGACGTGTCGGCCGGTCGTTTCTCGATCGTCCTTTGCGCTGTCGGCGCTTTTGCACTGCGGGGCGGTTTGCACCATCGTCCGCGCGCGCGACTCTTGGTTGCTCTTCTTCAGCATTATCGGGCTGCTCGTCGGCTCGATCGCAACCGGGCCGCGACTTCCGTTCTTGCGAGGGATTTCATGAGCGACGAGACGAGCGTGGTGCTCATCGGTGTCGGCCAGGCCGTGCAACGCGACATCGATCCGGCCAGGGCCCGCAGCCCGGTAGACCTGATGGCGGATGCCGCGCGAACCGCGAGTGTCGACAGCGGCCTTGGCGCATCGCTCCTGGCCAAGATCAGTACCGTGGCCGTAGTCGATATTTTTGCGTGGCAGCCGGGCAATGCCGCGCGACTGCTTGCAGAGGCGATCGGGGCCAAACCGTCCAGGGAGATCGTCTCGACTCTCGGCGGTAACACGCCCCAGGCTTACGTCAATTATCTCGCGCGGGAGATCGGCGCCGGTCGCTGCGGTGTGGCGCTCATGGGCGGCGCCAACGTGGTGGGGAGCATGATGAAGGCGCGCGCCGCAGGAGTGCGTCTGGACTGGCCCGAGGGCGGCGAAGGCACTCCCGAACATTTCGGCGACGACAAGCAGGGCAGTAGCGACTACGAGAACGCGCACGCTCTGTACCTGCCGGCTCACGTCTATCCGCTCTTCGAGAACGCGCTGCGGGCGCGGCGATGTCTCGACCCGCAGGTTCACAACCTGCGTATCGGAGCGATGTTCGAGGAGTTCACGAAAGTAGCGGCGAAGAATCCGTACGCGTGGTTCCCCGTGGCGCGCACTGCCGAAGAGATCGCCACTGCAAGCGATGCCAACCGCATCGTCGCGTTCCCCTACACCAAGTACATGAACGCGGTGATGGCGGTGGATCAGGCGGCTGTGGTGCTGATGACCAGCGTTGCCGAAGCGCGACGTCTCGGCGTTCCCGAAGACCGCTGGGTCTACTTCTGGGGCGGCGGTGAGGCGAGCGAGAATCCGTGGTACGTGAGCGAGCGTCCGCGTCTCGACTTTTGTCCGGCGATGCGTTTCGCCAGTCTGCAGGCTCTCGCCAGAGCCGGCGTTTCGGTCGATGCCCTGGACTACTTCGATTTCTACAGCTGCTTCCCGGTGGCGGTGGAACTCGGCTGCGAGGGGCTGGGCGTTGCGGAAAACGATCCGCGCGGTCTTACCGTGACCGGCGGACTGCCTTACTTCGGTGGACCGGGCAACAACTACACGACCCACGCCATAGCGTCGATGGCCGATCGGCTCAGGGCCAGGCCGGGCACCAAAGGGCTTGTCACCGCCAACGGTTGGTATCTGACCAAACATGCGGCCGGGGTTTACGCCAGTGCCCCCAAGCCGTCTCAGGCTGCGACGATTGCCGAGCCACCGCTGACGGAAGCGAGTCATCGGGAGGGACCGGCAAAGTTGGTCCGTGAACCGCAGGGCGCTGCGGTCGTCGAGAGCTACACCGTTTTGTATGCTCGCGACGGCCGACCCGAAACCGGGATCGTCGTCGGGCGTCTGGAATCAGGGGAACGTTTCCTTGCGCACACGCCGCAGGATGCGGCGATTCTCGAAGAAATGGTTACGCGTGAAGCGGTGGGGCGACGCGGAAGCGTACAGGCTGCGTCTCCTGTTAACATCTTCACGCCAGAGTAGCAGACCGGGGTGCGGGCGGCGGGCTGTCGTCGCTTGTCGCGCCGCCATCGGGTTTCTTTGCAGTTGACGATCCGCGCTTGTGACGGTTCGATGTTTTGATTTGCCGTCAGAGCGCGGCTTGGTTACGCGCGCCGTGGGAGATTGCTCGCGATGACTTCCAGTTCTTTTTCTTCGGGCGCCGAAAGCGTCGCTTCGGCATCTAAGATCCGAACCTCCATTGCCGGGGTGCCGGTGGCTGAACTCGCGCAGCGTTTCGGCACGCCGACTTTCGTCTACGACGCCGCGACGATCGGTGAGCGCATCGCCAGCCTCGCCTGCTTCGACGTGGTGCGCTACGCGCAAAAGGCTTGCTCGAACATCGCGGTGCTCGATCTGTGCCGGCGCAGCGGGGCCTTGGTTGACGCCACCAGCGCCGGGGAGATCAATCGCGCGTTGCTTGCCGGATTCGCGGCGGTGGGCGATCCGCCGCCGATCGTCTACACCGCCGACATCTTCGACAGTGACTCACTGGACATGGTCGCGGCGCAGCGAATCCATGTGAACTGCGGCTCGGCCGACATGATCGACCAACTTGCCGATCGTGTTGCGGCCCCTCATGTGACTCTCCGCATCAACCCTGGTTTCGGTCACGGCCACAGCCGCAAGACCAACACCGGAGGCGAGCAATCCAAGCATGGCATCTGGCACGAAGAACTCGAGGACGTGCTGGCGCGCGCCAGGGCGCGCGGCGCGGTCGTCAGCGGAGTTCACGTACACATCGGTTCGGGCAGCGACATCGAACATCTGGGCGAGGTCTGCGGCGCTCTGGAGCGGCTCGCTCTGCGCGTGGGCGACCAGGTCACGACCGTCAGCGCGGGTGGAGGTCTGCCGGTGGCGTACCGCCGCGGCGAGGCCTCGATGGACGTTCCCGCGTATTTCGCGTTGTGGGACGCCGCGCGGCGGCGCCTCGAAAAGGCTTTCGGGCACTCGGTGCGATTGGAGATCGAACCGGGACGTTATCTCGTCGCCGAAAGCGGATATCTGGTCGCGCAGGTACGCGCCATCAAGCGCATGGGCGCGAACCTTTTCTATTTGCTCGACGCCGGGTTCAACAACCTCGCCCGGCCGGTGATGTACGGAGCGTACCATCCGATGGCACTCGCGCCGGCCGACGAGAATCCTGCGCGTGGGCTGCGCGAAGTCGTCGTCGGCGGCCCGCTTTGCGAATCCGGTGACATCTTCACCCAGGACGAAGGCGGGGTGGTTCGTCACGAGTTTCTTCCCGAGGCTCGGGTCGGCGATCACCTCGTGATCGAAATTGCCGGTGCCTACGGGTTCTCGATGAGTTCCAACTACAATTCCAAGCCGCTTGCTGCCGAAGTGCTGATTCGTGATGGGACGCCGCACTTGATTCGTGCCCGCCAGAGTCTCGCCGACCTGGTGCGCGGAGAAGTGATTCCGGCACCGGTTGCGGATTGATGGTGCGTGGTTACCCTGTCGTCCGATGACGCGACGGGTCACGCTCTATACCGTGCGTGGGTGCGGCTACTGCATCCGAGCCAAGGCGCTGCTGGATGCGAAGCTGGTGCAGTACACGGAGCACGACGTTACGTCGGACGGCGCCGAGCGTGACCGAGTAAAAGCGCTCACGGCGCGCGCCACCTTTCCTCAGATTTTCATCAATGACCGTTTGGTAGGTGGGTGTGACGAACTCCACGCCCTTGACCGGGCTGGAGATCTCGACCGGCTGCTCAGCTGAAGCGCAGAAAAAGCGACTATACACTGCGACGCTTCCAAACTACGCTGCAGAGATATTTGGGGAAGTCGGCCCGGCCTGTCTTCCTCGCGTCGGCCTTGGAGGCTCTATGCGATCGGAACTTTCGACTTGTGATGTGCGGCGGCGAACCGGGCTTGGCGGGGGCGGACTCGCCTTCGCGCTGATTGCCGCCTGGGCTCTGCTTCTTCCCGCAAGCCCTTCTGCTGCCGGCGTCTGTGGCGATGACGTCGGTGGTGTGCGTGTGGCCTGCGCCTGCGGCGACACCGTCGTCTCGAACACGGTTCTGAGTGCGACCGACCCTGTAGTCAGTCAGCCCTGCGCAGGTGATGGACTCCTGCTGGCGGCGGCTCAGGGTGCCGACGGCCTGGTGCTCGAGCTTACGGGGCTGTCTCTGGTGGGGAGCGGCAAGGGCATCGGTCTGCGGGTGCTCAGAGGCGGAGCCGGCGGCGCCGTCATTATCGGTGGGGACGGCGATACCCGCGCCAGCATTGCCAGGTTCCGCACCGGAGTGGCCGGCGTCGGCAGCAACGTCATAAGGGAGATTCGCAACGTCGATCTGATCGCTAACGCGCGGGACGGGATGCAGGTCCGTTCCAGCGGAATGCTGGTTGAATCGGTCACGGCAACGCGAAACGGCCGTGACGGCGTGCGCGTCTCGGGTCACGGTTCGACCTTGACTGGTGTCGAGTCGGACGAAAATCTCGGCAGCGGGCTCAGGGTCGGTGGCTCCGGCACCACGGTCCGAGCGCGATCGGTCGGCAACGGCAGTAACGGCGCCTTTCTTACCGGACGTGGTCACGATCTCACGAGTTCGCAGCTGAGCGGCAACGGCGGGGCCGGCGTGATGGCTTCGGGACGCGGGCACAACGCTTCGGGCGTTCGTATCGGAGACAATGGCGGCGGCAGCGTTGCCGGCCGTCAAGGGGCGGTGCAATGAGAGTGCAAGGCGTCATTTCGACTGCCACCCTGCACCGCTGCCGGTTCTTCGCCGCTGCGGTGACCGCCGGTGTGTGGGCTGCGCTGCTTCCCCTCGTCGCGCACGCGGTCAATATCACGGCTTCTACCGCCGCCGACGTCTGCCTGATCTCCGCCAATCCCTGCGTCGTCAATCAGCAGGTCGACGTGGTGGCCAATTCGACGCTCGACTTCGGAATCCGCGACGTGAACGTCGGCGCATCGGGGCGATTCAACTTCGGTGCGGGGAATGGCGTGATCAAGTGCGGGAGTTTCACCGCGAATCCTTCGGGCGTGAACTACGCGATCAATGCCAGGGGAGCGGGGGGCACGGCCAGCGGTGTCGTGGAGGTAGACGCGCGCAAAGGCTGCTCGCAAGGCAGCCGGGCCTGTCTGCAGGACACCGACTGCCAACTCGGTGCCTGCGGCATCCGTCGCTGCAGCCTGCGCTCGACGAAGGAGTGCAACGGGGACAGCGACTGTAACTGGGGAACCTGCCTTGTGAATACCACCCGCCGCTGCTCTCTCAACAGCACCATACGATGTACGAGCGATGCTCAGTGCAATCTCGGCACATGCCCGAGTCAGCTGACTTGCCAGGGAGATGCGGCAAGCCCCGTCTCATGCAGCAGCAACACCGATTGTCAGTTCGGTGCCTGTTCCATAGGAACCGGAGCGATCGACATCAACGGGTCGATTCTCGGCAATTCGGACGTTCCTGCGATCGTCTCGCTGCACGCGGCAAGCACCGTCGCGATTCGCAAGAGCGTCAACCTGAACAGTACGTCGAGTAACAGTGACGGCGGCGAACTGGAGATGACGACGGCGTCCGGCGACATCGAGGTGTTCTCTCCGACGGGCAGCGTAAGCGTAGGGGGAGGAGGTCTAGCCAGCGGCGGCGCCCTGCGCGTAGTGGCGGGAGGTAGTTTCAGGTTGAACGGCGCCGTCGATTGCACTGGCGGCGACTTTGACGGCGGCTCAGTCGACATCGCTGCCGATGTCGACGTGACCGTCAATGGTGACATCAATTGCAACGCCATCTCCGGGGCGGGCTACGGCGGCGAGATCCTGATCGATGCTGGGCGCGACCTTTCGGTCAACGGTGTCGGCGCCAACAATCGAACGGATCTGTTTACAGAGGGTCACACCGACGCTTTCAATTCTTCGGGTGACGGCGGGAGCCAGGAACTGACCGCTGGTCGCGACCTGGCGATGAACGTTTTTACTACCTATCAAGGAAGCGGTTCGGCTCCCGAAGGCTACGGGTCCGACATGTTCATCTCCGCCGGCGGCGACTTCGTCTTCAACGGTCAGATAGAGTCGGCCTCCAAGGGTTTGCTCGGCGCTGGCGGATTCGTCCAGATTTCGAGTGGCGGCAAGGCCAGCGTCCTGGAGTCAGGTGGAGTCAATCTGACCGGCGGCGAAGGTGGCGGCGGCGCTCTGGAGTTCATCGGCTCCGGTGCGGTGGACTTCAGAGGAACAACCGATGCCAGCGCAGGGTCGCTAGGTTCGGGCGGTGCCGTGCTGGTCAGCTCTGACGCCGACGTTGCGTTCTCCGGTCACCTTACCACCAACGGCGGGGCAGGCGGCTCCGGCGACGGACAACTGGAAATCAACGCCTGTCGCATCACTGTCGCCGCGACCGGCTTTCTGGACAACAAGGCGCTGCAGGGGCTCAACCTTCTCAAGGCCCACGAGAGCATGAAGCTTCTGGCCAGCAGCAAAGTCATCAATAGTACGGGAACCAACGTCCTAACCTACAGAAGTGCGGCCAAGCCACCGGTTCGCAGCGGTACCATCACCCCGACTCCCCAACTCGTCGTCGACCCTACGCTGGTCGGATGTCCGGTGTGCGGGAACGCAGAGATAGACCAGGGCGAGACCTGCGACGACGGCAACACGCGGAGCGGCGACGGTTGCAGCAGCGCTTGTCAGAACGAGAAGTGCATCGCGCAGACGCCCGGCTATCCGGCGGTGCCTCTGTGTTCCGACGGCGACGACTGCTCGGTCGATACCTGTAATACGTCGGTGAACGGCGGCCAGTGCCAGCACCTGCAGACCTGCGACGACGGCATCGCGTGTACGACCGACAGCTGTGTCTCGAGCCAATGCGTGCATGCACCGGTGGATGCTTCCTGCTCCGACGGCAACGTTTGTACCGACGACCTGTGTTCGGCCCAGACCGGCTGCTCACACGTCGCCAACGTCGCCAGCTGCGACGACGGCGCGTACTGCACGCTGGCGGACCATTGCTCGAACAAGCTTTGCGTGGGCGGCGGCGCGCGCAATTGCAGCGACGGCGTGGACTGCACCGTGGATGCGTGCAACGAGACTTCGGACCAGTGCACTCATCAGACCAACAACGCGGCGTGCTCGGACGGAAGTTTCTGCGACGGTGTTGAGACCTGCAACGCCGTGACCGGATGCGTCGCGGGTGTCGCGGTCAACTGCTCCAACCTCAATACGGCCTGCGGGACGGGTGTCTGCAACGAAGCTCAGGACACCTGCTCAACCCAGCCTGCCAATGAGGGCGGGAGCTGCGACGACGGCAATTTCTGCACGGTGGGCGATACCTGCCAGAGCGGGGTTTGCGTCGGAGGCGCGGCGCGCGATTGCAGCGACGGTGTGGCCTGCACAGTAGATGCGTGCAACGAGACTTCGGACCAGTGCACTCATCAGACCAATAACGCGGCGTGCTCGGACGGAAGTTTCTGCGACGGCGTTGAGACCTGCAACGCCGTGACCGGATGCGTCGCGGGTGTCGCGGTAGACTGCTCCAACCTCAACACGGCCTGCGGCACGGGCGTCTGCAACGAGGCTCAGGACACGTGCTCCACTCAGCCCGGCAACGAAGGCGGGGGCTGCAACGACGGCAACGTCTGCACCTCGGGCGATAAGTGCAGCGCCGGCCTTTGCCAGGGGCAGGCGATCCCGAACTGCGCAATCTGCGGCAACGGGATCGTCGACATCGGAGAGGATTGCGATGACGGCAACACGCTGTTCGTGTCCGGACAGTACTGCGCCGCCAATTGTCTGAGGGTTCCATGCGGCAAGCCGACGAACTCCGCGGATTCCACCCCGAAGGCTTCTGACGCGCTCTTCACATTGCGTTCGGCGGTGGGCAGCGCGGTCTGTGACCGGCGTTTGTGCGACGTCGACAACAACGGGTTTATCAGTGCCGGCGACGCGCTGCGCATCCTGCGCGCAGCGGTGGGACAATCGGTCACGCTTACCTGTCCGGCGGTTCCGTGAAGAGGGCGCGGTCGACTATCTCTCGTGATGTTCGACGGGAAGCGCGCGTTGCAATGGCAGGGGCGGATGCGTAGCTTCCTGCGCGCGGACGCAGCATGAGACGAAGTTGGGCCTATGTTCTCATGATCGCCGCCACCATTGCCGGCGGTAGTGCGCTGCTGTGGCCGCTGCCTCCGACCGTACAGATCGAAGAAGTGACCTTGCTTGCCAACAGGCCGGTTTCGCCGCCGCGTCCTGAAGGTGCGGCGCCGCAGCGCAACAAGGCGTCCTCCAAATCGAGTGCGGCCGCCAAACAAGAGGTGCCGGCGCCGGTGAAGCATTTCCCGGTCCAGAACACTTCTCTCCAACGTCTGGCGCCTCCGCCTCGTCCCGGCGGTGAGGGATCGGGGGCTGTGCCTCTGCTGCCGCCTTCGCTGCGTCCCAGCGCAGCGTTGCCGCCGCGTCCGCCTGCGGAAAACAAGAAGTGACCTGCGCTGCGGGCGACGAGCAGTGGATGCGCGTCGCCTTGGAGGAAGCCGAAACCGCAGCCGCGGCGGGGGAAGTTCCGGTCGGCGCCGTGCTGGTGGTGGATGGCGTCGAGGTGGCTCGCGCTGCGAACCGCACGATTCGCGACTGCGATCCAACCGCTCACGCGGAGATAGTGGTGCTCAGGAACGCGGCGCAGCGGCTGGGGAACCACAGGGTCGGCGGGGTACTCTACGTAACCCTGGAGCCGTGCCTGATGTGCATGGGGGCTTTGTTGCAGGCCCGCACCCGGCGAGTGGTTTTCGCGGCGCCGGATCCGAAGGCAGGAGCCGCGGTGAGTCTGTACCGGGTCGCAGATGACGTGCGCCTGAACCATCGTTTTGCGGTGGAGGCGGGTCCATTCGGGGAGGAATCCGCGGCGTTGTTGCGCGGCTTCTTCCGAGAGCGGCGTGCCGAGACGTCTTGAGTGTCGACAACCGGGCGCGCCGCGCCGCCGCGGTTTGCGCGTGACGGCTGCCGCCGGTTAAATCACCGTCTTCCAAGGAGAGGTGTCCGAGTCTGGCTGAAGGAGCACGACTCGAAATCGTGTGATCCTAACGGGTCCGTGGGTTCGAATCCCACCCTCTCCGCCATCTTTGCTTCCTACGGGATCCCAGCAAGTCCACTTACCCGCTGTAAAGTGGGGGGTATTCGTCAGATCCCTTGTGGCCCATGCCCGTCACCCGGAATCCGGTTCACGGTCGGGGCGATTGGCAGATGCCGGGAGCTTTTCCCCACTAGCGCGATGACCGGCTGAAACCGCCGTCCGCGTGTACCCTTGCTCGCGCCCTCGTTCGGGTGGGTTCGACCACGACAACCGGAATCCGTACAAGAACCGCGAGACGACCTGCTGCTTCGTTCGTGCAGTTCGCTACTGCTGGTGCCTCGGTCGTCGGGGCATTCGAATTTCGAATTTGGACTTTGGGATTTCGCGCAGAGAGGATTCTACCTCGGGAGAAGCCATGAAGAAGACAATCACGACAATGCTGGCAACGGCCGCATTCCTAGTCACCTCAGGCGCGGCCCGCGCGGACGAGACGGCTTGACTTGTCGGCCTCGAAAGAGCTGCGGGCGCGTATGCCTCTTGCCAGTCCAAGGCCAAGGCGACGTTCTTGATCAACAGTCCCAATGCGGACGCTTCCCTCGCGAGGTGCCGCGTGAAGTACGTCGCAGCGTGGGCGAAGCTGGCAGCCAAGAACGTTGGTACGTCGTGCGCGGCTGCACGCTTCGAGGATAACGGGGACAGCACCGTTACCGACCACCTCACGAGACTGGTCTGGGAGAAGAAGGCCACCGTCGCCGGCAGCGGAACGGACCCCTCGGATCGGCACGACGTGGATAATACCTAACACCTGGACGAACGGGGACGCCGACCTTACCGACGAGGACGGCACCGTGTTCACGGATTTCCTGGCGGACCTGAACTCAAGCGGAGGTTTTGCAGGGTCCAACGGCTGGCGGCTGCCGACGATTGCGGAACTGCAGACGATTCTGTTGCCTGAGACCTACCCGTGCACGACCGCTCCGTGCACCGATCCCGCACTCGGGCCAGACGCGTCGTCGTACTGCTGGTCCGGGTCTACCTACGCGGGCTACCCGACGAGGCATGGGGCGTCGGCACGGACGGCGGGTACTCTGGCGCTGACGGCAAGACGGTCTGCGTATTCGTCCGCGCGGTTCGCTCCGGCTCGTGACTCGGACCTTTCGTCATTTGAGATTCGAAGGTTTTGCCTTTGCGATTTCCCGGGAGAGGCTCCGGCCTCTTTCGGGAAATTCGGACCGGATGTGACTCCCTTCACTGTATGACATGAAGCGGTCGGCATGGGGGCCGCCCGAAGGCCGGGTTTGGAGCCGTACTGATGTAAGGGGAGCGCCGTGGGGCGCGCCGGTCACCTGCCCATCCGGAAGCCCAGTTCAGATCTTCACCTCGGCCACCGTCCTTCTCCGCCGTTTCGTCCTATCTCCGAAACTGGATGGTCAAGCGCCGCCATCGTGTTAGCATGGCGCTTCTATGGAAGACCTCACGAAGGCATCTTGCAGGCCCCTGATGATCGCGGCGCTGGCCGGGGTCTTCTCCCTTGCTGTCGCGGCTTCTGCCGTGGCCGGCCAGGGCCAGAGTTGCGTGATCACCCTTTCGTTGATCGACCAGGTGGCGATCAATAACCTCGATTTCAAGGTCGATTACTCGTCTGCCGGCGGGCAGATCGAAGGCTCCGGGCCGACCGCCGTGTGTCGCGGCGCCTTGGGCGGGGCGATGGCGGCTTTCAATGACGTCGATGCCACTCAGGCGATAAGGTTCAGTATCATTAGTCTCAAGCAGTTTTCCGGCCAAGTCACTCTGGTGGGCTGTCGTTTTTCTTACAATGTCTCGGCACCCGTCGCTTCGGACTTCCACATCTCGGTTCAGGTTGCTGCACAGAACAGTGAAGACGGCAACGTAGTCCCCCTTCCGAGAGTAGCGGTGACCGGCATCCAATGTCCGGGCGTACTTCCCGTCCCGACCACCACTACCACCAGTTCAACGACCACGACCACCAGTTCTACGACCACCAGTACCGTCCCGGTCACGACCACCAGCGCCCCCGTGACCACCACGACCGTGGTGGCTGGACGCTGCGGCTTCCCGCTCAGCGACGGGGACAGGCCGACGGCAAGCGACGCCCTTTACACGCTGCGCGCGGCGGTCGGTCTGGCTCCCTGTGCCTCATGCGTCTGTGACGTGGACGGGAGCACCAGAATCACTGCCAGCGACGCGCTTGCGATCCTGCGCAATGCCGTGGGCGGTGAAGTCTTGTTCACGTGTCCCGCTTGCTCCTGAGCGGCTCCGCCGATATCCGGCCAGTCACCGTCGAAGGGGCTCGGTTATGAAATGACCGGGTCCGTCGCGGAATAACTACTCGACCGGATCCATCCTGCACTGCGGCTGGTGAGCCTCTTGGCTGGTGGTTCGCCGTCTGACGCATGGCCCAGGTGTAATGGACAAGATCTCAATTCCGTTTCCCATACCTCGTCGCGCGTTCTTCGTGGCCTCTGCCGTGTTGGTCGGCAGTCTGTGTTGCGTCGCTCCCGCTCTGGCTCTGATCGTCGCGGATTCCGCCGCCGATATCTGTGCGCCCGACGCCGACCCCTGCGTCATCACACAGCAGGTAGATGTCGTGGACGGGAGCGTCCTGGACTTTGGAGTTCGCGCGGTGATCGTTCAGGGAGCGGGGCTTCTTAACTTTTCCGTCGGAAGCGGGTCGCTGCAGTGCGGGAGTTTCTCGGCCACGAGTACCGGCACGTCAGTGATTGCCAGGGGAACCGCCGATACCGGAGGTACCGAGGGTGGGGACGTAGAGATCTTTTCGCGGCGCCGCTGCTCGGGGAACGCTTCGCTGCCTTGCTTCGTGGACGGCCAATGCTCGGCGTCGGGCGCCGGTTCGTGCAGCGTCGGTGACGGCGCGATGGTCGTGGCCGGCAAGGTTCTCGGTAACGCCGACTCTCCAGCGCGCGTGCATCTGAAGGCGGCTGGCGACGTGCAGATCCAGAAATTCCTGTCGGTGGCCGGAACACTCGGCACCTCTGACGGCGGCGCGATCACGATCGAGTCGATGCAAGGATCGGTCACCACCGGAGACAAACTCGAACTTACCGCTGGTGCCCAGGGGAGCGGCGGAGCCCTGGATATTTCGGCCGCTCTCGACGTCGTCGTCGGTGCCGCGGTTGACGCCGTCGGTGGCGATTTCGATGGCGGCACCATTTCCATCGCCGCCGGTCGCAGCGTCACCATCGCCGACGATATCGTCGCCGATTCGGGCGGCGGAGCGGGTTTCGGCGGAACGATCGATGTTGCGGCTGGCGGTGACATCGCGATCGTCGGCGGCAGCGCGACCAACCGTTTGAATCTCAGCACGCAGGGCCATCAGTCAGCCGACAACTACGGCGGTGACGGAGGTACGCAGTCCTACGACGCCGGTGGGTCGATCAGTGTCGCGCGTTACGTGCGTCTTGACTCTAACGGCGCGCCTCCTGACGGCTTCGGAGATTCGATCACCTTTTCGGCCGTCGGCGGCGTGAGCATCGACGCGAGCGTCTACAGCAAAGCCAAGGGCAGTCTCGGGGGCGGCGGTTCGATAGAAGTGATGGCAGGTGGCGACATCACCGCGTCGTCGACCGCGCTGTTGGACGTTACCGGTTTTGCCGGAGGCGGCGGCGATGTGCTGCTCGAGCCGGGAGCGAGTCTGGTATTCGTCGGTGCCGTCAATGCGTCGGCGTCGAGCGCGGGCATTGCAGGGCGACTGTTTGTTCAGGCGGGCGGTGACGCGAGCGTCGGCGGAACGATCACGACCGCTGGCGCAAATTCGACGTACTCGCACGGGCAGCTTCAGATAGAAGCGTGCCGAGTGACAATTTCCGGGAGTCTGGCCAACTCCGCTGCGGCCGGCGAAAACCAACTGATCGGACGCGAGCACATCGAGGTAGCGACCGCAGGCCGCGTCACTGCGAGCGGGGCCGGCGGCAGCAACACCATGCGCTACCGCGCGGTCACCAAGCCGCCTGTAATGCATGGCACCGTGTCGCCGGCTCCCGTCCTGGTCTTGGATGAGGCGCTGGTCGGATGCCCGGTCTGCGGCAACGCTGAAGTGGATCAGGGCGAGACCTGTGATGACGGAGGCACGTCGGGTGGTGACGGTTGCAGCGCCACCTGCCAGGACGAGGGCTGCATATCCCAGACCCCCGGCTATCCTTCGACTCCGCTGTGCGACGATGCCAGCGAGTGTACCGACGACGTGTGCGATGCGAGCACCAACAACTGTACGCACATCGCGAACGATTGTTCCGACGGAATCGCGTGCACCGCTGACGCGTGCGCCGGGACTGCCTGCACGCATACACCGTCGGCGGGCGAGTGCGCCGACGGCAACCCGTGCACGCAGGATGTGTGTTCGGCGAGTGTCGGCTGCGTCCACACTCCGCAGACCGGTGCGTGCGATGACGGTGTGTTTTGTGACGGCGCGGATTCTTGCGCGAGCGGTACATGCAGCCAGCACGCCGGCGATCCCTGCGGATCGGCGGGCGAGTGCGCCGATTCATGCGACGAATCTTCGGACTCATGTTTCGATCCGATCGGCACCGCGTGCACGGATGACGGCAATGCGTGTACGGACGACGCTTGCGACGGCGCCGGTAGCTGCGCGCACCCGGCCAACTCCGCGCCTTGCGACGACGGGTTATTCTGTACCGGCATCGACTTCTGCGGCGGCGGAGAGTGCAGCATCCATGGCGGAGATCCGTGTGCCTCGGGTCCGGAGTGTCGGCGTCGATGCGACGAAAGCGCAGGTGTCTGCGGTGATCCGGCCGGCACGCCGTGCGCTGATGACGGCAACGCGTGCACCGACGATGTGTGCGATAGCGCCGGCTCGTGCGCGCATTCAGCTGCCGTGGGTTCATGCAGCGACACGGACTTCTGCACGACCGACGAGACTTGCGAGGCCGGGCAGTGCGTGGCTGCGCCGGTGCCGGAGCTTCGCATCACGTCGCTGAAGACGTATCTGGGCGGGGGCGCCGCCGACGATTCATTGATCTTGAAGGCGGAGATGCCGCTGTCGGCGTTCACGCTGGCACCGAGCGCCGTCGACGTTCGAATCGTTGTGACCGACCTGTTGGGCGGATTGCTTCACGACGCCACGATTTCGGCGGGATCCTTCGTCAATGCCCGTGGGGCGGGAGCTGTGTTCCGGTTCCACACCTCTTCGCCGGCGGAGGCGGGCGGCGTTCTCAAAGCCTCGTTCAAGAAAGTCCCGTCGGCT
Source organism: uncultured bacterium (assembly GCA_903893315.1). Lineage (GTDB taxonomy): Bacteria > Desulfobacterota > Binatia > UBA1149 > CAITLU01 > CAITLU01. The sequence goes on from CAITLU010000039.1 coordinate 16,355, forward strand.
GAGATCGTCCGCATCGGATTCAAGATGGACGGAGTCGATCTGACTCAGGTGGTCTTGCAGCCGGCGATTTCGGTAGCCGTGGTTCTGGGTGATGCTCCCGGCACGGCGCCGTGCGTGAGTGCTCAGGACCTGGCATGCGTCGGAACGCCGGTGCGACTCATGTGCAAGACTCGCAGATGAGCGCCGCTCGAGACGTTACGTGTTTGCGAAGGTCGACAAGTCGACGCGGCGGCGACGGCGGGGTTTTGAGCCCCGTTGCCGGACTGCTACGGTAGGTTCACGAGACACTGCGTGGAGACTATTCCAGACCAGATTCGCATCTTTCCGCTCAGCGAAGTCGTGCTCTTTCCGGACACGATGCTTCCGCTGCACATTTTCGAGCCGCGCTATCGCGATCTGCTGGCCGATGCCCTGGCCGGCGACCGCACTATCGGCATGGTGCTGATCAAGGATGCGGAGGCCGAGCCGTTTCCTTCCGTGTACTCGGTGGGATGCGCGGGCACCATTGTTGAGCACAAGCCTTTCAGCGACGGCCGCTCGCTGGTAGTTCTCAAAGGGACGGTGAAGTTTCGCATCCGTCGTGAGTTGGACACGGGCAAGTCCTACCGCGTGGTAGAGGCCCAGTCGCTTCACGAGGGGCCGCCTCCAATGGACTTGGTGCGATCGTGGCGCGATGACCTGTGCGAAGGCCTGCGCGAGTTGGTCAAGGCCAGCGCGGGGGAAGAGGGAATGGTCGACAGGCTTTTCGGCAAGCTCGACCTGTTGGCGATGACCAACTCGCTGTGTGCGAGTCTGCCTCTGGACGTCCTGGAAAAGCAGAGCCTGCTAGAGTGTCCCACGGTCGAGCAGCGCGAACGGCTGCTGTGCGAATTGCTGCATTTCAAGGCGGTGGAAGCGCGGCTCGGCATGGACGCTTCGCGCGAAGCCGACGCCTGAAGGCGAATCGCCGGCTCGCACATTTTCCAAAGGAGTCAGGCGTGAAACTTCGGCGTCCCGTCGCGTGTGCGATCTTCGATCTCGACGGTGTACTGCTCGATACCGAACACTTCTACACCGCGGTGACACAGGAGATCTGCGGCGAGTACGGCAAGGTTTTCGACTGGTCGATCAAGCGCAACATGATCGGGCGTCCGTCGCTTGAGTCGGCCGAATATCTGGTTGACGCACTCTCGCTTCCGATCAGCCCCCGGGAGTACCTGAGCCGGCGTACCAGACGGCTCGAAGAGTTGTTCCCCATGGCCGACGAGCAAGCAGGAGCCGAGGCGTTTACCCGTGCCCTGGCCGCCGCCGCAGTACCGCTGGCCGTCGCGACGAGCAGCGAAAGACACCTCTTCGAATTGAAGACGCGTCGGCACCGGGATTGGTTCTCCATCTTTGATGCGATCGTCGTGGGTGACGATCCGCGCGTGAAGGCCGGCAAACCCGCGCCTGATATCTTCCTTGTCGCTGCTGAGTCGCTCGGCATCGAGCCGTGCCGTTGTGTGGTGTTCGAAGACGCGCCAGCGGGGCTCGAGGCGGCCCTGGCCGCCGGCATGCAGGTGATTGCGCTTCCCGATCCGGCGATGGCGCGCGAGCCCTATGCGGCGGCGGATATCGTCATCGAGAGATTCTCGGACCTGGCCCCTGCCGATCTCGGCTGGTAGCAGGCTCCCGGGCTGGGATATCCAGCGTCCGGCCGTCAGCCCCAGCGGAATGTCACCGGCACTTCGATGGCCGGCAGCATGCTCAGTTTTACCGGACAGGTGTGGGCGGCGTTTTCCAGGGTCTTGCGCGCGCTTTCTTCCAGACCGTGCGGCACGTTGATGGTGACGCTGAGTCTGGCAATACGGCGCGGCGCTGCATTCGTCATCTCTTTGTCGACGCCGACCTTGGTCCCCTCGATGTTCCAGCCGTGACGCTCGGCGACGATTCCCATGATGGTGACCATGCAGCTTCCGAGAGCCGTGGCCATCAGGTCGGTAGGTGAGAACGACTCACCGCGGCCATGATTGTCCACCGGAGCATCCGTGGTGAGTTCGCTGCCGGACGGCCCGTGGGTCGCCTGACAGCGCAGTCCGCCTGTATAGGTGATGTCGATGTGGACCATTGCCTGTGCCTCCTGACTTGTGCTGACCGTGTTGCGCTGCGCGCCTGCTTATACGGGACGGCCTTCAGCCTATCGCGCCTCGACGTCGTAGTTCGGCGATGGCGTCGGCGCCGACGCCGAGTTCACCAAAGACGCTGTCGGTGTCGGCTCCAGTGATCGGCGCGTCAGGCGAACCGCTTCCCGGAGTCCGCGACAGTCGTGGCGCCGGGGCCGGCATGCGCGAGCCGCCGACTCCGGCGATGAAGGTCGATCGAGCGACGTTGTGAGGGTGATCGGCCGCTTCGTCCAGACCCAGGATCGGTGCGACGCAGGCGTCGGTACCGTCGAAGATTGCTTCCCACTGGGCTCGGCTCCTGGTCGCGAACACCTGTGCGAAGAGTTCACGCGTTGCCCCCCAGCTTGCGCGGTCCATCTGGTGGGGCAGCGAGCTGGGCTCCAATTCCAAACCCTCGAGCAGTCGCGAGTAGAACTGCGGCTCGATCGCGCCCACGGCCATGTAGCCGTCGTCCTTGGTGCGGTAGGTGTCGTAGAACGGCGCACCGGTGTCGAGAAGATTGATGCCGCGCTCGGTAGACCAGAACCCGGCGTGGAAAAGACCGAAGAGGAAAGTGCTCAGGTGAGCGGCGCCGTCCACCATGGCGGCGTCGACGACCTGCCCCTTGTTCGAGCGGCTGCGCTCGAAAAGAGCGAGTACCACCCCGAGTGCGCACAGCATCCCGCCGCCGGCGAAGTCCCCGACCAAGTTGACCGGCGGCAGAGGCTTCTCTCCCTTGCGGCCGCACAGGCCGAGCGCTCCCGACAGTGCGATGTAGTCGATGTCGTGACCGGCCATCGGGCCGTAGGGGCCTGTCTGTCCCCAGCCTGTCAGCCGCGCGTAGACGAGGCGGGGATTGCGCGCCATGGCCACCTCGGGACCCGCTCCGAGTTTCTCCATAACTCCGGGACGGAAGGGCTCGATGATGACGTCGGCCTTCTCGATCATGCGCAGCAGCAGATCGACGCCCGCGGGATCTTTCATGTTCAGTCCCACCGAACGTTTGCCGCGGGCCAGGTAGTCGCGGGTCGGGTCAGGCGCCGATCCCGTGGCGGGACTCCGATCGACTCGCACCACGTCTGCACCGAAGTCGGCGAGTATCATTCCCGCATATGGCGCCGGTGCGAGCCCGGCCATTTCGATCACGCGAATTCCTGAAAGAGGTCCCATGTCAGTCCTTTTGCTCACTCATCACTGGTTTGCGCCGCCTGATCTCCGCGAACCGGAGCGATGGCGTGGTGATGCTGGCTACGTTGCTGCGGCTGCCGAGTCAAAATCGATTGCGCTCTGCAGAGGCAAATGGAAACCCCTGTATTCACGCGGATGTAGCGTTGACACAGGACGCCTGAACCGGGCATAGTCCAACTTCGCTCGGGGGCTTCGCCAATCTCCCGTCAATCGGGAACCCGGCCGTCACAGGTCATCATGAAACGATCACGCGCTGCATTTTCCGCTTCTATGTTTTTCGCGCTGGTGACGTTCGCGTCCGCGATCGTTCCGATCCTGGTCCCCACGGACGCCAAGGCCCAGGTGGTCGACCCGGCACAGCGCCGCTGCCGGCAGACTCTGGCCGACAGTTCTCGCGTCTATCTCGAACACGTGCTGGCCGCGCGTATTCGCTGCGAGAACCGCGTGGTCCATTCGGGAGCCACTCCCGTAGACTGCCTGTTCGGAGCCGGCGACGAAAAAATGCAACGGGTGCTGCAGCGCTCCGCAGTGAAATTGAACCGTGCGCTGCCGGTTGCCTGCGCCGGCGTCAATCTGATTTTTCTGGGTTTCCCTGGGACCTGTCCGGATCCTACCGGCGCGCCGTTCGATACGACCGACCTTGAAGGTTGTATCCTGAGCCGCAGCAACGACGTCATCTCCAGCCTGCTCGGCAGCTACTATCCGCACCTGAGCGGGATGATGAGCGGACCGGAATCCAATTGCCTGCGCGGAACAGCCAATGACGCCTTCGCGATGTTCCGGTTCAACATCCGCGCGCGACATGGCTGCCTCCTCGACCAGGCAATTTCCAAGATAGACGGCACGGTGGACTGTCGTGCGGACATCCTTCCTTACGGTCCCGGCACCAAGGACGACCGAGTCGATCTTCTGGTGCGTCGCGCGTACGTCCGCCTCCTCGGCGGCGTGCCCTCACAATGCTCCAGCGTGCAGATCAACGACCTCGGCTACCAGGATGTCTGCCCTGACGCGACCGGCGGCATCTTCACAGTTTTCGACCTCAAGTCTTGTCTCTTCAACAAGAACCGTGAGGAGACGGCGACGACGCTGACGATCGCTTTCCCGACCGCGCCGGTGTGCGGCAACGGCCGTGTCGAAGGCGACGAGCAGTGCGACAACGGCGACAGCAACTCAGACACGGTCGCGAACGCGTGCCGGAAAAACTGCAAAGATCCATTCTGCGGGGATTCGGTCACCGATGCAGGCGAGCAGTGCGATGACGGCAATTCCGCCAGCCTCGATGGCTGCCTGCCTTCCTGCATCAAGGAGACGTGCGGCGACGGCGTCATCAACAACTCCGGGACCGAGCAGTGCGACAACGGCGAAAACAACTCCGACACCAACGAAAATGCTTGCCGTACCGACTGCAAGAATCCGTCTTGCGGCGACGGTGTGGTGGATCCGCTCTTCGGCAATGAAGAGTGCGACGATGGCAATGCCGTCTCTAACGACGGTTGCAGTTTGACGTGCAAGCTCGAGTTCTGCGGTGACGGCGTCAAGCAGGCCAGCGAGCAGTGTGATAACGGCGCCGCCAACTCCAACACCACGCCGAACGCCTGCCGTACCAACTGCACGAATGCCAGGTGCGGTGACAGCATCGTCGATCCGGGCAACAGCGAGCAGTGCGACGACGGCAACACCAATGACAGCGACGGCTGTGCGTCGTGCCGTATTTGCGGGAACGGCATCGTGACCGCGCCCGAGCAGTGTGACGGCGCGGCCGGTACCTGCGGCGCCGGCGAGAGCTGTACGTCGGGCTGCAAGTGCGCCCAGGCCTGCCCAGGGTTCGGCGAACTGACCCTGTACGCCGGTGTCGGCGACAATTGCGGCACCAATGCCGACTGTCCCGTCGGTCAGTGTGATCCCAGCCTCGGCCGTTGTCGTACTATAACCGATCTCGACAGCGGATGGACCGGCCTTTCGCACGACGCCGACATCAACAACCTGACGGTGACACACGGATACCTTGAGTGTCCGGGCTCGGGTCCGACCTGCGGTGTCTGCAACGTGGTAGGCATCGATCCGACCGGCGGGTCGTGCCGTTGCAGCAACAACACGCGCACGGTCTGCGACAAGCCGTTCGCGGCTGATGCGACCAACTGCGCAGGCGCGGTCTGCGACTGTTACTTCGGTACGCCTTTCCCGTTGTCTTCGGCGGGCACTCCGGCGTGCATCGTCAATCGTTTTTCCCAGAACATTTCCGGCACGGCCGACGTCGACCTCGGCGCCGGAAAGATAGTCGCGAACCTGAGGACGCAGGTGTTCCTCGGGATCACTACGACAACGCCTTGTCCGGTATGCGGAGGCAGGTGTTCCAACGACGCATCGACGTGTGTCTTCGACGCCGACTGTGGGGGCGGAACCTGCAATCTGGATCCGGTCAGGGGTGATGGAGTGCGAGGAGGCGTTTGTGTCGACGGGCGCAACGCGGGGCTGGCCTGTGACGTAGGCGCACTCAACACTTCGTTCCCGGTCTTGCCGAACGAGCAGGGCGGCGGCGGTTACAGTCTGGATTGCATGCCGGACACCGGGAAGAACGTCTCGGGCTCCGGCCTGGTGATCAAACTCGAACAGACCACCGGGACGGCCCAACTCGCCTCGAACGTGCCGTGCGGCAATGGAGGTGATGTGTGTCCGTGCCGCCAATGCAGCACCGACAGCACGGTGGCCTGTAACAGTGACGCTGAATGTGCGGTGCAGCCCGGCGGCTGCAGCTTGGCAAGCAAGTTCAACTGCACCACCACCGCGAACTGCAAAGGCATCAACGCCGGCACTTGCCTGCCCATCAAGCGCTGTCAGCTGGCTACCACCGTCCCGTGCCTGACCAACACGGATTGCGCTTCCGTCGATCTCGGAGCCTGCAATCCTTCGACTTGCAGTTCGAACGGAGCGGGGGGATTCCCGTCGCCCAACGACTGTGACGCGCAGTCTTGCAGCGACGCAGGCGGGGATCAGGGCGAGTGCACGACGGGACCGGACGGTACCAGTTGCGATGCCGTGGTTCGCGCCAACGGCATGGGCGTCCTGTCCTGTTCGACCAACGAAGACTGTACGGCAGAGTCGGTGGGCGTTGCGGCCGGCAACTGCAGCTTGGTGGAACGCCGCAAGTGCTTCCTGAACCCGCTCGTCGCTACGGGCCACGCAAACCCGACCACGCCGGTCGGCGTGGCGGCGTTCTGTGTGCCGCCGACCAGCTCTCCGGCGATCAATTCCGTGGCCGGTCTGCCGGGCCCCGGGCGTACCTCGAACCAAGCAGCGTCGCGTCTGTTCTGTGCGAGCGATCCGACCAAGCGCTACACCCCGGGAGTGGGAGGCTGCACGGACTGATCCCGCGGCGCTGACGTTGGCGTCAGGTGTTCGTCATGTGAAGGCGGTCGTACCTTGGTGGTACGACCGCCTTTCGCGTTTTGGGGGCTGGAGGAGCGGCAGCCGGGGTCGAGCGAAGCCGAACTGTTGTTCAGGCCTGGGAAGCTGCCGCGTCGCTGCCGCGCGGCAGTGCGGGCAGCAGGATTACCATGCGTGTTCCACCCTCAGGCGCGTCTTCAGCCCAGATCGTGCCGCCGTGATGGCGGACAACTTCGCGGCAGATGGCCAGCCCAAGGCCCGTTCCCTTGGGCTTGTCAGCTCCTCCGCCTTGACGGAAGCGCTCGAATACCGCATCTCGATCGTCGGCTGGAATGCCGGGCCCGTTGTCGGTTACCGTAACGCGCAACGCCGCTGAGCCGGCGTGCTCGGCGGCGCAGGCTGCGATCCAGACGCTGCCTCCGCGAGGAGTGAACTTCATCGCGTTTCCACAGACGTTGGCGAGTACCTGGATCAGACGGTCGCGATCGCCGCGAATGGCGGGCAACTCGAGATTGTCCGCCAGGAAGAGGTTGATCCCGCTCTCTTCGTAGAGCGGGCGAAACGTGGTGACGACGTGTTCCAGCAACGCTTGGGGATCATCGATTGTTTCAATGTGCGAATCGGCTTTGCCGGCCTCGATCTTGGCGAGATCGAGCAGGTCGTTGATAAGCCTCGTCAGCCGTTCGGTTTCCTGGATGATCACCTTACTGAAGCGCTTGCCACTGTTGGGGTCGCGCTCGCTGTAGCGGTTGATGATCTTGGCTGCTGATGAGATTGCGGCCAGCGGTGTTCGCAGTTCGTGTGACACGTTGCTGAGAAACTCGGACTTCAAGCGGTCGTATTCGGTCAGACGTTCGTTGGTTGCGAGCAACTCGGAAGTTCGTTCCGCGACCTTGGTTTCGAGCAGGTGAGAGTGTTCTTCTAGCTCGGCCCGCAGCGTCTTTTCCTGTTGCGTCGAATCTTCAGCGAGTTGTTTGGCGACCAGCAGTTCGCTGACGCTCGATTTGATCGAGAGTCGCATCGCTTCGAACTGGCGGGCCAGAACGCCGATCTCGTCAGAAGACTTGACGGCCTTGACCTCCTTGTCGAGCGTGCCGGACGCTATGGATGCGGCGTCCTTGGCAAGCTGGGTCAACGGACTGAGCAGGCGGCGGCTGGCCCAAACCGATCCGGCGAGTCCGACCAGGCCGATGGCCGCTGCAAGCAGCATCGCCAGTGTCGTCGAACGGGCGAGTACCTCCTGGCCGCGGGCCATTGACGATGCTGCCTGTGAGCGTATCGGGGTGAGGTCGAAGCCAAGTACCAGCCACCCCCACTCGCGACCGCCAACCACTAACGGACGCGTAATCTCGACGACCTCGTGGCCATCTGCGTTCTGTACGAAGCGGGGCTCGGCGTCGGTGATCTTGGCGGCTCGGTTTCCTACCTGGTGGGGATCGGAATGAACGATGACGATGCCGGCCGCACTGGTGAGGTAAGCGTACGACAGGTTCTCGTTCTTCTTGCGCATGGTCGTCACCGTGTCGGTGATGAAGGCGAAGTCGTAACCGGCGATGGCCGACTCCATGCTCGCAGCCATTCCTTCGGCCAGCAGAACGCCACGTTGAACCATACTTCTTTGAAGCTGAGCGGAGGTTCGCTCTATCTCGCTGTGAAGGAGCGCCGATTGCCGGAGCATCAACGTCGACGACAGCAGCGCGATGCACAGGAACAGAGAAACCGCGCCGGCCAGAGCCAGCTTCAGATGCAGTCCGTAGCTCTGGCGAAAGAGCGTGCCGGTCCAGGACGGGAGCGGCACGGCCGTTGTCGTCGGCTGCGGCAGTGAGGAGTCTGACGAACCCATGCGCTAGTTCGCCGCCTTTCTGCCCGTCACGTCAGGGCGCTCGGCAGGCGCTGTTGGCGCCGGCCCTTCACCGGGCAGTGCCTGGCGCATTGGCGATTCGGCCGATCGTTTACCCTGTGCCTTGCCCTGTCGTGTCTGTGACGCCGGCTTCGTGACCGGTGCCGGACCCGGCTGCTCCGCCTGCTGCACTGATGCCACGGGTTCGAAAGAATCATAACCGAGCAACGACAGGACCTCGTGTCCTGCTTCACTCTGGGAAAACCTGGCTAATGCCGCGGCCATGCGGCGACGATCTTCGGCCGAAGCCAACTGGCCGGCAAAGACTGCGGGGAGCGGAATCGGCGTGGAAAACGCGATCACCTGGAGTTTGGCGGCCGCTTCAGGGTTGCTGGCGACGAGCAACTCGTACTGCTGGGCCGTCGCCAAAGCTGCGTCTACCTGCCCGAAGCCGAGCGCCAGCAGGCCGTCGACGTCCTTCGGAACGGCAACCACCTTGGCCGAACCGGCCTCCAGATGGATGGTGTCGAGCACCGCGCTCTCGCTCCCCGGGCCGAGTGAATGGATGGAGGCGGCGATCGAGCCACGCGTGAGATCGGTGATCGATTTGATGTCCGAGCGTGCGAACAGAGCCTTTCGGTAGGTGGTGTGGTGGTGTCGCAGCGGTGTCGCGATGGGTTGCAGAAAGAGCCCGAGGTCGCTCGCTGCGGTGTTCTGGAACCATCCGGGTGCAATTAGGAATTGCGGTGGAGAAGCAACTACTTGACGTGAAAAGTCCTCGTATCGCGCGAAGGCCTGGAAGGTGATTTCGAAGCCTTGTTCGAGGAGTGCTGTGTGGACTCGTTCGGTCAGCGTGCTCAGGTCGGCCGGGCGCCAGTCCGGGCTGAAGAAGTAGAAGTGCGGGGGCGGCTCGCTCGGCGGCTGCGGCGCCTCGGTCTGTCCCTGCGCGCTCAAAGCCGCGAACACAGATGCGAGCCCGAGGCTCACGCCGAGGCAAAGACGGACGCCCGGGTGATTACGGGGCTTCGCCAACTCACGGACACGCATACCGGCGAGTGTAACACGCCGTCCGACTTTCGCTGCCGTCGAGCCTTCGCTAGATATCCGCATCATGACTGAAACCCTCGAATCCGGTGACGAGTTCCTCCACGATTGGCCGGCCGACTGCGACACCACCTGGAAGGAGAACTACTACTGGAACATGGCCGATCGCGAGGCCGGGGTGTGGGGGTTCTGCCACGCTTCCTTCGAGCGTACCCGGGGCAGGGCGGTATTCGCCGCGATCTTCCACATCGACGGCCGCGTGCGTTTCTACCGCAATGAGATCGAAGGCGTCGGCGACCGGCCCGAACTCGGTGATGGTATTGTCCAGGCGACCATCGTCAGTCCCTTCGCGCAGCACCATATCGTCGTCGATGCCGCCGAGTATCGACTCGATCTCGATTACTCCGCGCGCTTTCCCGCGTTCAGCTACAGCGGCAGGAAGCTTGCGGCAAATCGCCAGTCGATTCCGCACCTGCGCTTGAAGCGTTATGAGCAGGGCATGAGGGTCAAGGGAACCTGCCTGCTCAAGGACGACGGCCGCAGTCTTGTGATCGATTGCCTGGGTCATCGTGACCATAGTTGGGGACGGCGCGAAGAGAGCAAGATAGACGGCTGGAATTGGGCCGCGGTGCAGATGGAGTCGAAGACCATCAACCTGACTCGTTCGTTTACCGGCGACGCCTTCAACGTGAACGGCTTCGTGTCGACACCGGCCGGCAACCTCGGCGTTACAGAAGTCGAGTTCGAAACCTTGGAGTGGGAGGCGGACGGGCGCACGCCGTTGTCCACCCGTTACACTTTCAGCGACGAGAACGGTGCGGTCTGGCATCTGCGCTCCAGGCGTTTCTCCGACCTCTTCGCTCCTCTCAAAACTCTGCGCGCCTCGCAGTCGACGGTCATTTACGAGAACTTCGCCGACTACGTTCTCGAGGAGACCGGTGAGACGGGGTGGGGCATAGACGAATACCAGCGCCACTACCCGGCAGTCTCTCCGTAAGTTCACCTGCGGCGGGATGCGCCACTCGCGCTCTTCGATGCGTCAACTTCGCACACCTCGCCGTCGCGGTGCGGCCCGTGCTCAGGCGTCTTTCGGCGCCGCGTCCTTCTTGTGACTGAAGCTTTGCGGACGGACTGCGCTAACGAGCTTTTCTAAGCGGGCAGTACGGCAGGCGATTCGGCTGATGGAGTTACCCATTGCCGGGCCGTCGCGCCGCGCTCCAGAACGTAGACCATTTCGACGACGGCGCTGCGCGGCCGCCTGTCGCTGCGCCGCAGTTTGCTCTCCATGACGAAGCCGTTTTTTTCGAGCACGCGCAGCGAGGCGACGTTCGAATCGCGCACCACGGCGCGCAGGCGGGCCAGCGACAGTTTCTCGAAGCCCTGTTCGCAGACCGGCGGCACCGCGCGTGAGGCAATGCCTTGGCCCCAGAAGTTCTCGCCCAGCCAGTATCCCAATTCTCCCAGGCGCGGAGCGTTGTAGCTGACGACGTCGATGCCGATGCCGCCTACCGCGATGCCGTCGACGTCGATTGCGAACTGAAGTCCGCGCTCGTGTCCCGAGGCGATGCGTGTGATCCAGGTGCGAGCGTTGGCGATGGTGTAGGGGCGAGGAAAGCGCGAGCGCAGGTTCGACCAGACGTTGCGGTTGTTGGCGTGGGCGGCCAGCGACTCGGCATCCATCTCCCGCCACGCCCTCAGCAGGAAACCCGTGCCGACCTGTACTGCCGCTCCAACCACCTCTTCCTCTCCCCCTGTTCGCGCCGCACTGCGGCGCTCAATGCCGGCCCGCGGCCCTGTATCGGGACTAGGCTTCGCGGCGCGACCGTCGGCAGTGTGCTGTGCTGGCGCTGTTCTCGCAACCCCCCGACGTGATGTCGGCCTCGTCGATGCAGCCTCCCGCCCCGGTTTGGTGCAATGCCTGCGCGGTCTCGGTGCCGCAGCGGGGCGCGAGGTTGCCAAAGAGCGGCCCCCTCCACATCATCGCCGTCCACTTGAAGCCGGACGTGCGCGGGGAAGGTCCACGGCCCGATCCGCAGCGTCGCTGATAACTTTACAAGTCGTTCTTTAACCCACAGGAAATCAAGGAGACGCCGAACCAATGGTCTACGAGGAAATCGCCTATGAAGTTGCGGACGGTATCGCTACTTGCGCGCTCAATCGTCCCGAGCACCTGAACGCGTACACGCCGCGAATGGGCATCGAGTTGCGCGACGCGATGTACGGCGCTGCCGCCGACGACGCTGTGCGCGCCATCATACTGACCGGAGCCGGTCGCGGTTTTTGCGCCGGCGCTGACATGAAACTGCTCAGTGCCTTCAGCGGTGCCGGAGGTACGAGCGGGGTAGCGGTGGGGGAGCTTCCCACGGTGGAGCACGCTGCGCCGTCCGGCCCGATCCGTCCCGATTTCCAGACTGAGTTCAGCTATCTGTTGTCGATTCCCAAGCCGGTCATTGCCGCCGTCAACGGTCCCGCCGCCGGCGTCGGTTTCGTGCTGGCTCTGTTCAGCGACATTCGACTCGCTTCGGATACGGCGCGCATGGGAGCGATCTTCTCGCGCCGCGGGCTGGTGGCCGAGTACGGGGTCAGCTGGATTCTTCCGCGCCTGGTCGGGCTGGCCAACGCCAGCGATATCCTGTTCTCGGGCCGCCTGGTCGATGCCGCCGAAGCGCTGCGGATGGGGCTGGTGAGCCGCGTGATTGAGCAGCAAAGTTTCGCCGCACAGGTGCACGCCTATGCCCGTGACCTCGTTGCGCTTTCGTCGCCGAGGTCGATTCGCGTGATGAAGCGGCAACTGTACGACGACCAGATCGGCGGCCTGGCCGCCTCGGTGGATGTCGCGACTCGCGAGATGCACGAAAGTCTCGGTTCTGACGACTTCAGGGAAGGGGTTGCGCACTTTCTGGAGAAGCGCCCGCCGCGGTTCCCGGGACGCTGAGCCTCTCAGCGAAGCGTTCGCAGCGTGGCAGGAAGATCGTCGGGCAGCCGCCAGTCGCGGCGCCCGACGCGACTCCACGAGAACTCGCCGACCAGTTCGCCGGGCCGCGCGGCGGACGCTGTGTCGAGCACGCCCAGAGACCAGGCCAGGTAGCCGACGACCTGCCAGGGAGCCGCGCCGCTTTCGCGCAGCGATCTCAGGGTAACGGACGCGTCGCGCTTGGAGAGTTTCTCTCCGTCGGCGCCGACCACCAGCGGCACATGAGCCCAGACCGGGCGGCGTGCGCCCAGGGCTTCGAGTAGTTGAATCTGCCTGGCCGTGGACCCGAGCAGGTCGGCGCCGCGGACCACTTCGTCGATCTCCATCGTCCAGTCGTCCACCACTACCGCTAACTGGTAGGCATAGAGGCCGTCGCGGCGCTTCAAGACGAAATCGCCGACGCTGCGATCAACGCGTTCTTCGATGGTGCCGTACACTCGATCGACGAAACGCACGGTTGAGGAATCGACGGCGAAGCGCAGTGCGGCATCATCCTTGGCCGGGGAATCATACCAATCCTGAGGCAGGTCGCGCGGCCGCGCGTGGGCCGGATAGGGTGGCTCTTCGGTTGCGGGATCACGCGCGTCTCTGGCGTGCGGAGCCGACGCCATGCTGAGCAGATCGCGACGCGACAAGCGGCAGGGAAACAACCGGCCGTTGCCGGCGAGTACGCGCAGCGCGGCTTCGTAGACGTGCGAGCGCTGTGACTGCGCGTAGGGGCCGAAGGGTCCGCCGCGAGCCGGATCCTCGTCCCAGTCCAGTCCCAGCCACGCAAGATCTTGAGCCGCGGCCTCTGCCATTCCGGCTACGGTGCGCGGCGTGTCGAGATCTTCGATCCGCCACACGAAAGTGCCGCCGCGTTGCCGCACCGACAGCCACGCTGCCAATGCGGTGCGAGCGTTGCCGATGTGCAGCAGACCGGTGGGCGAGGGTGCCCAACGGCCGCGTACTGCGCGTGGTGGAAGCGCCGTACGAGTCGGCGAACAGGATGAAGCCGCAATCATCGACGGCGGGATTCTAACAGGTTGTGCGCCGATGCTGGAGCGCCGCCGTGTTTCAGCGTCGGCTTTCGGTAAAGCGCTGCTGGATCAGAAGAAGCAGGACGCCGTCAGGCCCGATAACACGCCGAGGATGATTCCGGCGACGACGTCGAGGGGATAGTGAGCGCCGAGCACGATGCGCGAGCCCGCGATCATGGTTGCCAACCCGAGTTCGAGAGCGCCCAGTACCGGGTCGGCGGTGGCAATCGCCGTGGCGATCGCGAAAGCCACGGTGCTGTGACCGGAAGGAAACGAGAACGCGTCGGGGTTCTCCAGAGTGGCGGCGAACCCGACGATGGCGGCGTCGGGTCGGGGGCGGCGGCACACGCGTTTGAGCAGCTGGCACGAGATGGTGCCTGCGGTGGCACCGGCCGCGAGCAGTGCAACGATGTGGGCGCTCGATTCGAGCAAGGCGCCAAGCACCATTCCGTGCACTATCCATCCCGGCGTATCGCCGGCGCGGGTCAGAGCCTTCATCAGGCGGCGGATCCAGCGGTGCTCCCAGCGTCTGACGCTCACGAGAACCGACGCGTCCCAGCGGATCAGCCTGTCGATTCCGGTTTGCAACGTGGTGGCAGTTCTTTGGTCGATCATGGTGTCCGAGTCGGCCCACGGTCTTGGCTCCTTTTGTGTAGGGGAGGAGCGGTGGTGTAGGTCCGAACGCGTCGCATCTTGCCCACGCCCTGTAAGAGATGCGTGAGCGGTCTGTTAGGAATGTGCGAGTTGGGTGTGACGAGCGCTGCGAGGGCAGCATCTTTGCCGTGCAGGCGATGGATGAAGGCGGCCGCCGCCGGCGACAGGCCTTACTTCGATTATATCTCGAGCAACCCGTTGCGGTGCGCGCGTGCTGGCATCGTCGCACCCGTGCCGGTTCCCGGTTATAGTCCGGCGCTCGTCACTTCGTCGCTGTTGAGCGTCGGGCACCGCGTGCAACCAGACGGAGAACGCTCCGAGGAAGTTTCGAAGAACGTCTTGAGGACACTCGCATGAACGGTTTTTTTTCGACCCTGGTCTTTACTTACGCAGTCCTGGTGGCGATCGGGATCGGACTCGGCCTTACCCTCGGCTACTTCCTGTTCCCGTCGATGCGCCAGGCCAAGCGCCTGCGTGAAGAGTTGGAGAGTCTTCGCCGCGAGCACGACATCTACAAAGCCGGTGTCAGCGAGCACTTCCAGAAAACCGCCGATCTGGTCGGCGAGATGACCAAGAGCTACGCCGCCGTTTATGATCACCTGGCCGGAGGAGCGCGGCGTTTCTGCGGCGACGAGATCGGCGAGAAAGCACTTCCCCTCGGCTCTCAACTCACCATCGTCGCCAGGTCCGACGGCGGCCCGTCTGTTGCGGACGACGCAGTCGTAATCGAGACGCGTGAGGCCGCGCAGGAAGTGACGCCGCCAGCTTCGGTGCAGACCGAGTTCCCGGCGCCTGCGCAGGAGGCCGACGTGCCCGCTTCCGACTCAGAAACCGTGCCCGCGCCCGCCGCTGTCCGGCCGGACGCTGCCTAGGACAACTCGGGATGAGGTGAGTCTCTGTGAGACGGCCCGTACGGCTCAGACGTTGAAGCGAAAGTGCATCACGTCGCCGTTCTGCACGACGTAGTCTTTTCCTTCGACGCGCAGCAGACCGGCGGTGCGGCAACCGTGTTCACCTTTGTGCGAGACGTAATCGTTGTACGAGATCACTTCTGCGCGGATGAAACCTTTTTCGAAGTCGGTATGGATCACCGCTGCTGCCTTGGGCGCTTTCCATCCTTGATGAATGGTCCAGGCGCGCACTTCCTTGGGCCCGGCGGTGAAATAGCTGACCAGGCCGAGCACTTCGTAGCATTCACGAATGACCTGCTCGATGCCGCTTTCGGTCACTCCGTAGGACGACAGGAAGTCGGTCCTTTCGGCGTCGTCCAGTCCTACGAGTTCCTCTTCGACCTTCGCCGAAATCTTACCCACCGGTGAGCCGCGCCGAGCGGCGATTTCGCGCACGCGACGCACGTGCTCGTTGTCTTCGGCAAGCCCGGCTTCATCGACGTTGGCGGCGAAGATCACCGCCTTCGAGGTGATCAGGCCGAGTTCGGTCAGCAGTTCGGCTCCGAGCGCGGTGTCGCGTTCGGGGAACTCGCTGGCGGTACGTCCGGCGCCGAGGTGATCGACCAGCCGTCGCACGCACTCTAGTTGAACGGCGGCTTCCTTGTCGCTCTTGGCCTTGCGCGCGAGTTTCTCGGCTTTGGCTTCGGCGGCCTGCAGGTCGGCCAGCATCAGTTCGGTCTCGATCACTTCGATGTCGCGGACCGGGTCGATGCTGCCTTCGACGTGGACGATGTCTTCGTCCTCGAAGCAGCGCACCACGTGTACGATCGCGGCAGTTTCGCGGATGTGCCCGAGAAACTGGTTGCCGAGGCCTTCTCCGGTGCTGGCGCCGCGTACCAAGCCCGCGATGTCGACGAACTCCACCGTCGCGGCGACGATACGTTCGGGGCTGACGATCCCGGCCAGTGCCTCCAGACGCGGGTCGGGGACCGGCACCACGGCGTGGTTACGCTCGATGGTGCAGAACGGGTAGTTGGCCGCCTCGGCGTTCTGGGCCTTGGTCAGGGCGTTGAAAAGGGTGGACTTGCCGACGTTGGGCAGTCCGACGATGCCGATGCTCAGTGCCACAGAAAACTCCTGGAAACCCCGTCCGTAGCGCGGACCCTCCACGCGCTCAAGGCAAGCTGGTGTGCCGCGAGGCTTTCTTTGCGGCATCGCTTGCGCAAATCCTTCCTCGCTTCACAGACACCCGCTACCATCCACACGTCGCGAGCAGTGTTGCCGCGGTTATGAAAAATGGTGAAGGCCTTCGAAACTAGGTTGGAGAGCGTCGCGCAGGCACGCGTGGAATGTCGGCCCGCTGGGCCGTTTGTGCGGCCGCGACAGGCTGCGACCGGGGCCGGCTGGCGACGGTCGGCTGCGGCGGCAGCCATGTTGCTGTCGCTGCCGGTGGTCTTTTTCCCGGGCAGCAAACAGGCGGAGGATTTCTCCGTGGCGCCTGCCCCCCGAGCGGCCGTCCCCCTGGTCACCGCCGACAAGGTTGCGGCCAGGGCCGCAATCGAGAAAGCCAACGCGGCCTGGCTAGCGGCCTTCCGCGGCGGCGACTTCGCCGTCATGGCCTCGCTCTACAGCGACGACGCCAGTTTGACGGTGTCCGGGACCGACCAACTGGCAGGGCGCAGCGACATTCTCGGCTTCTTGAAAAGGAGCCGAGGGCGCGGGATGAGCGAGCCGTTCCTGAAGACCCTCGATGTGGTCACGATGGGCAACGTCGCCTACGAGACCGGAACCTATCGCTTCATGTACGGAACCGGGGACAGTCTGGTCGTCGGTGAGACCGGCAAGTATTTCGTCGTCTGGAAGGCCGGCAACGACGGGATCTGGCGCTACAACCTCGGAACCTGGACCAGCAACTCCCCGTCGTCTGCGACTCGCTGATCGGGCTCGCGTCCGGGAGCCGGGCTTCGGCCCATTTCCTGTTTTGTTGCTCTCGACTATGGTGCCGCCCGTCGCAGCGGCGCCACTGAGCGGCTCGAGAGCCAGCCACGCCGTACGCACCATATTGGAACACGATACCGCCGCAGCGGGACCGGAGTCTTTCCGAATCCGTGCAGGCCGCGCAGGAGATTTACGGTGAGAGACAACGTCGGACTATTTCTGAGCAAGCGGGCGATGCTGTCGCCGACTCTCGAAGCGTTCGTGGCACCTGAACTCGGTTTGCGGCTGAACTATGCGCAGCTCGACCGGCGCTGCAATCGCACCGCAGACCTGTTGGTGCGCTCGGGCGTCCGAGCCGGCGACCGCGTGGCTCTGTTGTTGATGAACGGTGTGGAGTTCGTCGAGAGTTTCTTCGCGATCGCGAAGCTGGGCGCAATCGTGGTGCCGCTTAACTGGAGGTTGGCGCCCGACGAGCTTGCTTTCATTCTTGGCGACAGCGGCGCCGCGACATTGATTTTCGGTGCCGAGTTCGCTGCCGTTGCGGCTGATCTGTACGGGCGCGGCCGCGACGCCACCGATGTAAAACGCTGGATTCAAGCTGGCGGCGCCGAGACCGCGCCGTTTGCCGAATCGTATGCTGAGCTCCACCTGGCGTCCGGCGAAGCGCCACCGCCGATCGGCGGCGGCGATAACGACGAGCTGTACATCATGTACACCTCCGGGACGACGGGCCTGCCCAAGGGCGCGGTCCATACCCACACCAGCGTCATCGCGGCTTGCCAGACGATCAATGCCACCGAGGACGTGCGCTATCGCGACGTTTACATGGTTGCGGTTCCGTTGTTTCACGTCGCGGCGCTTACGCCGTTTACCGCCAACGTCTATCGCGGGAGCACCAGCGTGGTGCTGCAGATCTTCGAGCCGCAGCGGGCCTGGCAGATCATCGAGCAGGAAAAAGTGAACTGCATGATCGCGGTGCCGGCGATGTTGAACTTCATGCAGCAGGCGCCGAACTTCCGGACGGTCGATCATTCTTCGCTGCGTTGGGTGATGAGCGGCGCCGCGCCGGTGCCGGTCAGCTTGATAGAAACCTACACGGCCAAGGGCATCGAGATCCATCAGGTCTACGGCCTTACCGAGAGTTGCGGGCCGGCTTGTTTGACCAGTCCCGAAGATGCGGTGCGCAAGGCCGGTTCCACAGGTAAGGCTTTCTTCCACACCGATGTGCGCGTGGTTCACGTCACCGGAGACGACGTGGCACCAGGCGAAGTTGGCGAAGTGCTGGTGCGCGGCCGTCACCTGATGAAGGGCTACTGGAAGAGGCCGCGCGATACGGCCGACGCGATTCGCGACGGCTGGCTCTACACCGGCGACCTTGCCACGGTTGACGACGAGGGCTTCGTCTACATCCAGGACCGTAAGAAGGACATGATCATCTCGGGCGGCGAGAACATCTACCCGGCCGAGATCGAGAACGTGCTGCTCCAGCATCCTGACGTGCTCGACGTGGCCGTGATCGGGCAGTCGAGTGCGGCGTGGGGTGAAAGCCCGGTCGCGATCGTGGTGGCGGCGCGCGCCGTAGATGCTGCCGACATCATCGGGTTCACCGACGGCAAGCTCGCGCGTTACAAACAGCCGCGCAGCTTTCACTTCGTCGATGAGATTCCCCGCAATGCTTCGGGCAAGATTCTCAAGCGGTTGCTGAGGGAACGTTTCCCGGGACCAGCGTCCGAGTAGCTTCGTGCCGGATCCATCTGCGACGTCGCGGCGAACCACGGTCGTTGCGACGTACACGAAGGTGCGTCTGCGCGCCGGTTACATGCGTGGTCCTTGCATCCGCCACTCTTTGAGCGGACTTTTCAGTCTGGTGTTCTTGACGAACGCGTGAGGAAGGATTCATGAGCGAAGGCAAACTTGCGATTCTCGTTGCCGGAGGGCCGGCACCCGGTATCAACAGTGTCATCGGAGCGGCGACGATACGTTGCCGTCTGGCCGGGGTCGAAGTGCTGGGTGTCCGCGACGGTTTCGAGCACATCATGCGCGGCGACATCGAGACGGTGCGGCCGCTGCTGATCGACGACGTCAGCCGGATTCACTTTCGCGGCGGATCGATCCTGGGGATATCGCGCGCCAATCCGACCAAGGACCCGAAGTTGCTCGAGGCCTGCGTGCAGGCCTTGGCGCGTCTCGGGGTCGACAAGTTGCTGACGATAGGCGGCGACGACACCGCATTCTCGGCGCTCAAGCTCGAGAGCGTGGCTTCAGGGCGTCTGCGCGTGGCTCACGTTCCGAAGACAATCGACAATGACCTCGATCTGCCGCCCAACATCGACACTTTCGGTTTCCAGACCGCGCGTGCGGTCGGAGCCGAGCTGGTCAAGAACCTGATGGTCGACGCGTACACGACACACCGTTGGTACTTCGTGATCGCGATGGGGCGCAAGGCCGGTCATCTGGCGCTCGGAATCGGCAAGGCTGCCGGTGCCACTCTTACGCTGATTCCAGAGGAATTCGGCTCGGGCGGTTTTTCGCTCGGCGTGCTGGTCGACATCCTTTCCGGTGCGATCATCAAACGTCAGGCGGAGGGACACGAAGACGGAGTCGCCGTGATTGCCGAGGGCGTCGTGCTGGGGCTCAAGCCCGAAGACCTTGCCGGCATCGACAACGTCGAACGTGACGAGCACGGCAACGTGCGCATCGCGGAACTCGACCTTGGCGATCTGCTAAAGCGCAGCGTTCGCGCGCGCCTGGCCGCGCTCGGCGTCAAAACCACGGTGGTCGCCAAAGACATCGGCTACGAGTTGCGCTGCGCCGATCCGGTGCCCTACGACATGGAGTACACCCGCGATCTCGGCTACTGCGGCGCGCAGTTCCTGCTCGACGGCGGCAACGCGGCGATGATATCGCTGCAGGGCGGGCACTTCGTTCCGGTACCGTTCGCGACGATGCTCGATGCAAACAGCGGCCGGGCGCGCGTGCGTCTGGTGGACGTGGCCTCAACCCGCTACAAGATCGGCCACCGTTACATGATTCGTCTGAGGAAGACCGACTTCGAAGATGCCGTGACGCTGGCCTCGATAGCGAAGGTGGCCGGGCTGGACACTGCCCAATTCCGCAGACAATTCGAATACCTTACGAAGGATGAGCCGGGGCCGCTGGTATTCGTCGACGGCTGAGCGGCTCGTCCGGGAAGGCGAAGGGAGCTGAAACAAAAGAGCCGGACCCCTGAGGGCCCGGCTCTTCTGCTTTAGCGTCACATCGAGGAACCGTCGTTGAAGACGGATCCCGTTGGAAACTACCAGCGGCTACCGCCGCCGCCGCCACCACCGCCGCCGCCGCCGCCACGACCACCGCGGTCGTCACGACGACCGCCGCCGCCGCCGCCGCCGCCACGCGAACGGTTGTCCTCGCGGGGCTTGGCTTCGTTGACTTTCAGGCTACGGCCTTCGAGCTCGGATCCGTCCAAGGCGGCAATCGCCTTGTCCGCGTCCGCGTCAGCCATCTCGACGAATCCGAATCCGCGAGACTGGCCTGTGTCACGGTCGGTGACGATCGCGACCGAAATCACTTCGCCTTGCTGTCCGAAGTGCTGGCGGAGCGAATCCTCAGTAGCCCTGAAGGGCAGGTTTCCAACGTAAATTTTCTTGGCCATGGTTCTCCTAAGCGAGCGCGCAACTCTCTATTGGCGTCGACTTTGTTATTGAATTCCCGGCGGACCGGGTCACAGATTCGGCGAGCTTCTGTGGGAGCGAGGGCTGGGGCTAGACACGCAAGGAAGGGAGTTGATCGCTTCGAAGGGGAAACCAGCTACAGCCGCGATACCGGATGGCATCGCGCCTGAGGATCTTTCATCACAGATGCCGAGGCATTGCCAACCCCAGCAGCGGATCATTATTACTTTGCAGGCGAACAGGGGGCTGGTCGCGGGAATGGAAGTGCTCCCGACTCGGCGATGGGCCGTGGCGTCAGGAGGCCGGCGCGGCGTCAGCCGCGCCGCTGATGCCTGAGCCAGCGGATTTCCACCCGCCGCCAAGAGCCTTGTATATGGCGATCAGGTCGGTGGTGACGGCGGCCGAACTCTGCGCCGCAGCCTCCTCGAAGGCGAGCTTGGCGCGTTCGGCGTCGAGCACCTGCTGGAAGTCCACGAGCCCGTTGACGTACTTGGTCCGGGCCAGCTGGTCCGCAAGGCGGGCGGCGTCGACCGCTTCCTCGAGGCTGTCACGGCGAATCTGCTCGCGCACATAGGCTACCAAAGCGTTTTCGGCCTCTTCGTAAGCCTTCAGGACCGTGCCTTCGTATGCGGCCAGGGCTTGCTCCTGAAGGGCCGACTGAGCCTCGATGCGCTGGCGGGTGCGAGCGGCATCGAAGAGGTTCCAGGTCAGGCTCGGCCCGATCGAAAAGGTGCGGCTGGCGGCCGATCCGAGATCGGCCAGGTCCAGGGCCGACAATCCGATCGATCCTGACAGGGTCAGTTTGGGATACAGGTCGGCCGTCGCTACGCCGATGGCCGCGGTGGCAGCGACCAGTTGCTGCTCGCTGCGGGCCACGTCGGGGCGACGACGCAGCAGATCGGCCGAGAGTCCCACCGCCACGGTAGCCGGTACCGAGGGCACCGGGGCCGGCGCGTCCAGTTCGCGGTCGAGTGAGCCGGCCGGAACTCCGAGCAGAACAGCGAGTCGATTCCGCGCCGCCGCCAGACCGCTCTGGAGCGGAGGAATGCGGGCCTGGGTGTCGGCGAGGTTGTAGCGCGCCTGCGCAACCTCGAGTTCGTCGCTGAGTCCGGCGTTGCGCCGTAGTTGCACCAATTCCAGGGTGTCGGTCTGGCTGCGCAGGTTCGATTGCGCGATCGCGACTCGTGCTTGCAGCGAGCGCACCTCTACGTAGTTGCGCGCCACCTCTGCGAGCACGCTCACCAACACGTCGCCCAGATCGGCGCGCGATGCGTCGAGTTCTGCCTGGCGCTGCTCTATCGTGCGACGCAGGCCGCCGAAGATATCGAGTTCCCAACTTGCGTCGAAGGCGCTCGAGTAGTTGTCGGACTCTACCGCAGAATTGCCGTTGCCGCTGCGTCTGCGCGCGTACGAAGCTCCGCCGTCGACGCTTGGTGCCACAGCACCTGCGGCTTCGGCGCGGTGCGCCCGTGCTTCGCGGATGCGAGCGACCGCGCTCCTGGTATCGGTGTTCCCGGCGATCGCGCGGCGGATCAGGTCGTCGAGCATCCGGTCTCCGAGCACGCTCCACCACTGTTCGAGATCCGCAGTAGACCCGGTCAGACCTCTTGCCAGCTCGGCGCTCCATCGTTCGGCGACCACGGTTTGCGGGGGACGCGCGTCCGGTCCGACCGCGGCGCAACCGCCCGACATGGCGGCACACGCGGCGGCGAATGCCGTCAGTATCGCGGCCGCGCAGGGCTTCGCTGAGGCTCTGCGCTCACTCATGGCGCAGCGCCTCGATCGGGTCGAGTCTTGCGGCACGGCGCGCCGGAACGTAGCCGAAGATCACGCCGATGGCTCCGGAAAACGCGAAGGCGAGGGCGATGATGTCGGGATCGAACAGGAAGGGGATGTGCATGGTGCGCGTGATCGCCAGCGTCACGGCCAGCGCTATCGCGACTCCGATCAGACCGCCGAGCGAGGAGAGCACGACGGCTTCCACGAGGAACTGGCGCAGGACTTCGCTTTCGAGCGCTCCGATGGCCAGGCGGGTGCCGATCTCTCGTGTCCGTTCGGTCACGGACACCAGCATTATGTTCATGATGCCGATGCCGCCCACCAGCAGGCTCACCGCTGCCACCGCGCCGAGCAGCATCGTGAGCACGCGCGTGGTGCCGGTCAGCGTCGCGGTGATTTCCTTCATGTCCAGAACGGTGAAGTCGTCATCGTCGCCTGCCGCTACGCGGCGGCGTTCGCGCAGCAACCTTTGGATGTCGATCTTGACCTTGTCGGTGTCGGCTTCGGTGGCCGCCGAAACCATGATGGCACCGACGTCCTGGTTGCCGGCGATGCGGCGCTGGAATGTGCGCAGCGGAATCAGCACGGTGTCGTCTTGATCGCTGCCCATGCTGCTCTGGCCTTTGGATGCCAGCACGCCGATCACCTGACACGAAAACTTGCCGACTCGGATTCTTTCTCCGAGGGGACTCAGGCGCCCGAACAGAGCCGCGCGCACCGTCTCGCCGAGCAGGCAGACAGCCTTGCCGGCACGTAATTCGGCTTCGGCAAAACCTCTGCCGGCGGTGAGTCCCCACGCACGGGTCGTCAGGTATTGGTCGGTGGTGCCGATGACGCTGGTCGAGCGGTTCTCGTTGCCGTAGACCACCTTGGTCTGGCGCGACGCAGTCGGCGCCACCGCTCTGAGCGAAGGAACCTGCTCGACGACGGCCGCGACATCGTGGAGGTAGAAAGCCTTCGGCGGCGCCGAGGATCCGCCCGGTCCGCGGTGCTGGCCGGCGATCACGACCAGCAGGTTGCTGCCCAGGCTCGATATGTCGCTGGTGATCTTGGCGGTGGCACCTCTGCCCACGGTTACCATGATGATCACCGCCGCGACGCCGATGACGACACCGAGCACGGTGAGAAACGAGCGCAACATGCGGCGCCGGATCTCGCGAAAGGCAAGCAGCAGGGTGTCCCACCACATGTCAGGCGCACTCCTTTTGCCGGAGGTCGGAAGCGACCAGTCCATCGGCGAACTGCACGACGCGCCCCGCGTAGGCAGCCATGTCGGCTTCGTGGGTCACCATGACGATGGTGATGCCGTCATCGCGGTTGAGACCGCGCAGCAGTTCCATCACTTCGTGGCTGCGGATCGAGTCGAGGTTGCCCGTAGGTTCGTCGGCGAGCAGTACGGCCGGCTCAGTGACGATCGCGCGTGCGATCGCGACCCGTTGCTGCTGGCCGCCCGAAAGCTCGCCCGGTCTGTGCTGTTCCCAGCCCGACAGCCCGACGTGGGCGAGCGCGCCGAGCGCCAGACTGCGCCGCTCGCGCAGCGCGGTGCCGCGGTACATCAGCGGCAGTTCGACGTTCTCCAACGCGGTGGTGCGAGGCAGCAGATTGTAGCCCTGGAAGATGAACCCGAAACGGTGACGTCGCAGCAGCGCGCGCTGCCGGCGCGTGAGCGACGGGACTTCGATGTCCTGGAAGCGGTAACTGCCGCCGCTCGGCGTGTCGAGGCAACCGAGCACGTTCATGCAAGTGGATTTTCCCGAGCCGCTCGGTCCCATCACGGCGACGAATTCACCGCTTTCGATGGTGAGGTCGATGCCTCGCAGTGCGTGCATCGCGGCCTGGCCGCTGCCGTACACTTTGGTCACGCCGCGCATCCGTATCAGCGGCGGCGTCGCCGCGTTGTCCGTCGCGGCGTCGCTCACGAAGACTTGGCAGTGGCATCGACGACCACCTGGGCGCCCGGCTGGATGTCGCCGCTCAAAACCTGCGTGCGACGTCCGTCGCTCGCTCCGACCGTCACCGCAACTTCCCTCAGCTTGCCTTCTTCGAGGACGTAGGCGGTGCGACGTCCGCCTTCGCTGCTCTTTTCGGATGGAGGACTCTTGGATGCGGACAGACGCCGGCTGAACGGCATCAGCTTTTGCAGGAGGCTGCGGTCGTCTTTTTCCGCATCGACGTGCGGGGGCACGAAGCGCAGCGCCGCGTTTGAAATAAGCAACGCGTCGTCGACGGTGCTGACCACGATGTCGGCGGTCGCCGTCATTCCGGGCCGCAGCGCGAGATCCGGATTGGCTACCACCAGCACGGCTTTGTAGGTCACGACATTGTCGACCGTTTCGGAAGCGTAGCGCAGCTGGGTGATCCGCGCCGGGAACTTGCGCTCGGCGTAGGCGTCGACGGTGAAGTTCGCGCTCATCCCGTCGCGCACCTGTCCGACGTCGGCTTCATCGACATCGACCTCCAGTTCCATCTGCGTCAGATCTTCGGCCAGCGTGAACAGCACTGGAGTCTGAAGAGAGGCCGCGATGGTCTGACCGGGTTCCACCTTGCGGCTCAGGACGATGCCGTCGATGGGCGCGCGAATCTCCGCTTTGGCGAGGTTGGTCCGGTCGACGTCGAGTTTCGCCGCCGCCAGCTCGATCTGTGCCGCCGCGTTGTCGACGCTCGCTCGGGCACGCTCGAGCGCCGCTTTGGCCATGTCCATGTCGTGCTGTGAAGGTACGCGGCCGTCGCTGGCCTTGCGCACTGCGGCCAGGCGGTCGAGTTCGGCAGCGGCCTCCACCGCGGTCGCTTCGTTTTCGCGTCGCAACGACTTGTTGACGTTCAGCTGGGCCTGAGACTGGACGACGGCCGCACTGAGCTTGGAGACATCGAGCTTGGCCAGAACCTGCCCCTTGCTGACGTGGTCGTTGAAGTCGGCGCTGACGCTCTCGAGGATGCCGGAGAGTTCACTGCCGACGTCGACCTTGTTGGTAGGTTGCAGCGTTCCGGTGGCACTGACCGTGACCACCAGGCTGCCCTTCTCCACGGCCTCGGTCTTGTATACGGCCAGGTCGCCGTCGCCGCCCGAACGCATCCAGGCCAGCACCAGCAACCCGACGGCGGCCAGGGCGGCCACGCCGATGCGTCTGGCGCGCCGGCCGCGCCCTTGTCCGCCCTCGCGTGAGAGCAGCGTCTGCAGATCCTCGGACTGTTCTTTGGTCGGGGCTCGATCGGGACTTTGGCTTTGGGCTTGGTTGGTCGCTTCCACTGCTGTCTTCAATCTGCTCGCTGTTGTGTGACGTGGAACGTCGGTCTTCCACGATCATGAGCGTCGCGGCGCGCTCCGGAACCGCCGGTGTTGCCGATCCTCGCGGCGCGTTTGCTCGCGGCTCGTCGCCAATTAACAGCGGGGGCTCGAACTCGCGAATCCGCGGTGGATTGCCGCATGGCGGCACGTTCGCCCGGGCGCCGTCAGAGGCCAGCGAAAACTTGACACCGACGTCATGTTCTTGCTACGAGCGGCGGCGGCCAAATCCATCCAGGCCCGCCTTATCCAGCTTTTCAAGGGGACATCATGGGATTCACGGACATTGAAGTAGAACTCTGCGAAGAAGACCGGTCGGTTCGTGATCTGGCCCACAAGTTCGCGGCCGAGGTCCTGAGGCCAGCCGGCCGGATCCTCGATCGGCTGGCTGATCCCGCCGATGTCATCGCGCCGCGTTCGGTGCTGTGGGACGTTTTTGACAAGTTTCGCGCCTTGGGTCTCGACGCACTGGCGGACGACCCCGCGCTGGTCGGAACGCCGCGTCTGGCCCGCATTCAGGCCATGGTCTCGGAAGAACTCGGATGGGGAGACACGGGACTGGCGATCAGCCTGGGCGTGTGCGGTTTCCCCGCGATGTTCGCGCGCCTGCTGGGGCGCCCCGAACTGATTGAGCGCTTCGCCGCTCCCGGCAGTCGCGAGATAGGCTGCTGGGCGATCACCGAACCCAACCACGGCAGCGACGTGCTCGCGTTCAACCAGCCGTTCTTCGACTCACCGAAGATCCGCGCCGACTGCATCGCGACCAAGGACGGTGATCACTACGTGATTCGCGGGCAGAAGGCAGCGTGGGTTTCCAACGGTTCGATCGCGACCGTGGCGACCTTGTTCTGCAATCTCGATCCCGCGCACGGACTGCGCGACGGTGGTGTTGCGCTGGTACCGCTGGACCTGCCCGGAGTGTCGCGCGGCGTTCCTCTCGACAAGATGGGACAGCGCGCTCTGAACCAGGGTGAAATCTTCTTCGACGAAGTGCGAATCCCCGCCGATTACATGGTGGTCGGCAGCGATTCCTACCGGATGGTGTCCGACATGGTGCTGACGATGGCCAACGCTTCGATGGGCGTGACCTTCGTGGGACTTGCACGTGCGGCACTCGAGCACGCGGTGGCCTACGCGCAGGAGCGCGTGCAGGGCGGGGTGCCGATCATCAATCACCAGGCGGTCAAGATGAAGATCTTCCGCATGTTCCAGCAGACCGAAGCCGCGCGGGCGCTGGCGCGTCGCGCGTACATCTACAATGCTTCCCAGCAGCCGCCGTTGCTTGAGTACTCGATCGCTTCGAAGACGTTCTCCACCCAGACCGCTTTCGACGTCGCGCACACCGCCGTGACCGTCTACGGCGGCAACGGCATGAGTCGCGAATATCCCGTCGAGAAGCTGCTGCGCGACGCGCGTGCGTCGCTGATCGAAGACGGCTGCAACGACATCCTGGGACTTGTCGCGGCCGACAGGCTCTACTGATGACAGACGCGACCGCTGGCTTTTCCAGGATCGCCATACAGGAGGGATGATGGAACTCAGAGAAGTAATCGGCAGCAGGCGCTCGATCCGTTTCCTGCTTCCCTACAAGCCGGTCGAGCCCGAGAAGATCCAGCGCATGCTCGAGGCCGCGCGTATTGCCTCGCACTGGGGCAACGTGCAGAGCCTGCGCGCGCTGGTCGTCTTTCGCGACAGCGCTCCGCGGGAGACTCTCGACGCACTGCAGGCGCCGATCGCGGGCTTCCAGATTCGTCTGGCCCCGGTCGTCATCGTCTGGTACGTCGAGACGCAGGCGGTCGACGAGCAGTCAGACCGCTTGCGCGAACTTCTCGGTGCCGGCGCACTCGGCTTCGGAGAGAACAAGAAGGAAGCGCTCGAGAAGCAGCTCATCCCGATCTTCGACAACCTTCGCGAGACGCTCAAGCAGCCCGGTCTGAACGAGATCGATTGCGGACAGGGGATCGCGCAGGCCACGCTGATGGCCTTCGAGCAGGGGCTCGGAACCTGCTGTCTGGGTACGCCCTACGGAGAGCAGATTCGCCAGGGCCTCGGGCTTCCCGCTACCTGCAGGGTACTGCTGCTGCAGACCGTCGGGTATCCGGCCGAGAGCGCCGAAGCCGGCGGCCAGCGGCCGCGCCAGCCCTTCGAGAGGCTCTTCCAGATGAACAGCTACGCGACACCTTTCCCCCGCTCGCAGGAGGTGGTAGCCGAACTGCGCAGCGACGGGATGCTGCAAGCCCCCGCGCCGCTGCCGTGGCGTGAGGCCGAACTTGAGTATCTGAAGAAGGCGCTCGGGTTGAAAGGCCACGGGCTGATTTGAAGAACGGGCGAGGCCCGACGCTGAACCACGACGGTGCGGGCACCGGCCGACACCGAGCAACGACGACGCGTGCCTCTGGCCACGCGCAGGGAGACTGAAGACATGAAGCAGAACGCAATCGTCGCCGGAGTCGGCATGACCCATTTCGGCAAACACCTGGACATCGGACTCAAGGCGATCGGAACCGAAGCCGTCCAGGCCGCTGTCAAGGACGCCGGGATCTCCCTCGACGACATCCAGGCCGCGTATGTCGGCAATGCCGCCGCCGGGCTCGTCACCGGGCAGGAGTGCATCCGCGGTCAGGTGATCCTTCGCTCGATCGGTCTTGGCCGCATTCCCGTCGTCAACGTCGAGAACGCCTGCGCGAGCGGATCGACGGCCTTTCATCAGGCCGTGTCGATGGTGACCGCGGGAGCCTACGACATCGTGCTCGCCCTGGGTGCCGAGAAGCTCTACAGCGAAGACCGCAAGAAGAGTTTCAGCGCGTTTTCGGGAGCCGTCGACGTCGAACTCATGCAGATGATCATGGAGAGCCTGCAGCAGAGCGCGGCCAAGGGCGGCGCGAGCGCGGGTTCGTCGGGCGCCGGCGAGAAGCGCTCCATGTTCATGGACATCTATGCCGCCGCGGCGCGCTCGCACATGGAGCGCTACGGCACCACGGCCGAGCAGTTCGCGATGGTTTCGTCGAAGAACTCGCTGCACGGCAGCCTCAACCCGCGCGCGCAGTTTCGCGAAGAATTGACCGTTGAGCAGGTGCTGGCGTCACCGATGATAGCCGAGCCGCTCACGCGTCCGATGTGTTCGCCGATCGGTGACGGCGCCGCCGCGGTCATCCTGGTCAGCGAGCGCAAGGCGCGCGAACTCGGCATCACCAAGCCGGTGCGCGTGGTTTCTAGCGTTCTGCGTTCGGGTTGGGACCACGGTTTCGACGAAGACGGTTGCGGCGATGTCTGCGCACGCGAAGTCTACGAAGAAGCGGGGGTTGGTCCCGAGGGCATCAACGTCGTCGAGTTGCACGACGCTTCGGCGCCGGGCGAGATCTTCGCGTACGAATACCTCGGGCTGTGTCCCAAAGGTGAAGGCGGACGCCTGGTCGAAGCCGGCGTGACGCGCCTCGGCGGACGCCAGCCGGTCAACACCTCGGGCGGTCTGCTGCGCAAGGGCCATCCGGTCGGCGCTACCGGCGCCGCGCAGATCGTCGAACTGACAGAACAACTCCAGGGCCGCTCGGGCGCACGCCAGGTGGCCGGAGCGCGCGTCGGTATGGCCCAGAACGGCGGCGGTAACATCGGTACCGACGTCGCTGCGATGGTCATCTCGGTTCTGCGGGTCTGATCCACGAAGTCAGGAACGAGTTCCCGTACCGCACCGCACTGCGGGCGACGGGAACTCGTTCCGACATTCCGAGCGTCACGAGGAGTAGAGCGATGCGCGAACCCAGCCTGTTCATCATGGCCGACATCATACGCGAGAAGGCGAAGGCCCAGCCCGATCACAAGGTGCTGACCTTCGAGCATCTGAGTCTCGATGACGAAGCCACGCCCGACGAGGTGCGCACCTACAGTCAGCTTTCCGAGAACGCCGATCGCATCGCCGCCGCTCTGGTCGCTTACGGCATGCAGCGCGGTGATCGCTTCGGACTCATGATGCGTAACCATCCCGAGTACGTGGAGACGATGATCGCTGCGTCGATCACCGGCTGCGTGATGGTTCCGCTCGATCCTCGCATTCGCGGTGACAAGCTCGCGTTCATGCTGCGCAATGCCGGTTGCCGCGGCATGGTGTGCGGCGATTACTGCTTGGTCGAAGTCGCCGCCGTGCGAGAGAAGTGCCCGGATCTGCGCTGGGTGCTGGCTCTGGAGACCGGCGAGGGCGTGCCTGCGACTACGGTGGCATCGACCCGCGGTGCCGATTCGATGCGCGGCGTGCTGGCAAAGCCGGCAGCGCCGATTGAAGTCAGACTCGAGTCGGGCGCGGATCCGCTGCAGATCATCTACACTTCCGGTACCACCGGCGATCCCAAGGGCGTGGTGTTTCCCAACGACCGCTTCGGCTCGATGGCGATGCTCGGCATGATCGCCGGCTACGGCAGCGACGAGCGTCCTTACACCGGGCTGTCGCTCACTCACGGCAACGCGCAGGCCATCACGTTGGCTCCGACGCTGGTGATGGGCCTGCACGCGGTGTTCAGCCGCAAGTTCACCAAGTCGCGTCTGTGGGACGTGTGCCGCCGCCACGGCTGCACGGTGTTCTCACTGCTCGGCGGTATGGCCACGGCGATCTACAGCGAGCCGGTGAGGCCGAACGACGCCGACAACCCGGTGCGCTTCGTAACCAGCGCGGGGATGCCGTCTGGCATCTGGGAGTCTTTCGAGAAGCGCTTCGACGTCCACGTCTTCGAATGGTACGGGGCGGTCGAAGGAGGACTTGCGTTCAACCCGGTCGGCAAAGGTCCGATCGGATCGTTCGGCAAACCGGCTCCGGGACTCGAGATGAAGGTACTCGACGAGAACGACAACGAGTGTGCGCCCGGAGTGATGGGCGAAATATGTTCGCGTCCGGCCGGCGCCAGCGCCAGCGTCGATTACTACGGCAACGAGAAAGCTTCCAAGGACAAGACCCGCGGCGGCTGGTTGCGCAGCGGCGACATCGGCCACACCGACGACCACGGCTGGTTCTTCTTCGACTTCCGCAGCGGCGGAGGCATTCGTCACAACGGTGACTTCGTCCACTCCGGCTTCGTCGAGAAGGCCATCGCCGAGCATCATTCGGTGAGCGACGTGTTCGTTTACGGCATCGCGGCGGCTTCGGGAGCGCCGGGCGAAAAAGACGTGGTCGCTGCGGTGGTCCCTTCCGATCCGAAGAACTTCGATCCGGCGGCTCTGTTCGCCGAGTGCCGCCGAACGCTCGAGTCGAACTTCGTGCCTTCGTATCTGCAAGTCGTGGCGGAGATTCCGAAGACGGCGTCGGAAAAACCCCAGGAGCGTTTCCTGCTGGACGCTTTCGACCCTGCGGCTGCGAACGTTTTTGCGGAGCGGACTGCGGCTTGAGCGGGTGCAGGTCCAGCGCGGCTGTTGCGCCCGTCTGCGCCGTGCCGGAACTGGGCAAGCGCCAACGCAACGCGATCCGCAACCGCCAGGCGATCTTGTCGGCGGCTCGCGACGTATTCAGCGAACTCGGCTACGGCGCCGCGACGATCCGCGACATCGTGCGCCGCACCGATCTGGCCGCCGGCACCTTCTACAACTACTTCCCCGACAAAGAGTCGGTGCTGCAGGAGATCCTCGAGGATTTCGCCGGCCGCGTCAGGCGGCGGGCGCACGCGGCACGCATGGAAGCGCGCACACTCGAGGACCTGATGCGGTCGTCGTTCCTGACCTGCTTTCGGCTTTACGCGGAGGAGAAGACGCTGGTCGCGATGATGGCGCGCAACGCCGGCGAAGTGCCGTTGATGGCTTCCGGAGCCATCCTGGAGCCTGCCATCGCCGAACTGGTCGCCGATCTTCGTGCCAAAGAGCGTGAGGGCATCGTGCCTCACCTCGACGTCGAGCGCACCGCGCGAGCCGCTGTCGCGCTGGCGACCGAACTCGGCCTCCACATGCTTTCGCGCAAGCCTCTCGACATCGAAGGCACCGCCGACTTCGCAGCCCGCTTCATGCTCGGCGGTACCCTTGCTGTCGCCGGATCAGCGCTGACCAGGACTTTCTGAATAATCCGGGTGTGCAGACGCGCATGCGGCGCTCCGGCATCGCCTGATGTTCAGTTGGAGTCTGGTGCGGCGGTGCGCGGAGTGCCGTTGCGCAGGCGGCTGTGGTGCACTCCGTAGGTGAAGTAGATCGCCAGGCCGATCGCCATCCACACGATGAGCCGCAGCCAGTTGGCCCAACCGAGCGAGAACATCAGCAGCAGGTTGGCGCCGATTCCGAGCAGTGGCACCAGCGGCACCAGCGGGGTGCGGAAGGGGCGCCGCACGTCCGGCCGCGTGCGGCGCATGATCATAATCGCCCCGCACACGATGACGAACGCGAACAGCGTGCCGATGTTGACGAGTTCCGAGAGCACCCTGAGCGGAAACAGCGCGGCCACAGTCGCAACGCATGCGCCGGTCAGCATGGTCGACAGATGCGGTGTGCGAAAGCGCGGATGGATAGCCGCGAAGACTTTTGTCGGCAGCAGTCCGTCGCGAGCCATCGCCAGCAGCACGCGGGCCTGGCTGAGCATCATGACGAGCAGCACGCTGGTGATGCCGGCCACCGCGCCGAGCGAAATGATGAGGGTAGCCGTTCCCAGCCCGTAGTGCGCGAAGGCCTCGGCGAGCGGCGCGTCGACGTTGATCTCAGGCGTCGGAACCATGCCGGTCAGTACCGCCGCCACCGCGATGTAGAGAATGGTACAGATCCCCAGCGAACCCAGCAGGGCCAGCGGCACGTCTCGTTCCGGGTTGCGCGCTTCCTCGGCGTGGGTGCTGATCGAATCGAAGCCGATGTAAGCGAAGAACACATAGCCGGCGCCGCGCAGGGTTCCGCTCATGCCCTGGGGAAAGAACGGGTGCCAGTTGGCCGGGTTGACGTGCGGAATGCCGGCGAAGATGACGAACAGCACGACGCCGAGCTTGAGCGCAACGATCGCCACGTTCAGTCCAGAACTTTCGCGGATCCCTCTTACCAGCACGAGGGTCAGCACTACGACGATCGCCGCTGCGGGAAGGTCGAATACGATCGGAATGCCGCCGATGTGCCAGGCCGCGGCCAGCACCTGCGGCGAGGCGCTGAACGGATCTATCGCCAGCGGTCCCGGCACGTGGATGTCGAACAGTGCCAGGAAAGACTGGAAGTAGTGCGACCAGCCGTGTGCCACGGCGCACGAAGCTACCGCGTACTCCAGGATCAGGTCCCAGCCGATGATCCAGGCGAACAGTTCGCCGAGGGTTGCGTAAGCGTATGTGTAAGCGCTTCCCGCCACCGGGATCATCGCTGCAAATTCCGCGTAGCACAGTCCGGCCAGTGCGCAGCCGATTCCCGACAGGACGAACGACAACATCAGTGAAGGGCCGGCGTAGTCGTGTGCAGCCAGACCGGTCAGCACGAAGATGCCCGCGCCGATGATCGCGCCGACTCCGAGCGCGGTCAGCGCTACCGGTCCCAGGACGCGGTGCAGACGGTCGTGGGCCGCCAACTCGGCATGGAGAAGTTCGACGGACTTACGGGCGAAAAGAGAACTTGCCAAACTGCGCGGGATTAACACGCGACCTCAGGTCGCGCAACGACGCAGCGCGCTCCTGCTACCGGTAGCGGACAGGTAGAGCCGGACGGGTCGAGCGGAACTGAGGCGCGGGCCGTCTGCAGATGGGAACGAGAGCCGGGAGAATCGGTCGATACGATCCGCCGGAAGCGATTGAGATCCACTTTGAAGCAGGCGTGCGCGAGCCAGTCACGAGTTCCGGAGGTGGCACGCCTGAGGTCTGCGCGCGGCGCCTGCGGGGATTCTCGCGGCAGGTGACACGCGCCCGACTCACCTCACCGACAGGATCAGGCCGCGGCTCGGCGCCGTAGTGCCGGCGATCATTTCGTCGAGGGCCTTTCGCGAAGCCTCGGCGCTGACGACGTGTTCGATCGAGACTGAACCCGCGACTTCCTTCGCGATGCGAGCTGACTCGCCGAAGGCCCGCCGCAGCAGTTCGCCGGGGCCCCACTCCTCGTCGCGCTTCATGAACTGGGCAGGGGCGAAGAAGAGCGTCGGCTCCGCGCCCGGCAGCGTTCTCTGGCGGCCGCGTTCCTGCCAGTGGGTCACGCCCACGATGCTGCTCAGCACGAGGTTTTCGCCGAAGTGTTCGTGCACCGAGGCGATGGTGTTAGCCGATCCTGACATGTCCACCAGTGCCGTGGCGACACTCGGATCGAGATCGGTGACGCGATCGTAGGGCAGCACCGCGTCGAAGGTTCCCAGACCTTTGCAGAAGTCGATGTTCGCCGTCGATGTGAGTCCGACTATGTGCACCGGGTGGGCAGCGTCCCGTGCGAGCAGGTTGGCGAGACCGAACCCGGTCTTCGAGGAAGCGCTGGTGAGCACCACCTGACGTGCACCGAAGAACGCGTTGTCGCCCAGCCAGTCCTGAAGGACGAAGGAAGTGGCGAAGAGGGGGAACATCAACGAACGCTGGTCTTCCATCGCGCGCAGCTCCGGCGGGTCGTGGTCGACGCGTTGGTAGCTGTTGTAGACTCCGGGAAGGTCACGCCTGTGGGGCGTGTCGTCTATCCATGACGACTGCGTGACCGAGGAGGGACGCAGCACGGCATGAGAAGCCATCGGAAGGAAGCCCCAGATCCTTTCTCCTTCGCGGACGGCGTGCGTGCGCGATTCGACGACGTCAGCGAAGCCCCACACCGGAATGATCCCCCACGTGTCGTCGACCGGGTAGAACTTCCAGTAACCGAACATGTCGCCGATCACGGCGTAGCTGACGTTGTTGGCGGTCAGTGCAAAGCGGTCAACGGCCACGCGGATTTCGCCGTCCTCGAGGATCGCAGCGGGCCGGTACGCCACCCGCGTTTTGCCGAGTTTCCTGCGCTGGATCTGGATCTCGATCGTCGGTGCTGTGCTCTCTGAAGATACGCTCATCGTGTTCTCCTATCTGGCCGGGCTCGGCGGTGACGGTGCTTCGTCCGGCGTCGGCCAACCTCCGGCGAGCGCTTTGTAGAGTGCAACCGTGTCTTCCGCTGCGGCGCCGCGGCTGGCGGCCAGTGCATCCTCTGCGTGATACAGCGAGCGCTC
Organism: uncultured bacterium; assembly: GCA_903893315.1. Taxonomy (GTDB): domain Bacteria; phylum Desulfobacterota; class Binatia; order UBA1149; family CAITLU01; genus CAITLU01. The sequence goes on from CAITLU010000039.1 coordinate 51,230, forward strand.
GGCGTCGAGCACCTGGAGGAACTCAACTATCCCGCCGGCGAACAGTTCGCGAGCGAGATCGGTGCCGCGGCGCTCGGCCGCCGCGGCGCGCTCCAGCGCAGCACCGCGGACCTGCTCGTCCGCGAGCGCGCCGAGAGCGGTTTCGACGTCGGCGAGCGCGCTTCGCAGCGCGTCTTCGTAGCGCGCCGCGGCTTGTTCGGTGCGGGCGTTCTGCACCTCGACGTTGGCGAGCAGGCGACCTGCATCGAAGATCGGCCAGCGCATTCCGGGCCCGACCAGCCAGAAGCGGCTGTCGGAAGTGAAAAGGTTGCCGGTCTCCTGGCTCTGAAAGCCGAAGCTGCCGCTTAGTGAGAAACGCGGCAGAAGTTCCGCGCGCGCGACACCGATGCGTGCAGTGGCGGCGGCGAGTTCGCGTTCGGCGCGACCGACGTCGGGGCGGCGCAGCAGCAACTGCGATGGCAGTCCGGCATCGACGAAGCGCGGCGTGGCGGTAACCTCGCGAACGCCGACGAATTGCTGATCGAGAGAACCCGGCGCGGCGGCCACCAGGACTTCGAGGCGGTGCAGCGTGGCCGCGCGCCGGCTGCGCAACGTCGGGACATCGGCTTCAGTCGCGGCCAGGTGCGCCTGCGCACGCGACAGATCAAGCTCACTCGACACGCCTGCCCGATAGCGTTGGGTGATCACTCCGAGCGTGTCTGATTGCGAGGCGATATTGCGCGCGGCGATCGCCAGCCGCGCGTCGAAGGTGCGCAACTCGATCACTTCGCGCGCGGTTTCGGCGGCCAGGCTCAGCAGCGCGTCCTGGTATCCGGCCTCGGCCGCTTCGAGTTCGGCGTTCGCCGCCTGTACCGAGCGGCGCACGTGACCGAACAGGTCGAGTTCCCACTGCGCGTCGAAGCCGGTCTGGTACAGATTTATGCCCTGGCCCGGAAAGACTGCGCCGGGCTGACCGCCGCCCAGGCTGTTGCCGAGTCCCTCGAGAAAACCGTGCTCGCTCATGCGCGAGTTGGAGTATGACGCCGCCGCGTCGAGTCTGGGCCACAGGCTGCCTGCGGCTACCGCGCGCAGCGCTCTGGCTTCGCGCACGCGGGCGGCGGCCTGACGTGCCTTGGGCGTGGCTCTGACGGCGCGCTCGACCAGGGCCACGAGCTGATCGTCGCCGAAGCCGAGCCACCAGTCGCGCTGCGCTGGCGCGCTCGCCGTGGCATCGGCCGTCGAACTGGCGCTCGGTGTCTGCGCGGTAGCGTCGGCGCCGCGTGTCCAGGCCGCCGGTGTATCGATCTGCGGCCGTTGGTAGTCGGGGCCGACCGCGCAGCCCTGCGTCGACACCAGCGCGTACGACACGGCCAGGCAGCGAGCGAAAAAAACCGGACTGATGAACGTGCACTTCATTCGAGCAGCGCCTCGCCGGCGGGCAAGGTGCTCGGCGGCTTGCGGATCAACAACATCATCGGGATGACGACGAGGAACGCGATCGACATGACGCGGAACACGTCGACGAAAGCCAGCGTGCGGGCCTGCACGCCGACCATGTGGTAGATCGCCGCCTGGGCCTGCGAAGCGGCGAGCGCGGCGTCGGAAGTGTGGGCGGCGAAGGCCGCAGTGAGCTGTGTCATCCAGGCTCCGTAGGCCGGGTCGAGAGGCGTGGCGTGTGCCACCAGGGCCCCCTGGTGTATCTGGGCCTGGCGCGCGATCATCGTCGCCATCGACGCGATTCCGATGCTGGCTCCGATGTTACGCGCCAGACTGATCAGGCTCGATGCCGCGCCGCGGTCGACGGTACGGGTGAAAGCGTAGGACACCGTACTCAGGGGCACGAATATGAAAGCCATGCCGAGACCTTGGAGCATGCGTGCTGTGACGATGTCGCCGAAGCTGATGTCGAGGCTGAAGCGCCCCATCCGAAAGAGCGACAGCGAAACTACCGCCGCGCCGAAGATGATCATCTTGCGTGCGTCCAGGCGTGCGACCAGCATGCCGACGATCGGCATGAAGAACATGATCACGATCCCGCTCGGCGAAACCACCATGCCGCTGAGCATCGCGGTGTATCCCATCAGCGTCTGCGTGAAGAGCGGCAGCAACACGGTACTGCCGTAAAGCACGAACCCGAACAGCAGCGTCGCCGCGACCGACAGTGCGAAGTTGCGTTCTCTCAGAAGCCTCAGGTCTACCACCGGATCCTTGTGGCGAAGTTCCCACCAGATCGTGAAGACGAACGCGGTGACCGACAGAACCGCAAGGGTGCAGATGAAGCGCGACGAGGTCCAGTCGTAGCGCTCGCCGAGGTCGAGGATCATCTGCAGGGCGCCGATCGCCAGAGCGAGGCCGCCGAGGCCCATCCAGTCGATCGAGCCGCGGTCGGCGCCGCGTCGTCGCGGCAGGAACGGAGGATCGGTGATGAACTTCGACGACAAGATGAGCGAGAGCACACCGATCGGCACGTTGATGAAGAACACCCAGCGCCAGCTCGCGTTGTCGGTGATCCAGCCGCCGAGCGTGGGGCCGATCACCGGCGCCGCCACCACCGTCATTCCGTAGACCGCCATGCCCATCCCGCGTTTTGCCGCCGGGAACGTGTCGACCATGATGGCCTGTGTGCACGGTTGCAGGCCGCCGCCGCCGAGTCCTTGCAGCAGTCGGCACAGCACCAGCACCGACAGGTTGGGCGCGAGTCCGCACAGCAGTGAACTGAGCGTGAACAGCGCCACGCATGCGAGGTAGAAGTTGCGTCTGCCGAACAACGTCGACATCCAGCCGCTGATCGGCAACACGATCGCGTTGGAAACCAGGTAGGAGGTCAGAATCCAGGTGCTGTCTTCGACTCCGGCGCCGAGATTGCCGGCGATGTGCGGCAACGCGACGTTGGCGATGCTGGTGTCGAGGACCTCCATGAAAGTGGCCAGCGTGGCCACGACGGCGATCAGCCACGGACTGAACGGGGCGTGGTAATGCTCGTGGTGGTCGGCGGCGGACGGCGCTGCGTTGCCGTTTGTCGCTGCGCCGCGGCTGTCTGCGCCGTCCGTGATCGAGACTGCGCTCACCGCACCTTCACCGACGGCACCACCGACATGCCGGCTCCGAGCAGATAGCGCGCAGCGTCGGGTTGCTCGTCAAATACGATCTTGACCGGCACGCGTTGGACTACCTTGACGTAGTTGCCGGTGGCGTTTTCCGGTGGCAGTAGGCTGAAGCGCGAGCCCGAGCCTGCTTGCACGCTTTGTACGCGGGCGCGGAAGATCGCCTCCGGATAGGCATCGACACGTACTTCGGCGACCGCACCGGGCACCACGCCGTCGAGCTGGGTTTCCTTGAAGTTGGCCACGACCCAGCGTTCGGCCGGCAGCAACGCCATCAGGATCTGTCCCTTCTGGACGTAGTTGCCCGGCTGCACGTTCTTGCGTGTGATGCGGCCGCCCTCGGGCGCGACGATGTGGGTGTAGGAGAGTTCGAGCGTGGCTGCATCGACCGCGGCGCGTGCGCGTGCGGCGGCGGCTTCGGCTCGCGCCAGATCGGCCTCGCGCACCGCGACCTGGTGAGGCGCGGCCTCGGCTGCGGCCAGGCGGCCGGTGGCGGCGCTGACCGCGGCGTGGGCCGCGGATACGTTGGTGCGCGCCGCTTCCAGGCGCGCCTGAGCGGTGCGCGCCTTGGACTCGGCGCTTTCGCGTTGCTGGTCGGAAATCGCGCGATCACTCAGTTGGCGATAACGCGCCAGGTCCGAGGCCGCCTGTCCGGATTCGCTCGCCGCGGCGTCCTGCTGAGCCGCGGCTTCGGTAAGTTTGGCGCGTGCTGCCTCGAGTCCCGCACCGGCTTCGTCGACGCCGGCGGCGGTGGTCGTGCGCGCGGCTTCCAGGGTTGCGCGTGCGGCGTCGATCTCCGCTTCGGCAAGCCGCAGCGCAGCGCGGCTCTGAGCCAGCGCGGCCTCGGCATCGCGCGGGTCGATATCGACGAGAGCCGCACCTGCCTGGACCTCTTGATTCTCCGAGACGTGGACCGTCGCCGCGCGACCCGCGATGGAAGGGCTTATCTGCACCACGCGCGCTTCGATGAAGGCGTCGTCGGTCGAAACCCAGGTTCGCCACACCAGCCAGTAGCGCAGGCCGAACGTGACCGCGATGAGGCCCAGGATGACGGCGCCGGCGATCGGCGCGCGACCGCGTGTCGATCTTGGAAGTGTTTTCGCGCTCACATTGTTCTCCGCGCAGCCCGCTTACGCGGTGGTGCGCTGTTGTTTTGAGTGTCGGTGTCGCCGGCCACAAGGTCGGCGCTGGCGTCTGCGGCAACCTCGCCCGGCAGGCCGCTGCGCAGGCCCGCCAGGGAAAAAGCAGTGATGTGGCGTGCCAGTGCATCGACGTTGAGGTTCGCGTCGGGTGTCATCGCGGCCAGCAATGCGCGCGCGTTGCGGTGCACGGTGCACTGTCCCATGATGCCGGCCACGCATAGTCGCGTGTGGGAGCAATCGACCGGCTGTCCGGTAATCTGCGCGACGATCGCCGAAAGCTCCGAGAATATCGGCCCCGCCACTTCGTCGACTACGATCGAGAAGGCGGGGCTGGGGTCGGCCAGTTCGCGCGTCATCAGGTGGCCGTGCCAGGCCGGGCGTCCGCGATCCAGCAGGCGGCGAAGAAAGGTGAGGACGAAGCGCTGCAGCGCCGCTTCGGGGTCGGTCTTTGCCTGCGCGGCCAGGCCTGCGATCGGGTAGCGTTCGGCTGCGTATTCCTGGGTGCTGCGCAGCACCGCCTCGTAGAGCGCGGCCTTGGACCCGAAGTGATAGGCCACCGCCGAGACGTTGGCGCCCGCGCGGCTGCAGATCTCGCGCACCGCACCCGCGCGGTAGCCGCGTTCGGCGAACACCGCGCCGGCAGCCTTGAGCAGACGGCGGCGGGTCGCGGCCGCGGTCTTGCTGAAGCCTTCGGGGCTGATTTCCGCTGCTGAAGCGGTTCGAGAAAGGTGAGGGGAGCGGCGGCGCAGCATCGGAGTCAAACGTGTGTTTGAAAGAATTAGAACGGGCGTTTGACGGAGGCAAGCTCAGGGCGCTGGTGATGGACCCTGCTCCTGGTTGCAAAAATAACTGACGCGCCGCGTTGCTCTTGCGCCGCGCGTGCTCTATGGTGCCGCGTCTTTCCCGACCCCAGCGCTCCCTTGTTCAGCGCGAGGCCTCTAACACCCATGCAAAATCGAAATTTGGCCGTTGTCGTTCCCGAATTGGATGAGTCCGAGAACCTGCTTCTCGATGACGAAGAGGAAGTCTGCGAGACTTCCGCGTTCGAGGGAGTGGCGGCGCCGCTGCGCGCCGCGCTGATCGGCCGCGGCTTCACCTCTCTGACAACGGTGCAGCAGGCGGTCCTGGATGCGGCCATCGAAGGCCGTGATCTTCAGATCTCTTCGCAGACCGGATCGGGAAAGACGCTGGCTCTCGGCTTCGTGATGGCCCCCGACCTTCTTGTCCTCGGCGCACGCAGCCCGAAATCACGGGTGCTGCCGGCGGGCCCCGTCGCTCTGGTCATCGTTCCGACTCGCGAGCTGGCAGTTCAGGTAAAAACCGAACTCGAATGGCTTTTCGCCGGGGTTCCAGGCGTTGCCGTCGACTGCGTCACCGGCGGCACCAGCGTCGGGCAGGAGCGCCGTCGTCTGGGAACGAGGCCTCCGGTTCTGGTCGGCACGCCGGGGCGTCTGCTCGATCACATCCGCAGCGGCGCTCTGGATTGTTCGCTGGTCAGCCAACTGGTTCTCGACGAAGCCGACCGTATGCTCGACATGGGTTTCCGCGAGGAACTCCAGGCCATTCTCGAGGCCACGCCCGCCGAGCGTCGCACTCATCTGGTATCGGCGACTTTCCCCTCCGAGATCCGCGCGCTTGCGCGCCAGTATCAGTCCCAGCCTCTGCAGGTGCAGGGAACCCAACTCGGCGTCGCCAACATCGACATCGAACACGTCGGTCACCTGCTGCGCCAGGACGATCGCTACGCCGCTCTGGTCAACATTCTCTTGCTGGCCGAAGGCGAGCGCACGCTGGTGTTCGTCAACACCCGTGTTGAAGCGACGCAGCTTGCGGATCAACTGTCGAACGACGGCTTCTCTGCTCTGCCGCTCAGCGGTGAACTCGAGCAGGCTCAGCGCACGCGCACGCTGGCTGCGTTTCGCAGCGGCACGGCCGGAGTTCTGGTAGCCACCGACGTGGCTGCCCGCGGTCTGGACATCCCCGAGGTCGGTACCGTCATCCACACGGCGCCGCCGATCGATTCGGAAACCTATACGCATCGCAGCGGCCGTACCGGCCGCGCCGGACTCAAGGGCCGCAGCGTGTTGCTCGCGCCCGCGCACCGGCAACGCAAGGTCGAGTTCCTGCTCTCGCGCGCCAAGGTCAAGATACAGTGGCGTGAGATACCGACCGCGGCCTCGGTCGCCAAGGCGCTGGCCAAGCGCGAACGGCGGCGTCTGGAAAAAGCTTTGGACGCGGCTCCTGAAGTCACCGAAGCCCAGATCGAGTACGCGCAAGGGCTGTTGGAAAAGCGCGACGCGGCGCAACTTATCGCAGCTTTGATCGAGCACTTCCGCGCACCGAATAAGACCGCGCCGCGCGAAGTGAATACGTCGCCGGCCGAGTCCGCCAGGCGTCCCGATGTCTCGGCGCTGCCGCGTCGCGATCGGGACGAGCAGCGGCCGCACGAACGTCAACGTCGCGACGATGGCCGTGGCGAACGCCGCAACGACGGCTATGCCGAATCCGCGCGGGACTACGATCCGCGCAACGGCGGAGCCACCCGCTTTGAAATCAATTGGGGCCATCGTAACGGCGCCAGTCCTCAGAGGTTGCTCGCGGTCATCTGCCGTCGCGGCGACATCTCCAGCAACATGATCGGTGCGATCGACGTCGACACTCACGTCACCACTTTCGAAGTGGCCGATGAGGCTTCTTACGAGTTCGAGGACCGCGTGCGGCGTCCAGATTCGCGCGATCCCGATCTCGTCATCCGCCGCGTGCGCGTAGCCGAAAGGCCGGCCGGCGCGAAGCGGATCTACGCCAAGGCGCGTCCGCGCTGAGGCGCCGCCAGGTATTCGGTCTTTGCGGCGCCGCGCGGCGCCGCGTACCTTCGCGTCATGAACAGCTTAGGACGGATTGCGACCGCCGTTTGTCTGGTCGCGCTCAGCGCCCGCGCGGCGTCGGCGTTGGAAGACGATTTCGGCGCAGCACTTTCGGCGTCATGGGCCGAGCCGAACACGCCTCAGGCTGGCTCTTCGGTAGCCTCGGCGTCGGCGGATGCGGCGGGGGTCGACGGCGCGGTGCTCAAACTCGTCTATCCGGGCCGGACGTCGTCTTCGATAAGCGGACCGGGATGGGCCACGCAACTCCAGAGCGCCGCGTCGCAGGCGTTCGGCGTCTACCAGGCACGTATGCGCGTGGCAGGTGCAGGTAAGTCTCAGGGCGTGGTGTCGGCGTTCTTCACCTACTTCAACGACGGTATAGATCACGACGGTGACGGTATCGTCGACAACAACGAGATAGATCTCGAGTTTCTGGCTGCTGAGCGTTCGGCGATCTACCTGTCGGTGTGGACGGAATATCAGGACGACGCCAACGGCGAGGTTTTTCGCAAGACTACGCGCAAGGTCGATCTGAAGACCGGTCGAGTCTGGCAGACGCCGGCCGGAGGTGAAGGTACCTACGATCTGGAAGAGATCGCGCCGCTTGGCTGGAAGATGCGGCGTTTCGATCCGCGGCAGTTCTATTACAGCTACCGCTTCGACTGGCAGCCAACTCAGGTCACGTTCTCTGTCGATGTGCAAGACGGACTTGGCTTTCGCACGTTGTGGACTCTGGACGGCGCGCCGGACGACGTGATTCCGTCACACGCGGCCCCGGCTTTCTTCAACCTCTGGCACAACGCCTACCACTGGAACAGAGACAAGGCCGCCCGCAGTCCTGCCAGACCCGTGAACTTTTCCATCGACCGCGTCACGCTTCCGTAGGGGCGTGACGCGGCAGCGCGTCACTTCTTGGGCTGGTCGGCGCGTTCGCCGAACGTGGCGGCGTTTTCGGCACGGATGCTGGCGATGATGGCCGGGAAGTCGGCCTGGGTGATGCGGTGGCTGTCCGTGCGCGGGAACGGAAACCCGTGGCTTGCCAGTTCGTCGTTCACCTCGATCTGCAATGTAACGTAGTCGGTGAACGGCTCGCCCTCGAATCCGTCGGGATTTCTCAGCCACAGCGGAGGCCCGGCGTCTTTGCATCCATCGTACGGTGCGGGATCCGGCGCGAACGCCGCTGAGACGATCCATGGCTTGATCAGAACGCCCAACTCCATGTTGCGCCGCATCGTCAGTTGCCAGTCCGGGATCAGCTTGGCCGGGTTCCACCAGATACCCGCGACCGATCGGATCGCTTCTCCACCCGACTGCTTCGGCACCGCCTGCAGACGCTTCAGGACCATCGGGATCCACGCGTCCATCGCTTCGTTGTAACGTTGTTCGTCGTTTGCGTCGTGCCGGAAACTGATGCCGGCCGCCAGTTTTATTCCGATCAGATCGGAGTAGAGGTCCTCGGGCGAGAATGCCGAGATCTTCTCGGGCCAGCCCGGCATCGTCCCGTAGCCGTACCAGGTGGCGATTTCGTGCCAGACCGACAGTTGAAAAGTGAGCCACTGCGCGAGAGCGACCGCAGTGGTGTAGCGGCCGGGATCGGCGATGAGTTTCTTGTTGATTGGGTTGAGCACGATACGGCGCGCTCCGCCCTGGTCGGACAACTCGATGTTCCCGCCTGGATCCATGTTGCGGCTGACCTGGGCTGTCAGGTAGACGGTCATGTCCGCGCAGTCGCGGACGTGTGCGATGTCGATGAACCCGCCACGGCAGGTGTAGACCAGGCCGTTCTCTTCGCTTTCCAGCAGGCCGCTCGCGTTGCTCGACGTATTTGCGAGCAGGCCCACGTTGTACTTGTGGGGACCGAGATCCTTGGGTCCGCGGATGTTGCCGAGCGTGAGTCCGGGGACAGGGATCAAACCGACCGCAACGCGCAGATCGGCGCCGAAGGCGCAGCAGGGCCGCAGGTTGGTTGGTTCGGGAGGCAGTGGAATCAAGCCGGGGTCGAACTCCGGCGTCGCGCTCGGATAGGTGTCGCCGATGGCGGCAGCGACGGCGGTGTCGGGTGCACGTACCTCGGCGGGCGCCCGCCACGCCGAGATGGTCGCACAACCGCCGGTCCACAGCAGAGCCAACACGCAGGCCGCGCCGCGCCGCAGGCTGCGCCGATGCCGGATTGTAGTCGTGAACTGCGTCACACGGGGCGGTCCGCCCATGGTGTCGTGCATCGGCGCCAGACAACAAGAACGGCGAGCGTATGTCGAGTCGCGCTCGTTTCTGTGGTGCTGCGGCCTCAAAAATGATCCTTGTTGTCGTCCGCATCGGGCCATGACGCGCAGTGGTCCAGTGCCGGTCCGTCGCGATCATATCCTCGGCATGGGTTCCAGCCGTATCCCCATCGCCACGGGAAGGGTAGCTGAGCGCTTCCTCCCAGCCGTGTCGTAGCGTAGGCCAAGGAACCGAGCAGGGCCGAGCGTCTCTTCGCGACGATGCACCGGCGCAAGCGCATGTCGGCTTGGTTCCGAGCCTGTTCCCCTCCTCCGCACCAGTACGCGAGGTCGTGCTCGATGCAGCACTCCACCCAGTTGCCGTCGGGTGACATCGAGCAGCCATCGGTGGTGAATGGATGCGGCGGCAGGTCCGCATCCCCGCGGATCGCAGCGCAGGCCTCTCGCGCTCGCCTCGCCAGTTGCTGCGCCGCCTGACGGTCTTCGCGGTACGGTGACAGACGAAACCCGGCCGGCGTACATGCCGCGCAGGCCAGCGCCAGCAGCGACACTGCCAGCACCAGCCGAGTCATCGGGGCAGCGACTGCGCGCACGCGCCTGCGGCCGTGAAACCTGAGTCCGTGAACGGCCCGTCCGGCCTTCTTCACGTAGGCGGTAAGTGTTGCCCACCGACTCCGGTTGATTGCTGGATGTGTCTGCAAGCGACCCCGACTCGCCATTCACGCGCTGCACTGCCTGACTCGACGCTGACCGCGCACCGTCGAGTCAGGCAGTGCAGCGCACACCCTCTCCGAGACGTATGCGGGTTGGCTCTACCGGAGGAAGAATTCCCGCCTCAATACGGAGGCCGGCCGTAGTACGTCGGCGCGCCGTAATAGACCGGCGGCGGCGCGTAGTAGACCCGTGGGGGAGCGTAGTAGACGCGCGACGGCGCCGGATAATAGTAGACCGGCGGCGGTGCCTGATAGACCGGCGGCGGCGCGGCGTAGTAGGGGCCCGACAGCGCGTCCGCGATGGCGGCCACGCCCAGCAGCGCACCGGTGATGCCGGCCGCCACCGCCCAGCCGTGACCGTAGGAGTGGGAGTAGGAGTGGGAGCGTGGCGCCTGATGGCCGCTCCGCCAATCGTCCGCATGGGCCGAAGATGCGACCAGGCTCAAGGTCAGGATTCCTGCCACAAGCGCTACACCGTTCTTCATTGTCCGATCCGTCCTCGTCGGGGGTTCTACGCCGAGCCCGCCCGATCAGAGCCTGCGCCCGTTCGGTAGGCGGCGTTCTTCCGACACAAGGCAGACGATACGCCCGTTCGCAGATTCATTCCAAGACGATCTTTTCGGAGAAGTGTGAGCTGGCTTTCCACTCGCCCCGCGCCGGGCCGCGGGTGAGTGGAAAGCCAGTGTTGCCTCGATGGCTGCTAACTAGATGAGGCCTTGAGAGATCATCGCGCGCGCGACTTTGATGAAGCCGGCGATGTTGGCTCCCTTGACCAGGTTGCCGGGCGATCCGAACTCCTCGGCGGCCTCGGAGCAGGCCTTGAAGATGTTCTTCATGATGTCCTGCAGCTTCTTGTCCGTGTCCTCGAAGGTCCACGCGTCACGTGAGGCGTTCTGCTGCATTTCCAGCGCGGAGGTGGCGACGCCGCCGGCGTTGGCCGCCTTGCCCGGACCGTAGAGAAGTCCCGAGGACAGGAAGACCTCGGCGCCTTCGGGCGTGGTCGGCATGTTCGCGCCTTCGCCTACCGCGATGCAGCCGTTCTCGACGAGAGTCTTGGCGTCGCGGCCGGTGATCTCGTTCTGCGTGGCCGACGGGAACGCCACGTCGCAAGGGATGTCCCAGATGCGTCCGTTGGGCGTGTAGCGCGCGCTCCTGTGGTGATCGCAGTAGTCCTTGATGCGGCGCCTTTCCACTTCCTTGAACTGCTTGATCGTTTCGAGGTTGATGCCCTTCTCGTCGTAGATCACGCCGTTGGAGTCGCTCATGGCGATGACTTTGCCGCCGAACTCGGTGACCTTTTCGTGAGTGTAGATCGCCACGTTGCCCGACCCGGACACGGTGACTTTCTTGCCGTCCAGCGTCAGGTTGCGGCTCTTGAGCATCTCGTTCACGAAATAGACGCACCCGTAGCCGGTCGCTTCGGTGCGCACCTGGCTGCCGCCGTAGTAGAGGCCCTTGCCGGTGATGACTCCCGCTTCGAACTTGTTGGTCAGCCGTTTGTACTGGCCGAACAGAAAACCGACCTCTCGGGTGCCGACGCCGATGTCGCCCGCGGGCACGTCGGTGTGCTCACCGATGATTCGCCACAGCTCCGTCATGAAGCTCTGACAGAAGCGCATGATCTCGTTCTCTGACTTGCCCTTGGGGTCGAAATCCGAGCCGCCCTTGGCGCCGCCGATCGGCAGGCCGGTGAGCGAGTTCTTGAAGATCTGCTCGAAGCCGAGGAACTTGACGATGCCGAGATAGACCGAGGGGTGGAAGCGCAGGCCGCCCTTGTAAGGCCCCAGGGCGCTGTTGAACTGCACGCGGAACCCGCGGTTGATCTCGACCTGGTTCTTGTCGTTCTGCCAAGGAACCCGGAAGATCAACTGCCGCTCCGGTTCGCTGATCCTGCGGATGATCTTGTGCTCCCTGAACTCCGGGTACTTGACCAGTACCGGCCCCAGCGCGTCCAGCACTTCGTGCACGGCCTGGTGAAACTCGGTCTCACCGGGATTGCGTGCCGTGATCTCCTGGTAAATCTCTTGAAGATGCTCGTTCAGTGACATGGTGCTTGTCTCCTTCCTTGCCGCGCTCCCTTGTCGGCGGCGGTTGCCTTCTTTCCCGGTCCCTCGCGTTGCGCCGACGTGATTTTTCGGCGCCGGCCTGGCTGAATTCGAAGATGCCGGCCCTCGTTCGCGGGTGGGCGGCTTGAAGTCAAGGCATTTGCGTGTAATCGGGTGTAAGCGGGCGTGCCGGCGGCGGCTGCGTTTTTGATGGTGGCTAAGCGGGCGTAATCGGGCGTATCGACTTCGTGATGAGGTAGGCGGGGAATGGAACATCGTCTGGACACCAGGCTGCTGCAGCTTCCGCCGGCGTCGCTGCACGCGCTTACGCCCAAGCTCTGCGCGATCGACGAGTTCAAAGGCTGGTGGAGCCGCGCGCGGCAAGCGGCCGGAGCTACCGAGAACGCAGGTCAGGTCGCGCAGGATGCGCTCGCAGCCCTCGGCAGGATTGCGGCCTTCGGCGCTGAAGATGAAAGGGCGCAGGCTCAGCAACTTCGCCGCGGCCTCGTCTCCGCCTCCCGCACGGGCTACGCCGAAACGCTCGAAGCCGTGCTCGCCGATCATGTACGGATGGAGTTCGGCGAGGAGTTGCTCCTGTCTCTTCACTCCCGCCTGCTTGCGTACGTTCCCGAGAGCCGCGCCAACCTCGGCCGTTATCGGACACCGGCCGAGAGCCCGGTCGCGGCAGAGCGAAACAAGGTAGATGCCGCGAGATTCGCTCCGATGGTCGCGCGCCTGGCTCCCGGCGAAACCAAGGCGGCTACCGAGTGGGCGCGAACCCGCCTGCGCAGTTGCGGCTTCCACCCGCTGCTGGTCATCGGGTCGTTCACGTTCGAACTCCTGTGCATTCGCCCTTTCGCGCGCGGCAACGAGCGTCTGGTTCGCGTCGTGACCCAGTTGCTGTTGCTGCGCTGCGGTTATGAGCAGGTCCGAAGCGTGTCGCTGGATGCGGTGTTTGCCGGCCGCTGGAATGACTGCCAGGGAGCCCTGCGTCGCAGTCAGGCCAACCGCAAGCTGCTGCGCCCCGACATCAGTCCGTGGCTCGGCGTGTGTCTGGATGTCCTGCTGGAGCACGGTGCCAAGGCCCGGGCCGTCGCCGAGCGCGCTCCGGACGAGTCGCGGCTGTCGGCGAATCAGCTCGGCGTCCTGCAACTCTTCGAACGTGACCACGAAGTCACCAACCGTGCGATCCGCGAAAGTCTCGGGCTGCCGCGCGATACCGCCAAGCAGGTTATCAAGCGTCTGGTCACGCTCGGACGCATCGAAGCTTTCGGCGCCGGCCGTTCGGTGCGCTACCGGCGCAGCGAGCGGCGCTGAGAATGAAGCGCGGCGAGTGCGCGATCGGCGCGCGCCGCGGCCCGCTTTGCTGAGGCGCTTTTGCGATGTAAACAACCCGCTCGCTTTGCCCGGACCGAGCATCAGGAGACACGCAATGCTGAAGTTGAAAACTGAGGTGACCCTGCCGACGGTCGGAATGACCGGCTTCGAGACGCCGCTGACGCCGGACGAGATCGCCACTCAGGACGCCGTGCACCGCTTTGCCAAAGAAGTGCTGCGTCCGTTGGGGCAGGAACTCGACAAGATGAGTGCCGAGCAGGTAATCGCCGCCGGCTCGCCTTTCTACCAGGCGTTCGTCGAAGCGGCCGCGCTCGGTCTCGATTCGGGGCCGGCCGAAGAACTTCCGCAGGATGTCGCGATTCGCATCGAGTCGCTGGTCGGCGAGGAGCTTGGGTGGGGCGACGCCGGTCTGGCGGTTTCGCTGGGAGTCGCGGGTTTCCCGTTGCTGATGGCGCAGGCGATCGACAACCGGGAACTCATCGATCTTTGCAGCGGCAAGATCGGTTGTTGGATGGCCACCCAGCCCGACCGGGGCAGCGACAATCAGATCTTCGACATGAAGCGTGAATGGCCCGATGGTGTTCCCGCCAACAAGGGCAACCTGCTCGCGCAGGTCGGCAGAGACGAGATCGTCATCGACGGCCAGTGTTCGGCGTGGGTGTCGAACGGACCGGTGGCCCAGGTTGCCCTGGCCTATCTCGTCGCCGATTACGGCAACGGCTACTTCGAAAAGGACGGGCGCCCTAACGGCGTGGCGGTCATCATTCCGCTCGATCTGCCCGGGATAAACCGCGGCAAGCCGCTCGACAAGATCGGTCAACGCTCGTTGCCGCAGGGCGAGGTCTACTTCGACAACGTCAAGGTTCCCAAGCGTTTCGCCGTGGCCTTGCAGGACACGTACTACGGCAACCTTTGCGCGGCCTGGTCGCACGCCGGCACGCACATGTCGAACGTCTTCACTGGCGTGGCGCGGGCGGCTTTCGAGATGACGCTTGGCTATTGCCACGAGCGGCGTCAGGGCGGCCGCTTGCTGATCGACAATCCGCTCACGCGCTATCGCATCGGTGACATGATGCGCAGGGTCGAACTTTCCCGCGCGGTGGCGCGTCGTTTCCTTGCCTACTCACGGTTGTCACCGTCTTCGCATCCGTACGCGACGGCTTCGGCCAAGGTCACGGTGACCGAAGAAGCGATGACGGTTGTCAGCGAGGCGTTTCAACTGTTCGGCGGCAACGCCACGTCGCGCGAATATCCGATCGAAAAACTCTTCCGCGACGTCAAGGCGGCGCTGATCGAGGACGGCGAGAACTACGTTTTGACGATGCGCTTCGGTCTGTTGTGTCAGCAGCTGTACGCTGAAGGCTGGGGGCGCGGCTGAGGTAAAGCGACGCGGCGCTCGCGGACAAGCGAAGTGGCGGGGCCGCGCGCGGGCCTCGGTTCCGACGTCGCCGTGGGCTTCGAACAGTGTCGGAAGACTTTCAACAGATCGGGAAACCGGAGGCTATATGAGCAACACCCAGCGCCAGGACATCGAATTCCAGAGCGACGGCACCACCTGCCGCGCCTGGCTGACTTTTCCTGCGGAGGCCGGCAGACCGGTGCCGCTGGTGCTGATGGCCCACGGTTTCGCCGCCACCCGCGACATGCACCTCGAGCAGTACGCGCAGCGCTTCAACGCTGCCGGCTTCGCTTCGATGATTTTCGACTACCGCAGATTCGGCGCGAGCGACGGGCAGCCGCGCAATTGCCTGAACCCGCGACATGAGATCGCCGACTGGCACGCGGCGCTCGCGTACGTGCGCACGCTGCCTGGCATCGACAGGTCGCACATCGCGCTGTGGGGAACGTCGTTCGCAGGCGGACTGGTGATTTCGGTGGCGGCCGGGGACGGCAACGTTGCCGCCACCGTCAGTCAGTGCCCGATGCTGGACGGACGCGCATCGGCGCTGGAGATCGCGCGCTACGCCGGGCTGTTTTCGCTGCTGCGTCTGAGCGCGCACGGCATCGTCGACGTCGTGCGTTCGCTGCTTGGCATGACGCCGCATTACATACCGATCGTGGCCAGGCCGGGCGAGGTCGGTGTGATGACCAGCGCCGACGCCTGGGACGGCTATCTGAATCTGGTGCCCCCCGGTTTCCGCAACGAGGTGACTGCCCGCACTGCACTGCAAGTACCGCTGTTCAGGCCGGTCACCGACGCCGCGAAAGTGAAGTGTCCCGCGCTGTTGCAGATCTGCGAGCGCGACAGCGTGGCGCCGGCGTCGGCGAGCGAGAAGGCCGCTGCCGATATCGCGAAGGCCGAAGTAGTGCGCTACCCCGTCGGACATTTCGACGTGTACATCGGGCCGGACTTCGAGCGCAGCGTGGGCGACCAGGTACGGTTTCTGCGCAAGCATCTGGGCGGCTGAACTTCACGCCTGCGCGGCATATAGCAGCGAAGAAGCCTGCTGCCGTGTCGATGACTCGCGAGGTAATCGCGTGGCTCTCGCCGGTCGACGGCGCAAGTCTGCACGCGCAGTTGCCGCGGCGTGACAGCGCGTGACGGCGCGGCCGGTAGATCAACGAAGCGACGGCAGGTAGTGCTCGGCTTCGGCCAGGACGGTACGCAGGTCTCGCGGGTCGGCGTGTTCGTGGATGCAACCGCAGCCCAGGCAGGCGCGATTGGAGCGGATCGGGAAACGGTCGCAGGGCAGGACAGCGCCAGAGTCGTCGCGGCGCCGGCCGTGCTCGGCATCGCTCGCAAGCAGCGAGGCGTCCGACCCGGCGCTGTAGTGCCAGTTCGTCAGCACGCAGCCGCCGCCGTTCTCGGGCGTGGGGCACGAACAGATGCAGTAGGGCTGATCAAACAGGCGCATGGTCGAAAAGATCGCGCCCTTTGCGAGGTACATGATCGTGGCCAGTTCGAAGGCCAGTTCCTTGTGCAGCAAGCGCGCCTTGTGATTGGCGTGCAACGAGTGGATCCAATTAGGCGTGTAAGGCTCGATTACCGGCAGAAACTCCCAGAACGGGTAGGTGCGTTCCACCAGCACATCGAGCCGATAGGCTTGTGATCCGTTGCGGCGAGCTTCGAGCAGTGTTCGGCCGAGGTCGACGAAGGCCGGGTCGCAGTCGGGAATCGTGTCGCCGTGGCGGTCGAGAAGCGACTCGAAGCGGTCGACGAAACGGTCGAGTAGAATTCGCTGGTCGGCCGCGTCGGCTCTGAGATAGACGCGGCTGCCGTCCGCGTACAGATCCTGGCTGACTTTCGAACTGCGGCACGTGCAGTGGCCCATGAACACCACCGGTGCCTCGAGCAACTCGCGCCACACCGCCTGGATCGGTTTGACGGCACCGTTCAGGATGTTCTCGAGTCCGATGTCGCGCAGACGCCCAAACACCTCGCCCGGCATGTTGGTGATCCACCACGGCGCCAGCACGAGCAGTTCGTGCACGACCGGTATGGTGGGCTCACGGCGCCACAGGAAGTAGTCGCCGATCTTGCGCGCTACCCGTCGTGCCACCGAGACGTCGACACCTTCAGGCGCGCCGTTGAGCACGGCCTCGGCGAGTCCCCGCAGCAGGTCGGCCTTTGCCGACGGTGCCATCGCTTCGGGCAGCGGCTCTGTGTTGGCGTAGGCCCTGATGTCCTTGATGTGAGAGACAAGAGCACCGATCTGGGCCCAGACGCGCGGCAACCGGCGGCGCATCTCCAACTCTTCGAGGCTGTCGTAAACCTGAGAACTCATGACATCGCCGCTGCGAACCCTGGATGGCACGGCGGCCGCCGAACAGCAAGGATCGAGCGCCGATGTGCGGCTCGTACGGCTACTCCAACGCGAGGTGTCGAGGCTGTCGGCGAGGCGGCGGTTGAGGAGAGGTTGCTGGTGATGCAGGTGGCGGCCGCGGCGTTGCGGCTCAGCCGGGTTAGTCGTTGATGCGATCGCGCCGTCGCTTCGAATGTCGGCGACGGCGCGATCGCAATCCTGGCGAATCGGATCAGCCGCCGAACATCGCGCGTTCTTCCTCGATCAGTTTTGCGAACGTGGGCCTCGCGAAAATCCTGGTCAGGTAGGCCGCCAGCTTCGGCCAACGTCCTGCGTCCACCGTGTACCGGGCGTGCGCGAGGTTGACGAACTGGGTGGCGACCGCGATGTCGGCGATCGAGAACTTGCTTCCCACCAGGAATTCACCGCCCGCTGCGAGCAATCCTTCCAGGTAGTCCTGCAACGGCGGCAGGTCTTCGTTGATCGCTTTGGTGACTATGGCTTCGTCGGTCGGGTGTCCCATGAAGCGCGGGCCCACCACGCGTTGGAAGAAGATAGCGGCGGTGCCTTTGGTGGCGAGACCGCCGTCGGCGAACTCCTCGAGAAACAAGGCGTGCCCACGTTCGCGCGCGTCCTTGGGGAACAGCGGCGGGTTCGGGTACTTCACTTCGAGGTAGTCGAGAATCGCCGACGAGTCGGGGAGATAGTAATCGTCCTCCTGATAGACCGGGATCTTGCCGAGAGGGCTGATCTTCTTGAACTCGGGCGACGGGTTGAAGGGGAATACCGGTTCGAGATCGTACTCGAGGCCCTTCTCGGCCAGTGCCACGCGCACTTTTCGTACGAACGGCGAAGCTCCTGCTCCATGGACTATACGCGTCATCTTGTTGCTCCTTGTGTCTTGTTTCGAGAGTTACGTGGTGGAATTACCCGTTCCATCGAGGTCTGCGCGGGCGTTCCTCGATGAATGGATTCGGGGTCGGGCGGGGGGCGGAAATCGAAGAGCCGGGGGATTGCGGCGACGGCGCGCGCGTCGCCTTCGACGCGGATACGTCCGCAGGCGATGGCTTCGCCGACATCGAGGAGGCCGTTGGCGAGCAGCAGCAGGTCGAACTCCTCGGTGCGTACACAGGCCTGTGACGGGCGCGGCAGCACTGAGACATCGGTTCCTTCGGGGCCGCCGGAGATATGGATCTCGAAGTCCTCGGGCTTGGCTGCGATGACGACGCGCAGACTGCACGTCGGCGTGGCCTCGCGGCGCGCGAAGGTCTGGAGGCCCATCAGCATCCACCGCGGCTCGAAACGTTCCTCGGGGCAAGGCTCGCCGAGAAAGCGCATTCCCCAGCGGATCAGTTCCATCATCACCGGACGCAGAGCCCTGCCGGCCTCGGCCAGTTCATAGACCGTAGAAGCCGCGGGTGCCGGCAAATCGCGCTTGGCGATCAGGCCCTTGTCCTCAAGGCGGGCCAGACGCCCTGCCAACACGCTGGAACTGACCCCGGGCAGCCGAGCCTTGAGGTCGCTGAAGCGCTGCGGGCCCGGAACCAGCTCGCGCAGCAGCAGCAAGGTCCAGCGCTCGCCGAGAATTTCGACGGCGCGGGTCAGCGGGCAGAACTGGGCGTAGCGGATGTCGGGCAAGGAGGCGAGATATCGGCCGCGTGGTTCGAAAGTCAAACCGCGCGGTGCGAAAAAAGAACCCCCGGTGCTTCGCCGGAGCGCGACATCCGCGGCGGGCGCGATGCGTCCAGGCAAGGTGCGGGGCGAGTGAGGCTCATGGCACGTCGAATGCGGTTCGTGTCGCGTGATTGCGATGCCCCCGCGCCGCTCGGCGACTGCGCAGCGACGGCCCCTTCGCCGGTGCGCGGTTTCCAATCGCAGTCGCCCCTAGGCACTTTCGCCCATGCTTATCACCCGCGATCATTTCCCGACCTCCGTCGTTGCGTCTCAGACCCTTGCCGGGGCGTCGCTATGAAGGCCGTCCTCGATCACATCGTGCTCGCCGTCCTCGACATGGATGCGATGCTCGCGTTCTACTGCGGCGTCGTCGGTTTGCCGGCCGAACGCGTCGATGCGTATCGCGACGGCAGTGCGCTGTTCCCGTTCGTGAGGCTCGGCGAGAGCACCATCATCGATCTGTTTCCGCGCGAGATGTGGGCCAAAGGACTCGAAGGGTCGGCTGAGCAACAGCGCGCTGGCCGCTTCCCGAACCTGAATCATTTTTGTCTGGCCGTCGACGCTGCCGAATGGGAGCCGTTGCTTGCGCGTTTTGCCGCTGCCGGAGTCGCGATCGACTCGGGGCCGATGAGGCTGTCGGGCGCCCGCGGCGAAGCGCTGGCCATCTACGTCGCCGATCCCGAAGGCAACAAACTCGAAGTGAGATTCTACGACTGACATGGAATGCAGCCTCTCCCAGATCCACGAAGCTATCTCCGCTTATTGTCCCGACCGTGAGTGCATCGTCTGGAAAGACCGTCGGCTGACGTACCGTGACGTCACCGATCGCAGCCGGCGTCTGGCCAACTTGCTGCGTTCGCGGGGACTCGGCGCGGTGAAGGATCGCGCGGGTCTTTCCGGTTGGGAGTCGGGGCAGGATCACGTCGCACTCTACCTCTACAACGGCAACGAATACCTCGAAGGCATGCTCGGCGCGTTGAAGGCGCGCACGGTGCCGTTCAACGTCAACTACCGCTACGTCGAAGAAGAGCTCGTGTATCTGTTCCGCGACGCCGGTGCGCGAGCCGTGATCTATCACGCTTCGCTGGCGCCGACTCTGGCCAAGGTCCTGCCGCAGCTGCGCGGCATCGAGCTTCTGCTGCAGGTCAATGACGAACCCGGTCAGGCGCTGCTGCCCGGGGCGATCGAATATGAGGCCGCGTTGGCCGCTTCGTCCGGGGAAGCTCCCGACGTCGTGTGCTCGCCCGACGATCTCTACATGCTCTACACCGGCGGTACGACGGGCATGCCCAAAGGTGTGCTGTGGCGTCAGAGCGACATCTATTTCGCGGCTCTGGGCGGTTCGCTTCCAGGGATCGGCGAGCAGCAGTCGATGGATTCCGTGCTGTCGATGGCGATTCGCGGGACGCGCACGCTGCCGGCGGCGCCGTTCATGCACGGGGCCGCGCACTGGGCCGCGTTCAACGCGATGAACAACGGCGGCACGGTGGTGCTGCAGTCGGATTCCAAAGGGCTCGACCCCGACGATGTCTGGTCGACCGTCGAGCGTGAGAGGGCCGAGGCCATGCTCATCGTCGGCGACGCGTTCGCGCGGCCTCTCGTCGATCAACTCGATCGCAGGACGTATGACCTTTCGTCGTTGGCGCTGCTGGTGAGCGGCGGCGCGGTCCTGAACGTCGGCCTCAAGGAAGCTCTGCTCGAGAAGCTCCCGGGCACCATGATCCTCGACAACATCGGATCTTCCGAGGCCGGCAGTCAGGCCGTCAACGTCAGCGCCAAGGGCGGCGATATTTCCACTGGCAGCTTCACACCTCAGCCGGGCAGCTGCGTGCTGAATTCGGATTTCTCGGGCGTGCTCGCAGCAGGCAGCAACGAGATCGGCTGGTTCGCCAGGGCGGGACGGGTGCCGCTCGGCTATCTCGGCGATCGGGCCAAGACCGAAAAGACCTTCCCCGTGATCGACGGTGTGCGCTATGCGGTGCCGGGAGACCGCGCGCGTGCCCTGGCCGGCGGCCTGGTTGAGGTGCTCGGCCGTGATTCGGTGACTATCAACTCCGGCGGCGAGAAAATTTTCGCCGAGGAGGTCGAGCAGGCGCTCAAGCACCATGGAGCCGTCTACGACGTGGTGGTGGTGGGGCGTGCCAGCGAGCGGTGGGGGCAGGAAGTTGTCGCCATCGTCAGCCTGCGCAAGGGGATTGCGGTTGGCGCCGGCGAACTGCTCGAAGAGGCCGCCAGGCATCTGGCACGCTACAAGTTGCCCAAGGCCGTGCTGTTCCGCGACGAGATCGTGCGCAGCCCGGCCGGCAAGGCCGATTACCGCTGGGCAAAGCAGCAGGCCGAGCTGGGCTGAAGCGGCCCGCCCCGGGGCGCTGCGTTCGTCGTCGCGCCGAACCGGGCCGTCGCCGGTCCGAGCGCGCAGTTGCTGCGCTTCCGCAACCGCTTTGTCGCGGGTAAGGTTCGCCCGTGAGCTACTTCGACGGACCCAGACCCAGACTGTTCGCGCACCGAGGTGCTTCGGGAACGTTTCCGGAAAACACCTTGGAGGCTTTTGAAGCGGGACTTGCAGACGGCGCCGATCGGCTCGAACTGGACGTGCACGGCACCGCCGACGGACAGGTGGTCGTGTTCCACGACGAAGCCTTGGAGCGCACCACCGACGGCGCCGGCCTGCTGCGCCAGCACACACTTGCCGACCTGCGCAAGTATGACGCCGGCTATCGCTTCGAGGCTGCGGATGGCTCGTATCCGTTTCGCGGCAAGGGCGTGCGCATCCCGACTCTCGACGAGGTGCTCGAGCGCTTTCCGGACACGCCGCTCAACATCGAGATCAAACAGGAGAAGCCGCACCTGGAACGGGCCGTGGTCGAGGCGATAGACCGCGCCCGTGCTCGCGACCGCGTGCTGCTGGCGGGACAGGATCAGCGTGTTCTCGAGCGCGTGCGGCGTCTGGCGCCGGATGTGCCGACCTCGTTTTCGGCGCTCGAGGTGGCGGGCTTCGTCAGTCTCTGCCAATCGGCGGCGCTCGAAAGTTACGTTGCACCGGCCGCCGTGCTGCAGGTTCCCGCCCGTCACCAGGACATAGAGATCGTCACGGCGGCGTTCGTCGACAGCGCTCACGAACTCGGTCTGGAAGTTCACGTCTGGACCGTCAACGACGAGACGGAACTGTTCCGTATTCTCGATCTTCGCGTCGACGGCACGATGAGCGACTATCCGGCCAAGGCCTGGAGGGTTTACGAACTCCGGGGGCTTCGCTGAGGCGCACGCCGAAATGGCGGTTGCTCAGTCATCTCGATCCCTGAAGTCGTCTGATCCTTGCGTTCTCGCTGCGTCGCGAGGACGAGGCTGAGATTTCGTGGCGACGCGTCGCTCGCTGCCTCCCGTGTGGTTTTGGTTGGTGATGGTCATATGTGTGGCGGCCAACCGTATCGCGTCGTACTCGGCGGCAGCTTCGATCGCGCTCATGAGCGACGTCAGCGATTTCGCCGTAGCGGTGCGTGCCGACGGAGTGCCCTACGTTTTGCCCTGGCAGGCGGCCGTCTATCCGGTCGTGACTTTCAGCCTGGTGTTCTACGTCCGGCCGATCGTGCGCTGGTTTCGTGACGGTTGCGTGCAGCCGCCGTCATTGCTGGTGCGCCGCCGTGCGCTCAGTTCGCCGGTGGTGTTCGCAGTCGGAGGTTTCTGCGGTTGGTTGCTGGGCGTTCCGTACTGGATCGGCCTGACGCTGGCGCACTTTGGCAGGTGGACTCCCGAACTTGCCTCACAGCACGTATTGTCACCGCTGGTCAACGGCTATCTGGCCGCGACCATCTCGTACTTTCTCGTCGATCGTGTGTTTCGCTCCTCGGTGTACCCGAAGGTTTTCCCGGATGGGCGCCTGGCCGAGACTTCCGGCGCTGTGACACTCGGCATGAGCGGCCGCTTCGTCGCGCTGCTGCTGGCGCTTTCTTTCATTCCGATGTTCGTGATGCTCGGACTGGTTAGGGCCGCCGAGGTGCGTTGGGAGCGCGGCCTGGACGCGCGCACTCTGCTGGCGCAACTCGGCTCGGCCAGCGAGGCGATATTCGCGTTGTACGTTCTTGTCGGCGCGGTGTTGGCGGTGGTCGTAACGCGCACCATCACGGGGCCTCTGGCGGCTGCCGCAGTGGCCTTGCGCCGCATTCAGGGCGGCGACTTCGACGCGCGGGTGGTGGTCGATTCGGCCGATGAAGTCGGGCTTCTCGAAGATGGAGTCAACGACATGGCGGCGGCGCTGCGCGACCGCGAACGCATCCTGGCGACTTTCGGGCGTGTGGTGGAGCCGGCGGTGCGCGACGTGCTGCTCGGCGGTCGCGTGGAGCAGGTCGGCCGGCTGCGCCACGCGACCATCATGTTCTGCGACCTGCGTGGATTCACCTCGCTTTCGGAGCGGTGCGGCGCCGAAGAAGCCGTCGAGACCCTCAACGAATTCTTCACGGTGCTGACCGCCTGGGTGCGCGAGTGCGGCGGCTTCGTCGACAAGTTCATCGGCGATGCGCTGCTGGTGGTGTTCGGGCTTTTCGACGAAGGCAGCGGTTCACATCCAGGTCCTGCGCGAAGCGACGGAGCCGCTGCCGCCGTGCGCTGCGCGTCGGGGATTTCCCTGAGGCTCGCGGACCTCAGCCGCAGGCGTGTCGCGGCCGGCAAGGAGCCTCTGTCCGTGACCACTGCGGTTCACAGCGGTGAGGTGGTGGCCGGCGTGATCGGCTCTCAGGATCGACACGAGTACACGGTGGTCGGTGACACGGTCAACGTTGCCGCGAGACTTCAGCAGATCGCCAAGGACCACGGCGGCACCGTCATCTCAGAGGCGACCTTTGACCTGGCGCGCGCGGCGGGCGCCGAGATGTCAGTGTCGCGCGCGGACTCGGTTTTCCTGCGCGGCCGCACCGAGCCGGTGACGGTCTACGCTCTGTCAGCAGCTGACTAAATCTTCTCGCGCGTGGGAGACGCCGGATTCGTGCGGCACCGCGACGATCGATGCCGGGGAGCGACACGGCGCACTTGGCTGCGGCGTTGCGCTGCCGCTCAATCGAGCAGGCGGTCGCCGAGCGCGCTGCGAACGCGGCGTTGCGGATCGAGGCGGCGGCGTAGTTCTCTCCACCTGCCGAGCCGCGGTTCCATCGCTTCGAAGTGCAGTCGCCGCGTGAACGCGTCCTTGGCGAGATAGATGCGGCCGCCCACTGTCGCCACATGGTCGTTGAGATCATCGACCAGGCTCTGGGTGACGCCGTCGACGATCGGAAAATCCATAGCAAAGGAAATTCCCGGCATCGGAAACGACAGGAGTCCCGCGCCTGCGGCTCCGCAATCCTTGATCACGCACAGGAACGGTCCGGCCCCGTGGCGTGTGGCGATGTCGACGAGGCGTCGGTACGAGGTCATGCCGGGGTCCCAGGGCAGCACGCACTGGTACTGGGTCAGCCCGCGGCGTCCGTAGAGGAGGTTCCAGCGGCCGACACGGTCGAGCGGATAGAAGAAGCGCTGCGGCGTTGTCAGTCGTGACGCCGGCGCGCGGCGCGCGGCCGCCATGCGCAGCGTGTTGTGGCAGGCGATCGTGAAGTTCGACAGCAGTGCGTGGGGGGCGGCGCAGGGAATTGTCAGCTGTCTGGATCGGCGTGGCGCTTGGGCGTGTGACTGCGAGAGTTCGGCCCAGCGGCCTTTGAGCAGAATGCCGCGGCCTTTGCCGGCGCCGTGCGCCATCAGATCGGCCCAGGCTACCGTGAAAGGCCACTCGTGTGCGGCGCAGCGCAACGCCGCGATCAGCGATTCGAGATCGTTCTCCACCTGCGAGCTTTCGACCAGCCAAGGCGTTGCGATCGCTTCCATGCGCATCTCGACGTCGAGAATGTGACCGGTCAGGCCCATCCCGCCGATGGTGGCGTGGAAGAGTTCTCGCAAGTCCTGCGACGAGTTTGCAGCGTCGACACGCTTGATGCTGCCGTCGGGCAGGCGCAGCCGCAGCGCCTGAACGTAACTCCCGATGGTTCCGGCGACGTGGTGATTCTTGCCGTGGACGTCGGCGGCCAGCATGCCTCCAAGCGTGACCTGCTCGGTGCCTGGTGTCACCGGGACGAAGTATCCGCGTTCGAGAAGAACGCCGTGCAGGTGTTCGAGCGAGAGTCCGGCCTCGGCGTGCAGCACCGCGGTGGTTGGATCGAAGGACAGGATGCGCTCGGCGCGACGGGTGGCAGCCACGCGCAGCGGGCCGGGTGGAGGCAGCGAGGCGTCACCGTAGGAGCGGCCGAGCCCGCGGGTCAGTACGACGTCGCTGGTTATCGCCTCGAGATCTTCACCTTCGATCTGCCACGCTTCGACGTCGGGGTGACGTCCCCATCCGAAAAGCCGCTGGCGCACGCACGAACTCAACCGGCAACGAGCCTTACGCCGCCGCGCTGCAGGCGGCCATCCGCGTCGTGGCTTGGCGGTTGTGGAGGATCAGACGGAACACGCATGCGCAATCCCATATGCGTCTTGCCTGGGTGATTCAAAACCCGTACGAGAAGGCTCGTGCAGGAAAACAGGCTCTACTTCGATTTCGATGGTCCTTGCGGCGACGCGGCCGAGGATGCGGGATCAGATCCCGCGCGGCGCGGCGAGCAGTTCCGGGGACGAGATGGAGCGCCGTTGTCACAGGAGAGGCTTCGTCGAAGCGTCGCTGACGCGAGGATGGCCGGAGGAGTTTGCCGATGAGCCGCAGCCACAGCAGCGCGTCTGAGCCGCCGAGTCCCGACTACCTCGAGATGGCGCTGAACGCCGCGGTCTACGACGTCGCGGTGGAGACACCGCTCGAAGTGGCGCCCAAGTTGTCCGCGCGACTCGGCAACGAAGTCCTTCTCAAGCGCGAGGACATGCAGCCGATCTTCTCGTTCAAGATCCGCGGCGCCTACAACAAGATGGCGGCTCTTGGCCGGGACCTGCGCGCCCGCGGTGTAGTGGCGGCCTCAGCCGGCAATCACGCCCAGGGCGTGGCGCTGGCGGCGCGGCGTCTGGGTTGCAGTGCGACGATCGTGATGCCGGTTACCACGCCGTCGATCAAGGTCGACGCGGTAGCCGCTCTCGGCGCGGCCGTCGAACTGGTGGGCGACTCGTACAGCGAAGCCGAATCGTTCGCGTCGGCGCTGGCTGCTGAGCGTGGTCTTACTTTCGTACATCCCTACGATGATCCGGAGGTTATCGCCGGTCAGGCGACGATCGCGCTGGAGGTGCTGCGTCAGGCAGGTCGTGATCTCGACGCGATCTATGTTCCGGTCGGCGGCGGCGGCCTGATTGCCGGGATCGCGTCGATCGTCAAGCGGCTGAGGCCGCAGGTGCGTGTCATCGGAGTTGAACCGGCGGATGCCGATGCGATGGCCCGCTCGCTGCGTGAAGGCTACCGCGTGATGCTCGATCAAGTCGGACTCTTTGCCGACGGTGTGGCAGTGCGTCAGGTCGGAGCCGAGCCGTTTCGTCTGTGCCGCGAGTTGGTCGACGACGTCGTGCTGGTGGATACCGATGCGATCTGCGCGGCGATCAAGGATGTGTTCGAGGACACTCGCACAGTGCTCGAACCGGCCGGAGCGCTGGCAATCGCGGGTCTGAAGGTGTCCGTGGCGCGGGATGGACTGTCGGGGCAGCGACTGGTCGCGATCGCTTCGGGCGCCAACGTCAATTTCGACCGGCTGCGCCACGTCGCCGAGCGCGCCGAAATCGGCGAAGAGCGCGAGGCGTTGTTCGCGGTGACGATTCCGGAGAGGCCCGGGAGCTTCAAGGCTTTTTGCGCGCTGCTCGGAAGGCGCAACGTCACCGAATTCAACTACCGCTATTCGGATGCGCAGGAGGCCCACGTATTCGTCGGCATCCAGGTCGCGGCGCGCTCCGAACGCAACGTGATCGTGGCAGCTTTGCGACGCGAAGGGCTGCCGGCTCTCGATCTGAGCGATGACGAGAGCAGCAAACTGCACTTTCGTCACATGGTCGGCGGACGCGCCGAGATCGGCGACGAAGTCCTGTATCGCTTCGAGTTTCCCGAGCGGCCGGGCGCGCTGACCAAGTTTCTCGACGCGATGGGGCAGGGGTGGAACATCACGTTGTTCCACTATCGCAATCACGGCGCCGACTACGGACGGGTGCTGGTGGGCATGCAGGTGCCGCCTGCCGAGCGCGAAGAGTTTCGTCGCCGTATCGACAGGCTCGGCTTCGAGTGTGTCGAGGAAACCGACAATCCAGCGTATCTGTTGTTCGCGCGCTGACCTATGCTGGAGCGCGGCCGGGCTGACTTGGAAAGGAGAGTGCGATGGTGGACAGCAAGACCAGAAAAAAGGCGAAGGCCGTCGTGAAGAAGGCGACGGCCAAGGCCGCGCCTGTCAAAGTGAAGGCGACGAAGGCAAATAGCGCCGCTGCGCACCAGGCGCCCGCCGCGTTCGCGGGATTCCCTCCGGATTTTCTCGGTTTCTTTCGCGATTTGGCCAAACACAACGACCGCGAGTGGTTTGCGGCCAACAAGGCCCGCTATCTCGCCAGCGTGCAGCAGCCGACACTCGCGTTCATCGCGGCGATGGATATACCGCTCGGGCGCATCGCCGATTGTTTTATCGCCGACGCGAGGCCTTCTGGCGGATCGATGTTCCGCATCTATCGCGACACGCGCTTCGGCCACGACAAGACTCCGTACAAGGAGCACGCGGCCTGCCAGTTCCGCCACGTCGCCGGCAAGGACGCGCACGCCCCGGGGTTCTATGTGCACCTGGAACCGAAGGAGATATTTTTCGGCGGCGGTATCTGGCGTCCGCCGGGTCCGGTCCTGCAGCAGATTCGCGAAGCGATAGTCGCCGATCCGGAGCGTTGGCGGAGCGCGACGCGGTCGGCGGGTTTCCGGCGCCGCTTCGATACCATCGCCGGCGACAGTCTGAAGCGGCCGCCCAAAGGCTTCGATCCCGATGATCCGTTGGTCGAGGATCTGAAGCGGACCAGCTACTTCGCCGTCCAGAAAGTCGAACCATCGAAGATTGGCGGACCCGGCTTCGTCGGCGAAGTGTCGCGCGCTTTCCAGGCGATGGCGCCGTTCATGGAGTTCCTGACCGACGCACTGTCGCTGCCTTTCCATCTCGACGACTGAGGGCAGCCGCTGAAACGGTGCGAGCGGCTCGGCGGCCCAAGCTGCCGCCGCCGCGAGGCAGCTCAGGCCGGCTTTTTTCGCAGTCCGCTGACTCGCGAACCGATCAGGCCAGGCGGGCGCCTGCCTGCCGCGCCTTCTCCAGGTACTTGTCGGGAACGTGCTTGATGTCGAAAGTGCCGGGCAGCACCAGCGTCCTGACGATCGTTATCTTCGAGTAACGGCAGATCTCGGCGAACCGGCTTCTGACCGCGCGGCTCTGGTTGAATACCCAGTTCCACGGCCAGGCGGTGCTGCAAGCCGTCACGATCACCGCTTTCTTGCCCTTGGCGTGCTGGGCCAGCGGAAACCCGCTCCTCTGTTCGACTATCAGGTAGCCGAAAAGTCTCTCGATCGCGCGCAGCATGTATCCGGAGAGATTGCCCCAATGTGTAGGGGTGGCGAAAACTATCACGTCCGCCCACGTTACGGCTTCTTCGAGTTTCCCGATGTCGTCGTTGCGAATGACGCACGCGGTGGTCTGCTGGCAACTGCGGCAGCCGCTGCAATCCCTGAGTTTCAGGTCAGGGAGAAATATCCGGCGGCACTCCGCTCCCCTGGAGGCCGCGCCGTCGAGCACCGCATCGGCAATCTGCGACGTGATGCCGTTTCTTCTTGGACTTCCCTTGATGGCAAGAATCTTCATTGATCTCTCGGTGACGGCATCGCGGCAGCAATAGCCTGTCGGGTAGCAAAAGGAATCGACGGGCGTGGGTCGATACACTCCCGTCGATGCGTCTTGCGGGCCGTGTCTGCTCAGTGCGTGCCGGCCGATGTCAGGAAGGCGGTGACTGCCTCGTTCCAGTGCTCGGGCTGCTCGAAGTACGGTGAGTGCCCGGCGTCGGCGATCTCGACCACACGTGCACCCCTGACGTGCGTCGATGCGCGCCGGATCAGGGCTGCCGGAAATACCGTGTCGTCGTGGCCGACCACGAAAAGAGTAGGGATCTTCATGTGCGCGAGTTGGGCGTTGTCGAAACGGGTCGTGGCGAGCTGGCCGGCGATCGAGGCCGGCGCCGGCGCGCCGAAGCTCGCAAGCGTCTGGTACAGGTAGGCCTCGGCGGGATTGCTCGCGCTGAAGCCGGGACTCAGCGCGGGATGCCTCCCCAGCGGCGGTGGTGTCGAGCCGAGCGCTCTGGCGTTGGCGAGCATCGTGGTGTGGTGAGCGATGATCTCCGGGTCGTCGATGCCGGCGACGGTGTCGGCCAGAACCAACGCGTCGACGCGCTCGGGCGCGCGCAGCGCCAGGCCGAGAGCGGTCCATCCGCCCATCGACTGGCCGACCAGCGAAGCTTTCCTGACGCTGCAGGCGTCCATCACGCTCAGCAGGTCATCGACCAGCACGCCCACGTCGTAGTGATCCTGACGGCCGCTCGACGGCGCGAATCCGCGCTGGCTCAGCGTGATGACCGTGAAGTGCTGCGCGAACGCCGGCACCTGGTGGAACCATGAGGCGTGGTTGCCGCCGAGGCCATGGATGAACACCAGGGCCGGGCCAGATCCTGTTTTCTCGTAGTAGAGGCGGGTGCCGTCGTGCGCGGTGGCGAAACCCGTGACGCGTGCAATGGCGCGCACGGCGCCGACAGGCGCAGGGGCGGCGAAGTGAATTCTGACCGGCGCGTCGGCCGGACGCCGCCAACTCTTTGGCGCGCCGTTGGGTTTGTCGATCAGTACGTTGGGCACCGGGTGCTTGGCTTGCGCACGCAACGGCACTCCCACGATCAGGCCCAGCGCCAAGGTCGATGCGAAAGCTGCAAGCGCAGCGCTGCTGTTGCGGCAGAGGCAGGTGGCTTTCATCTGGTCATCTCCAGGTCGTCGGCAAGAATGGTGTCGATGCGTCGGTTCCATGACGGGTCGGCTTCGGGTCGGTAGGCACTCATCAGGTGGCGCCTGACGAAGAACTGCGCGACCGCGGTCTTGGTACGTCCGTCGCCGGCGGCTCTTTCGCGATCGGCTTCCCACAGCAGGCGCGCAGCTTGGAACAAGCGGGCGAGTTCGGTGAGTTGGCGGCGGAAGTGAATACGTCCGTGTTCGGGATTCCGGATCGAGCGGGTCACTCTGGCACTGAGATCGCCGGCGGCTTCGACGAGTCCGGGCACTTCGGCCCTCAGTTCGGAATCCTCGAGGCTTTCGAGCAGCGTCGTGATCTCGTCGTGGACGTTGGGGAACAGCGCCAGCTTGGCGCAGTCGCGCAACACCTGGAGACACAGCACGTTGTGCGTGCCTTCCCAATTCTCGAACACGAGGTTGTCGCGCAGCAGGCGCGGAACGGCCGAGAAGTCTTCAATGGCGCCGTTGCCGCCGAAGATCTCCATCGCACTGCGGGCCACTGCACTGGCGGCTATCGAAGTGATGTACTTGTTGGTGTTCACCAGAAAGCGATAGACGGCCTTTTCGTGTTCGTCGGCCCGCGCTGTCTCGATGCGGTCTACCAAGGTGGTCAGATACAGAGTCGACGACAGCGCGGCCTGTTCTTCGCACTTCATTGCCGCCAGCGTTTCGCGCACCAGCGGGTAACGGCCGATCGGCCCGCCGAACGCTTCGCGCGCGGCAGCGTAGGCAACGGCTTCGACGTAGGCCCGGCGCATCACGCCGGTTGAGGCGAGAGCGTTGAGCCAGCGCGATGTGTTGAGCACCAATCCGGCGGCAATCTTGAATCCGTCCTTCGGGCGTCCGATCGAATAGGCCAGCGCGTCGTTGAAATCTATTTCCCCGCTGGCCATCGCGCGGGTGCCGAGTTTGATCTTGAGGCGTCTGAGTCGAAAGCCGTTCGGTGCGCCGCCTTCGAGACGGCGCGGGATCAGAAAGGCTCCGAGACCGGCGGTGCCGGAGCCGTTTTCCGCGACTCTGGCAGTGACGAAGAACTGGTCGGCATCGGCGACCGAACAGAACCACTTCTCGCCGCTGACGCGCCAGAGCTTGGGATCGTCACGATCGGGCAGCGCCTGGCACAGGTTGGCGCCGACGTCGGATCCGCCTTGCACTTCGGTGAGGAACTGCGAGCCGCGCTGCGCGCTGTCGTAGTCGCGATCGAGAAGTCGCGGCAGGAAGCGCGACTTCAGATCGTCCGAGCCGTGCACCTGCAGGGCCTTGATCAGGCCCGACGTGCAGGCGACGGGGCAGGCGTGACCGCCTTCGCCGAGGTGGGCCAGCAGGTAGAACAGGATCGCTTGTTCCAGGCCGTGGCCGGGCTCGGCGGCCGTCGCGAGGATTCCGCTGCGCCAGATCCGGCGGCCCGCCTCGTGGTAAGCCGGGTGGAAATCCACTTCCTCGACAAGTTCGCCGATTCCAGACCAGGAGCGCAGTCGCGGCTGGTTTTCGGTGCGCTCGCATTCCTCCACGAACGCGTCGACTTCGCCGGCCAGCACCTGGCCGAAGTCGCTGAGCCGCGAACGCAGGGCATCGGCGCCGCCGCCCTTGGCGAGCAGTCCGAGCAACGTCTGCAAGTTGCGGTTGCTCGCGTAGAAGTTGCGTGTCCTGGCACTTTGCCATTTACGCAGCAGACTTCGTCCGGGGTGCTCGCTCATCTCGTTATCCTCCAGTTCCGGGATGCGACGACAGTCAGTGGCATCGCACCGAAGGCTGTTGCGAAACGACTATCAGCCTTCGGCGCGCAAGCAAGGTGCCCGTGGTCATCCGCGCTCCCGCATCAGGCGGCGCTTGCGCATAGAGGACGGCTTGGTAATGTCCCGCGCACGCCGCCGCGTCGCCATCATCGAATCAGGAGGTTGTATCGCATGAAACTCGCCGAAACAGTTGCCATTGTTACCGGAGGGGCCTCGGGCCTGGGTCTTGCCACCGTCGAGGCCATCCTGGCCGGCGGCGGCCGTGTTGCCATCATCGATCTGGAGCGTTCCAACGGCGCGGAAGTCGCCGCCGGGCTCGGTGATCGTGCGATCTTCGCGCCCGCCGACGTCACCAGTGAAGAAGACATCGTCAAGGCTCTGGATCAGACCATCGCCGCGTTCGGCAAGGTCAACGTCTGCATCAACTGTGCTGGCATCGGTACCGCGATGAAGACCACCGGCAAGGGCGGCCCTTTCCCTCTGGCTCTTTTCGCCAAGACTATCGAGATCAATCTCGTCGGTACCTTCAACGTACTGCGTCTGGCTGCTACGCGGATGCTTGCCAACGATCCGACCGACGACGGCGAGCGCGGCGTGATAGTCAACACCGCCTCGGTGGCTGCGTTCGACGGACAGATCGGACAGGTGGCCTATTCGGCCTCGAAGGGCGGAGTGGTCGGCATGACCTTGCCCATCGCACGCGACCTGTCGCGCGACGGCATCCGTTGCTGCACGATCGCACCGGGTACCTTCGATACGCCGATGCTGGCGTTGCTTCCCGACGAAGCCCGTAAAGCGCTCGGCGCGGGAATCCCGTTTCCTCAGCGCCTCGGACGTCCGCAGGAATACGCACAGCTTGCCTGCGAGATCGTCACCAATTCCTACCTCAACGGAGAGACGATCCGTCTCGACGGCGCACTCAGGATGCCGCCGCGCTGAAGCCGGTCCGGCTTGCTTGACGGCGAGCCGTGCCAGATACGGCAGATGTTTCAGAGAACGGTGGTCGGCCTTTCGGGCCGGCCGCCGTTCGTGTTTTAGAGGCGTTTTCGCTGCTAGAAGATCGCGTAGCCGCCGTCGACGCGCAGAACGTCGCCGGTGTGAAAGTCGGAAGCCTTCGACGCCAGATAGACCGCGACGCCTTCGAAGTCCTCGGGCCGTCCCCAACGCCGCGCCGGCGTGCGCTGCACGACCGTCTCGCGCAGTTTGTCCCACGACCTTGCGGCCTCGGTCATCTCGGTTTCGATCCAGCCCGGAATGATGGTGTTGGCCTGGATGCCGTGACGGGCGCACTCCACCGCCAGCGTACGAACCAACGAGCAGACGCCACCTTTACTGGCCGAATACTGGGCCTGGCGCGGCATCCCGTGCATCGAGCCGACCGAGGCTACGGCAATCAACTTGCCGCCGCCGTCGCGAGTCTTCATGTGCCGCACCGCTTCGCGAAAGGTAAGGAAGGTGCCGACCAGGTTGACGTCGACCACCGCAGCCCAGTCCTCGACCGTCATCTCGGTGAACGCGACGGCGCGTCCCACACCGGCATTGGCAAAGCAGGAATCTACGCGACCGAAGCGCGCCAGAGTTTCCTGCATGGCGCGCGCGACGTCGTCTTCGCGAGCCACGTCGCAGACGAAAGCCTCGGCCTGGCATCCCAGCGCGAGCAGTTCGGCTACGGCTGCGGCGTTCTTGTCGGTGTTGCGACTCCAGACGGCAACGCTCGCTCCGGCCTTGGCCAGGCCCCTGGCCATGCCGAGACCGATTCCGCCGTTGCCGCCCGTGATTACTGCTACGTGTCCGTCGAGGTTGAAAAACATGGGCCTTCCTAGCGCGGGAGTCGTACCGGTCAACAGGCGCTCGTTCCCGAGGGCCGCTGCGGTGATCGATTCAGGGCCGTTGTGGGAAGCGCGAAGCCGTGGAGTCGGCAGCGCATTCCTGGCAGCCTCGCGTCGATGCCAACTCCAGCCTCTTCCGCGGTCGCGCTCGTCCTGGTCGATCACGGCAGCCGCGCCGCCGACGCGAACGCCGTGGTGGAATCCGCCGCGCGCGACCTCGCCGCACGGAGCGGCGACCGCTTCGTTGCCGTCATGGCTGCCCACATGGAACTGGCATCGCCGTCGCTTGCGGAAGCCTTTGCGTCGGTAGTTGCGGCGGGTGCCGAGACAGTTGTGGTCGTGTTGTTCTTCCTGGGGCCGGGCACTCATTCCAGGCGCGACATTCCGGCGCTGGTGGCGCAGGCGGCGGCGCAGCATCCGGGCCTGCAGGTCGTCGTCTCCGAGCCTCTCGGGCACGACCCGCGGCTGGTGGATCTCGCGCTGATTCGCGCCGAGCAGGGGCTGGCACAGGTGCGCGGCCTCAACCCGAGACCGCGCACCTGACGCACTATCGCACCGTTGTCGTTTCCGCGGCGCTGGCCGTCATTCCGCTGCCGTCGCTTACGGTACCGCTCACCGACAGTGCGCGACCACTGACGAGGTTGACCGACACACGGACGCGGGCACGCACCGTTCCGCTCGAATCGCCGAGCCCGTTCCAGACGATGTTGTTGCCGACCGTCGTCGCGCCGGCGGGAACCGTGCTTTGCAGGACCAGCCCGGTCGGCAATGTCATCGTGAGCAGGCCGGTGCCCTGCATCCCATCGTAAGAGGCCGCGATGTCGGCCGTCGTTCCTTTGGTCACTGTGCGGCCGAGCGTGAGTGCCATCGACAACTCGACGGGCGACGGGGAGGTGCTGCGGATCACCGTGGT
Source organism: uncultured bacterium (assembly GCA_903893315.1). Lineage (GTDB taxonomy): Bacteria > Desulfobacterota > Binatia > UBA1149 > CAITLU01 > CAITLU01. The sequence continues at coordinate 85,513 of CAITLU010000039.1, forward strand.
CGCCTGCGCGGTCGTGACTACCGCTCCGGCGTCGATCGCCGATCCGTTGATCACCAGCGTTGCGCCGGAAGCCGCTTTGGCATCGACCGCGACGCGCAGTCGGAGAGATCCGCTCTTGCTGGTCAGACCCGTCCAGACCACGGTATTCCCCGATACTTCGGCGGCCGGTATCTCCAGCACCGGAGTCAGTTCCGGCGGCAGTTCGATCCCCACCGTCCCGGGCTGCTTCATCCCGTCGTAACGGATCGAGATGTCAGCGGTGGTGCCGGCTGTCATCGAGCGAAGCGCGTCGAGATTGAGTGAAAGCACATCGTTTCCCACCGCGTTGCCGAGGCTGACGACGGTTCGTGTCTCGTCGCCGACCACGTCGCTGCTCTGATCGGTCATCGACACGCTGCCGACCAGAACGGTTCCATCCGGGACGTCGTTCGCGACGGTGTCGATCTTTACCAGCCCCGAGGGAACCGGCAGGTCACTCCAGATCAGAGTCTTGTCGGTTCCACCGTTCGGTGCGGGAGACGCCTTCACTACCCTTACCTCGTCAGGCAACGAGACCGTCAACTGATTGCTGCCGACCGCCGAACGATAGCGCGCCGTGTAGCGCAGTGCCATTCCCGCACGGACGTGCGACGGCGCTTTGATGGAAGTGAACAGTCTTCCGCGACTCGTCACCAGACTGGTGTACTCGCAGACCGCAACCCCGCCGGCCCTGTCATCCATCGTGGCGCTGCTGGTGATGAGAGTCTGGTCCTGGGTCGCCAGGTCTACGAAGGTGGTGACCGTGACCTTGCCGGCCGTTCGCGCGAGCGAACTCCAGTACAGAGTGTTGCCGTCCTGCGAGTCGGGCGTGGGGTACACCGAGTCGACGCGCACTTCGTCCGGTATCGTCAGCGACAGTTCGTTATTTTCCGAACCGTTCTTGTAGCGGAGCGTGTAGCTGACGTAGCTGCCGGGATGTGTGTTGTACTGAGCGCGCAGGAAGCACGAGAGGCGTGCAGTGTCGGTAGATCCACCCCGCACACGGAAGGAGTTGCGGGCCTGAGCAGAGTGGCCTTCGGCGTCGCTCAGTGTCGCCAGGTTCGCGATCGAGGTCCCGATCGCGAGCGCCGGGTCGATGCGAGCCGTTATAAGGCCTTTGCCGACGGCCATCGCGGTGAACGCGGGGACGCTGAACGTCGCCGTGTTGCCTGCAATCGTGGCTGTCGCGTCGGGCGAGGTGGCCCCCAGCAGTTCGAGCCCGGCGGGCAGCGGATCGACGATGGTGGCGGTGCCGAGGTCGTTGCGGCACGAGTTCGACCACTGCAGCGTGTAGAGAACCTCTCCGCCTGCATTGGTGTTGCCGGAGTGCACCTTCTTCAGGGAGACCGCGCAGTCGTCCGGCGCAGGCTGGCAGGCGGCGCCGACGCGCACGGTAGCGGAATCGCTTGCCGTGTCGTTCACCGGGCGGGAATCGCCGGTGCTCGAAACGCTCGCCGTGTTGTTCACGGTCGGGTAAGCGCCTTCCTCGATGTTCACGGTGAGCGTGATTATCGAAGACCTTGACGTGGCCGAGATCACGCCAGCGCTCGTGCACGTCACTATCTGGCCGACAGCCGAACAGGTCCATCCGGTTCCGCCGGCTGACACATAGGACAGGCCCGCGGGCAGCGTGTCGGCCACCGTAATGGTGCCGCTGGTCGAGTCCGGCCCGAGATTGTCGACGCTGAGCGTGTAGATCCCGGCAGCGCAGGTTTCGAAGATCCCGCTGTGATTCTTGTTGATGCTCAGGTCGGCATTGGTGTGGAGGCTGCTGCCCAAATCGCCGAAATTGACCGTGGTAGCGCTCAGTCCCGCGGTGATCGAAACGCTGTTGGGCGTCGTGCTCGTGTGGTCAGGCTGGTCGGTTTCCACCACCGTGTAGGCACCGAAAGTCAGGCCTGTGAAGGCATAGTTGCCGTCGCCGTTCGTTGTCGCGGTGCAACCGGCCGGACAGGACGGTCCGGTGAGCGTCACCGTCACGCCGCCGAGCGCGGGTTCGCCGGGATTCTGCAGGCCGTCGCTGTTGAGGTCGTCGAATACCACGCCGGTGACCTTGGCCACCGCCGACGCGGATGCGCCGTCGGAGTTGTCTGACGCATCCGGGTCAGTGGTCGTGGACGAGATCGAGGCGTTGTTAACCAGCGGATTGGGGCCGCTGTACGATGACGGCACTGAGTATGTTGTCGTGATCGTCGCGGTGGCACCGGCAGCTACGGTTGCAAGTGAACACGGGTACGTCGAAGCGCAGCTGCCGCTGTTCGAAACGAAGACCAGGCCGCTCGGTGTTGGGTCGGCGACCGCGACGCCGGCGGCGTCCGACGGTCCGGCGTTCGTCACCGTTATCGTGTAGACGACATTGCTGCCCGTGGTGAAGGTGGCAGGCCCGTTCTTGACGATGCTCAGGTCGGCGCTCGGGACTACCGCGGCGGTAGCCGTCGATGTGTTGTTGGCAGGCGTCGAGTCGCTGGTCGTGCTCGATACCGTCGCCGTGTTCACCAGCGGCGCGGGTGTCGTGTACGACGCGGGCACCGAATAGGTGCTCGTGATGGTGCGGGTTGCGCCGGCAGCGACGATCCCCAGCGAGCAAGGGTAGGCGCTGACACAGTTGCCGGTGTTGGAGACGAAGGTAAGCCCGGTCGGTGTCGGATCGGCTACGCTCACTGCGGCCGCGTCGGAAGCGCCGTTGTTGGTTACGGTTATCGTGTAGACGGCGTTGGTCCCCGGCGTCACCGATACCGGCCCGGTCTTGCTTATCGCAACGTCGGCGCTGGCCACCACCGGAGTCGACGAAGTGGACGTGTTGTTCGGCGGCGTCGGATCTGCAGTGGTCGATGTCACCGTGGCTGTGTTCAGCACCGGATCCGGCGTGGTGTACGAGGCTGGCACCGAATAGGTGCTCGTGATGGTGCGGGTTGCGCCGGCAGCGACGATCCCCAGCGAGCAAGGATAGGCGCTGACACAGTCGCCGGCGTTGGAGACGAAGGTAAGCCCGGTCGGTGTCGGATCGGCGACGCTCACTGCGGCCGCGTCGGAGGCCCCGTTGTTGGTTACGGCTATCGTGTAAACGGCGTTGGTCCCCGGCGTGATCGAGACAGGCCCGGTCTTGCTGACCTGGAGGTCAGAACTCGGAATTACCGGAGTCGATGTCGTTGAGGTGCCGTTGCCCGGCGTCGGATCGTTGGTGGAGGACGACACCGTCGCGGTGTTCACGACCGGGTCGGGAGTCGTGTAGGAGGCCGGCACCAAATAGGTGCTCGTGATCGTGCGGGTGGTGCCGGAGTGTACGACCCCGAGATCACAAGGGTAGGCGCTCACGCAGGCGCCGGTGTTGGACACGAAGGTAAATCCGGTCGGCGTCAGATCGGCGACGCTGACAGCGGCTGCGTCCGATGATCCGTTATTGACGACGGTTATCGTGTAGATGGCGTCGGCTCCCGGCGTTATCGACGCCGGCCCGGTCTTGCTGATGGAAACGTCGGCGCTGGCCGTAACCGGCGCCGATGACGTGGAGGTATCGTTACCCGGCGTCGGATCGTCGGTAGTGGTCGACACCGTTGCGGTGTTGAGCACCGGATCGGGCGTCGTGTACGAGGCCGGCACCGAATAGGTGCTCGTGACGGTGCGTGTGGCACCGGCGGCCATTGTTCCGAGCGAGCAGGGATACGTGCTCACGCAGTCACCCGCGTTGGATACGAAGGTAAGCCCGGACGGCGTTGAATCGGCGACGCTGACCGAGGCTGCGTCTGAGCTTCCGTTGTTGGTGACGGTTATCGTGTAAACGGCGTTGGCCCCCGGCGTTATCGACGCCGGCCCGGCCTTGCTGATGGAAACGTCGGCGCTGGCATTGACCGGCGTCGATGATGTCGCCGTGTTGTCGGGCGCCGTCGGGTCGTTGGTCGTGGTCGATACGGTTGCGGTGTTGAGCACCGGGTCCGGCGTCGTGTACGAGGCCGGCACCGCATAGGTGCTCGTGATCGTGTGGGTCGCACCGGCTGC
>CAITLU010000040.1 GCA_903893315.1 uncultured bacterium
GACTTGCCAGCGGGGCAGGTCGTGCGCAGGATGCACACAGATGCCTTTCCCGCACCGACTCTCCGGCCACCTGCGTTCTCGCGAGCGCGTGGCTCTTTGCGCGCCTGACGCCATCCCCTGCGCGGTGCTGTTGCCGTTGGTTCCGGTCGGATCGGACTTCGACCTCATCTACACGCTTCGCACCGACCACCTGCCCAGCCACAAGGGACAGGTCGCTTTCCCCGGCGGCAAGAGAAACGCGGACGAGGCTTTGGTCGAGACGGCGCTGCGTGAGAGCGCCGAAGAGATAGGCATCGATCCTGGCGACGTGCAGATCCTCGGTTGCCTCGATGACGTCTTCACCATGGCCACCCAGTTCGTGATCACGCCGTGGGTGGGTCTGCTGCCGAGCGGATATCTCTTCAGCCCCAATCCCCACGAGGTCGCCGACGTATTCGCGGTACCGCTGCGCGACCTGCGCGATCCCCGCTACCACGCTTCGCAGACCAAGCAGTGGGGAGGCAACGACTACGAGATTTCGGTGATAACGGCGGGACGTCACGAGATCTGGGGCGCCACCCACTCGATCACGATGAACTTCCTCGAGCGCATCGCCGAACTCGAAGATGCCATCCACCCCGGGCACGGACGCGCCACGAGGCCCTGAAGCCTGCGCGCGCCGAAGCGTCGCTCAGGCGATGTCGATGACCATTCCGTCGTAGGCCCGCTCGAACGCCGACTCCTGGATGCGGCGCACGTCTTCGCCGAGGTGGGTCACCACCAGCCGTTTGCATCCCAGGCGGGCGCGGTTGCCAAGCAGGTCGTGGTAGCTGGTGTGCATCGGCGGTCCGGGCTCAAGCGTGCAGCATTCACACAAAAAGAGGTCGATCCCCTCGCTTCGTGCGACGAACTCTTCGGTCCACGAGGAATCGCCGGAAAAAAGGATGGTCCCCTCGGGACTCGTCAGGCTGTAGCCGAGCGAGAACGGCTCGGCGTTGTGCGGCACCAGGAACGATTCGATGTCGAAGCCTGCCGCCTGTGTCCGCGATCCACCGCTCATTTCCACATAGTCGATGCGGAACGGCAGTTCGACGCCTTGAAGCTCGCTGTACAACGCCGCGTACAGCGCGCTGCTGCGCGGCCCGGTAGTCGGAGGCCCGATGATGGTAAGCGGCCGCTGCCGGCGCTGACCGTAGAGGTATTCGAGGAAGAGGAAAGGAATGCCGCCGAAATGGTCGCCGTGAAGGTGCGAGACCACCACCGCATCGACGGCCTCGGGGGAAATCCCGTTTCGCTTGAGTCCGGCAAGCACGCCGGTGCCGCATTCCAGCAGAATCCTGCCGCCCGCGTGCTCGACGAAATTGCAGCTGTGGAGAGCGCCTCCCGAACAGAACGCGTCCCCCGACCCGATGACGGTTAGCTTCACAACGCGCGAGGTTATTCGGGCGCGAGATGGCAAGTCAAGGCGTCGCGGCAAACACCTCTCGTTTGCAAAGCCGCCGAGTACCTCGGACACCCACGGGGTGGAAGTAGAACTCTTCATCGATTCACTGGCATTCGGCCGCGCAGCGGTCGGACGTCTGGATGGTCGAGTCATTTTCGTCGAAGGCGCAGCGCCGGGTGAGCGCATCCGCGCCAGTATTCGGCGCGACCACGGCTCCTATGCCGAGGCTGATCTGATCGAGGTGCTCGAACCCGGTTCGGTGCGGGTCGTGCCGCCCTGTCCCATCGTCGACACCTGCGGCGGCTGCCCGTGGCAGCACATCGACTACCAGGCCCAGTTGAGCGCCAAGCAGCGCGCGATCATCGACGCGATCGAACGCATCGGCGGAATCGACAGCCCGAACGTTCTTGAAGTCACCCCTTCGCCCCAGACCCTCGGCTACCGCAATCGGCTCAGCCTGCGCTTCGAGCGCGGTCGCATCGGTTTCTATCAGGCCCGAAGCAACAGTCTGGTGCCGGTGGCCGATTGCCTGCTGGCTGAGTCTCGCATCCGCCAGGCACTGCCCGAGGTGGAACGTTTCGTCGCGCGTCTGAAGACGGACATCAACCGTGTCGAAATCGCGACGCGCGGACTGCTGCCGGGTATCGTGCTGGCTTTGCAGAGCAAGGGCCGGCTTCGCCACGCCGACACGCTGGCAACCCGCGAGATGGTCGAGGATCCGACCACGGCCGTGCGCGGCGCGGTACTGTCGGGCCGCGGATGGCAACGTCAGTGGGGGGAAATCGGGCGCCGCTTCGAAGTTGCCGACGGCGTGCGCGTAGAACTTCCTGGGGCTTCGTTCGGTCAGGTCAATACTGCCGGCAACCGCCTGCTGGTCGCCAAAGTGGTCGATGCCGCGTTGCAGGGAAAAGCGCCGCGCGTACTCGAACTCTTCGCGGGAGCAGGCAACTTCTCCTTCGCGCTCGCGCGCAGCGCGGCGCGGGTCATCGCCGTCGATGAAGATCGAAGCGCGATCGAAGCCGGACGCCGCGCGGTCGAAGACGCCCGCGTGCCGGGATTGCGCTTCGTCGCAGCCGCCGCCAAGACCTACCTGGAGCGCGATGCCGAACGCCCCGACGTTCTGGTGGTCGATCCTCCACGCAGCGGACTCGGCGACGCGGTGACGCCCGTCGCACTGCTGCAACCCGGCCGTATCGTCTACGTCTCATGCAACCCGCCGACGCTCGCGCGTGACCTGCGAGTGCTCAGCGAACACGGGTATCGCCTGCTCCAGGCCGACCCGATCGACCTTTTTCCACACACGTTCCATGTCGAAACCGTGTGCACCCTGGAGTTGACATGAGCCCGACCCGCTCTTAGGCTCGCCTGCCAGCGCACCCGGGAGAACCGGCAAAGATGAAAAAGAAAAGTCCCGAAGCCAAGTCTCCCGTCAGCCCTCGCGCCAAAATCACCATCATTCCCGGCAAGGGCGTCTCGCAGGCCATCAACTACCTTTTGGAAGATCGTGACGAGCTCGAATGGCTGGTCGCGGTGGGCCGCAACAAAGACGGCGAGATCTTCTTCTACGACACCGGCGGCGACATCATCGAGGATCTCGGCACCCTGGAATACCTGAAAGCCCGCATCGCCCGCGCCCATTTCGGCGAAGACGTAGAGTAGCCGCCGGGCGGCTCATGACGGGGCGCAGACCGGCTCCCGCTCAAAACAGACGCAGCAGCACCGACGCCGCGGGCATCCCTGCGGCGTCGGCGCTGCTGCGTCGATCACACGGCTCCCCGCCGCGCTACTCCAGGGCGTGAAAGACCAGCCCTGTCAGCAGCTTCGGGTAGAAGTACGTGGACTTGTGCGGCATCAATTCGCCGGCCCTGCACACGTTGGCCATCTGTTCAGCGCGGGTGGCGTTCATCACGAAAGCGCCTTCGAGTTCTCCCGAACGCACCCTTGCGATCAGCGCGCGAGGGTCGATCGAGTAGGCCAGTTTGTTTTCCTTGCCGCCGGCGGCCGACAGCGCCCGCCCGAGGATGTCGTCGTGCAGAACCGTGACGTCGAGCTCACTCAGCGAAGAACCTGAGTCGTGACTCACGGTGCGCGTCGCCAGCAGCAGGTGCGGGAGACCGCGCATCGCGATCGCAAACGCGTGGGTGTCCTTAGCCGCTGCGCCGAGCGCCGACAGCAACGCTTCGGTGCCGGCCCCGTCGTTCGCAAAACGCTCGACCTTGAACGACTCGGCCAGCGCACGCTCGAGTGCGGCCGCATCGGCGCCGCCCGACGAGATGAGCTCGCGGTGAGTCGGCAGGATGACCATCCCCGGATCCTCGAAGGTCGCCAGGAAGGCCAGCACGTGGGCGGCCGGCGCGCGGTCGTCATCCGGAGCGTCGTTGTCCTGAGGCGGCTCGGCGCCGCTCGAAACGCACTCGTAGTAGTAGTTCAGCGCGGTTTCGTAACGATGGTGGCCGTCGGCGATGAACAGAGCCTGGTCGGCCATCGCAGCGCGGATCGTTTCCACTCCCTGCGCGCTGCGAACACCCCACACGCGATGACGCACGCCTTGCAGCATCACGTCGATCTCGGGCTTGCTGTCCCAGCCGCCGTCGGGCTCGGGAACAAACCCCGGCTTCGAATACACGCAGAAGATCGGGCTCAGATTGGCCTTCACCCTCTTGGTGAGTTCGAGGCGGTCGCGTTTGTGGTGCGCGAAGGTGTTTTCGTGGCGCAGCACGACGCCGGTCGAATACGGCTCCAAGGCCAAGGCGCCGAGTACGCCAATACGACGGCGCGGTCCGCCTGCCTCGAAATCCTGGCTGTACAGATAGAAGGCCGGCGCCTGGTCGCGCGTGAGAACTCCTTGGTCGAGCCACGCACGGTACTGCCGGGCCGCTTCGTCGTGCCCGTCCTTGTTCAAGATCAGGCGCGTGCAGTTGAACGGATTGGCGTCGTAGAACGCGTCACGCTCGGCGGGGCTGATGACGTCGTAGGGAGGCGCCACCACACCATCGAGAGCACCAACAAGAGAAGGCGAATATCGGATGCCGCGTAGAGGGCGAAACCTAGCCAAGTGATTCCTCCGTGAGATCGGTAACGGCGGCGATCGCCGCGGCGTCGATGGCGCCGACGCGGCGCAGATACGCACGCCCCTGCAAAAACTCAACTACACTGGAAACGGCGCTGCCGCTGCGCACGCCTCCGTCAACGAAAACGTCGACGCCGCTGGCGAAACAGGCCCGCGCCTGCGACGCGCTGCGGGCCGGTTCGGCGCCGCTCGGATTGGCCGACGTCGAGGTCACCGGAGCAGCGAAGGCCTCGACCAGCGCACGCGCCCAAGGGTCGCTGCTGCAACGAAGTCCGATACCGCCGCCGGCGCCGCGCAGTTGCGGCGCCACATCCGCAGCGGCCGGCAACACCAACGTCAGCGGCCCCGGCCAGAAATGCCGGGCCAGCGCCAGCGCACCGGCGGGAGGCTCCGCGGCGAGCAACCGCGACGCCATCGCAAGATCGCCGACCAGCACCGACATGCCGCGGCCGCCGTCGCGGCCCTTGAGCCCAAGCAGTCGCGACAACGCTTCGCCGCTGCGCGCGTCGACCCCGAGCCCGTATACGGTTTCGGTGGGATAGACGACGATTCCGCCGCGCCGCAAGGCGGCTGCGCCGGCGTCGATCGCGCAGCGTGAGGCGGCATCGAGTGCGGCCGCGAAAACCCCGCCGGTGGCAGGCGCAACGACTTCTGCGGACACTGGAGCGGAAGCAACCAGCTACTTGCCCTCGGGGAAACGTCGCAGCAGACCCGGAACGGCAGCCGTCATCTCGGCCTTGCGAACCGACAGAGCCCGCGCCAGACGCGGATCGGAAAGAGCCAGGATCTGCGCAGCCAGCAGCGCCGCGTTGCGCGCACCCGCGGCACCGATCGCCAGCGTTCCCACCGGCACTCCGGCCGGCATCTGCACGGTCGCGAGCAGTGCGTCCATGCCGCGAAGCGGACCCGACTCGAGCGGCACACCGAGCACCGGCAACGTCGTGTGAGCCGCAACCGCCCCGGCCAGATGCGCGGCCAGTCCGGCGCCGACGATCAGCACCTGGAGTCCGCGATCGCGGGCCGCCTGCGCGTATTCGGCGGTTTCCAACGGCGAGCGATGCGCGGAAGTCACCACCACTTCGTGAGCGATACCCAAGTCTTCGAGAACCTTGGCGCCCTCGCTCATCACGTCGAGATCACTGGCGCTTCCCATCAGGATCGCGACCAGCGGTTTGACGCTCTTGCGCGTCGAGGCCTTGGGCGCCGAGCCGGCAGAGCGTTTCGGCGGAGTATTCGCGGCAGGTCCGGAGGTCTTGCGGGTCATCGTCTGCGTCTCCTTAGTTCGAACTGCGCAGGCCGTCGCGTTCTCTTTCGATGGCGCGCCACGCGATGTCACGACGAAACTGCACGCCGTTCCACGAAATACCAGCGATCGCGCCGTACGCCCTGGCCGCGGCGTCCGCTGCGCGCGCGCCGCTCGCGCACACACCCAGGACGCGGCCTCCCGACGTCACCCAATGTCCCGCAGCGTCGCGCCTGGTGCCACTGTGGAACACCAGGGCGTCGGCCGAAGCACCGCGCTCGTCGAGACCTTCGATCACGTCGCCTTTGCGAACCTCACCCGGATAACCCGGCGCCGCCATCACCACGCACAGCGAAGTCGCGCTATCCCACTGCGGCCTCACCTCGTCCAGACGCCGGTCGATGGCCGCGTCGATCAGATCGAGCAGGCTCGAACGCAGGCGCAGCATGATGGCCTGACACTCGGGATCGCCGAAGCGCACGTTGTATTCGAGCACCTTGATGCCGGATTCGGAGATCATCAGGCCGGCGTAGAGAACCCCGCGGAAGTCGATACCGCGCGCCGCCAGCGCGGCCACGGTGGGACGGATCACCCGGCGCATGACTTCGTCGTGGATGGCGTCGGTCACCACCGGCGCCGGCGAATAGGCGCCCATGCCGCCGGTATTCGGTCCTTGGTCGCCGTCCAAGATGCGCTTGTGGTCCTGCGACGTGGCCAGCGCCAGCGCGGTGCGTCCATCGGTGATGGCCATGAAGGAGGCCTCTTCACCGACCAGGAACTCCTCGACGACGATGCGACGGCCGGCCTCGCCGAACGCGCCGCCTTCGAGCATTTCGTCGATTGCACGATCGGCTTCGGCGGCGTCGGCGCAGATCACCACGCCCTTGCCTGCCGCCAGACCGTCGGCCTTGACCACCAGCGGAAAGCCCAACTCGCGCGCGAAAGCACGCGCCGCAGCCGCTTCGGTAAACTCGCCGTAGGCAGCGGTCGGCACTCCGGCGTCCACGAGCAGACGTTTGGTGAAAGCCTTGGAAGCTTCGAGCTGCGCGCCGGCGCGGTCAGGTCCGAAAATGCGCAGGCCGCGCGCGCGAAACTCGTCGACGATGCCGGCAGCCAGCGGCGCCTCCGGACCGACCACGGTCAGATCGATGCTTTCGCGTTCGGCGAACGCGACAAGCCCCGCGATGTCGGTGGCCTCGATCGCCACGCACCTGGCAACCGCAGCTATTGCATCCGAGCCGGGCGCCGCGAACACCTGCGGCGCACGCGGATCGCCGGCGATCTTCCATGCAAGAGCGTGCTCGCGTCCACCGCTGCCGACGACCAGGACCTTCATCGCTTCACGCCGCAATCCTAGTGGCGGAAGTGGCGCACGCCGGTGTGCACCATCGCCATCGCGTGTTCGTCGGCCGCGGCCGTCACTTCGCCGTCGCGCATACTGCCGCCAGGCTGGATCACCGCCGTAGCACCGGCCGCGGCGCAGACGTCGAGGCCGTCGCGGAACGGAAAGAACGCATCCGACGCAACCACGCACCCTTCCAGCTTCAGGCCGTGCTCACGCGCTCTGGCCACCGCCAGACGCGCCGAATCGACGCGGCTCATCTGGCCGGCCCCGACCCCGACGACGTGGTCCTCGTGAGCCAGCACGATCGCGTTCGACTTGACGTGCTTGGAGATCTTCCAGGCGAAATCGAGGGCGCGAAGTTCGGCGGCGGTCGGTTGCCGCGTGGTCGCGACCTTGCACTCGGCCGCGTGCGATCCCGCCAGGTCGCGGGTCTGCACCAACAGACCGCCGAGCACTCTCTTCATGTCGAAGGCCGCTTCTCCGCCGCGCCGGCGCGCGTCGACTTCGAGAAGGCGAACACCCTGCAGCTTCTTGGTCGAATTGAAGAGTTCCAAGGCCTCGGGCGTGAACGAGGGCGCCAGCACGATTTCGAGAAACACGTCTTTCATCGCTTCGGCAACCGCCAGATCCACTTCACGATTGAAGCCGACGATGCCGCCGAAAATCGACACCGGATCGCAGCGCCGGGTCTTCTCGAAGGCCTCACGCGCGCTGGCCGCCACCGCCACTCCGCACGGGTTGGTGTGCTTCATCGCGACGCAGACCGGTTCGTCGAACTCCATCACCAACTGCAACGCGGCGTCGGCGTCGACGATGTTGTTGTAGGAAAGTTCCTTGCCGCCAAGGACGCGGGCAGCGGCGATCGACGCGCCTTCGATGTGCGGAGCGCGATAGAAAGCCGCGCGCTGGTGGGGATTTTCGCCGTAGCGCAGCCCCTGCACGAGTTGCCACTGCTGGTGCAGGGTCTCGCCGAACTCGGCCGGGCCTTTGTCGTCGCGCAGCGCATCGCGTCCGAGCCAATCGGAAATCATCCCGTCGTAGGCGGCAGTAGCCCGATAAGCCTTGCGGGCCAGGCGCCGGCGCGCGGCCAGCGACACCTCGCCGCTGCCGCGCAGTTCTTCGAGCACGCCGTCATAGTCGCCGGGCTCGACAACGACGGTAACGTCGGCGTGGTTCTTGGCCGCCGAGCGCACCATCGAGGGACCGCCGATATCGATGTTCTCGATCGCTTCTTCGTAGCTGCAACCGCGCGCGGTGACTTCGGCGAACGGGTAGAGATTGACGCACACCAGGTCGATCGGCTCGATCTTCTGCTCGGCGATCTGCGCGACGTGAGAAGGATCGCCACGGCGCGCGAGGATGCCGCCGTGAATCCGCGGGTGCAGGGTCTTGACGCGGCCGTCGAGAATCTCGGGCGACCCGGTGTGCTCGCTGACGTCGATCACCGAGAGCCCGGCCTCGCGAAGCGAACGCGCCGTGCCTCCGGTCGAAAGGATCTTCACTCCGAGTTCGGCCAGGCCGCGCGCGAAGTCCACCAGACCCTGTTTGTCACTGACGCTCAGAAGCGCGGTACGCACCGCGCACTTGCCGTTGGTCATTTCCTGCTCATCCTTGCGCTTCTCGTCGCGCTCGTATTCGTGGAATTCGTATTCGCGGCGCCGCGCCTGGGCAGCACCGTCACTCCATGATCCGTTGCACCCGCTTGCCTACCCGCGCCACCAGTTCGTACGCAATCGTCCCGGCCCGCGCGGCCATATCCTCTACACAGATCCCGCCGCCCCACATCGTCGCGACACTGCCGACGCGGACCCCTTCGATGCCGGTCACGTCGATCATCGTGTGGTCCATGCACACCCGACCCAGCACCGCAGCTTCGCGTCCTTCCACCAGCACCGTCCCCAGATTGCTCAGGTGGCGCGAATAGCCGTCAGCGTAACCGCAGCGCACCGTCGCCACCCGTGTCACCGCCGCGGTGCGATAGGTGTGTCCGTAACTCACTCCTTCACCTGCCGCGATATCGGCAACCCGCACGACGCACGCTTGCAGGCGCATCACCGGCCGCAGCACGGCGCGCCCTCTGAGTCCGGCGTCGGGGTGGATACCGTAGAGCATGATGCCGGGCCGCACCATGTCCAGGTGTGCTTCCTTTCGGGTCATGATGGCTGCGCTGTTGGCCATGTGGCGGGGAAGCCCGAGGCCGGCCTCGCGCAGCGCTCGATCGGCGCGCAGCAGTCCCTCGAGCTGGCCGGCAGTCACTTCACCGGTCACCGACTCGGCCTGGGCGAAGTGCGAGCAGATCGCGACCGCGCGTACGCCCTGCAAAGCGCCGATGCGGCGCACGAAAGCCACGGCGTCGCCGGGGTCGATACCTAGACGGTGCATGCCGGTGTCGATCTTGACGTGGACCGACACCTCGCGACCGGTAGCCCGGCCGCGTGCGGCCAGAGCCTCGACCACCGCAAGCTCCTGGGTGACCACTTCGGCGCCGGTCTCGACCACGGCCTCGGCATCGCTCGGCAGGATGCCGCCAAACAGCAGCAGACGCGCGAGCGGCGCAGCAGCGGCGAGAAGCGGAGCAAGCTCGGCGGCCTCGACCCACGTAGCCACACCGAAAACCGAGCAACCGGCGCGGGCCAGAGCCGCAGCACAACCGAGAGCGCCGTGCCCGTAGGCGTCGGACTTGACCATCGCCATGACGGCAACGCGATCGCCTACGAGACGCCGGGCCTCGTGATAGTTCGAGACCAAAGCGCCGCTGTCGATGCGAGCGACGGGAATACTGGAGGGAGCCGCTCCTGCGGCCATGTCGCGCAATACCAAGGCACCTCGAAGTTGTAAAACCAGACCCTCGGCGCTACTCAGGCCGCTGTGCGCGTGCGCATCAACGGCGAAGACAGGCAGATCGATGAAGGTCTGAGCGTGGCTGACGTGGTGGCAAGTCTCGGACTGGCCGGTCGCCGCGTTGCTGTCGAGTACAACCGCGAAATATTGCGTGCAGACAATTGGGCGGCGACGCCGCTGCGCGAGAACGACGCGCTGGAGATCGTCCATTTCGTCGGTGGAGGCTGAGCGTGCAGAACGAACCCTTGGATTCCTTTCAACTCGCCGGGCGCAGTTACCGATCACGACTGCTGGTCGGCACCGGCAAGTACGCAGACTTCGAGCAGACGCGGCTGGCCATTGAAGCGTCGGGCGCCGAAATCGTCACGGTTTCGGTGCGCCGCGTGAACATCACCGATCCCGGGAAGCCCAACCTCCTCGATCACATCGACCCGAAGCGTTACACGATCCTGCCCAACACCGCCGGCTGCTACACCGCCGACGACGCTATTCGCACCTGCCGCCTGGCCCGCGAAGCCGGCATCGGCAAACTCGTCAAACTCGAAGTGATCGGCGACGAAAAGACTCTCTTTCCGGACGTCTCGGCCACCATTGAAGCGGCCAGGGTCCTGGTCAAGGAAGGCTTCGACGTGCTGCCCTACGTCACCGACGATCCGGTGGCCTGCAAGCGCCTCGAGGAACTCGGCTGCGCGGCCGTCATGCCGCTGGCCGCGCCGATCGGTTCGGGGCTTGGCATCCGCAACCCGTACAACATCCGCATCATCATCGAACAGAGTTCGGTGCCGGTTATCGTCGACGCCGGAGTCGGCACCGCGTCGGACGCGGCGCTGGCGCTGGAACTGGGCTGCACCGCGGTATTGATGAACACCGCCATCGCCGGTGCCAGGAATCCGCTGCTGATGGCCCACGCGATGAAACTCGGCGTCGAAGCCGGACGCGCGGCTTATCTGGCCGGACGCATGCCCAAACGTCTGTACGCAACCGCCTCTTCGCCGCTGACCGACCTGCTCAGTTGAACGTGCCGTCGCGCGAGACGCCGGAGCCGGACTCACGCGAATCCGCCCGGTCGCGCCTGCCTCGCCTGATATTGGTCACCGGCCACTTCGCCGACCCAGCCGAGCTGCTGCGACGTACCAGACTCACGCTGGAGGGCGGTGTGCGCTGGGTGCAACTGCGCGCCAAGGAGCGCAGCGCTCGCAACCTCTACGAAAGCGCGGCGTTGCTGAGGCCGCTGACGCGCGATTTCGATGCCGCGTTGATCGTCAACGACAGAGTGGACGTGGCACTGGCCAGCGGCGCCGACGGGGTGCATCTGCCGGGCAACGGGTTCAGCGTCGAACACGCCCGCAGAATGACCGGCGAAAAGTTGTTGATCGGACTTTCAGTGCATTCGCGGGAAGAAATCGAAGCTGCTGACGCTGTAAGTCTCGATTACGTCCAGTTCGGCCCGGTCTACGACACCGCATCGAAGCGGGCTTTCGGTCTTCCCAAGGGAACCACGGCCCTGGCCGAAGCAGCGCGAGCCGCTCACGACGCGGGCCTGCGGCTGGTGGCAATCGGCGGTATCGGCCCCGCGCAGGCAGCTGAAATCGCGGCCGCCGGCGCCGATGCGATCGGAACCATCGGCGCAATCTGGGCGCAGGCCGACATCGAGGCCGCGGCCCGGCACTTCGTCGCGGCCACCGCAGCGGCTTTCCCGCCCGGCGCCGCCGGACCTTCGCGCACTTACTGAACGCTCACGAAGATCTTCACGCCGCGCTTCACCAAGGCTGCAAGGTGCGAGGCCACGCGGCTCTCCGCTTCACCTCTGGCCAGCCCATCGACGTTGATCCGTACCGATCCAACGCCGTAGAGGGCCTTGTCTCTGATCCTGTCGAGTTCGTAACCGTCAAAAGCGCCGGACATGAACACCGTCCCATTCTCCGACCCGCTGGGCTCGAGCCGCGCGCGAAAGGACGGGATATCGCCCGCATCCGGTATCTTCGTTGTCGTCACATCAATCATCATGCGAGCCTGTTTCCCGTTGATTCGCGCCGCGACTCCCGAGCCACCAGCGTTTGTTCGACCACTCATTCCACTTCCGCGTTGCCGCGCCGCTTGCGCCGTCTCGTTATGCGCAGCGCTCGGTCAGTTGCCCGTTCGCCGGACGTCATTTTTCCGCTAGCGCACCAAACGGCCGAAACGCCCCGCGTCTGGGTGGCCTCGGCCCTTCGCCTCGTATAGCTACCCACGGTGCACAGCACCGCGGGCTTGGCGGCCCTTCAAGAAGAGCTGTCCCTGGAGCCTACCGATCAATTCGAATTCCGGATCGACCTGGAGGCGCTCGGGCTGGACCCCGACCTCACGCAGATGCTGGTCGAGAGAGGCCCTCTTTGCTTCCTCGACTTCGAAGCCACCGGTCTGGATCCGGAAAGCGACGAACTCATCGAGGCGGGCGCGATCGTCATCGAGCCCGGTCAGCATTTCGCACGCGTCTTCAATTCCTTTGTGCATACGACGCACGAGCTGAGCCCTTTCATCAAACGTCTGACCGGAATTACACAGAAAGATGTCGCAGGTGCGCCGCCGCTCGGCGTGGTCGGACCCGCGCTCGACAAGTTTGTCGGTGCCGCGCCGGTGGTGGCTCACAACGCAGCCTTCGAAAAGAGCTGGCTCACCCAGGGAATCAACGGGCGCTTCGGCAGCCACGCCTTCCTGGACACGGTCGAATTGCTGGCGCTGGTCTATCCGGACAGCCCGAACATGAAGCTCGACACATTCTGCCGCGACAAACTCGGGCGCGGCGAGCGGCACCGGGCTCTCGACGACGCTCTGGACATGCTGCGGGTGGTGGTCAACGTGCTCGGAGAGTCGCAACGCGGCTCACCTGCGCCCGCCAATGCGGCCGCGGCGCTGCTCCACTTCTATCCCGCTTCGCCGTGGCGCGAGCGCATCGACGCAGCGGTGGGATTCACTTTCACGGAGCGCAGCCCGGAGACGGCCTCTGTTATTTCCGCCCAGACTGACGTCTCGCTGTCTCCGGTGCCCTTCGTCAAATCTGCGATCGAAGCCCGGCTGCGCGATGTCGAACAGGTCCGCACAGTACTGCCAAGCTACGAGTTCCGGCCCCGGCAGCTCGAGTTTTTCAGCCACGTCTTCGATTGCTTCGCCAGCGCGGACGGCAAGACCGTCGCCACCGGAGAGGCCGGCACCGGCATCGGCAAGACGCTGGCCTACCTTGCGGTGGCCATCCCGTTTGCGCGCCACAGCGGACGCCAGGTAATCCTCTCGACGTCGAGCAAGCTGCTGCAAACCCAGCTTCTCGAAAAAGACATTCCGGCTGCTGCCCGCCTGCTCGGTTATCCGGACCTGCGCTACACGGTCATGAAGGGCCGCGCCAACTACGTTTGCCGGCGCCGCCTCGATCGCTTTCTTACTTCACGGCAAAGTCAGGGACCTTCGCTCGACAACGACGAAGCGTTCGCATCGGCGCTGCTGGCCGCTTTCTCGAGCAGTGCCAGCCACGGAGAGATCGACCGCATCCCGACCGTGCTCTACCAGATCAATCCGGTATTCGAGCGCTGCGCCCGTGAAGTCACCAGCGCCGACGCCGACGAGTGCCGTCGCCAGACCTGCGAGACCGCAGGCGGCCACTGCGTATTCCGCAGCGCCCGGCACCGCCTCGAAGCCGCCGAACTCGCAGTCGTGAACCACGACCTGCTGCTGCGCTGGCCTCCCGATTATCCGCCGCTTCGTCACCTGATTCTCGATGAGGCCCACGAACTCGTCGACAAGGCAGACGGCGCCTACGCCCGCAGCGCCGAAGGCGTCGAACTGGCGCATCGCCTCGAAGAGATCCTCGGGATGCGCGGCTCAGCGCCGCTGGCCGACGACGATGAAACGCAGGTGCGAGCGCGCCACGCGCTGGCTTGCGTGGCCAAAGTAGGTGAAGCGGCGCGCGCGGTGGTCAAGAGCGAAGGCGGCGAACAGGCTTTCCAGTTCGGCCGCGACGAGCTGCTGATTCCGCCCGGCGGTCCCGGCCCGGAGTGGAAGGAGATCATCGACGCCGCGCTCGAACTCGCGCGTGACATCAAGGCGCTGGCGCTGCGCTTCGGCGGCGGCAGCGAGGACGCCGATTCACCGGGAGCGCGACTTCGCGAAGTTCTCGAAGAGTCGGCGGCAGTGCTCGAACACGCCCTGCCCTATCCGAAATCCGAGATGTACGTATTTCGTCTGCGAGGTCTGGCGCGCACCAGCGCCGCGTCGTGGCGTTTCATGGCCACACCGGTGCTGCCCGCCGACGATTTTCGCGAACACGTGCTGGAGCGCGCCGAAACACTCTTTGCCACCTCGGCCACGCTCGCGGTGGGCGGAGAGGAAGACGGAGCCGTGCGCGAACTTTGTCTGGCGCGCGAGGCCGGACCTCGCTACCGGATCTTTCCCGCGGTCGAAAGTCCGTTCGACTACCCGCGCAATCTTCAGATCCTGTTCGTGTCGGACGCCACCGATCAGGCGGCACTGGTCGATCGCACCGCACGCGCAACCGCGATCGTCGCGCGCAAGCTCGGCGGCCGCACCCTGGGCCTGTTCACCAGCCGTGACCGCATGATCCGCGTCGCCGACCTGCTCGGCGGCCGCCTCGCCGACGACGGGATCACCGTGATGACGCCCGCCGCCGGCAACAGCGATCCGCACGAACTGGTACGCAGTTTCATGGACAGCCCGCGCGCGGTGCTGCTCGGCGCTCGCTCATTCTGGCAGGGCATCGACATTCCCGGCGACGCCTGCCAGGCCGTCATCATCGAGAAATTGCCCTTCGACGTGCCCGGCGATCCGCTGTTGCTGCGAAGAGCCGAAGTGCTGTTCGGCCGCGGCAGCCGCGCCTTCAGCGACTACCAGTTGCCGCGCATGCTGCTCAGGCTCAAGCAGATGATGGGCCGCCTGATCCGCACACCGACCGACTACGGCATCATCGTCATCGTCGAACCGCGCGTCGACAAGCCCTACTTCCGCCGCATCATAGAGTCCCTGCCGCCCGGCGCCGCACACCAGCGCGTGCGGCTGGACGAACTCGGACTGGCCGTCGACGATTTTCTGCGGCGCCGCAAGTAGCAGCGCGCGGTCGTGGCGGGAACTGCGATCAGACGGGAGAGCTGTCAGGGACGCGGGAGACGGGCGGGGTCAAGCGCTGCGCGTTTACAAACGACGAGTCTCTCGAAAAACAGGGGCGATTTCCCCTGGTTCCTTTGGGCGAAACAGAGTGACACGAGAGCACTCAGTGCACATGGCACAGATTCCATGTTCAACGGTGAGACCAAAATGGGAAACAACACGCAAGGAACTTCCTGCGGCGTTTGCGGCGAAGCCAAGCCCGACATGTTCAGGATTTGGTTCGACGGCTACGTAAAGCTCTACAAGTGTCGGACCTGCGGATTTGTAGCGCAGTACCCTGGACCAGGCGAGTTTACCGTCGTAACCAGTTACGAGGACTCATATTCACTTGATTTCGTCAACAAAGGCCACGAGTTCATGTATCCCCAGAGACGCCGCGCCTTGGCTGACATCTGCGAGCGCGTCATCGCGTACCGAGCCACGGGCATGGTCCTGGACGTCGGTTGTGGAGATGGACACTTTCTCTATTTGTGTTCCCAAAAAGGTCTCGACTGCTACGGCGTAGAGGACAGTCGAGCGCTCTCGTCCTACGCTTCCGAAAAAACCGGCGCGACGATTGTCAGGGGACGCTACAGCAGGGAAATGTTCCCCGAAAATTCCTTCGACATCATTTCCTTCATCCAGGTTCTTGAACACATCCCCAACCCCGCTAGCGTCCTGGAGACAGCGAAGTACCACCTGCGTGACAATGGACTCCTGCTGATAGAGGTACCGTCAATAAGTTCGCCCCACTTCCTCGCGTACAGGTGGACGGGGCTCAAGAGATTCGTCAAGCCTCCGGAGGGAGTCATCTATTCACATGTCGGTTATTACACTCCCAAGACACTCACCACCTTGACTAAACAATGCGGGTTCAGGGAAGTGTCCACCATAACCGGCCGATGGCAACACAAGTACACCGGCCTCCTGGGCGGGGTAGGCAAAGCGATAGACCCCATATTGAACGCCTTGAGGATAGGCGGCGTGCTCTACCTCGGGATCAAGAACTGAAGCCGCATACTTGCCGTATTGCCTTCAAACCTTCGCACTCTCCACGGTCAATGGTAAGTGCCCGCCGCCGACCAGAGCACTCACGGCCATTCACAGGACCCCGTCGAAATCCGCCAACACCACAAAGTCCAAGGTCAACCCTGCAAACTTGTTGGAGACCAGGCGATAACGGTCTATTCCGGCCTGCGAAAGCCGGTTTTTGAGGTCGGACCGCGAAAGCGGATGCATATAGTCTCCAGTCCCCCACGATTTTCCAATCAGGGTCAGGTACCGATCGAAGATCGCTTTCGGTAGATAGTGCAACAGCGGAGTGAGTGTATGCACTTCCACGGGGAAGTAGCGGTTCGGCGTGGTGATGAACGCGCGGCTGGAGACTCGCTTGATCTCCTTCAGGAAGTCCACCTGCGCCTCCGCATCGCCAACGTGCTCCATGACCGCATTCGACCAGCACAGGTCAAATTCCTTGTCCGCAAACGGGAACCGGCGACCATCGTAGCGCACCGCCCTGACCAGCGGGTAGCGGCTCAGGAACTCCGAGGGCTCATCGATTCCTAACGCAGTCAGCTTCTCCGGGTAGCTGTAATGCTTTTCGATGTAGTTATCGTTGCCCGAATACTCCCTGTCGGAAAACCCTACATCGAGAACGAGCATCTGAGCGGTCGGCGCAAAATGGGAAAGGAACAATCTCCACTTGCGATCCCTGTTCGCAGCGGAGACCCTGTTCGCGAAATTCATACAAGTCTCTCATCCAAGTGCATTCAAGCCACGCTGCGCCCACCGTACCCGGGAGTTACGGTATGACAAGCGAGATCTTCCGGCGCTAACCGGCAGGACTATTTCCGCCGATCATTCCCAGCCCTCGCCCAGCAGGAGCCGCCGCGCCCAAACGTTCCGAGCAAACACGCTCTTGGAAATCAGAATGGGAACTGCGACGCCACAGCCCACCACGACGAATGCCGACAGAAGGAAGGAGGGCGTGGTCGCCACTCCGACGTTCCTGAGCATCACGTACTTCACCGGCGCCATGCACCACGTGTGAAGCAGGTAGACCGGCGTGACATGGTTCGCGATGATCGCAAACAGCTCCACACAGCGCCCCTGCCGTTGGTATTGAAGGAAGAGTCCGTAGAGGTACGCGATGCTTGCGAGTCCCCTGGCCAGGTTCAAGGCTAACCACATGGTCGCGCCGGGAGAGCAGCTGGAAGCCACGAACAGGGCGACATGAGCAAAGACCAGCGTCACCGGGAACCAGAGCGCAAGCAACGGTAGATTCGCTTGGTACTCTCGCAAGAGCATGCCTGCCAGGAAGAAGACAAACATCGCCTTGAATTCGTCCAAAAACATCACCTTGGGAAATTCGGCCGGAACCAAGTAGATGATGACTGCCAGTGGCACCAGGAATACCAGCCGACGAGGCAGCGACCGAGTCAGCGCCACGACGACGAAGATAAGTAACAGGGTGTAGATGAACCAGAGGAACTACGCAGCTTCGGGAAGGTAGAAAACCCGCAAATACGTAAGTGGATCACCCGCGTTTTCGAGCGTCACAAGTTGAGATGCCGCCAACTTGACGGTAGTTATCAGCACCGACAAGCAAAAGTACGGCACCATCAAGCGCAGGAACTTCTTTTTCAGGACCAGTGCCGTCGCCCTGCGGTCACTTGAAGCAGCATACAGGTACCCGGACATCGCCATGAACACTGGCATGTGAAGGGTATAGATGAAGTCGTGCAGCAGCCCTGACCACGCCGGTGCGGCGGGTGGACTGAAATGCCCCACCACCAGGAGCATGCAGAAACCTTTAACGAGATCGACGGCACTATTGCGCATTCTGATTGTTACCGGCTCGCAACCGAGAATGCGGATTCCCCTCAACGGAAAAGGTTGAACACGAGGTGCTCACGACCCCGCAAGAGTGCGGCGTGAGCGGCTACATACCCCCGGGCGCGGCGCAATCTCCCATTGCCGCACTGACGTGGAAAAGTCAGCCGAGACCTGACGAGCAGACATGGAGATTCGCTGCCGTTCGACATCCGTTCACACTTTCGTTCGTTCAGTCGGCCGCGGCAAAGAGCCCTTCACCATCGAACCCCGAAACCGAAGCGCACCGCAGGCGTGAGCCGGCCAGACATCCCGCGCTGAGCGGTCCGCAATTTGACGAATATCGGGAAACCTGCGAACGGAGCCCGATACGCGCAACGTATGTCTCCACTAAGGCAGCCTGGTTGCCGATACTCGGTTCCTAATGGCGCTTGGGCTCAGCGTACCGGTGGGACAGTGTCGCACAAAACTTTGGTCATGGATCGGATGGCGTGACACATCAGGTGCCGCAGGATACGGACAAGACGACGCGATGAAGCCTGGCAGACTTCCAATCCTCAGCCTGGGTGACCTGCCCACGACGCAAGCCATGGGAGGCACCCGGCGCGTGGCACTGGAATTGTGCCTGGCGCTGGCACAACGCGGACACCAAGTGACTGCAGCCGCACCGTGGACAAACGGCGAGGAACTCGTCCACGACGTGGCGAACCTGGAAATCCAGCGATTCGGCAGCCGCAGAACCAAGAGTTTCGTCGGAAACCAGGTGACGATGGCCTGGGGGGCATACCGCGCTGCACGCTTCTCAATGCGACAGTCGCGCACCCCAGTCATCCTGTCGCATCATTCCGGCGCGTGCACGGGGACTTCCTGGGCATCCCGAGTGCTCGGCAAGCAAATCCCCTCGGTCTTCATGTTCTACGCGTCACATGCCGACGAGATCAGGACCGGTGCACATCAATACGAGAGGTGGAACTCCGGACAGCTGGGAACGCTGATTCATCCCGCAGTCAGTAGATTAAAGACCAAGCAAATGGCCTGGGCCGAGGCGGCCGGCCTTCGGAGTGCATCGCGGATCGTCACACTCAGCCAATACGCCAGGGAATGGGCGCAACAACTGTATGGAATAGATGACAGCAAGTTCACGTTGGTCCCGGCCGGCGTCGACACGCAGCGATTCTGCCCGCCTCAAGACGAAATTCACGCCGTCCGGCGGCGGCTCGGCTTGCCGGACAAGCGCTTCATCCTCTTTACGCTTCGCAACCTGCACCCACGCATGGGCGTTGACGTCCTTGTTCAGGCGATGCCCGAAGTGGTGGCTCGCCATCCAGATACCCTCCTGATCATCGGCGGCAGCGGTCTCTTGCTCGAACCGTTGCGGCAAATGGTCACGAAGCTGAACCTGCAAGATCACGTCAGACTGATGGGGCGTCTGGACGAAGCCGTCTTGCCGGCTTACTACCAGGCTGCGGACGTATTCGTTCTCCCTACACAGTCGATGGAGGGCTTTGGGATGGTCACGCTGGAGGCACTGGCCTGCGGCACACCGGTGCTTGGAACACCTATCGGGGCCACTCCGGAAATACTGTCGCAGTTGGGTAAGGAGTTTCTCTTCGATGGCCCGGGCGTGCCGGCTCTGCGGGATGGAATCCTACGCATGCGTGTGGAGCTATCGCGACGCAGCGATATCCGGATTCAATGCCGACGCATGGTGGAGGAGAAGTACACGTGGGCCGCTTCAGCAGCCAAGCTTGAAGCCGTGCTCCATTCGGCCATCGAATCGACCAAGGGTTCGTCCGCCTGACGCGGGACTCTCACGGCGGCGCTCTTGCCGAATCGTGACGGCCCGCGCACCGACCAGTTCCCGCCCGTGCTCTTCGCTACGGGAAACGGGGCGCGGCCCAACGACCGCGC
>CAITLU010000041.1 GCA_903893315.1 uncultured bacterium
CAGCCGCCGCTGCGGTCGCCGCTTCCTCAGGGGGCCTGAGGCGGAAAGCCGAAGGCATTCAGGCCGAGGCCCGTAGCGATCGATCGGTTGTTCGGATCGGCAAAATACCAGGTGCCGATGTCGGCATTGGTGTCGGCAGGTGACGGCGTGGAGCCGAGGAAGTCGCCGTACTGTGATCCGGTGCTGTTGATCGCCCAGTTGTGGATCTGCATCAGACCGTCGTTGGGATCGGACAGGACGCCGCCGCGGTCGGAGCCCGCAGCCAGGCCGCCGTTCTGAGTCTGGATCGCGGCTTTTTCCGATCCCATGGCGAGACCGTTCCACAGGTTGGCTCCGGTCCAGGTACGGAAGCCCAAGTTCACCGGGTTGTCGGACACCGGGTTCGCCGCATTCATGATGGTCGTATTGACGTAGTTCGGTCGCGAGACCGGCGTCAGGCCCTGGAAAGCCTGCGTGGCCGGCCCGTTGTCCATCTCGAAGCCCTTGTCGCCCTTGTCGGAGAACTGCTTGACGACGACGAACTGGTAGCCGCCGGTAAACCCGGTGTCGCTGTCGAGGTTGTCGTCCTGGGCACCGGTGCAAACCGCGTGATCCACCACGACCGTGCCGCCGAACATCTCGAAGGCATCGTCACCGGAATGGTTGGACTGCACGTAGCTGATGATGGTCGGGTAACCGATCGAGTACAGCGTGACCCCGTTCAGGTCGTTACCGCTGTTGACGGGCGGAATCTCGTAGCCTGCGTTGCTGACTTCCAGGTAGGAGATTTCGCCGCTGTTATCGGCGTCATTGGTGCCGCCGTAGTAGATCGGAACGGTGATGCCTTCGATGGTGGAATCACAGGTAACCGGGTTGTTGCAGAAGTTGCAGGTTGCGAAACCGGTTATCACGAAGCCGCCCCACGAACGGCGATCACCTTCACCGGTACCGCCCGCGAGCCAGGCGTTCCACTGCTGCAGTGAGTTCATCGAGACCACGTTGTCCTTGGTGCCGTCGACGTACACCTTCGAACCGCGGGTGATGATGAGGTTCTCGGCAACGTCTGCGAGAATGAGCGTTCCCGGCTCGATCGTCAGCGAAGCGTGCGTCACGCTTGCCTCCGTGGAGCCAGCCGCGTCACCGTCGCCGATCAGAGTGCCCGCCGACGCCGAAGAGGCGGTACGGTAAACATTGTCGTTGGTCAGCACCAGATCGCCCAGGTAGCGAGCAGGAAGCTGGCAGATGTCCATCGTGCCGGAGAAGGGACTCGGCAGAGCGGTGTTGCCGATATCGGTGGTACCGAACGGGCAGAGACCGTCGGCCGCAGGCGTCGCGCCGTTCAAGGTCCCATTCGTCGCCGGATGCCAGACTGTGTGGTTGCCGTGAAGTTCCACGGTCCAGTCGGCGGTCCAGTCGGAGACTGCGACGCGCTGGTCCTGCGAAAACGCCCCCAGGTAATCCGTCTTCACGAAGCGCGAACGAATCAGCGGCTCAGGAATGTCGGTTTCCGGATCGAACTCGTACTTCGACGCCTGATAGTCGGGAACTCCGCAGGGACAGTCGAGCGCAACATCCGTTCCTACCGACTTCTTAAGACACATCAATGCGTCGCTGGCCTTGGGAGGCGTTGTGCCCCTGGGCTCGCAGATACAAGGGTTGGAGCAGGTCACCGAACCGACGGCCGCTCTCAATATGTACAAACAGTCGCTGGCAACCGGCTCGGCGCCAGACGACAGAGGCTGGGCGCAGGAGCCGACTCCGGCGTGGGCCCGACTCGTAGGTCCTACGAGCACTCCCGCTACCATCATGGCAGCGACTGTAAGATGGATTCGTTTCGTACTTCGCATTGTACCCTCCAGACTTTTCTGCGACTGCCGCCCGGGCGGCCGCTTGTTTCTTGCAATCGTGACGACTCGGCGCCTGCACCGACCAACCTGAGGTCGGCCAGTGCTGCATCCCCAGACCGACACCATGTCGACCCAGACGCGAGGAGCTTGCCCTTGTCTTGTGACGAACCAGTCTGTTTTCGATTAAGATTCCGCGAGGCGCATTTTTGTCGCGCGATGTCGATTCACACTCTTAACTTGCTTTCCTAACCAGCGCCGAACACGACGAGGGCCATATGATCGATCGACGTGGCCCCGGGTCGTCCTACGTCGCCCGGGTAAGGAAAGCTGTCAATGATCATACGACACTCGCTTCTAGCTGTTTTTCTGCTGTGCCTCGTCGCGTTGGAGGCATCCGCCGCGGACGCGTCGGCTCAGGAAACGCAGCAACAAGCCGCAACCCGCGAAACAACCGATGTTTCAGCGCAAACACCTGACGAGCACGTAACCAAACTTCCCGCGCGTGCCGCGCAGATATCCGAAGATAAGAGCGACTCGACACCAGCCGTCGGACCCGACTCGTCGGTGGAAGAAATACTCGTCAGCGGAACTTCCGTGACGGGCGCGCTTGATCAAACCAGGTTTTCCGAATCGGTCATGGACGTGCTGAGCGCTGAAGACTTCGCAGTGACCGGAGATTCAAACGTCGTCGACGCGCTGGCCCGCGTCACCGGCGTAACCGTGGTCGATGACAAATACATCTATGTGCGCGGCCTTGGAGAACGCTACTCCAGCACACTTTTCAACGGCGCGTCGCTGCCGAGCCCCGACCCGGTTCGCCGCGTCGTCCCCCTCGACCTGTTCCCGAGCGGCGTGATGGAAGAGCTGAGCATACAGAAGACCTACGCTCCCTATCTGCCGGCCGACTTTGCGGGTGGCTCGGTACAACTGACCACCCGGGCCATCCCTGCCCAACGCGAGGCAAAACTCGCTTTCGCAACCGAGTACAACACCGAGACGACCGGCAAGAGTGAAACCTGGTACAAGGGCGACAGTGCCGACTGGACCGGATTCGGGGGCGGGTTGCGCGATATGCCCGGCGTCTTCGACACATTGGCGGTGAATGGTCGGGTTCCGGGTCCCAACCAACTCAGCGATGAGCAGCTCCGCGAGGCGGGCCTGGCCCTGAATCGAACGTTCGACACTCAGAACAAAACGCTGGCGCCGAACTTCATCCTGAACGGTTCCTGGGCTGACAACTACCAGACCCCGGTAGGCAAGTTCGGCTTCCTGGTCGGCGCGCGGGCCGAGAACAAGTGGCAGCACACGAAGGAATACCGGGCCACCACCAGCCCGGCGTACGGCTCTTCACCCGCGACCGTACTCAGCGAGACCGTGAACCCCGGCCAGCAGAAGACTGTCAACGACATCGGATACTCCAGTCTGGGAACCATGTCGTGGAATCCCAGCGATGCGCATACCGTCAAAGCGACGCTGTTCTACACTCGCATAACCGACAAGCGGTACATCGACGCGCCATTCCAGGACGTCGAGCAGAACCAGTTCCGCACTGTCGAGACGGAGTGGGAGGTCCACCAGCTCGTCACCGCTCAGCTCAGCGGCACGCACACGTTCACGAAACTGCGGGATCTCGGCGTCGAATGGGGCCTCACCTATTCGCAGGCCACGCGCGACAAGCCCAACTCGCTCTACTATCTGTACGAACTGTCCGGGCCTCTCACCGAATACAACGGGCAGCAATGGGAAGCGCTCACTGACGCGGCCTGGGATTTCCACCTGAGCACCGAGTTGCCGGTCAAACTCAGCGACACCATCACCACGACCTTCAAGATCGGCGCCAAGTATTTCGACAAATCACGCGAATCGCGACTGCGAAGATTCATCCTGAGCCCCGGCTTCTCCTCGGCCGAATGGGAGCGAATCCGACATCTCGGCATCGACCAGGCGTTCGCGGACGCGAACATCGGCCGCAAGGGCTGGAAGTTCGAGGAAACCACGACGTTGACCGACAACTACCGCGCGGGCGAGCGAATCGTCGGCGGCTTCGTGCAGGCGGACACCGATTTCAATTCGCGATGGCAATGGATGGTCGGCGGACGCTACGAAACTTCGACCCAGACCATCGACTACATCGACCCCAACCCCGCCGACTCGTCGTCGGACACCGGCGATTTCTTCCCCGCGACTTCGCTGACCTGGGCGTTCCGCGAAGACATGCAGCTTCGAACAGCGTTCAGTCAGACCACCAACAGACCGGACCTGCGCGAAATCGCCGCCGCGCCCTACATCAACCCGGAGGATCGCTACACCTACTTCGGCAATCCCAATCTGAAGGCCACCCAGATTCTCAACTACGACCTTCGCTGGGAGTGGTACCACGGCGGTAGCGACAACGTCGAGATCGCGGCTTTCTACAAGGATTTCACCGATCCAATCGAGTCCACCACCCACGCGGCCGGCGATCTCCGCACCTACGACAATGCTGATTCAGCCTCCCTCTACGGCAGCGAACTGACGCTGCGCCAGGGCCTGGAACCGCTCGGGCGCTGGGCCGAAGACTTCTACACCCGCTTCAACGGCGCCTACATAAAATCGGAAGTCATGGAAAAACCGGGCTCCGGGGCTACCAACGCCAAACATCCGCTGCAGGGTCAGTCGGATTGGATAACCAATCTTCAGTTGACGTACGAGAACCTCCCGCGCGAACTTCAGACGACCATCGCCTTCAACATGTTCGGGCCGCGCCTCGCCGACGTCGGTTTCGGCAGACAAAGCGCCACGATCCCTGGAGCTTCTGACGCCTGGGAACAGCCAGCCGCCTCGCTCGATTTCGTCCTCAAGAAAGTATTCGGCGTCTGGGGTCAGGACATTCAGCTCACGTTCAAAGCCAGGAACCTGCTGGACCCCCAATACGAAGTCCTTCGCAGCGGCCTCGTCGAGCGAAAGTACAGAAGCGGCCGAACCTTTTCCCTGCAGTTCGAAAAGGAGTTCTGACGGCTGCGCCGGAAGCGCGTAACTCACCGCGCCATCAAGTCGCAGCGCACTTCGCGCATCCCTCACCGAAGCGAGGCACGGCGCATTTCGCGCACGCCGTTGCAGGTGACACGCGGAACCGGCGACCGGCCCGTTCAAGCCGCCGGCAAGCGCAGCGTGAAGGTGCTGCCCACACCCGGCTTGCTCTCGACGACGATGCTGCCGCCCTGGGCTACCGCGATGTGCTTGACGATGGCCAGCCCGAGTCCGGTACCGCCGAGTGCTCGGCTGCGGGCCTTGTCGACCCGGTAGAAGCGCTCGAACAGACGCGGCAGATGCTCGGCGTCTATGCCGACGCCGTGATCGCTGACACGCAACACCGCCTCGGCACCATCGCGTTCGGCAAGAACCTCGACCGTGGTGCCGGACTCCGAATACTTGACGGCGTTGTCGATCAGGTTGACCAGCGCCTGCTCCACCAGCGCCGCATTGATCCGTGCGCCGATCCCCGGCGCACACCGCGACACGACCGTCACGCCTTTCTGGTCCGCCTTCAACGCACAAACCTCGATGGCGCCCGCCACCACGACATCGAGCGGGGCAGCCTCGCGCTCGATCATGTATTGGTCGGAATCCTGTTCGACGCGTGACAGCAGTAGCAGGTCGTCGATGATGGCACCGAGACGGTCAGCCTGGCGCGAAGCGATCTCCACGAAACGGCGCGCGTTGGCCGGATCGTCAATGGCACCGCCGAGCAAAGTCTCGAGGAAGCCCTTGATCGAGGTGATCGGGGTCTTCAGTTCGTGCGAGACGTTGGCGACGAAATCGCGGCGTACGGTTTCCAGCAGACGTAGACGGGTGACGTCGTTGAGCACGACTACCACACCTATGCGTTCACCGGCGTCGTCGAGTACCGGCGCTCCATGTACCTGTACGTAGCGCGCGCCGTCTCCGTGCATAGCGATGTCGCGCTCGGCGGGTTCACCGGCCGCGAGCACGTCGGCGACAAAACGCTGAAGCTCGGCGTTGCGCGCCACCTCCTGAATGCTGCGGCCGACGGCGTGACGGGCGTCTACATCGAGAAGATTGGCGCCGGCGGCGTTGAGCGCCATCACGCGCTCGCTCCGATCGACCGCGAGCACGCCCTCGACCATGCTGGCCAGCACCGCCTCCTGCTCGTTGCGTTCGGCGACCAGGGCCCGGATGCGCGTATCAAGTTCGACGGCGCTGCGGTGCATCGCCGCGGCCACCCGCACCATCTCGACCGAGCCGCCCGCCGGAACCGGCGCAGCGAAATCACCGCGCGCGTAGCGATCGGCGCTGCTTTCCAACTCTTCCAAAGGTCTGGTGACGCGCCGTGTGGTCCAAACGCCGAGCGCCGCAGCGATGGCCAGAACCACAAGCGCGGCAGCGGCAGAGCGCAGGTAGAGATTGCGAAGCGCCGCCTCGACCGCTTCCAGTGCAAGGCCGGTGCGGACGACACCGATGACGCGGCTTCCTGACAGCACGGGTCTGGCCGCATACATCATCGGCCGCTCCACGGTGTCGCTGAAACGAATCGCGGTTCCGGTATTTCCGTTCAGGGCAGCGGCGACTTCGGGACGGCGCGCGTGATTGTCCATCAGCGCCGGATCCTTGTCGGACTCTCCGAGCACCACACCATCGGCTCCGATGACGGTGACGCGCATCGCGGCCAGAGCTCCCAGGCGCTTGGCCACCGGATCTATCTGCTCGCGCTGCGGTTGTTGGAGCCGCTCACCGAGCACTTCTTCCACCAGCGCTGCTCGCGCTTCCAGGTCAGCTTCGGTGCTCTGCAGGTGGAATTCGTGCAGAAGCCGCGCGGCTTGCCACGTGAATGCGCCGAGCGCGACGGCGATCAGCACGAACAACGGCAGCGCGATCTGCCGGCGCAGCCGTGCGCGGAACATCCCTATTCCCTGAAGCGGTAGCCGACGCCGCGCACGGTCTCGATCATACCGCCGAAGCCGCCGAGCTTGCGTCTCAGTGCGACGATCTGCACGTCCACGGCTCTTTCGGTCACCGGATAGTTCTCTCCGCGAATGCCGTCGACGATCTGATAGCGCGTGAACACCCATCCCGGCCTGCGCGCCAGGAAATGCAGGATACGGAATTCGGTATTGGTAAGGACTACCTCAGCGCCGCCGGCGCGTACCTCGTGACGGCCGGGGTTGATCTCCAGGTCGTTGAGCCTGATCGACTCGTCCTTGGTTGGAATCCGGGTTCCGCGCCGCCGCAATGCAGCTTTGACGCGTGCTATCAGCACCTTGGTGCTGAAGGGCTTGGTGACGTAGTCTTCGGCACCGAGTTCGAGGCCCGCAACGATGTCGGACTCTTCGCCTCGCGCAGTAACCATCACCACCAGAATGGAGGCAGTACCCGGCTCGGACTTCAGAGCCTTGCACACTTCGAGGCCGCTCATGCCCGGCAACATCAGATCGAGAAGAACCAGATCCGGCTGACTGCGTCTGGCCGCTTCCAACCCCTTCTCACCGCTGGCGGCCGACAGAACGCGATACTGCTCGGCTTCCAGGTTGTAGCGAATCAATTCGGCGATATCCTCCTCGTCTTCGACGACGAGGATGGTCTCGTGTTCCATGGCATGGAGTTGTCGCACATGGCCGACCGATTGCAACGGGTTAGCGTCATGTTCCTGGTTAGTTTTCGGTTAGTGGCCGACGGCTCGCGCCGGCCACTTGAAGTCTGGCCGCCGCTACTCGCACCGTAACGCCGGAGTGCTTAGGATGGCCCCCGACTAGTCGTACACACCCTAGCGAACCGGGAGGATTCATCATGCAGGAACTTTTCGTTGCTCTTTCCCGCCGTGCCGCGCTTGCGATCGCCGTCGGCTCTATCGGTCTGCTGCTCTCGGCCGCTGCGGCAAAGGCCTGCCCCGGAAGCGAAGCCGGCGCAGCCTGCGGCGGCGGCGCGGCGTGCGCGGCCTGCAAGGGTGGCGCGGGCGGTGAGGCGTGCGCAGGCAGCGACGGCGCGGCGTGCAAGGGCGGCGCGGCGTGCAAGGGCGCCGCCGCAGCCGAGAAGTCGGAAAAGGCCAAGGAAGAAGCTCCGTGCCCATGCGCAGCGGCGGCGGCGGCGGCGGCGGCAGCCAAGTCGGCGCCGAAAGGACAGGCTCCCGCCGCGGCAAGCGGAGCCCCGGCCCAGCAGCGGGCTTACATCGACCCGGCCACCGGACAACTGACCGCGCCGCCGACCGGCGAAGGTGCGGCGGCTTCCGGCACCGCCCCGGCACGCGTCAGCGGCCCGATACAGCAGGTTCCCGTGCCCGGCGGCGGCGTCAAGGTGGAACTGGGTGAAGGCTTTCGCAGCAACGTCGAAGCCGAGCGCGACGCCAAAGGCCAGGCCCATGTGGCATGCGACCACGACGCTCCGGGCAAAGCGGTGAAGAACGCCCCAGTCAATCCGGACCGCTGAGGTTCACCAATCTCTTCAGCCGCGACGTCAGCCGCCACCTGGCGGCGGCGTCGCGGGGCCTTATCAGAATTGTCAGAGGTCGAGATCTTCGATCTTGCGATAGAGCGACGACAGGCTGATCCCGAGCAGGTCGGCGGCCTTGCGTTTGTCGCCCTCGCAGCGTTGCAGGACGTTCGAGATGTGCCCGCGTTCGTAGAAACGAATGGCGCCCTTGAGTTCGTCGCCGACGAACAGTCCTTCACCAGCCGTCGCAGCGGCTACCCGATCCGGCAGATCGGCAGTGGTGAGCCAGTCGCCGGAACCGACGATCATGGCGTGCTCGATGACGTTGTCGAGTTCTCGGATGTTGCCCTTCCACGGCATACGCAACAGCGCTTTCATCGCGGTGTTGTCGACCCCTTTGAAGTGGCGGTTCATTTCGACGTTGTGGCGCCGCACCAGGAACTCGATCAAGGCCGGGATGTCCTCGCGCCGGTCGCGCAGGGCCGGGATCTCGATACCGAAAACGTTGAGCCGGTAGTAGAGATCCTCGCGGAAGGTTCCCTCCTCGGCGCACTTCTCGAGATCGCGATTGGTCGCCGCGATGATGCGAACGTCGACCTTTATCGGCGTCGCCGCACCCACCGGCAGAATCTCCTTCTCCTCGATCGCGCGCAGCAGTTTCACCTGCAATGACATCGACAGTTCGCCGATCTCGTCGAGGAAGATCGTCCCGCCGCGCGCGCGGTGGAAAAGACCTTCATGCGAAGTGATTGCTCCGGTGAACGCTCCTTTGACGTGGCCGAAAAGCTGGCTTTCCAACAGGGTTTCGGGAATCGCGCCGCAATTGACCGGCAGGAAGATCTTGTCGCGACGTTCGCTTTCGCGGTGAATTCCGCGCGCCACGACTTCTTTTCCGACACCGCTCTCGCCGGTGATGAGTACCGTCGATATGGTCGGTGCCACCTTGGCGATCATCGTCATGATGTTCCTCATGGCCTTGCTTTCGCCGATGAGGTTTTCGATGTCGTAGCGCGACTCTACTTCGCGCCTCAGGTACTGGATCTGCCAGGCCAGCTCGCGGCGCTCGAGCAGACGCCCTACCTTGGCGAGTACGTCGTCGTACACCAGTGGTTTGATCATGTAGTCGTGCGCGCCCTGGCGCAGCGCTTCAACCGCCGTCTCGACACTCGCGTAGGCGGTCATCAGGATCACCAGAGTCTGAGGGCACAAGCGGCGCACCTCGCGCAGCAGCATGACTCCGTCTATCTCCGGCATACGCAGGTCGGTAAGGACCAGGTCGAATTCGGCGTTCTGCAGCAACGCTGACGCTTCTTTACCGTCGACCGCACGCGTTACGTCGTAGCCCTCGTCGGTGAGCACGTCGGCCAGGCTCTCGCGACTGGCCGCCTCGTCATCAACTACCAAGACCGATCCCCGCATCGCCATCGTCTTCAAACTCTCCGTTGATTTGAACGGGAACGGCCGCGGCCCGCCGTTGACTCGTTTAGTGTGGAGTGCCAAGCAGTATTCATGGAAAACCTAGTGGATCTCATCGGCCTTGACGTGCCGGAATTCGAGCGGCGGATGCGGTTCTTCGAGTTCGCCGACGAAGATCGGGTACGACTGGCGGAGATATCCGAGTTCGTCGAGGAAATCGCCGACGAGATGGTCGACCGCTTCTACGACCGCGTGCTGGCCTTCCCGGAAACCGCACGTTTTCTCCAGGAACCGCAACTGATCGAACACCTCAAATTCGTCCAGCGCGCCCACTTCATACAACTCTGTACCGGCCCCTACGAAGTCTCGTACTTCGAAAGCAGGCTGCGCGTGGGTGTGTCCCACGCCCGCATCGGACTCTCGCCGCAGTGGTACCTGGGAGCCTACCTGATCCAGATGCGACTGGTGGCCCACAGACTTTTTCAGCGATACGGCACCGAGCCTGCCCGCGTCGAGAGCTACCTTGGGTCGCTGTGGAAGATCGTCGCGCTCGACATCGCGTTGGCCACCGACGCCTACATCTACGGCGGCTACGTCGATCGTTCGGCGGCCGAAGTCCACGCCTACGAAGCCGAACGCGCCCGCGAGGCGCTCGAAGCCAAACAAGGGGAAGAAGAAAAACGGCAGGAACTCCTGAGCATGGTGGTTCACGACATCCGCAGTCCCGTCACCGCCATGATCGCCACCGCGCGTGCCGGGCTGCGACGTTTTCGCGATCGCGGCGAACCGCCCGGCAAACAGTTCGACCTGATCGAATCGAGCGGACAGAACGTGCTGCACATCATCGACAACATCGTCACGCACGCGCGTGCACCGGGCGGCGACCTTCCGCTGGCACCCGAGCCCTTCAACGTCTCCGATCTGGTACGAGAGTGTGTCGATCAACTGCTGCCTTTCGCCCAACAAACCGCGCATACGCTGACCGCCCGCGACCTCGAGGATCTTCCGGCCAAGCGCCTCGACCGGGTTCTGGTACGACGCGTCGTCTCCAACCTGCTGGTCAACGCCTGTCGCCATACACCGGCCGGTGGCCACATCGTAGTCTCCTCCTCGATACCAGAAGCGGGCCAGTGCCGCATTACCGTCACCGACGACGGTCCCGGGTTACCGCCCCAGGTGCAAACATCAATATTCGGCGACGGTCCTCTCCCGACCCGCAAAGCCGGCGCAGCCTACGTGGACAGCGGTCTGGGACTGCCGTTTTGCCGCCTTGCCTGTCAGCGCATGGGCGGTTCGATATCGATCGAACCTACCGGAGAGAGAGGAACCCGTTTCGTCGTAACGCTGCCTACCGATTGACGACAGACTCCGGCCCGCAAGAGACGCGCAAATGGCCACCCCCACCTCATCGAAACCCGCCCCCGGGCTGTGAAGTACCGAACAACGACGTTGTTCCATCAAACGTATCGCTGCCGCTGCAGTCCGGTATCGGAAGCGACACCGGACGTGGCCTGCTCACCCGAAGATCAGCTTGCCGGAACCGGCTTCCTGCGGAGTTATGATCCGGTTGGCGGACTGACGCCGCATCTCACGCGCTTCCTCTATCATGCGATCGACGCCCGCCTGGATCGCGGTCGGGAACTTTTCGATCGCCTCGGCAAGAGTCGCGGCTTCGACAGGTGCGTGCACCGGCACGAGACCTTGAGGCGTCAAGATCTGGGTTTCGGCCGTGAACAGCATCGGCCTGCTGGGATCGACGCTGCCGTCCACCGTCACCGGAACCAGACGGCGGATCGAGGCCACACGCAGGTCCGAGTACACCTCTTCACGGTAGAGATTGGTGGTGTCCACCTTAAGGTCATCGAGCTTGATCGGATCGCTCACTTCGCATTCTCCCGAGACGGCACCTGAAGCACCATCAGCAGGCTCAGGGGTAGGACATGCAGGAAGCCGAGTCGAGCCGCCGCGACCGGCCAGGCCTCAACCGCGCCACCCGAACAAAACACTCGTGTCCCTTTCAAGGGAAATCGCGACGGGGTTTCGGGACTACTCGCCGGGAGGGCCGGCGTTGCGCAACGGAACGTGCAGCCGCGGCCGCGGCGTGGGCTGCATTTCCTTGAACACCGCGCGGTACATGCGATTGAAACGCCGCGCCTCCCAGAGGTCGAAATTCATCATTTCGCCGTAGGTCAGGTGACGTCTGCGATCCCAGCTCATGTGCCAGCCGCCGTCCACGCTTACCACCACCGGAGAATCGATCTCCGTGTACTGGTCGGCGGTGATGTCGATGTAGTGCTGATCGACGGACAGCCAGACGTGGGACTGCCAGAAGCTTCCCGTCGTGCCTCCCCTCTCGGCGTGGACGAAGGTCACCAGCGGCACCTGGAGTTCGGTGACGAGAAAACGAGCCAGAAGTTGTGAACTCTGCTTACAGCAGCCGACCGGGAAACGGCTCATGACGCGCTCGCGACGACGCAAGTTGCTGCGCTCGATCGCGCGGCGGAACTCGAGGGCCACCAGGGCCAGGTCTTGCGTAGTCAACAGGTTACGTCGTCGCATCTATCGTCTCGTCCACTCCGGAGGCCTGCCGCCGGAGTGCCACACCGCGGCGGCCGCACGGTGCGGTCCCGGCTTGTACAAGGTCCGCAGGCGTTAGGCCACAGCCGAAGCGAAGAATCCGATTCTTGGGAAGTGCACGCGTCGAACTTCTCAGGCCTGCCATCCCTGACAACCCCGATACCGCGACCTCGAGATGCTCTGCGCGCACGCCGTCCGCGAGCATTTGCCGCAAAAACGGTGCGTTTTCCAAACTCACACCAAGACCCCGCTCACACCCTGGCACAGCCGTTGCTCCTCTTCGGTTCCAACAAGACTTATCGCTTCCCTCGAACACACAGTCTAGCCCGGCAACAATTGCCGGGCTGGGGGTCCGCGTCGCAAATGGGAACGCGGCGGCGGCGCGGACCCTCACTTCTCTCCCGATCTCACAGACCTGAAATATTCCCGGCAAGGCGCCCTTGTCGGCCCCGTCGTCGCGCCGACGTGGAGACCGCCGGATGCGTGTGCCAGAGTCGCGGCCCGAGGGGCGGCCGCGACGTGGCCGCGCATTTCGC
This sequence comes from uncultured bacterium, assembly GCA_903893315.1. Taxonomy (GTDB): domain Bacteria; phylum Desulfobacterota; class Binatia; order UBA1149; family CAITLU01; genus CAITLU01. The sequence continues at coordinate 12,779 of CAITLU010000041.1, forward strand.
CCACGTCCGACCGCCGGAAACTTTCCAGGGACGCAACGCTGTTGAGCACGCAAGACGAACCGCAAGAAGACCAGGCATCCAAGAGCGTACTGGTCGCCAGCCCTCGCGGCTTTTGCGCAGGGGTTTCCTACGCGATCGAGATCGTCGACCTGGTTCTCGACCACTACGGGCCTCCCGTCTACGTCCGCCACGAGATCGTCCACAACCGCCACGTCTGCGATCGCCTGAGGGCCCGCGGGGCGGTGTTCGTCGACGACCTCACGGAAGTTCCCACCGGCAGCCTGCTGATCTACTCGGCCCACGGCGTATCTCCGGCGGTGCGCAACTCGGCCGCCGAGCGCGGTCTGCGCGTGATCGACGCCACCTGTCCGTTGGTGACCAAGGTGCACCTGGAGGCCCTGCACTTTGCGCGTCAGGACTACCAGATCCTGCTGATCGGCCACCGCGGCCACGTCGAGGTCGAAGGCACCCTCGGCCACGCCCCCGACCGCATGCACCTGGTGGAAACCGCCGAGGACGTCGAGAAACTCGAACTGCCGACCAGCGAGCGCGTTGCCGTGGTCACCCAGACCACGCTGTCGGTCGATGACACCCGCGACGTGATCAGCGCCATCCGGCGCCGCTTTCCTGCGGCCCGCACCCCGGGCAAGGACGACATCTGTTACGCCACCCAGAACCGCCAGACCGCGGTCAAGGAGCTCGCGAAAACCAGCGAACTGGTACTCGTGATCGGTTCGCCCACCTCGAGCAACGCCAACCGTCTCGTCGAAGTGGCCAGGAACAGCGGCGCCGATGCCCGCCTCATCGAGTGCGCCGACGACATAAATCCCGACTGGCTCGCGGGACGTTCCTCCGTGGGACTGACGGCCGGAGCCTCCACCCCCGAGTCGCTGGTCCAGGAGACCATCGAGCGGCTGCGCCGGCTCGGCTGCACGCGGGTGAGCAATCTGGAAACCGCGCGCGAGAACGTCACCTTCGCGCTCCCGCCGGAGTTGCGCGACAAGAAAGTATCGGCCGCGCGCATCTGCTAGCTCACGACCCGCTCGAGGAGCGGCCGAGGAAGATGAGCCGCCAAGAACCAGGAATCGCACTTTCCAAGCGGCGCCGTCGCAACTCGCGGCGTGGATGTGCCGGGACTACAATCCGCGCCCGAATAGAGCTGTTGCCGGATCGGAGAAAGACCAAATCATGAAACGCAGACGCCTCGGTCAAAGCGGCCTCGTAGTTTCCGAAATCTGTATCGGCACCATGACCTTCGGGGTTCAGGCCGACCAGGCCCAGAGCCACGCCATACTCGACCGGGCCTTCGACGCCGGCGTCAATTTTCTCGATGTCGCGGAAATCTATCCGGTGCCGCCGTCGCCGGAATACGCAGGCCGCAGCGAAGAAATCGTCGGCAGCTGGCTCCGCGGCCGCTCACGCGATTCGGTAATCGTCGCAACCAAGGTGGCGGGCCCGAGCGGCGGTTGGTTCCAGGCGCCGGTGCGTTCGGGCAACACCAGCCTCGACCGCCACTCGATCGAACGCGCGGTCGACGCCAGCCTGCGGCGCCTCGGCACCGACTACATCGACCTCTACCAGACCCACTGGCCCGACCCCGACCTTCCGTACGAGGAAACGATGGAAGGCCTCGACGCGGTCGTGCGCGCGGGTAAGGTGCGAGCGGTAGGGTGCAGCAACGAAACCGCCTGGGGCCTGATGAAGAGCCTCGGCGTATCGGAGATGTGTGGCCTGGTCCGCACGCAAACCATCCAGAACAACTTCAGCCTGATGCACCGCCGTTTCGAAGATGAACTGTCGCGCGTGTGCAAGCGTGAGAAGGTCAGCCTTCTTCCTTTCAGTCCGCTGGGCGGCGGCGTGCTCTCCGGCAAGTATCGCAACGGCCAGTGGCCCGAAGGCGCGCGCTTCTCCAACTACCGGCACAACACCGCCCGCGGCGCGCAGATGGTCGGACGCTTCGTCAATGACCGCACCGGCGCGACCTTCGAGCGCATGGCCGAGATCGCTCAGAAGGAAGGAATGACGCCGTCCACCTTTGCGATTGCGTGGACCCTGACCCGCGACTTCGTCGGCTCGACCATCATCGGCGCGACCGGAGCGGAACAGCTCACCGACACGCTCGCCGCCGCCACGGTCAAGCTCTCCGAGGACGCGATCGCAGCGGTGGACAAGATCAGCAGCGACATTCGCTATCCGATGGAATAAGTGGGACCAGAACGCGACTTGATGGTGATGGCAGCTCAGCAACCCGAAGAAGCGCCCGGGAGGAAAGCAGCAATGAAGGCATCTGCAGCAGTCTTCGCTCTGGCGCTCCTGCTCGCGGCTCGAGTCGCCGGCGCCGCGGTGCCCGGCGCCAATGCCGGCAAGTACGCCGCGGTCGTACTCGACAGCGACAACGGCGTCGTCCTCTACGAGCGCAACGCCGACTTCTCGCGCTACCCGGCCTCGCTCACCAAGATGATGACCCTCTACCTCGCCTTCGATGCGCTGAAGGCGGGACGGATCAAACTGACCGACATGCTGCCTGTGTCGGAACACGCGGCAACGCGCGATCCTTCACGCCTCGGCCTGACTCCCGGCAGCACCCTCAAACTCGAGGACGCGATCGAGGCGATGACGACCAAGTCGGCCAACGACGCCGCCTGCGTCGTTGCCGAGGCTGTGGCCAGAGGCAGCGAAAGCCGTTTCGCCGAAATGATGACGGCGAAAGCCCGCGACCTCGGGATGAAACATTCGAACTTCCGCAACGCTTCGGGACTGCCCGAAAGCGGGCACGTCAGCAGCGCGCTCGATCTGGCGATCCTGGCCCATGCGCTGGTGCGGGACTTTCCCGAGCAGTACCACTTCTTCTCGGTTGCTCATTTCGACTTCGAGGGTAAGCGCTACCCCAGCCAGAACCGTTTCCTTCGCACCTATCCCGGCGCCGACGGACTCAAGACCGGCTACGTCGATTCGTCGGGACACAACCTGGCAGCTTCGGCCGTGCGCGGCGGCAAGCGTCTGATCGCGATAGTGCTAGGCGGCGACACGGCACGCTGGACACGCGAGTACGCATCGCAACTTCTCGACATCGCCTACACCGGCATCGACCCGAAACTCGTCGTGGTTGCGAGCGTCCCGAGCCCGAGCGCAAGCGCGGCCGCGGCCGGCAGCGCTCCTGCCGAGCCTGCCGAGGAAGCCGCAGCAGTTCCGGCCACGCCTGTGGCAGCGACGACTACCGCTACCACCGCAACCGCAACGGCGGCAGCAGCAGTGACAGTGACAGTGACGACGACAACGACAACGGCGGCGGCGACGGCGACGAAGCGAGCGAGCACGGTCGCCGGACAAGTTCCCTCTGCGTCACACTCGGTGGTAACCGCGAGCCTGCTCGCGGCAACAGCAAAAGGAACAGCAAAAGGAACAGCAACGACAACGCCAAAGGCTGCGAACGATGCGGCCAGGACGGCCAGGCCATCCGCAAACGGAACTCAGAAATCCGCCGCGATGCACGCCGCAGCGTGGTCGGTGCAGGTGGGGCTCTACCACGACCGGGAAGTGGCCGAGAAACGCGGCCGTGAAGCACGCGAACGCGTGCCGAGTCCTCTCGGCACGGCGCCGCTGATGATAGCCAGCTACGGCGCCGACGTGAGCCCGAGTTTCGGCGGACTCACCGAATCCGACGCCCGTCAGGCCTGCACGCAACTCCAGCGCGCGAGCCTGCCCTGCGTGGTGGTTCCTCCTGGCCGCTCGTTGATCGTCGCCACCAACTGATCAACCGACGCAGGCGTAGACCGCGTCGATCAGCGCCTTGGCGCGCGGGTCGAGCAGGATGTAAGGACCCATCCTGTTCATCACGTAGCCGAAGCCGACGCGCGCCTTCGGATCCGCGAACCCTACCGAACCGCCCGCGCCCGGATGTCCGAAAGCCCCGTCGTTAGGACCGAACGCTGCGCCCGGATGCGAGAGCATGAAACCAAGCCCCAGACGCGTGTTCACCTGCAGCACGAGGTCCGGGCCATAGCACTGCTCCGTGGCCGCACGACGCGCAGCCTCGGGACCGAGTACGTGCACTCCGTCCAGATCACCTCCGCTCGCGATCGCGCCGTAGAGACGCGCCAGCGAGCGAGCGCTCGTGTGACCGTTGGCGCCGGGGATCTCGGCGCCGCGCCACTCCCTGGTGTTGACGATTCCCGGCATCATCAGGCTGGGAGGATTGATGAACGCCAGCGCGGTGACCGAAGTCGGATCCTTCATCACCAATTCGAGAAGGCTCGGCTCTCCCTTCACATGCACCATCGGCGGCGGCGTGAGGCTGGCGCAACGCGCGTCCTCGCTCGGCGGCAGGCCGATCCAGAAGTCGAGCCCCAAAGGCCCGGCCAACTCGTCGCGGACATAGGCGCCGACCGATTTGCCCGTGATGCGCCGGATCACCTCGCCGACCAACCATCCGTAGGTGACGGCCTGATAACCATGCCTCGTGCCGGGTTCCCACCACGGCGTCTGCGCCGCCAGTGCGGACGTCATCGCATTCCAATCGTAGAGAGCCTCGGCGGGAAGCGCCGCGCTCACCGCCGCCAGAGCGCAGCGATGATCGAGCAACCAGCGCACCGGAATCCTGTCCTTGCCGGCCTGGGCAAACTCCGGCCAGTAGCGGGCCACGGGCGCGTCGAGATCGAGGCGCCCCTCTTCGACCAGACGGTGCGCGCATATCGCAACCACGCCCTTGGTCGTCGAGTAGACGTTGGCGATCGTGTCGCGCTGCCACGGACGCTTGCCCTCGTCGTCGGCGTGACCGGCCCACAAGTCGATCAGCGACTCGCCGTCGACGGTGACGGCGAGTGCAGCGCCGTCTTCTTCACCGCGTGCGAAGCTGGCCGCAAGCGCGTCTTTCACCTTGCCGAAGCGCGCCGCGCATTGCCCTTGAATCTCGATCGTCGACATACGCTTGGTTCCTCTCGTCACGCCGTCCCGGGCTGCCGGTTCCGCGGCGCCAGACCATGGCCCCGCCGTGACCGCGAGGCAAGCGCCCGCAAGCGCCGGCGTGTGACGCGACGCCAGACTTTGAGCCCGGCGCCGACTCGGCGGCACTCGGATCGACGGCCGGTTTCCCATCTGACGACTTCCGTGTAGAAGCGGGGCCGCGATAACGCGCAGGAGACCAACCGATGTCCGACAGAGTCACGGTCACGATGCACGGCCCGGTCGCCGATGTGAGACTGGCCCGCCCCGACAAACTCAACGCGCTGGATGTGGCGATGTTCGACGCCCTCGTCGATGCTGGCCGCAGCATCGGCGCCGATCCCGGCGTGCGCGCCGTCGTCTTGTCCGGAGAAGGACGCGCTTTCTGCGCCGGCCTGGATTTCGCCAGCTTCCTTGAGATGGGCGACACCACGCAGCCGCGCCGCAGCCTCTTCGACCGCGACGCGAGCAGCCCCGCCAACCTGGCCCAGTTGGCCGGTTACGTGTGGAAGGAACTCCCGATGCCGGTCATCGTCGCAATTCACGGCGTGTGCTACGGCGGCGGCCTTCAGATCGCCGCCGGCGGTGACATCCGCATCGTCCATCCCGACGCCAGGCTCTCGGTGCGTGAAATGGTGTGGGGCCTGATCCCCGACATGAGCGGCACGCGCACGCTGCGTCACCTGCTGCGCCAGGACGTGCTGAAGGAACTCACCTACACCGCACGCGTCGTCAGCGGCACCGAGGCGCTCACTCTCGGCCTGGCCACGCGCTGCGAAGCCGACCCTTACGCGGCCGCGACCGCACTGGCCGAAGAGATCGCCGCCAAGTCGCCGCACGCTATCCGCGCGGCCAAGACGCTGCTGGAAATGGCCTACCTGATCGACGACGAACACGAAGGCCTCACGCTCGAAGAGGACTTGCAGCGCACGCTGATCGGCAGCCCCAATCAGCTCGAGGCCGTGCAGGCCAACATGGACAAGCGCGCGCCGGTGTTCGCCGACCCCGAGTAGGCGACGCCGCCGCTGCGCTGACACGGCGATCAACTGCGCGCCGGCAAGCCGATGAAGAAAATACTTTCGCGTACCGAACTGCGTAGCGGCCCGATTGGCCGTTATGGCCTCGAAGAGGTCGAGCTTCCGAACGGACACCGCATGGTGCTGGACGTGCTGCGCCACCCCGGCGCCGCCGCCGCGGTGGTCTTCGTGAGTCCGTCGCGTCTGCTGTTGCTGCGCCAGTACCGCCACGCCGGCGGAGGCTGGCTGTGGGAAATCCCGGCCGGCAAGATCGACCCCGGCGAAGAACCGCTCGCCTGCATCGAGCGCGAGATCGAAGAAGAAACCGGCTATCGCGCCGCACGCATCGAACGGCTCGGCGAAATCCTTCCGGCCGCCGCCTACACCGACGAGCGCATCCATCTCTACGTCGCCACCGAGCTGACTGCCGGCACGATGGACCACGGCCGCGGCGAGAACATCGAAGTGCACGAAATCGAGTTCGACGAAGCACTCGCGATGATCGACCGCGGCGACATCATCGACGCCAAGACCATCGCTGGCCTGCATCACTGCCAGGCAAGACAAAGGCGCGGATAAGGCGCCAGCGCGCTCCCGGCCGGCCTGCGTCAGACGTTGCCGCCGAGCAGGTGCAGCGCGTCCTGCAACAGCACCACGGTCGTCACCGTTCCCGGCGCCAGCCCGAGCTGGGCCACCAGCCGCGCGGGAATCCGGGTGTGCAACGGCGCGTCGATGCCGTCCATCGCAATCGCGAGTTGCGCTTCGTCACCGAGCGTCAGCATCGAACGCACCCTCACATCCAGGCGGTTTGCACGTTGCGCCAGGTTGTCGTGCACGGCCGAGCGCAAACGCACGCCGCCATCGGGAATCACCCAGCGTACCCGGCTGCCGGGTGCGAACTCGGAGCGCTGCCGGCACACCAGCGTGTGCGCTCCGGCGCGCAGCCAGGTCAGTCCCGCCGCCGCATCGTGGCGAACGATCTCGCCGTCAAAAACATTGCGGATGCCGACCTGCCGCGCGGCGTCTTCGTTGACCGGCTGCGCCATCACTTCGCGCGGCGTGCCGCTCTGCAAAGTCCGGCCATCGGCCAGCAAGGTCATGCGATCGGCCAGCATCAGCGCCTCGCCGAGATCGTGCGTTACCATCACGACCGGAATCGAGAGCTGCTGCCGGAGTTCGGCCAGTTCCAGGTAGAGACGCTCGCGCGTCGCGCGGTCTACTGCGGAAAACGGCTCGTCCAGCAGCAATATGGCAGGGTCGCGCGCAAGCGCGCGGGCGATGGCGACGCGCTGCTGTTCGCCGCCGGAAAGCTGCGCCGGACGGCGTTCGCCGACTGCGCCGAGATGCACACGCGCCAACCACGTTTCGGCGCAGCGTCGCCGCTCTTCACGCGGCAGGTGGTGGAGACCGGCCATGATGTTGCCGAGTGCGCTCATGTGCGGGAACAGCCCGTAGTTCTGCGGCACGTGGCCGACGCGGCGCTGCTGCGGCGACAGACAGATCCCCGCCTCGTCATCGAACCAGACCGAGCCGCTGCAGACGATGCGTCCCGCCGCCGGCCGCGACAGACCGGCGATCATGCGCAGCAAAGTCGACTTGCCGCTGCCCGACGGCCCGACCAGCGCGAGCAGTTGCCCGTGCCCGCAACGCAAAGTCGCGTCGAGGCGGATCGGCGCGCGTTGCCGCACCGACATCTGAAAATCAGAGTTCGGGCAGTCCATAACGTCTACCGAAACGCCGCGCCAGGCCCGCGGCCGAAGCCAATACCGCCACCGAAAAAAGCAGCAACAGCAGCGACATCCGCCCTGCCGCGTCGAAGTCGAAGGCTTGCACACGGTCGTATATCGAAATCGCCACGGTCTTGGTCTGGCCCGGAATGCTGCCGCCCACCATCAACACCACGCCGAACTCTCCGAGCGTGTGCGCGAAGGTCAGCACCATGCCGGTAAGTACGCCGGGCCACGCCAGCGGCAGTTCGACCGTCAGGAGCGTGCGCCAGAACGACATGCCGCAGCACTCGGCCGCATCGCGCACTTCGCGCGAAATGGCTTCGAAGCCGCGCTGTATCGGCTGCACCGCGAACGGGATGTTGACGATGATCGAGGCGACCACCAGACCGGAGAAATGAAAGGCCAGAGCGTGGCCGCTCAAGCGCTCGAAGCATTGCCCGATCAGCGACTTGCCGCCGAGTCCGACCAGCAGGTAGTAACCGACGACCGTGGGCGGCAACACCAGCGGCACGGCCAGCAACGCCTCGACCAGCGACTTGCCGCGAAAATGCCGATAGGCCAGCGCGCGGCCGGCAAACAACGCAGCCGGCATCAGCAACAAGACGGTCAGACCGCCCAGCTGCAGCGACAGCCACAGCGCCGGCCAGTCCATCAGTCGGCCTCGCCCGGCATCTCGAAACCGTAGCGGCGCAGCACGGCGCGCGCGGCCGGCTGCTGCATGTAAGTGAAGAACGCCTGCGCGGTAGCGCCCGAGTTCTTCAGCAACACCATGCGCTGGCGCAGCGGCGTGTGCCACTCGGCAGGAATGACGGCGCAGCTGACCGACCCGGCAACTTGAGGAGACCTGGCGAGCGACAGCGCGATGATGCCGCCCTCGGCGGAACCGCTGGTGGCGAACTGCGCGGCCTGCGACACGTTCTCGCCGAGCACCAGCGCGGGTCGAACGGCGTCCCACAGCCCCGCGTGCTTGAGCGCTTCTTGGGCGCGGCGGCCGTACGGCGCGTGCTCCGGGTTGGCGATCGCGAAGTGCTTCACCTGCCCCGCCGCGAGCCGCGCCGCCAGTCCCTTCATTTCCTCATCGACAGCGAGCGGAGAACCGAGCGGCGCCACCAGCGCTATGCGACCGATCGCGTAGAGGACTCCCGCGTCGCGGGTCAGACCTTCGGCGTGCAGCGCGGCTACGTAATCCTCGTCGGCCGACAGGTACATCTGGAACGGCGCGCCCCCGCGAATCTGCGTGGCGAAGGTACCGGAGGAACCGAACGTGAGCTTGACCTCCTGTCCGGTCTCCTGATGGAACGACTGCGCCAACTCTTCCAATGCGAATTGGAGATCGGCGGCAGCGGCAACCACCGGCACGTCCGCATACGCACGACCGGCAACCGATACCGGCGCCAGGAAAGCAGCGGCCACGAGCAGGGATTTCAGAAAATCACGGCGGAGCATCACACCTCTCCTCCAGAGAACCAGCCGACGACACTCGATAGTCGAGCCGGACGCGGCCTGGACGCTGCGGCCCCGGCGGCCATTTCGCCCTGAGACCAGCCCGCGAAGAAGCGTCTCGCCCTGAGAGTCGTCACGCTCATGACCGGACGCTCGCATAGGATCATGCCCGTGCCCAATCAAACGGCCCGCGCGCCACTGTCTCCATCGCGATAAATGTTCGTACAACGCACGCACCCATGGAAACTTCTTGACAGCCGCGCGCCGGATGGTAACTGGTGCTGCTGGTTCGGCGGCAGTTCCAGTGCTTGCCGCCGACTCGGGGAACGGATGACCACAGGCGTTGTCCAGCTCCTCGCTTATCAACGTACGCAACAGCCCCGCCCCTGGTCACACACCTGGGCGGAAGGTGACAGGATCATGGGCGATAAATCTCCGAAGTCCGTCAACAAACAGGCGTCCCAGAAACAAGCAAAGGCAAAGGGCGCCCAGGACAAGAAGAAGCAGGCGGCTGCCGCCAAGCAAGCTCCCGCCAAGAAGAAGTAGGGACAGCCAGTGGGGCCGCCCGCTCGGAGCGCCCCGGGAAAGTGAACGAAGACGGCCCGCAGGCCGGCCACGAGGTCGGACTGCGGGCCGCCTTTGTTTTGTGCTCCAGATCCTCTGTTGCCAGAACCGCGAACTTACACTCGCCGGGCCGCTAACAGAGTTGGCAGTTGAACGTGATCGGCTGACCCACCGCGAACTTCAGGACCACCAGCGCATCCGTCGCAGTAATCGCCCCGCTGCTGTTGACGTCGCACGAACACATCTCACAGATCACCGGCTGTCCCACCGCAGCCTTCAGGACCCACAACGCATCGCTCGCGAAAACTCCGATGGGATTGGCGGGATCTCCGCAGGGGCGCGGCGGCAATGTCGAGGTCGTGGTCGAGGAAGTGAGGGTGCTGCTGGTGCTGCTGGTCGACGTCGGCGTCAGGGCCGCTTCGTAGAAAGCCGGGTCGCGCTCGGGCGAAGCATTGCCGGAGCCGTCCGCGGAAGAGGCCTTCGCAGCCGCACGGCCTGTGAACACCGTCGCGATGGCGTTCTTGCCGAGGTGGGAAACCGGATCGGTCATCTTGCAGACACCGCCGCCCGCGTCGCTGAAGCGTCCGGAGTCCTGCTGCCAACCCGGCGCCGAAACCAGGCCTCCCTTTACGAACTCGAGCCACGCATTCCCGGCTCCCGCGCCGCAGAGCCCGACGAGTGAATTGCAGCCCCCGGCTGCCGCCGCCGAAAAACCGTAGAGGTCATGGTTCAGCGCCACAACAGCCGCCGCCCCGCCCCGCGCCGTCACCACGCTGATCAGTGCGGCACCGGCCAGCATCATCGTCGATCGTTTCATCAGGACTTCCTCCGAAGGGTCCGCGCGCCTACCTGGGCTGATGCGCGATCGTAGCCCGAAGAGCCGCTTCGAGCGAGAGAGTATCGGCCGTAGCGAAGCCGCTCCTGCCGCGTGTCGCGGGCCTAGTGCAGCAGATGCAGCCTGGGACCGTGCGCGAACAGTTCGAGAGTCGCGTGTTTGGGACTCTCCATGCCGATCAGCCCGCACGGCGCCTCCGCCAGTCGCAGCGACACGTCCAGAAGCGACCTTCCACCCTGTTTGTAGGCATCGAGCAGATAGGCAAAATCGCTCATCGAGCCCAGCACACGACGATTCGCGGTCTTGGCCACGCTCACCTCGGTCATCTGCCCCAGTTCCGCAGCCGTCATGTCTTCGCTGACACCGATCTCGCGCAGCACTTCGCCGAGCGCCAGCGCAAGCCTCAACGAAAGCGAGGCGCCGTCCTCGGCCGGCAGGATCACCGGCAGCAACGTCCGCTCGCTGACACACAGGATGAACTGGGAGGACGGCGCGCCGAGCAGGTTCACGTACCAATCGCCAAGACGCGTCGTCGACGCAGGCGGCCGCTCCTGGGGAGCCATCTTGAGTCGCGCCAGAAGCCTGGCGGTGGCACGCAACGTAAACACCGCGGCCATGTGTAGCCGCACAAAGGCGGGCAGTCGAACTTTGTCCGGCGGGCTTGCGCGCCCCAGGCCGCCGCCGCGTGCCGGCGCCGCGGCCGGCGCCGTTGCGAAACCGGGTGCAATTTGGAACTCGCACTGCGCTCGCGGCATATTCTTCGATACGCATTTACCCCAACCCGCTTCAGGAGACCGCGTCGAAACATGAGCACGGAAGGATCAGCCCAAGACGTCCAGCGTTACGCCCAACTCGGCCCATCCCTGATAAACGAAATAGGCAAGGTTCTGGTCGGCCAGGAGAACATGGTCAGCCGCCTGCTGACCGGCCTTCTGGCCGGCGGGCACGTCCTGCTCGAAGGTCTGCCCGGTCTGGCCAAGACCCTGACGGTGCGCTGCCTGGCCGATGCCATCGACACCGGCTTTTCGCGCATCCAGTTCACGCCCGACATGCTGCCGGCCGACGTCATCGGCACCGAGATCTTCAATCCGAAGGAAGGAACCTACAGCATCAAGAAGGGGCCGATCTTCTCGAACCTGGTGCTGGCCGACGAAATCAACCGCGCACCGGCCAAGGTGCAGGCGGCGCTGCTGGAGGCCATGCAGGAACGCCAGGGAACCATCGGCGGCAAGACCTACAAGATGGAGGAGCCGTTCCTGGTACTGGCCACCCAGAACCCCATCGAGCAGGAGGGCACCTATCCGTTGCCCGAAGCCCAGATCGACCGCTTCATGATGAAGGTCAAGGTCGGCTACCCCACCCGCGACGAAGAGCGCAAAGTGCTCGACCGCATGGGCGGAGCCACCCCCGAGCCTCACGTCAACAAGGTGGCCACTCCGGCCGACATCGAAGGGGCGCGCCACGCGGTGCAGCAGGTCTTCGTCGACGAGAAGGTCCGCGACTACATCGTCGATCTGGTGCGCGCCACCCGCGATCCCAAAGGCGCCGGCGCCGCCGATCTCGAAGGCATGATCGAATACGGCGCCAGCCCGCGCGCATCGCTGTGGCTGCTGCGCGGATCCAAGGCCCACGCTTTCCTGCAAGGACGCAACTACGTCACCCCGCACGACGTCAAGACACTGGCTCCAGACGTACTGCGCCACCGCGTCAGCCTCACCTACGAGGCCGAAGCCGAAGGACGCACGGCCGACCAGGTGATCGCCCGTATCCTCGACAGCGTGCTGGTTCCCTGAACTGACGCCGAAGCGCAAGCCGTAGAGAAAGAGATCGATGGTCGCAGCCGAAATCATCCGACGTGTTCGGGAGATCCAGGTACGCACCGGCCGCCACGTCGCCGACGTGCTGGCCGGCGAGTACGTGTCGGTGTTCAAAGGCGGCGGCATCGAGTTCGAGGAAGTGCGCCCCTACGTCCCCGGCGACGACGTACGCTCGATCGACTGGAACGTCACCGCGCGCATGGGCGAGCCCTTCGTCAAGCGTTACGTCGAAGAGCGCCAACTGACGCTGTTGCTGATGGCCGACATCTCGGCCTCGCAGGATTTCGGCTCGGGATCGCGCTCCAAACGCGAAGCAGCGGCCGAGTTGTGCGCGCTGCTGGCCTTCTCGGCCATCCGCAACGACGACAAGGTGGGGCTGGTGCTGTTCCACGGCGACGTCGAGCAGTACATCCCGCCGCGCAAAGGCCAGAAGCACGCACTGCGCGTCGTGCGTGAAGTCCTCGCGCACGGCGAAACCACGCGCGACGACGTGCTCCCCCAAGGTGAAACGACGCGCGACGAAGCGACGGCGACTGCAACCAGGCCGACCGAGGACCCAAGCGCGGCGCGACCCGGCGCGCCGACATCGACGCCGCCGTTGGCGCGCATCGCGGCAAGTCTCAGACGTCTTCTTCCTGCGGGTGCACAGCGCCGCCTGCGCAGCGCCCGCGAGGCTACCGACATCACCCGCGCGATGCGCTTCGCGATGTCGGTGACCAAACGCCGCGCGGTCTGCTTCGTGGTCAGCGACTTCCTCGACGAAGGCTTCGAACGGGCGCTGATCACGGCCAACCAGAAACACGACGTCATCGCGGTGCTGATCAGCGACCCGCGCGAACTCGAGATTCCTTCGGTAGGCCTGGTTGCACTGCAAGACGCAGAGAGCGGCGCGACCCGGCTCTACGACACCGGTTCGGCGGCTTTCCGCCGCGCAGCAGCGGCGGCCGCGGCAACGCGGGTGGCCGATCTCGAAAAGAAACTTCGCCGCTCCGGCATCGACTTCATCCACATCGACGCTTCGGCCTCGGTGGTCGAACCGATCGTGCGCTTCTTCAAGATGCGCGAAAAGAGGGCCAGGCGGTGAAGGCTGTCGGCGCTGGAGTCGTGCCGGCGGCCGCCTTGCTGCTCGCGCTTACCAGCGGCGCGGCGCTTGCCGCTGCCGTCAGCGCGCCCGGCGCCAGCGCCGCCGCCGCAGGCAACACCGTCTCCGCCAACGCCGCCGCACCGGCCGCCGCAACCGGCACACAGGTTTCCGCGGGTCCGATCGAGAAAGTCACCGAACGCGGCCCGGTGAAAGTGACGGTGACACTCGATCCGTCAGCGCCGATGATAGGCGACACGATCACGCTGAGCGTGGAAGTGGTGGCCGAAGACGGCATCGAACTGCTGATGCCGGAGTTCGGCCAGTCGCTCGACCGCTTCGCGATTCGCGAGTTCGTTCCCAAAGAGAGCATCGACGCCGGCGGCCGCACGGTATCGCTGCAACGCTACACGCTGGAGCCGCCGCTCTCCGGCCCGCAGAGCATTCCGCCGCTGCTGATCGAGTTCATCGATCGCCGCCCCGGCCAACGCGCAGCTCCCGAAGGCGAAGACACCTACGAGATGATCACCGACCGCATCGCGTTCGAGGTCGGCTCGATCGTGCCTCAGGGAGCAGGCAACGACCTCAAGCCCGAGCGCGGCCCGCTGGCGCCGCTGCGCGAGCACGGACCGCTGTGGCCGTGGTTGCTGGCCGCGGCGGCATTGGGCGCGGCAGCGGTGCCGCTGGTGTGGAGACGGCTGGCCGCGGCGCGCGCGGCACGGCTGCGGCGCAGCGCCTGGGACATCGCCCGCGCGCGTCTGGACGCGCTGGTGGCAAAGCCGCGTCCCGCTGGCGGCGACACCATCGACGCCTTCTTCGTCGAACTGTCGGCGATCATCCGCAGCTACCTGGAACGGCGCTTCGAACTGCGCGCGCCCGAACTTACCACCGAAGAGTTTCTAGCGGTGGCCAGCACCTCGCCAGACCTCACCGGCGAGCACCGCAGCTTCCTGCGCGACTTCCTGCGCCGCGCCGACATGGTGAAGTTCGCGCGCTTCGTGCCGTCACCGGCCGACGTGGAAAGCGCGCTGGCCGCAGCTTCACGATTCCTCGACGAGACCCGCGAAAACGCCGCGACGGTAGCCGCGACGACCACACAGGAGGATCCGTCGCATGCCTAGTTTCGAGCTGCGCGACCCTCTGCTTCTGCTGATGGCCCTGCTCGCGCCGCTGGTCTACGCGCTGGCATCGCGCCTGTCGTCGTCGCTCACCTACTCGACTCTGCTCCACGTTGACGCCGCGCCGCGCTCGCTGCGCGCGTCGCTGGCGCAGCTGCCGGCCCTGCTTCTCGCCGCCGCCACGGTGGTGCTCGCATTCGCGCTGGCAGGGCCGCGAACCGGCGACAGCACCTCGTTCGTGAAGCGCGAGGGCATCGCGATCGTGATGGCCGTGGACCGCTCCGGATCGATGAACGCGCGCGATTTCGTCTCCGGCGATGCCAGCGTCAGCCGCCTCGACGCGGTCAAGCGTGTGTTCCACGACTTCGTCGAACGCGGCAACGGCGGCAACGGACGCGACGGCGATCTCATCGGTCTGGTGGTGTTCGGAACCTACGCCGACGGGGTCTGCCCGCTGACGCTCGATCACACCAATCTGCTTTCGATCCTGGACGACGTGCAGATCGCCAACGAAGCTTCCGAAGCATCCACCGCGCTGGGCGAAGGACTCGGGCTCGCGATCGAACGCCTGCGCGAACATCCGGCAAAGTCCAAGGTCGTGATCCTGCTGACCGACGGCGTCAGCAACGCGGGCGAAATCGATCCGATGCAGGCCGCGCAACTCGCCGCCGACCACGGCATCAAGGTCTACACCATCGCGGCGGGGTCCAATGGATTCGCGCCGGTGCCGGTCACCGGCGCCGACGGTCGTGAATACCTGCGCCGCGTCTACGTAGAAATGGACGAAGCGACGATGAAGGCGATCGCCGAGAAGACCGGCGCAAAATACTTCCACGCCCGCGACGCCGACGGGCTCGAACAGGCCTACGCCGAGATCGACCGTCTCGAACGCAGCGAGATCAGCGAAGTCCGCTATCTCCAATACCGCGAGCACTATCCGCTGCTGGTGCTGGCCGCTCTGGCCCTGATCGCGGCTGCGGCGCTGGCCGGCGCGACCGTGCTGCGGAGGCTGCCGTGAGCGACTTCCGTTTCGCCGAACCATCCTGGGACGTCCTGTTGTGGGCGGTCGCGGCTTTCGTCGCGTTGCTGTTCTGGCTCGACTCGCGCAGCAGCGACGTGCTGTCGCGCTTCGTTTCGCCGACGCTCGCGCAGCGACTGGTCCGCGCACCGAGTGCTGCCCGGCGCCGCTTCTCCATCACGCTGCTCGGCACCTCACTGGCCTTGCTCGTCGTCGCACTGATGCGGCCGCAGTGGGGCGTGCAGTTCGTGGCGACACCGCGAGTCGGCGCTGAAATCATGGTCTGCCTCGACGTCTCCAACTCGATGCTGGCCGAGGACGTAGCGCCCAATCGCCTGGACCGCGCCAAGGCCGAACTTCGCGACCTGCTGCCTTTCCTCGACGGTGACAGCATCGGACTGATCGCGTTCGCCGGCCGCGCAACGGTGCTGTCGCCGCTGACGCCGGACTTCTCGTTCCTTCGCCTGGTGCTCGATTCGGCCGGGCCGCGCAGCGTGTCGCGCGGCGGCACGCGGCTGGAGGAACCGATCCGCAAAGCCGTGGCAGGCTTTGGTGCCTCGGGAGCGGCGTCGCGTTCTATCATCCTGATCACCGACGGCGAGGACCACGATTCATTCCCCGTCGAAGCCGCCAAGGCCGCTGCCGAAAAAGGCATCAAGATTCTTGCGATCGGCTTCGGTGACGAGAACGGCGCTGAGATCCAGGTCACCGACCCCAAGACCGGCGCCAAGAAGGCGCTGCGTGATGAGAGCGGCAATGCGGTGATCAGCCGTCTGGATGGAGCGATGCTGCGCCAGATCGCGCTTGCGAGCGGCGGCGCGTACGTGCCGGCCGGCACCGGCGTACTCGACCTGCAGTCGATATACGACCGCCACATCGCCAGCCTGACGCGAGGCGAGATGGACGGGCAGCGCCGCACCGTGCGCAACGAGGCCTATCAGTGGGCGCTGCTGGCGGCGCTCATCTTCCTGCTCGCGTCGGTGGCGACTTCAGCGCGCAGGCCGTCGCCGAACAGAAACACCGCCGCAAACGCGAGCGCATTGGTGCTGGCCCTGCTGCTGATGAGCGCGGGCGCGGCACGCGCGGCAGTGACAGCGCAGCCGTCGCCGTCGCAGGCCGCCGCCCAGGCGCAGGCCGCCGGCGCGCCGACAGCCGAGGACGCGGGCGAAGCCGACACGACTGCAACCGACCAGGCCGCCAAGTCCGACAAGCCCGCTCCGCCTCCCCAGGACACGCGGCCACCGCGCGAGATCTACAATGCCGGACTCAGCGCGCTCGGTGAAGGCAAACTCGACGAAGCCGATGACCTGCTGACCAAAGCGCGCGAGAAAGGCGCCTTCGACGGCACGTTGCGCGGCGCCGCCACCTACAATCTCGGCATCGCCCAAGCGCGCCGCGCCGACGCTGCCTTGCAGGGCAAACCCGAAGACGCGCTGGCGGCGCTCGAACGTGCCGCGGCGTGGTTCCGCGAAGCCGTCTCCATCGATGCCAAGGACCAGGATGCGCGCTACAACCTGGAACTGGTGCTCAGACGCGCGCTGGTACTCGCCGACTCGATTGCCAAGAAGAGCCAGAAATCGCTGCTCGACGACATCACCGCGCTGATGGAAGAACAGCGCACGTTCCTGAGCGGGCTGCGCGAGAGCGCGAACCAGACTGCGGGCGACGATGCCGGCAGCGGCGAGAAACTGCGCGGCGCGGCGCGCGCACTGGCAGCGCGTCAACTGGAACTGAGTTCCAAAGCCGAGGATCTCTCGGCACGCGCAGGCCGCGAGCAGGACACGCTGAAGGGCAAACCCGCCGATCAGCAGTCACCCGAAGATGCGATGCGCGCTTCACAACTCGGCGGCGCCTTGAACTACCTGCACCTGGCGCGCGAGCGCATGGGCCAGGCTCGCGGACGCCTGCGGCGCCTCGAGACGGAAGGCTCGTATCGCGCAGCTTCGGGATCGCTCACCGAACTCAAGCGCGCCCGCGATCAGTTGCTCGACCCGGTGCAGGTACTCGACGTGCTGGTCGCCGACACCGGCGAACTGGCGCGCATGACCGGTCTCAAAGCTGCCATCGACAGCGGCGACCCGCAGATAGCCGCGCAGGTTGCGCCTCAGAAATGGCTGACCGCCGCCTACCTTGCCGACGCCGACGGCGACATGCGCGAGCGCGTCGAAGAGTTGCACTACGGTTTCGTCGCGGCGGTGTCACAGGCCGATTCCGCGGCGGCCAACGCGCAGGGCGCGGGCAACGCGCCGCCGGGCACAGCGGGCGCAGGACAGGACGCGCAGCCTGCTTCGCCGGAGCGGGCCGCTTTCATCGAACGTGTGCGCGAAGCCGAGCCTCTCCTCGGCGATGCGGTGACCGGATTAGCCAACGGCAAGACACAACTCGACGGCGGCCACCTGCGTGAAGCGCTCGAGCCCCAGTACAAGGCCTTGCAGAGCCTCACCGCCGCACGCGAACGTTTCCTGGATCTTCAGCGCCTGATCGAACTGCTCTACGAAGACCAGAAGCGCGTCGAGACCACCATCACACCGGACGCGAAACGCAGCGCCGAAGATCTCGGCGAATACGCCGCGCTGGCCCGCGATCTCGAACAAGGCAACGTCGAGCGCGGCGGCCGCGTTGCGGACGCGCTCAAGGAAGAAGCGGCCAAGGCCGCGCAGCAGGCCGAAGCTGCCGCGGCGGCGGCCGAGCAGGCACAGGCCGCTGGTGCTCAAGGCGCTGCGCCGCCGCCAGCGACTGCACCCGGTGCGCCGGCCGCAGGAGCCGACGCGGACAAGGCCGCGCAAGCAGCTCAGCAGGCACAGGCCCAGAAACAGCGTCTCGATCTTGCCGACACCTACCTGACGGCGGCGCGCGGGGCGCTCGACAATGCCGCGGGAAGTCTCGGCGAAGTCGCACGCAAGGCCGAAAGCGCAGCGCCTTCGCCGGACGACTGGAGCGCAGCGCGCAGCGCGGTCGGCGAAGCCGTGAGCAGGATCGAAGACCTGCGGCGCCTGTTCTTCTCGGTGGTCGAACACCTGAAGGAACTCGCGCGGCATCAGGTGGAGCTCGGCGATCGTACCGAAGAAGTCGCTGCCGCCGCGGCGGCAGCGCCCGATCGCGACGTAACCGACAAAAGCGGCCCGCTCGGTTCCAAGCAGCAGACGCTGTCGGACACCGCCGGCCCCATCGCCGAAGCACTGCGCGAGCAGTCCAAGCAACCGCCGCCTCCGCAACAACCCGGGCAGCAGCAAGCACCCGACGATCTGCCCCAGCGCCTGGCCCAGGCCGCCGACCACGTCGACACTGCACGCTCAGAGATGGACGGAGCCGTACAGGGTCTGGCGATCAATCCCGCACCCTTCGCCGAAGTGCGTGGCCATCAGGCCGCAGCCGTGCAGGCCCTGGCCGAAGCGATCCAGTTATTGACGCCGCCCGACCAGCAGCAGCAACAGGATCAGCAACAGCAAAAGCAGGATCAGCAGGAACAGAAGGACCAGCAGCAACAGCAGCAAGACGCCGGCGCGCAACAGCGAAAGAAGGACCAGGAAGAAAAGGCCGATCCGGCCCAACTCATGCAAGGCATCCGTGATCGCGAAGCCCAGCGCCACGCCGATCGCGACAAGAAAGCCAGGCCGGGCTACGACCCGGTGGAGAAAGACTGGTGACGGCGGCGTGCGCCAGATCTCTGGTCGCCGCCGCCGTGCTCGTGCTGCTCGCGGCGCCGGCGGCGCTGGCTCAGCAGGCCGTGCTGCAAGCGGTGCCGGGGCCGTACTACGCAGGAACGCCGATAGACATGCAGGTAGTCGTCGACGGCTTCGACGAAGATCCGCAACCGCAGGTGGAAGCACCCGGAGTGCCGCAGGGCGCTACGCTCGAATTCACTGCGGTGCAGCCTCAGGTGTCGAGTTTCATGTCGATCGTCAACGGCAAGTTCACGCAGGGCAAGCAGGTGCGCTTCGCCTTCGTGTATCGCCTGAGCGCAGCCGCTCCCGGGCACTACACACTCGGTTCTTTCCAGGTCACCCAGGGCGCGCGCACCGCTGCGACGCAGGCTGTGTCATTCGACGTCAGCGAAGTTCCGCTGGCCCAGGGTCAGCGCCTTCGCGTACTGGTGGGCGCGCCGGGTCAAACCAGGTTGTACGTGGGGCAGCGTGTGTCGGTCACCGTCGAGTGGTGGACCGAAAACGGGCTCGCCGACAATCTCTACAACCAGCGCATGAGCGTGCCGCTGTTCTCGCAAGGCAAGGCATTCCAGTTCGTCGAGGACAGCCACGAACAGTCGCGGATCACGCTGAACATCGAAACGCCGGCAGGAAGCACCGAGTTTCCCGCCAGCGTCAGACAACAGAGCCAAGACGGCAGGCAGTGGGCGATCCGCAGCGTGAGCCGCACGATGATCCCGATAGCGCCCGGCACCTACGACCTGGATCCGCCCACACTCTGGGTCGACCAGGCAACCGGCTGGCGCCGCGATTTCTTCGGCGGGCGCGTTCCATCGCAGGTGCAGAAACGCCGCATCTCGGCCGACAAGCAGACCTTCGTGGTCGAACCGCTGCCTGCCTCGGGTAGACCGCCGAGCTTCGGAGGCGCCATCGGCGAGGGCTTCACGCTGGAGGCCGCCGCGGATCGTACCGTCTTGCAGACCGGCGATCCGGTCAGGCTCACGCTGACGCTGCGCGGAGACGGTTCATTCGAGACGGCGTCTCTGCCTGCGCTCGCAGGCGCAGGCCTTTCGCCGAAACAGTTCCGGCTTCCCGACGGCGAAATCGCCGGCGTTTTCGACAACGGTGCAAAACGCTTCGAAGTGACGGTGCGAATCCTGGATCCGGCTCTGCGCGAGATTCCGCCGATTGCCTACTCGTGGTTCAACCCGAAGACGCAGAGTTACGAAACCGCGCATTCACAACCGATCGCGCTGTCGGTGCGCGCCGCCGAAGTGGTCGGCGCCGGCGACGTGGTGAGCGCCGCGCCTGCGACCAAGCCCGACGAAACGCGACAACCCGCCAGGTCCGCAGGCGCACCGGCCCAGACAGTCAAGGACGCACAGACCGCGTTCACGCTCACCGGAGCCGACCTTTCGATCGAAACTGATCCTTCGCGCCTCAGCGACGCAGACAGTTCCGTCCTGGCCGCATCGGCGCTGAGCCTGTGGGCCTACGCGCTCGGCATCGCCGCGCTGCTCGCGGGCCTGCTCGCACGGCGCCGCGCCCGCACCGCGCCCGAAGTCATGCGTCTGCGCAAAGCGCTCGATCGTGAGAGAGCGCATATCGCGGCGGCCGGAGATGTCGTGAGCATCGCAGCGGCGCTGCGCCGCATGGCTGCGCTGCGACCGCCGCCGGCGCCGCAACGGCAGCACGCGCCACAAGCGCAGGAAACACCGACAAGCGATATCGACTCGCTGCTCGGCCGGCTCGACGAACTGGTATTCGCACCGGGCGGCGCGGCGAGCGCAGCCACCGAAGATCTTCGCAAGCGAGCACTGGCGGTGGCAGATGCGATGCGGGAGGAGACGCGATGATACGGCGCGACGTGTGGCTGCCGCGGTGGGCCAAGCTGCCGCGCACTGCTGCGACGCGCGTCGCCTCGCTGACACTCGTCGCGATGATGACTGCGGCGCTGACCGCGCACGCCGCCGAACCGCAGGCGACACCGAACGCAGCAGCCGCGCCGGCGCCGGCGTCATCCGCGCAGGCTTCGCCTTCGCGGCCTTCGTGGCTCGAGCAGGCAGTCGCCGCCTACCAGTCGGCCCAGGAACTCACCGATCGCAACCAGCGACTGGCAGCCTTCTCGCGCGCCGAGCGTCTGGCGCGTGCGGCGGCCGAGCAGGGCCGGGCCGCTGCCGATCTGTGGGCCAACGTCGGCACGGCGGCGTTGCAGGCCGAACATCTCGGTCCGGCCATTGCGGCCTATCGCCGCGCGCTGCGGCTCGACCCCGACCACCGCCGCTCGCGTCAGAACATCGAGCACGCCCGGAGCCTGCTGCCGCCATGGGTTCCGCGACCCGAGAGCGAAAGTCTTCTCGACAGCTTCTTCGCGTGGCACCGTGCGATGGCCGCGAGCGAACGTGCCGGTGCGGCTTCGATCGCGTTCGCGCTGGCAGCAGTTCTGCTCGGCGCCGGCATCGCGCGCCGCAGCGCGATGCTTCGCATCCTCAGTCTGATATCCGCAGTGGCGTGGGCGCTGTTGCTCACTTCGCTGGTGGTGGGCGACGCCGACGGAAGCAGCGACGCTGTCGTAGTCGGCGACGACACGGTGGCCCGCGCCGCCGACTCACGCAACGCCCCCGCCCGTTTCGCCGAAGCCCTGCCCTCCGGCACCGAAGTGCGAATCGCCGAAAAGCGCGGCGAGTGGACCCGCATCGTACTGTCCGACGGCCGCGACGCCTGGGTTTCGAGTTCGAGCCTTGAGCAGATCGGAAGCTGAACGGCACCGCTCCGCAATGGGACTCGCCTCATCTACCCGGCAAACTCTCTCGTCCACGCAACGCGTTCGTCTACGTGACGCTTCATCGTGAGTTCCACCGGGATGAAGCCCTTGGATCGCCAGAAATTGCCGCCGCGAGGATTGCCGGAAACGAAGTGCAGCGAGCACCACTCGACCCCGTCGCGCTGCAGCCGGTCGATGGCGTGATCGAGAAGCACGGAGCCGACGCCAACGCCGCGAGCGTCGCCTTCCACGTAACCTTCCCACAGATAGGCCATGCGCTCGCACACCAGCAACGGTGACAGGAAGACGGCGGGCACGAACAGCATGGAGCCGAGCGCTTCGCCCCCGCGCCTGGCCACGAAAGCCACACCTTCACCGCAAGCCATGGCCTCTGCGCGAATGTCGCGCACCTTGGCGTCGGCTTCGCCGTCGTAAGGCCAGAACATCGGCGCCCCGACCTGGAAGGTCATCAAGCGGCGGTGGAACGTTTCGAGGATATCGTCGTCGCGCCCGCGGATTTCTTCGATGACGAGGTCCCACACCGGCCGCGGTCTCGGCACCAGCGGACGCATGGGCCTGATCGCGCACACCGACTTGTGCCCGAAACCGAGCCGGCTCCAGGCCTCGGCGCTGGCACCGTCCAAAGCGCTCACCGAAACATTGTGGATGAAGAATCTGTCGGCGACCCAGTCGCGGGCGAGAAACGCGTAGAGCGTTTCGTAGACGAGCGCGGCATTGGCGTCGGCCGCCACCGCGTGCCCTTGCAGCGGGACACCGATCGAGCGCGGCTCGGCATAGATAGATGCAAAGTCCTGCGGGCCGAACAGTTGCTTCTCGCCCAGCAGGTAGCCGCACATGTGGCTGCCGTCTTCGACCACGGCGCCGCGTGTGCGCGGCGAATCGAGGCAAGTCTCTATCAGTTCCCGGCAAGCCCGCGCGTCGAAGAACCTCACACCGAGCAGGGAACCGGCCGGCGCCGAACCTTGAGCCCGGATATGGGCCGCGCGCAGCAACTCGGCGGCCGCATAGACGTCGGAAGGGAGGAACTCTCGTACTTGCAGTCGTGCCAACGCCGCTTCGCCTCTCACCTCTGAATAGCGAAGGGGCCGGACCGTGGCCATCGGCACGTGCGGCGGCTATTGTGCGGCATGGCCGAATCAGTGCGCGACCTCATCTCGTTTCTCGACGCTTCCCCTACGCCCTACCACGCCGTCGCCGAAAGCGTCGAGAGGCTGGAGTCGGGCGGTTATCGGCGCCTTCGCGAGCACGACGCCTGGGACCTGGCTCCCGGCGACCGCGCCTATGTAGTGCGCGGGGGCGGCAGCCTCGTCGCTTTCGAGATCGGCAGCGACGACGTCGCTGATGCCGGCTTTCGCATCATCGGTGCCCACACCGACTCTCCGGGCCTGCGCGTCAAACCGCGCCCGGACGTCAAAGCCCACGGCTACCGTCAACTCGCGGTCGAACCCTACGGCGGCGCACTGCTTCACACCTGGCTCGATCGCGACCTCGGCCTGGCCGGCCGCGTCAGCATCGACAGGGCCGGCGCCGAGCCTCGCACCGTCCTTATTGACCTGCACCGCGCTGTCGCGCGCATCCCGAGTCTGGCCATCCACCTCTACCGAGAACTGCGCAGCGACGGCCTCAAGCTCAACGAGCAGACCCACCTCGCACCGCTCATCGGCCTCGAGAACACTGCGGAACTGGCCACGCTTCTCAGCGAAAGGCTGGCCTCGCAGGCCATCGAAACCGGACTCGACGCGGTAGCCGCCAAAGACATCCTCGCTTTCGACCTCATGCTCTACGACCTGCAAGGCGCGAGTCTCGGCGGTGCGGCCGACGAGTTCGTACTTTCGGGACGTCTCGACAACCTCGGCTCGACGCACGCCGCACTGAGCGCCCTGCTTGGCGCCGGCGACGCCGGAGAGATCGAATTCACGCGCATGATCGCGCTCTACGATCACGAAGAAGTCGGCAGCCGCAGTGCCTGCGGCGCCCAGGGACCGTTCCTGTTCGACGTGATCGATCGCATCGCCGCCGTGGCCGGCGCCGGCGAACCCGAGACGCGCGCTCGCGCGATGGCGAGATCGTGGCTTATATCGGCGGACATGGCTCACGCCGTCCATCCCAATTACGCCGACCGTCACGAACCAGGACACCGCCCGATCATCGGCGGCGGACCGGTGATCAAGGTCAACGCCGGTCAGTCCTACGCCAGCGAAGCCGAGAGCACCGCGCTGTTCGCGTCGATCTGCCGCCGTCACGACGTGCCCTACCAGCACTTCGTCACGCGCAGCGATCTCGGCTGCGGCTCCACCATAGGTCCGATCACCGCCGCGCGCCTGGGAGTCCGCACCGTCGACGTCGGAAGTCCGATGCTGTCGATGCACTCGTGCCGCGAGATGGCCGGTGCCGCCGACGTCGAGCCGATGATCACGGTACTGACGGCTTTTCTGGCGGGAGAATGAAGGAGCGGACGTCGATGAGCAGCACTCTCGCCTTTGCGCAATCGTTCGGCTAGCAGATCACTATGATCACCACCGCCGACACCGCGACCGATACACCACAATGGTTCCGCAACGCGCTGGAAGCGCCGCGCGAAGAGCGCGTCGCCGAAGTCGAGGGCTGCCCGATCCACTATTATCGCTGGGGCGCGACCACCAAGCCCGGCCTGCTGCTGGTGCACGGCGGCGCGGCGCACGCGCAGTGGTGGAGCTTCCTGGCGCCGATGCTGGCCCGCGACTACTGCGTGGCGGCGCTGGACATGTCGGGTCACGGCGACAGCGGGCGGCGCGAACTCTACCCGCGCGAACTGTGGGCCCTCGAATTGATGAAGGTATGCAGGCACGCACAGCTCGATCGCAACGGCCCGCCGATCATCGTCGGCCACAGCCTTGGCGGCCTGGTCACGATCGTCGCGGCTTCGCTCTACGGTGAACAGATGGCGGGTGCGGTAATCATCGACTCACCGGTGATCAAGCCCGACCCCGAAAGCCAGGAAGGTCGCCAGGGCCGCGCGTTTCGCAATCCCAAGGTCTACCCGACACTCGAAGAGGCAATCACACACTTCCATCTGATTCCGTTCCAGCCTTGCGACAACGCCTTCATCGTCGAGCACGTGGCGCGTCATTCGCTGAAACAAATCGATGGAGGCTGGACCTGGAAGTTCGACCCGGCGGTATTCGAGCGCGTGTCGCTCAAGCCGATGAACGACTATCTGGCCGACACCCACTGCCGCGTTGCGGTGCTGCGCGGAGAACTCAGCGATCTGGTGCCGCCCGAAACCGGCCAGTACATGTACGAACTGCTGAACCGCAACGCCCCGATCATCGAAATCCCGCAGGCCTACCACCACCTGATACTGGATCAGCCGCTGGCCTTCATCGCGGCGCTGCGCGCTGTGCTGGCCGACTGGGAACACTCGCTGCCGCGCCAGCCAACCACCCGCAAGCGCTAGCCGCCATGTTCCGCGCCGCGCGGTATGTTCAGGAAAAGCGCCGATAGCCGGCATTGACGAGTTTGCCGTGACGGACGGCGGACCGCTCACACTCCCAATACGGCGTCTATTTCGGCCCTGATCGCGCGTTCGATCAGCAGTGCCTCGTCCAAACGCTCGCGGACCTTGCCGCAGAAATCGGGCAGCACGTCGCCGACGTTGCCGATGACGAGGGCTTTCTTCTTGAGGTCGATCACGGTTTCGAGACGGCCCTCCAACGTGTGACGACTCTCTTCGGACAGCGACGGTGCACTGCGGACGATCTGCAGGATGCGGCGTACCGCCAGCAGTGAGGCCTTGATGCCGTCGACTCCGGCGGCCGCATCCTCCGTGCACACCTGAACTGCGGCCTTCTCTTCGGCTTCGATCGCCGCGGCGAACGATCCGCCGTCCGTGCGGCCGTCCTTGGGGTCGCAGAAGTCCGGGATCAGATCACCGTCGAGATCCCGTGCGCCCTCGATGCGGTCGAGCACTTCGTCGTTGTCCGAGTCCGCGTCGAAACGATTTGGGATGCCGTCCCCGTCACTGTCGTTGCCGCAACGGTTCTCGATCGCGTTGCGGATTCCATCCCCATCACAATCGGTGCTCGAACACGGCGGATCATCGCCGTCGGCGAGGTAGAACGAAGCGGTAGTGCTGCGGCGAAACGGCACCACGCGCACCGGCGCGCGTGCGGGGCCGTCGAAGATCACCTCTCCGAGCGCAGGCTGAACGTGCCCGCCGGCCGCAGCATCGACACGTACCTCGTAGAGGCCGCGCCCGGCCCACTTGTCGAACGGCACCTGCCACCCGCGCGTGAACGGGTCGCGTGTCAGCGAAACGTCGACCTCGCTGCCGTCGGGGCGGCGCACGCTGCCCGTCACCGTCACGTCGTCCTCGAGGCCGGTCACGTAGACCGGCGACGCACTGATCTGCACGGTGCCGCGCACGGAGGCCAGTCGCGGGAGAGCGTCCGCCGAGAGGTCGGCGTTTTCGTTCTCGACGAACACGACGAGTTCACTCGCTTGAATCCCCGACGCTCCCGGAAGCACTCGAAGACGCCAGCGCCCCGGATGTGGATCGGACACGCGGACAACCACGAACCCCGGCTCGCTGGTTGTCTGCAACGAAGTGTCGTCGATGCGCTCGCCGCCGGGACCTTCAAAGTCAAAAAGCAGCCGCCACGAATCTATGTCCGCGCTGCGCGCGCCGAGAAAGACCACGAGTTTCGCAGCCTGCTCTTCGACGTCGATATCGAATTCCCTGACCTGAGCGGCGCCCGCGCGCTTTCCCTCGGAGTCGCCGGGCCTGGCCAGCGCGAACTGAGTGCGGCGCATCAACAGTGCTTCTCCGTTGATGCGGGCGGCGAGTTCGGCGTAGATGCCTGGCAGATCGGCCGGCGCGGGAGCGTAGTAGGTCGTGCCGCCGCGCGCCGACAGGGCCGACAGCGTCATCAGATCCGCCGAGCGGTCCATACCAACCGTGAACAATCGCAGCCGCGAGGCCGCCAGCAGCTGTTTTTCCTCACCGGGTGCGATACCGACGTTGCGCACGCCATCCGTGAGCAGCACGACTGAACGGCTGCGCCCGAGCCTCTCCACGTCGGCAAAAGCCTGCTGCGTGCGCTCGAGTGCGGTGCCCAACGCCGTATCGCCGTCCGCACTGAGGTTGTCGAGCACGGGACCGAGCGTTGCGCGCCGTGCGGCCGTCAAGTCTTCGACGCCGGCCACGAGGTCGGCGTCGGTGCCCATCGATATCACTCCGACCTGCACCTTGCGGCCCTGCTCGAGCGCCAGGAAGGCACGCATCGCCAGACGTGCGAAGTCCAGTCGCGAACTCGAGCACGGCCGCTCGTCGATACTTGCGTCACCATCATCGTCGCGTCCGTTGCCGCACAGTTCGGCGACCTCGGGATCCGCCGACGCACCCATGCTCAGGGACGTGTCGACCACCAGCACAACCTGATCGCTTCCCATCACGTCGTTGATGAAATCGGGAGCGGTGCCGCAGACCTCGGGAGGCTCTGCCGACGGAAGACCGACCGGCGCCGTCAGGAACGGGTAGTTCGCCACCAGCGTCTCCCAATCCGAGACTCCGCCGTGGAGCAGGCTCTGCTCACTCGTCTCCCAGCGTCCGGTGCGAGTGTTCCAGCTCGTCGCGCAGTACGGCGCCGTACAGCCCGGCAACCCGTCGATGGTCATCGCCACTTTCACGCTTCCAGCACCGATCATCTGCAAGCCGTCGAAGCCGGTGCCCGGCGTCGCCATCCCGTTTGAATCGAGCGTCGCGACATCGACGGCAACGTCGAATGGAGCGCCGTCGGCGCGCGCAGCGAGTCTGAAACTGAGCGAAGGAGGTGTGACTCGGGCCAGCGAATAATCGCTGTCGAAGCGCAGCGTCCACGTCCGCAGGAGGCGAAGTTCGCCGCCTCTGCCGCCGAGATCGCCGGCGTCGGCCGCGATGCTGAGTTGCCACGCCAGCGGCTCGACGTGGGTGAGATAGGCGAACAGCCGAACCCCCGGAAGCGTGCCGCTGGCATCGACGGCCTCGACTTCCTGATACCAGCTCGACGTGGCACGCGCGGTGAGGAAATCCGACGCGTCGAAACGCGTCAAAGGCTCCGCGTTCTTCGGAAGCCGACCGCGAAGCTGGATGCGCGACAGAGCCTGGGGACGCGGGCAAGCGCCGCCTTCGCCGCGCACGCGGTCGTGGTTGGAGGCAACGCTCAGTTCGCTCGCCAGCACGGCCGTGCACACGGAGCCGCCGCACTCGTCGTCGCGCAGACATGACTGTCCGGCCAGCGGCCCGTCGCCGCAGCGCATACCGCCGGCAGACTGCATCAACGAGTGGTTGACCTCGCTGAGATCTTTCGCTTCGAAACCTGGGCCTACTCCGCAAGCGCCACCGCGACGACGTTGCTCGTCGTATTGATCACCGAGACCGAACGCGTGATGTCCGAAGAGGTGGGCGAGCTGGTCCGGCCTTGCCTGCGCCGACGAGAACACGTCCATGTGGCTGCCGAAACGGCGCAAGCCGCTTCCGTCGGCAAAGTACGAACCACCCGAGCGCGCGGCCTGGGGCAGGAACCAGAAGTCGGCCAGTTCCTCGTCGGCCGGCGAGGTCGTAAAACGGACCTCACCGATTCTAACTTCGCCCTCGGTCGCATCACAGACGAGTCCGGCCATGTGCGTCAGCGATGCCTGGGCCTCGGCCAGCTGCTGGTAGGTGGGCGTGTAGCGGAAGGATACCTGCAAAGCCGCGCGCCCGGTCGGATCTTCGAGCCCCGCCGATCCCGCCTGCGACGTCGAAGCCGAAAACGCCAGAAGGAAGGCCGCCGAAACAGACGCTATGACAGTCGCGAAGCGAGCCGCCGCCACGACCCGCACTGGCGCCGGCCCCTTCAAACCCTGTCTCCGTTCCGTTGCATTCGTCGTAACGACAGACCGACGATAGAAGCCCCTTCCCAGCAGGGCAAGCCCCACTCGGAAGGAAACTCCTCGAGTGCGGACTCTCAGGGCTGCTCGGTGAGAAACGGATCCGTATCGACCGGGCCGCTCACACGGCTTTGTGGATCCGTGGTGCACCAGTAGTTGTTCTCTGCCTTGACGCTCGTGGCTGTGATGTTGTCCACATCCAGGGGCGTGCCTTGAGGTGCCACGTTGGAGCACAGCACGTTGCCGCCGGGACTGCTCACCGACTGGCCGTCGATCGTCATGCTCCCGCCTCCGAGATCGACCTCGGCCGTGTCGTCGATGCCGACGCCGCCAAGGCCGAGTTCGGAACTGTTCAGACCCCCGTTGTCACGAATGACGTTGCCCCACATCGAGACCCGCGAGTTGGAGTTGGCGAGCAGTCCTCGAAACTGGTTGTTCACGAAGGTATTGCCCCACACCAACGCCTGCACGTCGCCGCCGATGCGCACGCCGTTGTCGCAACCGTCCACTTCGGATTCAGTCATGTGCACGACCTGCGTGTCGCCGATCCCGGTGCCGAAGCGCGGACCGAGGCAGCGGAAGATGCCAGAAGCGTAGAAGCCTTCCATCCGTGTGTGTTCGATCAGATAGCGTCCCTCATTGGTCATCCGGATCGGCTGCTGGCAATCGGTGAAAAGGCTGTCGCGCACGATGGCGTTATAGTAATCACGCAGCTTCGGATCCGACTCGGTCTCCGAAAAGACGCCGTAGTTCTGCATGCACTTGCCGCAGGCGGTCTTGGCCCAGATGCCGGTATACAGATTGCCTACTCCTGAGACGTTGCCCGTGGCCTCGTCGCAGACACGCTCGAAGTCGATGTTTTCGACTGTATTGTCGTTGCCCCCGGTCTTGATGCCGTCGAAGAAGTAACGGACCGTCAGGTTGCGCACCGTCATGTTGTTGCCGCGCAGAGCGAGGAAGAGCGTCCCGCTGTTGACGTCCGGACAGGAGCAGGTCCCGTCCGGGTCCAGAGGAACGCGGCACTCAATCGCCGGTATCGTGCGGCCCCAGCACTTGGGGTTCATCTCGAAGGTGATGTTGCGATCCAACCCGTCGATGAGCAATCCGTCGCAGCTGCTGTCACGCGGACCGTTGCTCACATCCGAAATGTAGATCGTGGTGTCGGAACAGTTGAAGGTGATCGCGTGGCTGGCGCCGCCGCAGTTCCCGAGGGCCGCGTGGAAAGCGGCTTCGGAGCAGGCGATCGGGCAGGAATAGGTGCCGGGCAGGTTGTCGCAGGGGCCGCTGCCGCAAGGTGCTGCCGCGCACTCGTCGATGTCCTCGCACGTCGATCCCACCAGCGTGTAGCCGGCGTCGCAGGTGCACTCGCTGTAGTCCGCGTTCGGGCTCGACCCGGCGGGGCAGTACAGGCATTGCGCAACGCCACCACCGACCAGGCCGCAGGTTTCACGCCTGCACGACGATGAACACCCGTCCCCGCTGGTGCTGTTGCCGTCGTCGCACTCCTCGTAGATCTGGCGGTGCCCGTCGCCGCAGGACTCGAGGTGACAGATCGAACTGCAACCGTCGCCGGAGACGGAGTTGCCGTCGTCGCACTCCTCGCCGGTCTGCAGGACTCCGTTGCCGCACTCCTCAATTACACAGTTCTGGTCGCAGCCGTCACCGCTGAGCAGGTTGCCGTCGTCGCACTCTTCGTTGTTGGCGGCCTGAAGAACGCCGTTGCCGCAGACCAGCGGAGCGATACAGCCGGGTTCGCAGCCGTCGCCGGGAACCTGATTGCCGTCGTCGCACTCTTCGTGACCGGCGACAACGCCATCCCCGCAGGTCACGTGGAGCGATGCGCCCTGCGCATCGACGGCGTCTTCGACTGCGGCGGCGACCGTCGCAATATCATCCGACGTGCACACCGCCAGCTGTCCTGCCTTCGTCCACGACTTGCCGAAGGCGGAAAGAGACCTGGCCGCGCACGCACCCAGTTCCTGCGGCGTAGCGGAGAAGCCGCGCCGTACGCAGGTGATGTACTTGGCTGCGTACTTGTAGAGCGCCATCACGCGCTTGTGGACGCAGGCATTGGGAAGCGTGTTGGCTTGAAAGATCGCCGAGGCCGACAGCGCCCCCTGCCAGGCCAGTGGCCAGTCCAGGGCGAGGCTCTGAAGGTCACCGGGACAGAGGTAGTTCGAACTTGCCGCGCTCTCGTCGGCCAAGCCAATGCGGAAGTCGGCGCCGGAAACCGCCTTGGCGACGCAAGCGTCGAATGCCGGGACGCTGCCGCCCTTGGCAAGAGCCCCTTCGCAACTGCCGATGATCTTGGCGTGGTACAATGACGCGCCCATCTTGGCGGAGTAGCACCTGAGCTCTTCGCTCGTCTGCGCGCGGGCCGTCCCCGCGCCAAGGAGCGTGACCAAGCCGGCAACCAGGAAACTAGCGAAGGGAACCAGTCGGAAGCGCTGCGCCACGCATGGCCTGAAGTCTGTCATCACAATCATTAGTTAGGCCCCGGACAGTCTCCTCCTACAAGTATAAAATAGGGAAAAGCCCGCAAAATTCGATACTTGCTACTTAACGCACGCTAAGCCGAGGCGTATGGAGCCACGCCCGGCGAATCGATCACAGGTGCAGCGCCCCGCACATCATGCGCAAGTTCGCCCCGGCACCCGCGCGGCTAAAGTGTTACAAGCGGCGAGTCGACCCTGGGGCCGCCTCGCAAAGTGGGCGGCAAGCGAGGCAGATCATGAATTCGAGAACCGAGACGACGGTGCAGGCGGGGGCCCACCTCGGCACAGCCGAAGTGGCAGCCCTCGATGCCTGGTGGAGAGCCTGCAACTACCTGGCAGCGGGGATGATCTTCCTGCGCGACAACCCGCTGCTGCGCGAGCCGCTGGTGCCGGGGCACATCAAGCAGCGCCTGCTCGGACACTGGGGCTCGAGCCCCGGGCTCAGCTTCATCTACACGCATCTGTGCCGCATCATTCGCCTCCACGACCTCGACGTCGTGTTCGTGGCCGGCCCCGGCCACGGCGCGCCCGGCGTGCTCGGCCCCCTCTACCTCGAAGGCAGCTATTCCGAGATCTACCCCGAGTGCAGCGAAGACCTCGAAGGACTCACGACCTTCTTCAAACAGTTCTCATTTCCCGGCCACATCGGCAGCCACATGACTCCCGAGACGCCGGGTTCCATCCACGAAGGCGGCGAACTCGGCTACAGCCTCTCGCACGCCTACGGCGCAGCCTTCGACAATCCGGACCTGCTGGTCGCCTGTGTGGTCGGCGACGGCGAAGCTGAAACCGGCCCGCTCGCCACCGCCTGGCACTCCAACAAGTTTCTGAACCCGGCTCGCGACGGCGCGGTGCTGCCTATCCTGCACCTGAACGGTTACAAGATCTCCAACCCGACCATCCTCGCGCGCATCTCACACGACGAACTCGAATCGCTGATGCGCGGCTACGGCTACGACCCTTACTTCGTCGAAGGCTCGGATCCCGAGACGATGCACCAACGCATGGCGGCGGTGCTCGACGAAGTGATCGCGAAGATACGGACGATTCAGATTCAGGCCAGAAGCCTCGGCGCGGCGGTCGAGAGACCGGCCTGGCCGATGATCGTGCTGCGTTCGCCAAAAGGCTGGACCGGCCCCAGGACCGCAAGCGGTCATCAGGTCGAAGGCACCTGGCGCGCCCACCAGGTTCCGCTTCCCGAGGCGCGCAGCGACGCGCAGCAACTCGCCGCACTCGAAGCCTGGATGCGCAGCTACCGCCCCGAAGAACTCTTCGACCGCAGCGGACGCTTGATGCCGGAGTTGCGCGCGCTTGCGCCCGGCGGCACCAGACGCATGGGTTCCAATCCCCACGCCAACGGCGGCCTGCTGCGACGCGATCTTCACCTTCCCGACTTTCGCGACTACGCCGTCGCGGTTGCCGAGCCCGCCGCCTTCAAGATCGAAAACACGCGCCCGCTCGGCGCTTTCCTGCGCGACGTGATGCGCAAGAACGAGGGCAGGT
The DNA here is from genome assembly GCA_903893315.1 of uncultured bacterium. GTDB lineage: Bacteria > Desulfobacterota > Binatia > UBA1149 > CAITLU01 > CAITLU01. The sequence continues at coordinate 45,657 of CAITLU010000041.1, forward strand.
TTCGCGTCTTCGGGCCTGACGAAACCGCCTCCAACCGACTGCAGGCAATCTACGAAGTGAGCAAGAAGACCTGGATGGCCGAGCGCCGCCCCGAAGACGACGACGGCGGAGAACTCGCCACCGACGGCCGCGTGATGGAGATGCTCTCCGAACACACTCTGCTCGGCTGGCTCGAAGGCTACCTGCTGACCGGACGCCACGGCTTCTTTCACACCTACGAAGCCTTCGCGCACGTCATCGATTCGATGTTCAACCAGCACGCCAAGTGGCTCGACATCGCCAAGAACCACGTCCCGTGGCGGGCCTCGGTGGCTTCGCAGAACATCTTGCTGTCATCGACCGTGTGGCGTCAGGACCACAACGGCTTCTCGCATCAGGATCCCGGCTTTCTCGACGTCGTGACCAACAAAAGCCCGACCGTCACGCGTCTGTATCTGCCTCCCGACGCCAACTGCCTGCTGGCTGTGGCGGACCACTGCCTGCGCAGCAGCGACTGCGTCAACGTGATCGTCGCCGACAAGCAGAGCCACCGCCAGTTCCTGACCATCGACGAAGCCGTCGACCACTGCGCAAAAGGAATCGGCATCTGGCGCTTCGCCAGCAACGACGACAGTGAAACCGGCCCTGACCAACCCGACGTCGTGATCGCGTCGTGCGGTGACGTGCCGACGCTGGAAGCACTGGCAGCCACCGCGATACTGCGCGAGGAAATTCCGCAGCTGAAAGTCCGCTTCGTCAACGTTGTCGACCTTTTCAAGATGATGCCTCCGGAGGGACATCCCCACGGCCTCAGCGACGCCGACTTCGACAGTCTCTTCACCACCGACCGGCCTGTCATCTTCAATTTCCACGGCTATCCGTGGCTGATCCACAAGCTCGCCTACCGGCGCAGCAACCAGGAGCGCATCCACGTTCGCGGCTACAAAGAGAAGGGCAACATCAGCACGCCGCTCGAACTCGCCATCGAAAACCAGATCGACCGCTTCGACCTGGTGATCGACGTCATCGATCGGGTGCCGTCGCTGCGCTCGGCCGCCGCTCACGTCAAAGAACGCATGAAGGACGCCATACTCAGCCACCTGCGCTACGCCCACGAACAGGGCACCGACAGTCCCGAGATCAACGCGTGGCGCTGGCCGGCGCCCGGCGCGGTCAGATCGTGAACGCAGCGAAACAACAGGACGCGGCACGCCCGGCGCAAGGCAGGAGCACGGCGCAGGACACGCCGGCGCGCATCGCGGTCGTCAACTGCGGGAGTTCGTCGATCCGCTACCAGGTATTCGACGCTGCCGGCGGAGCGCCGCTGGCGCGCGCCGTGCTGGACAACATCGGCGCGGCGCAGGCCAGCCTCCGGCTCCAGTGGCACGAGCGGGCGGAAGCGCAACCGTGCGAGCCGCACCAGTTGAGCAAGACCGCGGCCATCGCCAACCACCGCGAAGGTTTCGCGTGGCTGCTCGACACCGCAAAGCAGGTTGAAGTCCTGATGCCGGGCCCCGGCCTGCTCGGTTTCGGACACCGCGTGGTGCACGGCGGCGAGATGTTTCGCGAACCCACGCTGGTCGACGACGAGGTCCTCGCCGCCATCACGGCGCTGTCACCGCTGGCCCCGCTGCACAATCCAGTCTGCGCTCTCGGCATCGAAGTTCTGCGGCGCCTGGTTCCTGGTCTGCCCCACGTCGCGGTCTTCGACACCGCCTTTCACCACACCCTGCCCGAGCACGCGTACCGCTACGCGCTGCCCGCCGAGTTCTACCGTGACCACGCGGTGCGCCGCTACGGTTTCCACGGCACCTCGCATCGCTACGTCGCCGCGCGCGCCGCGGCACATCTCGGCGTCGCCATGCACGACCTGCGCGCCGTCTCGCTGCACCTCGGCGCCGGCGCCAGCGCCACCGCCATCGACGGTGGTCGCAGCATCGACACCTCGATGGGAATGACACCGCTCGAAGGTCTGATGATGGGAACCCGCTGCGGTGACCTCGACCCCGCGCTTCCCTTCTACCTCGCACGACACACGCAGATGCCGCTCGACGAGATCGAAGCGCTGCTCTCCCAGCGGAGCGGACTGCTCGGCGTCGGCGGCAGCGCAGACATGAGGGAAATCGAGCGACGCGACGCAGCCGGCGACGACGCAGCCACGCTTGCTTTCGAGATGTTCTGCTATCGCGTCAAGAAAACCGTCGGCGCCTACCTCGCGGTGCTCGGCGGCGCCGACGCGCTGATCTTCACCGGCGGCATCGGCGAAAACTCGTCGCGTGTGCGCAGCCGCGTGTGCCAGGGCCTCGGCGCAATCGGAATCACCATCGATGAAGCGCGCAACGCCGACGTCCGGACGCCGGACGCGATCACCGCCGTCCACAGTGAAGACAGCATCGTGAAAGTCCTCGTCGTCCCCACCGACGAAGAAGCGGAAATAGCCCGTCAAACCCTGGCCACGATCCGGCGCTGACCGCGCGACGCGCGGGTCTTCCCGGACAGGTCGCCGGCTACGGCGCTCTTTCCAGGTACGGCATCACGTCGACCGGCCCGGTTACTCTCAGCGAAGGCGAGTCCTTGGTGCACCACCAGTTGCCTTGAGCCGCCACCACGGCGCTCGAAGCGTTGTCAACATCCCGGCGCGCGCCGTCGGCTCCATGGTTGTCGCAGATACTGTTGCTGCCTGAACTGACCATGACCGAACCGTCGATGTCGAGACTCCCGCCACCAAGGTCCATCATCGCGCCGCCGAGCGCCGCCACACCGCCGAAACCCGCCTCGGCCGATCCTTCTCCTCCGTTGGCGCGAATGTCGTTGGAAGACAGCGACACTATAGCATTGCCGCCCGCCCAGACGCCGCGCAGGCCGCAGTCATGAATGGAGTTGCCTTCTAGAACCCCCGTCGCGTAACGGCCGAAGCGCACTCCGCGACGGCACTGCGAGATCGTGCTGCGACGCAGCTCGACCACGAGACTGCCCAATGCCACGCCCGAAAAACGCGGGCCATCGCAGGAATAGCTGCCGTCGGCGCCCGGCACCATGCGCACGTCCTCGATGCGGAACCGCCCGCTCTGGGCCATGCGCAACGGCGTTCTACAGCCGACGAAGTCGATGTTCGAGAAGATCGCGTTGTAGTGCCCGTCCAGGCGCGGATCCGGATCGGTGGCCGCCGCGTCGCCGCTGCTCTGCGAGCACTTGTCGCAGCCGTCGCGCACATCCAGGTCGCGGAACACGTTACCGACTCCTGTCCCGACACTGCCGAAAGCGTCGTCGCAGATGCGTCCAAAGTGAACACTCTCGACACGGTCACCGATACCTTCGGCGCGGATGCCGTCGAAGAACCCGCGCACGGAAATGTTACGCACCACATCGCCGGCGCCGGCCAACAACATGAAGGTCGTACCGTCGTCGATGTCAGGACACGCGCAAGTTCCGTCCTCCTCGAGCGCAACCGCGCACTGGGTCTGGTCGAGCGGGATCTGCCAGCACAACGGGTCCATTTCAAAGGAAACGTTGCGGTCGAGGCCGTCGATCACCAGGCCGTCGCAGTCGACGCGGCGCGGATGCGTGCCGCTCGCCTGCGCAATCGGAATGACGGTATCGCGGCAGTCGAACGTGACGTGACCGGTCGGAGCGCCGCACGACGCAATCGCTTCTTCCAAGGCTTGCTCGCTGCACGCGATGGCGCACGAGTACGAGCCCGGCACGTTGACGCAGGGGCGCTCGGCCGGACAAGAGGCCTCGCCGCTCTGACACTCGTCGATGTCCACGCAGTAACCGGGCTCGCCGCTGAAACCCGCCGGGCAACGGCACTGTTGCAATGTCGCGTCGGGCTCCGAGTCCGCCGGGCAGGCCATGCAGTAGACTTCTTCCCCGGCCCGCACGCAGGTTTCGCTGCGACAGGTCGCGCTGCAGCCGTCGCCGTCCACGACGCCGCCGTCATCGCACGTTTCGAAGCCCTCGCGGCGGCCGTTCCCGCAGCGCACGCGCAGCCGCGCCGCCGCAGCTTCCACTTCGCTCTCGATGCGATCGGCAACGCCGACCCCTTCGACGTCGCCGCGACAGCCTGCTGCGACCGACTCGACCCATACGCGCTCGAAGGAATGACGCTCGCCTTCGGCGCACGAGGCGGCGTCGCTCGAATCATCCTGACCGTTGTTGGCGCGACATCGCAGGTAAGCAGACGCATACGTGACGACGGCGTGAGTTCGTCTTCGCGCGCAACGCTGCGCAACCGTGAAGTCACCGGCGACGTATTCGCTGAATATGTCCAGAGGCCAGGTCGAAGCGCCTTCGAGCCCGAGACCCTCGGCGCTGCCCGGGCACACGAAGCCCAGCGCCGCAGCCGCCGCGTCGGCGGCTTTCAGCAGAGCCCCGATGCGACGCCCGGCCTGTTCAAAACACCGCGACGTCCGTGCTCCAGAAGTGTCCTTGGAAGACATCGTCGCACAGCGCAGCAACCGCGCCGTCCCAGCCCGGACGGCAGCAAGTTTGGACTGGTAACAAACCAGCGCCTCGTCGGATTGGGCGCGGCAGGCGGGAGCCGCGACCAGGAAAAGACACACGACGGCTGCCAGGCGCTTCTTGGGAGCCGTCATCGCGGATTCGGCAACGCTCTACCCACGGCGCAGGTCAGGCAACTGGTAACCACGCTCCTTGAGTTCGGCGCGCAGTACCTTCTTGTCGAGCTTGCCGGTCGAAGTCAGCGGCAGCGTCTCGACGAACAGCACTTCGTCGGGAAGCTGCCAGTTGGCAAAGTGCCGGCCGAGGTGTTCGAGAACATCGCGCTGGGTCAGCGCCGCGCCGCCTGACTTGACCACCAGCGCCACCGGCCTTTCGTCCCACTTCGGGTGCGGCTGCGCGACCACGGCCGCCTGCGCGACACCGGGCAGCGCGACGATAGTGTTCTCGAGATCGACCGACGAAATCCACTCGCCTCCCGACTTGATCAGGTCCTTGGAGCGGTCGGCGATGATGACGTACTGCTCGCTGTCGATTTTGGCGACGTCGCCGGTCACCAGCCAGCCGTCGTGGAACTTGTCCGGCTGCGGATCCTTGTAGTATTCGGACGCGATCCACGGACCGCGAATCAGCAACTCGCCCACCGCTTCGCCATCGTGCGGCAACGGCTGCCACTTCTCGTCGACGATTTCGACGTCGATACCGGGAATCGCAAGGCCGGCCTTGGCGATGTTGGCGAACTGCTGATCCAACGAGAGAGTGAGTTGCGAGCGCTTGGCGACGCGACGCGAGACGGTTCCCAGCGGATTGGTCTCGGTCATTCCCCAGCCCTGAATCATCTCGACACCGAGGTTGTCCCAGTACCAGCGCATCAACGACACCGGCGGCGCCGAACCTCCACAGGTGAGTCGACTGAGTTCGCCCAGATCCCAGCGCGCAGGTTCGGCTTCACAGGCAGCGCGTACCGCCTGCCAGATCGTCGGCACGCCCGCCGAAATCGTCACCCTCTCAGCGACGAACAGGTCGAGAAGACTCCTGGCGTCCATGAATCGGTGGGGCAGCACCTGCTTGGTGCCGAGCATCGTTGCGGTGAACGGAATCCCCCAGCTCATGGCGTGGAACATCGGTACGATCGCGCACACGCTGTCCTTGGCCGACAGTTCCAGCGAGTCGGTCATGGCCGACGCCATCGTGTGCAGATAGGTCGAACGGTGCGTGTACATCACGCCCTTGGGATTACCGGTGGTGCCGCTGGTGTAGCAAAGTCCCATCGGCGCGTTTTCGTCGAGCTGCGGCCACGCGTACTTCTCGGGTTTGCCAGCGATGAATTCTTCGTAGTCGACCGCGTCCTTCAGTGTCGTCCTCCAGACGCCGGTCTGCGAGCAGACGACATAGCGCTCCACGGTCGGTAACCGATCGGCGATCTCTTCGAGCTTCGGCAGCAGATCCTCGTCGACGAAGATAACGCGATCGGCGGCGTGGTTGGCGATATACGCGAGGTCGTGAACGCCCAGACGAATGTTGAGGGTGTGAAGTACGGCGCCCATCGACGGCACCGCGTAGTAGAGCTCAAGGTGACGGTGGTTGTTCCACAGGAAGCTACCCACCCGGTCGCCGACCGCCACGCCGTGAGCGGCCAGTGCGTGCGCCAGCTGGTGCGCGCGGCGCCGCAGGTCGGCGTAGCTCTGGCGGTGAGTCCCGCCATCGGTGCGGGTGACTATTTCTTCGTCGGGCGCGAGCAGGGGACCGCGCTCCATCAATCTCGAAAGCAGAAGTGGCGTGCGTTGCATGGTCATGACCGGACGTACTCCTCCGAAACGAAATGCGATGACGGATCATGGTCGCATGACCCGAGGCTGCCGCCGCGTCAAGCCGCGACCACGAAATCGGTGCTTTCGCTCCATCCCCAGCGCGCCATTTCGCCGCGGATCCGGCAACGCGCCGCGCCGCCCGCCACCGCGCTGACCGCGAAGGGCCGCGGCAGCATCCCGTTCAGTTCGGAATGCTTCATCACCGGCCACGACCTCGAACCGTCACGCACCACGCCGCCGATCTTGCGCGGATCGACATCGGCAAGACCCGCGATCTCGATCCCTTCGCGCGCCAGCGCCTTGACCAGGTGCTTGCCCACCGGACCGGCGCCGAGAATCCACAGCGGCCGGCGGTCGCCGACTTCGCGCCGCAGATGGCGGGCCAGGAAATGCGCCCGCGCCGCCAGCAGGGCCGCTTCGCTGTAACGCAAATCGTTGCGGGTGGCCTGCGCAGCGTGCTGCCGCCATTCGAAAAGAGGCTCAGTAAGTCTGCGCAGCCGCAGGCCGCTCTCGAAGGCGCGCAGGAACAGGTCCCAATCCTCGGGCCAGCCCCGATCGCGCCAACCGCCAAGTCGCTCGCGCAGCACTTCGGTCCGCATCGTCACCGAAGGATGCACGACCGGGCTCTCGATGAAGCGATCGCGTGCGAGTTCCTCGGGAGCAACGAGTCCGTTCTGCCACGCAAGATATTCGCGCATGCCGTCGCGCAGATCTTCGTCGGGAAAGGCGCTGGTGCGGCACGCGACGCCGAACAGCGCGGGATCGCCGTCAAGCGCCGCGATCTGCATCGCCAGCCGCGACGGGTGCATGCGGTCGTCGGCGTCCATGCGTGCAACATACGGTGCACGCGCGGCTGCAAGCGCCATATTGAGCGCTGCGACGATGCCGTGATCGTCGCTTTGAGTCGCCAGCACACGGACGCGGCGGTCACGACGCGCATAGTCGCGTAACATCGCGGCACAGTCGTCCTTGCCTCCGTCCTCGACGGCTATCAGTTCCAGAGAACGCTCGCTTTGCGCCAGCACCGACTCGACGGCTTCGGCGAGCCACTGCTCGGCGTCACGCACCGGCAGCAGCACGCTGACCCGCACGTCGTGAAGTGGCGCTGGCCCGACCGCAATCAAGACGAGACGCTGCCCACGTCAGCAGTCGCCGCCCTACCCTACGCCGAGTTGCGCAAGCAACGCCGCCATGTTCGAGAAGTGGTAGTCCTCGATCACCAGTCCCTCGGGATTCATCCGCGTGAAGGTCGCGCCTTCTACCCTGACCGTGCGTCCGGTCGGAGGCAGTCCGTAGAGATCGCCGAGGTGGGTGCCGGTCAGGATCCAACGATCGGCGTGGCGGTCACCGTCGATCACCAGCTCGACGCGCTCCAGGTGAAAATCCGGAAAGGCAGTCAGCAAGGCCACGGCTCTTTCCCGCACCGCCTCGCGGCCGTGCACTTCCATCGGACTGCCGACTTCGCGAGCGACAGCGTCTTCGGCAAACACCGCCGCCACCGCGTCAGCGTCGTGGGCGTTCCACGCCGCGTAGGTCCTGTCGTTGACGTCCTGGGTACACGCCCGGTAATCGATCATGCTTCAATCCTCATGTGCTTTATCTTGCGAATCCGGCCGCCGGAGTCCATCGCCGCGCCCGCTGCCTGACCAATGCGGCTGCGGCATCGGGGCTGCGCCGGCGAAGGCGCTCAGCGCGCCGACGGCTGCGCAAGAAACCGCAGCGCCATCGCCGCGTGAAGCGCGCTGCCTCGGGCCAGCATCGACTCGTCTATCTTCATCAGATCGGAGTGCAGCGGACCGCCGCCTTCGGTGCGCGCACCGAGAAACGCGATCGCGCCCGGAACCGCCTCCACCATGTAGGAAAAATCCTCGGCGCCCATCATCGGACTCGGCATCCTCACCACACCGAGGCCGACGCCCTCGGCAGTGGCGGCGAAGAACTCGGTCGCGGCGTCGTGATTTACCGTCGGCGGATACAGTTCGTAGATGTTCACCTCGACGTCGAGACCGTGCGACGCCGCCACTCCGGCAGCGACGCGGCGCAATCGCTCGTGCGCCAGAGTGCGTCCCCTGCGGCTGAGCGTGCGAATGGTCCCGTAACACTCGGCCGCCGGCGGCACGATGTTAAAAGTGCTGCCGGCACTTACCTGGGTGACGCTCAGCACCACGCGATCGTCCGGGTCGGTTTCGCGCGCCGCCGCGTGCGAAAGACCGTCGACGAACGGGCCGATGGCCGGGATCGGATCGCGCGTCAGATGCGGCATCGACGCGTGACCGCCCGCGCCCCTGAAGATCACGCCGAAGGTGTCGGCCGACGCCATGATGGTGCCGCTGCGCAGCAGCAATACGCCCGCCGGTGTGCTCGAATCGATGTGGAGCGCGAACACCGCGTCTACACCGACCAGAGCTCCTTCCTCGATCATGATGCGCGCGCCGCCGTAGCCTTCTTCACCGGGCTGGAACAACAGCCGCACGGTACCGGCGAATTCGCTGCGCCGGCGCACCAGCACTTCGGCGGCGCCGAGCAGCATCGCGGTGTGGGCATCGTGACCGCAGGCGTGCATGCAGCCGGAGATCTTCGAAACGAAAGGCAGCTCGTTGCGCTCGACCAGAGGCAATGCGTCCATGTCGGCGCGCAGCGCGACGCAGCGGGCCGCGCCGTTCGTGCTCGCAGTGCCGACGATGTCGGCGACCACCGAACTGAGTCCCGTCCCCTCGCGGATCGCATCGACGCCGATGCGGGCAAGCTCTTCGAGCACCATCGCCTGGGTGCGCGGAAGCAGGAGTCCCAACTCCGGATACTCGTGCAGACGGCGCCGGTTGCCGACGATACGGTCGCCGAGCGCGGCCGTTTCACTGCCCAGCTGCGCAAGCGCCGCGACCTCGGATGATGGGACACTCATGACGATGCCTTCACGACGACTGACGTTTGGCCAGCACTTTTTCGATTACGCTGCGGTAGAGCGCGCTTTCCTGAGCCCCCGGCATCTGGAACCCGCCATCGAGCACCACGCAGGGAACCGCATGGATGCCAAGTGCCACTGCTTCGTTGTGGTCGGAGACGACTTCTTCGGCGATCGCAGGATCGGCCAGATCGCGGGCGAACGCTTCGAGATCCAGCCCGCACTCGCGTGCCACCTCGCCGATGGTTTCAGGACTCGTGACGTTGCGGTTTTCGGCGAAGTAGGCGTGCATCAGCGCCATGTGGTAGCGCGCGAAAGCGCCCTGGCGGGCAGCGGCCTTGATCGCCACCGCGGGCGGCACCGAGTGTGACGGAGGTTCCTGGTCGCCGCTCCACACGCGGAACTCACCGGCATCGGCGGCCGCCGCGGGCCGCATCCACGACTCGGTGTAGCGGCGAAACTTTTCCAGCGGTTTGGCTTCGGGATGGGGGCGCAGAAGAAAACTCTTCCAACGCACTTCGAGAACGTCACCGACTTCCTGCTGTACTCGTTCGAGGCACACGGCCACGTTGTAGCACCAGGGTCAAAGAACGTCGGACCAGACTGTGAATACCACGGGTGAAATCTGCGACATGGCGCCAGTGTGTCACCGCACCGCACATGTGGCAACGACGTGCGGCTCTTGCGCACGCGGTCCGCGTTCACGGTCCGCGCTCGCACGATGTCCGCGGCGCGGCCCCGGCGCGCAAGACGCCCGCGCGCTTCAGCCGATCTTGTCCATGTCCTCTTCGAGTGTCTCGCGAATGTAGTGGACGGTCGCACGACGCACGAGCTGCTTGGTGTAGCTGTAGCCCGGATCGCGCAGGGCGCCGAGCTGCGCCGCCTTGGCCTTGGCCACAGCCAGCACCTGATCCGCCGCCACCACTTCGTCGAGGTAGCCCATCTGGGCTGCCTGGCGCGGGGAGTAGATGCGGGCGTGGGCGGTGGCATCGAGCAGGTGATGGGTCGCGACGCGGGCGCGGGCCAGTTCCATCGCGAAGATCGGCAGCGCCATGCCGATGGCGACCTCGTTCAGGCCGATCTTCACTTCCAGGTCGGCGCCGACACGCCAATCGCAACTCGTCAGCACCACCGCGCCGGCCGCCAACGCGTGGCCGGTGCAGGCCACCACTATCGGACGCGGGAACTCGTACATGCGCAGACACAGATGCGCGCCGGCCTCGACCAGCACGCGCCGCTCGTGCGCACCCGCCATCATCACGTCGAGGTCGAAGCCTGCGCAGAAACGCCCTGCCCTGCCCGCCAGCACCACCGCCTTGGCTTCGGTGTGGGCCCGCTCCAGTGCCCGGTTCAGGCCGTCGATGACAGCGTGCGACAGCGCGTTGGCCCGCCCATCGTCGATCGTCACGACGGCGGTTTCATCTTCGAGGCAGTAGCGAACGGCTTCGGTGGACATCAAAAACCTCTCGAGCTGTCGGCGCCCCGCGGCGCAGCGGCTGCATGAATTGCGCGCGACGCTAACGGTAGAAGAACGGCGAAGCAACGCACGCGCAGGCGCGCTGACACACCGATGCTCAATCGCCGATTTCGTGCCAGCGATGTCCCGGGGGGAGTTGCGCGAAGAACAGTCCGAGGCGAATGCGCCGGCCGGGGTCGGCAAAAGGCAGCCGTGCGCGGTCGTGCCGGAGCAGTTCGCGATAGCGGCCAAGCTGGCGGGTATAGGCCTCGCGGTGCGAAGCGACGTAGAGTTCGGCGGCACTGCCGGCGTCCAGTCCCCGATACGGTCCCGAACCCGGATCCGGGCGGCCGGTCTTGTAATCGATGATCCAGCGATCGTCGCCGTCGAGGAAGGTCCGGTCGATCACGGCCGGAGTGAGCGTGTCGTCTTCCAACGCGAGCAGCGACCACTCCGAGTGCGCATCCTCGTGAGAAGCGACGATCCAGCGACCTCGCTCGTCGCCGAGAAGTGCGGCCGCGGCTTCGACGACTTCCTTGACGCTCGCCGCCATCTCCTCCGCCAGCACACCATGACTGCGAAGCCGGTGCTCGATCCACTCACGTTCGCTCTCGACCTTGGCCGCTGCCCACACCTCAAGGCCCTCGGCAGCGACCCGCTCAGCCAGCGCATGAAACACGCTACCGACGTGCGCGGCGCGCTTGGTCGTCGCCATCATGACCGGCGCGAGGTCGCTGGTTTCCGAAGGCGCGCGCGACACCACCTCCCGCACCTCGAGCCGCTGGGGAAGACCGGGCAGCACGAACTCACGGGCCACCCGTGTCAGCCCGCGCGGCGGCTGCGAAGTCGGCAGCGGCGCCGGCATGAACTGCGCATCGGCAGCCGTCACGGCGGCGGCGAGCTCTCCGAGCAGACTCGATCCCTGCGCCTCGCCGTTCTTCGTCAGACCGCCGGCCGCTCCCGACAGTACCAGGCAGTGCTCGGCGCGTGTGGTCGCGACATAAAGCAGACGCAGCGTATCCAGCTTGTCGCGCCGCTTCTCGCGGCAGGCCAGAAACTCGTGTTTATCCTTGTCTTCGTCACGGCGGCCGCGCGCCTCGCGCGGCGCGACCATCCGCAGTTCGCCATTACGCGGTTCGGTTTCCATCGCCAGCGGCAGTTCGTTTTTCTTGTTCGGTCTTCGCGTCAGCGCCGGCAGCACCACGGTGTCGAACTGAAGGCCCTTGGCCTTGTGCATCGTCATTATGTCGACGTCGATGGCGGGATCCGGATCGACGTTGGCTTCCTGTTTGGCGAACTGCTGCGAAAGCGTGTCGAGGTCTACCTGTCCGTGACGCGCGGTGGCGGCGAGCAGGTCGAAGAAAGCTTCGGCATCGAGCGAGCCTGCGCCGGCGGCCAGCAAAGGCCCGCCCAGTCGCAGCCACGCCGAACGCACCACCACGTCGATGAACTGACCGCGGAGGCTACGACGCGCGTGCTGCTGGACGGCGCGCCAGCGCTGGATTCGCGCACGCCCGTCTTCGCTGATCGCGGCCAGCGCGGCGTCGTCACGAAGCAGAGCCGACACACACGGCGGCGCGCCGCGCGGCGGCGTCGCCGCGACGCTCGGTTCCACCAGGGCCGCGAGATCGTCGAGCCCCAGGCCCACCCACGGACTTCGCAGCATCGCCAACTGCGCGACGCGGTCGGCCGGATGAAGAATCGAACGCGCCAGCGATTCGAGGTCGCGCACTATCGGGCGATCCGACAGTTTGTCCAGACCCGCGGCCCGTACACGCACACCGGCCTCGCCTAATGCGCGCAGGATCGCCGTCGCGTGACTGCGCGCACGCACCAGGATGGCCACGCGACCGCGGCGGCGGCGCGCCGCCGGCAGCAGATCGTCGGCAATCAGTGCCGCCAGGCCGCGCGCTTCGATGGCGTTGCATTCGGCACCTTTGGGATTCGGCCCGCCCGCGGTCGCTTGTTCGCCCCACAGCAGCACCCGCGTCGGCTCGCCGCTCTGCGCCCGCGACGACGGCTGCGCGGCTGCGTAAGCGACGACTCCCAAGTCAGTATCGTCGCGATCGCCGAACAGGATGGCGAATACCGAGTTGACCCAGTCGATGATCGAGCGGTCCGAACGGAAGTTTACGCTGAGCGTCAGCGGCTCAAGGTTGACGCGCTCAAACACGCCGCGAGACTCACGCGCCGCCACGAAGAGACCGACTTCGGCCTTGCGGAACCGATAGATCGACTGCATCGGATCGCCTACCAGGAACAGGGTGCGTCCGTCACCAGACTCCCAACCGCTCATCAGTCCATTCATCAATTTACATTGAATGATGCTGGTGTCCTGGAACTCGTCGACCAGAAGGTGATCGATGCGTGCGTCGAGTTTCTCCATGGTCTCGCCCGCTTCGAGCGCGGTAGTGGCACGCATCGCGATCTCGGCGTGGTCCACTTCGCGCCGTTCGCTGAAGACCGTCCACAAGTTGTAATGGGCGCGCAGCACCACGCGCACGAACGCCGCCAGCGCGCGGCGGCCATCCTGCGAGAATTCCGCCGAGCACGGCAGCTTCGGTGCCAGCGCCCACGCCTCCAGCAACAGTTCGCGGCCCGGTGAAGGCAAAGCATCCAGAGCCTCGAGCAGGTCACCAAAATCGTCGCGCAGTTCCTTGTCCGCAGCGTCGATCAGTCTGGCCAGTCCCCTGCGCGCTCGATAGTTCCCGGCTTTTGTAAGCAGCAGCGCGGCAGCCTGCCGCCACGCTTCCGCGTCCGCGGGCTGCGCGGTCAGAAAGTTGCTCTGCCCGAGACCAGGCCACGCACACGCATCGGGGCCGAGCCGGGCGCGCGTCCGCACGGCAATGGCGTGGATCTTTGCGGCTGACGCCGCGGGCAACACCGCGGCCATGGCGCTCAACTCGGCACCGATCGCGCGCGCAAACGACTGCTCGACTCCGGCCACCCATGCCGCCGAGTCATCGCGCCCCCGCAGTGCCTGCGCGGTCCACTGGTCGCGGCATCCGAGCATCGCGATCAACTGCGTTTCGAGCCGGTCGGCCCCCATTTCGTAACGTTCGAAAAGAACCTCCAGATCCTCGCGCAGAGCCTCGTCACCGGCGGAGTTCAACGTACGACGCACGGCCTCGCGCATCATCGGCGAAGCGTCGTCGACCACCCCCGGAACGCCGCCCACGGCCGTCACCAACGGCATGCCGCCGACGATGCGCGAACACAGGCCGTCGATGGTGAAGACCTGCAGACGCGAAGGACTGTCGAGCAGATGCCAGCCCTGATCCTTCGAACGCGACAGAACGGCCTTGGCCAGAACGTATCGTTCGCGTTCGTGGTCATCGTCGGGAAACGGCTGCGCAGAAGCCTCGCGCAGCGCTCTCAAGATGCGCTCGCGCATCTCTCCCGCAGCCTTCCTGGTGAACGTGATGGCCAGCACCGACTCGGGACGCTTAACCACCGCCAGCAGAGCCAGGAAGCGCCGCACCAGCAGTTCGGTCTTGCCGGAACCGGCGGGAGCCTGCACGACGAAACTGCCGCCGATCTCCAGAGCCCGGCGGCGTTGCGCTGCGTCAGCCGCCGCGGCGCTGTCGACAGGGTCGTTCACGGCTCCTGGGTCTCCTCTTCCGCTTCGATCTCGGCTTCGTCGACGTCGCCCTCGAACACGCGGCACAGCGATTCCATTCCGCAGTTCTTGCAGACCTCCGGCTTCTTCGGCGCAACCCTGACGTCGCCGCGCAGATAGTCACGTGCCAACGCGTCGATCGCGTTCTGCATGGCCGCGAGATCCGCGGCGAAATCTCCGCAGAACGCTGGCGCCGCGCCCCCCGCCGACTTCCTGACCTTGGCCGGACCGAGCCTCCCGCCGAGTTGAGTAGAGGCCAGGCCGACCAGCGAGCAGGCATCGCGGGCAGCAAGGTTAGCGAAAGCCAGGCCGTCGATCCTGTTGTTACCGTCCCTCGCCAGCAACGTCGCGTAGAGCGGAAGCTGGGGTTCTTCGGGTCGCTCGCCTGCCCAACGCGCGGCGCTCTTCTCGACCGCCGAGGTCTTGAAGTCGATCAGCAGCAGGCCGCCGTCCGCGAGCCTGTCGATGCGATCGAGCCGCACGTGGAACTCGATCCCCTGCGCATCGCCATGCGGCAAGCGGGCCTCACGCGGTTTTTCGATTTCATGTATCGCCCACTCGTCCTGACGCTCCTGTCCTTCGAACAACAGCCAGTTCCTCACCAGTTCCAGCAGCCAGTTCCTCGCGAAGCCGCGAATGCCGAGATCCAGATCGCCGCCTTTCTCCGCCAGCGCCACGTCGCAGGCACGCTCGACCAGAGCTTGAAGGTTGTTCGCACTCAGGCGGGCAAGTCCCTGGCGATCGCGAACCTGCCGGTAGACCTCTTCGAGCGCGGCGTGGACAAGATTGCCGCGCAGCGACGCACTCGGCTGCAACTCGATGCGGCTAAGTTTATCGGCACCGAGCCGGTGGGTCGCAAAAGCGCGAAACGGACACGCCGCCTGGTTGCTGATCAGCGTCGCGGTGCCGCGACGTACCAGCACCGCCGGCGCAGTCGCGATCGAGCGCGGCTGCCGATACTCCGTGTCCGCGTTCGGTGGCGCCCACCACGCCGCAGCCGCAGCCGGCGCTGTTTTTTCGAGAAGATGTGCGTCGTTACCGGTCAGCAACAGCGCGCTGGCACTCTTCTCCTCACCGCTCTGGTCGCAAACCGCATAGCTCGCGATCACCTCCGGCGCGGACGCGCACACACGCCGCCATACCTTCTCTGCGAACTCGCGCTCGCCTTCGGCGCCGGCCCGCGGATGCCTGGCTAGGCGCTGCCAGACCACCGGCAGCAACGGATTGGGGCGCGCAGCGGACGGGAAAGCCGTCGAAGTCATGCCGATCGCGTAGATGACGTCGAACTCGAGCCCCGCAGCATCCAGCAGTCCCATCACCTGCACCGGCGGTCCCTCCGACGACGCCTGCACGGTGGTCGCCGTGCAGATGGAGCGTAGATGAGCCAGCGCATCGGCCGCCGACATGGACGGGAACAGCACTTCGACCGCGGCAAGATCGGCCAGCGCGTCGCGCCAGCGCCGGAACAGTATGCCTTCGACTTCGCTTGCCACTGTGCCCGGCCACTTCATCGCGTCGAGGCGGTGGATGAAGTTCACACGCCAGCGTCCGGGCGCGTCCAGAGCAGGGTCCTTGCTCAACAATGCCGCGAGATTTTCGAGACGCTGCGCGAACCTGCCCGCACCGGACTCGCGCGCGACGGCGGCCAGGCCGTGCGAGGACGAGTGCGAAGCCAGCGGCAGGCGCGCGACGTTGCGGCTGCGCAACTTCGCCTCGGCCAGCGCGCGTCCTTCGAACTCGCGCTCGTCTTCCACCGCTGCGCCGTTGTCCTC
Source organism: uncultured bacterium (assembly GCA_903893315.1). Taxonomy (GTDB): domain Bacteria; phylum Desulfobacterota; class Binatia; order UBA1149; family CAITLU01; genus CAITLU01. The sequence continues at coordinate 61,654 of CAITLU010000041.1, forward strand.
TTCACCAGTCAGGCGCGGATACGGCGCCAGCAGCACGCGCGACGCCTGCTCGAAAGAAACCGAATCCGCATGCAACGACAACAGATCGAAGGCGTGCGAAATCAGCGGGTAGTCGGTCATTCGCGGCGCCGCCGAAACTTCGAAGCAGCGTGCGCGCACGGCGTCGGGATCGAGCAGGTCTGCGGCTTCGAGTTCTTCTTCAAAAACCCTGACGAGCAGACTCCTGACCTCGCCTACGTCCGGCGTCAGAACACCGATGCGAAGGCGCGGATCGACCAGCAGGCGGGCGTGGATCTCGCGCGCCGCAAGACGCAGTTCGTCGTTGCGGGTCTTGGCGGACCGCACCAGCGGAGTTACGCAGGAAGCCGACGCCGGCTCGACCTGTTGAACATCCGAGCCGGCATTGCGGAGCACGGTGCAGATACGTTCGACGACCGGTTCGAGACGTTCGAATCCTACGAAAGCGATGCTGGCAGGCCTTACGCCGTCGAGCGCGCCAGATTCGACGGCATCGGCGAACCGAACCGGCAGCTCGGCTGCCACCACCCACCGGGAAACCAACAGACGCCGCCTGAAATGCACCAGCCACACGCGAAACTCGGCGGCATCACGCGAAAGCACCTCGCGATCCCAGTCCGGTTCACCCCAGGCACAGAGTCTCTCAAAAGCCTGCGCGGCCTGTGCGGCGAGCGCGCGCAGATCCAGAGTGCGGACGATATCCGGACCGCCGGCTTCGCGAATCACACTCTCCCACAGCGCCCTCTCGATCGCCGGCCCCAGCAGCAGGCGCCCCGGCGCCAGCAGATCGGCCAGTTCCACCATCCATTCGTCGAGAGTGCGCAGCTGCGGCGCCTCGGCGACGGCGATGCCTTCACGCAAACGGCGCTCGGCGATACGAAGTCGAAGCGAACGCGCCAGCCGTCTGGTGCGAGTCACCACCATGATCGGCTGCTGGCCGCTCGCGCAGCGGTCGACCAACGCGTCGAGGGGAGATCCTGACACTTTCGGTTCTCGTGACCGCCGGACGCCTATTTCGCCCTGTCGGCTTTGATGCGCGCGAAGAGGTCGCGGATGCGCGCGGCGTTGACGCCGAAATCACTCTTGCCGTCGCGCGACTTGGAACGGACGTCGATCTTGCTGCCGCCCTCGAAGGGTCGGACGCGCACGACGATGTCGTCGGCGAAGTGGAACAGCGCCGAAGTCTGCACGGCTTCGATGCGGCCTTCCTTGCGGTCTTCGCCGGTGATGCGCACGCGCGGCATGGCATCGAGCGCCGCGTGTGCCTTGTCGAAGGCGGACTCGGGAGAAACCGTCAGGATCAGATGCGACAGGTCCGGGTAACCCCGGCGCTGCTGGCGGGCGAACTCTTCGCCCGGATAGCCCATGTCGTGGCTGCGATTCTCATCCAGCGTGGCGGCACTGATGAAGATGGGAGGATCGGCGAGATCGGTGCTGATGTCGTTGATGCGCGGCACCTCACCGGCGCGCACCGCAGGGAACAGCACCAGCAGGACCGCGGCCAGAGACAGGACCAGACCGCGCAGCGCGTGACCGCGGCCGTGGCGCTCTTTGTGCGGACGCGTGGCCTGGATTCCGACGATGGCGGTGACGAGCCCGGCCAGCCCCAGAGCCAGTCCCAGCAACATCACCAGGAAACCGTGGAACGGTGCCACCAGTCTCAGGAAAGCCAGCCCGGCGCCGAGCGCGACCAGCAATACCGACGTGAGTCCGAATCGAGCCGAGCTGTGGGCCGCTTTGGAGGGTACGCGTTGCGATCTGCTCATGATGGAAACGATCCTAACGCAGGGGAACTGCGCCTGACAACCCCCGGGGCCGCTGTCCGGCGCGTCGCGAGCGCGCCTTTTCAGAGATCCATGTCGTAGGTGACGGTGGCGCCGTAACGCTCCGGAGCGTGAGGGTCGATGCGGACCTTGTCGAAGACCAGCAGACGCGTGCCGAGCTTGAAGCCCTCGCGGATGTCGTGGGTGACCAGGAACACCGTCATTCCTGTTTCGTTCCACAGCCGCAGCACCAGTTCGTGGATGGAGTCCTTGGTGCCCGGATCCAGAGCGCCGAAGGTGCGCGGAGCGAACTTGAGGTTCACGCGCTCGAGGACGATCTTGCTGCCGTACTCGTGCCAGAGGTTGCGCACCGAGATCGTGCTCATCCGGCCCCCTCGGCATCAACCCACGGATAGCGGCGCCTACGCAGCGTCCGCAGCGCGTAGTCGAAGGAAAAAGCTAGCAGCGTGATCCACGCGACGTAAGGCAGGATGACGTCCATCGCCATGTAGCGACGCACCAGAAAGATGCGGTAGCCGAGTCCGCTGGCAGCGGAGATCGCCTCGGCGGAAATGAGGAACAGCCACGCAGGGCCGAGCGACAGACGCTGCGAGTCGATTAGGCGCGGAACGATCTGCGGCAGTATCACGCGCGTGCACAGCTGCAGACCGCTCGCACCCAGGGTCCGGGCCTTGATGCGCTGCTCCTCCGGAATCTCGCGCACCCGCTGCGAGAGATCGCGAATCATGAACGGCAGCACGCCCAGGATGATCAGCACAACTTTGGACAGTTCGTCGACGAAGAAGACGATGAAGAGGATCGGCAGTACGGCCAGAGCCGGAATCATCGAGAGTGCCGTCACCACAGGTCCGAACGTGGCCTCCGCATACGGCATCATGCCCAGCAGCAGGCCGCCGACGAGAGCCGACGAGGCTGCGATCACGACTGCAGTGCCGAGCCTGGCGAGACTCGTGGAGGTGTCGACCCAGAACAACACGCTGCCGGTGCGTGCGTCCTCGTGCAGCGCCATCTCTGACCAGGTCGCCACCATCGCACTCAGCGGCGGCATCAGCTTGTCGCCGGGATTAGCAGCCAGCCGCAAGCTCGACCCGATCAGATAGACCGCCGCCAGCGCCGCCAACGGCAAGGCCGCAAGCAGCTGCGGTCTGCGCGGTTTGCGGTTGCTCCACCTTACGTCGCTCACGTCACATGAATTCCTCCCGTCCCGCGTCGCGCCACGTGCCCAACCGGCGGCGGTCCCGCCTGACTCCTGCAACGCAGGTGCCACCACGCGATCACTCGGAACTCGCGGTAAACAGCGGCGAGGTGAGTTCGGCAGAGCAATGCTGCCTACGATGCGGGCAACGGCTGTTGAATATTCGAGCACGCCAGCAGGGCACGAAAGTACACACAACGAAAACGTCGGGAAAAGAGCCGCGACCGAATCTGGCGCGATCGTTGCTCAAGCGTGATGGCGAACGACAAAGGCTCCGGAGGGCGTGCGTGCACGCAGGAGCCACTAACTGGTTGATACTGAAATGGAGGGCATTCGATGACTGGTAAGTACGGCAAAATCATCTTGGGTGCAGCAACGGCTTTTTGCCTGTCTTCAGCGGCGATGGCGGCAGAGGAAAAGGCCCAGACGCTCGGGGACCTGATTCCCGGAACCTTTTCGGGAAGCCTCACGCTGACGTCAGACTATGCGTTCCGCGGCGTTTCGCAGACGCGTGCCGATATGGCTTTGCAGGGCGGACTGACCTGGAAACACGACTCCGGCTTCTACGTCGGGACCTGGGGATCGACGATCAACTTCAGTTCCGCCGACGACAGTTTCCTCGAGCAGGACTTCTTCACCGGCTACACTGGAACGGTCGACGCGTTCACCTACGATTTCAGCGCGACGTTCCTCTTCTATCCGAAGGAATCCGACTACAACTACTGGGAGTTCGCAGCCAAGGGCGCCTATGACTTCGGCCCGGTGGTCGCAAAAGCGGGCCTCGTGTACGGTCCTGACTACTTCGGAGTGCTCGACAACGGCGTCTACGTTTCGACCGGCCTGGCCGTGCCGATCCCGGTCCAATTCGTCAAGCTGACCGCGGACGCCAATGTCGGCTACACCAAGACCGACAAGAATATCTTCTCGAACTCCGACTACGTCGACTGGAACGTCGGGCTGAACGTGGCTCTGAACGATCACCTGAGCGTCGACCTGCGTTACGTCGACACCAACGAGACCAGCCTCGGCAGCATCGCCGACGCCCGCTTCGTCGGCGGCGCGACCTTCGCATTCTGAGCAGCAACAGCGCCGCGCGGCACCACCTTCGGCGAAAGGGCGGGCCGCGCGGCACTTTTTCGGCCCGATCGACTCGCGAGCACGCGATTCCGACCGCGACTTTCGACTGCGCCGTTCCTTTCGGCATCACGCTTGCGGCCCCGGCTTTGTCGGAGCGGATGCTGCTCGACATCGGAACGCGTCTCGAACACGAGGCCGCCGGCAACGTCCCGGTGCTGAGCAGGCCGCAGCGCGTGCGCCTTGCGGTAGTCGGCGCGCATCTTCGCGGCATGCCGCTTCACGGACAACTGCGCGAACTCGACGCGCGCTTCGTCGCCGCCACTAACACGAGTGCCAACTACCGCCTGTACGCGCCCCAAGCCGGGCCTGCGACGTGTGGACCGCGAAGGCGCCTGCATCGAAGTGGAAGTGTATTCACTCAGCGCGGATGCGTTCGGACGCTTCGTCGCATCGGTTCCGCGGCCGCTCGCGATCAAACACCTGACTCTCGCTGACGGCAGCGAGGTGAGCGGGTTCGTATGCGAACCCGAAGGCTTCGCGGCCGCCGAGGACATCACGCAGTACGGCGGGTGGCGGGGATACAACCTTCGCTGAAGCCGGCGCCCGCGCCTGCGCTGCGAAAATAGTCACACGAGCCCGCCGGCGCGGACGCCGCGGCGCCTGATGTCGCTCAGTGTGCCCGCTTCCGGTCCGGCCGGCGACGCACTCCGTATTGGAAATGACCCTGGAACGAGGTCTGATGCCGGTCATTTCGAGCTTTCGACGGAGGTTCCCGTGTCAGCCAACGATCAGCCGAACGCGGCGCCGACCGGCGCCGACGCCATCCTCACCGAACGCATCGGCGATCATCTGCTGTTGATCCGCATCAATCGGCCTCACCGCCGCAACGCCTTCGACGGCGCGACCGCCTGCGCACTCGAAGCGGTCATCGACGCGTACGAGGACGACCCGTCGCTGCGCTGCGCGATACTGACCGGCTCCGACATCGTCTTTTCTTCCGGCCAGGATCTCATCGCTGCCGCAGCGGGCGACCTCGGTACCGCACCCAGACGTGGTGGGTTCGGAATGATGGCGGTGCCGCCGACCAAACCGATCATCGCAGCGGTCGAGGGCAACGCACTCGGCGGCGGACTCGAACTGTGTCTGGCTTGTGACCTGATCGTTTCTTCGAGGACCGCCGACATCGGTCTGCCGGAAACTCCGCGCTCACTGGTCGCGATCGGCGGCGGCCTGTTTCGCCTGCCCAAGCGGATTCCTTACCACCTCGCAATGGAGATGGCCCTGACCGGCAAGCCGTGGCCTGCCACCCGGATGGCTGAACTCGGACTGGTCAACAGGCTCACCGAACCGGGCCGCGCCATTGACGGCGCCATCGAACTGGCGGGCGAACTGCTGGCGGTCGCACCCCTGGCCGTCATCGCGTGCAAACAGATCGTGCAGCACGCCTACGACTGGCACGACGCCGACGGTTGGCACAAGCAGATGGAGTACGCCGGCCCGGTATTGAGGTCCGCCGATCTTCAGGAAGGGCTGCGCGCCTTCGCGGAAAAACGCGCGCCGGTGTGGAGCGGAAAGTAAACGCCCGCCGAGCGGCCGCGGCCGCGTTCGAAGCGCCGCGCTCAAGGCGCTGGCTGCGCTCACGCTGCGATCCGGGCCCGGCGGCACTTGTGGGAGTGCCGGGCATCGCATAGACGAAACGCGGTCAGGCGGTTCCCTAAGCCTTTCCTCGCGCGCAGCCCCGCAAAGGAGATGACCATGGACGGTTTTCTGGAACAGACACGCAGGTCCCATCGCCGCCCGTCCCCATGGCTCGTCAGCATCGCGCTGACCGTTGCCGCGATGACGCGGGCCGGAACTCTGCAAGCGCAGGAAGTGCTGCCGCGACCGGACCAGCCTTTCCAGGGAAGCACCAACCGCACGCTTCAGGGTTCCAGGCCCAGCTATCCTCAGCCGGTACGCGCGGCAGCCGCTGCGCCCAACGTGCTGCTCGTGCTGATCGACGACACGGGTTTCGGAAATCCGTCAACGTTCGGCGGGCCCATCCACACGCCGACGCTCGACCGACTCGCTCAGGAAGGACTGCGCTACAATCGCTTCCACGTCGCGGCGCTGTGCTCACCGACACGCTCGGCGCTGCTCTCGGGCCGCAACCACCACGCGATGCACTTCGGTTCGATAGCCGAAGCACACAGCGGCTGGCCGGGCTATGACGGAATGTGGCCGAAGGCCGCCGCTTCGGTCGCCGAGATCCTGCGCCAGAACGGCTACAACACCGCGGCGTTCGGCAAGTGGCATCTCACGCCCGACACACAGCAAGGCGCGTCAGGACCGTTCGACCGCTGGCCGAACGCGCTGGGCTTCGATTATTTCTGGGGCTTTCTCGGCGCCGAAACCAGCCAGTACGATCCGGTCCTGACCGAGAACAATCGCACCATCGGAGTGCCGACCGAGAAAGGCTTCTATTTCCCGCAGGCGATGGCCGACCGCGCCATCGGCTGGATCCGCGATCAGAAGTCGCAGGCGCCGGACAAACCGTTCTTCGTGTACTTCTCGACCGGTGCCAGTCACTCACCGCACCACGTCCCGAGCCAGTGGAGCGACAAGTACAAAGGAAAGTTTGACGGCGGCTGGGACAAGTACCGTCAGGAAACCTTCGAGAGGCAGAAGAAACTCGGCGTCATTCCCGCCGATGCCAAACTGACGCCGCGCCCCACGGCATTTCCGGCGTGGGATTCGATTTCGCCGGATCAGCAGCAACTCTACGCGCGAGAGATGGAAGTGTTCGCCGGCTTCACCGAGAACGCCGACGCCGAAGTCGGCCGCGTCGTGCAGGCGATCGACGACCTCGGTTATCACGACGACACGCTGGTCATCTACATTTTCGGCGACAACGGCGCCAGCATGGAGGGCGGCGAGACCGGATCGTTCAACGAGATGACCGTCCTCAACGGCTTGCCGATGACCGCGGACAAGCAACTCGAGGCCATCAAGGCGTACGGCGGCCTCGACGTGTGGGGCGGACCGCGCACCGATCCGCACTATGCGGCAGCCTGGGCCTGGGCCGGCAACACGCCGTTCCAGTGGGGCAAGCAAGTGGCATCGCATCTCGGCGGTATCCGCGATCCGATGGTGATTTCGTGGCCGAAACACATCAAAGACAAAGGCGGGCTGCGCAGCCAGTTCACCCACGTCACCGACATCGCGCCTACCATCCTGGAGGTCGCCGGCATAACCGCGCCGCGACAGGTGAACGGGATCGCTCAGATGCCGATGCACGGGACGAGCTTCGCCGCCACCTTCGACGATGCCAAAGCGCCCGAGCGCCACACCCAGCAGTACTTCGAGATGTTCGGCAATCGCGCCATGTACAAGGACGGATGGATGGCGAGTTGCCGCGTGGCACGGCTGCCGTGGAGGCTCGACCCCGAAGCTACGGCGCCGCTCGCGCCCGGAGTGTGGGATCCCGACAAGGACACGTGCGAGCTCTACCACCTCGACGAGGACTTCTCGCAAGCCGACGATGTGGCGGCAAAGTATCCGCAAAGGCTCGCGGATCTCAAGACTCTGTTCTGGAGTGAAGCCGAGAAGTATCAGGTTCTGCCGATGCTCGGCGGCCTTGCCGTCGCCTGGCGGATCAGGCCGCCGGAGTCTGAACGTACCACGTTCACCTACCGCCAGGGCGTGGAGAACATCGCTCCCGGCACTATCCCGGACATCTACAATCGCTCCTACTCGATCAGCGCCGACCTCGAAATCCAGCGCAACACGTGTGCGGTGTGGTGGTGCGTCGGCAGCGACGGAGTCATCGTTGCGGACGGCAGTTTTCTCGGCGGCTTCTCGCTGTACGTGCAAGGCGGCAGACTGCACTACACCTACAGCTTCCTGGGCGTGAAGCTCGACACGATCGCCGCGCCCGATCCGCTGCCGACCGGCAAGGTCAACGTGCGCTACGAGTTCACCGCCGACAAGCCTCTGGAAATGGCGACCGGCGGCGCCGGCCGACTCTTCGTCAACGGCGTGCAGGTGGCCGAAGGCAAGTACGAACACACCGTACCGTTTCGTTTCTCGCTGTACGCCGCGATGGACATAGGCCGCGACAACGGCCTGCCTGTATCTCCCGGCTACTACTACTACTTGAAGTCGCCGTTCCCGTTCCAGGGCACCATCGACAAGGTGACGTTCGAGTTGAAGTAGCGCGCCCGACAGTCGTGCCGCGGCATCAGGCGCGAGACCGACCGGTGACACCCACGATGACTTCGCAAGAATCCCACGATCCGCCGGCCTCCCTGGTTCGCTGCATGCGGCAGCTCTTCGCCGAAGGGCTCACGACCGGTACGAGCGGAAACTGCTCACTGCGTCTGACCGACGCAATGCTCATCACGCCGACCGGCATACATCCGTCGGAGCTGACGCCCGAGTCGATGGTCGCGACCGACTTTGCCGGGAACGCACGCGGCGGCCGCTTCATGGCGTCGAGCGAATGGCCGATGCATGCTTCGATCTATCGGGCGCGCGCCGACGTCGATGCCATCGTGCATTGCCACTCGCGCTACGCCACGGCGCTGGCGTGCAGCCGGCGCGAGATTCCCGCCTTTCACTACATGGTGGCGGTGGCGGGCGGCGACTCGATACGCTGTGCGCCCTACGCGACCTTCGGCAGTGTCGAACTCGGACGATCCGTGACCGATGCTCTTCGGGACAGAAGTGCGTGCCTGATGGCCAATCACGGACAGATCAGCGTTGGTCCCGACCTCGAGAGCGCCTTGGAACTCGCGCGCAGGGTCGAGGAACTAGCGGCTCAGTACCACGCTTGCCTCGCAATCGGCGCTCCCGCGCTGCTGACCGTGGCAGAGATGGACGAAGTACTCGAAAAGATCAGCGGCTACGGACAACCCAGGCGCCTGACGGCTTGAGCGGACGAGGCGAACGCTCCGACGCCGGCCGGGAGAAGCCGGGGCCGACTTGATCTGGACAACCGATGAGAGGACCGCTATCAGACTTGAACCGTTGCGGTCACTCTCCCCAGGATTCACGCGCTTGAACATTCGCGACTTCGACTCTCGTTACCCGCTGCTGGCCGCTCTCGAAGCGCCGGACCAGATCGGCACCATGGCCGGCGACTCGCTGCGCACGCTGGCCGGCGAGATTCGCTCATTCATCATCGAATCGGTGGCGCACACCGGCGGGCACCTCGGCGCCGGCCTCGGCGTCGTCGAATTGACCCTGGCGCTGTTCGCCGAATTTCGTTTCAACACCTGCGACAAACTCGTCTGGGACGTCGGGCACCAGTGCTACCCGCACAAGCTGATCACCGGCCGCGCCGGCCAGTTCAGCACCATGCGGCAGTGGGGCGGGCTCTCGGGATTTCCCGACCCGAATGAATCTCCCTACGACACGGTAAAGACCGGACACGGCGGAACCAGCCTGTCCACCGCGATGGGCTTCGCACTGGCGTGGCGCGGGCAACAGGCCGACGCCGCGCGCAAAGCGGTAGCCGTGATCGGAGACGGCTCGCTGCAGGAGGGCAACGCCTACGAGGCCCTCAACCACGGCGGCTCGTTCAAGGATCTCAACCTGGTCGTGGTCCTCAACGACAACAACATGAGCATCAGCCCGAGCGTCGGTGCGATGAGCGACTACCTGTCGCGGGTGCGTAGTTCGACCTGGCTGAACGAGCGTCTGCGCACCATCCAGCGTGCGATCAAGCGAATCCCCGGAATCGGCGACAACATCGAGGACGTGCTGCAGCGCTGGTACCACTCGCTGCAAGGCATCATTCCCCAGCACGCGCTCGGCATCATCTTCGAGGAGCTCGGTTTCTTCTATTACGGTCCGATCGACGGACACGACATCGACGCACTCAGGCACGCGTTCCGCTCCACGCACTGGATGCGGCGCCCGGTACTCATCCACGTCGTCACCAGAAAGGGACTCGGATACAAAGACGACGTTCCCGACACCACCTGCTACCACGCCGCGCCGCCGAGCAAGGTGGTCAGCGCCGGCGTGGTCGCCGAGTTTCCGCAGCAGGGCGGACCGTCATTCACCACTGCATTCGCCGCGCATGTCGCCGTAATGTTAGAGCGCGACCCGCGCACCATCGTACTGACGGCCGCCATGCTCGAAGGAAACGGCCTGACCGAAGTGCAGCAACGTTTTCCCGAACGCTGTATCGACGTCGGCATGGCCGAGCAGCACACGGTCGGCGTCGCCGCCGGTCTCGCGCTTGCGGGCTACCGGCCGATTTGTGCGATCTATTCGACGTTTCTGCAGCGCGCGTTCGATCAGGTCTTCCAGGAAGTTGCTCTGCAACGCGCGCCGGTGCTGTTCTGCCTGGATCGCGGCGGCCTGGTCGGCAACGACGGCGCGACCCACCACGGCGTGTTCGACATCGCCTACCTGCGTTGCCTGCCCAACTTCACACTGATGGCGCCGCGCGACACCGGCGAGCTGGTGCAGATGATGGATCTCGCGGCGACCTGCGACGGACCGGTCGCGATCCGTTTTCCGCGCGGGGCCAGCGCGCAGCCGCAGGCACAGCTTCCCGCGAGTTCGTTCGCGGTGGGCGAGGCCGAATATGTTGAGGAGGGCAGTGACGGCTGCCTGCTCGCCTACGGTCCGATGACGTACGTGGCGCTGGAAGTGCGGCGTCAGATCGAGGCGGCCACCGGCCGCAAACTCTGCGTCGTCAACGCGCGCTTCGCCAAACCGCTCGACGAGCGCCTGATCGCCGCCGAACTCGAGCGCCAGCCGGTGGTATTCACGCTCGAAGATCACGTCGTCGCGGGCGGCTTCGGCTCGGCCGTCGCCGAGTTCGCGATCACGCATCGACACGACGCCGCGCGGCTCGAAATCCTCGGCTTGCCCGACCTCTTCATCGAGCACGGCGAGCGCGCCCAGCAGTTCGCCTCGGTAAACCTCGACGTGGATGCGATCACGCAACGGGTAAGCGCAAGGCTCGAATCAGCCGCGCCGCTGCGCCGCCCGGTACGGCTCGTGAAAGTTACCTGACCTGCGCCGCCCGGTGCGGAATCGCGCGCGCCTACAGCGGCGCGAAGTCGACGCCGGTCAATTCGACGGAAGCATCCCAGAGTCGCCAGGCCGCTTTGGCGTCGCGCCCCGGTCTGGGAAACTTCGCCAGCTTCGGCAGCCCGTACATTTCGTAGAAGCCGCGCGGCGCGATGTACTCTCCGCCCGACAACTCCGGCGCGGTCGCCGCGTAAAGCTGAGGCAACGCGCCCATCGCCTGTGACTGGCACACCAACGGCAGGACAGCTGCGGCGATCGCACCGAAGATTCCGCCCTCGTCGGCGAGCCCCTTCTGCAGATTGGTCGCGGAAACCCCGGGGTGGGCAAGCATGCTCATGGTCTCTCTGCCGGCGACCTTCAGCCGCCTTTGCAGTTCGATCCCGAAAAGCATGTTGGCAAGTTTGCTCTGGCCGTAGACCGTCCAGCGGCTGTAGCTCTTGCGCGACATCAGATCGTCGAAGTTGATCCTGCCGGTATCGGCCGCGAGACTGGTCACCGACACGACGCGGCTGCCGGCGGTGGCCAGCAGGACGTCGAGCAACCTGCCGGTGAGTGCGAAGTGCCCGAGGTGATTGGTCCCAAACTGCATCTCGAAACCGTCGGCGGTACGGCGCTCCGGAATCGCCATCACCCCGGCATTGTTCATCAACACGTCGAGCCGCTCGTACTTCTTCTTGAACTCTTCGGCGAAAGACCTGACGGACGCCAGACTCGCCAGATCCAGACTCATGATCTGAATCCTGGCGTTCGGACATCGCGTGAGGATCGCGTCACGCGCGGCCCTCGCCTTGTTCGCACTTCGCGAAGCCATCACGCACTCGGCGCCCCTGGCGCCGAGTGCTGCGATGGATTCGTAGCCGAGACCGCTGTTGCCGCCGGTCACGACCACGACCTTGCCGTCCATCGAGACCATTTGATCCACGTTCCAGTCTTTCATGTCAGCGGTTCCAGCAGCGATCTTCAGGCTCAACCGATGCTGCGCCCGCCGTCGACGGCAAGACAGACACCGGTCAGATACGACGCGTCATCAGAAGCGAGAAACGTCACGGCTGCCGCCACGTCGCTCGGTTCGGCAAGTCGGCCCAGCGGAATCCCCGCCACCAACATCTGCTTGACCTCCTCCGGAAGCTTGTCGGGGATGCCGAGCGCGCCCTTCATGAAACCCGTGTCGGCAGCGACTGGATTGACCGCGTTCACCCTGATGTTCATCGGAGCCAGTTCGGACGCGAGCCCCTTGGTCATCGTGATCACCGCGCCCTTGCTCGCGTTGTAGGCAGTCACGCCGGGCCTCGGACAGACTCCGCCGATCGAGGCCGTGTTGACGATCGAGCCGCCGCCGCGGGACATCATCACCGGCACCGCGTACTTGGCGCCGAGATAGACGCTCTTGGTGTTGACCGCGAACATCACGTCGTAGTCCTTCTCGGGAAGGTCCCACAGCATGCTGCGCAGGTGCGAATAGCCGGCGTTGTTGACGAGTATGTCGAGTCCGCCGTAGGCAGCGACGCAGGCGTCGACCATGCCTTTCACCTGCGCGCCGTCGGTTACGTCAGTGTGCTGGAAGGTAGCGCGCCCGCCGGCCTTCTCGATTTCCGCGACGACGCGGCGACCGCCTTCGTCATTGACGTCGGCAACTACTACCGACGCGCCTTCGAACGCCAGACGCCGGGCGATGGCCTCACCGAAACCCGCAGCAGCGCCGGTGACAATCGCGATCTTGTTCTTGAATCTGTCCATGACTGTACTCCTTCATCAAAAGCCGCGCCCGACTCGCGGGCCTCACGGCCGCTGTTCTACAGTTTCATCGTCACGCACTTGAGCTGCGTGTAGTGCTGCAAAGCTTCGATCCCCTTTTCGCGACCGTAGCCGCTCTGTTTGTAACCGCCGAACGGAGTCTCGATGGTGCCGGTGACCCATTCGTTGACGTAGACCTGCCCGGCCTCGAGCTGGGCCGCGACCCTGTGTGCACGCGAGAGGTCGCGGGTCCACAGCCCGGCAGCCAGTCCGTAGTCACTGTCGTTGGCGATCGCGACGGCTTCTTCCTCGGTCTCGAAGGGAATCACGGTAACGATCGGTCCGAAGATTTCTTCGCGAGCGATGCGCATGTCGTTGCGCACGTTGGTGTAGATGGTCGGCGAAACGTACCAGCCGCCGGCCAGATCCGGGTTGTCGGGAAGCTCGCCGCCGGCGACGATGGTCGCGCCTTCTTCCTTGGCGAGCTTGTAGTAGTACTGCACCTTCTCGTACTGAGCCTGGGTCGTTACCGGACCGATCATGCCGCCGGGTTGCACGTTGGTGATGGCCTGGGCGAGCATCCCGACGAAAGCGTCGTGGATGTCCTTCTGCACCAGCAGGCGCGTACCGGCCATGCACACCTGTCCGCAGTTGACGACGAAGGCGCGCAGAGATCCGGGCACGGCCTGGGCCATGTCGGCGTCGGCGAATATGATGTTCGGCGACTTGCCGCCGAGTTCGAGCGTCAGCGGCAGGATGCGATCGGCGGCCACGCGGCCGATTTCGCGGCCGGCGCGGATCGAGCCGGTGAAAGCCACTTTGCGCACGTCGGGATGTTCGACGATCGGCGCGCCGGCGGCCGCGCCGGTACCCGTCACCACGTTCAGCACACCGCGCGGAAGTCCGCACTCGACGGCGAGGCGCGCTAGTTCAAGAGTACTCGCGGACGTGAACTCTGACGGCTTGCACACCACCGTGTTGCCCGCGGCCAGAGCCGGCGCGATGCCGCGCGCAGCCTGATTGATCGGCGAATTCCACGGCGTGATGATGCCGACCACGCCGAACGGCTCGCGTCTGGTGTAAGAGTGATAATCGGGACCGAGGTCGACGGTCTCGCCGTGAATGGTGTTGACCAGACCGCCGTAGAACTCGAAGTAGGCCGCTGCCGCTTCGATTTCAAAGGGCGCCTGGAAAGAGGGCTTGCCCGCTTCGGCTATCTCGAGTTCGGCGAGCATCGAAGCGTTGTCGCGAATCGCCTTGGCGATGGCGAGGAGGATGCGTCCTCGCTCGATCGGCTTGCGCACCCGCCATCCTGGCAGTGCCGCTTTGGCGGCAGCGACCGCGGCGGCGGCATCGGCCGCATCTCCCGCGGCAATCTCGGCTATCTTCTTTCCCGTCGTCGGCGCGACGTCGTCAAGATAACGTCCTGCCACGGGTGCGACATATGCTCCGTCGATGAAATGATCCCAACGTTCTTGCATCTGATGGTCCTCCGCTAGTCAGTCGCCGCGCTCTCAGGCGCGTCCGGTGAGGCGTGCTCTTTCCAGCACCACCTCGAAGATCCGTGCAGTGGCGGCATCGATCATCATGCCGCCGAGTCCCTTGGCTCCTTCGCCGCCGCTTTCCGCAGCCTTGTAACTGTCGACCATCGTACGGGCCAGCGCGACCTCGTCGGCGGTCGGCGCAAAGACGTCGTGGGCGACCTCGACCTGACTCGGATGGATGGCCCACTTGCCAACGCAACCGAGCGTGCTGGCCCAGTTCGCCTCACGGCGGTAGCCGTCGGTATTGCGGAAGTTGGCGTAGGGTCCGTCGATTGCATCAAGTCCGTTGGCACGCGCCGCGCAGATCATTTTGCAGCGGGCATAGTGCCAGATGTCGCCCGGGTAGCCGCCTTCCACCTGCTCGCCTATGTTACCGACGCGCACACCCAGACTCGCCGACAGATCGCCGACACCGAGGATCAGCGCTTCTAGACGCTTCGAACACGCGGCGATCTGTTCCACGCACGCCAGCGCTTCGGCTTCTTCAATCAGCACTTCGAGACCGATGTGGTTGGTCAGTCCGAGCCGCGTTTCGAGCTGAGTCAGCAAGGTGTCGAAGAACCACACGTCGCGCGGTCCCTTGACCTTGGGAAGAATGACCACGTCGATGTTGGCGCCCGCACCTTCAACCACCGTGATCAGATCTTCGTGGGCCCACTCGGTGTGGGCGCCGTTCACACGCACCGCCCTGATGCTCCTGCCCCAGTCTAGCTCGTTCAGCCCGCGCACGATGTTGTGACGTGCCGATTCCTTCTGCGCGGGAGCCACCGCGTCTTCGAGGTCGAGAAAAACCATGTCAGCGCCGCTGGCGGCGGCTTTGGCGATCATCTTCTCGCTGGAGCCGGGGGTCGAGAGTTCGCAGCGTCTCAGTCTCATGGTCAATTTTTCTCCTGATTCCTGCCGGAAGGTTTCACGATTCCGAGTTCGGCCAGCACCTCGTCCGTGTGTTCGCCAAGACGCGGAGGGCGCCGGTGGATGCCGGCCGGCGTGTCGGTGAACTTGATCGGCATTTCGGCCAGCACCACGTGCCCGTTGTCGCCTGGAAGTTCGACCTCGGGCAGTAACCTGCGCGCGGCGGCGTGCGGATCGGCAAAGAGATCGTCGGCCTTGTTTACCGGACCAACCGGCACCGTGCCGCCAAGCGCCGCGACCACCTCACGCTTGGTGCGCGCACGAGTCCACGAGTTCACTACTTCGGTGACGAAATCGCGGTTGTCGCTGCGCGCGTGATTGTGGGCGCAGCGTTCGTCGCGAACGAGTTCGGGCCGGCCCATCGCTTCGCAAAGAGCCGCCCAGTGGTTGTCGGTAGGAGCCGCTATCGCGACCGCGCCGTCGCTGGTCTCGTAGACGTCGAACGGACACAACGACGGATGCCCCGAGCCGCGCGGACCGAGTACGGTTCCGTTGTAGGCGTAATTGTAGACGACGGTCTCGCAGAGACTCACCACCGAGTCGTACATCGGTACGTCCACGAACTGACCGCGACCGGTACGTCGCGCGGCGTGCACCGCCGAAACCAGGCCGAGCGCGAGCAACGCTCCGGGAAACAGATCGCCGACGCTGGTTCCGTTCGGATAGCCGTGACTGCCCTTCGGACCGGTGACGCCGACCAGACCGCCCATGCACTGGGCCACGATGTCGAAGGCCGGCCAGTCGGCGTAGGGACTCACGCCGGTGCGCGGATCGCCGAAGCCGCGGATCACCGCGTAGACGAGACGCGGGTTGCGCGCCGCCAGCACCTCGTAACCGACACCGAGTTTATCCATCACGCCGACGCGGGTGTTCTCCACCACAGCATCGGCACGATCGACCATCTGCAGGAAAACGTCGCGGTCGGCAGCCGTCTTCAGATCGAGCACGATGCTGCGTTTGCTGCGGTTGATGCTCGCGAAATAGCCGCCGTAATCACAGTCCTTGTCCGCATCCGCGAGCGGGTATGAAAAGTTTTCGGGCCACGGCGGCATCATCCGCGTCATGTCGCCGCGCGGCGGCTCGATCTTGATCACGTCGGCGCCGAGATCGCCGAGCAGCCCGGTTCCGAAAGGACCGGCGAGCGCCTGCGTCAGGTCGAGAATGAGCAGATCCGACAGCGGGCCACGACGCTCGGTTCCGGCAGGTCCCGAACCCTTCGGCCTCTCCACGCCGCTCACTTCGCGCTCCAATGACTGCGCCGCTTCACGAGCACTTCGCGCTCGCCTTCGAACACTACGGTGTCGTCCTGCTTCAGACCCCAGTGTTTGAAACGCACTATGCCGGCGTCATCGCGGTCGGCGTCGCGCGTCTCCAGCACTTCGGTGTAGGCGCTTAAGGTGTCGCCGTGAAAGACCGGCGCGCGAAACATCAAACGGTCCAGCCCGAGCTCGGCCAGCGCGTTTTCGGCGGTGTCCTGGGTGGTCAGGCCGATCACCATCGAGCCGGTGATGAGGCCGAATACCAGGCGCTGGCCGAACGGCGTGGCGGCCATTCTCTGCTCGTTGAAGTGAGCGTCTGCGGTGTTCATCACGAGCTTGGTCAGCAGTTGGTTCTCGACTTCGTCGACGGTGGTTCCGCGAGCGTGGCGCATGCGCTGGCCCACGGCGAAGTCTTCGAAGTAGTTGTCGTCGCCGGTAAGGCGGCTGAGCAGCTCTGTCATCGCAGGTATTTCTCCTTGCGCCGTCACGATTTCGGCCGCGGCAGGTAAGCGTCTGAGATGATACGCATCTGGATCTCCGAGGTGCCCTCGAAGATCTTGGTCAGACGGGCGTCTCGCCAATAGCGTTCGACCGGATACTCGCTCGTGTAGCCCGCACCGCCGTGGATCTGGATCCCTTCGCTGGTCACGCGCTCTGACATCTCGCTGGCGAACAGCTTGACCATCGACGCTTCGACGTCCGAAGGACGGTCGTGATCCAGATCGTCGGCGACCGAGTACATCAGACGGCGCGCGGCTTCGATCTGCGTGGCCATGTCGGCGATCTTGAAACGCAGATATTGGAAGTCGCCGATCGGGCGGCCGAACTGGACACGCTGCTGCATGTAGGCGATCGAGTCTTCGAGCGCGCCGCGCGCCAGACCGATCGAACGCGCCGCAGTGTGCACGCGAGCCACCGACAGCGCTTTCATCGCACGCTTGAAGCCGCCCTTGTCGGGCGGCGCGGCACCGCCAGGCGCGGCGTCATCCGCCTCGTCGCGACCTGGCAGCAGGATGTTGCCGACCGGGATGCGGAAGTTGTCGAACGATAGTTCCCAGGTCTTCCAGCCGTGGTAGCCCACCTTTCGCATGGGCGTACCGCTGATCCCTTCGGGAAAAGATCCGCGCTGCTTCTCGATGAAGAACTGCGCTATGCCGGCGTGACGATCGGCCGGATCGTAGGGCGTGGCGCGCGCGACCAGCAGCAGGAAATCCGCGCCGTCGGCGAACGTGCACCACATCTTCTGGCCGTTGATCACCCACTCGTCGCCCTCGCGCTGCGCCCGGCAGCGGATCGACGCGACATCGCTGCCCGCGTCCGGCTCCGAAAGTGCGAACGCCCCGAGACACTCGCCGCGCGCCATCTGCGGCAGCAGGCGCTTCCTCATTTCCCGGCTGAAGCCCGCACCGAGACCGTTGCCGCGCGCGACGATGCTGGCCACGCTCATCCATGCGCGCGCCAGTTCTTCGGTTATCAGCACGTACTCGATGATGCCGAGACCGAGTCCTCCGTACTCTTCCGGAATCAGAATGCCGAAGTAGCCCATCTCGGCGAGCTGCTTGCGCAGCGACATCGGGATTTCACCCTGCACCGGGTCGAGTTCGTTGGCGATGGGCAACACTTCCTTCATCGCGAACTCGCGCGTAGCGTCGCGCAGAGCCTGACGTTCGGCGGTCCAGTACGCCGCCGGGATGCCGGCCGGCGCGCCGCCCAGCAGGTTCGCGCCTTTCACCGCGCCCTCTTCTTGGCAACGAGGTTGGTGCGCTCGTAGGTGACTACGAGATCGCCGTGCTGATTGCGGCCTTCGGTGCGCCAGGTGACGATGCCGAAGCCTGGACGTTTCTCGGACTCGCGACGCGAAACGACTTCGCTGCGGGCGCTCAGCGTGTCGCCGGGATAGACCGGCAGAAGGAACCGCACCGGGCCGATCCCGAGAAAAGGACCGCCGGCCTCCGACAGGTCTTCAACCGAAAGCCCAACGGCCGTGCACAGCACCAGCAAAGGATCGACGACGATGCCGGGATGGCCGCAGGCTCGCGCGTACTCGTCGTTGAAATAGAGCGGAGTGAAGCGCAGCGCGGTGGCGGCGAACAGAGTCGAATCGCCCTGCCCCAGCGTGCGACCCCAGTGGTGGTCGAAGACCTGGCCGTCAGCAAAGTCCTCATAGGCGTGCCCTTTGGCGCGCAGTGGAAAAGTCGAGAAGTCAGGATCCGGCAAGACGCGGCCCTCCATCCGTTTACAGTGGCGCGCAACCTAGCACTTCCTTGTTGTCTGTCCAACAAGAAAATGGTGGTGGCATTAATCACAAGGGGCGGCGCTCGCGGCCGGCGCGGCGGCCGCCGGAGAACCGCCGGACGGCCAGATCAACCCGGCGCCGGGCCGCCGCCGCGTTGCTTGTAATCGACCCCCCGCTCACTTAAGCCAACCGCCCATGCCGCCGACGTTGTCCGAATACGATTCCAAGCAGTTGCTGCGCGAGTACGGTGTCGCCACGGTCCGCGAGGATCTCGCCGCCGACCCCGAAGCTGCGGTCGCGCGAGCGACGCAGATCGGCTTTCCGGCCGTGCTCAAACTCTGCGGCGCCACGATCGCGCACAAGACCGAACGCGATCTCGTACGCCTCGGGCTGGCCGATGCCGCTGCCGTGCGCACCGCCGCGGTCGATCTGCTGGCACGCAAGCGCCCTGAAGACGGCGACGCGCAACTGCTCGTCCAGGCGATGGTACGCGGACGCCGCGAACTCATCGTCGGTCTGGTGCGTGACACGCAGTTCGGCCCCTGCGTGATGCTCGGCATGGGCGGGATTCTGGCCGAAGCGATGCGCGACGTGGTCTTTCGCATGGCGCCGCTGACGTTGCAGGACGCTCGCGAGATGCTCGGCGACATCAAGGCCGCCCACCTCCTCGATGAATTCCGCGGCGAACCGGCGGTCGACCGCGAGGCCTTGGCACGCATCCTGGTCGCAGTCGGACGCATCGGCATCGAACGCGAAGCGGTGGTTTCGCTCGACATCAATCCGCTGATCGTGAGCGGCACGACGCCGATCGCGGTCGACGCGCTGGTGGAGATCGCAGAGTCATGAGCAGCCTGGTCGAGCGCTTCCGTCCGCTGTTCTACCCGCGCGGCGTCGTCATCACCGGAGTGTCGTCGCATCCCGGCAAATTCGGGTTCGCCGCGCTGCACAACCTGCTGTGTCACGGCTACGAAGGCGAAATCTTCCCGGTCAATCGCGATGGCGCGACGGTGCTCGACCAGCGCACCTGGCGCGACATCGCCGAGATTCCGCCGGGACGCGCCGATCTCGCGTTCATCTGCACGCCGGCAGTGGCCAACATCGAAACCTTGAGGGCCTGCGCGCGCATCGGCGTGCGCGCCGCTTTCGTCGTTTCGGGCGGCTACTCCGAAGCCGGCGAAGAAGGCGCGGCCGCCGAACAGGAGTTGGTACGCGTAGCGCACGAACTCGGCATCCTGCTGGCCGGCCCCAACGGACAGGGATTGGTTTCGACAGCGGTCAAGATGTGCGCCGAAATCGTTCCGCCGTATCCGCCGCCGGGTCGCATATCCACCGTCAGTCAGAGCGGCAACATCCTGTCGTCGTACATGAACTACGGACAACTCACCGGAGTCGGCTTCAGCAAGGGAATCTCGGCAGGTAACGGCGCCGCGCTCGGTCTGGCCGACTACGTCGAATACTTCGCCGAAGACCCCGACACCGACGTAGCGCTGGCGTACCTCGAAGGACTGCGCGACGGGCGCAGGTTCGTCGAACGTGCGATCGCGTGCACCGGACGCAAACCGCTGGTGCTGCTCAAGGGTGGAGTCACCGACCGCGGTCAGCGCGCGGCGTCCAGTCACACCGGGTCGCTGGCATCCAACGATCGCATCTTCGCCGGCATCTGCCGCCAGGCCGGCATTTCGCGCGCAGAGACGGTCGAAGAAGCCTACGAAGTGGCAGCGACGTTCGCGACTCAACCGCTGCCGCGCGGAAGGCGCGTCGTGATCCTGACCGCGGCCGGCGGCTGGGGCGTGCTCTGCGCAGATGCCTGCGTGCGTGCCGGACTCGATCTGATCGCGCTGCCGGAAGACCTGCGCACGCACATCGACGCGGTGCTGCCGGCACGTTGGAGTCGCAACAATCCGGTCGACATGGCCGGCGGGGAAACGCGCGACACGATCCCCGAACTGCTCGACTGCATAGTCGGACACGAAGGCGTCGACGCCGTCATTTATCTGGGGCTCGGCATCCAGGCGGCTCAGGCTAACGTGATGAAGTCGAGTCCGTTTTTTCCGGGGCACGGCCTCGATCGCATCGCCGAGTTCCACGAGCGGCAGGATCGCCGCTACGCCGAAGCGGCGGCCGCGGCCAGTTCGCGCCACGGCAAGCCGGTGCTGTGTGCCACCGAACTCGTCTACACCGATCGTGCCTACGGCAACTCGGCGCCGCTGGCGGTGGCCGAGTCAGGGCGTCTTTGCTACCCGTCCGCTCACCGCGCGGTAAACGCGCTGGCGCATCTGTGCACCTACGCCGCCTACCGTCAGGCGAGAAACGGCGGGTAGAGTCCGCGCCCGAGCGTCTCTACGACGTCCGGTCTCGCAGGACGCCGCGACCTGCGGACGCCGCAACTCAGCAGTGCTGCGCGGTACGCCGCCAATCCCGGGTTACCGCGATCAGGAAGGCCGTACCCAACTCAGCTACGCACTCTCGCGCAGCCGATAGATCGCACGGTGCTGCGCGGTCATCACTGCGCGGTCTCCGTGAAAGGCCGCCACGTCGAGGTTGACGAACTCGTGGCCGCCGCGCGCGAACAGGTCGGTGATGCGCGACTCCACCAGCAGTTCGGCGCCGAGCGGCACTTCACCGAGATTCTGCACGTCGCTCTGTGCGTGAATCCACGGTTCGAGACGCACGTTGTGCATCAGGGTCCAGTTGGCCAGACCGAGCACGAAGGCGGGATTTGCGTAGCCGCCGCGATCGGGCCGCACCAGGTCGGACATGTCTGCGAGGTCGAGCATGGTGCGCCCCATTTCGTCGTCGCCCTGCCATGCGATCCGCAGCGCGCCCATCCCGGCGACGCGCAGCTGCTCGAGCACCGCGCGTGTGGCGGGCGGACGATCTTCCGGTGCCGGCACCGGCGGATCACCGCGACGCACCGGCGCGGGCGACGGTGTCTGCGGCATCCACACCCGGCCGTCAGCGCAGACCACGCCGTCGGCATCGACCACACGGCCGCCGTACGCACTGTCGCCGTCAGGTTCGACCTCCACCGTGAATCGCGCGCCGTCATAGAGCGGTTTGCGCAGCACCACGCTGGCGGCGCCGCGAGAGAGCCAATCGAGCCCCCACGCCTGTATCGCCGGCTCCGCCATGTACGCGTACACGGTCACGCCCGGCACCAGACCGTGGCGAAAACCGAAACGGCGCGCGACGTCGTCGGAGTGAATACGGTTCTCTGACTCGGTGGCGCCGTTATAGGCGACGCCTGACCATGGACGAATGCTCACGGTTCTCTCCTTTCCGTCCGCCCCGATGCCCGGGCCGAAGCCGCGAATTACGATTCGACGCCGAGAATGTCGCGCATGTTCTCGAACATCATCTGCGCCTGTGACCAGCCGAGGCCGCCGGTAACGCCACCGTCGACGACCAGCGCGTGACCGTTGACGAAGGTCGACGAATCGCCGGCCAGCCACAGCGCCGCCGCAGCGATATCCTCTGGCTGCCCCGCGCGCCTGATCGGCTGCATCTGGGCGAAAATCTCGTGCAGAACCGGCAGCCGCTCTTCCGCCTGAATCGGCAGCAGTCCGAGCGAGCGCCCGAAGATCGGCGTGACGATGCCGCCGGGACAGATCGCGTTGACGCGCACTCCGCTCTCGCCGAGTTCCATCGCGACCGAACGGGTCAGATGGATGACAGCCGCTTTCATCGCACTGTAGACGTGAGGACCGAACCCGGTGCGCATGCCGGCAACACTGGCAGTGTTGATGATGACGCCTGAACCCTGCTGCTTCATGATCGGCGCGGCGTGCTTCATGCCGAGCACCACCGCGCGGAACAGCAACGATATCGTCGCATCGAGCTTTACGGTGTCGGTCTCTCCGATCGCCGAATCCACACCACCGACGCCGGCATTGTTGAACAGGCAGTCGAGCTTGCCGAAATGCTTGACGGCGGTCGTGATCGCCGCCTCGATGTCACTCTCGTTGGTGACGTCGGTGTGAACGTAAACCACGGCGTCGCCCAGCTCGGCCGCCATCTTCTTGCCGTTGTCGTCGAGAATGTCGGCGATCACGACCCGCGACCCTTCCTTGACGAACAATCGCGTAGTCGCAGCGCCGATCCCGCTGGCCCCACCGGTGATGACCGTTACCTTTCCGTCCAAAGATCCCATTTTGTGTCGCTCCTTCGAAATATCTGCCGGGCAGAGGCCGGCGGCGCGGAAACATAGCGGCGCTGCTCGGGGCAAGCCAGCGCGCATCCGGGCCCGCCACGCATCCGAGCGTGCTTGTGCTCGGAGCTTCAGGCAGATCGCCGCGAATCACCGGCGCTGTGGCCGACAACGGCCAAGGCCGACATCCCTTGCGGGAGGCCGGCCTTTGCTGGTTGATCTTCCGGCCCCGCCCAAGCGCCCGCTCCGGAGCGTCCTGACGAAGCCGTGTTGAGTATCTCTTCGGCCCGCCGTCTCGGCGTGTGGGCTACGGCCCCACCTGCAACGGCACGTGAATCAAGGTGCCGCTGTCACGCAGTTCGACGCGGCCGCGGCCGCCGACGAGAGCTCCCTGCCAATTGGTCCGCTCTTCAAGAATCAACTTGGCGTGGGGACAGAACACGGTGCCGACCCCGGTCACTTCTTCGCCGAAACGGCACTTGGCTTCGCTGTAGATGATCACGTTGCCTGCAACCGTGGCGCCGGCAAGCACGATCTTGCTGCGCAGACGCAGGTCGAGTTTCTTCTGGACTCGTATCACGAAGACGCTGCCGGCATCGCCGCCGCCGTCAAGAGTGATGGTGACGTCTCTGGCGGAAAGCAGCCTCTTGAAGTCGAACACGTTCAGACCGCCGGGATTGGTCGCCGTCAGCGTCAAGCTTCCGCCCGCCGCGACGGACGTATCACCGAGATCCGTGCCGGTGGGCAGCCCGGCCAGCAGAGCGTCCCCGGCAGCGACGTCGCCCTGAGAGTCGGCGCAGTCACCGACCCGCGCGTTGCTGCCCAGCGTGTAGTAGATCCAGTCCGGGTTTCCCGACCGTGCCGCCGTGGTTCCAGCGGCAACGACGTCCGTGTCCAGCCCCGGAAGCCTGTTCAGACGCGGTTTGCCGCGCACCGCGCTAAACACCGCCACCGCAAACGTCAGGCGCGTAGATTTTTCTCTTGTTTCGAAAGGCTTCAGAAGCAGTGGTTCCCCCTGTTCTGATGAATTTCCCGGGCTATTGACCCGCCCGCAGGGCACCGTCAACACCGCTCGGAAGCGGGATAACAGCCATTGCAGCTTCTCTGCTCACTTCGACATCTTCTGCGGAACCGGCCGCACGGCCGTGCACGAACGACACGCAGGAAGTCGGCGCCTGTCGGACGGCCGACGGTAAGCATGTAAACCTCGCCACACCTCCTTCCATGGAAGCACCTCCGCTACGGAACGAAGACTTGCGCTGATGCGGGCGCGGCGCCGGATCTCGCCGGTCCCGTGACTGCCGACCAGAGAAAAATGGAAGCGCGCCGTCCCAAGCGCTTCCGGACGCGAACCATGAGATAGAAGCGCGTGGCCGAGTCTCTCCGTTCATTTGAAGCAACCCTGCGCCGGCACGGCACCTGGCCGCTGCAAAGAGCGCTGCCCTCCACACTCCAGGTCAACGTCGGCAAACTCTGCAACCAGGCTTGCCACCACTGCCACGTCGATGCCGGCCCCAACCGCACCGAACTCATGAACGAGCGCACCGCAGAGCGCGTGCTCGCGTGGCTCGCGGCCTCTCCAAGCATTCGCCGTTTCGACCTGACCGGCGGCGCTCCGGAACTCAACCCGTCCTTCGCACGCCTGGTCAGCGGCGCCCGCGCACTTGGCGTCGCCGTTGTTGTGCGCTGCAACCTGACGGTGCTGTTCGAAGAGGGAATGCAGTGGTTGCCGGAGTTCTACGCCGCCAACCAGGTCGAGGTGGTCTGCTCGCTTCCCTGCTACACGGCCGAGAACGTCGACCGTCAGCGCGGCCGCGGCGTGTTCGACAAGAGCATCGATGCGCTGCGCTTGCTGAACGCGCTCGGCTACGATTCCGACGGCTCGGGCGGACTGGTCCTCGACCTCGTCTACAATCCTGCCGGAGCTTCGTTACCGCCGTCCCAGGTTTCACTCCAGGCTCAGTACCGCGAGGAACTCGAGCGTCTCTTCGGAGTTCGCTTCCGGCGTCTGCTCACCATCACCAACATGCCGATCAAACGTTTCGCCGAGATGCTCGCCCGCAGCGGCGAACACGGCAGCTACATGGGATTGCTGGTCCAACACTTCAATCCCGAAACGGTGGGCGCATTGATGTGCCGCGACCTCGTCAGCGTGGGCTGGGATGGAGGTCTCTACGACTGCGACTTCAACCAGATGCTCGAGATCCCGCTGTTGAAGGACGGGAACCCGCAGACGCTGTGGACCATTGACGCGGCAGACGGCCTCGAACACCTCACGGTGCGCACCGACGCCCACTGTTTCGGTTGCACGGCCGGCGCCGGTTCGAGTTGTGGTGGCGCCGTCGCGCCGGTGGCTGTGGCCGCGGGCTTGGCGTAGCCCCTACAGATCACCGCCGGTCATCATCGCGACAAGACGGTGGTGGCGGCTGCTAAGATTCTTGAGGATGCCTGCGGCGTGATCACGCCGATCAAGGCGGTGTCCCGAGAGACGTTCGACGGCTTGCCGCC
>CAITLU010000042.1 GCA_903893315.1 uncultured bacterium
CGAACATCGCGTGCGGATCGACAAGACACAGCTCGCGATGATCCTCGGTGGCGTGCGATTGGAGTCGGCGCAGCGCAGGAAGCGGTACCAGCGCGTCCTGACGTGAAAAAATCCGCGCGGCTGCCAAAATGGCGCTTGCGCTTTTGGAAGAAGGTTTTTATGATGCGCGCATGACGAAGGAATCACACTTTCCGACCGACCTCGCCGCGTGCCACGCGATGCTCGCGGAGCGGGATTCGAAGCTCGCCAAGCAGGCTGGTGTCGTCGCCGCACATCAGCGCGAACTCAAGACGAAGGATCGGTCGCTCGCCATGAGGGACCGTAGCCTTGTCGAGAAGGACCGCATCATCGAGCGGCAGAAGATCGAGATGGCGCGGCTCGAGAAGGAGCGTGATGCGGCGCTTCAATTCGCCTTCCGCAAGAAGCTCGAGCGCTACACGACCGACCCGAAGCAATTTGTGCTCGACTTCGGCAACACGCCGGAGATCATCGACGCCGCGGAGGGGATCGCGGACGCGGCCCTAGAAACGATTCAGAGCTACGAGCGTCGCAAGCAGGCTGAAAAAAAGCCCCGCAACGAACAACTCCCGGCCCACCTCCCGCGCTACGAAGTGAAGCTGCCGGTGCCCGCCGATCTCAAGATGTGCCCGACGCACGGTGAGCGGGAAATATTCGGCTTCGACTGGCAGGAAACGCTCGAGATCGTGCCGCCAAAGCTCGTCGTGCGGCGGACAGGGATCCCGAAGCTCGCCTGCCCAAAAGCTCCCGAATGCGGTGTGGTCGAGGTCGAAAGACCAGTCGGCCTGGTCGAGGGAAACCGATACGACACGAGCGTCGCGGCCGAAGTCATCGTCGCGAAACACGGGTATCACTTGCCGATCTACCGCCAGCAGGATTTCTTTGCTTCGTGTGGCTGGACGCCGGCACGAAGCACGCTTTTGAACGTGCAGATGGCTGCAGCGAAGCTCATCAGGCCTTTCATCGCGCACCTCCGGGAGGTGGTGCGGGCTGGACCAATCATCGGCACCGACGACACGACGGTGACGCTGATCGTGAAAGACTCTCCGCCTCCCCTTGATGACGACGATCCAAAGGCTCGCCGCGCCCGTGAGGTGATCGCTGCTGCGCAGGCGGAGGATCGGGGCAGCATCACGGCGCGGATGTGGGTCTATCGGAGCATCACAGACCCCATCAACCTCTTCGACTTCACCGTCAGCCGGCATCGCGACGGTCCGGAGCTGTTTTTAGAAGGCTTCAGCGGCAGCCTGATGGCCGACTGCTACTCCGGCTACGAGGCGGTGCGAACGCGGAGCGACGGGCGGATCATCCGCGCCGCGTGCGCGGCGCACGCGCGAAGGAAGGTGTTTGAAGCGGAGGCGAATCACCCGGTGCATGCCCACATGCTCCTGGAGTGGTTTCACGATCTCTACGACATCGAGACGCGGGCCCACGACTTCACGCCGGAGGCGCGGCGCGAGATCCGGCAACTGGAGTCGAAGCCGATCTGGGAGCAGATGCGGGCCTACCTGGCCAGCGACGCCGTGGCCAACGTGATGCCGAAAGAGCCCTTCGGCGAGGCGATCCGGTACATCAACAACCAATTCGAGCACCTGCTGGTCTATCTCGATGACGGCCTGATGCCGATCGACAACAACGTCACCGAGCAGCTCATGAAGCAGGTGGCCTTGGGAAGGAAGAATTGGATGTTTATCGGCAGCGTCGCGGCTGGCTATCGCGCTGCCGATCTTTTCACGCTCGTCAGCAGTGCGCTGCGCTGTGATCTCGACGTCTTCATCTATGTGAAGGACGTCCTCGACAAGCTTCTCGCCGGATGCAGCGACTACCACTCGCTTCGCCCCGACGTCTGGAAGGAGTCGCATCCCGAGGCGGTCCGCATGTACCGCCAGGACGAGCGGCGGCACCGCGCCGAGGCGAAGTCGATCAAGCGAGCCAAGCGCCGACTGGGGCGGAAGTAGGCCCCAAGGCCTCCAGCCCCGGTCTCACCCCGGCCTTTCTGGCCCCGGCAAGGGGATGGGTGTGGTGGGCGCACACCCAGATCCAGCGCTGAAGGAATCCCACAGATCGCCACCGGACGTCGTGCCGCCAGAGCCTGAGGTCGGGGCAGGAGGCGATGAGGTGCCAGATGAGCC
>CAITLU010000043.1 GCA_903893315.1 uncultured bacterium
CCGCCCGCGCCCCGCCCGGCGCCGAGCAGTGAGGCTGCCGCCGCCGGCGGATCTGCCCAGGACCTTTTTGAGCAACTTCGCGTGCGACTCATCGACGCCGAGCAGAATGCTTCACGTCACATTGAACTCGAGGCGCACATAGCCGAACTGGAAGACGAATTGGCGCGGGTCGGTGACGACCTGGAAGCCTCACGCGCCGACACCCGAGCGGCACGCGAGGCGTTGGAAGACCTGCGCCGCCGCGTCCGAGACCTTGTCGCGTAGCCGCATCCTGCTGCCGCCGCGGGTCGTGCTTCTGGAGCCGAAGCGCGGCGCCAACGTCGGCGCCGTGTGTCGCGCGATCAAGAACATGGGAGCCGCGGGCCTGGTTCTTGTCGGAGGCGAGTTCGACAGCGCGGAAGCCGAGCGCACGTCCGTTCACGCCCGCGACGTGTTCGCTTCACGGCTTGAGGTTCCCACCTTCGAGGAGGCGATCGCCGGTTGCAGTCTGGTGATCGGGACGACGTCGCGAACGACGCCGTGGAGGGTGCCTGTGGTGCCGATCCGCCAGGTCGCGCGCGAAGCGATTAGTGCTGCGCGCCGGGCGCCTGCCGATGACGATGCGGGCGCCGTTTCGCCGCTGGCGCCGCAGGGGCAGCATGTCCCGGCACAGTCCCC
This sequence comes from uncultured bacterium, assembly GCA_903893315.1. GTDB lineage: Bacteria > Desulfobacterota > Binatia > UBA1149 > CAITLU01 > CAITLU01. The sequence continues at coordinate 658 of CAITLU010000043.1, forward strand.
ACGGCCTTGCGCTTTGGTGTTCGGCCGCGAGGACCGCGGTCTCTCCAACGAAGAACTGTCACGCTGCCATCGCCTGGCCTACATCCCCACTGCCGACGAGTACGCCTCTCTCAATCTCGCTCAGGCGGCCGTGGTGTGTCTCTACGAGTGGTTCGTAGCGGGGCAGGAAGAGGAGGCGCAGACGCAGGCACCGATAGGGTCGGAGCAACCGCAACCGCTGCCGATGGCCGCGGGCAAGCAGGCCGAGGCGGCCTCGGTGTCGGCTGCCCTTGACGATCTTCGAGGCGTGCTGATCGACATCGGCTTTCTGTCGGCCGAGCAACCCGACCGCGTGATGGCAGCTATCGCCTCGCTGCTCACCCGTAGCGGCGTCGACGAGCGCGAGGTGCGTATAGTGCGCGGCATCGTCAGGCAGATGCGCTGGTTCGTGAGCGGCGGCGCCGAGGTCGCCGAACTCAAACGCGCCGCAGGCCGGAAGCTCCGCTGAAGAGGGCAACGAGCGTGCAGTTGTTGCATGGAGCCGTAGTGGGCAGTACGGTTGCCCGACTTTTTTCATGGGCATCTGTTTCGATGCCCGAACCGGAGGTTTGATGGTCGTCGTAGTTGCAAAGATCAAAGCGAAATCCGAGCACGCTCAGGAAGTCGCCGGCCTGTTTCAGGAAATGGTTGCATGGGTTTCGGCGAACGAGAGCGGTACCGCCACCTACAGTTGCAACCGTTCCAAGAGCGACCCCAACGAGTTCGTGTTCTTCGAGCGCTACGTCGACGACGCGGCTTTCCAAGCCCACTCGCGCACCCCGCGCTTCGGCGAACTGATCGGCAAGTTGGCGGGTAAGCTCGACGGCGGCATGGATCTGACGCTGCTCGACGAAGTAGCGGCGAAGATTTGACCGCGGCCCGCTCGCCGGGCGGGGCGGCCGCGAGCATCGAGATACCGTGAAGCGCTGGATCGTGTCGCTGGCGCGGCATCCGCGCCTCTCCGTAGCCGTCATGGTGGCGGTGACGGTGGTCGCCCTCGGCGGCCTGACGCGGATCCGCTTCGACGGCTCGCTGGCTTCGCTCAGCGTTCCCGACGATCCGGCCAGAATCTTCAACGAAGAGGTCGCCAGGGAATTCGGTGACGAAGAGATCGGCATCGTCCTGCTCGAAGCCGACGACGTCTACACGCCGGATGTAATCACTGTCCTGGCTGGTCTCACCCGCGATCTCGGCGCCATCCCCGGCGTCAGCCGCACGCTGAGTCTCGCCAACGCTTCCGACGTCACGCAGGACGTTTTCGCTCCGCCTCCACTGCTGCCCACGGGGCCGATCAATGCCAAAGCCGTCGCGCACCTGCGCGAACGGGTGAAAGCCAATCCCATCTACGTTCCCCATCTCGTGGGAACCAGCGGCAAGGCGTTGGCGGTTACCGTGTTCTTCAAGACCGCGGTGACCACCAGCGACGAGGCTGCTGTCGATGCGTCGGTGCTGGGCGTACTCGATGCGTACAAGGACCGCGCTGCGCTGTCCTACACCGGCATGTCGCACATTCGCGTGCAGGCCGTGCAGAGGATGCGCAACGACCTGCTCGGTTTCCTGCCGATCAGCCTTGCGCTGATGGCGGCGGTGCTGTGGTTCATGTTCCGCTCGGTACGCGCGGTGGTCCTGCCGCTGGCGGCGCTGGCGCTGGGAGTGGGATGCCTGGTTGGTTTGATGGGGTGGCTCGACGAGCCGATCACGCTCGCTACCCTGGTGCTTCCTTCGTTGCTGCTGGTGATCGGCGGATCCTACGCGATCCACATCGTCGACGCTTACCTGGAACACGTGCGCGAGGCCGGTACCGACGGTATGGCTCCCGAGACTCTGTTCGCCCGCACTCTGCGTTCGGTCTCGCTGCCGGTGCTGGTTTCGGCCGTCACCAACGCGATCGGTTTCGGATCGCTGGTAGTGCATCCGATTCCCGCCATCGCCGGCCTCGGTAAGTTCGCGGTGCTCGGCACCGCGGTGGTTACCATCGGCTGTCTGCTGGGGATTCCGCTGGTGTTCCTGTGTCTGCCTGCGAGCAGACGCACGGCACCCGGCACTGCCGCCGATCACGCGGCAGGTGAGATGCCGCGGCTGGATCGTACGGTGCGCTGGGCCGGTGCGCGAGTCATCGACAATCGCGGTTGGGTGCTGGCACTGGCGGCTGTGGCCACGATCATCGGCGGCTACGGTGCCGGTCGGATCCAGGTGAATACGGATTTCCTGAAGGCCTTTCGCGCAGACTCGCCGGTGCGGGAGAGCTTCGCGGCCATCAGCGAAAAACTCGCCGGACCCAATCCGATCGCGGTGGTCATCACCGGTCCGACGCCCGGCTATTTCCGCGGCATCGCCCCGCTGCGGCGCGTGAACGATTTCCAGGAGTTCTGCGAGGAACTCGACGGCGTCGACAAGAGCATCTCGCTGATCGACTACATGGAGGAACTCGACCTCGGCTTGCAGGGCATCGAGGGTGAAGTGGCGATCGACGAAACCGGCAAGCTGGTTCAGCAGCCGCCCGCGAAGAGTTTCTGGCAGGCGCCGGTGGAGCAGCTTCCGCAGATTTTCCAGTTGGTCGATGCCAGTCCGCGCACCTTCTCCGGGATGGTCGATCACGATTTCCAGCGTCTTCACCTGACGCTGCGCACCTCGCTTTCGGGTTCCCGCGAAACCGCCGAACTGGTCAAGCAGATACAGACCTACGCGTCGGTGGTGTTCCCGCGCGGAGTGGAAGTTCAACTCACCGGCACGCTGGTGGTGATGAGTTCGATTTCCGATCGCATCCTGCAGGGCCAGGTCGAGAGTACCGCGCTGGCGTTCGGCATCATCTTCGTGCTGCTGTCGCTGATGTTCCTTTCGGTGCGCGTCGGGATCGTCGCGATGATTCCCAACATCGTCCCCAACGTGCTGTTCTTCGGCGTCATGGGGCTTGGCGGAATCGAGCTCAATCTCGCAACCAGTATCATCGCCGCGGTCGCTCTGGGCATCTCGGTCGACGACACCGTCCACTACATGGCGCGTCTCAACCGTCTGGTGAAGACCAGCACGAGTCAGCGCGACGCGTTGCTGACCGCTCTCGGCTTGATCGGCCGTCCGGTGATCGCCACGACGCTGACTCTGGCGGCCGGCTTTCTGGTCATGATGACGTCGAACTTCGTCATCATCAGCGCCTTCGGTTGGCTGACGGCGATGACCATGCTGATCGCGATGGTGTGCAACCTGCTGTTGCTGCCTGCGATCCTGGCCACAGTTCCGGTGGTCAGTGTCTGGGATCTGGCTTCTTCGCGGCTCGGTACACGTCCGCACATGACGATCCCGCTCTTTCACGGACTCGGCCGCTTCGGCGTGCGTCTGGTGGTTCTGCTCGGGCGTCTGCGAACTTTCTCGCGCGGAGAATCACTGGCCCGCAAGGGAGAGGAAGGTCACGAGATGTACCTGTTGCTGGCCGGAAGCGCCGAGGTGAGACTCGAAGGCGGCACGCACATCTCGCTGTCGCGCGGCGGTATCGTCGGTGAGATGGCGCTGCTGCGCCGCTCGCTGCGCGGCGCAGACGTGGTGGCGACTTCCAAAGTGGAGGCGCTGGTCATCGACAAGGATTTCCTGCGCCGTCTGCAGATTCGCTATCCGCGGCTGGCCGCCAAGTTCTTCCTCAACGTGGCGCGCATTCTCAGCGATCGTCTCGAAGAGGCCAACCGGCGCAGGTAGCGCGCCGCTGTACTCCGCAGGATACGCAACAATCTCCACGCGAAATGGATAAGGAGTCACCTGATGCCCAGAGCCGCCGTCGTTTACCAAAAAGACCAACCCATGAAGATCGAGGAGGTCTCGCTGCGTCCGGTGGCCGAGCACGAGGTGCTGGTGCGCGTCAAGGCGTGCGGGGTCTGCCACAGCGATCTCTCGGCGCTCAACGAGTTCTTCGCGTGTCCGACGCCGGTCATTCTCGGCCACGAAGCCGCCGGCATCGTCGAACAGGTCGGTTCTGCTGTCAGCAGGGTCGCGCCGGGTGATTCCGTGGTCGCCGCATGGTCGCCGGCCTGCGGGCAGTGCCGTTTCTGCAAGCGCGGCCGTCCGCATCTGTGCAATCTGGCCGACGATCCGATCTCGCGCGCGATGGATCGTGTCAGCGCGGGCGGTCAGACGATCGCCCAGTTCCTGGGCGTCGGCGGCTTCTGTGAGCAGACCATCCTGGCCGACAACGCTGTGGTCAAGATCGACCCCGCCATGCCGCTGGACCGCGCGGCCCTGCTCGGCTGCGCGGTTATCACCGGATACGGAGCGGCTCGCTACGCGGCGCAAGTGCAGGAGGGCGATGAAGTAGCGGTGTTCGGTTGCGGTGGCATCGGGCTCAACATCATCCAGAGTGCGCGGCTGCAAGGGGCATCGCTGATCGTCGCGATCGATCTCGACGACGCCAAGCTCGAACTGGCGCGGCGCTTCGGGGCCACCCACACGCTGCGCGGTGACGGCGCCGATCTGCACAAAGCGCTGCGCGGGCTGACGCGTGAGCGGGCCGGTCTGGATTTCGCGTTCGATGCGGTCGGCAACGTCGAGATTGCGCGCGCAGGTTTTCTGTCGATCGCCAAGGGCGGCGAACTCGTCCTGGTCGGCCTGGCCCACATGAAGGACAAACTGTCGTTGTCGCAGATCGCCGCGGTGACGCAGGAGAAGGTGATACGCGGCACCACCAACGGTTCGACCGACACGTGGAAGACGCTGCCCGAACTGATCCGCCTCTACCAGGACCGCAAGCTGATGCTCGACGAACTGGTCACCCGCACCTATCCGTTGGACGAGGTGAATCAGGCGATGGACGATCTGCGCAGCGGCCGCAACGCCCGCGGTGTGATCGTGATGGAATGAGCATGCACTTGAACGAAAGCGTTGCCGGGAGTGTGCGGCGGCCAACGCTGGGGCGCTGTGCGATGGCGGCAGCGCTGCTCGCCGTCGTCGTGCTTTGCGGCGTCGCGCGCGCTGCCGAAACGGACGCGCCGCCGAGGCCCGAGTTGCCGCCTTCGATGCTGCTTTTCGGCGACGAACACGATCCGGATCGGCCAGTTCCCGCGGTTCCGCAGCCGCAGGGCAGGGGGCTGGTTGCTGCGACACTGGTCGTTGCCGGCGCTGCGCAGGTGCTCGAGTACGACGGGCAGGCGAAGGATCTGGCGGCGATAGTAGTCGACGTTCGCGTGGAGGCTGGCTCGACGACGGCCGACTTCACCACTGCGTCGGTCCGTGCGCGCGGGGTGCAAGCAGCGCCGCCGGCGCTGCTCGGTGTTTGCGTGCTGTCGAAAGACTCGGCCGTCACGGTGACGGTGGCCGTCGGTACGCGTCGTGGGGGATGGACCGTACACCTGGGCGACCGGGAGTTCGTATGCGCGGAGTCATCGGCCAGGTTGGCGGTGCTGATGACGGGCGGGAGTTTTCGTCTCAGTGCCGATGGCTCGGGTGACGGCGGGGCGCGTTTGCTGCTGGTGTTCGCCGGCTCGGCGGCCGGGCTGTCGGCGCTCGATCTTCCCGGCGCGACGTTGAGACTCGAGGCCGACGCGGCGCCTTGAGGTTCGTGATGGCCGCGAGGCTGCGTGAAGCATCGCACCTCGTGATCGACTGAACCATTGCGGTTGGCAGCGTCGCGCTGACGACCGGTGATTGAGTTACGCCGCAGGCCGGGGGATATTCCACGACCATTCCAGCGTAGGGGGCAACTTCGTGACAGTCGTGCGCAAGAAAACCGGTAACTTTCTCGAAGATTTTCGCGTCGGACAGGTGTTTCGTCACAAAGGCGGCAAAACCGTCACCGACGGTCTCTTCAACGCGTTCACCGAATTCAACATGACCACCAACCCGCTGCACAAGAACCGTGAGGCGGCGCGTCTGTACGGCTACGCGGACATGATCTGCCCTCCAGGACTGGTGATGAACGTGGTGTTCTCGCAGACGGTGGAAGACATATCAGAGAACGCGCGCGCCAATCTCGAATACATCAACATGCGCTTCGGGGCGCCGGTCTATCCCGGCGACACGCTCGAATCAGAAACCACCATCCTCGGTGTCGCGCCCTCGTCGAAGGATCCCGATCGCGGCGTGGTGCACGTCGCGACGGTGGGACGCAAGCAGACCGGCGATGTCGTGATCGCGTTCGAGCGCAAGGTGCAGGTGTGGAAGAGCGACCTGTCGGCGAAGGTCGACGCCGCCGAACTCGGCAACAGGCCCGAAGTGACCTGCACGCCGTGGCTGCCGTCCTACGACGCGGCGCGCGACTATAAGTCCAAGGCTCACCTGTCCAACCGCGACACCTACTTCGAGGATTTTCGCGCCGGCGATGTCTACGAGCATTCACGCGGCCGCATGATGACCGACGAGCACATCGCGTTGACCGCCCAGCTCGACAATACCTCGCAGGTTCACTGCAACCAGCACATGATCGACCAGAACCCGGACAAGTATATCGGCGGGCGTCTGATCATCTACGGCGGAATTCCGTTCAACCTGTGTCTGGGAATCTCGTGCCCCGACATCGCCGACAACGCGCTCGCCGACATCCTCTACACCACCGGCCGTCACGTCGGACCCTTGTTCGCGGGCGACACGGTGTTTGCCGCTACCGAAATCCGTGCGACGCGCGAACATCCCGACAGAGAGGATCTCGGTGTGCTGGCGGTGACGCTTCGCGGCCACAAGTTCAGGCGGCCCAAGGAAGGCGAGCAGGGGCCGCAGAAGGTCGATATCTTCGTGCTCGAGCGTGAGATCGCGGTCAAGCGTCGCAGTCACTACGCCTGAGGCGCGGCGGCGGCCGGCAGCGGCTGCCGAGCGTCGGCGCGCGGAAGATGGAGGTACAGACTGTGACGCAAGCCGACAGACCGCGCTGGTTCGTGCGCGGAGACATCGACGGGTTCTTCGGCCTGGCCGTCGACAACCTGGTCCAGCTCCTGGTGATTCTCGCGCTGTGCCGGGGCGTGCTCGGTTTCAGTGACGAATTACTGTTTGGCCGCATCCTTCCCGGAGCCGCGGTGTCGGTGCTGGTCGGCAACCTCTTCTATTCCTGGCAGGCCTATCGTCTGGCCGCACGGCAGGGGCGCAGCGACGTCGCCGCGCTGCCCTACGGCATCAACACCGTAAGCCTTTTCGCCTACGTATTCCTGGTGATGCTGCCGGCCAAGCTCGCCGCTGAAAGCGCCGGCGCAGCTGCCGATGAAGCGGCACGCGTTGCCTGGCGAGCGGGTCTTGCCGCGTGTCTCGGCAGCGGATTGATCGAGTGTGCCGGAGCTTTCGTCGCGCAGTGGGTCCGCCGTCAGACGCCGCGCGCGGCGCTGCTTTCCTCGCTCGCCGGCATCGCGGTGTCGTTCATCGCACTGGGCTTCTTCTTCAAGGCTTTCGCCGCGCCGGTAGTCGGTATCGTGACGCTCACCATCGTGCTGGCGAGCTACTTTGGTCGTGTGCGCTTCGTCGGCGGCATTCCGGGCGGTCTGATCGCCGTCGTCGTCGGTACTGCGCTGTGCCATGTCACCGGTGTGGCCGGCGCCGGCAACGAAGCCTGGGCCTCGGCGTACGCCAACCTCGGCTTTCGTCTCCCGACACCGGTGCTCGGCGAGTTGTGGCGGGCCACCGACGCCGGCGATCTGGTGCGCTACCTGTCGATCATAGTGCCGATGGGCGTGGTCAACGTGATCGGTTCGCTGCAGAACATCGAGAGCGCCGACGCCGCCGGAGACTGCTTCGAGACGCGCTCTTCGCTGCTGGCCAACGGCATCGGCACACTGGCCGCCTGCGCGTTCGGTAGTTGTTTCCCCACCACCATCTACATCGGCCACCCGGGTTGGAAGGCGATGGGCGCACGCATCGGCTACTCGATTCTCGGAGGATCGTTCCTGACCGTCGTGTGTCTGACCGGCGCCGTCGGTCTGATCGCGCTGGCGATTCCGATCGAAGCCGGCATGGCCATCGTGTTGTGGATCGGCATCGTGATCGTCGCGCAGGCTTTTGAAACCACGCCGCGCCATCACGCGCCAGCGGTTGCGGTCGGCTTGCTTCCCGGCATCGCGGCCTGGGGAGCGCTGATGCTGAAGACCGGGATGCGCGCGGCCGGCGTCGGTTCTGCTTCGGGCCCGCCTTTCTCGCTGGACCTGGAGCGTGCGCTGTCGAATTTCGACGTTGCCGGGCGCGGCGCGTTTGCGTTGGAGCAGGGCTTCATCTTCACGGCGATGATCCTGGCCGCGGTCACCGCCGAGATCATCGAACAGAGATTCGCGCGCGCCGCGGTCTGGTGTCTGGCAGGAGCCGCGCTGTCATGGGTCGGGCTGATGCACGCCTACTCGTGGACGCCCGGTGACACGGTGGTGGCTCTCGGCTGGGGCAGCGGCTCGCCGTGGGCAGCGGCGTATCTGTGCGCAGCCATAGTGCTGGTGTTGGTGCCGAAACTCGGAACGCCGGAGGCCGGCGGTCACTGAAGCCGCGCCTTTTGCATCGGGTAACTCACGGCCACGGCAACCAGCCAAATTACCATGAGGCTCGGCGAAGCGCGGCTGAAACTCCGGCGAAAGCCTCGGCGGCGTGTTCGATGTTTACGATTGCACGCCGCGTAGACGTCAGCTGGTCTGCTTGCCCGGCGCAGTGCCGAGAAGACTCTCCAGTTCGATGTTGAACTTCACGATGATGTCGTCAGAACCGGGAGTGAGTCCGAACCCGGGGCCGAAGCTGTATTCGAGACCGCCGGGCAAATCGCCATGCAGCACGGTGAACAGGTAGTGCTGCTGCTCCCGCCTCGGCTCGGCGTCGTTCATGAGTCCGACGGCGCCGTAGAACTCTATGCCGGGTGATAACACGGGCAGTGCCTCGTAGTAGACTCCGGTCGCATAGCCGAATTCGACAGCCGTATCCGTGCCCGGGCCGGCCAGGACCTTTTCGAACTTCGGGTTGGCGATGAACGAGAAGCGACCGACGTTTTTCTGGAAAATCGGTCGAAACTCCAGGTCGAGTTGCTGATCGTCGAATCTGGGCGTCTCGTTCCACTCAAGCTCGAGGTACCACCCGACGTCGACGGGAAGCTGTCCATGTTCGAAGAGGCTTCCGCGCAGACGGTACTTGGATCCCGCGTACTGAAAAGAGCCGTCTTCGGGAAGCGCGAGATTGAGGTAGACGGCCGCTTCGATCTTGTCGGTAAGGCCGTAGGTAACTTCGACTGCGGTGCGGTAGATCGTGCCGCTTGGCAGAGTTCCTGACGCGGTGCCGTCATAGCCAGCGTCCGGCCCTTTGGCGACGACGCTGTTCAGCGATTCGAGTCCGAGAACGCCTTTCCCAGCCGTCCGGACCGAGTAGACATCGAACTCCCAGGGATCCAGCTGAGCGAGCGCCGGGCGCGCGGTGCAGCACAGCGCGAAGGCGAGCAGAAGACGCGTGAGCTTCATGTTCCTTCCATTTTTATTGCGGGAGGGGCGAGTTGGCGGGTTCGCCGAGCGTGCTTTCAAAGTCGGCTACGGTGCGCGGCAAGTCTCATCACCGCTTTTCAGCCTTCTGCTGTTTCCGTAAGCACCTCGCGCAGTTTTGCGGCGAGCTCTGCTTTTGAGAAGGGCTTCTGGATGAAGTGCGCGGCTTCGTCGGAATCGTGGTTATCGGAAATCGCGTCGGCTGTGTACCCGGACATGAACATGCACTTCGTCCCCGGCCGCGATTCCAGCAGCCGCCGAGCCAACTCGGGGCCGTGCATTCCCGGCATGACCACGTCGGTAAGCAGCAGGTGGATCTCGCCTTTGTGCTGCGCGGCCAGGCGCAGTGCCTCGTCCGGACCCTCGGCGGCCAGCACGGTGTGCCCCAGCTTCTCCAGGAGGCGTCGGGCTAAACGAAGCAACGCCGGTTCGTCCTCGACCAGCAGTACGGTTTCTGTTCCGCCAGGTGTCGCGGAGTCCTCCGTTCCTGTGGGCTTTGCCTCTGGCATCGTCGCGTGCCGCGGCAGGTATATCCTGAAGGTCGTCCCCTGCCCCGGTTCGCTGGACACGTCGACGAAGCCGCCGTTCTGCGCGACGATGCCGTACACGGTAGCCAGGCCGAGCCCGGTTCCAAGGCCCTGTTCCTTGGTCGTGAAGAACGGCTCGAAAATATGAGCCTGGGTCTCGCGGTTCATGCCGCAGCCGGTGTCGCTGACCGACAACATCACGTACTCGCCAGGCACAGTATCGACTCGAAACAGGAGGGGGTCAGCGCCGACCTGCTCGTTGCTGGTCTTGGCGGTGATCCGGCCGACCCCCAAGATGGCATCGCGGGCATTGACTGCCAGATTGGCCAGGATCTGATCGATTTGAGATGGATCAATATTGACCGGCCAGAGGTCGGCGGCGGGATTCCAGAGCAGTTCGATGTCCTCGCCGATCATACGTTGGAGCATCTTGAGCATCTCGGCCACGGTCTCGTTGATATTCATGACTCTCGGGTTGACCGTCTGTTTGCGGGCAAAGGCGAGCAACTGTCGGGTTAGATCGGCCGAGTGCTGAGCGGCCGTCTTGATTTCGTTCAGATCGGCTGTGCGCGGGTCATCCGGCGCGGTGTCGGCCAGCATCAGTTCGGTGGTGCCGAGGATCGCTTGCAGCATGTTGTTGAAATCGTGCGCTATGCCGCCCGCCAGCCGACCCACGGCATCCATCTTCTGTAATTCCAAGAGCCCCGATTGCAGTTTCTCGCGTTCGAGTTCGGCGCGCCTGCGCAAAGATATGTCGACGGAGGATCCGCATGTGGCGTACACCTTCCCTGTAGCATCAAGCAGGGGATACTTGACGGACCAGAAGGTGCGGGGCCCCTCTGCGGCCTCAACCGTTTCTTCGAACTGGATGGTGGTCTTGAGTTCCATTACCTCAAGGTCATTGGCCCGGTGCTGGTCGGCGATAGTTTGGGGGAGGAAGTCGTGACTCGTTTTTCCGATCAGTTTCTCGGGCGACGACTGACCAAACAACGCTGCCAGGGGCTGGGAGGCCAGAATGAACCGGCCATCGGTATCTTTGGCGTAGGTCAGGCTTTGAGATTGATCGATCACCAACTGTAAGAGCCGGTCACTGCTCTGTGCGCGGGTCTCCGCCTGGGTCCGATGAATAAACTCCTCTTCGAGTCGCAGTGCGCGGTCCGCCACGCGATCCTCCAACTCACGATTGAGTTTCACGAGGTTCTTGCGGGCCGCGCCGGTTTCGGCAAGCGCACCGCTAAGCGTCAGTATCGGTATCGTTATCAGGCCCATGAACAACTGGAGGTGGATCAGACCTTGGCGGGTATCCCCGCCCGCAAATGGGCCATTGCCAAGGGCCGTCATCGTGACGACGAGAGCCGCCGCCGCAAAGACTGCGAGAAAAACGACTCGCCGGTCGAAGCGGAAGACGGCCCACAGGAGCATCGGAAGAATGACCAGCCCCGGCACTGCGGGAAACAGCCACAGAGTGGCCAGGCTGACCATGGGCAGCGCCAACGCGAACACCAACTCCTCACGTCCGAAGCGGCAGCCACGCCACCCGGCGCTCCACGCCAGCAACGGCGGCGTGATGATGAGTACGCCGATCGCGTCGCCAGTTGCCCAGGTTGCCAGAGAGAAAACATATTTGGGCCATGGCACAAAACCCGCCAGACCCAAGGCGGTGACTCCGAACAGGGCGCTCACGGCCGATCCCAGGATGGCGCCAAAGACGACTAACCTCATCACGTCTTCCGCGCGGTCGAGAGGATTTCGCCCTTCGGTCGTTCTGGTGATCAGATACGCGGCGGCAACGGCGCCGAGCGTATCGCCGATCCCGTTAGCCGTCCCGGCCGCCAGACATCTGAGAACCGAGCCGACTGACTCATAGCTTAAGTAGGCCGGGGCGTTGCCGGCGAACGCACCGAGGAAGATGCCCGGCCAGATCCGAGGGCCACGAATCATCACCGCCGCCAGGACAAGTCCCGACGGAATCCACACGGCAGTGATGTTGCCCGGCATAATCCCCAGTAACAGTCCCAGTTTCGCCGTGACGAAGTAGAGGAGGGTGAGCAGGCAGATCTCCGCTGCATTCCCGCTCCGCGTGGAAGAAGATCTCATCCTTCCCTCACGTGGTAGTCGAGCGCCGTGCCTCGCTCCGCTGGAACAGTTTTTCGAGCAACCAAGTCCTCCCAGGAGTGAATCGAGGTCGAATATAGAGGCACTCCAAGTTCAGAGCTATGGGGCAAAGGAGAAAACGCGCGTCGTCCGAGAAATGTACGCAAGGCAAGATGCGGTCACGAAGCGGGGCCGTGATTATCGTCGCATGCAGAGTAGAGTTGCGCGTCACGATGAAGCGGGGTTGTATCGGACGCGGCCGGCGCAGGATCGGATGCCGGGCGCCGCTCGCGGTCATCGAACCTCGAGCGTGGTAGCCGACACACCCATGTGCGCGAAGTCTTGCCAGCGGCCGGAGAGTCATCTCGGCTCCGCAACGTCGCTACGTTTTTTCGCTCGACGATCCTTGCGCAGTCAGTCAGCCGCGACACTCAGCCGCGAAGTTTCGCGACGCTGAAGGCATCGCCTCCCTGCTCGTCCGATGCCGGGGCCGACCTGCTGACGTAGCGGGACTCTGCCAGCGCTCTGCGGATAGCAGTGCGCATCGCGCCGGTGCCGTGGCCGTGCAGAACGAATACCACGTCGCGGCTCGCGATCATCGACTCGTCGAGGAATGCTTCGAGCATGGCCAGACCTTCTTCGACACGCACACCGCGCAGATCCAGAGTGTTGGCCGGGACGCGCAGCGCGTCCTCCAGTGACGAGGCAGCCGCTCGCTCGGGCGAGTGCGCGACGGCCGCATCGCCGCGGCCGAATGCGCCGCCGGCCAGGCGCGCCGCGCCGCGACTCTCCGATTGCTGACCGCGCAGCCACGATTCTCGCGTCTTCGTCTCCGCGCCGGCGGCGCCAGAGACTACCGCGACTTCGTCGGGCCGGGCGCGCACTGTCATCGAGCCTGCGCGCACTTCGATCTCGCCGCTTCGCAGGGCCACGACTTCACCGACCGTCCCGAGCCCCGACACTCGCACGCGATCGCCGATCTGCGGCGCACGTTGCAGCACGGGTTCGGGAGGCGGCAACGAGGCGGCAACAACGCGTGCCTCGTCGATCACAGCGCGCGCCCTCGCTGCGTGCTCACGGCTCGGAGCGGCTTGCAGTTCGGTGAGGATGCGGCGCACTTCCTGTTCGGCGGCGCGCAAGCGATCGGTGAACTTCCTGGCTTGCTGCTGCTCGAGTTCGCGTGCGCGGCCTTTGATTTTCTGTTCGCGTTCGGAGAGCGTCACTTCGCGTCCGGCCAGCGCTTCTTCGCGTGCCGAGAGCGCGGCCGCGGCTTCGCCGGTGCGTCGCGCAGACTCCTGCACGGCTTCGCGCTCCGATTCGAGAGCCGCCAGTGCGTCGTGCAACTCGCGCTCGCCCTGGTCCATCAATTCCCGCGCACGCTCCACCAGCGCGGAGTCGATGCCGACGCGCAGCGCCGCCGCCAGCGCGTGGCTCTCGCCGGCGGTGCCGGGCACCACGCGGTAGGTAGGCTTGCCGCCCCGGTACTCGAGCGCCGAAACTTCGACGCGGGAGTCGTGCGCACTCATCGCCTTTACCTGGCTGTAGTGGGTCGTTACGACCACACGCGCGCCGACGTCGGCCAGCCGCTCGATCACTGCGCGAGCCAGCGCGCCGCCCTGGGCCGGATCAGTGCCGGCGGCGATCTCGTCGAGCAGCAGCAGCGCTGCGGGGCCGGCGCGCCGGAGCATCGAACGCAGCGTGGTCAGATGTGCGGAGAAGCTCGACAAGCCTTCGTGCAGGGTCTGCATGTCGCCGATGTCGGCCAGCACTTCGTCGAACACGTCGACGCGAGAGCCTGGTGAAGCCGGCACGAAGCAACCGGCGCGCACCAGCAGCGCGCACAGTCCGATGGTCTTCATCGCCACCGTCTTGCCGCCGGCGTTCGGCCCGGTCAGCACCAGCACCGGCCTGGCCGCATCGAGCGACAGATCGTTCGCGACCACGTCTTCCTGGGTCAGGGCCAGTAGAGGATGGCGCGCGCCGCGAAGAGCGACGACGGCGTCGGTGCCGACGAGCGGGCGGCTGGCGTCGAGTCGCGACGCGAAGTCGGCGCGCGCACACGCAAGATCAAGTTCGGCGGCCGCGCTCAGCGCGCCATGCAGCGTGTCGGTGTGACGACCGAGCGACGATGACAGCTCTGCACGGATGCGGCGTTCTTCGTCGCGCAGTTCGGCCTCGGCGATGCGCTTGTCGTTGCCGAGCGGTATCAGCTGCATCGGTTCCACGAACACGGTCTGCCCCGACCTCGATACGTCGTGCACGATGCCGAGCCCGAGTCCCTTGGCCTGTACCTTGATCGGCAACACGAAACGGTCGTCGCGGATCGTGATGTAGCGATCCTGCAGCAGGTCGGTGAGTTCGGGCGAATCGAGCAGGCCTTCGAGCACCGAGCGCACGCGTCGTTCCAGGGTCGCGATGCGTTCCCTGAGCTGTCCGAGCACGGGGTAGGTTCTTTCGGAGAGCTCGCCGCGTTCGTCGAGCGCAGAGTCGAACGCCGCGCAGAGTCCGCGGTCGAGGTCGATTGCGGCGCCCAGGCGCGCCAGTGTCGGCGCCGATGACTGGTTGCGTGTCAGGAAGCGGTGAATCTCCACCAGTGCGCCGAGCGTCGAGCGCGCCGCGCGAAGTTCGGTGAGATCGAGCACGTCGCGGCGTCCCGCGCGTTCGAGCGCTTCGGCGATCTCTTCGACGCCGCCGAGCGGTGGGGCGCCGACGCGGCTTTGGATCAGAGCCAAAACTTCGTCGATCGCGTCGTACGCTTCGGTGATGGCAGCCGGGCCGGGAAGCAGCGCCACGTTTTCGGCGAGGCGGCGTCCGGCTGCGGTGCGCGCGTGGCTCGCAAGCTCGGTGGTGATGAAGGGCCAGTCGAGGGTTTCGAGCGTGCGTGCGAACAATTCCACCGCCACCCCGTAGGGCGCGCCGCCGGTTCGGTCAACCGGCCGACCGCGTCGGCGCGCGAAGCGCAGGAGCCGCGAGCTCGGCGCGCCTGAAACCCGGCAGTGTGCGGGGATCTGGAGTCAGGTACTCGCGTCGTGCATTTCCCGCACGACGCGAGTGCGCCTGCGTATCCGGTGGCAAGGCGCCGGTTTCGGCGCTAAGAGACGCGGCTCGGGGCCGCTTGTCCGCGAAGCTGGTTCCGAAATTACACGTCGGGTCAGGCACTCATGTCCGTACTTGTCTTTGCCTACGGCTCCAATCTTTGTCTGGAACGGCTTCGGGCGCGCACGCCGAGTGCACGGGTGGTGGCTACCGGCTTTCTGCGCGGCCACGCGCTGCGTTGGCACAAGCGCAGCCGCGACGGTTCGGGTAAGTGCGACGCGTTCGTGAGCGGCGATGCGACCGATCTGGTGTGGGGAGCGGTCTACGAACTGAGCGCTG
The DNA here is from genome assembly GCA_903893315.1 of uncultured bacterium. Classification (GTDB taxonomy): domain Bacteria; phylum Desulfobacterota; class Binatia; order UBA1149; family CAITLU01; genus CAITLU01. The sequence goes on from CAITLU010000043.1 coordinate 16,070, forward strand.
CGGACAAGCCGGTGCTGGATCATTTCGAGGGAGTCGGCGACGACTACTTTGAACGCGAAGTCGTGATCGAGACCTCCGGCGCACGGATTGCCGGTGCGGTGGCCTATCTGGCCAATCCGCGTTGGATCGACGCCGAGGCCAGACCCTATAGCTGGTACAAGGAGTTCGTCGTTCGCGGCGCCGCGCAGCACCGCCTGCCTCGGGATTATCGCTCGGTGCTGGAGGCTGTCGACGTGATCGAGGATCCCGATCGCTCGCGCCATCAGCGCGAGGCGGCGGTGCTGGCAAGCGTATCTCCCGGCAGCGCAACTGCGACCGGCTCGTGCGGCGAGCGGCCAGGTCCGGTGGGCTTCAGCGAATTGCCGGGGCCTCGCCCGCCAGGAACTGGTCGATGACGCCACGCCACTGCTCCACCAGCGCGCTGGTGCGGGAGCCGGGTGTGGCCGGCAACATCGCCAGGTCGGCCGGGGTGTCGATGTCGATCGAAAAACTCTCCAGGCAGAAGATGAACATTTCGATTTCTTTGCGGCGGCACTCGCGGCGGTAGGCGTCCAGGCTTTCGCCCTCGAAACAGAAGTCGATCACGGTGGGCGGGCTGGTGAGCAGGCCGTTGGTGCCGGTCACCGAAACCGACGGTGCCAGCACTACCGGATAACGTTCCTGGTTTGTCTCGAAGAGGGCGTCTATCTCGTCGGGGTCCAGCAGCGGCACGTCGCCGGGGATGGTCAGCAACCTGCGCACACCTTCGGCTTCCAGCCTCGCCGCGGCCATCGCCACCGCCGCGTTCAGACCTCGTGGCGGTCCTTCCTCGAGCGTATCGACGCCGCAGCGGCGGGCGTGCTCCAGCAGCGCGGTGTCGGAACTGACGACGACGATGCGGTCGAGACGGCTGGAGGCCTTGAGCGCGGCCAGCATGTCCTCGAGCATCGCCAGGGCGAGGGCTTCGCGCCGGTCGCGGTCCAGGCAGGAGGCGAGGCGCTTCTTGGCGTCCGCGATCGAGCGAACCGGCACCAGTGCGGCATTCACGCGCGCGACCGTAGAGCACGCGAGCAGTGCAGTAAAGGTGCGAGGCACTTCTACTTTTGCCCGCAGCCGGGGCATCGGCTATAACCCGCCCGGTCCTCGACCCTGCCGGCTCGCCCCGAAGCGCTGCTATGGCGGCGTGCGGGACCGCGCGAAGTGAGAGTGATAGGTGGCAGACTCGGCGGAAGACGGTTGGTAGCAGCGCAAGGAACAACTACGCGTCCGACTGCCGACCGGGTACGCGAGGCGCTTTTCAGCCGTCTGGAAAGTCGTTACGGCCTTTCGGACGCAAGGGTGCTCGACATCTTTGCGGGCACCGGCGCGCTGGCGATCGAAGCCATCAGTCGCGGCGCCGCGACTGCACTGTGCATAGAGAGCGGAAAGTCCGCGCTGACGGCCCTTCGTCGCAACGTGTGTGCACTGGGAGTCGGCGACAGCCTGCGGATTGCGGCGGCCGATTTTCGCACCGCGCTGCGGGCGCAGGCGGCGGCGGGTGTGGAGTTCGACGGTGTATTCGTGGATGCGCCCTACGCAAAGGGCCTCACCGAGGAAGCGCTCGAAATGCTCGACGCCGGCGGTCTGGTGGCAGAGCAGGGCTGGATCGCGGTCGAAACGGCCAGGCGTGAGATCGCGCCGCGACGTGTGGGCAGTCTGGTGATGCAACGCGAAGACGAGTACGGCGACACCAAGCTGCTTCTCTACGAACGGCTTGGTGACGTGGCCGGCGAGGCCGCAAGCGGCGGCGATCAGGAGCAGGCAGGCGGTGTGGAGCCGCAGCCGGCAGAGGAGCCCGAGGAGAACCAATGAACCCCCGATTTGCCGTCTACCCCGGGTCTTTCGACCCTGTCACCAATGGTCACCTCGATATCATTCGCCGGGGTCTCGGGGTGTTCGACCAGGTGCGCGTGGCCGTGGCCTACAACCAGGACAAACCCTCCGGGCTGTTCACACCGGCCGAGCGCGTCGACATGCTCGAAGAAGTCACCGCACAGTTCGATGGCCGGGTTTCGGTTGATTCGTTTCACGGTCTGCTGATCGACTACTGCCGCCGCATCGGGGCGGGCTCGATCATCCGCGGTCTGCGCGCAGTCGCCGATTTCGAGTACGAATTCCAGATGACGATGATGAACCGCCACCTCGCTTCCGACATCGAGACGGTGTTCTTGATGGCCGACGAGCAGCACTTCTACACGAGTTCGAGGCTCGTCAAGGAAGTGGCGTCACTGGGTGGAAACGTGCACGGCCTGGTGCCGTTGCCGTTGGAGCAACGCCTTCTTACGAAGGTGGGGAGAATATAGAGTCATGCCGAACCTTTCGAAGCGTCTGGAGCGCGTCAAGCCGTCGTCGACGATGGCGATGAACGCGAAGGTTCTGGAGATGCAGCGCCAGGGTGTGAAGGTGATCGGATTCGCCGCCGGCGAGCCCGATTTCCCGACCTGGTGGCACGTGTGCGAGAGCGCGCACGACGCGATCCGTCGCGGGGAGTTCCGCTACACGGCGGTGGGCGGGACGCCGGACCTCAAGCAGGCGATCCGCACCAAGCTCGAGCGCGACAACGGGCTCGTCTATTCCGACGCTGAAGTGATCGCGAGCTGCGGTGGCAAGCACTCGCTGTACAACGCCATGCAGGCTGTCCTCGACGAGGGCGACGAGGTGGTGATACCCGGGCCGTACTGGGTGAGCTATCCCGACATGGCCGCGCTCTCGGGCGGCGTCGCCAAGGTCGTACCTGCCAGCGAGGAGAACGGCTTCCTGCTGCGCCCCGAGGAACTGCGCGCCGCTCTCACCGATCGCACCAAGCTGGTGATCCTGAACAGTCCGTCCAATCCGACCGGCGCAACCTACTCTGAAGCGCAGATCGCCGCTCTCGGAAAGGTGCTTGCTGCGCACCACTGCTGGGTGATCGTCGATGACGTCTACGAGTTCATCCGTTACGACGGCGTCAAGCCTAAGCATCTGGTGGCGATGGAGCCGTCGCTGCGCGACCGTGCGATCATCTGCAACTCGGTGTCGAAGACTTACGCCATGACCGGATGGCGCATCGGATACACGGCCGGTCCCGCTGCGCTCATCAAGGCGATGACGACGCTGCAGAGCCAATCGACGTCCAATCCCACTTCGATCGCGCAGGCCGCGGCGGCGACCGCGTTGTCGGGGCGTCAGGACGAAATCGAGCCGATGGTGGCCGAGTTCAAGAAGCGCCGCGATTACATCTGCCAGCGCGTGGACGCGATTCCGGGCCTTCACGTGACCAAGCCCGGCGGCGCGTTCTACGCCTTCATCAACGGCGCCGGTGTGTTCGACAAGGTCAAGGTCAGCGATGGCGACGGACTCGCCCTCAAACTTCTTGAAGGCGCCCGCGTCGGCGTGGTCGGCGGCAACGACTTCGGGTCGAAGGACCACTTCCGTATTTCCTACGCGACCTCGATGGAAAACATCGAGCGCGGAATGGACAACCTGGAGAACTACCTCAAGGGTCTGTAGGTGCTGTGTCCGCTCGGGGCCGCTTGCGGCTCCGGGCGGCTGCCATCTCGCGGCTGCTATCGCGGCGGCGGGCGCCGGCCGCTGCGCCGGAACTCGAAGTAGTCGGCGAGCACGCGTGCGTGGTCGAAGGCCAGCGGTGAGGGCAACGTGTGTTCGTCGAACACTGCTGCCGCTGCCGCGTCGTCGCCGCCGACCGGATGGCCCTGCGCTCGCGCCGTGAACACCGCGGTGACGGTGTGCTGGCGCGGATCACGGGCCGGATCCGAATAGACGTAGAGAAGATCCACCAACTCGATCTCGAGCCCGGTTTCTTCGCGGGCTTCGCGCACGGCGGCCTCTTCCAGGGATTCTCCGTATTCGACGAAGCCGCCGGGAATTGCCCAGCCCGAAGGCGGGTGACCTCTTTCGATCAGCACGATGCGGTTGGCGGCCAACTCGATGATGGCGTCGGCCGCCAGGAAAGGGCCGCTATTGGCGCGTCGTTGGGGCTGCATGGTCTTCGTGCGGGTATTGTGACAAGGGAAAGGCTCCGAATGAAGCAGATCGTTCTCGAAGAGCCGGGTCGTCTCGCCCTCGTCGATGCGCGCGATCCCGAACCGGGGCCTCGCGATGTCGTCATCGAGGTGCGCGCCGCGCTTACCTGCGGTACCGACCTGAAGGCGTATCGGCGAGGCCACCCCGCGATGCCGTGTCCCACGCCGTTCGGTCACGAGTACGCCGGACGCATCGTCGCCAAGGGCGCTGAAGTCAGCGCTTTCGCGGTCGGCGACGAGATCATGGCGGCCAACAGCGGCCCGTGCGGAACCTGCTTCTTCTGTCGCCGCGACCAGGAAAATCTCTGCGAGTCGATCATGGACGAACTCGTGCTCGGCGCCTACGCCGAGTATCTGCTGGTTCCCGAACGAGTGCTGCGCGGCAATGCCTTCGTCAAACCGGCGACCCTTTCGTTCGAGCACGCGGCGCTTCTCGAACCTCTTTCGTCCGTGTGTTTCGGCGTCACCCACCTCGCGAGGGCCAGGATACGCGACGATGCCGTCGTGCTGTTGCTCGGTGCCGGTCCCATCTCGATGCTGTGGCTGCGCGCGCTTCAGATTCACGGCGCGACGCGCGTGATCGTGGCGGGAAGGCGTCTGGCGCGTCTGGAAACCGCGCGGCGTATGGGGGCGACGATGGTCGTGGGCGAAGGCGACGATCTGGACGCGGTCGTCGCCGAAACTACCGCGGGACGTGGTTGCGACGCGGTCATAGAGTGCACGGGGCTGGTGGAAACCTGGGAAAAAGCCCCGTCGTTGGCGCGGCGCGGCGGTTCGGTGGTGCTGTTCGGCGGTTGCGCGCGCGGCACCATGGCGAGCCTGGATACCTATAGGCTTCATTACGACGGCGTCGAGGTCAGCAGTCCGTTCCATTTTCGTCCGCGCGATGTCTGCGAAGCGCGTCGGTTGCTTTGCGACACTTCCGTCGATTGGTCTGGGCTGGTGAGCGGTGCGGCAACACTCGCGGAGTTGCCTGAACTGTTCGCGAATCTCGGCGACGACGGCGAAATGAAAGTTGCGGTGTATCCGCACGGGAAATGCCTGTGAGAGTGGCACGTCTGTACAGCGCGACGGATATTCGCATCGAAGACGCTCCGATCCCCGAGCCGGGCGCCGGCCAGGCGCTGGTGAAGACCAGGGTTTGCGGGATCTGTACCGGCGACATCATGGGATGGTATCTGGAGCGCAAGGCGCCGCTGGTGTTCGGCCACGAGCCGGCCGGTGACATCGTCGCGGTCGGCGATGGCGTTGAAGGATTCAGCGTCGGCGATCGAGTTTTCGTGCACCACCACGCGCCGTGCGGGAGCTGCCGTCAATGCCGGCGCGGCGCGCACGTTCACTGCGCGACCTGGCGAAGTACCAACCTGCTTCCGGGCGGGATGAGCGAATATTTCCTGGTGGCCGACCAGAACCTGCGCGTGGATACGCACCTGCTGCCGAGCGGCGTGAGCTACGCGGCGGGTAGTCTGGTGGAACCGGCTGCCTGCGTCGTGAAATCTCTGCGTCGCGCCGGTCTGCACGCCGGCGATACGCTGCTGGTGGTGGGACTCGGCATCATGGGACAGCTCCATGTGCTTCTCGGCAAGGCTGCAGGACTGCGTGTCGTCGGCGCTGACCTGGTCGATTTTCGTCTTGCCAAGGCGCTGGGGCTGGGCGCCGATGCGGTGATCGACGTAAGACGCGGGACGCTGGCCGAAGGCATCGTTGCTGCCAACCACGGCGACAAGGCCGACGCCGTGATAGTCGGTCCCGGATCGATAGAGGCGATGGAGGCCGGCATCGCAGCGTGCGGGCCCGGCGGGACGGCGGTGTTGTTCACTGCCTCACAACCTGCCGACGTTCTGCCGCTGCGGCCCTACGGATTGTATTTCGACGAGATATCGATCGTGCCGAGCTACTCGTGCGGTCCCGAGGACACGCGCGAGGCCTTGTCGGCAATCGTGCGGGGGATCGTTACAGAGGAAGACCTGATCACCCATCGCTTCGGCCTGGAACACATCACGGATGCGTTCCAGGCCGCTGCAAGGGTCGACGAAGCGTTGAAGACGATCGTCGAGTTCGACTGAGAACTACTTGCGCATTCCCTTGTGGAACAGTGCCTCGCCCTTTTCCGAGGCGGTGGTGGCGCGTTCTGCCGCAGCTTCGGCACGGTTGGCCGCCGCTTCTGCGCGGTTGGCTGCTTCTTCGATGCGCTGGAGGTCGGACTCGGCAATCTTGTTACCGCAGTTCTCACCTGTGCACATGCAGCCGCTCGCTAGCGCGGCAACGGCGAATGCTGCAATCGCGGATTTCACATTCATGTTGTTCTAGCTCCTTCGTGTGGTTGTATCGGGCTATCGCGCCCGTTCTTTTTCCGGAACCGTGGGAGGATCCACACGGTTTACCGTTGTCGCTCGTCTTGGCGGGTCCTCACCGGGACCGGAACGGATGCGGTGAGCATAGACGTCCGGTCCGAGGATGACTCCCCAAGAGACAGCCCCGAAGATAGACCCAGCCGTTGTCATTTCACAAACTGCGGTGCGCACTTATCCGTGTCCGGTCTGCTTCGGCAGGGCGTCGAGCGTGCGCTGCGGCTAGGGTTTGTCGAGGTCGAGCCGGCGAAGATGCCGCGTCCAAGTGCCAGCAGCCCGGCAGATCTCGGACCCTACGCCCCGGTATATTTCGCCGAGGACTGGAGCCAGAGGTCGGATGAGCCGCGTGACGTGCTTCGTGCATGGAGAGTTTTTGGGGCCGGCTTTGGAAGGCGCGGCGCAGGGTCGCTATCATCCGCCGATGCTGACGCCGCTAGCCGGGGAAGGGCGACCGCTGGTCCAGCAAGGTCTGAGGTTGTCGTTGCCTGGATGGAGCGCCGAAGCGGTCGCGGCCCTGTTTGCGATCGTTCTCTACCTTCCTTCGCTGGGGTTTTCGTTCGTTTTCGACGACCACGCCCTGATCAACGCCGGCGGCATCCCGTTGGCTCTCGGCGGGTATCTTCCTTACCGGCCGGTGCGCTACGCGAGCTATTGGATTGATGCTGCTATGGGCGGCTCGCCGCTGGTCTACCACGCTCACAACGTGCTGCTCTTCGCGCTGTTGATCGCGCTGGTGGTCAGACTGGCGCGGCGTCTGGGCGCGGCTCCGATCGCCGCGCTGGTCGCGGCATTGCTGGTTGCGGCCCACCCGTTGGCAGTGGAAGCGGCAGCCTACGTTTCCGGTCGCCGCGATCTGCTCGGCGCCGCGTTCGGTCTCGGCGCGATCCTGACCTGGATCGATGGGCGCCGGGCAGCCGCCTTGGCGTTGCTGCTGCTCGGCGTCGGCTCCAAGGAGAGCGCGTTGCTGGCCGCTCCGGCGATGATGCTGGCGAGCGTTTGCGGCGTGGCCGCGCCCCGCAGCGGCGATCGGCCTCTGCTCGCGGCTGGCGCAGGTTCGGCTTTCGGGCTGATGCTGCTCTACGGCGCGGTCGGGCCGTGGACGCCGACTCCGGAGTGGGCGGGCCTGGCGCTGCCGGGCCGCGTGCTGGCGCACTACGGCGACCATCTGTTGAGGCCTTTGCTGTTTCTCGGCGCCGGTCTGAGCGCCGAGTATCCCGATCTTGGCCGCTTCGTCGAGCGCGTGCGCGGCGGCGATCTTGCGGGGACGCCGCGAGCGATGCTTTTCGAGCTGGTGACACTGACCATCGCTGCGGCAGTCGTCGCGACTGGCGCGCTCGCGTTGCGTCGCAGCCGGAGCGCGGCGCGGCAGCGCCTTTTGCCGCCGCTTGAGGGGGCACTCGCGGGCGCGATCAAGGATGCGAGCGCGCAGGCCTCTTCGTGGAGTTTTGTCGCGGCCTGGGCCGCGCTCGGCATTGCTGCGCTGGCGATCTGGGGAGGTCTGCACGAACCCGGCGCCGATCGCCACGCACTCATCGTACTGCCGGCTGCGGGCGTTGCGGCGGCCTTGGCGCTGGGGCGGCTCAGCGGAACCGGGCGCGCGGCCGCGTTCGTGCTCAGCGGCGTGGCATTGCTCGCGCTGGTCACGGCGACTCGTCAGCAGATGCAGGTCTGGCGCAGCGACCGCGCTTTGTGGGCCCACACGGTCGCCGCTCAGCCCGGCGCGGTTCGTGCGCAACTCAATCTGGCCGGCGTGCTCGCCGCCGATGGACGTTACGACGAAGCCGCGCATCACCTGGATCGGGCACTGCGCAGGAAGCCCGACTTTGTTGCCGCCTATCTCGGGCGCGCGGTGGTTCGCTGTGCGCAGCGAAAGCCGGTGGCGGCGCGCCGCGATCTGCGGCGGGCCCTCGCATCCGGAGCCGAGTCTGCAAGTGTCGAGCGGATCGGCCGCGATTGTCCTTTGCCTGAGTTCGTCGTTTCGTTGTCGGAGGCGGTGCCGGTTGCGCCGACCGGGATCACGAACGGACAGGGGGCACGCACTTGATCGCAGCACTGGCGGCTTTCGCCTGCACCATCGCGATCGCGCTCGCCGACGGCTACGCGGGTTGGGATTTCGCCGACGTGGTACTGGCCGATGCCGTACGTGCAGCGCGGCTCCTCGTGGTAGTCGCGCTGGTTGCGGGCCTGCTGCGAAGAGCGACGCCGCTGCGTCGGTACTCCCGACTCGTGGTGACAGTCTCGGTGTTGCTGCAGGTGATGGTCGCTTTTTCGAGCTTCGGTTGGTGGTGGGTCGAACCCCACGCGACTCTCGCCGATCTGACCGGCAGCAGCGAGCAGGCACGTTGGTGGTTGGCGGGCGCCGGTCTGCTTGCCGGCGCGATGATCGCCACGGCAGCGAAGTACTGCCGCCGTCCGGACTTCGCGGCCGAACTCTTCGCGGGAGTCGCGACGGCTTTCCTGCTGGGCGGCGGTCGCGTGTATCGAGCTTTCGACCAAGTTGAATCCGGCGGTCGCGCGGTCGTTGCCGCGGTCATATCGGGAACCTGCGTGGTGCTCGCCATCGCACTGTATCGCGCCCTGCGTGACCGCAGCGCGGGACTTCGCACGACACTTTTTGCTGCCGTCGGCGCTGCGGCGGTGCTCGCGCTTCTGCTCGGCGGCGCAGGTCGTGCGGCCACAGGTTTGCAGTCGTCGCTCGGCGCTGGCGCTCCCGCCGACTCCGTGTTGCTGATCGTGATCGACACGCTGCGTGCCGACGCCTCCGATCGCGATTCTCCCGGCAAGTTCACGCTGATGCCAGAGCTCGATCGCATCGCCTCCGCGGGGACGCGCTTCGTGCAGGCGGTTGCACCGGCGCCGTGGACCTTGCCGAGTACGCTGAGCATCGTCAGCGGGTGGAACCCTCACCGACATCAGGCGGGACGCAGCACTTCGAGTTGGCGGGTGCTGCCGGGAGATCCGGCCGCTTCATATCTCGGCCCCACGCTTCGCGACTCCGGCTATGAGGTCGCGGCCTTCGTGCACAATCCTTATCTGCGTCCGTTCTACGGATTCGGTGTCGGGCATCTGCTGTTTCGCCCCTATCACGGCCGCGCCGCCGACGGTGCATCGCTGCTGCTCGACTGGCTTGCCGATCACGGTCAGCGTCCGTTCTTTGCAATGCTCCACGTGATGGATCCGCACTGGCCGTACAAGCCGGCGCCGGGTTTCGGTGCGCCGCGAAATTCCTGCGCCCCCTGCGATTCTCTGTACTCGCTCGCTTACGAATCCTCGGGGCCGTTGGTGCACCTCGAAGTGCGGCAGCGCTACAACGCCGAAGTGTCCTATACCGACTCGGTGCTCGGAAAGCTCCGTGACGAGTTGGCGGGCCGAGGACTCCTCGACCACACCTGGCTCATAATCACTTCCGATCACGGTGAAGAGTTCTGGGACCACGCTGGATTCCTTCACGGTCACCAACTCTACGACGAGCTTCTGCACGTTCCTCTGGTAGTGGTGCCGCCGGCTTCTGCCGCAGACTTCGCTCGCGGCCGCCGCGTATCTTCTCAGGTTCGTCTCGAGGACATCGCGGCCACCGTTCTCGACATCGCCGGTGCTGACCAGAAGTTGGCTCGTGACGGCAAATCGTTCCGCTCTCTGCTGTCGGCGTCCGTGGCGCCGGGCGCCGATACCGACACGCGCGTGGCGATATCCGGATACATCAAGTCGCCGACCGATCTTCGCTACTCGGTGCGTACTTCGTCATTCAAAGCCGTGTTCGGTCAGGACAACGCGCCGGCCCCGGTCTTTTTCGATTTGAAGTCCGATCCCGGCGAGAAAGTCGACGTGCTCGGTTCCGCACTTCGGGGAGCGGCCGGAGGTGCGTCGGCTTCCGCTTTTCGCGAGCTTCAAGCCACACCGGCCCGTGTCGGCATCGACGTGCAGCGAAAGCCGATCTTGTCGGGCGATGGCGCCGGGCTCGACGCAGACTCCGAGCGGCAGCTTCGCAGCCTGGGTTATCTTCAGTGAATGGAGGCGCCGCGGGCGTCGCTGGTCCTGGTAAGACGAAAGATGATGATCGGGGTGACGTAGCGTTCGCGGCGTTCGGGGCGACGGTCGTAGGTTTGTTCGAGCAACGGCAGCGCGACGTTCATGCGGGCGATCTCGGTACGTTCGACGAAGGGAATCCTGGTCCGCGTTTCCAGTGAGTTGGTAATCAAGTAAACCGGCTTCCTGTCGGCGAAGGCCTGTACCATCGAGAGTATCTCTCCGCGTCCGGTCGCGGTCGAGTCGGGGAACACCGCCACGCTGTTCTGGTCGTAGATCAGCCACATTGCCGCGCCCAGCATGTGTGAACTGAGCGAGCGGCTGATGAGGACCACGCCGTTGTCGGGAAGGATACTGGCCAAGTGGTCGAGTTGCTCGGGCGCGCCGTCGAAGAACCCTTGACCCCAGACCGGCCGCCCGCTGACCAGCACGCAAGCGGCCAGAGCCGCGGCCGTGATCAACCCGGCTGCGCGCCGCCACTGCCAGGCCGCCGCCACGCCCACGGTCGCGGTCAGGATCACGGCCGGGATCAGCACTGGAACGAAGCGCCGAGCTCCCCAAGGCAGCGCGGGGAAGACGTGAGGATTGTAGAACAGCACCAGGCACACGGCGGCGAGCAGAGCCAGGAACAGCGAGCCTCCCGGCAGATCGCGTCGGTGAAGCCGTATCGCGCCGAGCGCGGCGAGGGCCAGTCCTGCCCATCCGACATAGAAGGAAAGCCACATCGGGGTGCGTGCCGCCATGAAGCCGGCAGCTATCGAGTGAGCGCCGAGGAAGCCGAACAACAAACCCAGGCGCAGCGCGCGCCCGGCGCCAAGCAACCTGATCGCGATCAACGCGGTCGCCGCGCTTCCCACCGCCGCGGCAATGACGGCCAGCGGATGACTCGCGTATGTGAGCACCAGGCGCAGGTGAAGTCCGCGCAGGCTGTCGGTCAACGGGTCGATGTAGGAACCGGGAAGCGCGATCAATTCGGTCGCAGTCAGTAGTGCGACAACCAGCAGGGCAGCGAAAAACTCCCTTGGCAGCGTGCGCGTCGGCGCGCAGCGGCGCAGCCACGGCAACAACAGGAAGGCGCCGCCCAGGAACAGCACGAAGTCGATACGCGTGAAGATCGCGGCGCCAAAGGCAGAGCCAGCCAGGATCGCCTCGGCTCTGCTCGCATGTTCATCGCTGGAACTATCCTGCCAGGCTGCCGCTGCGCTCAGGCCGCAGAACACGAAGAACCAGGCCAGCGGCTCGGACAGCGCCATGCGTGCCGCGTAGTAGGTGGCGCCGTTGGCGGCCACCAGCAGCGTGGCGAAAAGGCCGAGTCCGATGCCCAGCCAGCGCCTTGCGAGAAGGAAGAAAGCCCAGACTCCGAGAGCCACGAACAGCGGAGCGTAGGCCGCGGCGTGGCGCGCTCCGAGCATTGACGTGCAGATCCCCGCCCACACTGCCGGCACAGGGAAGAAAGCCGGCCACGCTATGTCCGAGTCCAGGGATCGCAGCATCATCGCGCCGGGCATGCGTCTGTAGGGCGGGCCGCCGCCGATTACCTGTGCCATTGAATCGAAGAGGCTGGCGCGCAGCAGCGGCGTCAGCGTTGGTCCCAGTTCGTCGTGCTTTGCCAGACCGCCGGACTCGGCCAGCCAGATCCCGCTGTCGACGTAGGCGGTCGAGTCCCCGGCGGCGAAGAAAGTGGGGTAGGCTGGCCAGTACATCGTCAACGCGAGGGTGAAGACCAGAACTCCCAGTGTGTTGCCGGGTGGTGGCGCGACAGGCGCGTTCGTCGCTGGCTGCCGTAGTCGCAACCAGCGGCGGGTAAAGATGCCGAGCACGGTGACGACGGCGTTGATCGACAGCAGCGTCGTCAGAGAGAAGCTCTGCACTGCGGTCAACGCGGTAGCCGCCACAGTGGTGACGATTACGCTCACGGCGACTCTGGCGAAGGCCGCTGAAAGATTCCGCGAGCCCGGCCACCACGCCCAGCCCGGGGCCAGCAGGCACAGCAGGGCTCCGGCGGCCAGCGGCGCAGCGGAGTAGGACGATGAGAATGGCGACACGGTGATCGGCTTCAGGACGGAGCGCAAAAAAAACGGGGCGGTGCAACTGATTGCACCGCCCCGCTGCTTCTACAAGCTTCGGACCCGTCTAGGCGACGGTCCTACTGGTTCTTGTCCCGGGTGGATCCGCCCATCACGGCGAACGTGTTACCGCTCGGGTCCTTGATGGTGGTGGTGATGGTCTCCAAGGTGGAGCAGGTCGGCAACGCCGCGCCGGTGATGTCGACCAAGATGGCCGCCAGTGCTTCGGCGCTGCTGCTGTCTACCTTGATCTGCCCGCTCTTCGGGTCGCCGTACGAGAAGGTGACCGGGAAGTCGATGACGGTCATGTCACCGTTGGTCTGCTCGTCGTACGTCGTGCGGGTCAGGGTGGCGAGGGACCAGCCAGCGTCGTCGTTGGCGTTGATCGGCGTCACGCCGTCGGACTGCATGATGCCCTTGCACTGCGACTTCACGTAGGTGACGTGACAGGGGCCGGCCGGGAGGCCGAGCACGTTGCCGTTCGAGTCAGTGATTCCGGCGCAATCCTTTTCGATCTTGGCCTGGGTCTGCACGGTGCACGATCCCTTCTGCGGGTCGAGCTGGTAGGTGGTGCCGCCTGCGCCGCCGACTACGGTTACCGGTGCACATGAAGGCGTGCCGCCGCCCGAGGACGAGTTGATCACGGGATGCTCGGTCGACGGGCAGCCCGAGAAGGCGCGAACCATCGAGGTCTTGATGCCCTTGGCCTTCGCCAGAGCGTTGAACTGACACCCACCGGGCCCGGCCGCGCCAGCTGTACCGGCGTAAGCGACCACGAGAGCCAAGGCGGACAGCGTAAGAATCACTTTCTTCATATAAATGTCTCCTCCCAACGATTATCGATAACTTGTCTTACTTACTTTGAAGCCCAAACGCGTTTCTTTCGGCTGCCTCGTCGTTCCCGTTCCCGTATTCAAAGGACCGCTCCCGACTCCGGACTCTGGACAAGATGCTCGGACGGCTTCACGCGTCGGCCTCCCCTCGCAGGGTCGGGGCTCTTATAGGTGCCGGTCCCGGCTGTTGTCAAGGATGAATGCGGATCGGTGCGTCACTTTCGTGAAGTTGTCCGAGGCCGATCGGACCCTGCGAGGAGTGCCTGAAAGGGACAGCATCGCCGACCGTGCACACGAGAGACTTTCCTGCCATAAGGGGGAATGACAACGGCGGCGCACACCGGATGAAGGTCGTCATCCAGATCCCCTGCTTCAATGAAGAGGTCGATCTGCCAGTGACCCTGGCCGACCTGCCGCGGCATCTGGCCGGGGTCGATGAGATCGAGGTGCTGGTCGTCGATGACGGCAGCACCGACGCGACTTCTCGCGTTGCCCGTGAATTCGGGGTTGCGCACGTGGTGCGGGCCCCGGTCAACCAGGGCCTGGCCAGAGCCTTCTCGGTCGGGCTCGACTACGCCCTCAAGTGCGGCGCAGATATCATCGTAAACACCGATGCCGACAGCCAGTACCGCGGAGACCAGATCCAGCGCCTGATCGACCCTATCCTCCACCACGAAGCCGACCTGGTGATCGGCAACCGCAACCCCGGTAAGCTCGCCCACTTCTCGCTCGGCAAGCGGCTTCTCCAGGTTCTGGGTTCGTGGGTGGTGCGGCGCCTGTCGGGCACCCGCGTTCCCGACGCCACCAGCGGATTCCGTGCGTTTTCGCGCGATGCGGCGCTGCGTATGAACGTGGTCTCGGATTTCACCTATACGCTGGAGACCATCATTCAGGCCGGCAAGAAGCAGCTCTTCGTCACTCACGTCGACATCGACGTGAACGACGAGACCCGGCCCTCGCGGCTGTTTCGCGGGGTCTTCGGGTACGTCCTGCACAGTGCCTCGACGTTGGTGCGCATATACGCGCTTTACGAGCCGCTGAGGGTTTTTACCCTGATCGGGCTCGTTCTGCTGACTGCCGGCGGCTCGATTGCGCTCCGGTTCCTCTATTTTTTCGTCACCAACGGCGGGTCGGGCCACCTTCAATCCTTGCTGCTGGCGGCCGTTCTCACGCTGGCCGGCTTCCAGACGGTGCTGATCGGGCTGCTGGCCGACCTGATCGGGTCGAGCCGCCGTATGCTCGAAGAGGCGCTGCTGCGCGTGCGGCGCCTCGAACTTCGCGATCGACACTGATGCGGGCCGCCCTTTTCGGGACCTACAACCGAAGCCACAGCGCCAGCCGCATCGTGGCGGCGGCCGTCAGGGCCGCCGGGTACGAGGTCGTGGAGATTCACGAACCTCTGTGGGAACGCACTCGCGACAAGGACTCTGCCTACTTCGGTCCCGCCGCGCTGGTCCTTCACACCGGTGCGTGGCTGCGAGCGGCCTGGAGGCTGGCCGCGGTCTGGAGGGCCAGCGGCGGAGCTTCGGTGGCCGTGGTCGGGTTCAACGGCCAGCTCGACGTCCTGCTTCTTCGCCTGCTGACGCTGCGCTACGGCCCGCGCATCGTGTTCGCGCCGCTGGTGTCGGTGACCGAGACGTTGATCGAGGACCGGCGGGTCTACGAGGGCGGATCGGTTGCCGCCCGCGCGTTTCGCTTGCTCGACTGGCTTTGCTGCCGAGCAGCGGACGTGACCGTCGTCGATACCGACGAGCACCGCCGCTATTTCATCGAAGAGCTCGGCGTCGATCCCTCGCGGCTGATCACCTGCTATCTGGGCGCCGACATCGCGGCCTTCGATTCGGGGCAAGGGCCCGTTGAAGCCGCCGCCGGCGGCAATAGTGGCGCGGGCAAAGGCGCAGCGGAGCCGGGCGCCGGCGTCTTGGAAGACGCCGCGCCGCGCCTGGAGGTTCTCTACTTCGGTCAGTATCTCCCTCTGCACGGCCTCGACGTGATCGTCGATGCGGTCGGGCGCCTGGCCTGGCGCAGCGACCTTGTGTTCACCTTCATCGGCACCGGCCCCGAACGCCCGCGCATCGAGGCGGCGCTGCGCGCGACACGCGCCGAGGTTCGCTTCGTGGACTGGGTGCCCTACGAAGTTTTAGCCGAGACCATCGCCCGCGCCGACATCGTGCTCGGCATCTTCGGGTCGTCGCGCAAGGCGCGCATGGTGATTCCGAACAAGGTGTTCGAAGCGGCGCTGGTGGGTCGCGCCATCGTCAGCGCCGACACGCCGGCCCTGCGTGAGATCTTCGAGCACGACCGCGATCTGCTGCTGTGCGCGGCGCAGGGGCAGGCGTTGGCGGAGGCCATCACACTGCTGGCCGACGATGCCGACCTGCGCCTGCGTCTGGGACGCTCGGCCCGCGAGCTGATGCGCGAACGTTTCAGCGAGGCCGCGCTCGGGCGTGCCTGGCAAGGCGTGCTGGCCGGGGCGCAGACCCCACGAGGCAGCGCCGTCCCGCGCGTCGGTGTGGTGGTGCTGGCCTTCAACGACGCCGCGCGGACGCTGGCGTGTCTTCATTCCCTGGCCGGCGATCCGTATCCGAATCTCACCACTCTGGTGGTCGACAATGGTTCGGTGGCAGCCGAGCGCGACGCTCTTGAAGAGGGCCTGCGCGGTCGCGTCGATGCCGACTTCGTCGCGCTTGCGGAAAACCTCGGGTATGCGGGCGGCAACAACGAGGCCATGCGCCGCCTCTTTGCCGCCGGTTGCGACTACGTGCTCATCCTCAACAGCGATACCGTGGTCGGGTCCGGCGCGATTGCGGCGCTGGTCGGTGCCGCCCTGTCTCATCACGGCGCAGCGCCGGTCGGTCCGCGGGTGTGCAGGGACAGGCCCGGCGCGAGCACTGCATCGGCCGGCGAGCGCTACTGGCGGCCGATCCTGTGGGCACCGCGCTTCCTGTTGCGCGTGCGCCGTCGTCGCCAACGGCCCTACCCGGTAGGCGGCGTGCTCGGCTGCGCACTACTAATACCGCGTCTCTTGTTCGAGCGGATCAGCGGTTTCGATGAGAACCTGTTCGCCTACTACGAAGAGGTAGAACTCTGCCTGCGGGCCCGCGATGCCGGCTTTCGGCCCCTGGTCGTTCCGCTGGCCGAGGTCGGCCACAGCGGCAACCGCGGCTTCGCTTCGGGCATGACGCCGCTGGCTGCATATCTTAAGGCCCGCAACCTGTGGCTGGTTGGAGCCGCGCGCCCCGGCGTCCGGGCGCCGCTCACTTTCGTGGTCGGCTACGCGATCCTGATCACACTCAGCGCGACGTTGTACGCGGCCCGCGGCCGTTTCGACGTGGCGGCGGCGATGCTGCGTGGAGCCCGGCAGGGCAGGGCTGGCAACGGCGGACCGCCGCCGGCTCAGTTGTTTGCCGCCTCGGGATATCCGACCGTTTCCGGCGGCGGAGCTGCTCAACGGGAGGATGTCGCGTGAAGGTCGCTGTCGGGGCGGTTGCAGGAACCCTGGGCGGGCCTGCCACTTACGCTGTCGAGTTGGTGAAAGCGCTGGTACGGGCTTTTCCCGAGGATAGCTACGTGGTGCTCACCGACCGCCCCGAGTCGTTCGATTCATTCGTCGAAACCCGCCGCGTGCCTCTCGAATCGGCCTGGATGCAGCCGCTGTGGGACCACCTGCGGGTGCCGCGGGTACTCGCCCGCGAGCGTTTCGATCTCTACCACGCGACCAAGGGAGCGCTGCCGCGCTTGGCGCACCCGCCGTCGGTGGTGACCGTGCACGATCTGGCCAGCTATGTGATGCCGGAGACCTTCAGTCTGGCTCAGCGCATTCATCTACGGTGGGAGACGCCGCGAGCAGTTGCCAGAGCCGCAGCCATCGTGGTTCCGTCGGCGAGCACTGCTGCCGACGTGGAGCGCCTCTTCCCCGCCGCTGTCGGAAAATTGCGGACGATTCCCGAGGCCGCAGGCGCCAACGTGAGGCCGGTCAGCGCCGCCGAGGTTGCGGCCTGGCGCGCGCGGCACGGTCTTGGCGAGAGTTCGGGGCGTGCGCTGTGCGGATACCTGGGCACCATACAGCCGCGCAAGAACCTCGAACTTCTCGTCGCGTCCTTTGTGCGCGCCGCCGGTGATCGCGATTGGCGTCTGGTGCTGGCCGGTCGCCTGCGGCCGGGATATCGCCCGGCTTGTCTGCAAAGCGGTGATCCGCGCGTCGTCTACATCGGACCGCTGCCCGACGAGGAGGTGGCGCTGTTCTTCGGCGCTCTGCGCTGCATGGTGTCGCCTTCGGCCTATGAAGGGTTCGGTCTTACTTTAATCGAGGCCATGGCGTGCGGCTGCCCGGTGGTGGCGTTGCGCAACAGTTCGTTGCCCGAGGTCGTCGGTGACGGCGGCGTGCTGGTTGATGCCGCTGAGGTATCGGCCTTGGCGCCGGCGATCGAAAGGCTGATGAGCGACGACGCGGCGGTGGCCGATATGTCGCGCAAGGGCCGCGCACGCGCCGCGCGGTTCTCGTGGAGAGAAGCCGCGCTGCGCACGCGCACTGTCTACGAGGAAGTCGCTGGTTGCTGCGGCGCTGCGACCGCCGGCGCGAGGGACGGAGCGAATAAGTGAGCGACCGGCAAGTACAACGTGTTATGGCGGTGGTGCTCAACTGGAACGGGCTCGAGGACACGCTGGCCTGCGTGCGCAGCCTGCTCGCCGTCGAATTGCCGGCGGCGGTCACGCTCGACGTACTGGTCGTGGACAACGGCTCTCGCCAATCTCCGGCCGCCGCGCTGCGCGAAGCTGCTCCCCAGGTTCCGATCCTGTTTACCGGGCGCAATCTCGGCTACGCCGGCGGCAACAACGCCGGTCTTGCTTACGCGATTGCGCGCGGCAGCGATTTCGTGTGGGTGATCAACAACGACGCCGTGGTCGAACCCGGTGCGCTCGGGCCGTTGCTCGCCGCTGGCGCGCGCACGCCGCGCGCCGGCGTTCTCGGCAGCAAGATCCTGCGCGCCGACGATCCTTCGAGGTTGTGGGTGGCGTGGGGGCGCGTCACCTGGCGGCAAAGCCTCATCGCGCTCGAAGGCGAGGACGCCGCCGATGGTCCGGCCTTCGATGGTGAGCACGACGTCGAGTGGATTCCGGGCTGCGCCGTGCTGTTTCGTGCACAGACGCTGCGCGAGGTCGGGTTCTTCGACGAGTCCTTCTTCGCCTACCACGAAGACGTCGATTGGGCCGCGCGCGCCTGGCGTGCGGGCTGGAGCAGTCGCTACGTGGGCGCTTCGCGGGTCGTTCACCGCGTGCACGGCAGCTCGGGCGGAGCGGCTTTCTACGGCGGCTTTCGTAAGTATCTCTCGGCTCGCAACAGCGTGCTCTACGCGCGCAAGCACGGCCGCTGGTGGCAGATCGCGTGGATGGCGGCGTGCATATTGGTGACTCTGCCGTTTCAATTCCTGCGCCGCGCCCTTCGCGGTGAGGCCGGTGGCGTGCGCATCAAGATTCGCGGTTGGCGTGACGGTGTTACCGGTCGGCCTCTTCCTCTGGAGGAACTGGGCCTGCGGTAAGGTCGCTTGCGCGCGCACGGTGGTGGCCTCGGCGCGCGCATCGCCACGGCTCTCGCGATAGGAGAGCCGCGGCTTCTCGTGTAGCTTTCGCGGAATTTTCCGCGCGGAGGATCGTCGTCATTCCAACCTGCAACGAAGCGCACAGGAGCGAGCAACTCGTCGCATCCGCCGGCCGGGGCGCCGAGTGAAGACGCGCAGCGACGGTGGCGAGCTGCACGCAGTCGGCCCGGTGGCGATCCGCGCGTGGTACGGACTGCTCACGCAGGCCGTCGACAAGGTCTTGCCGGTTCTCATCCTGCTGTATCTGGCGCGAGTGCTGGATCCGGCGGAATTCGGCGTCTACAGCTTCGTCATCGCCTACCTTGCCTTCTTCCAGATCGTCTCCGACTACAGCATCGACACCGTCCTGGTCAGGGCGATGAGCCAGGATCCTGACGACCGTGATGCGTTGCTGCGTGCTGGACTCGGGCTCAAGTTCACGATGGCGCTGGTGTCGGCGACTCTCGCGGTGGCCTTCGTCGGGCCGGCATCTGCCCACCAGACTCCGGTGTGGTTGATGGCGGTGGCATCTCTGAATCTTCCAACCGCTCTGGGCGGTGCGTATCGGGCGTGGCAGCGGGCGCGTCTGGAGATCGGTACGCTGTTCCTGCAGGCCGCGCTGCGCTCGGGACTGCTGGCACTCGGTGTATTTGCCGTGGTGGAGGCCGGTGCCGGGCTCGAAGCGATTTTCGCGTCGATGTCGGCGGCCAATGCGATCACGTTCTTCGTGGTGGCCTGGACGGTGCGCAGGACGGTGAGGCCGGGACTTGCGTTCGACCTGCCGCGTTGGCGGCGTCTGGCCGGCGGAATCGCGCCGTTGATGCTCAACGCTTTCGCGATGACCATCAGCCTGCGCATAGGCCAGATTCTGTTGATGTCGCTGCGCGGGCCGGTCGAAGTCGGCGTGCTCGGTGCCGCCTCGCGCGTCACCGAAGCCTTCACGCTGCTGCCCGAGGCGCTGATGATCAGCGTATATCCTTTGATGGCCGGGCTGCACGCGCGCGAATCGCCGGCCCTGCTGCGTACCGCGGAACGTTCGGCGCGTTATCTGGTCGCCGCCACCGGCGTGCCGGTGGTCCTGTGTGCGGTGGCGGGCAACAGCATCATGAACCTGTTGTTCCCGCAGCAGGGAGTCGCGGCCGGGCCGGTGCTGTCGCTGCTCGCGTTCACTGCACTGTTTTCTGCCACCGGCACCGTGATCCTGAACCTGCTGGTGGCGACCCACGGCGAGAAGACGCTGTCGCGCAACACGTTCGCGTTCGCGATAGTCAATCTGATCGCGTCGTTCTTCATGATCCGTGCTTACGGCGGGATCGGCGCCGCGTGGACCATGTTGCTCACCAGCGCTGCCTCGCAGGTTTCACTTGCGATGCTGCCTTCCACGCGCCGCTACGTGCGGGCGGTTCTGGGTCCGGCGGCGCGGGCTTTCGCGGCGGTCGCGGCAGCGGTTGTCGTCGGGCGTGCGAGCGGATTTGTGGGAGTCGCGCTGATATCTACCACGCTCGGCGCGTACGCCGCTGCGATACTGACGCTGCGCATCTGCGGCGTCGAAGAACTGCGCCTGCTCCGGGCCGCCGTGGCCGGAAACCGCGGCGCCACAGCTGCCGAGCGGGAGGACCGGTGAGCGGTTCTTCGAGAACCTCGCTGCCGCGCTGCAATCTGTGCGCGAGCGAACGCATTGCCGTCTATCACGACCAGGGCTATCGGTGCGTGGTCAAGTGTCGCGACTGTCGTTTCGTGTTCGTCGATCCGCTGCCGACACCCGAACAGAAAGCCGAAATCGAACGCCTCGCCTACGACGGCGACATGCTCCCCGAGGTCGCCGATTTCTTCCGTAATTGTCACCGCGACTTCAAGGACGATCCTGTCATCGAGGCCTTCCGTCACGGGTTGCGGTGGCTCGGCGCGCATCGAAAGCCGGGGCGCCTGCTCGACGTCGGTCCCGGCACGGGAATCTTCCTCCACCTCGCCCGCGCCGAGTTCGGCTGGGAACCGTTCGGCATCGACATCTGTCAGGAGAGTGCCGACAAGGCCCGCGCCGAGTTCGGCATCGTCTTGCAGGTCGGCGACTTTGACACCTACCCCTGGGAACCCGCCGGCTTCGATGCAGTGACGATGCTCGACATGCTCGAACACACGCTGGATCCGGCGGCGTCGCTCAGGCGCGCCTGGCAACTGCTCAAGCCCGGCGGCGTGCTCTACATCGCGGTCCCGAATCAGCACTGTCTGATGACTGTGCTGCTCGACTGGTACATCCGGATGCGCGGCCCCGGCTACGGCTTCTTCCTGGAACGTCTCTACGTGCCGCCTCACGTCTACTACTTCAATCCGGAGACGCTGCGGAGCATGCTTGAGCGTGCCGGTTTCGAGACCGTCGAGGTCTGCACCGGCAACGTCTACCTGGGACGCTATCGCTTGAAGCTCGGCATGCGCATCCTGATGGAACTGGTGTTGAAGACCGGAAGGCTCGCCGGAATGGGTGCGAAAGTGTTGGCGCTTGCACGCAAGCCCGAAGTGTCCGGGGACTGCGCGCATGAAGCATGATCGATGCCGGTTGAGGCAGCGCGAGATGGCAACGAGACCCGGCGCTGAGGAGTTGCGCGTTCAGTTCCCGGTAGCCGGGTTTTCTGCAGCCTGAGTGAGGTTCTGCGCAGCGGCGGCTGGGGCGTTGCGATGCAGAAGCAGGACCTCGCTGTTGCCCGGCGGCAGCCAGCGTTGCCACTGATTTCGCTGCGCGATCGCGTAGCCGTCGAGGGGACCGAAGCTGACGATCCACTCGTCGTCGAGCACCCACCACCAACTCTTGACCGACGGTGCCTGTCCGGGCTTCACCGCCGCATCGCTCGGCGAGGTACGCAGACGAGCGGCAAGGCGCTCGGCGTTGTATTCCATGCCGCCGTCGATGCTCGACGCATCGACTCCGCGCGCTTCGAGATTTTCGAGCAGCTTCCAGCGTGCGCGATTCCATTCCATCCAGTCGTGGGTTCCGGCCAGCGAGAACAGCGCCATCAGCGCGGTCAGCGCCAGCGATGCGGCGCCGCTGCGCGCCTGCGGTCGTGCAGCCACCGCTGCCGCCAGACCCAGAGGCGCGATCGCGATCAGGTAGCGATCGAAGTAGTAGGCCGACTGCGCCAGAGAGCCGACTGCCGACAGTACGAAAGCCAGCAGCACGAAGGCTTTCGCCGGATCGCGCAGCCACGGCGCTCTTTCCGAATCCGATCCGAACATCAGGCTCGACCATCTCGCGATCAACAGGCTCGCGGAGATGATGGAGAGAGCGCTCAGCGGCAGTCGCAGTCCCAGGCCGGCGCGCGGAAGACGCTCCATCGCCAGGAAGAATGAGTCGCGCAGGGTCACGCAGCCGACGCCGAGGTCGTAGAGCACGTTGGTGAGGTAAAACATGACTGCGCCTTCGCGCAGGTACAGAAACAGCGCCAGACCGGTGAGCAGCGCCGCTGCCGCTGCCGCGATCCGCCGTTCGCGGAGACCGGCGGGTATGCTGGTGAGTCCCACGGGCGCCAACAGGAAGCCGACCGTCACCACGCCGCGAAACGCCGCGTTGCCGATTTCGAGCAGCGGTGTGGAGGCGGCTTCGCTGACTTTGTTGTGCACCGCCTGCGGAACGCCCAGTCCCATGACGATCCAGGCCGCGTAGGCGGCGGCCGCTGCCAGCGGCAGGCCGACCGCGCAGGCGGCGTTGCCTGCGCGCCGTCGCAGCGGCAGGTCGGCGGC
>CAITLU010000044.1 GCA_903893315.1 uncultured bacterium
ACCAACGGCAACAGCACCGCGCAGGGGATGGCGTCAGGCGCGCAAAGAGCCACGCGCTCGCGAGAACGCAGGTGGCCGGAGAGTCGGTGCGGGAAAGGCATCTGTGTGCATCCTGCGCACGACCTGCCCCGCTGGCAAGTCGATCGGCGGCCATGTCGAGACGCCTGCGAGCTTGATCGCGTCGTCGTTGCCGTGTTCGCAGTGTTTGCCGCCGCGATTCCGGTGAAGGCTTTTGCCCGCGGTCCGGGCGGACGATAGGTTGCCGCCGTGCGCATAGAAGTCATCGTCCTTCACTACAGCGAGATCGCGCTCAAGCTCGGCCACCGAGCGATGTTCGTCGCTCGTCTCGTCGACAACGTGAGGCTGGCGGTGGCCGGTCTCGGTACCGCGCGAGTGCACCACACTTCGGGGCGCGTCATTGTGGAACTCGGGGATTCCGATCCGGCGGCGGTATTGCAGCGCCTCGCAGTCGTGCCGGGGATCGCCAATTGCCTGCCGTCGCGGCGTGTGGCGGCCAATCTTGAGGCCCTCGATGCGGCGGTGGACGAAGCTCTGGAGGAGTGGAGCCCGAAAGGATCTTTCGCGGTCTCGGTGCGCCGCGCCGACAAGAGCTTTGCGGGGTCTTCACCCGATATCGGCGCGCGGGTCGGCGCCAGGATAGTGGCCAGGACCGGTGCACGCGTCGATCTGAAGAATCCGGATTGTACGGTGCACGTGCTCGTCGTTTTTGGCGAGATCCTGCTCGGTTTCGATCGCGTCGGAGGCTGCGGGGGCCTGCCGGTATCGACCGCCGGACGCCTGCTGCTGCTGCTGTCGGGAGGCATCGACTCGCCGGTTGCCGGTCTTCGCATGCAGCGCCGCGGAGCCCGCATTGAAGCTCTGCACTTTCACAGCGTGCCGTATCTGAGCGCCGCCAGTCAGGACAAAGCACGCCAGTTGGCCGGCGTGATCGCGCGTGGGCAGCAGAACGTCCGTCTCTGGATGGTGCCTTTCGGCGATGCGCAGGCGCAGATCGTCGCGGCGGTGCCGCGTCCTCTGCGCGTGGTGTTGTACCGGCGCATGATGATGCGGATCGCCAGCAGGATCGGTTACAAGTGCGGTGCGGGCGCGTTGGTGACCGGAGAGAGTCTCGGCCAGGTGGCTTCACAGACGCTTTCAAACATGACGCTGATCGAGAGAGCCGCGACGATGTCGGTGCTGCGGCCGCTGGTGGGCATGGACAAGCTGGAAATCAGCCGTTACGCCGATCGCGAAGGCTGCTACGAAATCTCGATTCTTCCCGACCAGGACTGCTGCACTCTGTTCGTTCCGCGCCATCCGGCTACGGCCGCCGAGGAAGAGCGCGTGCTCGAAGCCGAGGCGCTGCTGGATGTCACGGCGATCGTCAAAGCCTGCCGTGAGTCGGCCAGCGTGGAAACCATCGAGGCGGTGTGGCCGGCTGTCGGCGCTCAGCGCGTGGCGCTGGTCTGAGCCGCAGTGCGGCTGCGACGCGCGGCGATGTGTGCGGAGATGGTTGTCTGCGGGAGTTCGCGCGGTTTGATGCGCGATCAGTCTTTGTCGGTTTCGCTGCGGTGGCGCGCAGCTTTCCACAGCCGGTCGAAGGCAGCCGATATTTCCGGGTTGATTCCGGAAATTTCGCCCAACCCCTCGCTCCGCGATTCGGAAACGACCGGCGTTTTCGTCGCGGCACGAGCAGGCTGCGCGGCCGGCTTGGGCTTGTCCTCTTCTTCGATGCGGCCGACGATGAAGAACAGGTCCTTGATCACTGGGCGACCCATCCAGTCGTTGATTTTGGCGATGAGTTCGCGTTGCAGAAGGCTGAGTTCCTGCAACCAACTGGATGTGCGCACGACCACGACCAGGCGGTCCCCGTCCAAGCGCACAGGCTGGGCGTTGCGGGAGATGGTCTGGCCGACTACCTCGTCCCACGCCTGCCAGACGCGATAGTCGTCGAGCCGGCGAGCCAGACCGAGGCGCGTCAGTGCCTGCTCGATAAGAAGGGAAAGGCGTGTGGGGCCGACAGACTTCACGCCGGCCCTCCTATCAGAGAAACCCCGGGCCTCACAGGCGACGGAGCGGGCTGGATCGCGATCGGACCGGGACGCCTGAATGTCGCTCCGGCAGGCGTAACCGAAAACTTGGCAGGACGGTGGCGTGCCACAAGATGTGGTGGTAGAAGGTTCCGTCGTCCACAATGGACAGGGGTTTTATGCCCGGCTACGGTCCTTCCCGCCCAATGCGCAAGGACCGGCGCGCTTCCGAGGCAGAACATTTCAGAAGCCGGCTGGAACGACCGGAGCCGGCTTCAGGGTTTTTACGGCGCAAGTACGCAGGAGATGAAGAATCATGGAAGAAAAAGGAGCACGAGCTGCGTCAGCTTCGCTGTCCGGCACTGACGCGGACGCCAAGCCGGTTATGACTCCGGCCGTCGGCCACGGGCTGACGTTCGTTCGGCGGTTGTCCAAGGCGGGGATCGACCCGTTCAGCACCGTCGAATGGGAGATGCGCGACGCGATCATCCAAGGGGAAGGCGGCAAGGCGGTGTTCGAGCAGCGCGGGGTGGAATTCCCGGCGGCCTGGTCCCAACTCGCGACCAATGTCGTCGCGTCCAAGTATTTTCGCGGCCATCTCGGCAGTCCCGAGCGCGAATCTAGCGTTCGCCAGCTTATCGGCCGCGTGGTCCGCACCATCGTCGGCTGGGGCGAGGCCCAGCGCTACTTTGCCGACGAGGCCGCCCGCGACACGTTCCGTGACGAACTCACGCACCTGCTGCTCCAGCAGGAGGCCTGCTTCAACAGTCCCGTGTGGTTCAACGTCGGCGTCGAAGAGAAGCCCCAGTGTTCGGCCTGCTTCATCCTTTCCGTTGACGACACGATGGACTCGATCCTGGACTGGTACCGCAAAGAGGGCGTGATCTTCAAAGGCGGGTCGGGATCCGGCGTCAACCTGTCGCGCATCCGCTCTTCGCGTGAGTCTCTGGTTGGCGGCGGGACGGCATCGGGTCCGGTGTCCTTCATGCGCGCTGCCGACGCGTCGGCCGGCGTCATCAAGTCGGGTGGTAAGACCCGCCGCGCTGCCAAGATGGTGGTCCTGAACATCGACCATCCGGACATCGAAGACTTCATCAACTGTAAGTCGGCGGAGGAGAAAAAGGCCTGGACCTTGATCGACGCCGGTTATGACGGCTCGATCGACGGCGAAGCCTACGGCTCGATCTTTTTCCAGAACGCCAACAACTCGGTCAGGGTTTCGGACGATTTCATGCGAGCCGTCGAAACCGACGGTCCCTGGAATACGCGCTTCGTACGCAGCGGCCAGCCCTGTAATACCTACAAAGCCCGCGACCTGTGGCGGCGCATCTCCGAGAGCGCGCACTTTTGCGGGGACCCCGGCCTGCAATTCGATACCACGATCAACGATTGGCACACCTGCCCGAACACCGGCCGCATCAACGCGTCGAATCCGTGCAGCGAGTACATGCACCTGGACAACTCGGCCTGTAATCTCGCTTCTCTGAACTTGATGAAGTTCAGCGAAGACGGCGGCCGTTTCGACATCGATGGGTTCAGACACGCAGTCGGCCTGCTGATCACTGCTCAGGACATTCTGATCGACAACTCGAGCTACCCGACCTCCGAAATCGAGCGTACGGCGCGTGATTATCGCCAGCTCGGTCTCGGCTACGCCAACCTCGGGGCCTTGCTCATGTCGATGGGCCTGCCGTACGACTCGGAGTCCGGCCGTGCCTATTCGGCAGCGATCACGTCGTTGATGTGCGGTGAGGCCTACAACCAGTCCACCCGCATCGCCGCGGCCCTCGGTTCCTATGCCGGCTACGTTTCCAACCGGGAGGCGCAGCTTCGGGTCATCGACAAGCACCGGGACAAGTCCCGGTCCATCGACTCGACCTACGTACCGCTGGATTTGCTGACGGCCAGTCGCGAAGTCTGGGACGAAGCGCTTTCCGGCGGCCGCGCCCGCGGTGTTCGCAACTCCCAGGTCACGGTGCTGGCTCCGACCGGAACCATCGCGTTCATGATGGACTGCGACACCACCGGCGTGGAGCCCGACATCGCGTTGGTCAAGTACAAGAAACTGGTCGGCGGCGGCATGCTCAAGTTCGTCAACACGACCGTGGCGCGGGCGCTTCGCAAGCTCGGCTACGAGACCCGCGAGGTCACCGACATTCTCGAGTACATCGATGAAAACGACACCATCGAAGGGGCGCCGCGCCTGCGCGAGGAGCATCTGGCGGTCTTCGATTGCGCCTTCAAACCGCGCCGCGGCGTGCGGTCGATCGAGCCGCTCGGCCACATACGCATGATGGGAGCGGTCCAGCCTTTCCTGTCGGGCGCGATCTCGAAGACGGTCAACATGCCGACCGACGCCACCGTCGAAGAGGTCGAGAGCATCTACATGGATGCGTGGAAGCTGGGCCTGAAGGCGGTGGCGATCTATCGCGACGGGTGCAAACGCAGCCAGCCTCTCAACACGGGTTCGGATGCCGCCAAGGCCAAGGATGCGCAGGAAGCGGCCCAGCGTCCGGTGCGCCGACGCCTTCCCGCCGATTGCCGCTCGATCCGCCACAAGTTCGATGTGGCCGGCCACGAAGGCTACATCCACGTCGGCTTTTTCGACGACGGTGCGCCCGGCGAGATCTTCATCAAGATGGCCAAGGAAGGCAGCACGATCTCGGGACTGATGGATACGATCGCCACGCTGACGTCGTTGTCGTTGCAGTACGGCGTGCCGGTCGAGGCCCTGGTCAACAAGTTCGCCCACGTCCGTTTCGAGCCGGCAGGGTTCACCAAGAACCCCGAGATTCCGGTTGCGAAGTCACTCACCGATTACATCTTCCGTTTCCTCGGTACGCGCTTCTCCAGCGAGTCGAGGGCGGTGGCTGCCGAGATGGCCGAGGCCAGGGCGACTCAGTTGCGGCCGAAGCTGGAGATCCCCGAGGGCGTCGCTTCGGTGCAAGGCAAGTTGACGGATTTCATTCTCTCGCAGAGTGACGCACCGACGTGCTCGGAGTGCGGCTCGATCATGATCCGCAACGGCGCCTGTTATAAGTGCGACAACTGCGGTGCGACGAGCGGCTGCTCCTGAAGAAGTTACGGGTGTGCGATGGGATCGGCGGTAGCGGGGGGCGGGGTGGTGTTGTCGGACTGCGGGGGCTTGTCGGCTGGCGGCAAGGAGCCGCTGGGCAGCATGACGGTCACTTCCCCTGGGCGCACCCAGTTCTGTGTTGAGCGCAGTTCGGTTTCGAGAGCGCGCGGGTTGTTACGAAGGGATTCGAGGCGGTTTTCCAGGGCCGCGTTGCCTTCGATGCGTTTTAGAACGCTGTCGGATCTTTCCGCGACGGTGCGTTCCAAGCCGGTGAGCCTGGAGAAACCGTAGGGTCCGAGGAACAGAGAGCAGGCAAGAACGAAAACCGCCAGGGCGAGGGCGCGGATCAGCCAAGAGAAAACTGGGTGGAAGGAGTTCATCTTGCGGTTGCCGGCGATGGTGACATCGGTGGCGACAGAGAATATCCCGCGGCTGCCGGTGCATTCAATGCCTCGGTGCCCGCGAACAGACAGGAGACAGCGCAATCATGAGAATCGAGTCCGTTCATGCACGTGAAATTCTCGACTCGCGCGGCAACCCCACCATCGAAGCCGAGGTGAGGGTCGTCGGCGGAGCCTTTGGCCGGGCCTGTGTGCCTTCAGGCGCATCGACCGGTCAGCACGAGGCCCACGAACTGCGCGACGGAGACAAGAAGCGCTACGGCGGCAAGGGCGTGCTGACCGCCGTTGCCAACGTGAAGAAGGTGCTGGGTCCTGCGGTCGTGGGGATGGACGTTCGCGAACAAGATGCGATCGACCGGCGCATGATCGATCTCGACGGCACGCCGAACAAGGGAAGGCTCGGTGCCAATGCCGTCCTTGCGGTCTCGCTCGCCGTGGCTCACGCGGCGGCGGCCTACACCAAGCAGCCCCTCTTCCGTTCCATCGGCGGCCCTCGCGCTCGTGTGCTGCCGGTGCCGTTGATGAACATCGTCAATGGCGGCGCCCACGCCGACAATCGTCTCGACTTCCAGGAGTTCATGATCGTCCCTCACGGCGCCAAGTGCTTCGCCGATGCGCTGCGTATGGGCGCCGAGGTGTTCCACACGCTCAAGTCGGTGCTCAAGGCGCGCGGGCAGAGCACCAACGTCGGAGACGAAGGCGGCTTCGCTCCTGGACTCCCCGGCAACGAGGCCGCCATCGAGGTGGTGCTGGAGGCGATTGAGAAGGCCGGCTACAAGCCCGGTCGCGACATTTCTCTGGCTCTGGATGCGGCCGCGACCGAGTTCTGGCGCGATGGGAAATACGTATTTTCCAAGTCCGGAGGCGCAAAACTGACTTCGGCACAGATGGTTCGGCTCTACGAAAAGCTGGTCCAGCGCTACCCCATCGTTTCTATCGAAGACGGTCTGTCCGAGGACGATTGGGACGGGTGGATCGAACTCACGAAGCGCCTGGGCGGCAAGGTTCAACTGGTCGGCGACGATCTGTTCGTGACCAACTCCGATCGTCTGCGAAGGGGCATCAAGGCAGGCGCGGCCAACTCGATTCTGATCAAGGTGAACCAGATCGGATCACTCACGGAGACTCTCCAGGCCATTCGCATCGCCAAGCGCGCCGGTTACACCTCGGTGATTTCGCACCGCTCCGGCGAGACGGAGGACTCGACGATTGCCGACCTCGCGGTCGGCGTCGGGGCCGGACAGATCAAGACCGGATCGCTGTCGCGCGGCGAGCGCACGGCCAAGTACAATCAGCTTCTTCGCATCGAGGAATCACTGGGAAAACGCGCTGTCTACCCGGGACGCAAGGCCTTCGAATGAGCAGTCGCGGAGGCGCCGACAGCGGAGTTGTTGTCGCGTTTCGCACGACGAATGGAGTCGTTGTTTTGATGCACGAGGTCGGTTACGCACAGCCGCTACTGCCATTGGCCGTGCACGAGCGTCACCATGATGTTGCGTTTTTGTTGACTCCAATGTCGCGGGGTAACTATAATTCGCCAAGTGCGTAACAGATGTACGCACGGTTCGATGTTTTGCCTGTGAGGGTGATCGCGGAAAACAGCTGAAGGAGGCAAACCATGGCTGGAAGAAAGAAGGCATCGAAGAAGAAGGCCGGCAAGAAGGTCGGTAAGAAGAAGGCCGCCAAGAAGAAGGCGACCAAGAAGAAGGCCGGCAAGAAAAAGGCCGCCAAGAAAAAGGCGACCAAGAAGAAGGCCGGCAAGCGCAAGGCTTCCAAGCGGAAGGCCAAGGCTGCTGCACCCGCTGCCGCGGGCGCAGCTCCCAAGCGCGGAACACGCGGCCGCAAGAAGGGCTGATTCGGTTCTCAACGACTAACGGACCACTGACTGGTACGAGCGCCCGGTTCGTACCCCTGCGAAACACCCTCACAGGCGAACATTGAAACCCTTCGGGGTTCGGAAAAAGCCTCCCGGCACTGCCGGGGGGCTTTTTTCGTTTACGGTCGTGGGTCGCGGCGGCCGGTTCCGGAGATGCGGTCGATTCGTCGGGGGCCGGCCTGCGTTTGCCGGGACTCGGGCCTGCGGGGGCTGAAGCCGGGCGGAGGCTTCGGCGGTTTTGACATAGTGGAGAGTGTCGCTTACTACACGCGCACAACAAGACCCCACGGAGGATTGAGGACTATCATGGCCGACCAACCCACTAGTGCTAAGGAAGTGTTTGATGTTATGCCTTCGCGTTTCAACCCGGCTGCCGCAGCGGGCGTGAATGCGACGTACCAGTTTGATCTCGGCGGTGACGGCGGCGGCACCTGGCAGGTGAAGATCGGCGGAGGCGCCTGCGAAGTCGCCGAGGGCGCGCCCAACGCGGCCCCGAACATCACCATCACCATGGCTGCCAAAGACTATCTCGATATGGTGAGCGGCAAGCTCAACCCGCAGATGGCCTTCATGGGCGGCAAGCTCAAGATCAAGGGTGACATGAGCTTGGCTCTCAAGATGCAGCAGATCTTCCCGAACGCCTAAGCGGCGCTCGTAGGAAAGTCCCAACAGCAAGGGGGAGTCTCCATCGGAGGCTCCCCCTTCTTATTTGGTGCGCTGCGGTCGCGGAACTTCAGGCCCGCGCCGTGAGGGCCGGGCGTCAGGCCACGTCGAGATTGCGGCGCGGGACGTCGCGCAGCAGCACATCCACCGACGACTCCCCGAAACTTCCCCGATTCATGCGCTCGAGTCCGGCGCGCACCTCGCGCCTGGTCATCAGGATGCCGTACGAGGCCAGGATCTGCTTGATCGTGTCGTAGTGGGCGTCGATCGAGTGGGTGACCGACGTGTAGCCGTGGCGTCCCGCGCGAGGACCGTCCCACAGGGCAAGCGGGTTGAGACCGAACATGTGGATGTCGGTCTCGGACGGTTCGATGACGAGGATGTCGCCCTGGAAGTTCGGGTCGTCCTGGTATTGGCGCAGTCCGTACTGGAGTCGCGTGTGAAGCAGGGTGCGAAAGACCTGATTGATCACGCCGGCCATTCCGGAGTCGGCGATCGGAGTTCCTTCGCTCACCCAGTCGCCCTTGTCCATGTCGAAACGCCGGTGGATGCGGTTCGAGAAGGGACGGAACGGGTTGTAGCAGATGACGAGGTCGGCGCCGTGTTCGATCGCCACGTCGATGTTGGCGGTCCGACGCACGCCTCCGTCAACGTAGTCGATGCCGTTGATGCGGGCCGGACGGTAGAACCCAGGCAGTGCGGTCGAGGCCTGGATGGCCTGAGAAATGGTCGTCGAACTGTCCGTGTCGTGCCCGAACACGACCTGCTCGGCCGTGTCCAGGTTCATCGCGCAGATGTAGAGTTCCTTGCCCGTGGCTTCGTGGAAACTCTTGAAGTCGTTCGGGATGTTGTTACGCCCCAGGTTTTCGCGGATGTAGCGCTCGATGGTCGAGTTCTCGCAGATTCCCGAAGGCAGGTAATCGTGCGGCATCGGGATGCGGTTGGCAAGAATCTCGTTGACGATGGGCGATGCGACGTCCTGAAGCGTCGACAGGGACGGGTGGCGCTGGAAGACCCGCAAGGCCGGCCACAGACGCTCGACCAGGTGCGGAGATCTCGAGAGCATCTTCGAAAGGGTTCGCGGCAGGAAAGTGGCGAGGTCGGTTACGTACTCGACGGGCCGCCGCAGGAGTTCCTCGTAGTTGGGATTGTAGAAGTGGCGCGGCAGGAACTGCGACAGGATGTTCGACGTCCCGTCGAGTGCGCGTAGCGTTTCCGACGGAGTCACTCCGGCCGCGAGCGGCGCCGAGAGCAGTGCGCCCGCGCTGAGCCCGACGTAAAGGTCGAAATCGGTGGTCTTGCGATTGATGAGGAAGTCGTCAAGCGCCTTGAGGCCGCCGAGTTTGAAGGCCCCGCCGGTTACCGCCCCTCCGGCCAGCACGAGCGCGACCTTTGGGTTGCGCTTGCGCACCGTGAGGTCGCTTTTCTGGATGATGGTGATGCTCATACCGCTCCCCAGTGGCCCAGCCCCGATCCCTTCTGCGCCGCGCCAGTGTACCGTTCGACGCTTCGCGTTGTCTAGCCGCTGATCGAGCGTCAGGTACGGTCGGCCAGCAGCGATTGTGCTTCGTCAAGTTCCGAAGGTGTCCCTACCGTGATCCAGGTGCCGTCGTGTCGATAGCCGTACAGAGGCCGTTCCTGCGCGAGCATGCGCGGGTAGGTGATCTTCGTGATCGAGAACGGGCCGCTCTCGCGCAGGTCGTCGAATACGACCGGTTCGAGAACCTGCACGCCGGTGTACATGAAAGGTTCCAGCGCGAGGCTGCAGCCGGGACGCCGATGTTGCAGGAAAGCGCCGATGCGCCCGTCGGGCTCGGTGGCGATAATGCCGAAAGCCTCCATTCTCGGATCCTTGCGCAGCACCAACGTGGCTCGCGCGGCCTTCTCGCGGTGGAAATCCAGCACCGCGCCGAGGTCGACATCGACGATCGTGTCTGAGTTCAGAGTGACGAAGGTGTGGCCGTCGAGAAATCGCCGGGCATCGCGGATGCCGCCGCCGGTCTCCTGAACCGGGTTCTCTTCGCTGTAGTCGATCGAGACCCCGAAGCGCGAGCCGTTACCGAGGTGGGCGCGGATCGAAGCGCCGAGGTGGTGGAGATTTACCACGACCTGCTCGATGCCGGCCCGGCGCACGCAATCAATGGCGTACTCGATGAGCGGGCGGCCGCCGACTTCGATCAAGGGTTTGGGGGTCTTGTCCGTCAGCGGTCTCAGCCGCTCGCCGCGTCCCGCAGCCAGGATCATCGCCCTTACCATCGTGTGCGGAGGCGTTGCGGAGGATCGACCGGCGAGCTTGTCCGCGACGGGCACGCTCACGCTGGCGGCTCGCTCGCGTGGCGGGCTGCGATCGAAAAAAGTTCGCGCGTGGCCTCTACGCCTTCACTCTCGGCGAGCAATCGCCCGGCGGTGCGACACACGCCGGGCAGCATCGCGAGGTAGGCCGGCTTGCCCTTGACCTCAGCGAGGTAGTTGAAGCGCCCCACGACCTTGAGCACGCGTTGCAGAGCCACCAGGCGGTAAGCCGCGCGGGTTTCGTCGAAGCCGGCCAGACGTCCCGCGCGCTGACGCGCGTAGAATCGCGCCAGCAGCCGTTCTTCGCGTTCGGCCGTGATGAAGTCGGGCGTCATGCGGTCGGTCAGCAGCGAGGCGACGTCGTAGAGCGCTGGTGCCTGCAGGGCGTCCTGGAAGTCGATCAGGCGAAGCCGCTTCCCGGCAGCGCCGATTGCGGCCGCACCGCCGGTGGAACTCTGCACGTGGATATTCCACGCGTGGTAGTCGCGGTGAGCGAACACGCGCGGAAGAGCGGCCAGCCGCTTTGCCGCCGCAGTCAACTCAGCCCGGCTTCTTGCGACCAGTCCGGCATCGGCCGTCGCCACGCCGTACTGCAAGAAGTGCTCGAACTCCCAGGCGAAGAGTCTTTCGTCGAATGCTTGAGCGAAGGCGTAGCAGCCGCTGCCGTCGTCGACCGCGCGGGCCTGGAGGTCGGCGATGAGGTCGAGTGCGAGGCCGAAAAGCTCCTCGCCTTCGGCCGCCGACGACGCTCGCGCGGCCTCCCACAGCGGCGTGTCGCCCACGTCTTCGAGGACCATCAGCGATTGATCGGTCGATACGCCGTGCAGGGCCGGCAACGAATCGGTGTGGCGCGACAGAAAGCGCGCGATATTGACGAAGGCGAGTTCCTTGGGGCCGTCCTTGCCGAACACGCCCAATTCCTCGGAAGAAAGCGCTACGGCGGCGTCCTGCATCACCATGACGATCAGCGTTGCCGGGGCGCCGGGCGGTCGCGGCTCTGCCAGCGTTGCGCGAAGGTACCTGCGGCTGGAAGCGTCGCCGCGCAGGGCTTCGACGCGCGTCAGCGCAGAGCCGGGCCAGCATCGGGCGCTGACCTCGGCGGCGAAGTCGGTTGCCGCAGCGTCGCGCCGGCAGCCTTGATCGGAAGCGGTCACGCGCCGTCTCGTACAGAGGTGGGCGCCGCTCGGCAAGCGCTGCCTGGGCGCTTCGGCAAGTGCAGGATCCTCAGGCGCCGCTCCTCGGACAAGGCGGCTGCAAGGCCCGCTCGGTCGGTGTCGGCTTCGGCGCTTCGCCGCGACGCGCTCGCCTACCCGTATCCGCGGAATCAAGGCTCCATGCGCGGGCGCGCGGCGCTCGCACGGTGCCGTCGCAGCAACGAAGCGGAGAGTGTCGCAGATTCGTTGACAGGGCCGCGATAATCATGAAGGGATTGTTCCTTCAGCCCGTCGCAAACCTTTTGGATTGTGCTCGCTCTCGGTCGAGCGCCCTCAGACAACTTTGATTTCGGGACCGCGGAATGAGGAATGCCATGACGAAACCCGGGAGGTCAGGCCAACCAGGTGTGAACGGGTGGTTCCCCGTGTCTCTTCTGTTCTTCTTTCTCTCGGCGGCAATCTGGTACGCATTCTGGCAGGAGATGTACCTCTCGGCGGATGGAGCCTATTACTTCGCCGGCATCCTCGACAGCGGGAGGGTTTTTAACTACATCCCGGCCCGACTGTACGCGAACGTCGCGAGTCAATGGCCATTGATACTGGCCGTCAAGGCCGGTTTCACCAATCTGGAAACCCTGAAGTTTCTGTTCTCGTTCGGCCTGTACTTCCCCTACCTCGTCTCCATCGGCTTGTGCGCGTACGCCCGTCGCGGGATGGATCCGTATGCGCTGATGTTTCCGCTCACGGGGTACCTTCTTGTCTCGTTTCCCCTTGCCTATCTGTGGGTCGGAGAGAGCCAGGTGATGGCGGTCGCCACCTGGCCGGTGCTCTATTTCTTGCTTCGGCCAAGCCCGACGCGGGTAGACGTCGCGTTGCTGATATCTCTTCTGCTGTTTCTATCCCGGACCTATGAGGCCGCTGTGGGAGCGGCGGTCGTTTTCACGGCGATAATAATGGTGCGCCTGATGCGCGGTCCGGCCGAGCACCGAAGGTGGCTTGTGTCGGCTCTTGGCGCCGTCCTGGTTGTTCTGGGTGTCTGCGCTTACTCGGCCATATTCCCGGCGCGGCCGGAGAATCGAGCGGGTTTTGTCAGCGGGGTACTGCACCCTCTTTCCAACCCCAACCTTGTCTGCGGGCTGGTGGGACTTTTCGTGCTGGCTGCGGCGATCCTCAGCCGTCGCGTTTGGCTTCTCGCCGTTTCGGTCGCTGCGGGTGTGGTTTCGGTGCTCATGGCTCTCCTCGGGCACACCGTTTCGGCAGGCGTGTCGTTTGATTCGAGGTCCCTTGCTCTGACGCTGCTGCCGTTGTTGCTCCTGGGGGCAACGTGGTTCGTCCACCGCAGCTTGCAGATCAATCGCACCCAGGTTGCGACGATGATCGCTGTCTTCCTGCTTCTGATCGCGGGGAACGTGGTCTCCTGGGATGACTGGGTACGCTACCGTGTCGACTTCGTGCGGACGCTCGGTCAAAGCACGGGTTATGTCGCAATCGAAGACACGGCCTCGTACAGAAGTCCGATCCGCTGGGGCTGGACATCACCGTTGCTGTCCGTGCTCTGGTCCGGCGACTGCGTCCGCGCGGTGATCCTCAATTCATCCAACAGGTGGGAACCTTTCGACCCCAGGAAGAGCTTGCCGATGCAATCCTATTTCCGGTTCGCCGAGTCCTTTCACGCAGTCGCGCCGCGGGCACGCGCGTGTGAACAGCGACCCTGACGCGTCCTGGGGACATCTCGACTCCGGCATCGCTGTCCTCGAAGCGCGTCAGGACGGCTGATTCCCCTTGACTGAGCTTGCTGCCACAGGCACGAGTGGCGGCCGTTCGCGCGACGTTCGAAACCGACAAGGAGGAGCAGCGATGCAGGAAGAAACATACATACGACTCAGAGAATTCATGGATTCACTGCCGGCGGGATATCCGTCCACGCCGAGCGGAGTCGAGATGAAGATCTTGCGCAAGCTGTACACGCCTGAGCAGGCCGAACTGACGATGAAGCTCACGCAGACGCCCGAAGAGGCGTCCTCGGTAGCGGCCCGTCTGGGTGTTCCCGAAGCCGAGATGGCGGCGACGCTCGAAGCGATGGCGCTCAAGGGACTGATCTTCCGCACCCGCGAAGGCGAAAAGCGTTTCTACCGGGCCTTCCAGTTCATCGTCGGCGTCTACGAGTTCCAGCTCCCCCACATTGACCGCGAATTCGCGGAAATGTTCGAAGAGTACATGCCCTACATCGGCATGAGCCTGGGCCAGGTCAAGACTCCGCAACTGCGTGTCATTCCGATGGAGTCATCGGTCACCGAGACTCCGGTGGTGGCCAGTTACGATCGCATCCGCGACCTGGTCAAGGAGCAGCAACTGATCGCGGTCAGCGACTGCATCTGTCGCAAGGAGCAGGAACTGCTCGGCCACAAGTGCGACAAGCCGCGCGACCTTTGTTTCTCGTTCGGCGATTTCGCGCGTTTCATGCTCGACAACGGTGCCGGGCGGCAGATTGAGTTGGAAGAGACCTTCCGCCTGCTCAACGTCGCCGAGAATGCCGGCCTGATTCTGCAGCCGACCAACTCGGCCGATGTCAGCGCGGTGTGCTGCTGCTGCACCTGCTGCTGCGGCGGCCTGAAGATGTTTAAAATGATGCCGAACCCCGCAGACTACGTTCGGTCGAACTACCGGGCTGTTATCGACGCGGACTCATGCACGAACTGCAAACTGTGCCTGGAGCGCTGCCAGATGGCCGCGATCGAAGAGGGGACCGACGCCTACGGTGTCATCGCCGGCCGCTGCATCGGCTGCGGGCTGTGCGTGGCAGACTGCCCGACCAGTGCGATCGCGATGGTCGAGAAGGAGTGCACCGTCGAGCCGCCTAAGGATTTCTACGAGACGATCGACCGCATCGGCGTCGAGCGCGGCGTTCGCTGAACGGACGACGCAGTCGCGCGTCGG
>CAITLU010000045.1 GCA_903893315.1 uncultured bacterium
ACACGCGAAGCCCCGGCAACTCCACCACTGCGGCGTCCGGCGAGCGCCTGAGCAGAGCCTCGACCAGTGCCACGTGACGCAGATCGGGAGTTGCCAGACCACCCGACTGACCGAGCCAGCGGTGCAGGATCCGCGAGCGCAGAGCGGCCGGCGCTTCCATCAACGAGGCAATTTCGAGTTCGTGGCGGCCGCCCTCGCCCTGGCGACGGCAATAGGCCTCCAGGCGCGAGGCTTCGGCGTCGAGGAAGTCCTGGTCCTCGCGCCAGCGCGCCGCCTGGGCCGGCAGGTGCGCGAGCACGCCGGGGCCGAAAGCCTTCTCGATCGCCGGCAGCACCTCGCGCCGCATGCGGTTGCGTGTGTAGCGCAGCCAGCCGTTGCTCGCGTCCTCGACCCACGCCAGGCCGCGTGCGCGCAGGAAATCACGCAGGTCGGCGCGACTCACGCCCAGCAAGGGCCGCACGAACGGTTCGCGCAGAGCGCGCATCCCGGCCAGTCCGCCGAGGCCGGCGCCGCGCAGAAAGCGAAGTACGATGGTTTCGACCTGATCGTCGACGGTGTGGCCGAGCGCGATCCAGCGGCAACCGCGATCGCGCGCCAGGCTTTGCAGGGCCGAAAGCCGCGCACGCCGCAGGCTGTCCTCGTCACTGCCGTCGGGGCTTACCGCTACGCTCACGAAAGCGGCGCCGAGGCGCGCGGCGCTGGCCGCCACGACCGCCTTCTCCACGACCGCCTCGAGGCGCAGCCCATGATCGACGTAGGCCGCGCACACCGTAATTCCCAGGCGCGGCGCCGCCAGCGCGCACAATTCGAGCAGGCCCATCGAGTCGCCGCCGGCGGAAACCGCTACCAGCAGCGAACTGTCTCGGACCCCGGCGGCCTGCAACTGGTCGCAGGCCACTTCCAGCAAGTGGAAGCTGCGACGAGAAAGCGGCGCGGCCATCGGTGAGCGGGTCATCCCCGGCATTGTGGCGCGGCCACCCTGCCAAACGAAGAGCGACGAAAAGCAGCAGCGCCTCCATGCTGGCAAGCGCGGCTTCCCTGCGGCAGCATCCGCCGGTGAAACGAATTACCGCTCGCAGTCATCGCTCGATCGCCGCTGCACTGACCGCATTGCTTACGGCGGCGACTCCGCCCGCACTTGGCCGCGCGGCGGAGTCTGTCGACGCCGTCGAAATTCCGGAAGCAGGCACCGACCTGCAGGCTCCGAATGCCAGGGACGAGGCCGCAAAGACCGCGATCGGCGAGGTGACTGCCGAACTGCGGCGCATTGCCGACGAGCACGGCCCCGACAGCGTTGCACTGCAGGCCAAGTTCCTGCTGCGCAGTACTGCGGCCGGGGCTCTGGGTCCTACCGAAGTCAAGGTTGCCGGGCCCTCCAAGCGTCTCGGCGCCGACTACCTGGAGATCGTCGTCGACACCGGCCTGTTTTTCGAAGAAGGGACGAGCACGCCCGCAGACCGCGCCGATCTGGTGTGGCGGATGCTGGCCGGGCCGGCGCTCGAAGACATGACGTCGTTCCAACTCAAGCCGACCGGTCTCGAAGTGGTTTTTCTCTACAAGGTCCAGAACCTCTCGGACTCGGTCACCGGCAAGCTCGATCCTTCGCTTCCCGGTCGCGCTGAAACTCTCGCGATCGCCTTGGACCATACGCTGCTCGAGTCGGTGGCTCGCGATGAAGTGGCCGGCGATGCGTTGCGCCGCGCGGTGCGTTTCGACGCGTCTTTCCCCGGCGACTGAAAGCGGGACGCCTGCGTCTTTGCAGAATGCCAGACTAAACTCGCGCACGGACGGTGGAGAAAAGTACGGCGAAGGAAGCTCGTGCCCCCTTCGCCGTACAGATCAGTCGGTGTTGCGGATCAGGAACGCCAGCAGCGGGTCGTAGACATGGTTGTGGGTCGGATCGTCTTCTGCCGACACGATGTCTATGTGCGCGTACCCCTCGCTGATGTAGGCCTCGAAGCCACCGTCGGCGCCGCCGTAGGTCGGCGTCAAGGGATCGCTCGTGACGATTCGCGGTGCTCCGTTGCAGCTCGGCGCCGTACACGTAGCGATGCTCTCGGCGAACGGAAGGAACGCGCCCGAAGTCGGCGAGATGCCGTTGCTGCCGCCGAAGGCAATGACCGGAATGTTGATCGACGCACCCTGCGTCAGGTTCTCGATGTCGGGACGCCCGCGCGTGACCGACAGCGCCGAGG
Source organism: uncultured bacterium (assembly GCA_903893315.1). Classification (GTDB taxonomy): domain Bacteria; phylum Desulfobacterota; class Binatia; order UBA1149; family CAITLU01; genus CAITLU01. The sequence continues at coordinate 2,196 of CAITLU010000045.1, forward strand.
AGTCGAGGCCGTTGGTAAAGAAGCCCTCCTCGCCGGTCCATGTCGAGTTGAGTCCCGACGCTGGGAAGTACCAGTCGCCGATGTTGCGGTCGCCGGTACGGATCATCGACAGCACGTTGCCGAGACGCGTGACTTCTTTTTCGTGACCGTTGACCAGGTAGGCATCGACCACGGGGCCGTTGTCAGGAATCGCCAGCGGCACCATGGGCGCGTCGATGTTCGTCCAGTAACGGTACGGATCGCGGGTGGCAGCACCCGCCAGCAGGAAGCCGCCGAAATCGGTGTTGGGGCCGTTGTCGGAGAAGCCCATTGACGCCATGAATGACACCTCGACGGAGTAGTCGTCGTCGAGGAAGAATCCGACCGACGCTTCGGCACTCGCCTTCGGCAGGAAGCTGAGTAGCGACAGACCCGGCACGTTGTCGATGGCCGAGCCCGCACCGAAATCCTTCTGAGCGAGCGAGAGCGAGTCGGGATGGCGGCGTCCCTGCAGGCTGAGCGCGTCACCGACAGCGTGGATCTGCGGAGAGATGACGCCGCTCGCGTAGGCATCCACCGGCGCGATGCACTTGTTGGTCAAGGCGCCTGCCGGCAACAGCAGGGAAGCGCAGTCGGCGTCACCGCCCGGACACGGCGTGCCGTCCCAGCAACGGCTGTCTGAGTTCTTGATCGCGTAGTAAAGGCCGCCGTCGGCTCTGGCGATGATGGTGTCGAGCATGTCGTCGCTCGGAGGGCTTGGAGCCGGCGAATCCCCTCCCCCTTCGAACAGCACCAGACCATCCACCTTGGTGTAACCCGGAACAACTCCCGGACCTGCATCGAGATCGGTGGCGGCGTAATGGGCGCTGAACAAAGTTCCGAGCGAGTGGCCCCCGAGGAAGACCTTCGGATTACTTGGCAGTGCGTGCGCCGTGTCGATCACCGCGTCGATGTCGTGAATGAAGGTGTTGTAGGTGAAGTTGGCGATGAAGGGGATGTCCGAGCCCTGGTGGAAGACGGCGTGGCGCGACAGGCGCGGGTCCAGCGGCAGTCCGAGTTCGCTGCCGAAGTACCAGTTCAGCGCCAGTTCCGGGTCATCTTCACTTTCGGCCAGTATCGCACCGGCATCGTCCTCGAGTTGGTCGGTGCGGCGGTCGAAGGTCCATACTTCGAGCTTGATGCTCGCGTCGGCCGCGGCTTTGGCGACCATCGTTTCGGCAACGACCTTGAGCGAGTGTGCGCCTCCGGCGAAACCCGGCACCAGCACCAGCACCGCGTCGGGATCGCCGGAGGCGGGCGTGGAATAGCGCACGTAGGTCGCCTTGTTCAGGTCGAAGATGGTGCTGCCGAACTGGGTCTCCAGGCTGCTGCCGGGTTCGACCGCGTTGGCCAGCGTGCCGTCGGGCGTGTGGGCCGGATGCGCGCTGCTCGGAATCGAAACGGACTGATGCGTCGTCGGTCCGGTCTGGCAGTGGTTGGTGCACTCGTCGAGGTTGTCCAGATTGCCGTCGTCGCAGGTCTCGCCTTGTTCGACTACGTTGTTGCCGCACTGGGGCGCGCAGAAGCTGCCAAGCGTAAACAGGTTCACCGGAGAGTCCTGCGACATCTGGCAGGTACGAGGTGCGACTTCGTCGATCGCGAACAGGATCTTTGGAACCGCGGCGCCGCGCGCGCAGTTCGCGATCGCGGTCTGCGTCGCGGCTCCGGGACACAGAGCACCGAATCCGAGGCCGCTGAGCATGTCGGAAGTCGCGACGCCCGTGCAGGCCGCCGCCGCCTTTACCAGGATCGAGGTTCCGAGCGTCACGTCCAGGCCGTCGTGCGCTTTGTTGCAGCTCGCGATGTTGTCCGAACTGGATAGACAGGTCGGCGGCTGCTGCAGCGTAAGATTCAGCCGATCGCCGCGAAGCTGGCACTCGAGCAATCCACCGAGACATGCGGAAACGACCCTGGGCATTTTGTAGAGGGCTCTGGAATAGGTCTTGGAGAGTCCTCTCTCGCAGATTCCCAGGGCGATCGGGTCGCCGGAAGTGGCCGGCGATGGCGCGCGTACATCGAGACAGGCGGTAGTCTCGGGGTGCGCTGACAGCAGCCCCGCGCGGTCGAAGAGTTCATAGGTGCGCGGATAGAGAGATTCGGCAATGTCGGCCGCGCGGCAACGCAGGTGTGAGAGGGAACAGGCCGTGGCCTGGGCTCCTGTGAGGATTGGGCCGCACTCCGACTCGAAGCGGCGGAAACCGAGTCCGACGCTGCTGCCAAAGTCGTAGTCAGCCAGCGCACCGCAGGAAACCGCGATCTTGTTGGCGGTGGCGTTCTCGACGTTGGCGAGCGCGGCGAAGCCTCTGCTGCAGGCCGCTGCCACCCTGACACTGCAGGTAGCGAAGTTGCCCGTGGACAGTTCGTCCTGGAGACTGCACGCCAACAGTTTGTCCGAACACTTGAGAATCGCGTCGGTGCGTTTCTTGAGCAGCTTGGGAGAGTTGTCGAGGTATGCGGCCTGACAATCGACAAAAGCCGAACGCGCGATTCCAATCGCCTCAGCATGCGGAACCGGCAAGGCTGACAGGAAGAGGCCGCATAGCGCCGCCGCCATGCGTGCTCGCGCTGAAAAATGGCGGACGTGGCGATCCCTGACGGCAACATCGAACAGCGCCGCGAGTGCCCTTGCGGGCAATTTGGTAATGGTCATGTCGGTTCCTCCTGGGCGGTGGACTTTCACCCGCCGGGGAACCCTAGTCAACGCAATATAGGTAAGAGTCCGATGATTCGTCCGATCGGGGCGGCGCCTGATGCCCGCCGGAACGGGCCTTCGAGGCGACGGCTTCAGATCATTTCGATCGCCATCGCCGTAGCCTCACCGCCGCCGATGCACAACGAGGCCACTCCCCTGCGCAGGCCTCGTTTCTTCAGCGCTCCCAGCAAGGTGACGACGATGCGTGCGCCAGAAGCGCCGATAGGGTGGCCGAGCGCACATGCGCCGCCGTGTACGTTAACTTTTTCGTGCGGCAGGCGGTGTTCGCGCATGGCCGCCAGCGTCACGACCGCGAAAGCCTCGTTGATCTCGTAAAGATCGACGTCCACCGTGCTCCAGCCGGTCTTGACCATCAACCTGGAGATGGCGCCCACCGGCGCCGTGGCAAAGCGCGCCGGTTCCTGGGCATGGGTCGCGTGCGCGACGATCGTCGCGAGCGGCGTCAGCCCGAGTCTGTCTGCGACAGAGCGCGGCACTACGACCAGAGCCGCGGCGCCGTCCGAGATGGACGACGAGTTGGCGGCGGTTACAGTACCGTCCTTTCGAAAGGCTGCCTTGAGGGTTGGAATCTTGGACAGATCGGCTTTGAAAGGCTGCTCGTCCGACTCGACCAGGGTTTCACCCTTGCCGGCCGGCGCCGCCAACGGTTTCATTTCCCAGGCGAACGAACCGTCACGGTTGGCCGCAACCGCGCGCTCCAGAGAAGCCACCGCGAAGTCGTCCTGATCCTTGCGCGAAAAACCCAGCTCGGCGGCGCAGTCCTCGGCAAAAGTGCCCATCAGGCGGCCCCGCTCGTAGGCGTCTTCGAGGCCGTCGAAGAACATATGGTCGAGCAACTGCTGATGGCCCATGCGAAGTCCGGCGCGCGCCTTGGGTAGCAGGTACGGCGCGTTGGTCATCGACTCCATGCCGCCGGCCACCACCACTTCGGCACTGCCGGCCCGCAGCAGGTCGTGGGCGAACATCAGAGCTTTCATGCCCGACCCGCACATCTTGTTGACGGTGGTGCAGCCGGCGGAGAGCGGCAGCCCGGCGCCCAGCGATGCCTGACGCGCCGGTGCCTGTCCTTGGCCGGCAGGCAGGACACAGCCCATCACCACTTCTTCAACTGCGTCGCTTGGCAGACCGCTGCGCTCGACCGCGGCGCGGATAGCAGCGGCGCCGAGTTGCGCCGCCGCCAGATCCTTGAACACGCCCTGGAAGGAACCGAGCGGCGTGCGGGCGGCTGAAACGATTACGATCGGATCCATGTTGCTGGCCTCGCTGCTCTGTTGTCGAAGATATCAGCCGTCTGTCGGGGCTCGCCGCAACATCAGTGAGGCGGAGCCGACACCGAGGGCTGCTCGGGTTCGGCAGCTTCTTCTTCGCGCTCTTCGTTGCGCGAAGCCGGAGCGCGGCCGTGCCACCAACTCATGTCACCAGGATAGACGTCCGGATCGAAGATCACCCAGTACGAGTGCCACACCAGGATGGCCAGCGTGGCCAATACCGCCTCGTAGAAGTGCAATGCGGTGGCAACGTCGGTGAACCACTTCGGGGAGAAACGCAGAGTCACGTCGGCAAACCACAGCGGCAGGCCCGTGGCACCCATCAGGAAGATGCCCCACATGAAGGCCCAGTATTCGGCTTTCTCGACGTAGCAGAACTTTCCGCTCTTGGGTCGCTTACGGCTGATCCCGGAGTAGTACGCGAGCATCGCGAACAAGTATCGGACGTCGCTCCAGGCCCACCACATGCCGCGCATGTATCCGCGCTGTCTGGCACTCTTCATCAGTCCGACCACGTGCCACAACACCGCAAACATCAGCATGATGGCGGCGCCTCGATGCGTCCAGCCGCGTACTCCGTGCGAGGTTTCCAGGTGCAGAAGCGGACTGGCCCACCAACTCTCAGGTGTGGTCAGTGCAAAGCCGCTGAATACCAGCGTCGGGAAACTCAGCATCACTAGGCCATGCTGCCATCGCAGCACACGCGGCATGCGCACTATGTTGCTGCTCTCGTCGTCGGAGTGGTGGACTGTGGGCTTTCGCACCTTGCCCACGAAATCGACCAAATTGTGCAACAACATTCCGCCGATGACGCCCACGATCATCCACAGGTAGACGAGGCGGATCCAGTACTCGAGTCTGGTCTTGGACAGCGTTGCCGAGACGTGGACCGGACCCACTGCGAAACGTTCTCCGGCACCGGGGTGGCAGTTGCCGCAAGTGGCTGCGAGATTGGCCGGGTTGACGTTTGAGCGCGGGTCGCTGGCCGGCAGGATTTCGTGGACTCCGTGACAACTTGAGCAACTGGCCGCCGAAGTTTCACCGGCGCGTATGGCCAAACCGTGGAAGCTGTCCTGGAACGCGGAGAAGTTCTTGTCGTTCAGGCTGTGACGTTCGACCAGCCGAGTGTCACCGTGGCAACGACCGCAGGTATCACTCGGAACGTTGGCCACGAACACGGGAGAATCGGGGTCCGACGGCGACAAGATACGATGCTCACCGTGGCAGTCCGTGCAGCCGGGTGCATCGCGCACTCCACGTTGAAGGGCCTGGCCGTGGACGCTGCGCTGGAACTTTTCCAGGATGTCCGCGTGGCAGTGCCCGCAGGTGCGAGGGACCGTCATCGGCCAGATGCTCGACTTCGGATCGGTGGGAGGAAGCGTGCGGTGGGGCTCGTGGCAGTCCGAGCAGACCGCGCCGTGCTTGCCTGCCCTGACGGCGCGGGCGTGGGCACTCTTCAGGTAGGCCTCGACCGGACGCACGACGGACAAGTCGAGTTGCTCGGCTACGGCAGGATCGGCGTGGCAGCGTGCGCAGACTTCGGCAAGCGCGGCCCAATGCTCGGGCGACTTGTCTTCGGTGTGATCCTTGACCTTGTGAATGTCGCCGTGACAGTCGGGACAACTCGGAGCTGCACTGATGCCTCGCGCCCGAGCCTTTGAGTGACTGCCTTCCTGGTAGGCTTTGATGATGTCGTCGTGGCAATCGCCGCAGGGATCGAGGCCGACCGCCTTCAGTTTCTCAGCGTGCGGGATTTCGCTGGCATCGGTGTGGCAGGTCGTGCAGCCGAGATCGGCGTGAGCCGACGCTGCAAAATCCTTTTCCGCAACTATCGGAGGATGTTCCTCGTCCTTGGCGGCTTCCGTTCCGTGGCAGTCGAGACAGTCCTCGTTGGTCGGATCTTCCGCCAACGTCACGCAGGGCCATGCCATGCACGCGACAAGACCGAGTGCAGCGATGCAAGTCCCGAGCAACACTCGAGGCCGATCGCTGACTCGCAGGGAAATCATCGAGGGTTGCATGTCCCGGCGTCTAGCATTTCTTCGCCACGCGGGACAACACAATGCCGGCCCGCGGGCGCCGTTTTGCGCTCTCCGGCACCGATGAACGTCGTTGAGCAATCACGAATCTTTTCCCACTTTACTGATCTGCTAATGCTGGCCGGTTTTCGCGCGCTCTCGCATCCGTACATTCACCACAAAAGCTGAGGTTAGAAGGCTTCCATCGAGCCTCGCCAAACCTGATCCGAAGTCGCGAGCTGGGTAACGCCGGGCAGGAACACTACGGGAACCGGAAATCCACAGGTGCCGTCGCCACGAGATCATGACCGCTGCGTTCACGATGAGCACGGTAACGACGGCGCGCTGGGTTCCGAAAGGCCGGTCGGTTATGCTGCGCGCCGACGATCAACCTGTCGGCCGACCGAGTTGCACGCGGCGCGCCGGGAGCAGGGGGACAATGGGTGCCCGAACTGCCGACAACGTTACGGAGCTACAGACGGGTCGATATGAAGAGGATGGTTTGGACGGGTTTGGCCGCGGCTTTGGCCGCGACGATCTTCGGTGCCGGCTCGGCCGGCGCGTCGTCGGTCTGCGGCGACGTCAACGACAACGGCGAGGTTACCGCTACCGATGCTCTCTCGGTCCTCAGGAAAGCCGTCGGGCAAGCCATCGTGCTTCTGTGCGCACCGCCCGGCCAATTCCCGAGTACGGGGCAGACCACGGCCTACGGCACCGACTCGGACGGAGCGGTGCAGATCGGCGCGCCGCGCTCGTTCACCGACAACGGCGACGGCACCATCACCGACAACGTCACGGGCCTGATGTGGGAGAAGAAAGGCGATTCCGGGAACATCCACGATAAGGACAACACCTACACGTGGTCCACGGGTGACGGCAACTTGAACGGAACGGCGGTCAAGTCTTTTCTGGAGACACTGAACAGCGAAGGTTTTGCCGGCTACAAGGACTGGCGGCTGCCCAACATCCTGGAACTCCAGTCATTGGTGGACTTTGAGTCCACTTCACCTGCCATCTATCCGGAGTTCAGCACGGCCTGCGTCGCCGGCTGCGCCGAGACGTCGTGCAGTTGCGCGTCTTCGTCCTACTACCTGTCGTCCTCCACCTACCGATACCTTACGGCAAACGAGTGGGTCGTGGACTTCTCCGACGGATACGCCCTGTCGATCGCGAAGACGTCTTTGCGCAGGGCACGCGCTGTCCGCGGCGGTTCCTGAGCGGGCCTGACTTGCCTCGCGGTCCGGCTGTCGTGAGCGCTCTCGAACTACGTGGTTCTTCCGCTGCGCCGCGCATGAAAATGCTGCGTCTCGGACGCGAGCGGTACGTGCACCCGTGAAGCTGTCAGATTGCTATGGTCGGACGGGATGCGAGTGGTGGCGATGGGTGGACTCGAACCACCGACCTAGGGATTATGAGGCCCTCGCTCTAACCACCTGAGCTACATCGCCACGAAGAGAGCCCCATTCTCTGAGGCCCACGAAAACATCCCACGCGGAGAGCTAGTGAAGCCGGGTTGTTTCGCCGCCGCAGCGGTCGATGTCAAACGGCGCTCCTGGCGCCCAACCCGCCTTCGGCTCAGCGTCGCGCCCGCGCGTCATTTCTCTTCGCCGCTCGACAGGATGTCAGTCAGGCGTCCGCGATCCCCGAGGATTTCGAGCGCCGCGCTGTATGGATCCTTGGCACCGTCAGCTACGGCAGCGAGGGTCGCCTGCACCGAGTCGCGAGAAGTCGCGCGGCGCAGACGGCGCATTATCTCCTCTTCGCAGATTTCGAAGACTTCGGCACGCAGCCTCAGAGCGGCGCTGCGCTGGGTGTGCGTCTTGCGATATTCGCAATGCGCCATACATGCGTCGAGCACCTGCTCGGTACCCTCGCCTGCCGATGCCTTGGTGAGAAGCACCGGAGTCTTCCATCCATCGGACTCTTCGCTGGACTTGAGCGCCAGCATCATTTCGAGTTCGGTGCGCATGCGGGTCGCACCTTCGCGGTCAGCTTTGTTGACCACGAATACGTCGGCGATCTCAAGCAGCCCCGCCTTCATGACCTGGACCGTGTCTCCGGACTCCGGCACCAGCACTACCACGACCGTGTCGGCCACTTCCATGATGTCGAGTTCGGTCTGGCCGACGCCCACGGTTTCGATGATGACGACGTCCTTGCCGGATGCGTCCATCAGACGCGCGATGTCGCGCCCCGCGCGTGCGAGTCCGCCGTGGCTGCCGCGCGTGGAGAGACTGCGTATGAACACTCCCTCGTCGAGAAAGTGTTTCTGCATGCGGATGCGATCACCGAGCACAGAGCCGCCGGAAAAAGGACTCGACGGGTCGATCGCCACGACTCCGACGCTCAGGCCTCGCGCCCGGCAATGCCCGATCAACGCGCTCGTGATGGTCGACTTGCCGGCTCCTGGCGGACCGGTGATTCCAATCGTGAAAGCATGGCCGCAGCGCTGAAAAACCTTGGCCATCAGCGCGGCGGTGTCTGCGGTCCGGTTCTCGATGACTGTAATCAGTCGGGCGAGCGCGACGCGATCGCCGGCAAGCATGGCCTCGGCCAGCGCATGGGGGTCACGGGAACTGATGGACATCTCGTTGTCGCTCTCGCATCCGTTCGATGATGTGCGCGGTGAGCCGTTCGGAAACCTCGTCGCCGACCGGTTCGCAGCGCGTCTGTGCGGCGATGGTTGTAACGCGCTCATCGCGAACGCCGCAAGTGACGATATCGTCAAAGGCCGACGCATCCAAACCGATATTGAGCGCGAGTCCGTGGTAACTGACACCGCGCACGATGCGCAGACCTATCGATGCGATCTTGCCCGAGGCTGTCCAGATGCCGGCCGTTGCAGGCCGACGCCGACCGTCAATGCCGTAGTCGTTGAGCGTGTCGATGATCGCGTCTTCGAGCAGCCGGACCCAGGACTTGACGCCGACCCCCAGAGCCTCGATCGACACGATGGGATAGACGACCACCTGGCCGGGCCCGTGATAGGTCGCGCGCCCCCCACGGTCGGTGCGAACGACCTCGACACCTCGGCGCGCCAACTCGATGCCGTCGGTCAATATGTCCTGCGTGGCGGCGTGACGGCCGAGCGTGATGGTCGGCGGGTGTTCGACGACGATCAGCGTATCGGGGACTTCATCGCGCACGCGCGCGGCATGCAGAGCAAGCTGGCGCGTCCACGCGTCCGCGTACGACACCCTCCCCCAGCGCTCGATGACGATGGTTCTCTGCTCGGTGTTGCCGGCAGCAGCAGGAACTGTGCGCTGCGGCGTCAAGGATCCGTGACCGGTATTCACCCGGCGACCCTATAACGATCACTGGCGCGGGCAACGGGACCGGTGGCCGGTCGCGGCGCGATCGGAGCACTGATACCGTGGCGCCGTGCGTCATCCTCGCTCGTCTTTGGTGCTGGTCGTTGGAGCTTCGTTGCTCGTGCTCGGCCTCGGCAACACCGCCATGGGCCTGGTCAAGCTGGGCGACTACCGGATCAAAATGGACGCTGCAGTCGCGATGGGCGGAGAAAGCGCACGCAAGCCGGCGCAAGGCACGGCCTCCATCCTCGACCCTTCCACCGACGCCCAGCTGCTCTACGAGAGCGCTTTTTTGAAATCCGAATACTACAGGGTCGTCCTGCGCGGCGGTCTGCTGCTGCTCGCGCTCGGAAGTCTGCTGATCGGAGTCGGCGTGGTTCGCAAGCTTCTTGCGCACGACCGAGTGCAGCGAGAGTCGCTTACGCTTCACCAAAGTTGACCGCGGCAACTCAGGCGCGGTATCCTGTACGAAATTGTCCGGCTGGTTGAGGCTTGATGAAGTTCCCGCCGCAAAGGTGGGAGCGCTCGGTGTGGTGGAGGGTGCGGATGCGGGGAGATTCCGGCCGGAGCAATCCGGCACCATTTTCATATTACGGAGGCGAGCGCCGCGGGATGCGTCGCGGGGGTTTGTCGTGAACGGTACCGGCAAACCGCTGCATCACGCAGACGTCGTATATGCGCTCGACCGTGATCTGGACGATGCGACCTCCGCGGCCGAGTTCGCACGCGCTGCTCTCGACGTCCTGGCCGGCGCCCTCGAAGCCGCTTATTCGGGCCTTACCTACGGCAAGTCGAACGATGGTTTTCGCTGCGGTGACGCGGCGATAGCCTCCGATCTGGAAGCCTTGATCGAGGCTTTATCCGAGCTTCCACTTCTTACACTGGCAGGCGCCGGAGCCTGGACCCGCGATGCGCTGCGAGGCGCCGGGCTCGAAACTGTGGAGAGAGTGATGACGCTCTCGGGCCTCTACGTGGCAGTGCCGCTCACCTGCGGCGGTCAGTTGCGCGGGGTGCTGGCACTGGGGCCGCGGAGTGACGGCCGCGCCTATTGCCAGGCTGACATAGACCTCTGCTCACGCATTTCCGGGCGGCTTTCGCTGATGGCGTCGCGCCACTACCTCTCGATCGAAGTCGACAGGTTGCGCTCGCTGGCGGCCAGGCAGGAGCGCATGGCCGTGGTCGGACAGATGGCGGCGGGCCTGGCACATGAGATCCGCAACCCGCTGGTCTCTATCCGCACCTTCACCCAACTTCTTCCCGAACGCTATGAAGATGAGGAATTTCGCTCCGGTTTTCTGGATCTGACGTTGGCCGAAATCGACCGCATCAGCGCCCTGGTCGGCGAGTTGCTCAACTTCGCGAGGCCCGAGGCAGACACTCCGCCGCCGCGCCGTGTCGAAGTCGCCGACGCTCTCGAGCGCACCTGCATGTTGCTGCGATCCCAGGCCCGTGGCGCCGGTGTCGTGCTCGACCTGGAATTGGCCGCCGACATCCCCGACGCCGGGATCGACGAAGACCGCCTGCGGCAGGTCGTCCTCAACCTCATTGTCAACGCTATACAGGCCAGTCGGGGCCGCGGTCGCGTAGTGGTATCGGCCAGATCCGAGGCCGCCGATCAGGTATGCGTGGAGGTGTACGACGACGGTCCGGGCATGCCGCCGGAAATTGCCCGCCAAGTCTTTGAGCCTTTCTTCACAACCAGGGCGGAAGGCACTGGGCTCGGCCTGGCGCTGGCCCGGCGCATAGTCGGCGAGCACGGCGGCCGGCTCGAACTGGAAACCAAGGTCGGCCACGGGGCTCGGTTCTTCGTCCACCTGCCCACTGCCGACAGCTTGCAGGATCAGCCTACCGTATCGATGGCCATCAATGGCTAGGATCGCTCTCATAGACGCCACGCCGGGCATCGTCACCAGCCTTGAGGCAGTGGCGGCAGAGCACGAGATCGTCGTTTGCGACCGACTCGGCGTACCGGCGGACGTCGCGCTCGTCATCATGGACATCAACGCCGACGCTGCTCTCGGTCGCGACGACGATGCGATTGCCGAAAGCTGCGCACCAACCTTGTTGCTCGTCGATCGCGCGGTCGTCATTCCCGAAGCGCTCGGTCGCACGCGCGGTGTTTCGCTGCTGCGCAAACCTTTCGATCTGCTCGAACTTCGCCACACGCTGCGCGCTCTGCTCGGCGCAGCGTCAGATGAGACGACATCGCTTCCAGCCTCGGCGTCTGCGTCTGCAACGCGGTCCCTTGACTGGCTCGGCAGCCCGGTTGTTCCGGCTTCGGTCGTGCCGATCCTGAAGGCCGCGCTCGATCTGTCTACCTCGCTCTGGCTGATCGGCGAGAGCGGCACCGGCAGGCAACGCGTGGCCGGTGCGCTGCTGAGTCGCCGCCGACCTTCGCCGCGCTTGATCTCGTGGCGGATGGGCGAACAACTGGAGACGGCTCTGTCGCAATGCTCGGATGCGGCCCGTGACACCGACATCGCAGCGCAGGGCTTTGCCCTGTTCGTCGCAGATGTCGACGCGCGCACAGCGGGCGACCAGCGGCGTCTCGAAGAATTTCTTGCAATGCACCCGGACACCCTGGTCATTGCCACAGCCGGCGACGATCCCGGCGAAGCGGTACGGGCCGGCACCTTGTCGCGCTCTCTCTACCACCTGCTGTCACGCCTCGCGGTACGGCTGCCTCCGCTTCGCGAACGTCGCGGCGACATCGCACCACTGGCGCAGAGCCTGGCCGCCGCACTGGCGGCAAGATGTTACGGCGGCGTGCGCGTGTCCTTTACCGACACCGCTTGCGAGAAACTCGAACTCTACCCGTGGCCCGCGAACTTGACCGAACTCGAAGGCGTCATAACGCGCTCGGTGATTGCTCTCGCGGGTTCGCAACACGTTAGCGCCGCCGAGTGCGTGATCGACGCCGACGATCTGATATTCGCGCCCGCGCTCGCCGCTGTCTGCCTCGGAGAAGGCGCACAACTGGCACCCGCTGCGTCCGGTATCCGCCGTAGCGCGGTCGTGTTGCCTTTGGCCCCGGCCGATGGGCCGTCGGCAACCGCGCCCGCCCGCGCAGATGCGACTTCTACCGCAATAGAGGCGATTCTTGCGGGTCTTGCTCACGATCTTCGCAATCCGTTGACGACGCTCAATACCTTCGCCCAGCTTACCGCAAGAGCCACGGACGGCGACGACGGTGATGCGCAATTCGCCCGCGAGGCGGTCGCGGCATGTACGCGGATCGATACCCATATCGAACTGCTCCACGAATACGCCGCGCTGCCCGCTCCCGAAGCGACACCGCTCGACCTGATCGCGCTTTTCGCGGAAGCGATCGAAGAAGCTCGCCTGCCGGTGGCGATTGCGGTCGACACGCAGCGGTCGTTGTGGGCTCTGGTGGACCGGCATCACGCCCGCTTCATCGCAGCCGCGATACTCGACGAGAGCCGCGAACGGCTCGGTGAACACGACCAGGCGCGGGTAGAAATGACGGACTCGGTGATCGAGGTGTGCATCCCGCGCGGCGGACGCGCGGTCGAGCATCTGGCCCGTTGGATCGATGGTGATTCGTGCTCCTGGCGTCTGGCGCTGGCCAGGGAAGTCGCGCGCCGCTGCGGCGGCGATCTGGAACTACAAGAACAACAAGACGAGCTGCTCGTGCACTGGCGCGCGCCGCTCGCAGAGGAAACAAGTGATGGCGAAACCGGTCGTATTGATCGTCGATGACGAAGCCGGAGTTCGTGAGTCCGTGCGCATGGTCCTCAAGGACGCATACGAGCCTGCGGTCGTGGCGTCCGGAGAGGCTGCGCTCGAATGGATGGATACGCATTCGTGCGACCTGGTTTTTCTCGACATCCTGATGCCGGGAATCGACGGGCTCGAAACCCTCGAACGTATCCGCGCCAAGAACGCGCACGTCGCGGTGGTGATGCTGACAGCGACCAAGACGGTCAAAACCGCCGTCGGCGCCATGAAGCTCGGAGCCTTCGACTACCTGACCAAGCCTTTTGACATCGACGAACTGCGACTGGTGGCCGAACGTGCGACCGAGAACGCGCGCCTGAAGCTGGAAGTCGAGCAACTGCGCGACGCCGTCGGCCGACGCTACCGCTTCGACAACATCATAGGCGAATCCGAGCCGATGCAGCGGGTATTCAAGACCGTCGCCGCAGTGGCTCCTATGAAGTCGACGGTTCTCGTGATCGGCGAGTCAGGCACCGGCAAGGAACTCATCGCGCGCGCCATCCACTACCAGAGCCCGCGCGCGAACAAGCCGCTGGTCACGCTCAATTGCGCGGCTATTCCCGACAACCTGCTCGAGAGCGAACTGTTCGGCCACGAGCGCGGATCGTTTACCGATGCTGTCGACAGAAAGATCGGACAGTTCGAGCTTGCCCACACCGGCACGATTTTTCTGGACGAGATCGGCGAGATGAGCCCCGGCCTTCAGGCCAAGTTGCTGCGCGTACTCGAAGAAGGAGAAATGCAGCGCGTCGGTGCGCCGCGACCGATGAAGGTCGACGTGCGCGTGGTCGCCGCCACCAACCGCAATCTGATCGAAGCGATCGCCGAGGGGCGCTTCCGCAAGGATCTGTACTTTCGCCTCAACGTGGTGTCGGTGGAGCTCCCACCGCTTCGCGCTCGGCGCGAAGACGTTCCGCACCTGATACGTCACTTCCTCGAGCACAAGAGCCGCGAGCTGGACATTCGCGGCAAGGAGCTTTCCCCGGCCACCGTCGATCGTCTGCTCGCTCACTCCTGGCCGGGCAACGTGCGCGAGCTCGAAAACGTCATAGAGCGGCTCCTGGTGCTCAGCGGCGACTGCCGGATGATCGGCCCCGACCACCTTCCGGACGACCTCGCGGCAAATCACAGCATGGTCGCCGGAGCCGCCTCGCCTTCGATGGACGTGCTTGCCCGACGCAAGAGCCTGGCCGACGCGGTCGACGAGTTCGAACGCGACATCATCGCTCAGGCGTTGTCGCAGACGTATTTCAACCAGACCCGCGCTGCCGAGTTGCTCGGCACGACGAGGCGCATTCTCAAGTACCGCATGGACAGACTCGGTATAGATTTCCCGGACTCGGCACGCTGAATACCTCTTTGTCGGTGCATCCCCATCGGCGCGGACGCCAACGTTGACATGCGGTAAGGGCTCCCGTAGAAGCCGAGGCACCTTGGAATCTGGTTTTCGAACCGTCATCGGTCATGGCTAATCCTGCGGATATAGCGCTGGAAAAGGCCGCGCGGTTCGAGTCTCTGAGCGACGACGACGCCTACGCGTTGCTGCAGGTTCCATCGAGCGATCTCGCCGCTCTGTGTGAAGTCGCAGGCAAGTTGCGCGACGCGTTTCACGGCCGCACCCTCACGTACTCCCCGAAGGTTTTTCTGCCGGTCACCAATCTGTGCCGGGATCGTTGTACCTACTGCACCTTCCGGCGTGACCCAGGGGAAGCCGGCGAGTGGACGATGACCCCTGACGAGATTGGGGACTGGTCGCGCCGAGCCCGCAGCGTCGGCTGCATCGAGGCGCTGATGTGCCTCGGAGACAAGCCCGAGATCGCGTTTCGCGACTTCCGCTCTTTTCTGACCGGGCACGGTGTCGCCAGTACCGCCGAGTACGTGGCGCTTGCCTGCCGTGTGGCGCTTAGCGAGGGTCTGCTGCCCCATACCAACGCCGGGCTGCTGTCCAAACGGGACATGGCCATGCTGCGTCCGCTCAACGCCAGCATGGGACTGATGCTCGAAAACGTCAGTCCGCGGCTGCGTGACCGCGGCATGCCCCACCATCACGCCCCCGACAAAGATCCGGCGCGGCGTCTGAAGATGATCCGCGAGGCAGGACAGCTGCACATACCGTTCACTTCCGGGATTCTGGTCGGCATCGGGGAAAACGAGGCCGAGCGGATCGCCAGCCTGCTCGCGCTGCGGCGCCTTCACGCCAGACACGGGCACATCCAGGAAGTCATCGTGCAGAACTTCCGCGCCAAGCGGAGCACCGCGATGGCCGACTGCGCCGAACTCAGTGACCAGGAGATGCTCAGGACGGTGGCGGTGGCCCGGCTGGTGCTCGGCAGCGCCATGAACCTCCAGGCACCGCCGAACCTCAGCCCCGAAGCCCTTCCGCACCTGATTCGCGCCGGCATCAACGACTGGGGCGGCGTCTCGCCGCTGTCGATCGATTACGTCAATCCCGAAGCCGCGTGGCCCGAGGTGGAGCGCCTGCGCGCGCTGTGCACCGACGAAGGTTACGGCCTGCAAGCGCGGTTGCCAATTTACGACGCCTTCGTAACTGAACAGTTCGTTGACTCTGCTATGCTTCCGGCGATCGCGACGCTGCGCACCCGCGCCGCCTCGGGTCACGCCACGGTCCAACAGGATCCCGGCAAAGGAGCCGCTCAATGAGTTATCAAACCGAGGACTATCCCGATCGCGTCGAGTTCCTGTCGTTCGATGATCGTCCTCTGCAACGGCGCATCGACAGCGTCGACGCCTATACCGCCGGCATCCTGGAGCGCGCCCTCGAAGGGCTGCGTCCTTCGGTCGAGGAAGGCGCGCATCTGCTGACCCTGCGCGGCAACGCGCTGTCGGCCCTGGTTGCCGCCGCCGACCGCGTGCGCCGTGACGACGTCGGCGACGTGGTCACTTACGTGGTCAACCGCAACGTCAACTGGACCAACATCTGTTACGTCGGCTGCAAGTTCTGCGCATTCGCCCACCTCAAGACCAGCGAACTGGCCTACGATCACCCCGTCGAAAACGTGATTGCGCGCATCCGCGAAGGCATCGAACGCGGCGCCACCGAAGTCTGCATGCAGGGCGGCATCAACCCGGAGATGGACAGCGACGGCTATTTCCAGTTGTTGCGGGCGATCCGCGCCGCCTTCCCCAAACTTCACATTCACGCCTACTCACCGATGGAGGTCTACTACGGGGCACGCCGTTCGGCGATGGAATACCCCGAGTACATCCGTGAATTGAAGGCCTGCGGCCTCGACACGATGCCGGGTACCGCCGCCGAGATTCTCGACGACGAGGTACGCGAGATACTCAGTCACAAGAAACTCGACACCGCCACGTGGGTGCGCATCATCCGTGCGGCCCACAGCGAAGGAGTGCCGACGACCTCGACGATGATGTACGGCCACATCGAAACCCCGATGCACATCGCGCGACACATCGACATACTCAGGACCATCCAGCTCGACACCGGTGGGTTCACCGAGTTCGTTCCGCTGCGTTTCATCTGGCAGGAAACCAAGCTGTTCGCTGAAGGATTGGTGACTCCGATTCCCCAAGGCCAACTCGACCTGGCGGTCTACGCGACCAGCCGCCTGATGCTGCGCGGTCTGATCGACAACCTGCAGACGTCGTGGGTCAAGCTCGGGCACCAGTTGGCTTCGTTGTCGCTGGCGGCCGGATGCAACGACATCGGCGGGACGCTGATGGAAGAGAGCATTTCGCGCGAAGCAGGTGCCGACGCCGGTGAATACACCTCGCCGGAAGAGTTGCAGGCGATGATACAGCGCATGCACCGCGTGCCGCGGCAGCGAAACACCACTTACGGTCCCATCGACGAAGCCGACGGGGCCGCGTCGCCCGCGAACGGCAACAGCGTGTTCGCTCAGCATCGGCCGCCGACGGCGGAGACGGGCGTCCACTGACGCGATTGCGACTACGGCCGGCAACCCCGGCGCTGGTTGCGCGATGATCACTCTGCTTGCCGGAGGGGTTGGCGGCGCGCGCCTTCTTCGCGGGCTGGCCGCCGTGGTGCCGCGCGGGGAACTCACCGTAGTGGTCAACACCGGCGACGACGACGAGTTCTACGGACTTGCCGTCTCTCCAGACATTGACACGATTCTCTACACGCTCGCGGGGCTGGCCCCGCTCGAACGCGGCTGGGGTATCGACGGCGACACCTTTTACGTTCGCGAGGAACTCGACCGTCTGACTGAAAAGGGATGGTTTGCGCTCGGCGATCGCGACATCGCCACCCACGTCTACCGAACCTGGCGCCTGCGCGACGGAGCGACGCTGAGTCGCGTCACGGCCGAAATCTGCCTGGCGCGAGGAATCGGCGTACGCGTGTTGCCGATGTCGGATGATCCGATCCGCACCGAGGTGGTCAGTGATCGCGGCGTGCTTGCGTTCCAGGACTATCTGGTGCGCCTCAGGGCCGAACCCGCGGTGCGCTCGGTGCGCTACCGCGGGGCGCGAAAGGCGCGGCCGGCTGCAGGCGTGATCGAGGCCATCGAACAGTCGTCGCTGATCGTGATCGCACCGAGCAATCCGTTCGTGAGCATAGGACCCATTCTGGCACTGCCAGGAATCAGGCCGGCGCTGGCCAAAGCCCGTAGCCGGGTCGTGGCGGTGAGTCCGCTGATCGCCGGACGCGCTGTCAAGGGACCGCTTGCCGACATGCTCGGCGCGATGGGCCGCAACGCCGATGTTGGCGCGATCGCCGACTTCTACCGGGGACTCGCCACGCGTCTTATAGTGGCGCCGGGTGACGGTCCGCGGCAGACTGCCGATGCTGTAATGGAGATCCTCGAGCACGACATACTGCTGCTGGAACCACAGCGCGCGCAGGCGCTGGCTACGTTCCTGTGCGGCCTGGCGGTTGCGCTTTGAAAAATGCGCCCGCGCCATCCGCTCGCCGTGCTCTGCAATTGTTCGCGCTGACCGGCCTGCCTGCGATCGAGCCCGGCGCCGATCTGGCGGCTCTGCTCGGCGATGCGATAGAGGCCGCTGCGCTCGGCTTGCAGGCCGGCGACGTCGTCGTCGTCTGTCAGAAGGTAGTCTCCAAGGCCGAGGGCCGCATCGTCAGGCTCGAAGATGTCGAGCCGTCACAGCGGGCTCGCGATTTCGCGTCATCCTTCGACAAGGACGCGGCCATGATCGAACTGGCTCTTCGCGAAGCCACCGAAGTGCTGCGCATGAGTGACGGCCATCTCATCACCGCTACCGGCAAAGGTTTCATCTCGGCCAACTCGGGCATCGACCGTTCCAACCAGTCGCTGCCGGGCCACGTCACCCTGCTCCCGCTGGATGCCGACCGTTCGGCTGCCGCGCTGCGCGACGCTCTGGGCGCGCGTTTCGGGGCTGCGCCTGCGGTCATCGTGACAGATACCTTCGGACGTCCATGGCGTCTTGGTCAGATCGACTTTGCGATCGGCGCCGCCGGTCTGCGGGTTCTCGACGATCATATGGGACGCGGCGATTGGAGCGGCCGTACGCTCGAACACACGGTGATCGCCGTCGCCGACCAACTGGCGGCCGCGGCCGGACTGTTGATGGGCAAGGCCGGCGGAATCCCCGCCGTGCTGCTGCGCGGCTACGACTACACGACCGGCGATGAAACAGCCGGCGATCTCGTGCGTCCGCGCGAGCAGGATCTGTTTCGTTAGCCCGCCGCGGCTGCGTCCAAGGTGGAACCATCACGACCACTGGCGGCCGACGCGCTCACGGAAGCTGCAGGGAATCACCGCATCATGCCGTCAAGCATCGAAACCGAAGCAGGAGAATACAGATGTTGAAACTCAACTCCCCGATTGCCGCAAGCCTCGCGCTCGGCGCTGCCCTTACAACCTTGCTCGCGGCAAGTTCGGCCTTCGCTACCACCTACTCTATCGACTCTGCGCACACTGCGGTTCTCTTCAAGGTGCGCCACCTGGTGTCGAAAACGACCGGCCGTTTCGACAAATTCGAAGGCACGGTCGACATCGATCCGAAAGAGCGCGGTTCGCTCAAGGTGACCGGATCGATCGACGTCGACAGCATCGACACCGACGAGCCAAAGCGTGACGCACACCTTCGCGGCGCTGATTTCTTCGACGCCGCCAGGTTTCCGAAGATAACCTTCAGCGCCGGCTCGCTGAGCGAAGTCAACGCCGACAGGACCAAGGGCAAGCTGAGCGGTGACATCACGATCCACGGCGTAACCAAGCCCATCGTGCTGCAAGTGGAATGGCTCGGAACCGTCACCGACCCCTGGGGCAACAACAAGGCTGGTTTCGATGCCACGACCACCATCAATCGCAAAGACTTCGGTCTTGTCTGGAACAAGACTCTCGACAGCGGCGGCCTGATGATCGGCGACGAAATCGAGATCGAGCTGCACGTCGAAATGGCGGAGGCCAAAGGCAGGTAGCCTCGAAACCGGCCGGCGGCGGCTCGCCAAACCCCGGCCTTTCAAGGGGCGATGGCGCCTTGCGCCGTGCGCCCCGTCCCAGTAAGTAGCCCCGATGAATATCGCGCCTCTCCGTCACGACTGGACGCTCACCGAAGTGAGGGCCATCCACGACCTTCCGTTGACCGATCTGGTGTTTCGCGCCCAGGGCGTACACCGGCAGTTCCAACCTGCCGACGAAGTCGAGCTCTGCACCTTGCTCTCGATCAAGACCGGAGGCTGTCCGGAAGATTGCGCCTACTGTCCGCAAAGCGCCCACTATGCGGCTGGCGTCGACAAGGAGCCGTTGTTGGAGATCGATGAGGTTCTGGCCGCCGCGCGCACCGCCAAGGCCGAAGGTGCGACGCGCTTCTGCATGGGCGCCGCCTGGCGCGAGGCGCGCGACGGCGAGCCGTTCGACCGTGTCTGCGAAATGGTCCGCGGGGTAACCCAGCTGGGCATGGAAACCTGCGTAACCCTCGGCATGCTCACCGCATCTCAGGCAGCAAGGCTCAAGGACGCGGGGCTGGTCGCGTATAACCACAACCTCGACACTTCACGCGAGTACTACGGCAAGATCGTCACCACCCGCAGCTACGACGAACGTCTGGAGACCTTGCGCAACGTGCGCCAGGCCGGAATCACGATCTGCTGCGGCGGCATTATCGGCATGGGTGAGTCGATCGATGACCGTTGCGCGATGCTGGTGGAACTGGCGAACCTGGCGGTGCATCCGGAGAGCGTGCCCATCAACGCGCTGGTCACGGCGCCGGGCACGCCGCTTGCCGACCGGCCGCCGGTGCAACCGTTCGAGTTCGTGCGCATGGTTGCCACTGCGCGCCTGTTGATGCCGGCTTCGCGTGTGCGGCTGTCGGCGGGACGCAGCGGCCTCAGCGACGAGGCTCAGGCCCTGTGCCTGCTGGCCGGCGCAAACTCGATCTTCTTCGGCGACACGCTTCTGACCACCGGCAATCCCGAATGCGATCACGATCGCGAACTGCTCGGCGCTCTGGGGATCAAGCCTTCGCCGCGCTCTCCCGTTGGCGGCCAGCACGTTGCCTGACACGGTAGAGCCTCACAGGCCGAGGCGGAAAGCTGCCGGGCGGTAAGGGCAACACCACCGCCGCGACATTGAACCCGGCTCAGCCTCTGCGCGGCTCCCCGGGCTTGTACCAGTGGGTTCCCACCACCGATCGCCACAGCATGTCCAACCTGCCAACCTTGCGCGGCGTGCACACTGGTGGCGACGTTCCTTCGTTCAGATGCGATGCAATCACGCCCTCTGCCTGTAAAGGCTGCAGGCACCCGTGCTCCTGCAGACGCTGCTCGACTGCGGTTCTGGCCGCAGCAGGAACCTGCGCCAGATGCCGCTGCAACTGCTCGCGGCACCAGACCCGATACTGCAAGGTCGGCAACGACCGATAGGTGACGCCCTGGACCGTAAGATCGAAGCGCCGCCTGCCCTCTTTCCACGCCACTGCGTTGGCAAGCAGGTACGGGAGATATGTGGCGCCGACGTCGTCGAGCAGCCCGCCCCATCCTTGCGGAAGGTTTCCGGCCGCCGGCCACGCGTCACTCCATCGGCCTTGCGCGCCGCTTTGCGCGCCGCCCGGGAGATCGGAGCCGCGAGCGTTCCACAACCGCGCCACCCAAGCGTACACGGCGGGCGCGGTGCTGCGCATGATCTTGGACGGAGTAGGGTCGATGCCGAAATGGCGGAACATCGAGCCGAAGAAACCAAAGTCGGCCAGGCACGGCGCGTCCCCGAGAAGAAACGGCTGTTTCTCCAGGATCGTTTCGAGTCTCGCCAGCGCGCCGAGGTAGGTGCCTTCGACGTGGGCGCGCGTTGCGGGCGTCACGCCGTCGCCTCGCACGTAGTAACGGCGCTGACGCATACGCACGAAGAAGGCCTGACCCGGCCCGCGAAGCGTGGTGTCGTATAGGAACTCGCGAATGAATCGCGAGCTGTTGAGCCTGGCGTCGTTGTCGAACGCCCAACGGTAGTAGAGCGCCGGCCGCCACAGCCACTCGTCCGCGTAGTCTTCCAGCAATCGACAGAAGAAGGCTTGATGCGGATCTTCGGGAAGCACGGGAAAAGTGCCGTGGCGCTCTTCGAACCAGTCGATCATCGGAGTGGAGTCCTGCAGCCACAGTCCCTCGGCCGTCTCCACGACGGGTACTTTCATCAGCCCCGTGTTCGGATACAGGACACGACTGATCTCGCCCCAGCTCGGCTCCAGGCGTTCGAAGGGAATTTCCTTGTAGCGCAGGTAGGCCTCCATCTTGCCGCTGAAGTAGGAGACGTCCATGAGATAGAGACGGTAAGGGAATTTCATCGTTTTCCTCGGCGCAAGGCCCAGACCGCCGCGCTCGCAGGACCGGCGTCCGCAGTCCCGCTCTTATTGGGCGACCGAGTCCCAGTCCAGTAGTCCTAGACTCGCTGCCTGCGTTGCCGGACCGACGCTCGCACGAAACCACGCCCTTTGTTAGCGTCGCGCCGATGCGTCACGCGAGGACCGTTTCTCGCCAAGGAGATCGAAGATGGGTTTTCTGTTTTCATTGATCATCGGCGGCATCGTCGGCTGGTTGGCTGGTTGGCCAGCATTCTTATGCACACCGACGGTCAGATGGGGATCTTCGCCAACATCGCGGTCGGTGTGCTCGGCTCGGTGATAGGCCACTTTATTTTCGGCCTGCTCGGGTTTCGTGCTTTCGGGCTGATCGCCCGGCTGATCGTTGCCACCGTCGGAGCGGCTCTTCTGATCGCCGGGCTTCGACATCTCGGCGTCTATCGTTGATGGAGGCGGCAAAGCCGGTGCCGATCGCGCCGGCCCGGTGCGCGGTAATTCCAAGATGAACGGCCGGCCTGATCCTCTTCGTGAAGCGCGCACTGCCGCTTCACTGAGCGAGGTGCGTGAGGTCTATCGGGACTTGCAGGCACGTCCGATTGATCGCGATTGCCGACTCCTTACCGAATGCTGCCGCTTCAAACTCACGGGCCTGACGCCCTACCTGACCCGCGGCGAGGCCGTGGTCGCGGCATTGGCCCTGCGCGCCGTCGGAAGCACCACCGTGGCGGCATGCGAAGACGGAGCCTGCCCGCTGCTGAATGACGAGGGCCGGTGCCGCATCTACGACGCGCGGCCCTTCGGTTGTCGAACCCATTTCTGCGGCGCGGCCGGCGGCCCCTACCCAAGGCGCCAGGTGCTTGACCTCATTCGTCGCCTCGAAGCCGTGGATCTGCAGCTTGGCGGGGACGGCGCTCAGGCGTTACCCGTGGCCATGCAACTGGCAATGCAGCGTGCGGGTGGTCGCGACGAAAACCGCCACAAAAAGTCGAAGCCGTAGGCCCCCTTTCCAGGCGCTGCCATGTTCGGTTCGCGCTCGCGTCTCACCTACAATGGCGCCCATGATGACCTCCACCACCAACGCCAGTCGCCGCGCTTTCGTTCGTCGTGCCGCCAGTGTCGTCGCCGCCGTGGCAGCGGTCGCGCTACTCGGCACTCAGGCCGTCGCTGCACCGGCGCCGTTGCAGGCCGTCTGCGACCTGCATTTCACCGGTACCTCCACCCTTCACGAGTTTCACGGCACCGCTCCGACTTTCACCCTGCCTGTCCAGACCGCAGACCTGGCGGGGCACTGGAAAACCGAAGCCGCGGTGGAAGTGCACAGCATGGTTACTGCAAACAGCAGTCGTGACTCGAACATGTGGGCGATGTTCGACGACCGGCACTGGCCGCAGATCAAGGCAAACTTCCCCGACATCGACGCCGCGGCGGCCGGCGCCGCCAAACGCATTTCCTTCCAACTAACCATCCGGGACGTCACACGCGAGGTGGTCGCTACCGTTACGTCATGGCAGCAGGACGCTGACAAAGTAGTCTTCGATGCCGACTTCGATGTTTCGCTGATGGCATTCGGGCTCGAGGCCCCGAGCGTGCTGGGCCTCATCCACGTCGGCGACGCCGTGGCGGTCGGCGTTCACGTCGTCGTCACCAGGACGCCTGCCGGCGCGTGAACGAGGGACCGCTCCCGGCTGCGGCCACAGCGTCCAGGCTGAGCGGTCGCGGTATCGTCCGGCAGCGCAGAGGCCCGCGTTACCCAAGATCGAGTTCTTCGGCTATGAGTCCGCTCGGCCATAAAACATAGCGCGCGATCGGACTATTGCCATGCTCTCAACCCGCGAGATCCACCAGCACCTCACCAACGTACTTGAAGACACCGCGTTCCTGGGTTTCCCGGGGTTGATTCGCGGCAAGGTGCGCGACCGCTACGACCTCGGCGACAAGCTCATGCTGATCACCACCGACCGGCAAAGTGCCTTTGACCGGGTGCTGGCGGCGGTGCCGTTCAAGGGGCAGGTGCTCAACCAGGTCAGCGCTTTCTGGTTCGAGCACACCCGCGACATCGTGCCCAACCACGTGATAGAGATCCCCGACCCGAACGTGACGATCGCCAGGAAGTGCGAGGTGTTCCCCGTCGAGTTCGTGATGCGCGCCTATCTCACCGGAACTACCTCGACCAGCATCTGGAAGAACTACCAGGGCGGCGCGCGCAACTACTGCGGTCACGAACTGCCGGACGGAATGGTGAAGAACCAGCCGTTGCCGAAGCCGCTGCTGACGCCGACCACCAAGGACGATCTGCACGACGAACTGGTTTCGGCTGCGCAGATCATTGAGCGCGGTATGATTGACGCCGACACCTGGGCGCGGCTGGAGACGATCGCGGGCGCGCTGTTCGCGCGCGGACAGGAAATCGCCGCGGCCAACGGTCTGATCCTGGTGGACACCAAGTACGAGCTGGGCCGCGACAAGGACGGCGACATCGTGCTGATCGACGAGATCCACACTCCCGATTCGAGCCGTTACTGGCTGCGTGAGGGCTACGAAACCCGCTTCGTCAAGGGCGAAGAGCCAGAGAACATCGACAAGGAATTCCTGCGCCGCTGGTTCGTGGATCACTGCGACCCGTATCACGACGAGGTGCTGCCCGAAGCACCCGCCGAACTGGTCGCTGAACTCTCACACCGCTACATGCAGCTTTTCGAGATGATAACCGCAACCACCTTCGAGCCGGCCCTGGACCGCCCGATCCGCGAGCGCATGCTGCAGAACCTGGCGAAATATCGCTAGGGACGTTCGCTCTTCCGCACTAGTCCAGGTCCAGCACTCCTCCGGGGTTCATGATGTTGTTGGGGTCGAGATGTCTCTTGACCGCCCTCAGTACACCCATCTGTTCCTTGCCAAGGTGCGGCTCCATCCAGCGCGCGAACATCCGGCCGATTCCGTGGTGGTGGCTGATCGACCCTCCGTACTCGAGAATCTTGGCGACCACGTCGCTGCGGAACTGGAAGAACTCTTCGGGACTGTCCGGCTTCATCATGAAGATGAAGTACAGGTTGGTTCCCTGGTTGTAGAAGTGCGAGGCGTGCGTGAGGCAGAAGGTCCCGGGCCGGCTCTTGACGAATTCCCTGACGCCCTGATGCAGCCGGTGGACATTTTCCCATGACACTCCGGACTCGAGGGTATCGACGAGGATGCCGTAATCGACAAGGTCCTCGCGCACGTGGATGTCGGAGTAGCGGCCCTTTTCCCACTCCTTGGTCCCGTATCCCGTGAGGCTTACGGCGCCGTGCGATCGCACGATCCTGGCCACCTGGCGGCTGACGTGCCGGGCGAAGCCCTTTTCGCCTTCGGCCGTGCCGATGCACAGGCAGCGCTTCATCGGCTCCATGCCGCGCATCTTCATGTAGCGGCCGAACCACCCATGGCTGAAGCCCTTGAGCTTGAGGCCGATCTCGGTTTCTTCCGGATCTGATATGCGAAACACCGCCGGCAGCCCGAACTCTCCCTGCGCAATCTCCCTGCTCGCCTCCACCGCGGCCTCCCACGACGGGAACATGTACGAAAAGCGCTGACGGTTCTCGGGAAGGTAGCGGAAGATCCGCATCGTTACTTCCACGAGAACTCCGTAGGCGCCCTCACTGCCCTTCAATATATCGTTGACCTTCGGGCCGGTGGCAGTGCCGGGAATGTCGTGAGTCTTGATGATGCCGGCCGGTGTCACGTACTCCTGACTGAGAACGATGTGGTAGGCATCGCCGTAGTAGGTGGACGCCTGCCCCGACCCGAGAGTTACGACCCAGCCGCCGACCGAAGCCAGCTCGAACGATTGGGGGAAATGTCCGCAAGTGTATCGCAGCCTGGTGCCGAATTGCTCAGGAGCGGCATTGAGCGCTCTTTCGTAGTCCGGTCCCAGCAGCCCGGGCTGCAGCGTCGCTGTCTGATTCAGCTCGCTGACCGCAAGAACCTTGTTCATGTGGGTACGCATGACCAGCGCGACGCCGCCCTTCTCAGGTCGCGTGCCGAAAACGACTCCCGATCCGCCGCCGTAGGTAACCAGCGCGATCTTCTCGGCATTGCAGTACTCGACGATCCTGCGCACGTCATCTTTGTGTCTGGGATGCACGACGATGTCGGGCACCTTCTCAACGACGTTGCGTCTCAGGTTAACGTCTTCGTCCAACGACTTTCCGTGGCTGTACTTGACCCTGCTGTAATCGTCGGTGGCGACGTTCTCTTCGCCGACGATGTCGGCAAAGGCACGCATCTGCGTTTCGCTCAGGCGGCTCTCATGCCGGATCGACACCTGCTCGTCGCCGCCTGGTTGACGCGTCTTGAAATCATCGTCGCTGAGCCCGAACTCCTGCTTGAACATCCGGTACCACGCCGGACTCGGATGTCTGAACTTGGTCGGATCGTATTTGAAGAGAGAACGGTACGACCCCTGGGCCGGTACGTCGTTGCGCCAATCAGGCTGTAAGTCCTTTTCGTTCTTCATTTCTCTTCTCCCCTGCTCTCGTGCTCCTGCAGCACGCTCCTGATCTCGCGAAATGCCGGCTCGATGCCGTCATCGCCCTCAGCCTTTCTTCGCTTGCGGCTTTGCGAGCAGTTCGAGCGTCCTCTTGGCTGAGCTGGTCAGCGCGTCGAGCATGACCTGTCTTGCCACCTGTGGCCGCCGCCACTTGATCGCGTCGTATAGATCCTTGTGGAGCTTCTCGATCTTCGCCTTGATGGCTTCGCCCTCGAAGAAGTCTTCGAGGATGTTGTGTGTCGCATCTTGCAGAAAGTTCAGCAGCACGAGATACGGCAGGTTCCCGCTCGCCGCCGCGATCACCCGGTGAACGGCAAGATCCTTTTCGAGCAGCGTCATTCCGGTGTCATCCAGAACGACGCCGCGCAGCGCCTTAACATCGGCGGACGACCTGGTCCGGGCGACCAGAGCCGCCATCTCCGGAACGATCATTCGCCGTAGGTCGAACAGGCTCCTGACCACGTCACGTTTGAAGTCACCGCCCTGCTCCAGCATCGCCCGGAGAAGATCGAGGTTGGTGCTGTGCAGGTAGTTGCGAGCATAGACGCCGTCGCCGTGGCGAATCTCGATGAGGTCGAGCGTTTCGAGTTTCTTGAGAGCTTCGCGAATGGTCGCCCGGTTGACGTCGAAGGCCTGGGCAAGTTCCCTCTCGGGCGGCAACTTGTGCCCCGCCGCCAGTTCTCCGCTGAGAATCATCTTCTGCAACTGTCCGATGATCTCACCGGCGAGCCTGGCCTTCTTGATCGGAACGATTCTTTGGATGTCGAGGCTCATTGTCGCTCTGTCCGCCGGCGTCTTGACGTCGGAGGTCCGGTGGTCGGACCACTCCTTAGCTTACGCATGCGGGACCGGTAACTGTTTCGGCCGTGACGACTCCGGCGGTTCCTTCTCTACGGCAAAGGGTCGGCGGCCTGCCGTGCAGCGTCAGGGGTTCGCGGCGTAGCTTACGAGGTCCCTCGACATGCGCCACAGCGCCGCGTGAATGAAGGGGCGCGCCGCCACGGCGAAGACTCCCAGGCGGCCCCGCATCCCGACAGCCAGGGTCCAACTCAGTTCACAGCCCCCACCCGAGGAAGGGATGATGCGGTATTCCTCGGCCAGGGCCTCGATTCCAGGTACGTTCGTCGTCTCCAGCGAATAGGCCAGCCGCCGTCCCGGTTCCCACGCGATGTAGCGCTCATGACCGACCAATCTGCCGGCAAAAGTGATCACGCGCCGGCTGCCGATGCCGAAGGGCGCGGGCGACAGCCAACGTGCCTGCGTGATCGGCAGAGCCCACTTCGGAGTCGCGGCGGCGGCGGCGAGGATCTCGAAAAGACGGCCCGCATCCACGTCGGCGTGCAGCGAGACGGCGGCGCGCAACGGGGCCTGTGAAAGGAATTCGCAGCCTACAGGGCGACACTGGTAAAGGGCCATGCTGCTTTCGCGCTCCGACGCTGCGTTCGCTGCGGCCGCAGCCACAGCCCGCCCATCGTCCAGAAGGTTATGGCGAATTCCCCAGGGCCTGTCGACACTGCCTCGGCCGACAACATCAAGACATGCGCTTTAGTACCGAGGCCGATGGCGTCGTGGCCGACGTCGGCGTGGGTTGCAAAACAGAGTTTCTACGGCGGCTATTGCTGACTTCGCACTCAGGCGCCAGATTCCCGGTCTGAACGGCAAACACCAACCGGGTTTCCGGTGATGTAACGAGGCGAGGATTACAACGTGACTACGAATCCTGTCGCAGGTACGGCCGGCGCCTCGGGAGCCTGCGCCAGGCCGAGCCCGCTTACTCTGGAAAATGGCGCCCGTGTGGCCGTCGTCGGCGGCGGACCCGCTGGATCCTTTTTTTCATACTTCCTTCTAAATCTCGCCAAGCTCGTCGATCTCAAATTGACGGTCGACATATTCGAG
This sequence comes from uncultured bacterium, assembly GCA_903893315.1. Lineage (GTDB taxonomy): Bacteria > Desulfobacterota > Binatia > UBA1149 > CAITLU01 > CAITLU01. The sequence goes on from CAITLU010000045.1 coordinate 30,458, forward strand.
CCTCGTCCTTTCACCCACTGCGGTCCCGCCGGCTGCAATCACTGCGGCGGCATCGTTTCCGAATCGCTGGTGCAGCTTCTGGCGGCCGAAGGCATCAACTTGCCGCCGGACGCCGTGCAGCGCGGCATCGATTCGTACCAGTTGCACATGGACGTGGGACAGGTCCGCATCGAAACGGCCCTGCACGAGCAGCGCATCGCGGCGGTGTCTCGCGGCAACGGTCCCCGTTCGTCCGAGCCGCGTATGCTTCTCGGCTTCGATCGTTTTCTGCAGGAACTGGCGTGCGAGCACGGCGCAACTCTGCACCGCCGCCTGGTCACTGGAGTCGAGTTCTCCCCTTCCGACGCGCGGATAACCTGCGCCGACGGCGCCGCCGGCAGTTACGATTTCGTAGCCGTCGCGGCTGGCATCAATACGGCATTGGCGGGACAGATCGCGCCCGCAGGTGTCGCACCTCGCCGCGCCCAGACGTTGACGACGTTCATCTGCGAGTTTCAACTCGGCCGCGACGTGGTCAATTCGTATTTCGGGAACTCGATGCACGTGTTCCTGATGGACTTGCCGCGCCTGGAGTTCGCGGCGCTGATTCCCAAAGACGAGTACGTGACGATGTGCATGCTCGGGCACGACGTCGACGAAGAGCTGGTCAACGCGTTCCTGAACAGCCCGCAGGTACGCGAGTGTTTTCCCGGCGGGGTAGTTCCTGGCAACGTGTGCCATTGTTTTCCTCGCATCAACGTTCGACCGCATCCCCAGCCGTTCGGTGATCGTTTCGTCATGATCGGCGACACCGGAGTCGCGCGCCTCTACAAGGACGGCATCGGCTCTTCCTACCGTACCGCCAAGGCTGCCGCTCTGACCGCGGTCCTGCACGGCATAGCGGAAGAGAATTTTCGCGAGTATTTCGCTCCGACCTGCCGCATGATCACGTCCGACAACGCGATAGGAAGGGCCGTCTTCAAAGGAAGTCACCTCTTCCAGCGATTCCGTTTCACGCGCCGTGCCTTGCTCCGCATGACGACACTGGAGCAGCAAAGCGCGACTTCTCCCCGCAGGCTTAGCGGCATCCTTTGGGACGTGTTCTCGGGCAGCGCTCCATACAAGGACATCATGATGCGTGGGATGCATCCGGGCTTCATCGCAGGACTACTCGGCAATCTGCTGGCAGCCAATTGGCCGAAGGCCGGACGTCCGGGTTCGACGGAGGGTATGCAGTGAGTATCAGTGGCTTGGGAAAGGTCTATGAAGACGGCGAGACGATCATCGCGCAGGGCGATGTCGGAGACTGCATGTTCGTCGTCCAGACCGGCCGCGTGAAGGTGATACGAGAGGACCGCGGCAGCGAGGCGCAACTGGCGATTCTCGGGCGCGGCGACACTTTCGGTGTGATGGCGCTTCTGGATCAGGAACGGCGCTCGGCCACGGTACGCGCGCTGGGAGAGGCGCGTGTGCTGACCGTCGACAAACGCACCTTTCTGCGCCGTGTACGCGAAGACCCGACTCTGGCTTTCCATACACTGCGCAGTCTGGGTGATCGCGTACGGCTTTTGAGCGCCGAGGTCGTCGAACTGCGTCGTCGTCTCGATCAGGATGGAACGGCAACCACGGATTCGGCCGGTGCCGACCGCAAAGAGGCTTGAGCGTGAGCCGTGACGATACACTGGGTGCGCTGCGCGCACCCGGCGATGCTCACGACGAGGTGTTCCACCTGCAAGTGACGCGACCGAGCCGCGATGCCAAGACTCCTCCTTGCCAGGCCGGATGCCCTGCCGGCGGCGACGTCCGCGGATGGGTCGGCATGATCGCTCAACGCGAGAAGCTCGGACTGACCGAGGACGAGGCCCGCCTCGGTGCGTGGAACATTCTCGCAGCGCGCAACCCGATGCCGTCAACGACCGGACGTGTGTGCCCTCATCCGTGCGAGACTGCCTGCAACCGCGGAGACTACGACGGAGCGGTCAGCATCAATGCGCTCGAGCGCTTCCTCGGCGATTGGTCTTTAGAGGCAGGCGTCCCGTTGCCGCGCGAGGGCGGCGACCGCCATCACGAGTCCATCGGCGTGGTCGGCTCCGGGCCGGCGGGACTCAGCTTTGCGTACCAGATGGCTCGCCGCGGGTATCCCGTGACTGTTTACGAAAAGCACGACCGACCGGGCGGGATGCTCACTTTCGGGATTCCCGAGTACCGTCTCCCCACGGCCGTCGTACTCGCTGAAATACAGCGCATCCTCGATCTGGGAATCCGCCTGGAACTGAGCACCGCCGCAGGTACCGACATCTCCGTCGAGGAACTGCAGCGACGTCACGCGGTGGTGTTCGTCGGCATCGGAGCGCAAAGAGCTCGCCTCTTGCAGGTCGATGGAGAAGAAGGACCTGGAGTCTGGGGAGGCACCGTCTACCTCGAACTTGTTAACTCCGGGAAACCGGTCGTGTTGGGGCGAAACGTGGCGGTCGTCGGCGGCGGCAACACTGCGATCGACGCGGCGCGAACAGCGCAGCGCGCCGGCGCGCAGGTAACCCTGCTCTATCGCCGGACGCGCGAAGAGATGCCCGCCATCTCAAGCGAAGTCGATGACGCTTTGGACGAGGGCGTCGTCATCGAGTACCTGACGGCGCCGGTGGCTATCGTGCGAAGCGGCTCCGACGACGGCGCGGCCGTGCAAGCGGTCAGAGTACAGGCGATGGAACTCGGTGCGCCTGACGGCGGAGGGCGCAGATCGCCGGTCCCGATCCCCGGTGCTTTCCGCGACATCCGCGTAGACTCGGTGATCGCGGCGATTTCGCAGGAGCCGGACTGGAGCGGGCTCGAACACGTCGAAAGCTCACTGGCTGCGTCTCCGGCGGCGGCCGACGCCTGGATCGACCGTGACATCCTCGCCGGCGGCGACGTGCTGGGGCTCGGGCTGGTCAGCCTCTCGCTCGGGCACGGCCGTGCGGCTGCTCAGGCCGTTCACGCCAGGCTGCGCGGACTTTGCGCGACGGAGTCGGCCTCGGCTCCGGGCATCACGAGTGACCGGATCAAGGCCGACTGTTACCCGGCCTCCGCCCCACTCGACATCGCCAAACGGCCGGTCCCGGAGCGGCTGGCCGAGCCCGACCAGGAAATAGTCGAGACGATCGACGCGGCCGACTTCAGCTACGAAGCGTCACGGTGTTTTTCGTGCGGTTCCTGCTTCGGTTGCCAGCGTTGCTCAATGTACTGCAATGTCAGTGGCTATGCCCGGCTTGCAACGCTACAGCCTGGCGCATACTTCACTCTGGCGCTGGATCGCTGTGAGGGCTGCGGTAAATGCGTCGAACTGTGCCCCTGCGGGTTCCTCGAAAGAGCAAAAGCCTGATGTCTGTTGGAAAGAGTTCGCCGGCCGCTACTAACGCGGAGAAGGAGGCAAGAGTAGTGCGATTACTTCACGTCCCCACGGCCGTATGTCTGCTGGCCATGATGGCAGGCACGGTCCAAGCTGCGTCCATTGGCACGGTGAAGACCGTGAACGGCGACGCCCGTCTACAGCGCGTCAAGGCAGACATCCCTGCGACGATCGGCCTTGCCATCGAAAAGAATGATTCCATTGTGACCGGAAAGGACGGCTCGGTCGGAATCACTTTCGTAGACGAGACGATGATAACCGTCGGTCCTGACGCTCACGTCGTGATCGACGATTACCTGTACGCGCCGGCTGACGGCAAGTTCTCGTTCGTCACCAGCCTGATGCAGGGAACGCTGTTCTACGTTTCCGGTCTGATCGCCAAGACTTCTCCGGAAGCCGTTACCCTCGCGACACCTGATGGAACCGTCGGCGTGCGCGGCACCAGGGTCGCCATCAACGTGGATCCGCCACGCAACTGGTTCGGATGGCTGGGATTTTCATCGCCCAAGACCGAGCCGCCGTCGCGCGTGCTCGTCCCCGAAAGCGCGCCGCGACCAGCAGCGGCGCCGGTGTCCCCGAGCCGCCGATCGAGGACGTCGTGGTAACGCTCGTGCGCGGCGGCGCCGGATTCGTGTTCCTCGCGGCCATGCTTGTCGGGTGTTCGACGCTTCCGCGCAGCTACGTGATCGTGATGCCCAACCCTGACGGCAGCGTCGGCACCGTGATCCTGAAAGGTGAGAGCGGCGAACGTACGGTAAACCAAGCGGCCAAGGCGACCGGCTTCAACCGCAACCGCAAACAAGTGGATTTAAAAGGCGAACAGATTCACCGCACTTTCTGGCAGGTGCTGACCGGGGCTCCGCCGGATCCCGTACGCTTCATCCTGTATTTCGACAGGAACCAGGTTCTTCCCAACCGTATGTCGAGCAAGACCTGGGACGATTTGCTGATCACTGTGCATAAGTGGCCGGCCCCCGAGATCGTGATCGACGGTTTTACCGACCGCAGAGCCGCGGACGAGTACAACATGAAGCTGTCCGACCAACGCGCTGAGTGGATCAGCTCAAGCGTAATTCATGCCGGAGTGGATCCGGCGCGCGTGCACTTACGCGCTTTCGGCGAACAATCGCCGGCAGTTCCGACCGCCGACGGGGTTGCCGAACCCCTGAATCGTCGCGTCGAAATTTCCATACGCTGACGTTTTCGAGCGCGCACGCGCGACGTGCCTGCCCCGCCCTCGCCGAGTTTGCCTCTCCCGCCCCGTCGATAGATCGGCGGGCGGGAGAGGCTTCACTTCTCGGAGAGGACGACTGTAGTTCCGGCCTCACCGCGCTGTAAGCGCTGCAAGTGAAAAGCGGCCAACGCATCGCAATCGGCGATAGCCGCGAAAGCTTCTGCCGCCCTCGCGTCGCCGCTCTCCAGGAATGCGTAGGCCGCGCGGTAGGCGACGACGTGCGGCAACGCGGCGGCTTGCGGGTCGAGCGGCTCGAAAGCCTCGAGCGCTTCTCGCTTCCCCTTGAGCACCAGGCGGCCGACCGGCCGGCCGAGGAAAGCCTTGCAACGCGACACCGTGGACTCGCTCACGCACACGCGGGTGCCGATCTGTTTGTTGACTGTCTCCAGGCGCGCCGCGGTGTTCACCGGATCACCCAGAGCCCGGTAGTCTATCAGGCGTTTGCCACCGACGTTGCCGATGGTGACGACCCCGGTATGCACGCCGATGCGGGTGATGCCGAGAGCAAGCCCATCGCGCGTCTTACGCTCGCGAAACGCGCACGCAAAGCGATCGAATTCGAGTGCGCAGCGCAAGGCGCGCTCGGCGTGATCGGGTTGCTCGACCGGAGCCGAGAACATTACCGCCACCGCGTCACCGACGATTCGGTCGAGCGTTCCCTCGTTGGCAAGCGCTATTTCGACCATGCCGTCGAGGTATTCGTTGAGAAGCGTAACGACTGTCTGGGGATCGCTCTGCTCCACGAGCGTCGTGAAACCGGCAAGGTCGGTCATCACGAAGGTACACTCGCGGCGCTCACCTCCGAGTCGCAGCTGGTCGTGATGTTCGATCAGATACTCGACGAGGTTCGGAGAGATGTAGCTGGAGAAGGCGTCGCGGATCCAGCGGCGTTCGCTCTCGGCCTTGAAGTGACGCGGGATCGAGCACGCGAGGTACACGGCCCCTGCACCGAGGGCCGGAACCAGAGGATCAAAGAGCCAGCCAGCGAAGAGGAAGCCACACCACGACATCAGCCCGGCGCCGCAGACCGCGACCGCGCCGGCCAACGCCGACCACAGTGGACCGAGCCGGAAGATCGACGCGATGAGAGCCAGCGAGATCGTCAGCGTGAACAATACCTCGGCGGCCGTTGCCCAATCAGGACGTACCAGGAAACTCCCATCGAGGATCTGCTCAATCACCTGGGCGTGCATTTCGACACCTGGCAAAACGCCCTCGATGGGACTGAAGCGCAGGTCCTTGAGTCCGGCGGCCGAGGTACCGACCAGAACGATCTTGCCGGCGACATCCTCGCGCTTGATATCTCCAGCGAGCACCTTCCAGGCCGGGAACCAGCGCTCCTTGTGCATGTACGAATAGTGAATCCACACTCGCCCTTCGCGGTCAGTCGGTATTGCGCTGTCGCCGATACGCACGCCGACGATGCCGGTACGTCCGCCGAATCGGTTCTCTCCGCTGGCACCCGACGTCTTGATCACGTAGCTGCCGGCGCCCGTCCACACTCGAACCGCTTCGCCTGCCAGGGACGGGTAGAGCTGATCACCGAGACGAAAAACCAAAGGAAGGCGGCGCACTACGCCGTCGCCGCTGGGCGTGAAGTTGAGCGCACCGTTTCCGGCGGCGACCGCTTCGATGGCAGGCAGAGTCGTAACCGCACCCGAGTATTCCGGCAAGAACATGCCGGGATCGTCGCCCGCCCTGACGAAGCCTGCCTTGAGCGCAGGCGCGACGCCCTCCTTCTGGTCGGTCAGCGCGAAGCCGGTAACCACCGGACTCTTGGCAACTGAGCGAGCAAAGATCGCGTCGTGGTCCGGCATCTTTTGGAGCAGTCCGGCAAGCTCGCCGTGCGCCCGCCAGGTTTCGATCATCGCGCTCGGCGAAGTCCGGTCGGCCTCGGCAAGCACGATATCCAAGGCGATCGTGCGAGCGCCCAGTTCGGTGAGTTCATCCACGAGTGCGGCGACCACAGTGCGCGGCCACGGCCACTGACCAAGGCGTGCCAGACTCGATTCATCGATGTCGATTACCGCCACCGGTGACGGCGTCGGTGGACGCAGGCGTGGACGCGAGCGCTGGTAGCTGTCGAATGCCGCATTGCGCAGAGTGACCGCAAGACGCGGCTGCGAAATCTCGCCATAGATGACAAACCCCACCACCACCGCCGGCAGCAGGAACGGGCTCAGAGCGCGGATGGTTTCTAGAATGCGTCGCATGCTGCGCTCACGCGGCCGGTGCACAGGCCGCAGGCGAGAGACTCCCTTCGGTTACGCCACAGGTCAATGCTTGATGTGCGGACGGGGCTTTCGGGTGTGACGGATAGGTCGCCGGAGTCGGCGCAGGTAGGTCACTTGATACTCCGTCCGACGTCAAGTGCCGTTTCTTGGACGCCCTCACCCGATGCGATGCGCCGCCTGCTTCCTTTACTCTGCCGGGCGCTGGCACCGTCGCCGCTTCACTGGGCGGTGGCTGCGAGCCCCTATCGAATCCGCATCCTTCGCTGCTAGTCGAGGCCGTGGCTGCCGAGCACGATCAGCCTGCGCCTCCGGAAGTAGCCGAACGTACGGTTGAGCAGAACTTCGTTGCCGATGATGCCCTCACACTTGATTCCTTTGACAATCCCAGCGAGCGCCTTCGGCAGCGTGCCGGTACGCAGTGGGGTCACGACAGCGTCGTCGTCACCCACTGTCTCGAGCCGGAACGGTACGCGGAACGTCTGCGTCTCGAACGAGCCGAAGCCGGGGAAATAGTCCTGGTAGACTCCCGCCTGTGCGTGGCTCTCGATGCGCTCGTTCTGCCAGTACGACACGGCCGCGCCGGTATCGAAGAAGAAGCGCCGCGCAGCCTCGTCGTCTGCGTGGACCTTCAGGATCGGAATGCCGAACATGAAGCTGTTGATCTTCACTCGCGTGCCATCGACCTGTAAAGGCTTACGACTGACCGCGACCGTGCCCGCCTTCGCATCGAAACTCCAGTCCAACTTGCCGATGATGTCGGATAACGTCTCGGCGCTTAACCCGAGATGCCCGCCGGCGGTCGGTGTCAAAGTAGTTGCCGCCTGAGGTTGAATCACGCGGCGATGTCCTGAGCCACGGTCGACGCCGCTGCGGCGTTGACCGGATTGAGCTTCACCACCGTGATCCGCTTCCAGTTTCGTACTTCACCGCTCCACCTGCCGGGATGACGCTGGCGCGCGTTCTCGTAGACCGTCGTGCGGTTGGCGAGAATCGTTTTATCAACCCCGGCATGACGCTGCGCCGGAGTGACGAAACCGATCGCGCTGTGCAGGTGCTCCTCGTTGTACCAGCCGACGAACCAGGCCACCCACGCTTGCGCCGTTTCGATCGAGACAAACGGCTTCTGCGGGTACTCAGGTCGGTATTTGAGCGTGCGGAACAGAGCCTCGGAGTATGGGTTGTCGTCGCTCACGCTCGGCCGGCTGAATGAGGCCACGATTCCGAGCCGCTGCAGCGTAGCCAGCATCGTCGAGCCCTTCATCGGGCCGCCGTTGTCCGAGTGCAGCACGAGCTTACTTGCATTGCCCCGCGACGGCGTTGTCGTTGTATCGATCAGCACGGCTGCATGTTCCATGGCTTCCTCGTCGTGCACGGCCCAGCCGACGATCTTGCGGCTCCACACGTCCTCGATCAGATCCAGGTAGTGGAACGCGCCGCGCACTGAGCTGCGCAGATATGTGATGTCCCAGCTCCATATCTGACCGGGGCCGGTGGCCACGTGCTCACGCGGCGCATTCGCGGAAGGTCGCCGCGCCGGTGACCTGTGCATCATCGCATCGTGGTCGCGCAGCCTCAGTCGCCGGCCACAACGCCGACGTCGACGCCTTTGAAGCCTCGCGCAACTTGGGCGGCAGCGGAAGAAATCCGAGAGGATCCGGCCTACCGGGGTCCGATCTTCGGGGACGGCGGAGCAATGTCGATGCCGGTGCCGAACGGGGCAGCGCAGGGCCGCTCGACCAAGTAGCTTCCCAACCGCCGGGGAACGTCCAGTTCCAGACCGGCGGCGACACACGCGAAACCAGACTGCTTCAGCAGGTCTTGGACATGAGCTTGCCCGACCTCGAGCGGGCGGTCGACAATGCACATGGCCAGGTCGCGCAAGACCTTGAGCGCGCCTTCGGGAACTGTCGATATGTAAGCGTCCGACCAAGCACACCTACCGGAGCCTAGTACCTATCTGAGAGCATGGTGACCAATCGTGGTCTCCTTGATTAGAGCCCTCTGCCGTCGTCGTTATCGCAACCGTGTTGGTCGATGGCCCAGCAGGAGTCGCTGGAGGACGGCGGCGGACAGGCGGCCCCACTGTCTAGATATGGCGGTATGCCTCGGGAATAGATGAGGGCCGCAATGAGGGTTTTCGCCTTGCCCGCTCGTGACGTCACGATCATTCAGCACGTGACCATAAGGCCATAACTAGCTGAATTTTA
>CAITLU010000046.1 GCA_903893315.1 uncultured bacterium
CGAAGGGCGGCAAGCCGCGGCGGATTCGTTCCAGGACGGTACGGGGGCCGACCGGAGGTTCCGGTCGACCCCGCGAGTTTTCACTTGCCGGAGAAACCGGTTGCGCTATTTGTTTTCAACGCGAAGTTCGAACTCCAACAGACGCCGGGGCTGACGCGCAGTTGCACCGTGACGCCGCCTCCCGGATAGATCGGCAAGTAGCCGAAGGCGAGGTTCGCTCCTTTGCCGCTCATCGAGATCGCGCCCTTGGCGATCACCGTCTTCGCCGTCACGCCGGTGATTCCCGACTCGTTCGGAATCTTGCTCTTGTACTTGGCTACCACGCCATTGCTGGACCAGCAGCTCTTCTTGCCGCAGGTTCCCCCTCCGAAAATGGCTCCCTGCATCCACAGATCGTTGTTGCCGTCGTAGACGCAGAGGTCGAACTCCTGGAGGACATTATAGTCCGGGGAACCGAAGTATTCCGTGACGACGTCACCGGTCTTCCAGTTCCACTTGAAAAGGTTTTTCGAGGGATCGGAACCGGTCTTCACGGTGATGGTCGACGTGAGCGGCGCGTTGCAGGAGTCAGGCGTTGCGGGACAGATCTCGAACGGTACGACTTCCGTTGTCGGACTGTAGGCATTGAGCACGGCACAGTCCTCCACCTTTCCGTAGATCGGAGTGTAAGTCACCGCATCACCGTAATTGTAAGTTCCCGCATTCGCGATGAAGGTGCCGACGTCGCCGTTGTCGGAGATGTACAGCAACCCTTCGCTGCCCAAGCCCCACACGCTGCCGGCGGCGGAAATCGCTTCAACGAAGTTGCCGAGAGCATCGTAGCGGCCGAGGCCGACCGCACCGTTTGCGCAGGCTCCCCCGAGGTAGAAGAACTTCACGTACTCGCCGGACGCGAGGTGATACGGCTCAAGGTTGTCTCGGTAAGGAACGGACAAATCAGAAGCCGAGAAGGGCTGCCCGGCTTGCGGGTCGCTCGAACCGCGCTGGCAGTCGAAAACATGGTGGCGGTCGAACTTACCGTCGGTCAGCACCGCGAAAGCGACGGACGATGCCCCGAGCAGCGCGCCGAAGAAACAAGCGGCAAAAATCAGTCTGGTGTTTTTCATGGTGTCGTACCTCACCCGTCCTTTTGCCTGGGAGATGCGGCAGTCCCAGTACATCCGTCGAGCCAACCAAGAGAAACCCGCGGCGGACTCGCAAGCACCGCATGCGCTTCAAAAACCTGGAGGTCAAACTTTTCGATTAGGAAGACCATCGTTCGTCGCAAGAGAATCTTTCGGTTGCGCTGATCCTGCTTCTCGTCCCAATGACCTTCGTGTCGTATACGATCGGCTTCGGCCTGAAGCATGGTCCGCGAAGCACCACGACACCACGAATGTGCACCCGCAATATCGCAGCCGTGCTTGCGGCATTCTTTGGCATCCATAAACCAAATCCCGGATTGCTCGCGATGACCATCACGGTGGCGCCGTCGGCGTCAGTCGTCGCACTCCTTGCGGCGCGCGGATTGTGGCCGCTGCAGAACCCGGAAGTAGACGCAGTTCGAATCGACCAGTGCGATCTGGATGTTTAGCCGCGGGCTCACGGCTCGTGGTCGACGCAACATTCGTGCTGCGACCCTAAAACAAGGCGCGAGGTGGCAGGGAGATTCTTTCGAGCAGGCCGTTTGTTCTGCCTATCTGTAAACGTGCAGGTGCTCGCGAAAAAGCGACACTGCCGCGGCGCCGACGACCGGGCGGCCGTTCAAGCCCGGGTACGTCGGACGCGCCTGATCGTGCGGTCACCAAACACACGGGTGAGTGCGGGAAAGTGACGATTCGCAAACGCGGCCAGCCGTGTCGCTCTGCCCGTAACTATGAGAAACCGGTCGGCACGAATGCCGTCCAACGTCGCATCGGCGATGGTCGCGACAGTTGCCTTGGGAATCGTTTGCGCATGCGCACGATTTTCCGGCGTTCGATAGCACTCCAGTTCGTCCACCATCGGTGAATCGAATTCCCCGGGACAGACGAGATGCACCTTGATTCCCTCTGGCTCGAGTTCGTAGCGCAGCGACTCTGTGAGGCCGACGAGCGCGTGCTTGGAAGCGCAATACGGGGTGTAGCCAAAAGCGCCGGCCAGACCTGCCATCGAGGAGATGTTGACGAGTCGGCCGCGACTCGCCTTTAGGTGCGGCAGCGCCGCGCGGGTGGCGATCAGCAGGCCGAAATAGTTGACTTCCATGACATCGCGGAAGTCCATCAGTGCCAGCTTCTCGAAATAGCCTTCGCGCAGAATGCCTGCGCTGTTGATGAGCATGTCGATGCGGCCGTGTACGTCTGCGATGTGCTGCATGCAGGCATTGGTTGCGGCTTCGTCACAGACATCCAAGGACTCGACGCTGACGTGTGTGCCGCCGTGGCAGGAGCGCAATTCCTGCGCCGCCCGATCAAGTTTCTGCCGGTCGCGCGCAATGAGAATGAGGCGCGCGCCCTCCGCGGCGAGTCGGCGGCCCAATTCGAGACCGAGGCCGGATGATCCACCCGTGATGACGATGATCTGTTCGCTAAACATCAGCGCATGACTCCCCTCACCCCAGCCGCACGACGTGCATTCATGTTTCTCCAGTGGAAAAGAGTCCACGAGTGCGCAGTCAACTCCGGGAACGCGCCCGAGCAAACCCGATCAACACACTCATCGCACCTACGATTTCGAGCAGCGCCTCCCGGGAGGTATTGCCCGCTCCAGTCGCATTCAGTTCTGCGTGAGTGGCTCCAGGAAACAGGCGCACTGCAACTGGCACGCCGGCTTCCTGCATGCGCCCGGCATAGGCCAAGGCCTCATCGCGAAGCGGGTCAAAACCTGCGACTACAACCAGAGCCGGCGGCAGCCCACGCAGATCTTTGGCCAGGAGCGGCGAAACACGCGGGTCAAGAGCCTCCTCCGCAGAGTTCAAGTAGTGCCCCTTGTACCAATCCATCTGAGCTTCAGTCAGACCGAAACCCTTGCCGAACAGTTCATATGACGGATGCTTGCTCGAAAGATCCGTTACCGGCTGGAATGGCATCTGAAAAGCTGGAACCGGAGCCGCACCTCCCATGCGCACCCGATCTGTGGTCATGAGGCTCACGACAGCGGTGATGTTTCCTCCGGCACTTTCGCCCGCCACACCGACCAGATCCGGGTCACAGCCGAGTTCCCTGGCGTGCGTTGCCGCGTGATCGAATGCTGCAAGGCAGTCGTCCAGCCCCTTCGGAAAGCGATGTTCCGGTGCGAGTCGATAGTCCACTGACAGGACCGACACTCTCGCATGCTTGACCAGGAAGCGGCACACGGAATCGCACTCGCCCAAATCACCGACGACCCAGCCACCTCCGTGGTAATACACTACCAATGCAGTGTCGGTCTCGGGATCAACCGGTCGGTAAAGCCGCACAGGTATCGAGCCGTGCGGCCCGTCGATCTCAAACTCGCGGATTTCACCGACCGGTACGGGGTCGCCAATCATCCAGAGTTGCCGAGCTACCTCGTCGCGAGCCACAGGCACGGACTTGGTTTCGAAAGATTCACCGCCGACCAAGCTGATCAGACGCAAACCCAACTGAGTTGATAGCTGCAGTTCCTGCCCATCGATCACGATCGGCTTGCCGGCAATGGCGCGCTGCACCACGGCCGGCAGGGCACTGAAGCCCTTCAAGACAACACGAGCAATACGATCGCTGACGGCAATAGGAGGAATGGTGCTCATCGTCGGTATATCTTTCTCATCTCGTCGCGCACGTCCACGGCGTCCCGACTGCGCGAACGCACGACTCGCTCCAGGTCGACGCGTCGTCAGACGAACAGGCGCACGTTCCTGTGGCAGATATCCTTGACACCCGTGCCTTGCTTGTCGCAAACCCGCTTCGCGATCCAGTCCCGCCAGCGTCGGCGCACGATCCCTCCCTGACTCGCAACTCTCCCCTGGCAAAGCCGAGAGCTTTCAACCGCGTAAGCTGCTCGCTCGTCCGCCCTTTCCTGGTGCCGGATGTACCCTCTGATCACCGTCTCGCCCCGACCGATCATCGAAACAAAGTACCCGCGCCCAGAAGTGCTGTTCCACGTAGTTGCGCTTGCGCTCCATGAACGTCCGAGCGACGTGGATCGCGCTCTTTTCCTCGATGTCCCCGACTACCTGAAAACCCGCGTGCTTCGGCGCAATCGACAGCCACAGGGGCACGCGGTCAAGCATCAAGTGTTTTTCCTCTGCTTAACTTTTTTATGCACGGCCAGCGACCGGAACTGTCAAACGACTATCGCCTTGCCGAAATAGCGAGGGGGTCTCCGCTTACGCTGGCCTGTCTGCATCCGAAGGTCCGGTGGGCTTTGCGGTCGGCGTCAACTAAACAGCAGTTTCACGGGAGGGCTAAATGTTATCAGAGCAACAGAAGCAGATGGTGACTCTCTTCGAGCGGCACGTCGGCGCCGAACTGGAAGGCAATCTCGAAGTCACCATGGCCACGATGGGCGAGAACCCGCACCTGAACCATGTGCCGACGCGGGCCGGTGGTTACGGCCGGGAAAGTGTCCATGCGTTCTATCGCGACCACCTGGTCGGCCGCTTTTTCCCGCCGGACGTGAAGATGGAAGGCCTTTCCCGCACGGTAGGGGAGTCCAGCATCGTCGAGGAGATCTACATCAGCTTCACTCACACGGCTGTGGTGGACTGGTTGTTGCCGGATGTGGCGCCTACCGGCAAGCCGGTGGAACTGGTGGTTACCGTGGTAGTGGGCTTCAAGGACGGCAAGGTGTCTCACGAGCACATCTACTGGGACCAGGCCAGCGTTCTGGTGCAGGTTGGCCTGCTTGACCCGACGGGGCTGCCGGTTGGCGGCGTCGAGGTCGCAAGACGAGTGAAGGATCCTTCGCTGCCGGCGCGTACGTACTGAACTTCCGCGGTTTGGCCAGCGGCAAAACGCCGTCAACTATTCCTTTCGGCCGCTTAGGCCGCGTCGATGCCCAGCGGCGCCTCGTTTTTAGGGCTTGGCCGTGCAGAGCAATCTCCATCCTGCGCTGCTGTTCTCCGAGCGGCCCGCGCTGCGCGCACAGACTGCAAGAGTGCGGCGACGTAGCAGGACGACCAGAGCACATCTTCAACCTCGGCCACGACATCTTGCCCGTAACGCCGGACGACAACGTAAGCCCACTGGTCGACATGGCGCACGAATTCAACTCACGCTGAACAATGCTGCCTGGGAAGCAAGCAGGACGGGTTAATGCGCCGATGTTCCGTCGTAATTGGAGCCGGAATCGCCGCCGCCTTTTGTCTGAATCGCTTGGCGGGCGGGTTCGCGTTTGTCAGGTCGGCCGCGGTAGCGCTATCTCATGGGTCATGCGTATCACGCTCGTCCACCCCGCCGGCCACAACTTCGTCCCCGGCATGCCAGATCTCACGGTGCTAGCCAACCGGATGGCGCCCACCGGCATACTCCAACTAGCGGCGTGGCTGGACAGGCAGGGACACACCACGTTCGTCCACGACTGCATGGGTCCGCACGCACCACAGGGCATCGAGCGCAACGCAGAGGCGGTGCTTGCCACGAACCCGGAACTGGTCGGCTTCTCGACCACGACGTCGGCGTTCCTGGATGCCCACGACATGGCGACTTACATCAAAGCCAAGCGACCGCACGTGAAGACCCTGTTTGGAGCGGTACACGTCTCGGCAATCGGAGCGCCGCTGCTGCCGCACTTCCCTGGCATCGATTATCTATGTGTCGGTGAAGGTGAGGGGCTGATCGCCGACTTGGCCGAAGGTAAGCCACTCAAGGAAATCGGCAACCTCGTCTACCGCGACGGAGACCGTATCCTCTCCAACCCACGACGGGCACGGTTGCCCGAACTCGACGACATTCCGTTCCCCGCCTACCACAAACTGGCGGGGTTTCCGCGGGGCTATCACCTACCGTTGTTCAGCTACGTGAAGCGCCACGGTGCAACGATGATCACCAGCCGCGGCTGCCCCTACACGTGCTCGTACTGTGACCGCACCGTCTTCGAGCGGCTCTACAAGTTCAACTCGCCCGAGTACGTCTGGGAGCACATGCGTCGACTACGCGACGAATTCGGCGTGCACCACATCAACTTCTACGACGACCTCTTCACCGCCAGCCGCAAGCGCGTGCTCGAGTTGTGCCAGGCGCTTCTCGAAAGACCGCTGGGCATGAACTTCAACTGCGCTATCCGCGTCGGCCACACCGACGACGAACTGCTCCGGATGTTGAAGAAGGCCGGCTGCCTGATGGTGAGCGTGGGGGTCGAGTCGGCCGACACGGCGATGATGGAGCGTCACAAGACCGGGGTGACTCTGGATGCCGTGCGCGAAACCGTAGAACGCGTACACGCCGCCGGCTTGCACGCGAAGGGCCTGTTCATCTGCGGGCTTCCCGGCGAGACGCCAGGTGCGTTCCAGGCAACCTCGGACTTCATAGAGTCGATGGATTTTGACGACATGAACATGACCAAGTTCGCACCGTTCCACGGCGCGCCGATCTGGAAGGAGTGTGCGAACGGCAACGAAGGTTCCTTCCACGAAGACTGGCGGATGCTCAACTGCCTGAACTTCGCGTTCGTGCCCAAAGCCTTCGAGTCCAAGGAGCAGATGGACTATCTCTACAATCAGCACGTGAAGCGTTTTTACGGAAGCGATCGTTTCCGTCGGCGCTTCCGCGAACGGTTGTGGGAACACCGCTGGAGCCTGTGGCACCTGCTTAAGAACCTGCCGCGATTACTGGTGGCGAAGCGGTACTTCACGCCCGACCAGCAATTAACGCGCGGCGATAAGAACGTGTGGCCGCCGCTGCACCCGGCGCAGCCTGCGTCTCTGGACTTCGCCGTCCCCGACACGGTTGCGCACGCGTAGGAAGATTTCGCTCGCGACTATTGGTACAGGTCGACAACCTCACGGACCATGTCGTTTTCATAAGCGGAAGAGCTGCGGATCGACGCGATGAAGGCTTTCGACTCCGGCGTGTCCAGATCGCCAATGGACTTGAGCGCCATGAACTTGACGGTGTCGTCATCGGTTTCGTAAGCCCGCTTCAGCAGCTGGAATTGTTCCTTGGCGCGAAGAATCCCGAGCGCAGAGACGGCCGCGGCGCGCATCATGCTGTCGCCTTTCCCGTTGACGATCCCGGCCAGCGGCGCAACGGCCGCAGGGTTATTGGTGTAGCCGAGCTCCAGGGCCAGAAAGTACTCTTCGGAACCTGCGCCGGCGGTCGATGCGGTCGCTCGTGCAGCCAACTGATTCACCGTTGCCGTCGGCGCGATCCGGCCGAACACTCGCGCGTTGATCTTGGCGGCAACCTCCTGGACCAGCGCCTGAATAGGCGCCTGGTAACAGGGACGTTCCACCTCGCGGAACGCCCACATTGGGACCTTTCCGTTTTTGAAGTAGGAGGTGATCCGATACACCTCTCCGCCCTTCTTCAAGTCCGCACTGAATGTCGTGAACGTGATGTACGGAGCGAATCCGGAGGTCCGGCGGTTGCGGATGCGGAACTTTCTAACTTCGAGGGTCATGTCGGGCGCATCCGATTTGTTTTCGACAACCGGGATCCCTTGCTGCGTAAGAACCCTCACCAGATTCTGGCGCAAATAGACGATCTCATCGCTCATTCCGACGAGCACCACGTTCAGCCTGCCGATGTTCAACGGCTTGTCGGATGCGCCTCGCGCGTCCGCAACGGCCAACGACCCGCCAGATGGCGTCGCCGTCTGGGCGTAAAGAACCTCGGGACTCGGCACAGCCGGAACCATGAACGTCTTGGTACAACCGGTCGACGACAGCAGCGCCAGCCCCACGAGTGTGCAGCGCGAAATAACGACCATCGAACATGCCTTCATGAAACTTACTCCCTTCTCCAGAACAGATTCTCGCGTCGAGGCCATCCTTCCAGACCACCACCACCGCAACCAGCCCTCTGCACATCCGCTCGGCGGCAACGGTCCGATCCGCGAATCCCAGCCGTAGCATCGCCAGCCGCGGCAGGAATGACGAGTCGCCTACGGCCGCGGGCGACGAAAACCAGAGCTTCCTTCGCCCGGAGCCCGCGGCTCATCGAGAAACCTTTCGACGGTTCTCGCTACCGACGGGCTCGAAAGAATGCTTACGTGCCCTTCATCGAAACCGGCGACGCGAAGGGCATCCGCCCGAGCCTCCGCTCGCAACTGGCTCGCGATTGTCACCGTCCCGTCGTTGTCCGGAAGCAGCGGGTTTTTCTTTCCGCCGTAGGAGTAGAGCAGCAAGTACGCGACGCTTTCGGGCAATTGACGCGAGAAGAGTGCGGTCTGGTATTCACTGTCCGAGCGCAGGTCTACCCACGCCGGGATCGGCCCGCCAGGCAGGTCCGCTCCAAACCCCGCAGCCTCGTGACCACGCCACGGAGTAGAGATGGAGATGAAGCTATCGACCAACGACTCCCCTGCCGATTCCTGGGCTCGCAAAATCCACGCGCGTGCTACCAACCCTCCCATGCTGTGCGCGACGACCGATATCCGCTCGACATGGTAGCGCCGACGCATTTTGCGCAAAGCTCGGTCGAGCAGACGCACAGACGCGTCGAGCCTCGCGCCAGAAGCGTACAGAAAAACACAGGGCTGATAGCGATCGTGATCGAGGAAGTGGAGGATAGGCAGCCACTGCTGGGGGAAGCCGCCCGCGCCACTGACGAACAGCACCGTTCGTTTTGCCGGATCGTACGGCTCCAGAAAGAAGACGCCCGCACCGACCGTGGCCAGAAAGCGATCCGGCTGCCAAAGTCCGCGCGTGGCATACTCGGCCGAAAACTTCTCGTCATCGATCGGGAGTACATCGCCGGCAGCCAGTGTCTCCGGTTGTTGTTCGAGCCGAGGAACCTCCCTCAGCGCGCGCTCCACATCGGCGGGGAGCGCTGTGGACGCGACCAGGTCGAGGTCCCGACGACCCATCGGGCCGTGAGCACCCGCATCGAGAACTGCTGCGGCGATCCCGACCGGCTCCCCTGCATCTAGACGATAGTTGCCGTTGCGGTCAGCGAATCCGACGATCGTGTAGCGCTCCCCTGCAACGACTCCCATCCCGTACGAACCAGTCCCGTAGGCCTGGGCGGCGGCCTCGGCCACCAGTCCCGCCGGAGTATGGCGCAAGGCGACGACGAGAACGCAAAGCCGGTCGCCGGTCTCGAAACGAACCTTCCCGACGACGACGCGCGTCTCAAGCGCGTTCTGCATGCGCTGCTGAATGTCCTCAAATTCACCCGTAGAACAACCCGTCGCCAGAGCGATCGAGAGCAGGGCCAGGACTTCGGAACCAAGACGCATCCAACGAGACATGTTCCGCCTACAGTGAATCGCGGATCGATCTTCGTCAATCCGAAGGACCAACGTTCACCTTGTCGACGGACTCGAAGGCTACCCTAGCCACCCCGAAGCCCGCGGTAACACCGTTGCTGGTCTTCACCAGAGAACCGTCCGCGAAAGTCTCGCCGCCGATGTTCTCATATTGCGGAAGCACTCCGTACCAGAAACGACTCCATCTTCGCGACGCCACGACGGCCACACGAATACCACCATAACCTGCGTCCGCGTCGTGGGCGGAGAGGCCTACCGTCGCACACTGAGGCGGACTCCGTAGAAATAGTCGTTGTGCTTTGAATCGCTGCATTGCAGAGCGGTGCGCCTTTCGAGAAGCCCCAAGTCGGTCCGTTGCTTCCAGTGCAACCCATTGGTCGTGATCCACCCGCAGTGAGCCAGGTACGTGAAGCCGGCGCCGAACCTTACCGAGGTCCTCATGTCCGATCTCCAGTCTCGTCGCCCTCACTGCGAACGGCAACGGCATGACAAAGCGGAGAATCCACACTCGCTCCCGCTCCCTGCGACGGCCGCGCAAGAGTCCAGAACGGTCGCGGGAAGCTGACTCGCGCAGGGTCCACCACAAAGTGATGGCGCTTCAGCAGCGACAAGTAGTCGTCGGCGATTCGGCGTGCACTCGGCGGATGCCGGAAAAACAGCCGTACCGGGAGCCGGCGCAGGAAGGGCCAGCACGACTCCGCAAGCAACAGGACGCCGTGCGGACGCAATACGCGGCGGAATTCGCGTAGCGCAGACTCCTGATCGGTCACGTGATGCAGTGTCTGATGACAAATTACCAGGTCGACAGAGTTGTCCGGTAAGTCGAGGCGACACACGGACATGCACCGAATCTCCGCGTCGATACCGAGCATCCCGGCACGTCGCTTCGCCGTCTCGACCAATGCCTGATCTTCATCGACCGCGTACAACTTCGACGGAGCGGCCTTGGTCGCCACCCATTCCACGCCGACGCCGTGACCACATCCCGCATCCAGCACCACAGGGTTGCTGGCGATTGTCCCTGCTGCCAGTCGCCACAGTTCTTCGAGAGCCGGAAGCAGCACATAGTCGTTCCATATACGAGAGGACTGGAACCATACTCCGATGCGTGTCTCTGGAACCGTTCTTGGCAGCACTGGTTCGTTCTTCATCATCACCACCGCCCGAAATACTCGAGACACTGAGCATCCATCGGGTCAGTTCCTCGCATCGGGCGCTCCGAATAGGATGCCGATGCGTCCCTCTACATACCGCGACTCTCGAGGGCCGACAGCGAACGCCGCGGTGCAACCCGCCCCGCTCCTGCGCAGAATCTGCACTTCAATTCGGAGTTCGTCCTCTTCCACGTCGAGATCACCACGACCGAACCTGACGTCGCGCGCCAGCACCAGCATTCCCCTCACACACTCTCCGCCAGCGATCGTGCCGTGCAGCGCGACGGCCTGCGCTGCCAGTTCCAGAGCCGCGGCGGCAGGCAGCGAACCGCCGCGTCTCAGCGGACTGCCAGGCTCACGGTGACAACGCGAGTAGCAGACGATCGAGTCCTCCGCTGTACTCTCCACACGGTCGAGCAGGACCATCGAGGGGCCGTACGGAAGCAGCGCGGCGATTCGCTCCCGCGTCAGCATGGTTCAATCCTCACGTGCAGGCTTTGATGCTCCGACAAACCGATCGATACCGCTGACGACCCGCCGCGTGCCAAGCATTCGAGCAGCGGGATCCCGCGCGCAGCGGGGTTGTGGGCCTGAAGAACCCTCAACTCAGCCCGCCCGACCGACGTCTCCGGCCCTTTCGCCTCCACCGACAGTTCGGCGGAGGCCACGCCTGTCTTCGCATCCGGAACCAGCACCAACGCCAGCGCGAAAGGCGCGACCAGCGGTCGGCAGGCATCCAGAGGAGAAGGAAAGGGAACGTCGAAGGCAACGAACAGCACCGGGACCCGACGCAGCCGACACTCGAGCGCGGAGCGCAGCAACCCCACTGCGAACGTAGAATCGGCCGCGGCAAGGCTGGTGGAGGGAGAACGGTTCGAGTTCAAGATGGACCAGTATCCGACCGCGGCGTTGTGAACGGAATTATGAAACTGGGTAGGCGACACGGCACGCGTCGGGTCGGCAAGCGTATCGAGCAACGACCCGAGCAAAGGCGCATCGCCGGCCGAAGACGCGAACACCGGGTGCAGCAGTTCCCGGGAGCTTCCACACGCCTGCGCCGCCTCCTGCGCAGCGGCCATCGCAACACGCACGGCGCCGGTCGTGCGGCGCAGTTCAGAGCCCGCCGGCGGTGACCAGCCCGGACCCTCGCCGCTTTCGGGAGCGTCGTTGACGAGTCCCGCGAGCCAATCGCGTCCGCTGCTCCACGAGGGAAGTGACGGCCCGCGCAGACCGACCGACGCGATGCCCACGGCGATCATCGACGAACCCCGAAAACCAGGCTGCTGTTGTTGCCGCCGAATCCGAACGCATTCGTCAGCACGTTGCGCAGCGGAACTTCCGAGGTCTTCAGACTCGTCGTGATCCCGAGCGTCGAATCCGGCTGCTCGCCGTTAAGGTTTCCCGGGCGCGTTTGCCTCCGGAGCGCCAGACATGCGATCGCTGCGCCGACGATTCCTGCCGCGCCCAGGCAGTGTCCCGTCCATCCCTTGGTCGAGCTGCACGCAACCGCGCCGCCGAACACGCGCGCGACCGCTCGTGCTTCGGTGTCGTCATTCTGCTTGCTGCCGGTACCGTGGAGGTGGATGTAGTCGATGTCTTCGCGGTGGAGGCCCGCGCTGCGCAGGGCTTCGCGCATCGCGATCTCGGCTCCCACGCCGTCGGGATGCGGAGCCGACATGTGATGCGCGTCGGCGCTCGCCCCTACTCCCGCCAACACGATTCCGCTCGATGACGCATCTAGTGGTTCGCGCGACAGCAGCGCGAATCCCGCCGCCTCTCCCAGGGAAATCCCGGCCCGACGCTGGTCGAAAGGCCTGCACGGCTCGGACGAAACCAGAGCGAGGGAGCGGAAGCCCCGCAGCGACATCTCGCACAGCGAATCGACTCCGCCGACGACGACAGCGTCACAGATGCCAGCTTCGAGTAGCAGCGAAGCATCGCCAAACACCTTGCTGCTCGACGAACAGGCCGTCGAGACCGTGTACGCGAGGCCCTCGAGACCGAGGTAGGAGCGGACGAAGGCCGCAAGCGAGAAGTGGTCCACGCTGTGGTGATAGGAAAAGCTTTGCGCAAGCGCGTCACCCGGCGCGCTCCTGCCGCGGAACGCGAGTTCGCCCTCGCGAATTCCGGCGGTCGTGGTGCCGACCACCACCGCGATACGCGAACGGCCGTAGCGGCGAATCGCAGCCTCCACTCGTTCGTGGAAACCATCGGCGAGAAGGCCGAGCCGTGCCAGACGATTGTTGCGGCCTTCGAAGGCCCGCACGCGCGGCTCGAGCGGGGCGTCCTCGAGGCCCTCGACTACCCCCACCGGACCGTCTGCGATCCGTGCCCAAATGTCGTCGTCGCGCAATCCGCCTGTCCCGCTGCGCAAGGCCGCAAGCGTGTCCGCGAGTCCGTGCCCGATGGCACTGACGAGGCTGCAGGCGTCGACAGGAACCTCACGCATCAGCGGATCTCCGGATCTCTCGCGCCGTCGCAGCGCAGGCCCGCTCCGCGCGGCGCAACGCTCAGCGTCGCACGCATCGCGCTCGTCGCCGCGACGCGGCACTCGGCGTCGAGTTCCTCTCCGCGCGCGCAGGCGCGGAACTCACAGACGTCCCCAGGCCGCACCGGCGACAGGAACTTGACCGACGCGCAGCCGACCACCGCGCAGCGCAGTTCCTCTTCGATCCACGCGATCATCTCCGCGAGAAGCACGGCACCGGGCAGAATCGGGGAACCCGGAAAGTGTCCGGCAAACGCAGGATGCTCTTCGGGAATCGTTCGCTGCACGTTCGCGATCACGACAGCGCCTCGCGAAGGTCGCGCAGCAGAACCTTCAGTTCCCCGCGCTGCAGTTTGGAGGTGCCTGAACGCGGCAACGAAGGAACCAGGAACACCTCACGCGGAACGCACACCGGATCGAGTCGCTGCCGGACGGCGTCCAGGATCGTGCTCACGTCGCAGGTCGGCGCGACCACTAGCGCGATCGGTCGCTCCTCGCGCCCCTCCTCTGCCGAGTCGAAGAGCACCGCCGCATCGATCACACCGGGAATCTCGCAAAACGCCGCTTCGATGGCCGACAGCGAGAAGCGCTTGCCGCCGATCTTCACGATTTCCTGCGAACGGCCGAGGATTCGAAACCCTTGCCGCCCTTGCGGCTCGATCAGGTCGGGAAACGCGACAGGAGCCGGGAAATCCTCGGCTGCCAGATTCCAGTCCGGAGCTGCCCCGCCTATGCGCATTCCGCTCGCGAGCGTCCATTCCTCGGTCTGAGTCGGGCGACGCGTCGCGACGATGCCCGCTTCGGTGAATCCGTAGACTTCATGCAACGGCGCAGCCAGAACCTGTTCCGCCTTCGAAGCCAGGATCCGCGGCAGCGGGGCGGCGGCCGAAACGATCAGCGCCACTTCGGGCGTATCGCGAGTCGTGCCGACCAAGGCCCGAAGCTGCACGGGGGTCGTAACCAGGATCCGCGGCGGCGGTACCGAGGCGAGCGCTTCGCGGATATCCCCGGGATATGTAGGCTGTCCGTCGAACAGCGCAACGTCGTAGAGAAGCGGGACCAGGACCGAAATTTCGAGCCCGTACATGTGCCACGGCGGAACCGTCGCAACGATCGTCCCGCCGGCCCCGAGCGGGATAGGAAGTGCCGCGACGTAGCGCGACGCGCATGCCGCGAGATTCGCCCAACTCTTGAGCTGACCCACCGGTTCTCCGGTACTGCCGGACGTGAAAAGTTCGGCGATGCCCCGCGAAAAGTCCAAGGCCTTGACAACCGTGGCCCCGCTCTCCACGCAACGCCTGACCTCTTGCCGCGCGGCAAGATCGACACCTGAATCCGCCGCACCAATCACCGGCAGCACGCCGCCGAGTCGAGTCACCTCGCGGTCGCCGTCACCGTGCGCCACACCCGCAACGACCACACGCAGCCCTCTCGAAAGGCCGGCACACAGTTCCACCATGAAGCGATAGCGCTCGCTCGGCCGCAGCACCGCCGCAGCCACATCCGGCAGCGAATGCGCACAGGCACGAACGTCTTCAACGAACGTCGCGCGAGAAACGCTGCGTCCCGCCCCCCGCGCGAGAATGCCGTGCCCCGGCGACACCAGGGGCCCCCGATACGGCAGAGGCACGTCGTTCATTTGGTTCTTTTGGCCCCGATATGGGCGGCCAGCGCACGAAGGGACCGAAAGATGTGCTCGTTCTCTTCGTCTTCCGCGCGAATCTCCACCCCGTAGCGTTCGTCGATCTCCAGCGCCAGTTCGAGGGCGTCGATCGAGTCGAGTCCGAGGCCTGCTCCGAACAGAAAGTCGTCCGGGTCGATGGCGCCGGGACTCACATCCAGCGCCAGGACGGAAACGATCATGTCGGCGATCTCGATCTCGAGTGCTGTCTTGTCTGTCATCGTGTCCTACTCGTTGAGTGTTGCCGGATGCCGTCGGTGCGCCACCGCACCCGCACGCGCATCCCGATCGTCGCCAGCCGCAACCGCGCGCATGCTCAGACAGCTCCGAACACGAGCGAGGTGTGAATGCCGCCGAACGCGAAATTGTTGTTCATCACGTGCGTGAGTTCGGCGCGGCGCGGCTCGCCTATCACATAGTCGAGTTCGCCGCAGCGCGGATCTACACGGACGAGAGTGCGCGTGGGTGCGACGAAACGATGCTGCATCATCGCGAGGCAGAAGATCGTCTCGATGCTGCCGCTGGCGCCGAGAGTGTGGCCGACGTGCCCTTTGGTCGAACTCACCGGGACCGTGCTGCCGAATACCCGGGCCGTGGCCTGGCTCTCGGCGATGTCCCCGCTCTCGGTCGCCGTTCCGTGTGCGTTCACGTAGTCGATGGCTTCGGGAGGAAGACCCGCATCCTCGAGCGCGAGCCGGATCGCGGCCTCGGTCGCGTCCACCGACGGCGTCGTGACTCCCTCGCATCCGCTGTTGGTTCCGAAGCCGAGCACTTCGGCAAGAATCGACGCGCCGCGCGCGCGGGCCCGATCCAGGTCTTCCAGAACCACGGTCCCGGCACCTTCGCCGACGACCAGACCGTCACGGTCGGCATCGAACGGGCGCGGCGCTGCGTCGGGTTGGTCGTTGTAGTGCCGCGAAGTGGCGAACATGATGTCGAAGACCCCCGCGTGGCAGACGTGAAGCTCTTCGGCCCCGCCGGCGATCATCACATCCTGGAGTCCATGGCGTATCGTCTCGTAGGCCAGGCCGATCGCCTGGCTGCCGCTGACGCACGCCGAGCAGGTGGTCAGGATGCGTCCGCGCGTGCCCAGATGCACGGCGAGATTCGAGGCACACGTGTGACTCATGAACCTCAGGTACGTGCTGGCCGGGATTCCCGCGAAAGACTGGGTGCCGAACAGGCGCCGGCAAAAGGCCTCCGTTTCTGCCGACGAGCCGTGCGTAGACCCGTAGGCAATGCCGCATCGCTGCGACTGCAACTCCTCCTGCGTCAGCCCGGCGCGCTCGATCGCCTCGAGAGTCGCGTGCAGCGCCAGCAGGCTGACCCGTCCCATCGTGCGGCTCTTGCGCGCCGGCACCGCGCGCAACGCTTCGTCGGAGGCCGGCGCGCCTAGACGGGTGGCGAGGTGACCGTAAGCGTCCCACTCGGGCATCACACGGATGCCGTGCGCGCCGTGGCGCAGCGCATCGGTAACGGACGCCATGGAGTTGCCGATCGGGCTGGCGATACCGACGCCCGTGATGACGACTCGCCGCCGGGTCATCCGGTGCCTCCTGCGATGCTCGCCACGATCAAAGCTGAGACTTCCATGACTCCACCATGCTCTCCTCGGGCCGAAAGACGGACAGGGTCGCCTCGGCCAACTGCTCCCCGCACGCCCATGCCCGACACCGAAAGGCGCCGACCTCGCGACGGCCCCAGAACCGGGCCGCTTCCAGGCGCAACGACGTCCCCTCGGCCACCCCTGCCGCCGGGAAGCGAGCGCTGGGGCACGCGACCAGCAGCCCCGTAGGCGCACGGCGACCGGCCGTCACTTCGTGGTACCCCACGAACGCACCGACCGTCTGGGCAAGATATTCGATCAACGCAACGCCCGGTACGACGCCGTCACGAAAGTAGACTGCGCCGGCATCGACATGGGCGGCGACCACGATCCCATCGTCGTCAACGGAGAGGACTTCGTCGAGAAGCACGGCACGGGGGCCGAGGGCGAGGTAGTCCGCAATGGGACGCGGTGGCGTGCGCAAGTCGTCCATACTGAAGGCGTGGTGGGCGGGTTGCCGTGGCTCACCGCGACACGGGGTTGTAGCCGAAGTACGGGCCTACCGGAACCGCTCGCGTCAATGTGTGGTGATCGACAGCCGATAGCCGCGACGCTCTTCCGTGAGATCCACGCTCTGGTATCCGCCATCGGGACGCGGCGGTCCGTAAACGATCCGTGTAGAGGCTCGTGCAGGAAGAGAGCGGAACGACCTCGTCTGCAACCTCCCCTCGCTCCAGCTCTCCGCGATCTGCACCCCGTCCACGACCCGCGTGCGGACGCCGTCGGCCGGCGAGCCTGCGTCGAACACCGGGAAGTAGCAGCGCTCGACATCGCGCAGCAGGTATTCGGGAGGGAAAGGCAGAGTCGCCGCCAGAGGACCGCTTACCGAAACTCGCGAACCGTCCAGGGACACGGCCAGCAGCACGCCGCCGAACGGCGCCAGCCCGACCAGGCTCAGCCGAGTTCCGCTCTTCTCGAGGACGGCGTCGAAGACGCGAGTGCGTCCCGCAAACCGCAGTTCGACGCGCTGCCGCCAGGAAAAGTTTCCCGGCATGACGTCCGGGCGCACCAGCGCCGGTTTCTCCCAGGCAGCGCCCGGCCTGTGCGCGCAGGCGCCGCAGCAGCCGAACAGCAGACAGCCAAGCGCCAGGCTCCTCCACTCACGACGAAGCCGCATCTGCTCCCTTCTCCATGCACAGGTACAGAGCGACCGTAGCGAAGAAACCAGCTGTGGTTCCAAGAACCGTCGTCACTCCGATCATTCGCATCGCGGGGAAAACCGAGGTCGCCAGCACCGCGAAGACGGCGATGGTCGTGGTTCCAGCCAGGAAGACCGCGACCATCGACGAGACGAACGCTGAGCGTCGGTGCCGCTCGACCGCCACGAAGATGCCGTAGTCAACGACCATGCTCAGCACCAGGACTAGCGACGCCATATGCATCAGATTCACCGGGGTTCCCGCAAGCCCCAGCACTCCAGCCGTGAACCCGATCGCGAAGATCGCCGGCAGACACGAAAGCACGGTCAGAGACATACTGCGCAGCCGCAGCGCGACCAACCCGAGCACCGTTGCAGTGGCGATCGCGAGCCGCCAGGCAGCCGACTCTCGATAGCTGCGATACGCGTCGTTGACGAGCAGACGCTGATCGACGTAGCTCGCCCCGGGAACCCCGGCAATGGCCGCGCGGACGCCGTCCGCATCGACGCTCCCCTGAAGCAACGTCACGAACGCGTAGCCGCCGGGGACTCTGATGCGGAACGGATCGACCATGCGCTGCAGCGGTGTCCCCTGCAGGTCGGCTGCTTGCAGCGACGCCGGAGGAGCACCGGAGATCCCATCCGCGAAGGGGCGAAATTGGTTGTCGTCGATCCCGGCATCGCGCAACGCAGCGAACAAGTCCGGCACTCGCTGCCGATGTTCGCGCAACGCCTCCCAGTTTCGCTGCTGCAGACTTCGCGACCACAGCAGCGCGTGCACGGATTGATAGCCGCCGATGCGTCCGTCCGCCAGCAACGGGTCAAGACGACGTGCGATCTCGTCGTTGGCCGCCAACGCCCGTTCCTCGTCCTCTGCCACTGCCGCGATCAGACGTCCGCCGTCCGGCCCACCGAGCATGCGGCGAACGCGGATCTCTTCCTTCAGATCAGTCGGCCCGACCATCGAAAGGGCCAGCACGTCGTCCTTGAAAGTGAGTCGCGGCACACCGACGACTGTGACCACGAAGAGGGCGCCGAGGAACACCGCCGCGGCAAGTCTTCGAGCGCTGGTAACGGTCGTCAGCCAGTTGACAAAACAAATGGCTGCGCGGTGAACACGGGTCGGCGCCGCCGCGATCTCCTGCACCGGCGGACCGGCCAGGCGAGTCATCACGGTCGCGAAGACAACACCGCACGCCCCGAAGACGCCGATCTCCTGCAAACCCCGCAGGCCGGTCGCGGCCATCGCCGCGAACCCGACGAACGTCGTTGCCGCGCCCAGATAGATGGCCAGCCAAGTGTTCGAATCCTCGCCCGCAGCATCGTCGTAGGACCGCAACGTTACATGGTTCATCCAATGAATCGGGTAGTCGATGCAGACGCCGAGCAGGGTCGATCCAAAGCCGAGCGTCACGACGTGGAGAGGGCCGAGCGCAAGAGTCACGCCCGCGGCACCGGCAGCGACCGCGCCTCCCGCAATCGCCGTCACGTTAGCCAACAGGCTCACGCGTGGAAAGACGAGCAGAAAGAGTCCGACGACCAGAATGCTCGACAGCATCGAGACACGCGCGACATCCGCCTCGGCGCTCTCGCGGCCTCGCACCGCGAAACGGTGAATTCCAGCCTCGAGCAGACGCGGACGGTGAGCCGCCGAACCAGCGAGTTCACCGAAGCGCCGTTCGATGTCGCGCAGCAGCGGCGCTTGTCTATCTTCGTCAAAGGCACTCGCCTTGGTCGCAACGAACACGAAAGCGTGTCGGCGCTTGCGGTCCGTGTACACGCCGTCCTCGACGCGCAGTCCACTGGGTCGCAGTCTTGCGATTCGCTCCAGCGCTCGCTCGAAACCCAGGAACGGATCCGCGGGCGCATAGCGGGCAGCGAGCGAGCCGAATGGTCCCTGCACGGCCTCGCGTATACGCCGCGCCACCTGCGCTGTCCCTTCGTTGCTGAACCAGTACGGAATGTCCTGCTCGGGAGCATCGGACACGAACAGCAGCCTGCGAGAAGCGAACGCGGTGTCGAGCGCGTGTTCGACCCCGGCCGGAGGTCCGCACTCCACCCAGGCGATCCGGTCATCCTTAGAAAGTCCGTCGGTCAGACCGCGGGCAATCCGGCGGCCAGCCACGCGGTCCCGGCTGCGTATCGCCAGGACCAGCACGCGCGAACGCTCCGAGTCGGCCATCGCGCGAACGACAGCGCCGGCCCCGGGGTCCGAGGAATCGGGAATCAGCCGATCGATTCCCGTCACGACTTCCATCCGCAAGGCCAGGAAAATGCAGAGCGCGACCGTCGCCGCCGCGATCCACAGCAGGCCGCGATAGGGCCGAAGGAAAGTCATCACGGCCGCGCGCCCAGGAACAGCGCCTGCCGCTCGTCCTTGCTGAACGCCGTGCGGCTGTGAAAATCGATCACCCGCAGCATCGATCGGTCACCGCCGCCACTTTCCGTTTCGATCGAGTCCAGAACATCGTGATGACCGGCGATTCGCAGAACCGAAACGACGCGGGCAAGGTCGGCGTCTTTCGGCCTGAGTACGAGGAGCCAACCGTTCGCGTCGCCACTTCTGCTAAACTGCGTCTCGAAAAGTTCCTCGACGGCCTTGCTCTGCCCCTGCATCACCAGCAGCCAAGCCCGTGCCACGTCGCGCAGCGTCGCAGACCCGCCGATACCCTCCGTCCATTGGGCACCGGCGTCGCGATAGGCGATCTCGAACGGCGTCAGGACGAGCACGCTCTCGAAGGGGTTAGTCGTGTGCCTGGCAAGCAGCCCCCTGCGGTCATAGTAGAGCTTGCCCTCACTGCGTACTGGCGAAGTGAGTAGAGGGATCGTCTTGGTCTCGTCGAACTTTGCTTCAAAGCCCGCGACCTCGCCAAGTGAGCGCATGACGGCAACGTACGAATCGTCGGCGCGCACGGCGGTCGACGCCGCGCACACGACGACCACGAACGAAAGCGAGGCACCCAAGGCACGCCCAAGCCGGCGTCTCGGCCTAGTGATTCGGCGTTTTGGCGACAATCCTGCCACGGATCTCCTCGGGAACCCTCCACAGCAGGTTCCCCTCGTCGTCGGTGATTACCAGAGTCGTGAACGCGCGCGCAGCCTTCCGTTCCTTCGAGATGTTCCACAGCGCATAGCCGATCCTCAGGCGCGCTTCGACCTCGGAAAAATACGCGGTCACCCGAAAACGATCCGCGTACGTCAGCGGATAGAGGTGGCGGCACCCTGTCTCCACTACCAGCACGCGACGCGAGAGGCCGCGGAAATCCCCCGCGTCCAGGTCATGATGCCGCAGCAGGGCGATCCGGGCCCTTTCGAAGTACTTGAAGTAGTGCCCGTGCCAGACGATCCCGAGCGGGTCGACTTCGTAGAAAGGAACCTCGAGGTCGATCGAGACCGGTTCTCCGAATGTGACTCCGCGCGCGCGAAGGTTGCGCCGGCCCTGGTTTTCGCGCTCGCTCATGATGCTCCCCAGAAATCGTAGAAGTTGAACCAGTTATACGGAGCGGCGCGGCAGTAGCGTTCCAGTCTTGCAGCAAAACGTTCAGCGGCCTCGCTCATCGCCGCCGTTCCGCGTTCGCGTCTCTCGGCCTTCAACGATTGCGAGAACGGCTCACAATACAACTCATAGCGATTCGGTTCCTCGTACAGAGCGAACACCAGAACCACAGGACAGTCGAGCAGACTCGCGAGCAGGAAGGGGCCTAGCGGAAATCGGGCTTCACCGCCCAGAAACGGCACCGTCACGCAGCGGTCGCCTTGGTTAGTCCGGTCGGCCGTCATCGCGACCAGTGCGCCGCCGCGGACCAGATCTCGAAGCGCCAGAATCGATTTAGGATTCGTCGGGTCCAGATCGACGAGGCGTGTCACAGAGCGCGGACTCACCTCGGCCAGAATCCGATTGATGCGCGGTGTGTTGCGAAAGCGCCCGGCGACGTGGATTCGAAAACGCTCGGAATGACCACCGAGTTCCATGGCCGAGCGGCTTCCCAGGTGAGCACTGAGCAGGATCGCGCCTTGGCCGCGCTTCCACAGGTCTTCCAGAATCTCGTGCCCCGAGTAAGCAACATCGAACAATTCGTCGCGCCGACGCAGCATGAATACCCGGTCCAGAGTCACTCGCGCGAAGCACAGCACGTAGCGATACACGTCGATTGCCCGCGGCGGCGTGGGCAGAACCCTTTGCAGGTAGTCGAACGACGTGCGGCGCACCGCAAAATGCACTACGAAGAAATACAGAACGATCGGGAGGAGCAGCAGCCGCGCAGCGCGTCTCCCAAGGACATCTGCGGCAAACAACACAGCACGGATTCCGAATATGCTTCCGTACTCGCCGGCTGCCGCCCACGAGAGCCCCGCCTCGCGCAGCGGCTCGCTCACATCAGCGCGCGCCTCCCGTCCAAATCCGCTCACGGATTCACGCCCTGGCAGCGCAGGAGTCTCGACACCAATGCCGTCGTCACGAGTCGCGAGTGCATCCAACTGATGGCCATGTTGTCCCGAACCATGCGGAAGTGGGACACACCTCCCTCCTCGACCGTCAGGTAGCGTACCCTCACCGGCAGGTTGATCACAGGCACGCCCCGCCAGACCAGCCGTACCGCGAACTCGGTGTCCACCTGCATGCGGTCTCCGATGGGCCGCAGGACCGCCGCAACCGCAAGCGGGTACACGCGACACCCGATCATCGGGTCGATAATCTTGGGGCCGCCGACTTCCACCCGCACCCACCAGCGCGTGATCTGCCTGCCCCAAAGTCGCCCCCTGGGAACCGTCGCGTCATACACCGGGTAGGCAAGCACCAGTGCCTGCGGCTCCGCTCTCGATGCACGCAGGAACTCCGGAATACTTGCCAGATCGTGCTGGCCGTCTGCGTCGATCTGCAGCGCGTGAGTGAATCCAAAAATTACCGCCTGGCGCAGACCGGTCTTCAGTGCCGCGCCCTTGCCTCCGTTTTGCACACGCCGAATCATCCGCACGCGAGGATCGCCGGCGAGGTCCTCGAGAACCGCACGCGCCTGTGGACCGCTTCCATCATCGACCACGATCACACAATCCAGATGCTCGAGCGTTGCGCGCACAACAGCCACGACGGTCTTCGGATTGTCGAAGGTGGGGATCACGGCACAGACCGAGTACGGATCCGCCCCGTCCCTTGGTACAGTCATGCCGGCTCGAACTCCACGATACCGCTCGCGCACTCGTCGTCGCCGATACTCGCGCGAAAGCGGACCCTCGCCTGGCCGGGAAGACGCTCGGCAGCCACGCGCACCACCGCATCGGGCATGACCGGCCGCCGGAACTTCACTCGCGCCAATCCGCGCACGACACCGAGATCGGTGCACCAACGCAGCAGTTCGGGAAAGACCGCGAGATCCAGCAGGGCGACGCCAGGCAGGATCGGCATGCCAGGGAAGTGGTCGCGAAAATGCGCGAGATCGCGACGCGCGTGGAATTCCCACTCGTGCACGGTTTGCGGCGATAGTTCCTCACACTCGGCGCTCACGGACGTCGACCGCCTGCAAAAAGGCGGCTCGACACAACCGACTCCTGTCCAAAGAGAAACCAGCGGATCATGATCTCTCCGGCAAACACCGCGCCGACCAGGGCGTAAGAATACAGGCCCGTGTAGGCCGCCCACCAGCGGATCTGCCCGGCCCACGCCAGAGCGCCGCTGACGATGGCATTCGTGACGAACACTCCGCACCAGACGAGGGTGACGCGCCGGCAGTAGCGAACCTGCGGCGGGCTCAGATCCGGATTCGTCAGGCGGGCGAGCCGTTCAACGATGGTCCTCGGCGCACGCAGTGACGCACCGAAAACGGCAAGCAACCAGACGCTCACAGCCACCGGAGTCAGCAGCAGCGCGTTGGCAGAATCCAGCGCCGTAGCAACTGCAACCCCAGCCCCCGTCATCACCGGAACCATGACGAATCCCGACGCGACACCGGCGCTGCGGGCGCCGCCAAGCGAGCGCACGAGGGTGGCCAGCCCAAGACATAGCAGCACGCCTGCCCCTGCACGTCGCGGCGACGCGACTTCCCCCGTCCACAAGAAAATCAACGGAAAGCACGCACACACGAGGCCAGCAACAATCCCTGAGATGCGTTGCAGTGCGCTCATTTCAGGTGTTCCCGAGAGTTCCGCGATCGGCACGTACCGCTACACTTGCGAACGAGGCGCAAGATACCGTTCGGCAATATCGACTATGTCGCCGACGGTCCTCACGTGCTTGAGGACGTCCTCGTCGATGCGCTCCTCCGTGTAACTCTGGAGTTCGACGATCATGTCAATGGCGTCGATGCTGTCGAGGTCGAGGTCTTCGACGATCCTCGTTTCGAATCCGATCCCTTCGGGTTCGAGTTCGAAAAGTTCCACCAGCAACACGCGGATCCATTCGAGAAGTTGGTCACGATTCATCAGAGAAGGATGCATGATGATATTCAGCCCGGCTGGCCGTTGACCTCCCATTTCCACCAATATCCCCCGTAAAGCTCCGAACGGCGCTCGCTGCCGCCTCGTCGCGGCGAGGCCCACCCTTCGCTCCGACAGCCAGCATCCGCCGGCGCAAGCGCTCTTCTATTTCCGCCGCCATCTTGGCGCTACTCCCGCCCCACTCAACCGGATCCACGAGAGCCTGCGGCTCTACCAACAGAACCGCAGGGTCGGCGGGCGTGCGGTACCACGGAGCCGCCTTGGCGAGAACCGGCGGAAGGCACGAGAGGTAGACGGGCAGCACCGGACAGCCCGCCCGAGCCGCAATTTCGAACGCTCCCCGTCGCCATCGGTGCATGCCTCCCTCCGGCGAACGCGTCCCTTCGGGAAAGATCAACACAGAGACGCCTTCGGCCAAGTTGGCGAGCGCCTCGCGGATGACGGCGGCGCCGGCCAAACCATCGTCGCGTTCGCTCACGATGTGGCCGCAACAGCGCAACAGATGCGAGAATGCCGGGCTGTGGAACAGCGCACCCTTCACGATACAAACCATGTCCGGTCTGGAAGCCAGCAGCGCGGTCACGTCGATCAGCGTCGGATGGTTGGCCACGACCACCACCGGCCCCTGTATCGTCGGCCACACAACCCGTCGCGGATCGTAGAGAATCAGGCGGCATATTCGCATGTAGTCGTGGAACAGCCGGAAGGTCCAGCCGACCACGGCGCGACTTCTTCTGGCCGCTTCCTTCTCGTCGGCGGTGCGCACGCGGATCACCGGCAGAACGATCCAGGAAAGCAGCGCACCGCCAATCGCGAACCCCAGGAAGGCGAGCGCGTTGAAGACCAGTCGGAAAGCGCGGTCTACGCCAGTCAACATGCGTGAGCGCGCCACGACTCAAACACCCGTCGGCGAGGATCCGCCACCGACGCGCGCACCAGCCCCGGCGCTCCGCGCTGGAACAGCCGTCGCGGGCATCCTGTCCAGGTACTGCCACAGCGGCCCGCGCAGGCCGGTCTTGCGCAGCAGACGAAACAGGCGCGCGTCGAAGTTCACGCCGATCGAAGGAACGATCCAGCGCGGGAACTCGTCGCGTCTGCGCGAGATGAGTTCTTCGGTCTGCGAACGAAGGCGGCGGCGCTCCTGGGCGAGCACGGGATCGACGGCCTCGACGTCGTCGGTCCAGATGCCCATGATCGCCGCGAAAGGATCCATGGCTGCGCAGAAATCGAGCGTGCGGTGCACGTCATCGAGCGTCTCGCCGATCGTCGCCAAGATGAAGGAGTGACAGTCGCGCAAGCCCGCCGCCTTGCAATCCTCGTGGAGCGCGAGGATGCGTTCGGCACGGAACCCCTTGCGGAGTCGGTCGAGCACGGCATCGACGCCGGAGTCCGATCCGACCTCGATACCGCTGCAACCGGCTTCCACCATCAGGCCTGCAAGCTCCCCGTCAAAGCCGATCGGGTTCGCGTAGCACGTCCACGGCGTGGTCCACGAGCGTTGGATCAGTTCTCGGCAAACTTGCTTGGCGTGCGACGGCGGCAGATTGAAGACCGAGTCCACGATGAAGAAATGCCGGATCTCCGGGCGTAGCGACAGTGTCGCGAACATCTCGTCGACGACGGCGCTCGGCGTGCGTTGACGGATTGTCCGGCCTTCGATGGTCGGATACGTGCAATAATCGCAGTGCAGCGGGCAACCACGCTTGGTCTGGATGGAATCGGTTCCGGAAATGGAGAAGTAGCGCGGATCTACAACGGACTTGTCGGGAGGCCGCAGCGAGTCGAGCTCGACGAAACCCGCCGTGCTCGCGCTCTCCCGCAACTGCTCCTCGACGAAATAGAGGAGCCCCGGCACGACCTCCGGCCTCTCTCCGCTCTCCAGAGCAAGCGCGAGCCTGGCCAGGCCCTGTTCACCTTCACCCGAGATGCCGTAGTCCGGGCGCAGTTCCAGCATCAACTGCCGCGGCAGAATGCTGAACCCTCCGCCGCCCAGAACGACCGGAGCCTCACTGTGCTTCCGGACCGTCTCAACGAGCGACCGGTAATACGAGACGTTTCCGACGCAGCCCGAGTAGTCCGCGTTCTGCAGATTGCGCAGCTCGATGCCTACCAGTTGAGGCTGGAAATCGTCGAGAAAAGTTTTGAGCGCGTGCAGAGGATCAGGCTCGAAACAAAGGTCGAGCAGCCGCACCTCGTGTCGGTCGGCCACGGCCGCCATTACGTAGAGCATCCCGAGCGGGACGACAGCGTCCGGCAGTTGTTCTCGGTTGGCAGAAACCAGAGCGATGCGCATGACGGCAGACTTCACTAAAGCCGGGGAATGCTGACGCTGACGATGCTCGAAGCCCGGGCCGGCCGGCGGCGTCCGCTCACCGCGATGAGAGCAAGACACGCCCTGCTCTCATTGCGCAATTTTCGCGTATGACCCCTTGAGCGCGGCGCCGACCACGAAGACACCGGCATGGCACTCGATGGTCGTGTCACTGCGGGTTTCCGCTCTCTTGTAGTAGCCGACCAAGTCGATGACAGCGTTCGCGCCCTGGGCCTTGGCCGATTTCTGGAACTGCAACAACGCAGAGAGAATCGCCCACTTACAGGCAAACTCGTCGCTCTTGCCCAGCCCGTTGGTCTTCTGATTAGAAACGGCTTCGTTGAGCTTCTTCAGTACCTTGGGGGTCTTCTGACCCGCCAGGAAGAACTTGACGGTACCGTCGAGGTGACCTGAAGCTTCGGGCATCGAGACCACTTCGGCCAGCGGCACCCTCACAATAGTGTCGCGGGCGAGTGCCGCTCCCGGAATGCCCAGCAACAACGTACTCAACAGCGCTAGCTTTCTCATTCTTGGCTCTCCTCGATCTCGCGCGATCCGGGCACCGGCCGTTCACCGAGACCTGCGGCTCTGAATCCCTGCCGGCTCGATATTGCATCGCCGCCGCCGCGAAAGGAAGGGAGCGGGCGCAAACCGCCCAGCGATCCGACATACGCGTCGCCTCGTATGCCAGCCGAACCCGGACGGAAACCCAGCCTACTGCTGAGTGTCCCGTTTCAGGTCGTACGTGATGTTGCCGTTGAGCCCCATCGGCCAATACAGGATCGCGAACGGCGGCCAGAAGAGAGACACGACGCGGAACTTGGCCCGCAGCTTTCCCGCCTTCACGACCTCCCCACCCTTGAGCAACCGATACTTGACGCCGCCGGCCGCGGTCCAGAAGAAAGGCTTCGTTGCCACGACACCGCGGGCGTCCGGAGTGACCGGCCGTTTATAAATCTCGAGTTCGGTCCCCGATGGAACTACGAACTTCCCCGTCGTCGAGCATCCTACCAACAGCGCGGCAACCAAGATCGTCGCGACCACTTTCCCTCGTTTCATCGCTTGTCCCTCTTCCCGGCCTCAGACTGCTGGCTCCATACAACCGCGACAACCGGCGTGCAATGCGCGGGAGCTGTGCGCTCAACGTGCCGCAGCCCGCTGTCGCGAGGACAGCGGCGAGTGTGGGGGAAGATCCAGAGTAATGACCGCGGCATTGTCCACGACGTATCGTTCACTGTGCTCTCCTTGGGCGGAGATAATGGCGCCACCAGACCGGACCGCGGAGCTGCGTCACGACCAACCTGCCGCTGACCACAACACCTTTACGTAACTGGCGACACTTCTTGACTCACACGCTTTCTTTCCCGTTCGGCCAGGACGCATCGCCGATTGCGTTGCTGGGCACACACCGGCGTCCCCTTCCACTCCGCGCCCGTACAACCTTACCGCTTCCATGATGACTACCACGCAATGACCAGCTTCAGGCTGGCGTCAAGGCCAGGACGCGCAGAGGACTGCCGGAGCCTTTGCTGATCTTCAGAGGCGCCGAAAGAATGATCGCGCCGCGCGGCGGCAACTGATCGAGGTTGGTCAGGCATTGCAGGCCGAAGCGGTTGGCGCCGTGCATCAGCGTATGGCACGGATAAGGCATCGGCCAGGCGTAGGATTGTCCGGCGTCTGTGTTGATCGTCTCGACGCCAAAACCGTGCACTTCGCGCTCATTGATCAACCATTCCACGGTGGCCCGGGTCGGGCCGGGTGTATGCGGGCCATCCTCGCGCATGTTCATGAATTCTTCGGGCGTCTTGCGTTTCGACCAATCGGTGCGGAACAGCAGCCAGGCGCCTGCGGGAATGCGGCCGTGCTTGGCCTCCCACTTTTCGAGGTGCTCGACGGTGAGCAGCCAGTCGTTGTTGGCCTCGACTTGCGCCGAGCAATCGACGACGACAGCCGGCGCAATAAAGGACTTGGGATCGATTTTGTCCACGGTGTTGTTGGGAATGTCCTTGCCGGTCACCCAATGCGCAGGCGCATCAAAATGGGTTCCGGTATGCTCTCCGCAAGAGAAGTTATTCCAGTACCAGCCGGGCCCATTCTCATCATAGCGGCTGATGTTCTCCTGCTTGAAAGGCAATACCTGGCCGAATTCCGGCGGCAGTTGCAGCGTCGGAAACTCGGAAGAGAGCGTTTGCGTGAGATCGACCAGTTTGAGTCCGCCGCTGCTGATTCCCTGAAGCAGTTGCAGCAATACGTTTTCCATCGCTGCTGTCTCCTTAAGCGGTCGTGTTGCAGTCGTCCGGCCTGAATGCCGGACGTACCATTGGATGCTCACCTTGATGCAGCTTGGCTGCCAGGACGAGTTCGCCGCTTAGTCCAGGATGCGCATATACCGCGGCGGATTCGCCGCGCGCAAAGCCGCGCGGCGTGATCCCGCTTGCCAACACCCACGCCACTATCTCGGCGGACCCGACGACGAGCAGCTGCTCGTGGAACTCAACCGGCACCGCACGGAGGCCATGTTCCCGAAATTGGCGTTGCCAGGGTAGCAGCGCTCGATCAGAGAAACCAAAGCACGCACACGCGAGCCGGGCTCGGGTTGGTGTTGAGAAACACTTCGGCAACGATGCCGGGCTGGCCGCGGGCTCTTGCCCCGTGGTTGACGCAATAGTCGTACTCAGACTCGAAGAAAAGGGAGACTCGCCGTATGGAAGTGGTCGAGCAGATCGAGACCTGGTTGGCATCGGGATTCGCCGGGCATGTAGGAATGAAGCTTACTGCCGCGCGTCAGGACGAAGTCTGCGGCGAGTTGATTGTTGCCGAGCATCACTGCAACGGCGTGGGAGTTCTTCACGGCGGAGTGATCATGGCGCTTGCCGACACGCTGGGCGCTGTTGGCGCGTTTCTCAATCTCCCTTCGGGTGCCAACACTTCGACGGTGGAATCGAAGACCAACTTCCTGCGTTCGGCCAAGCTCGGCGAGTCCATCTACGCCAGCAGCCGACTGGTCAACAAGGGACGCACGCTGATGCTGTGGCAGACTGAGGTTCGCGACTCACGGCAACGCCTGCTCGCGCTGGTCTCGCAGTCTCAGATCATCCTGACGGTCGGGTGAGAAGAGACGCGCATCCACACCCCGTCCTTGACACGGCACGGATGCGTAGGTAGCGAGCGCTACACAAACTGATGCTCGATCGTACCTACAGTGCCTCGCCGCCCAACCGCCCTGACTCCGGCGGCTTCACTGCGCGGTCGCCTCGGAGGTCACTTCCACGCTGACCGCCTTCGAGGTCGCGAACGGAGCGTTTCAGGTGTTCGGCGGCAACGGTTTGAGCCACGAGTACCAGTTGGAGAAGCAACTGCGCGACGCGCGCTGCGAGGGCGGCACGAACAAGTTTCTGTCGCTGTTTGCCGCCGAGCGACTGTGGTGCGGCAAGGGAGAAAGAGAGCATGAGAGAACGCAACGAGTTCATACTGGCCGATCTGGTCGCCTCGCGAGCCGAAGCGAAACCGGACTTCGACGTCGTCACGTTCGACGGCGAAGGGCGGCGACCGCACGAGGTGCGCACCTACGCAGACCTGTGGGCGAACGGCAACCGCATCGCGGCCGCGTTGATTGCCAAGGGACTGAACAAGGGCGAACGCTTCGGACTGATGATGCGCAACCATCCGGAGTTCGTCGAGGCGATGGTCGCGGCCTCGATCACAGGCGGTGTTTTCGTGCCGATCGACTCGCGCACGCGCGGAGAGAAACTCGCCTACACGCTGCGCCACTCGGGCTGTCGCGGCCTGGTCTGCGCGGACTACTGCCTGGCGGAAGTAGCGGTGGTGCTTGGCCGCGTGCCGGAATTGAAGTGGATCCTGGTGCTCGAGTCGGGCGAAGACTCTGGAGTGCTGGCTACCGGAGATGTCGCCGGCGCCGAGTCGCTGGCGGCAGCGTTCGCGGCCCCGCAGAAGTGGATCGACGTGCGCGTGGACTCGCCGACCGACGCATTCGAGATCATCTACACGTCGGGAACGACCGGCGATCCCAAGGGCGTGGTCTGTTCCAACGCGCGCTACGTGGCAGGCAGCATGCTCGGGCCACTCACCGGAATGACTTCGGAAGATCGTCCCTACAACGGTCTGTCGCTGACCCACGGCAACGCGCAGCTGACCACACTGGCGCCTGCGCTGATGATGGGAATGCGCGCGGTATTCAGCCGCCGCTTCACCAAATCGCGGCTGTGGGACGTGCTGCGCGAGCACGGCTGCACGACGTTCAACCTGCTCGGCGGCATGGCCACGGCCATCTACAGCGAACCGCGAAAGCCGAACGACGCCGACAATCCGGTGCGCATGGTGATGAGCGCCGGGATGCCGGCCGCGCTGTGGAAAGCCTTCGAAGACCGCTTCGCGGTCCGCATCCTCGAGTGCTACGGCGCGGTCGAGGGCGGTTTCGCGATGAACCCGCCCGGCGTCGGTCCTATCGGCAGCTTCGGCAAAGCTCCGGGCCACCTGGAAATCAAGATCGTCGACGAAGAAGATAACGAGTGTCCGCCGGGAGTGCTCGGCGAGCTGATTTCGCGCCCGACCACCGGAGAGAAGGCCGAGGTCGAATACTTCCAGAACCAGGAAGCGTCGAAGAAAAAGACTCAAGGCGGTTGGTTGCGCAGCGGCGACGTCTGTCATTGCGACGAAGAGGGTTGGCTCTACTTCGATTTTCGCAAGGGCGGCGGAATTCGACACAACGGCGACTTCGTCAACCCCGGCTTCGTCGAGAAAGTGATAGCCGAGCATCCGCAAGTCGACGACGTCTTCGTTTACGGCGTACCGGCGGCTTCGGGCGCACCCGGAGAGAGCGACGTAGTTGCCGCTATCGTTCCAGTCGATCCTGCGACCTTCGATCCGGCCTTGGTGTTCGCCTGCTGTGCGAAGGGACTCGAAGCGAACTTCATACCGTCGTACATACAGATCGTCGGTGAGATTCCGAAGACGGCATCGGAGAAGCCGCAGGAGCGTTTTCTGCTCGACTGCTTCGCGGTGGATGCTCCGGGGGTTTTCGCTCGCGGCGCGTGAACGAGCGCGGACGCGGCCTCGCCCCTGCGGCCGTCACAATAGGGTCGCTGCCGGCGAATCCCGCGCCGATTCCACGAGTGTCGGCGCTGGGCCCGGCCGCTTACGGCCCGGTATCGACGTCTTTGTCGATCGCGTCTGTGGAATCTCGTTCTTGAATCGGACGCATCCGATTTTTCCCGTAGACGTCAGGGCGCAGTTCCAGCCGACCATCCTCATTCACGCGTGAGGTCGAGTAGATGATCGTCACCGGCATGCGGCGGCGCAGGCTGATGCCCTGCGTCTGCCCCGAACTGATCGCTGCCTGAAGGCGGCGCAGGCTCCACTGCGAATCCTCGCGCAGCAGATAGCTGGCCAGTTCGGCTGCGTTGCTGAGGCGCACGCACCCGTGACTGAGCGCTTTGACCGCGGCGTCAAAAGCGCCCTTGGCCGGAGTGTCGTGCAAGTAGATGTCGTCGGGGTTCGGCATCACGAACTTGACGCGCCCGAGCGGATTGTTCGGGCCCGGCTTCTGGCGAAGGCTTCCTCCGTCGTTGGTGATCCCCTGCCGGCGAAGATAGCCGGAGTCGCGTGCCGCCAGCGGCAGGTACTCGACCTTTGCGATCTTTTCGGGGATGCCCCAGTCGGGATTCAAAAGGATGGACTGCACCTCGGCGTGCAGGCTCGGCGTCTGCCAGTCGCGTTTGCCGACGACCACCGGCATTCGCAGCGTCTCGTGACCGTTCTCGTAGGCGACGAGTTCGAAGAACGGAATGTCCACCAGCAGGTAACTGCCGAGTCGGTCCAGCGATACGCCGCGCCAGCGCGCCAGATCCTGCTCGAGAATCTCCACGATTTCCTCGACCGGACGGTTGAGCTGGGTCATCGTCCGCGAGGCCAGTTGCCCGACGCCGAGCACGCTGCGGTCGACCTGAAATGCCTTCACGGCAGCAGTCAGTGCTGGGCTGTACGGACAGGGGCCCCAGAGTCCCATCGGCTGATTGCGTGGCTGCGAAGAGGGCGGTGGCTGCTGCTTGCGCGCGGCCTTCGCTTCCGCCGCCGTCGGCTCCGGTGCAGGTGGCGGCAGTGTACGGTCTTCCTCGCGAAGATAGCCCTCGACAACCAGACGCTTCTCGAATGCGGCGATGCGCTTGCAGTCGTAGGAGTATCCGGGGCCCATCACCAGGTCGGTTGGAACCGCTGCCCAGCCGCCGTGGCGCTCGATGTCACGATATCGCTCGAGCGCTCCTTCGAGAAGGCGGGCCTGCTCACTCGTGCCGTAGCCGTTTACGTCCGCCGGATAAGAGTCGGCGTCACCGTTCCGTTCGCCGACAGCGGGCTTGGAACTGGCAGCGCTCAAGCCAGAACTGCCAAGCAGCAGCACGGCGCAGCCGATCACGAGGGGAAGCAGATTACGGAACATGTTCACCACACTGACGCCGGTTATACAGACGAACCTTCGCGGTTGCAGACGATGCGCACAGATCACCGCTCAGGCAGGCACAGGAGCCGGGCGCCTACACTCACACAAACGCTTCCACCTCTTCTCGAATCCGGCGAAAATCTGCCGCGGGCGGGCGCCTTCGGCGATTTCCTCGCTGCTGTTGGGCGGATGAGCGAGAGAGGTCGTGGCGTCGACCGTGAACACGACCGCGACCAGCAGGTCAGGGTCTGCTGCGCAGGCGTACATCGATTTCCTCCCGCCGTCTTCGTTCGCGAAACGACCGGCGCGTGTTGCCACCCCTCAGTCCTTCGCGAAGATCTGCACGCCGACCGCGGCTTCTTCGACGCCGAGCAATCCGCCGCCGTTTTCCTGAATCGCCCAGCGTGCACCTTCGACCTGCCGCGCACGGGCCTCGCCGCGAAGCTGCGTGACGAGTTCGTGAATCTGCCCGAGGCCGGTGGCACCGATCGGATGGCCCTTGCTTTCCAGTCCTCCGGAGGGATTGACCGGAATACGGCCGCCGACGCTGAACTCTCCACGCTCGGCGGCGGGACCGGCTTCTCCGTAACCGACCAGGCCGAGGTGTTCGACCGTGAAGATTTCACCCATCGCGGTTGCGTCGTGCACTTCGGCGACGTCGATGTCGGCAGGGCCGATGCCGGCGGTTTCGTACGCGGTTTTGGCCGCCAGACGCGCGCCGCTCTTCTCGAGTTCTTCGGGTGTTCGCGAGCCCGCGCTGCGGATCACGCTGGCGGCAACGCGTATCGCGCGTTTGTTGGCGC
Source organism: uncultured bacterium (assembly GCA_903893315.1). Lineage (GTDB taxonomy): Bacteria > Desulfobacterota > Binatia > UBA1149 > CAITLU01 > CAITLU01. Next base: position 33,416 of record CAITLU010000046.1, read on the forward strand.
CGGAGAGACGGGCCAATCCGGCGCGGTTGCAGACGATCGCCGCAGCGGCGCCGTCCGAAATCGGCGAGCACATCGGCATCGTCAGCGGGTAGGTCACCGGCGGCGCTGCCAGAACGTCCTCAATAGTGAGCGGGATCTGGAACTGCGCGAGAGGATTGTGCACTGAGTGCTGGTGGTTCTTGGCGGACACCGCGGCGATCTGTCTCTGCGTGGTCCCGAATTTCTTCATGTGCCAGCGGCAGATCGCCGCGTAGATCGACATGAACACGCTGAAGGGCCGGTCGGACTCGCTGCCCGGCGGCACTTCGACGCCTTCGCCCAGGCGCAGCAGGTTGCTGCGGTTCTCCTCAACGCGCGAGACGTCCCAGCCGGCTTCGAAGATCGCGAACGTCTTGGCCTTGTCAGGGATGTTCATCTTCTCGGAGCCGATCGCCAGAGCGACGTCGCAGAATCCCGAGCGCACCGACTGCACGGCCAGGTGAAACGCCGAAGTTCCCGAGGCACACGCATTTTCCACGTTGAACACCGGAATGCCTTCGATGCCGACCTTGTGCAGCACCACCTGTCCCGGAATCGCGCCCTGCCCCTGCAGCGCGCCGTTGGTGACTCCGGAGTAGTAGGCAACGGCGATGTCGTTGCGCGTACAGCCGGCGTCGGCCAAAGCGGCGTCGAGGGCCTGGCCTGCCATCGCTTCCAGGCTCAGGTGCGGATGTCGTGCGAACTGCGTCATGCCGACTCCGGCGACGAATACTTCACTCATTGTTCTGTTTTCTCCCTTTTCACGCGTGCGCAGCCTGACTGCGAGGCGCGCATCGCCCGCCGCTCGTAGCGCAGATCCGCGGCACGGGAAACCGCGTATGGATATTCGCCATGAGCCAGTTCAAAACGTTCCAGATGCAAGGCACGCGAAAACCGCGAACGGAGCCGCGAGCCGGCAAGCGGCAAGACTCCACGGCTCATCCGTGATCCTCCCGCCTCGCCGGCTCGGCGCTCTTGGGCAATCTTCAACTGGGCGCTAGAAATTCTCGGCCGCCGACAGTCCGAGAATGTCGTTGCAGCCGTCCTCGATCATCGACGCACGCGCGTCCCGCAGCAGCTTCTCGATCGGATACTCGCGACTGAGGCCGTTGCCGCCGAAGATCTGCAGCGCGCTGCTCGCCACTTCGAAGGCGTTGTTGGTAGCGGTGACTTTCGAAGCCGCCGCCACCTCCAGCCGCGGCGGCATGTGCGTCACGTTGTACAGCATCGCCTGACGGCTGATCGCGCGGGAGGCCTGCACCTTGCGGAACATGTCGAACAGGCGCGCCTTGACGGCCTGGTGCTCGAAGATCGGCTTGCCGCCCTGCACGCGCTGCTTGGCGTAGCTCAGTGCGAAGTCGAATGCCGCCTGCGCCACACCGGTGAAAATCGAGCCCATGCCGCTGTTGGCCATGCACAGTATCATGTCGGTGCCCATGGCGTAGGCGTCCGCATCGATCACCATCGCGTCGACGGGCACGCGAACATTGTCGAAGAAGATCTCGCCCTGGTTCAACGCGCGTTGTCCGATCTTGTCGAGAGGCTTGCCCTTGGTGACGCCGGGCAGGTCCAGCCGCATCAGGAACCCCCCGTCTCGGCGTACGCCGTCACCCATGTCCACTGCACAGAACATCGCGGTGCAATTGGCGATGGTGCCGTTGGAAACCCACGCCGACTTCTGTCCGTCGATCACGAAGAAGTCGCCTTCCTTGCGCGCGACACAGTTGGGACGGCCGGGCTGATCGCTGGACGGCCGGTTCATGTAGTAGATCAGATCGCTGCCGTGGTCCGGTTCGGTGCCGGCCCAGCAGCCGATGCAGTCGTCACCGGAAAACTGTTCGACCAGATCCAGCCGTCCGATGGTTTCGGCCATGAAACGTGGGAAATTCTTGACCCCGAACGCGATCGCGAGCCCGGAATCACCCCAGCCCAGTTCTTCGGTGATGATGCAGCGCAGGCGCGCTTGTTCGGCCAGCGTGAGCCCGCTGCTCGGATCCATCAGTTCGTCGAGGCCGAGCGCGCGGTGTTTGGCGAAGACGTTCCACAGCAGCGAGTCCTTGGCGATCACATCGGCGGGATCATGCAGCGCATCGAGCGCCACGCCGGCAGGTTGCATCACCTCTTGGGCGAAGCGGTGCACCGTCTCTTTGACGGCGCGCTCGTGTTCGCTGAGATCGGCTTCGTAATCCATCGCGTTCATCGTGTTCTCCTCTCCGGCAGGCTGCTGAAAAAGGCCTGTCTGCGCGTTGGGCGCGAACCCGCTCGCTACGACGTAGCTCCGCTACGCCTGCGCTCGCGAGTCCCCGCGCCCGCCTTGCATCCAGTTTTTTGAGCAGCCTGCTCCGTGTTGTTCTTCCTTAGCTTCGTGGGTCCTCGAGTAGCTCTACCGAGCCAGCACTGTCACGCACATCGAGGCAGCTTCGCGGCCGACAACGCCGCCTCCGTTCTGGGCCAGAGCGATCTTCGCGCCTTCGACCTGTCGCTGGCCCGAGCGTCCGGTCAGTTGTTCGGTGAGTTCGACGATTTGCGCGACTCCGGTCGCGCCCACCGGGTGGCCTTTGCGCAACAGCCCACCCGAGGTGTTGACCGGCAGCCGCCCGCCCAGGCGCGTTGCGCCTTCGTCGATCAAGCGGCCCGACTCTCCACGCGCGCACAGTCCGAGAGCTTCGTAGGCGACCAGTTCGCCGATCGCCGAGGCGTCGTGGAGTTCGATCACGTCGACGTCCTGGATTCCGACGCCGGCCTCTTCGTACGCCTCGCGCGCGCACAGCGTGACCGAGTCGAGTTGTCCCGGCTCGTGATCCCAGCCCGAGTGCAGAACGCTGGTTACCACGCGCACCGGCTTGTCGATGCCGAGTTCGCGCGCCTTGCGCTCGCTGACCAGCACGACCGCTGCGGCTCCGTCCCCGATCGGCGAACACATCGGCCGCGTCAGCGGTTCTTCGATCATCGGCGCCGCCAGCACGTCGGCGACGGTCAGCACGTCGCGGAACTGCGCGCGCTGGTTCATGCTGCCGTGCAGCGAATTCTTGGCCGACACGCCGGCGATCTGTTCAACCGTGGTCCCGTACTGCCGCATGTGGTTGCGCGCCACGCCGGCGTAAAACTCCATCGCGACCGATCCCCTCGAACTGCGTTCCGGGTTGTCGCTGCCCGCAGCCTTGTCGCTGCGCAGGCCCGCCAGCATGGCCTTCAGTTCCTCGATGTCAGTTCCGCCGGCGAGCGCGGTGAACGTCCGCATCTTGTCGGGATGGTACAGTTTCTCGACTCCGAGGACGAGCACGACGTCGTAGCACCCGGCTGTGACCATCGCGCAGGCTTGCTGCAAAGCCGTCGAGCCGCTGCCGCACGCGTTGTCGATGTTGACGACCGGGATGCGCCCGATTCCCAGCGAGCGCAGCACCACCTGTCCACGGATGCACTCCTGACCGGTGATGATGCCGGCCATCGCATTGCCGACGTAGGCGGCTTCGATCTGCTCGGATGCCATCCCGGCGTCCGCCAGAGCGGCCTGCACCGCCTCGGCGCCAAGGGCCTTGAGTCCGGTGTCGATGTGTTTTGCAAACCGGGTCATTCCGACGCCGGCAACGATCGCCTTCATGCGCATGGTCGTGTTTTCCCTGTCTTTCTGGCAGCCCACCTCGTGCCACTTCGGAATCGAGGTATCCGCAGCCCTATGGCTTTGCGCCCCGGATATGTCCAATCGAATTTTTGGACAGGTGTATGCGAGTGAGGCATCCCGCGGCAACGAGACCGGTGGCACGGGAGCAACCGCGCAGCGACTGCGGGCGCTCGCGCAACGAACACCACGAGATCACTCCGGCGGCAGCGGCATCACGCTCGCCAGCGCTGCGGCCAGCACTTGCGGATCGGTGATCGGCGGTCGACACGCGCCTGCTTCACAAACGAAAGCCGTAGCCTGGTCATCGGCCGCAGCCTTGCCGCCAAGCGCCGGAATGCTGCGCGCAAGCTCGGCGAGCGCCGCTCCGGTAGATGTGACCACCAGCGTGCGGTTGGGCAGTTCGGCACGCGCAACCACCATCAGCAACCGTGAAGGATCTGCGCCCGGCGGAACAAGCACCGTCACCTGCTTGAACGTATCGACATAGGCCTCCAGCCCCGAGACAAGAGCCGGCGCCGACAGCGCACTGTAGGCGAGCACGTGTGCGAGAGACCCGAGCGTGCGTGCCGCCGCCGCTCGATAGCGGACCTGGCCGGTGAGCCCGTCCAGGCGCAACAGCAACGCGACGGCAGCAGCGTTGCCGCTCGGCTGTGCGCCGTCGAAGTCGGGCTTGATACGAAACAGCGCGTTGTCGTCAGCCGCCGAAGTGAGAAAGAAACCGCCGGTTCCCCTATGTTCGAAGCGAGCCAGCATATCGTCGGCAAGCGCGATCGATGCCGCGAGCCAGCGCGGCTGCGCGTCGATTTCGAAAAGGTCGAGCAGCCCTGTGGCCATGAAGACCGAATCGTCGAGATAGCCGTCGCGACATCCGGCGCTGCCTGCCTCCAGGCAGTGGACCGGGCGTCCCTCGGGCATCATGCGCGCGAGCAGAAACTCGCCGGCAGCAACCGCACGAGCCCGATACGAATCGTCCCCGAACGCGACGGCACCGCGTGCGAGTGCCGACAGCGCCATTCCATTGGCGTCAGCCAGCACCTTGTCGTCGCGGCCGGGCGCAGGCCGAGCAGCACGCCGCAGCAGCAATTCGGCCGCGGCTTGCTGCGAATCGAGCGCGGCCGCGCGATCGGTGTCGTTGAGTTGATAGAAGCAATCCTCGCACGGAGCACCGTCAGGTCCCCGGCTCTCCGAATCGAGCGCGGCATCGAACGCGCCGACAAACGCAGGGTCGGAAAGATCGCGCACCAGGAAGTCGAGCGTGGTGCGCGCGGTAACGCGAAACTCCTCGCGCCCGGTTGCACGCCACGCATCGAGATACAGAGCCGCCAGCAACGCGTTGTCGGACAGCGTCTTCTCGTAGGAAGGGTTTTTCCAGCCCGGCCCGCGCGCGTAGCGATGAAAGCCTCCCGCAACGACGTCGTGCAGAGGACTCGAGCGCACGGCTTCAAGCGTCCTCTCGGCCATCTCCAGAGCCGACTCCGGACCGCCGCGACGGCGGTAGCGCAACAGGAAATCAATCAGCGGAGGCCTCACGAAACGCGGCGTGTCTCCGAAGCCTCCAGCTTCACGGTCGAAGATGCCCGTGGCCTGGGACAGCAGCGACGCGAAAACCGACGCGGCCGGCGCAAGCTCGCCGGGTGGTCGCGGCGCAGCAAGGTTGCGGACTCGCTCGACGAGTCCCGTCGCCTTCCCCTCGATCGCTTCTTCGCCGATTTCCAGTTCGCGCAGGGTCTTGTCGACCACGCTGCGCAGATCCGGTGTCGAGTTCGCGGCCGCGCCGTACGAATAGGCCTGGAACGGAAGTCCCTGCTTGGTAAGGAACAACACCGCCGGCCAGCCGCCGGTGCCACTGTGCAGCTTGAGAGCCGCCATGAAGACCGCATCCAGATCCGGTCTTTCGTCGCGATCGAGCAACACCGGAACGAAATTGCGGTTGACGAGTTCGGCAAAGGCCGGATCGTCGAAGACCTCGCGCTCGAGCAGATGACAGCCGGGGCACGACGCGAAGCCGATCACCAGCATCACCGGCCGGTCGAGACGTGCGGCGTCCGCCAGAGCCGCGGCGCCCCAGGGCCGCCAATCCACCGGAGCGTGGGCCTGACGTCGCAGGAAGGAACTGCGCTCGGCCACAAGACGGTTGGTATATGCGGGGGCGCTGTCGGAATCGCTGCGGCCCGCTTCGACGTCGAGAGCCGCCGCGAGCCGCTCGCGAGTCGCGGCGTCCAGCGGCTCGGCGCCCGGAAGCGAGACCGGAAGCGCCCAACCACGCGCGGTTGACGACGATGCAGAGAGCTTGGACGGCTCAGGCCCGCAAGCCGGCGCGGCAATACACAGGGCCGCAACCAGCGCCCATGCAGCGCCGCGCATTTTCATTGACAGAATGGCTCGAGCCCCTTTGCCGATGACCGACCGCGCCTGTCGCGCAGATGACGGACATCCCACGAACGGACGCTGCTAGCCAGCCATGTAATCGCGCAGGAACCGCGCCTCGGTTTCTTTCTGGTGGTACTGGGCCTTGACCACGTCGCCGATCGAAATCATCGCCACCAGGCGGCGCCCCTCCAGCACCGGGAAGTGGCGGACGCGCTTCTCCGTCATCACCTGCATCACGTACTCAAGATCGTCGTCGAGCACGCCGATCACCAGGTCTACCGTCATCGCGTCTCCCACGCGGGTGGCGAGCGACACCTGGCAGTCCTTACGGGAACAGAGCCGCAGCACGTCACGCTCGCTCAGTATCCCGACCAGCGCGCCGGCGGCATCGACCACGGGCAGTGCCCCGATGTTGAACTTGCATAGCTGCTGGATGGCCTGGTGGACGGTCTTGTCCGGGGAAATGGTCTGAAGCTCGATCGGCTCGTTCTTGCGGATGTCACGGATCTTCATCGGAAGAGGTCTCCTCGTCGTTGGTCGGGCGGCTCCGATGCTCTCCGACACCACCGGCGGCGGTAGCCGGATCGAGTTAGGCACCGCAGTGCAATTCCGTCAATGCAGCCTCGCAGTTTTGCGATCAAAAGCCCGGGATGGCGGCTCGGACCGGGCCTTAGTCGGCCTCGCGCAAGGGCGCGCGGTTGCCTGCATGGAACGATCTTGCGAAGGTTGCGCCTCTCATCCACGGCCGCGTTCTTTTTCGGCAATGACGAGCGAATACGACATGACAATTCCCCCAACCACATTGACCCCGGCCTCGGGCTCCGCACCGAAACCTGCGCCCCAACCTGCGCCCCGCGGTTACGGCGGTCTGCGCGTGGTTTCCTTCGAAAGCCGCATGGCTGCGGAGGCCGTGAAGCTGATCCGCAGCGCAGGCGGCGTAGCGCTGTCGGCGCCGTCGATGCAGGAAGTCCCGCTCAGCTCGGCGCCGCAGTCCGGCCCCGGCAGCAGCGAGGACATCTTCGCATTCGCCGAGGAACTGCTGGCCGACCGCATCGACGTCGTCATCTTCCTTACCGGGGTCGGCACCAAGTACCTGTTCGAGATCCTGAGTCCGCGTCATAGTCCGGCCCGATTGGCCGCCGCCCTGGCCGCAACCACGGTCGTAGCGCGAGGATCCAAGTCGCTGCGGGTGCTGCGCGAGTTGGAGGTTCCGGTCTCGATCGTGGCGCCCGAGCCCAACACATGGAGGGACGTGCTGGTGGCACTGGATGCCGCCGCGCCCGAGCTTCGGCTTTCCGGAGCACGCGTGGCGGTTCAGGAATACGGGGTCTCCAACGCCGAACTGCTCAGCGAATTGCGCGGACGAGGAGCCAAGGTCAGACCGGTTCCCGTCTACCGCTGGGCCTTGCCCGACGACATCGCGCCGTTACACGATGCGATCAGACAGGTAATCGCGCGCACCGCCGATGTGCTGCTGTTCACCAGTTCGAACCAGGTCTTCCATCTGCTCGAAGTGCTGCGCAACCTCGGCTGCGAGGAAGCATTCCGCCAGGCCTGCCGTGAAGTGGTGATCGGGTCCATCGGAATTCTTTGCACTCAGACGCTGGCCGCCGAAGGCTTCGTGGTCGACTTCGAACCCGCGCACGCCAAACTCGGCGCGCTGATCAAGGAAGGCTCGGAGCGCGCCCCCGAACTCATCATCACGCGCCGACAGGCGCTGCGCCGGTCGGTGGCGACAGCAGCGCCGCGCACGGCCCAAACACCGGTCGCCGACATCCGCGACAGCGTGTTCATGAAGGCCTGCCGCCGCGAGCCGGTGCCTTACACGCCCGTGTGGCTGATGCGGCAGGCGGGCCGCTACATGCAGGAATACCGGGAACTGCGTGCTCGCGTCTCGTTCATCGACCTCTGCAAGACTCCGGAACTGGCCGCTCAGGCCGCGGTCGATGCCCAGCGCCGCCTCGGCGTCGACGCCGCCATCTTGTTCTCGGACATCCTGCTGCTGCTCGAACCAGTGGGCCTCGGTCTCGAGTACGTGCACGGCGAAGGGCCGAGCCTGACGCGCCTGGTACGCGGCGCGGCCGACGTCGACCGTCTGCGTGAAGTGGATCCACACGCCTCGCTCGCCTACGTATTCGAGGCAGTACGCCGTACCCGCGCCGAACTCGACGCGAACATCCCGCTGATCGGCTTCAGCGGCGCGCCTTTCACGCTGGCCTCGTACATGATCGAAGGCGGCGGCTCGAAGAACTACATCGACACCAAGCGTCTGATGTACGCGGACAAGGGTGCGTGGGACGCGATGATGGCGTTGCTGTCGCGTGCGGTGGTCGCCTACCTCAAGGGGCAGATCGATGCCGGCGCGGTCGCGGTGCAGCTTTTCGACAGTTGGGTGGGATGTCTGTCTCCGCACGACTATCGCACCTACGTACTGCCGCACATGCGTGAACTGATCGCGGCGCTGCCGCCGGGAGTTCCCGTCATCCATTTCGGCACCGAAACCGCGACGTTGCTGGAACTGCAAGTCAGCGCCGGCGCCGGCGTCATCGGCGTCGACCACCGCGTCGAAATCGCCGACGCGTTCGCGCGTTTTCCAGGCGTGGCCGTGCAGGGCAATCTCGACCCGGTGCTGCTGTTCTCCGAGCGGTCCGCGCTGCGCGAGCAGACCTCGAGAGTGCTGGCCGAAGTCGCAGGACGGCCCGGACACATCTTCAACCTCGGCCACGGCATCTTGCCCGGAACGCCGGTCGACAACGTGATCGCACTGGTCGACATGGTGCACGAATTGAGCGCGCGCTGAAAAGCGCGGGCTGGGAAGCAGGGAGGAAGGGTTGATGCGCCGTCGTGCCGTCGTGGTTGGAGCCGGAATCGCCGGACTCGCCGCAGCCTATCGTCTGGACCGCCTGGCCAAACAACGCGGGCTCGATCTCGAACTCGTCGTGCTCGAGAGCGGCGCGCGCGCCGGAGGAGTGATCGACAGTACGCGCCGCGACGACTGCCTGCTCGAACTCGGCCCCGACTCGATCATCACCGAAAAGCCCTGGGCACGCGCGCTCTGCGAAGAGATCGGCCTGGGCGATCGTATCATCGGCACCTCGCCCGATTGCCGCCAGAGTTTCGTCGCTCTCGGCAACACGCTGCACCCGATTCCGGAAGGCTTCTACATGATGGCGCCGTCGCGACTGACGCCGTTCGTGAAGACCAGCCTGTTCTCGCTGGCCGGCAAAGCCCGCATGGCGCTGGACCTGGTACTGCCCCGGCGCAGCACCGACACCGACGAAAGCCTCGGCGATTTCGTGCGCCGCCGTCTCGGCCGCGAAGCGCTCGAACGCGCGGCCCAGCCGATGGTCGGCGGTGTCTATACTGCCGACCCGGACAAACTCAGCCTGCGCGCGACGATGCCGCGCTTCCTGGAGATGGAGCGCAAACACCGCAGCCTGATCCTGGCGATGGTGGCTGCGCGGCGGCGCGCCGCCGGCGGCGCCGGTGGCGCAGCCGCCGAAGGCAGCGCTGCCGGGCCCCGCTACTCGCTGTTCATCTCACTGGACAAGGGCTTGTCGGTATTGCCGGAGCGTCTTTGCGAACTGCTGCCGGCCGGCGCGCTTCGAACACGCACGATGGTCGAACGCATCGAGCGCAACGACACACCCGGCAGTGCCAGGTGGAGCGTACACACGCTGGGAGAACGCATCGACGCCGACGCGGTGTGCCTGGCCACGCCGGCACACGCCGGCGCGCGCATCATCGAAAGCGCGGCGCCCGAGCTCGCACGTTCGCTCAACGGCATCGACTACGCATCCTCGGCCACCGTCAATCTCGTCTATCGCCGCAAGGACATTCCTCACGCGCTCGACGGCTTCGGCTTCGTCGTGCCGGCCGTAGAAAAGCGCACGCTGCTCGCCTGCACCTTCAGCAGCGTCAAGTACGCCGGACGTGCCCCGGCCGACAAGGTGCTGATCCGCGCCTTCGTCGGCGGCGCGCTGTTTCCCGAAGCCTACGAGATGCCGGACGAGCGCATGACCACCGGCATCCGCAAGGACCTCGGCGATCTGCTCTGCGTGCGCGCTGCGCCCAGCGACGTGGTGATCTCACGCTGGCCGCGCTCGATGCCGCAGTACAACGTCGGACACCTCGAACGCGTCGCGCACATCCAGGACGAGGCCGGACGTCTGCCGGGCTTCGCGCTGGCCGGCGCCGCTTTTGGGGGAGTCGGCATTCCCGACAGCGTGCGCAGCGGAGAAACCGCCGCCGAGCGTCTTGTTACCGATCTCGCGCGCGGGTCAGGCTGACGCCGGAGTGCCTGACGCGACGGGCATGACGGCATCTGGCCGCAGCACCGTCAGCCGACCACGACGTCGTCTTCGGTAAAGAAGATCGGCGACCGGTCGAGATCGATGAAGCGCTGTTCGTCTTCGAGCAACAAGCGCCCGGCCTCGGCAGCCTCGGCGGTCTGCATCCGAGTGATCATCTCATCGCCATCGAACCACAACTCAGCGACACCGTCGTAGCCCTCCGGCGTGCCACGCACCGCGGCCGTCGCCTCGGCGATCGGATGCTCGACGGTGTGCGCCTGCACATAACGGCGAATCCCCAGCGCCTGCGCCTGCGCACGCACCAGCGGCCCGTGCTGCTCGCGCCAATAGCGCTGGAACTCGTCGCGGCTGAGATGCGGCAAGCGCCGCAGACAAAACACCAGATGGATCATGCAAGTGACCTCCGAGCTGGGCGATACTGATTCAAGGACTTCAAGGACGGACTACGGTCATCAAAGACGCGCCTGTTTCAAGTATGCGGCCACGGTCCGCATACCTTCGGCGTAGTCAACACGCGGAACATACCCGAGTTCGCGTCGGGCCCTCTCGATGGGCACGCGGTGGTCGGAGCCGACGAGATTAAGCGCTTCACGCGTGAGCGGAGGACGCCCCTTCAAGCCGAACAGGCGCCACGCTGCTTCGCAGGCGTAGGCCGTGACTGTGGCCACAGGCCGCGGAAGCGACGCCGGCTTTTTGGCTCCCAGGAGCTTGGCGAGATCCGAAAAATACTGTTTCCAGGTCACATCCGAACCGTCGCTCACGTTGTAGATACGGCCGACGGCCACATCACTGCCGGCTGCGCGTACGAAGATGTCGACGACGTTGTCGACATGCGCGAGCCCGGCGTTCAGTTCACCACCGCCGATCAGCGAAGGAGTCCCGCTTCTCAACTGGTCCACCACGTCGTGCACCCAGGGCTTGCTGCCCGGACCATAGACGTTGGTAGGACGTATCACCGTGAGTTTGACCTTCCTGGCGCGCGCGATCTCCAACGCCAGCTGCTCCTGCCGCTGCTTGGCACGGCTGTAAGCACCGACGGCCTTGCCGTACCCGAGTTCCTCGTCGCACACGCGGCTCTGAACGAACTCGCCGTAGACCACCACGCTCGACGCCAACAGCACGCGCGTGCCGGCGTCAGCCGCCGCGTTCATGACGTTGCGCGTACCGCCGACGGTAATTCGCTGGAAGAGTTCTTCCGCACCCCAATCGCCAACGACGGCGGCCAGGTGGAACACGGTGCCGGCGCCGCGCATTGCCGCCAACACGGCAGCGGCATCGGTAATGTCGCCACGCACGATTTCGACGCCAGCCGGTACGATGCCCTGCGTTTCTTCCCCAGGCAGCACCAGTGCGCGCACGCGCACTCCTTCCTCCAGTAGCCTCGCGATCAGAGCGCGGCCTATGAATCCGGTGGCACCGGTGACCAGTGCAGGTTGAGCAATCTCTCTGGTATCCACGAATCGACTCCTGTTGGCTTCGCATTGCGCACCGGTTCGCCACGCGGCAAGCCGGCGCGCCGGTTATTGCGCGGTAGCGAGAACGTGCCGGCGCAGATCCGCGATCGTGTCGCGCAGCGTTTCGTCGGGATCACGCGGCGAGAAACCGAGCTCGCGTGCGGCCTTGAAACTGTCGAAGTACCAGAACGCCTGGCTCATCTCGATCGACACCGGGTCGAACGGATTTTCCCTTCCGAGCAGACGGGAGATCGGTTGCAACGCATACGCCAACCAGCGCGACGGAGCGTCGGGCGCCGACAGGTGCGGAACCTTGACCTGCCCGAGCTGCGCCACGCGCGTGACGAACTGGCGTATTGAGCAGTTGAGCGCGCCGAGCAGATAACGCTCGCCCGCTCGGCCTTTTTCGAGCGCCGCCACGGCCGCGGCGGCAACGTCGCGCACGTCGACGAAGTTGGACCCGCCACTCGGCAGCGCTGGCATCTGGCCGCGCAGAACTTTCAGCACGTCTTCGGTCGACGACAAACGCTCGTCTCCGGGACCCAGCAACAGGCTCGGGTTGATGCACACCAACTCCAGACCCAGTTTTCTGGAAAGCGTCAGAGCTTCGCGTTCGGCTTCGATCTTCGTGACGTAGTACGGCCACGTCGACGTGATCGCGAGCGGATACGAATCATCCTCGGTGGCGATGTGCCGCGCGTCGTGCGAACACGCGATTGCACCGGACGTCGACGCATAGACGACGCGCCTGACGCCGGCACTGTGCGCGGCCTCGAGCACGCTGCGGGTCCCGCCGACGTGCAGTTCGCGCATCTCCGCCTCGTCGCGCCGGTCGCGGCTGACCTTCCCCGCCAGGTGAATGACTCCCGCGCATCCCTGCACGGCTCTCTCCAAAGTCGCGCGGTCGAGAATGGAGCCGCGAACGAGTTCCACGCCGGGCCGCTCAAGGCGCGGATCAGTCGAGCGATTGAGGGCACGGACGCCGTGCCCCGCAGCCAGCAGCGCATCGACGACGTGATGCCCCAGGAAGCCGGATGCGCCGGTAACCATGATCTTGTTTGCCATACTCCAACCGACCCTTATCCGCGTGCTTCGCGTCCGGCGCCGCCCCGCGGCGTCCACGTGTCGCTGCGCCGCGAACACCGCAACGCTTCATGCGCAACCTCTTACAGCCACGCGCTCGGCCGCGACCATATCCGTTCGGCGCTCGGTGCCAAGCGGACACCGCCCGTCGTGTCAACGCGGCGTGCTGAAATCGGCCTGTGTCCGCATACCGGCGCAGCGCCGCGGGTCACACAGCCGACACCGGCCGCGCACCTCGCTGCGTGCGCGAGCAAGCCGCGTGGCCTGCCGCTTCTTTGATCGATGCGAGTTACCAGCCGTCGGCCTGCTGCGCGACTTCATTCGCGATCACGGCGCCGACCGTCAGATTCCCAATCCGCCGTCGAACAAATCGCTGCGCGGCTGCGCCTGGCTGATGGAACTGCCCGACGGAACGCCGCGGGTAAGCCAGACGTTGCCGCCTATGCTGGAACCGCGGCCGATCGTGATGCGGCCGAGGATCGTCGCTCCGGCGTAAACCGTGACGTCGTCCTCGACGATCGGATGACGCAGCCGTCCCTTGATCGGCCGGCCCAGTTCGTCCGTCGGAAAGCTCTTCGCACCCAACGTGACGCCTTGGTAGAGCCGCACGCGTTCGCCTATCACGCTGGTCTCTCCAATGACCACGCCGGTACCGTGGTCGATGAAGAAACTGCCGCCGATCTGCGCGCCCGGATGGATGTCGATCCCGGTAGTGCTGTGCGCCAGCTCCGCGATGATGCGTGCGATGAGAGGAACTTCGAGCTTGTACAGTTCGTGTGCAATGCGGTGGTGGATCACCGCGGTGATACCCGGATAGCAGAACACCGCTTCGTCGGCACTGGTGGCGGCCGGATCTCCTTCGTATGCGGCGCGCGCATCGCTGCCCAGCAGCGCACGCACCGCCGGCAGCCTTTCGGAAAACTCGCAGGTTATTTCGGTCGCCCGTCGTTCGTAACCGGCAAAGTCACCGTCGCTGGGCGCGCTCGCGAAGAGCAGAGCACGTTGCACCTGCTCATGGAGCGCGCAAAGAGCGGTGTCCAGACGATGGCCGACGTAGTCGCGGATAGCCTCGGCCGACAGATCCGGCGCACCGAAGTGCGCCGGGAAGAGCGCTGCGCGAAGTTCGTCGACAACCTCCGCGAGCGCTTCCCGCGACGGGAACACGTGCCGGCCGGACTTCCGCCGCTGATTCGGCAGCAGGTCCGCGTTGGCGTCGGTAAGGGCGCCGACCAGCGACCTGAGATTCCAGCCTGGATGAGGCGGCTTGTCCGCTGTTGCGGAGGACGGGTTCACAGCGCCGACCCCTGCGCGTCGAAGAGCCCCTCGAAAAGGATCGAACTGAGGTAGCGTTCTCCGGAATCAGGCAGCACGACGACGATCGTCTTGCCGGCGTTCTCCGGCCGCTGTGCCAATCTCACCGCCACCGCCACCGCAGCGCCGCTCGAGATACCGGACAGGATGCCTTCCTCGCGCGCCAGCCGCCGGGCGTAAGCAACCGACTCTTCGTTGGTGACCTGCTCGACCTCATCGACGATGGACAGATCGAGAGCCTGGGGAACAAAGCCCGCGCCGATTCCCTGGATCTTGTGCGGTCCGGGCTGGAGAGGCTCGCCGGCACGTTTCTGGGTGAGCACCGGACTGGCCGACGGCTCGACCGCGACGGTGAGGATCTTCTTGCCGCGCGTATGCTTTATGTAACGCGACACTCCGGTGATGGTTCCGCCGGTGCCGACGCCGGAAACGAAAATGTCGACAGCGCCGTCGGTGTCGTCCCAGATCTCAGGCCCGGTCGTACTCTCGTGGACTGCCGGATTGGCCGGATTGGAGAACTGCTGCAGCAGCACGTAACGCGCAGGGTCGGTGGCGGCGATCGCTTCGGCCTTGGCCACGGCGCCGGTCATGCCGCGGGCGCCTTCGGTCAGCACCAGTTTCGCACCGAAGGCCACCAGCAACTTGCGCCGCTCGATGCTCATGGTGTCGGGCATCGTCAGCGTCAGAGGGTAACCGCGGGAGGCGGCGACGAAGGCCAGTGCGATACCTGTGTTGCCGCTCGTCGGCTCCACCAGTTCCTTGCCGGCACCGAGCACGCCGCGGCGCTCGGCATCCCAGACCATCGCCGCGCCGATACGGCACTTGACCGAGTATGCGGGATTGCGGCCTTCGACCTTGGCCAGGATCGTCGCAGGTGCGCCGCCGTGAACCTTGTTGAGCCGTACCAGGGGAGTGTGTCCGATAGAGTGAGCGTTGTCTTCAAACCAGTGCGACATGATGTCGTCCTCCATTGTTATTTCTGCCGAGAGTGCAGTGCGGAAAGCGGAGGTGACGCCCGCGAGTCACCAGGTAAAAACGAAACGGCCCGGGAAGCGACAACTTCCCGGGCCGTTGAGATCGTGACTACGAATTCGAACTGACTTCAGGAGACGAGTTCGAAGGCCGCACAACCCCGCGCACGGGAAGGCTCCCAGGCCTCGGTACAACAACAACAGGTGCCGTCGGTCGTGTGGCTGACATCGTTCATCAGTACGCGCTTATGAACCGGCGCCCGCCGGCTGTCAATCCCCCGCCGTGAACTTTCCCCGCCGCCACGTCCGGGATCTTCATGCGTGCGGCGCGGCAATTTCCGCAGGAGTCCGGCACGCGGCGGTCGTATCACCGCCGCTCCCCGTCGCGTGCAGCGCTCACCAACAGACAGCCCCGCAGCCGCGCCGCCTTCCGATCGAGCCCCGTCAGCCAACCATCGGGAAGATGTCCCGCCGGAATATCTCGGCCTGCGAGTCGCCGGCGCCGAACGAGGCGATGTCGTGAAAGTAGAATACGAGACCGTCGACTCCCATCTTCTTCCACTCATAGAGGAACTCGGCGCAGCGCTCGCGCGTTCCGTGACACGACACGAAGTTGAGCAGTTTCTCGGCGCTTAAACCCTGCGGCGCAATCCTTTGGAAAAAGCGCTCGTGCTCAACCGCGGAATTGAAAGCGATGCCGCCCGATACCGCCGTGATCTTGATCTCCTCGAAGTCGCGCCCCACCGCCAGGCAATGCTCCTTGAGGACATTACGGTAGCGAGGAAATTCTTCCTGCGACCCGTTGTAGTTCCACACGTCCGCGTACTTCGCGACCAGACGCAGCATCACCTTTTCGCCGCGCCCACCGATCCAGATCGGAGGACGCGGCCTCTGCAGCGGGCGCGGCCGACACACGGCGTCGTCGAGGCGAAAGTGCTTGCCCTCGTACGACACCGCATCTTCGTCGCTCCAGAGACGCTGCACGATCTCGAGGGTTTCACCAAGGCGTGCAAGACGCACTCCGATCGGAGGCATCGGATAACCGTAGGCGTTGAATTCCTCTTCGAACCAGCCGGCGCCGATGCCGAAATTCAAGCGGCCGCCGCTCATCACGTCGACGCTGGCAGCGATCTTGGCCAGGTAGCTCGGGTGGCGGTATTCGTTACAGGTGACGAGCTGGCCGATGCGCGCCCTCTCGGTAATCGCCGCCATGTTGGCCATCATCGTCCATGCCTCGAACGTGGCCTCGACCATCTTGCGCGGATACGTATGAAAGTGGTCGTACACCCACAGCGATTCCCACCCCGCTTCGTCGAGGCCGCGAATCACGCGCTGACAGGTCTTCCACTTCTCGGCATCGCCGTCGATGCCGGACAGATCCAGTCGCCACCCCTGAGGAACCAGGACTCCGTATTCCATCGCGATCACCCCTTGCGTTCGCACGCCGGACCACAGCACCGAAGCACGGCGCTGCCTGCCCCGACACCGCCGCGCCAACCTTGGCGCCTCTCCATGCCGGTGCTCGGCATAAGCCACCCTCGATGAGACAACAAGTTCACGGCAGCGCGGCGGCATGTGCGCGGCGCCCTCCCTGTCGGCGCCGCGCCGCGCGGCACGCCGGTGACACCCGCCTGCTTGCGCTTCTTGCCCCTCTGCGCTCCCGGGAGTACAGAACGCGCATGCTCGGTGAAATTCGTATCGTGCCAGGACTGCTGATCGCGATGCCACAGCTTCGCGATCCCAATTTCCACCGCTCGGTAGTGCTGATGGTAGAGCACCAGGAGCAGGGCGCCTTCGGCCTCGTCATCAACAAGCCCACCCGCGTTCCGGTCAGCGAACTGCTCAGCGCGATCGACGTCGACTGGCGGGGTTCATCCACCGAAGTGGCGTGGGCCGGCGGACCGGTACAGCCGGAAACCGGCTGGATCCTGCACGAGCCGGTCGAGGGCCTGAGCGGCGAAGGTACGCACGAAATCATGCCTGGCCTGTTCATGTCGTCGGCGCCCGACGCGCTGCGCGTGCTGGCGGCCGGGCCTCCCAAGCGCGTGCGCTTCGTGCTCGGCTATTCGGGATGGGGACCGTCCCAGCTCGAGCGCGAGCTTACCGAAACCGCGTGGGTCAACAGCGACCTCAATGCCGATTTTCTTTTCGACACGCCGCCCGAAGAAATGTGGGAAGCCGCGCTGGCCCGCATCGGCGTTTCGCCGACAACGCTCGCGCCGGCGCCCGGTATCCACTGACCGGCTCTGCTGCCGGCAATACCAGCGACGCAAAAAGCTCTCGGATACACATGGAACGCATTCTGATACTCGGAGCCACCGGCTACACCGGACGTCTGGTTGCCGAAGCACTCGAAAGCCTCGGTCGCGACTACGTCATCGCCGGCCGCAACCTCCAGGCCCTCGAGCAGCTGAGCGCAGACCTGCCTTCACGTCCCGAGGTTCGCATTGCAGATGTCGGCGACGCGCCATCGCTGCAGCGAGCACTCGCCGGCATCAAAGCCGTCGTCAATACCGTCGGTCCGTTTCGACGTCTGGGATTGCCCGTCGTGCGTGCAGCGGTCGACCTCGGAGTTCACTACGTGGACACCACTGGTGAGCAGAGCTTCCAGATGCAGGTCTACGACGAGTTGCACCGTCACGCGATCGCCACTGCCTGCACGGTGATCACCGGCGCGGCTTTCGAGTACACTTTCAGTTACCTTGGCGCGGCGCTGCTTCACGAACGTTGCGGTCCGCTGCTCACGGTAAGTTGCTATCAGCTGACCGACAATTTTTACGCGAGCGTCGGAACCGCAAAGAGCGCTGTCGGTATGCTGGGCGAGGAGTTTCTCGCCTTTCGTGAAGGACGCCTGACACCGCTGCCGTCGCGCTGGCAGCCGCGGCGGGTGTTGTTTCCCGGCGAGCGCGAGTCCCTCTGGGCGGTACCGTTTCCCGGCGGCGATGCCGTGATGCTGCCGCTGGACATCCAGACCTTGCAGGCCGCTACGTCATACATACTGCTGCCCCAGTGGCCTGCCCGCATGCTCGCACTGGTCGCGGCCACGCAGCCGTACCTGCGAAAAGTGCTCGGAGACGGGTTGCTAGGCCGCGCGGAAAACGCGCTCGGCCGCTTGCACAGCGATCCGCCTCGCGAGCAGCGACACGGCTCCCCCTGGACCGTGTTCGTGCACGCCCAGAGTCCGTCGGGAAGCCACCTGTGCCGCATGCAGGGCGCCGACACCTACGCAACTTCGGGGGCGACGGCCGCACTCACCGCGACGTGGCTCGCCGAAGGCCGCGCCCGCGACGCCGGCGTGATGACTACCGGCAAGGCGCTGCCGGCAATGGATTTTCTCGACGCGCTGGCGCCCTTCGGCGTTCGCTGGGAACTCCGCTGACGATCCGTTGAACAAAGCCCATACGCGGCGTCGCACTCGGCGCGCTCGCCGCGGCCCATCCTGCGGTGCGCCTGCGTTCGCCGCCGCCGGCCTTCAGGACTCGTTCAATGCGCGGCGTACCGACAGCGCGTCGCGAAGCAACCGTGGTTCGTGGGTGCGCACGAAGGTCGCGCCACGTTCGACGGCGAACAGTTCCGCGCTGAGTGAAGCCGCGTCGCGACGGATAGCCGGGGTAGTGGCGCTGCCGCCGGCCAGCCGGCCGACGAACGATTTTCGCGAGACCGACACCAGCACCTCGCAGCCGTAGCGCGCATGCAGTTCGCTCAGTCGGCGCAGCACCAACACCGACGGAGCCGGCTCGGCGCCGAGAAAAAAACCCATGCCGGGATCCAGAATCACGCGCTCACGGTCGACGCCGGCAGCGGTCAATGCTGAAACTCTCTCGTCGAAGAACTGGAATATTCCCTCGAACACCGCAGCGGGATCGGTGGCTTCACGCGTGGCGCGCTCACCACGGCGGATCGAGTGCATCGCTATCAGGCGTGAATCCGAAGCGGCCAGCTCGCGGTAGAACTCCGGATCGGCGAAGCCTCGGATGTCGTTCAGGTAGGCGGCGCCTTCCGTAAGCACGAAGCGCTGCACCGGCGTGCGCCACGAATCGACGCTGACGGCAACGCCGCGAGCGACCAGGTCGCCGAGCACCGGTGCGAGACGACGAATTTCTTCTTCGGCCGAAACCGTCTTGGAATCGGGGTTGCTCGAAGCCGCTCCGAGGTCGACGACGTCGGCACCTTCCTCCACCAGGCGCAGCGCATGTTCGATCGCGGCGGCGGGATCCAGATAGCGCCCTCCGTCCGAAAACGAATCTTCGGTCAGATTGACGATGCCGAGAATCGTCACCTCGCGCTCGTCGATGCCGGCAGCGTTCGTCATTGCAGTTCTCCTCACCGTGCAGGCCTAGCAGCTTCGTGCGCGCGGCCTAAGCGCGAACGGACCGACGAACGCGGGAGACGCCCGGCAGGAACGTCGACGAGGACCCGGCGAGACGGCTCACGGCATCTCGCCTCAAAGAAGTTCGCGCGCCAGCAGCGCCACGCTCGACGCAGCCGACACCACCAACACCGCGGTGCGCGTACGGCCGGTATCGAGAAACCGCGCAGCGGAATGCGAAAGCGCGAAGCCCGACACGGCCCCACACATCAGCACCAACGAAGCCGCAGCATCCGACGCGGCCACTCGTCCGGCTACAGCCAACGCCACCAACGAGATCAGCCCCCCGACCACGAAGTTGACGGCAAGCACCGCCCTCAACGCGCGGCCCGGCAGGCTCTGGTAGACCAGAGCCAGTGGAGGGCCGCCGATCGACGAAGTCGTGTTCATGAAACCCGACATGACACCGGCCGTCACCAACGAGCGCCGGTTCATCGGAGGTTGCAGTCCCGACACGCTCATCGTCACGGCGATCAGCACCAACGACCCGAGCAGGATATTGACGTCGTGAATCGGCAGCACCACGAGCGCGGCCGCGCCGGCTGCGCTGCCCGGCACACGTCCGCAAAGAGTCCAGCCGATGCCCGCAGCCTCCAGGCCGTCGCGATCCCGCCACAGCACGAACACGCTCAGCGCAACGCCGGCGGCGATCAGCGGACCGGGAACCAGACGCGGATCGAGCAGGGCCAGAAGCGGAGCCGCGATCAATCCGGAACCGAAACCTACCGCCCCCTGCAAGACGCAGCCGACGACAACGACCAGGCAGGCAGCGGCCAGCACTGCGCCGGTAACCGGCTCCATGCTAATTCCACCGAGGCGGCGTCAGACGCCGAAGAAGCTTTCCCACTTGACCACCAGCAGCATTCCGACGACAGCTTCCATCACGACGGCTCCGTAGTTGGTACCGGAGCCGCTTTCGTCGTGAACGATCGAGAACACACGCGCCGCGGCCGCACCGAACCAGCCGAAGCCGAGCGCACGGAAGATGTCGGAATCCTGCGACATCAGGGCGTACAGCCCGACGGCCAGGAAAACCCCGCCGTAGGTGGCGCGGATCTCCGAAAGACCGCGCAGCCCGTCGGGCTGGATCGAAACCATGTTGGCGACCTTCATCGGCCACAGCAGCCCCAGCGCACCAAGCCCCACTGTGACCAGACCACCCAAAGTATTGACGCTGACCGGCATCATGTTCGCCTCTTCCTCCCGCGCGGCTCCGTATCACCGAAGACGGCGCGACTTGCGATGAGCGCTCCCTAGCACCGGCGCACGGTCAGGGCACGCGCCGGGCGCTCGCTTCGAGCCCGCGACTCCTGAGTCCGGGCAAGGCTTGCGGGTTGCGCCCTCGCAGGCCGGGCGATAGTTGACCATCCATCACAGTTACGGGCGTCGCACAGCCCGCGCCGCACTCGACCGGAGGTTCCCATGGCCAGGTACGCCTACGATCGTCTGACCGCCCTCGACAACTCCTTTCTGATCCTGGAGAGGCCCAGCGCCTACATGCACGTCGCCTCCACCCTGGTGCTGGAGGCCGGCCCGCTGGCGAAGCCCGACGGCGGCATCGACGCCGACGCGATCAAGAACAGGATCGCCAGCGCTCTGCACCTGATTCCGCGCTACCGCCAGAAGCTCGCGTACGTCCCGTTCACCAATCAACCGGTGTGGGTCGATGACGATCACTTCAACCTCGACTATCACATCCGCCACTCGGCGCTTCCGCATCCGGGTTCGGACGATCAGCTGAAGCGTCTGTCGGCGCGCATCATGCAGCAACACCTCGACCGAGGCCGACCGCTGTGGGAGATGTGGATCGTCGAAGGACTCTCGGGCGGACGCTTCGCCATCGTTTCGAAAGTCCACCACTGCATGATCGACGGCGTCTCGGGCATGGACCTCCTCAAGATTCTGCTCAGCCCCTTTCCCGAGCACGAAGTCAGCGAGATCCCGCAGTTCATTCCGCGCCCTGCACCGTCGGGCGTCGAACTGCTCATCGACGAGGGCAGCCGCTGGATGCGGCTGCCCTACGACACCGCGCGCGACGTCGGCAGTTTCCTGCGCGCGGCCCAGAACACCCGGCGGGAAATCTTCACGCGCGTGCGTGCGGTGGCCGAAACCCTCGGCGCCTCGCTCAGCACCGCGTCGTCCACACCGATCAACGCCGACATCGGACCTCACCGGCGCTTCGACTGGCACGTGATGGACCTCGCCGAGATCAAGACCATCCGCAAGGGCCTCGGCGGATCGCTCAACGACATCGTGCTGACGGTCGTGACCGGCGCGGTACGGCGCTTCCTGCAGCGCCGCTTCGTGGATCCGGGCCGCATCGACTTTCGCGTACTGGCTCCTGTCAGCGTGCGTCACGAGGACGAGCGCGGATCACTCGGCAACCGCGTTTCAGCCTGGGTGGTGGATTTGCCGGTCGGTGAAGAAGATCCGCGCCGCCAGCTCGAACTGATCAGCAAGACAACCGCGGAGTTGAAAGCCTCGCGCCGCGCGGTCGGCGCCGAAGTGCTCACACAGGTCGCAGAGTGGACACCGTCGACTCTGCTGTCACTGGCAGGTCGCAACATGACGCGCCTGCTGCCTTTCAACATGGTGGTCACCAACGTGCCCGGGCCGCAGTTCCCGATGTACATGCTCGGCGCCAAACTGCTCGACACCTTTCCGCACGTTCCGCTGATGGACAACCTCGGACTCGGCATCGCGCTGCTCAGCTACAACGGCAAGCTGTGCTGGGGCTTCAACGCTGACTACGACCTGGTGCCCGACCTGTCGGCCTTCGTGCGCGCGATCCGCGAGTCGTTCGAGGAACTGCGCAGGCTCAGCCAGGCGGCGATGGCGGCGATTCCGGCCGTCGAAGAGCCCGCGCTGCCGGAGCCTGGCGCGGGCATCGGCGCGTTGATCGGAGATCACCCGGACCAGGACAAGACCGCAGTTGCCGAGGCCGTGACCGAACCGGCCGCCGCCCCGCGGCGAACCAGGAAGGCCGCAGGGACGGCACGCGGCGGCAATCCCATCCTGCATTCGTAAGAAACGCAGAGGCACTGCTGTCCTCGGGAAATCGCGTCGGGCAAGTTGGCCAAGATGTCCGAAGCGGCGACCAGGCAAGACAAACTGGCGGCTGAGCCGGTCGTGCTTAATCTGAAGCAGACCAGGTCTTCCGTGAGTCAGGTTGAAGGTTTCATACACCCCGACTTCTGGTCGGTGGCGCGGCTCTTCAAGTCGCTGGTTCCCGACAAGGAACCCGGCGGCGCTGCCCTGTGCATCTACCACCGGGGGCGCAAGGTCGTCGATCTTTGGGGCGGAACCTCCGACACCAAAGGAACGTCCTGGAAGACCGACACCGCGTCGATCTCTTACTCCACCACCAAGGGCGTCGCCTCGACGCTGCTTCACACGCTGGTCGACGAAGGCCTGCTCGACTACGACGAGCCGGTATCCAAGCACTGGCCCGAATTCGCGCACTCCGGCAAGGCAGCCATCACAATCCGGCAGGTGATGTGCCACGAGGCCGGGCTCTACGACATCCGCAGCATGATCGACCACGCCAGTCGCATGCTCGACTGGGACTACATGATCAGAGCCCTGGAGGCCGCCCACCCGGCTCACGAACCGGGCAAGGCGCACGGCTACCACGGCCTCACCTACGGCCATATCGTCGGTGAACTCATCCAGCGGGTGACCGGCAAGCCTTTCGCTCAGGTTCTCGAAGAAAAGCTGTCGCGGCCGCTCGGTCTCGAAGGCATGTTCGTCGGACTTCCCGCCGACCAGAGCCATCGCAAGGCCACTCTGATACTGTCCGGAATCCAGGGCGGCGAAGGCCGCGCCGATCGCTATCGTGGCTACCTCGGCACCGTCAACCGCTGGCTGCGCATGGTGGGTGTCCCGATCGATCTGCGCGAAGCCGAGAAAGCGCTGATCCCGCACGGCATCGACCAGCTGGACTGGAACTCGCCGGAGTTCGCCGCCGCGTCCATCCCGTCGGCCAACGGCGTCTTCACCGCGCGCTCGCTGGCGCGCCTCTACGCTGCGCTGGCAGCAGGAGGCGAACTCGACGGCGTGCGCATCCTTTCCGAACGAACCTTGTTCCGCGCGGCCACCGTCCAGAATCGCACCGTCGACCGGGTAATTCCCTTCCCGATGCACTGGCGGCTCGGCTACCACCGCCCTTTCATGCTCGGACCCAGCGTGCGTCATGCCATCGGACATTTCGGCTTCGGCGGCTCCGGAGGCTGGGCCGATCTCGACCGCAACCTGTCGGTAGCGCTGACGCTCAACAGCGGCGTCGGCACACCGGTCGGCGATCTGCGCATCATCCGCGTCAGTACCACGGCGGCGCGCTGCGCGGACCGGCGCTGAAGCAGGCAGAACTGCGGACTCCCCAATCAAACGGGTCCGCACGATCCAACAACGATCGGGAGAGAACGCCGGCTCACCGGCTTTCTCCGCTTCAAGCCGCTTGAGGTAGCCGCATCACGGACTCGTCGGCGCGGCGGTTTTTTTCTTCTGCGAAACGGCCCAGGCCAGATTGTTCTTTGCGAGCGCAAAGTCCGGCTTCAGGCGAATAGCTTCCTGGCAGGCACCGATCGCTTCATCCCACCGCGACATCGAATTGTACGCGGCTCCGATGTTGTTCCAGGCCTCGGCATATTCTGGCAGCGACTTCAGCGCTTCGCGCGCCGCGGTTATGGACTCTTCGAACTTTCCCTGTTGGTAAAGCGCGAGCGACTTGTCGAGCGACGGCTTCGCTTCCGGCGCCTCCGATGTCGTCATCTGCGGGTCGTCGATGCGATAGATTTCCGCCAGATTGTCCCGATAGACCGCGTGAAAAGGCGGCCGCTTCAACTCGTCGTAGCGGCCCACCCGCGCGGCTCGCAGCACGAGGAAGTACGAATCGAAGGCCCGCGTCAGTGCCGGCCCGTCCAGTCGGTCGACTTGCCGACGGGCGCGCTCGAGTTGCCGCGCCTTCTGCTCGTCGAAGCGGACGGAGTAGGTGGGGTCGAGGCCCCACAGGTAATGCTGTCGCGGCGCTGAATAGAATAGATCCGGAAAGTCGTCCCACCAGAGGTTGATGACCGTCTCGCCCGGCGCAAGGTGGCTGGCCATCCAGGCGCCGGCGCCGTCGAAGAAGCGCGGCGGCGAACTCACCGACTCGTACGAACTGTAGTAGTCGAGTGAGCGGACGTGAAAACCGACCAGCAGCGCAAGTGCAGCCGCGGCACCCAGCGCGCGCCATCGTCGCCCTCGTGGCACCCAGCGTGGCAGGCCTCCGTCCGGGCTCCGCGCCAGGTCGCGCACCACCAGCCCGGCGGAAACCGCGAGCAGCAACGCAAGGTACTCGACGAAGCGTGCCGAAAGCGCCGTCATCGCTGCCCACAGAAGCGTGGCCAGTACGACGCCCTTGGTTTCGGCCGCGACACGACGCCAGCGCAGCGCGACCGTGAGCACGACAACCGGCAGCAGCATCACGAGCAGCGGGTAGATGTCGAAGAAAACCGCCAGCGAGTAGGGGTAGATCTCGTTGCCGAGTTCGAAGCCCGACTGGTTAACGCCGGTCATTCCCATGCCGAAGATCTGTATGTAGGTGAAGAAGGTCTCCAGTGTCAGCGGCGAGTAAGGGTGGATCACCAGGCCGACCGTGGCACCGAGCCCGGCGGCAGCGACGGAGCGCCAATCCAGTCCTCCCCTTCCGAGCCAGCGGCCCAGTGCCAGCGGCGCTGCGGTGAGCACCAGAACGAACGGCACCGTGTAGGACCAGGCATACACGAACCCCAGCACTCCCACGGCGCGCCACCGGCGCTGCAGCAGGAAGTGCACGCCGATCAACAGCAGCGCCATGCTCAGTACGTGGGAGCGAATCATGCCGAGCCGCGCCAGGAAGAGCGCGCCCGTGGCCAGCGGCAGCGCCGCGAACCACGTGGGCCAAGGCACGGCGTGAGCCCGCATCAGCCAGAGCAGTATCGCCACAACGGACGCGGACAGCAGCGCACCGAAAATACGCGCGCCCGTGATGGGCTGGTCCCCGATCTCGGCGAAGGGCGCCATCGCGACGTGGTAGAGAACCTCCTTGTCGCAGTAGCCATCCTTCCAAGTTGAGACCTGCGTCCAGGGAAAGCTCCGCGAGAAACCCCGCTCCGCAACCATCTGCGCCAGCCGCGCGTGGTAGTAACCGTCACGCTCAAAAAGACCACGTTGCAGGAGTGCCGTCCCCGCATAGAACGCGAGGACGTAGATCAGAAGCGCCGCCGGCGCTGCGCGGGCGATACGGCGCAACCGAGGCGGGAATGACGCAGGAACCTTCCAGTCGCGAAGCGCGCCCACGCAGGGACTATCAGCGTGCGACCAAGGGGAGTCAATCGTTGCCTCCGTTGCATCGAGGAAAGGCGGCGTGAAGCTCAAAGTATCGCAGAGGCGGGAACCGCCAGTTCACGTGCCGTGAATGCTACTGCCGTGAACTCTGCCTACACTCGTGAAGTGCGCGCAGTCGTGAAGCTCTCGGTGTTCCTGCTGTCAGCCGTGTGGCTCGTCTCCTCGACAGCATGGGGCGACCAGGCAGCGGATGAGACTCAGGCGTATGCCGTGCGCGGCAGGACGACGGAGGCTCACCAACGCGAACTCAGAGAGCGCCTGGAGCGCGTTCATGCCGCGCTCTCCAGGGAATTGCAGCGCGCTGCGCCGGACCTGCTCCCGCTTCTCGAGCCACCACCGCCGGGCGCCGTCATCGGGTACCAGATTCTTCCGCGCGTCACCTCGGATGTCGCGCCGCCGCCGCCCGCCAAACCACACGTGGTCAGCTATAGCTGGCCGTGGAGCGACACGCTGATCGCGCGAGAGATCGCCGCGCTCGACCCTCTCGAAGCCGATCTCGCGGCACTCCCTGCGCCACCGGCGACCGCAGACCACGCCAGGTACGAGTCGCTCGTCACCAACTACAAGAAGGCCATCGAGCGCCGCCGCCCGATCGACGCTGACGTCGGCTACAACCGTCTCTGGCAAGCGGAGATCGCGCACAACCGGCCGCGCTTCGACCGGAACACGACGCTGATCGATGCCGTGGTCGAGCGGCAGAAACAGGAACCTGACGCGGCCGCTTCCCTGTCGAAGGAGATTCTTGCCGCTGCTGGTGGAGTAAGTCTTCCCGACTACGTGAAGATCGAACATCCGACAGAGCATGAGTGGGCGGTCACCGTACCGCTTGTCACCGACGTCACTGACCCGGAATTCATCGGCAAGTTCAAGGCCGCTGTCGAGGACGCGTGGCACGTCCATGAAGGTGACGACGAGTTCCGCGTGCGACTCGCCATTGATCTGATCTCACCCGTGAAACTGTACTGCGATAGTCCTGGTGTTGCCGCGGCACCGACGCCGCCGACAAAAGAGTGCGCGCCACCCAAGACTGGCGACCCAGTGGATGCCGGCGCCCACGTCGCGCGCTTTCCCGCCGGCCGCGCCGTCCTCACCACTGGAGCGGCCACGCTTCACGTCATGGGTGGCCGAGCTATCATGCTGGCCTCGCACGACGTTGCACCGCGACTGTTCGCGCACGAGTTCGGCCACGTTCTCGGATTTCCCGACCTCTATCTGCGCGGTTACCGCGATGTCGGGAATGACGGATTTCAGGTGATGGAACTGGTCCCGGATCCCGCCGACATCATGTCCAGCCCCGGCGCGGGAACTGTCCTCGTCAGGCACTTCCAGGAAATGATCGCCGCAAGAGAAGTTCAGTCAGCGAGGTCAGGCCACTGACACAGGCAGCGATGGACGCCTTGCGTACGTGGCAGCCCTGTCGTCCATCGCGCCCGCTGCTCACCGGGCCCTTGCCGCGCCGGACTTCAATTGCTGCTCCTTCATCCACGCCAGGTTGTTCCTGGCGAGCGCGAAATCCGGGCGCAGACGAAGCGCCTCCTGGGTGTTACGGATCGCTTCCTCCCAGAGTTGAAGCCGGGCTGCGCAGAAGCCGACGTTGTTGAAGGCTTCGGCCAGAGTCGGATCCGCTTTGGCCGCCTGCGAGGCCGTGTCCATACATTCCTTGAAACGCCCGGCCTGGGAATCTTCCAACGACCGGTTGAGCAGTTCGCTCGCGCTGGGAGGCGGAGGCACGAACGCTTTCGCTTTCTCCCGCTGGATCCACGCGAGGTTGTTCTTCGCCAGCTCAAAATCTGCCCTGAGCCTGATCGCCTCCTGAGCCGCCACAATCCCGTCGTCGTAGCGGCCAAGCGCCAGATACGACACTGCCAGGTTGTTGTAGGCGTCCGCCGAATCCGGATTCAGCGCGAGCGCGGCCTTCGCCGAGGCAATCGCGTCCGCGTATTTACCGGCTTGATACTGCTGGAAAGAACTCTGCAGCGCGTCACTTGGAGGAGCCGACTTGACGACCTCGGGCCCTTCTCCGTGATTCGCGACCCAGAGCGCGCACACCGCAGTCACCACGACGACGAGCGCCGTCACCCAAGGCCAGACTTGCGTGTCCCAAAGCCCGTCACTTGCACCGGGTTGATTTGCGTCCTCAGTCATTGCTGGATCCCCCTCTGCTTGGATACCGTTAACTTGCGCCATGACTCGGCAAGCGGCCGCCGTTTCCGCTTTGCCGCGAAGCCAATCTACGCCGATGGCCGCGGCCGCACCATGCCGGCACTGCCAATTGCTCATTCTGGTGTCGGCCGGCCGGGAAGCACAAGCCGGCGCGCACGCGCATATTCAGTCGTCATCCCGATACGTCGGCCGAAGATCGCTCCCCGGCGTCTGAATCAGCAGAACCAGTGGATCTTGCGCGCGGCGCAGAAGCCCCGCGAGAATTTCGCCGCCCCACAGCGATCCCGGCGCGCTTGAGGCAGCAGCAGTTTTTCCGCGTGAGCCGACAAAGTCCGGAAGAATTGTCGATGCCAATGCGCAGCTATTCGGGCGTACGTCGGATCGCGCTACTGCTTGCAGAGTGCCCGCACGGCAAAGTCATGCTTGCCGCCGACGTCGGCTGATCGCGCCTTTCCTTCACCCACGGCCGCGGTAGGTCCCCGGCGCCAAACCGCTCCACTGCTTGAAGCGTTTCGCGAAATGGTACTCGTCGGGAAAACCCACCTGCGCGGCCACAAGCGCCAGCGGCTCTCGCGTCGTGCACAGCAGATCTGCGGCGGCACTCATCTTGAGGTTCATCGCGTAGTTCATCGGTGAAACGCCGACGTTCTTCTTGAACAGGCGGATGAAGTAGGACTTTTCGAGTCCGAGTCGAGTTGCCAGATCGTCGAGCGTGTACGCCTCGCCGATCTGCGAGCGCATGTATTCGAGCGCCTTCTCGATCGCCGGGTGCCCGTGATGCGAGGTCTGGCTACCGGCCATCAACTCGTAGAGCAGCGCCACGAACCTGAAAGCCGCGGCGCGACTCTGGTACGCATCGCCGGCCTCTGACAGCCGACTGAGCTGGGCAAAGAAGCCGTGAAGCCGGTCCCCGGCCCGGTGAGGTACGCCCTCGGGCAGCCGCGCCATCAGATCGTCGGCAACCTGAACGTCGAGCGCGGTGTCAAGCACCAGGAAAACGACGTACTGCAACAGATAGTCCCCGTCCGACGGCACCACGGCTCGGTGCTCGGTCCGGGGCCGCGTGTAGAAGAAGTCACCGGCCCGAATCGGCCGCCACTTGCCGCCGACCTCGAAGGAACCGCTGCCGCCCACCACGTGGTGGAACTCGTAGGCGTCGTGGGTGTGGCGCTCGAAGGCACGCACCCCTTTCGGCAGCAGGCAGCAGCCAAGAAGCACCATGATGTCAATATCGTACATCGAACGGTCAGCGTGGACCATTGCCGCCGGCGACTTGTCGGGAGTAGTTTGCCGCGATCAGGACCTGTAAGGAGTCGAAACCATGTTGCGGACCTTGGACCAGAATCCGGAATCGTTGGTCGTGCCCTTTCCCGGCATCGTGCTGTCACCCCAGGAGGCGCGCATCGAGCGCGGAGAACCGGTCGGACTGATCGGCGACGCGGCGCGCTCCAAACGAGCCCGGATCCACAGCATGATAGAGGGCTTTCGCGAACGGCCCATCCGCCTGAACGTCGAGAGGGCTCGCCTGTTGACGGAGTCGATGCGGCAGACCGAAGGCCAACCGACGGTGCTGCGCTGGGGCAAGGCACTCGCCCACATCCTCGAGCACCACCCCATCCACATCGAAGATGACGAACTGCTGGTCGGAAGCGCCGGCCCGAGCGGTCGCTACGCGGTGGTCTATTGCGAGAACGCAGGCTACGGGCGCTTCTACACGCGCGACAACGAACTCACCGTGAGCCGTCCCGGCGATCCTATCATCATCACTGAAGCCGACATCGCCGTTCTGAAGAACGAGGTCCTGCCGTACTGGGACAACCACCAGTACAACGCTGCGCTGATGAAAGCGCTCCCCGCCGACACCAAGCGGTTGATGGAGAAGATCTTCATCGTCACCTCCACCGCCGCGGCCCGCTCCATGCTGGCCTGGGCCCACGACTACGGGAAAGTCCTCAACCGCGGAATCGGCTCGATCAAGCGCGAGGCCGAAACCAAACTCGACGCGATCAATCCCCTCGACACCCAGGCCTGCGTAGAAGACAAGCCATTTCTCGAAGCCGTCATTTTGGTCTGCGACGCGATGGTGACTTTCGCACACCGCCACGCCGCGCTGGCGCGTACGATGGCGGCCGCAGAACCACGCGCGGAGAGAAGAGAAGAACTGCTGGAGATCGCACGGGTCTGCGATCGAGTGCCCGAGCACCCGGCCACGACGTTGCGCGAAGCGACGCAGTCGCAGTGGTTCGTGCAGATCGTCTCGCGCCTGGAACAGTCGATAGGCGGCGTGGTCGGCAACGGGCGCATCGATCAATACCTCTACCCCTACTACAAGAAAGACCTCGAAGCGGGACGGATCTCGGACGACGACGCACTGGTACTTCTCGAATCGATCTGGGTCGGCATGGCAAGGACGGTGGACCTCTACGCCAAGCCCGGAGAACCATCACTCACCGACGGGTTCGCACACTGGGAGGCGACCACGATCGGCGGCGTAAGCCGTGACGGCAGGGACGCCACCAACGAACTGTCCTACCTGATCCTTCAATCCAAGCGCGAGTTCCCGCTGCACTACCCCGACCTGTCGGCGCGCATACACTCGCGCACGCCCGACGCATTCCTTCACGCCATCGCCGAGACGATCAAGGAGGGAACCGGGTTTCCCAAGCTCTTCTTCGACGACGAAATCATCCCGTCGCTGCTGGCCAAGGGCGCCGAAGTCGCCGAAGCCAACGATTACTGCGTCACCGGCTGCACCGAAGTCAAGATGCTCAATCGCGACGTCGTCGCCACCGGATGTGCGTGGGTCAACCTCGGAGCCATCCTCGAGATGACGCTCAACAGCGGCAGGCTGAAGTTCTACTCCGACGACCGCATCGGCGTGGTTACCGGCGACGCCAGTGGCTTCGCAACGTTCGACGAACTGTGGACCGCCTTCAGCGCGCAGGCCGAAAACGTCATGCGCCACACGTTCATCCAGCAGTTCGTCGCCGACAAGCTCAAGTCCAGCTTCATCGCCTCGCCCATGTTTTCGATGCTGCACGACCTGTGCACGGCCGACTGCAAGGACATCCACGCCGGCCCGATCAAGAACGGACTTTACCTCGGTTTTTTCGACATCATCGGCTTCGGCACCGTCATCGATTCGCTCGCGGCCATCAAGAAGCTGGTGTTCGACGACCGCACACTGACCATGGACGAGCTGCTCACGGCGCTGGACGCTGACTTCGCTGGACACGAAGCTGTCCGTCAGATGTGTCTGAACGCTCCCAAGTACGGCAACAACGACCCCTACGCTGACAACATCGGCCGCGACATCGAGGAAACTTTCGCGCTGCTCGCTCACAGCCAGACGTCGGCTTTCGGCGGCGAGCTGGACCTGCGTTACGTATCGGTGACATCGCACGTCCCTCTGGGAATGATTGTGGCTGCGACGCCGGACGGACGCAGGTCCGGCGAGCCGCTGTCCGAAAGCGTGAGCCCGTCACAGGGCGCCGACGTCCACGGCCCGACCGCCACTCTCGCCTCCATCGCCAGCACCAAGTGCGCGCAGTACAAGGAACGCGCCGCACGGTTGCTGAACATGAAACTGTCCCCGGCATCGGTGGCCGGAGAGATCGGCACCAAAAAAGTGATGGCGCTGATCCGCAGCGTCTGCGACATGAAGATGTGGCATCTGCAGTTCAGCATCATCAACCGTGAGACACTGCTGGCCGCACAGGCGAATCCCGAAAAGTACCGCAACCTGCTCGTGCGTGTTGCGGGGTACAGTGCCTACTTCGTGGATCTCACTCCTGCACTCCAGAACGAGATCATTCGCCGTACCGAGCACACCGCCTGATCCTGCCGGCGAGGGATTCACACTTTGCAGCCGCCATGATCGCCGACGCAGCATCCGGAAACGGCACGCGAGGCTGGATTTTCAACATCCAGAAGTTCTCGCTGCACGACGGCGCGGGAATCCGCACCGTCGTCTTCCTGAAGGGATGTCCGCTCGCGTGCCGGTGGTGTTCAAATCCTGAGAGCCAGGCTTATCGGCCCGAACTCCTCTACGCTCGTGACCGGTGCATAGGAGAGCACGAGTGCGACCGCTGCATTCGGGTGTGCAAGGCCGCGGCTATCGGTCGCGACGCCGACGGCAAGGCCGCGATCGACCGCAGTCTCTGCAACAACTGCGGCGACTGCGCCGGCGCGTGTCCATCCAAGGCCCTCGAAGTTTCCGGAACCCTGGTAAGCGTCGACGAAGTGATCCGCGCGGTCGAGCAGGACAGCGGTTTCTACGTCAGGTCGGGCGGCGGTTTGACGCTGAGCGGCGGCGAACCGCTCGCCCAGGATAGTTTCGCCGAGCGCTTACTGGCCACAGCGCGAAGACGCGGACTCGACACCGCGATCGAGACTTCGGGTTTTTGCAGGTGGGAAGCCTTGCAGCGGGTCGCACCTCTGGTCGATCAGCTCTTCTACGACATCAAGTGCCTGGACACCGAGAAACACCGGGTCGCGACCGGAGTGTCCAACGAAATCGTCCTGGACAATTTTCAAAAGCTGCGCAGGGATTTTCCCGCGACCGTGGTCGTCGTCCGAACACCGATAATTCCCGGCCTCAACGACTCGCGTGAAGACATCCAAGCCATCGCCCGCTTCATCGACTCAGCCGGCGGAGCAACAGCTCATGAATTGCTCGCGTACCACGGATTCGGTGAACCGAAATACCAGCGGCTCGGTAGAACCTACCCGCTCGGCTGCGTGGAAACGGCGTCGGACGAATCCATGGCAGTGCTTAGAAAGGCCGCCGCGTGCGGCGGCGACCGGCGTTGAAGCGCGGCGCAACCGCCGCCGCTGTTGGGCCTTTTCCGTCAGACTGCATTAGGATGGAACGTGGCCAATCCGCAAAGATGCACGCACGCGTCCGGCTCCGGGTGCCCCGAATTTTGGCCGTTTGCTGCGATCGTCGTCACCGTGCTGCTGGGTTGCAGCGCTGCGAAGTCACAGGCTCCCGCTGTCCCGGTCCCGAAAACGGCTGCCCTGCCCGTTCAAGCCAGGACCAGGATTGACGTCACCCAGGGTCGGCCCGCCGAGTCCAGCGATCAGAAACCCATCCCGGCGGCGCAAGCTGCCACCGCGCCGGCACCTGCTCAGACAAGCGCCGACGCGACAAGCGCCGATGCTGCGAGTGCGGCGATCCCGAAGGCTCCTGACGTATCGGCGCAGGCTGCGGCTGAAGCCGCGCTGCCACCCGGCGAGAAGTTCGACGAGAACAACTCCGCGCACCGTCTCGCGCGCTGCCGCACTCATGTGGCCCGCTCCGAGTGGTTCGACGCAATCGGCGATTGCCGCAAGGCCGCCGAGTTGGCACCGAAGTCCGTCGAACCACACGTCGAGTTGATGCGCATCTACGTGACGATCCAGTCCTACGCGGACGGTGCCGACGCGGCACGCACCGTCCTTGCCCACGACCCTGTCAGTGCCCCCGCCTACTACTATCTGGGCTGGGCTCTGAGCGGAGGCCAGGACTACCCGGCTTCGATCGACGCTTTCCAGCATGCGGTGTCGATCGATCCCAAACGCGTCGAGTATCATCAGGGTCTCGGCATCACGTATTGCCAGGCCGATAACTTCGGCAAAGGTATCGCCGCCCTCGAAGAAGCGCAGAGACTGAGCCCCGACAACGTCAAGACGAGGGATCTGCTGAGCGAAACGCGTTCGCTGCTGGACGAGCGCCTGGCGCCTCACAAGAAAGAGGTCGAAGCCAGACCCGCAGATCCCGCCACGCACGCGATGCTCGGCAGCAAGCTGCAGCAATATGGGTTCGCCGAAAGAGCGCTCGCCGAGTACGACTCCGCGCTCGCCAAATTTCCTTCGCCGATCGCCGGCCAGGATGACGATACCAGACGTCTCGCGGCCGAGCTCTACTACAACCGGGGCGTACTCTATCGCGAACTCGGACGCGGCGAACTGGCGACGCCGGCCTTTGCCAAGTCTTTCGAAATCGATCCTTCGCTCGCGGCTCAGGCGTGGTACTTCATCGGCCTCATCGCCTACGACAAAGGCGAGACGGAAGCTGCCATCCGCGCTTTGAACAAGTCCGTGCAGGACGCGCCGAAGGTGGTCGAAAACCGCAAAGCTCTTGCGCTCGCCTACGACAAAGCCGGCAGGACGACGGCAGCCAGGGAACAGCGCAACGCGATCTCCCAATTGGAACTGGAAGCGGCAGCGGCAGCAACGGAGCCGCAGCTCGCGGAGCCGGCATCGGATACCGGCAACGCTCCCGTGCAACTTCAGCCTGAACCCAGAGTCGCGCCGCTCCCATCCTCGCAAAACCAGGATCCCGCGGACGACTCAGCAGACACACCGAGAGACAATCAATGAACTGTGTCACGTCGAAGCGGCCGCCATCTCTGGAAACCCTCACGCGCAAGTGGCACACGGACGATCCCGAGCGGATGATCGGCCGCGGACATCCGGTGGGTGATTTCCTGGAAGCCAACGAGTGGAAGGTCATCGGCGAACGCGTCGGGTTCCTGCGTCTGGCCTGCCACCTGCCAGAGCAGGTGCGAAACCCTCGCGGCGACCTGTTCGGCGGCTTCACGCCGACCTACGCCGACCTCGTCGCCGTCTTTACGGGACGCGCCGGGCACCGTCAGGAAATCCCGCGAAACTGGCTCAGTACCGCCAGCCTCAGGGTCGACTACTTCGCCCCCATCAACGGCGACTTTTTCATCGAAAGCGAGGTGTTGCATCGCACCGGCCGCACCCAGCACGTGCAGATCCGCTTCCTCGGCGAGCGCGACCGTCTGTTGGCGATCTGCCAGGCCACCATCATCGAACAGAAGGACGAAGGCGAGGCCTGATCTCCCGCCGGAAAAACCGGCTTTCCGCAATGGCGCCGCCGTGCGACACTACGGCCGTGAAATTACCGTCTCCCTCCCGTACGTCGCGCAAGCACATCTTCGCGGCATTCCTGCTTGCACTGCTACCGACCACAGCCTTCGCCGACAGCGCGGCTTTCGATGGCGCGCAACCGCGCATCACCAACGGGCTGCTGACACAGTCGAGGCCCACTACCGGCGCACTGCTGATAAAGAGCGGCATCTACTACGGGCTGACGTGCTCCGGAACCCTGATCGGCTGCCGGACCTTCCTCACGGCCGCGCACTGTGTCTGCAACGGAAGCCCCTTCCTCTACTGCGGGACGCCGAATCCTTCCGGCTACGCGGTCTACCTGCAGAACGTCGGAATCGTCGGGGTTTCGGCGATCGACGTCGACCCCAGCTATGCCTTCGCTTCACAGGGCGACGTCGCGGTGATCACGCTCTCCGCTCCGATCACGGGTGTGCCTCCCACGCCGATCAACACCACGATGCGACTGCCGCTGACGACCACGGTCGACATTGCAGGCTACGGGCTGACGCAGGGCGGAGCTGACGATACCGGCCTTTTGCGCGAAGGACAGGCGGTGACCGATGGATGCCAGGGGCAGGCCAACGGCGACGCCCACGTCTGCTGGATTTTCGACGCTCCCCTCGGCGCGGCAGGTCTGGATTCGAACACCTGCAACGGCGACTCCGGCGGTCCTCTCTTCGTCGACTTCGGCGGCGGCGAGTTGGTAGCGGGCATCACCTCGGGCGGGATATCACCCAACTGCCTGCCGACCGACGTCTCCTACGACACCGATGTCTATGTTCACCGTACCTTCATCCAGAGCATCGGCGGCGCCGATCTGATGGCCACCAGTTGCGGCAGCGGCTCTCAGGTAGGCGACCCCGACACCGAGATCTCTCACCTCTCGTTCGGTTACTACACCGACTCGGCTTTGGCCTGCCGCAAGGAACTGCGCAAGCAGTACACGCGCTACACGACCAAGAGCCTCGAACTGCGCGGACGTTGTCTCGGCGATGTAGGCCGCGGCAGCATCAACGGACCGTGCCCCGACTCCCGTACCGCGTCGCGTCTGGCGGCGCTGGTCGCGACCATCGACCCGACGAGACTCGCCTCCAAGTGTCCGAGCAGTGTCGTGCCGACCATCGGCGCGGCGCTGGGATGCGCGAGCGCCGTCGATGCCGGCGACCTGACGGCCTGTCTGCTGGCGGCCGACGACGCGGCGACGGACCGCATGCTCGACGTCCAATACGCCGATTCGTCTCCGGTCACGGCGATCGCTGACGGCGCACAGCGCGGCTGTCAGGAAGCCATCACCAAGGCGATGGGGAGTTACGTCAAATCGGCACTCAGCAGTATCTCGAAGTGCGAAAGCACTCTCGACCTGGGCAAGACCGACGTCTGCCCCGATGCGTCAACCTCGGCTGCGTTGCACAAAGCCGAAACCAAGGCATTCGGCACCATTGCCGCCGCTTGTTCGGATGCCGAGATACAAGGACTTGACGCCGCCGGCACCTTCGGAGGTCCGTGCGCCGGCGCCGCTTCGGTAGCGACGCTGCAACAGTGCGAACGCGACGAAAACCTCGCTTCGATCGCCGACGTGACCGGCATCATCGAAGTTCACAACATGATGACGACCGTCACATTTACCGTGCCGGTCGGCGTCAGCCGCCTGGTCCTGGCACTGAACGGTCGCGAGAAGAACGGCAACGACCTCGATATCTACGCCAGGCTGGGAACCGATCCGACCACTTCGGTTTTCGATGCTTCCTCGGAAAACGACGGGATGTTCGAGGAGATCACGATAACCGCGCCGGCAGCCGGCGTCTGGCATGTACTGATCGACCGCTACAGCGGCGACCTCGCCATCCCGTTCCAACTGAACGCGACCGTATTCAAACCATGAGACGAAACCGGCGCGCGCCGCGCTGCTGTCAGTCGAAGCCATACTCCACAACCGGGAACAGCAAGTAGAGGCACGGCCTTCCATGGCGCAGCCTGGCGCCGGAAAAGCGACGCGTACTTCACGGAGTGGCGCGGTAGGCTGATCGGCCCGCCACGAAAGTCTCGAGCACACGCACGGTCTCCACGTGTTCCGGGTCTTGCAGCGGCGAGCGATCGAGGATCACAAAATCGGCCAGTTTTCCCCGTTCGAGAGAGCCGACCTTGGCTTCGAGGAACACCTGGTAGGCGGAGTCGATAGTGACGGCACGCAGAGCCTGCATCACACCGATGCGCTGCTCGGGGCCGAGAACGGTCCCGCCGGTCGTGCGGCGCGTTACCGCCGAGGCGACGATGCGCAGCGGCTCCATCGGCTGCACCGGTGCATCGGAGTGCAAAGTGAACCGGATCCCCCTCGTCACCGCACCTGCCGCCGGACTGATGCGCGCCGCGCGCTCGGGACCGAGAAAACGGTCGCGGTGCCTGTCTCCCCAATAGTAGGTGTGCAACGGAAAGAAGCTCGGCACCACGCCGAGAGCTTTCATGCGATCGAGCTGGTCGTCGCGTGTCATCTGCGCGTGAACGATGACAGGCCGGGCGTCCGGTCGCGGGTGTTTCTTCTGAGCAGCTTCGAACGCGTCGAGGATGTCGTCTATCGACGCATCGCCGTTGCCGTGTACGGCGATCTGCCAACCGGCCTCGTGGAAACGCGTCACGTCCCGTATCAGTTCCTCGCGGGAGATTCGGGGATAACCGCGCACGCCTGGATCCATGCCTGCGGGAACGCGGAAGTAGGGTCTGGTCAGATAGGCCGTGTAGCCCTGAATTGAGCCGTCAGCGACGAACTTGGCCGCACCGAGACGAAACCAGTCGGACTCCGCCGCCTTCACGTCGAGTTGCCCGTTCAGGATCTGCTCGGCCGCCGCGCTTTCGGGCCATACCACCACACGCAACGGCAGCGCGCCTATCCTCGACATCAGCGCGAGGCCCTGCACCTGCTCGCCGGTCGCCGCACCGTCTTGGGCCGTCGTGACACCGGCAGCGAGATAGCTGGCAGACGCACGGCGCATGATCGCGAAGGATTCCAGCGGCGACGGCTTGAGTGTCGCCGCGAACACCGGCCGCGTTGCCTCTTCCTCGACCACACCATCCGGCTCACCGGCCATTTCACCTTTTGCAAAGCGGTGAATGCGTCCGCCGGAAGGATCGGGCGTCGCCCGCGTCAAACCCAGCTCTTCCAAAGCGCGCGAGTTCAGCGCCGCCATGTGGAAGGAAATGTGCCACACCACCACCGGGCGATCGCGCGATACCTTGTCGAGATCGTAGCGGTTGGGGTGACGATCATCCTGGAGAAGTGAATCGTCGTAGCCCCAGCCGACGATCCAGTGCGCATTGCTCTCGAGCGCGCGTGCCGAAAGAGCGCTGACCATCTGCTCGATGTTGCGCACCGAACCAAGCGGGGGGCTGCCGACGTGAACAGCCTTGTCGAAGAGGCCCGTGGCGGGGAAGTGGCTGTGGCCGTCGACGAAGCCGGGAATGATCGCGTGGCCGCCCAGGTCGATCACGCGAGCCCTCACCTTCGCCGCCCATGCGCGCAGTTCTTTTTCGGTGCCGGTGGCAACGACCTTGTCGCCGTCGATCGCCAGCGCTTCGGCCACCCGGTTGTCGGCGTCCATCGTCAGCACCGGCCCGCCCACGTACAGAGTCGGCCCGGCGAAAATACGCGAAGACACACGGCTCAGGAGCAGCAACGCCGCGACCGCAGCCCCCAGAAGCAGCAAACGTCGCACCAGGTTTTTCATTCCTTCCATGAGTGAACCTGCCATGGCCCCGCACCATGCGCCGGTTCCAGCGCTCACGCCAGAAGACGCCATCGGCTTACGGCCGCTTGCGGCCACGCAGCGTCGTCAGCCAAGTACGCCGCGCGCCTTTGCTCCCGTCCGACCAGGTAGCTACGATGCCTCCGCCGCGATGAAGAATCGCGGCGTCGACACCAAGAGCGAGCAAGGCGTACGCGTCGGCCCAAAGGCCGAGCGCACGGACAGGAGCGAACATGATCAAGGGTTATGCGGGGCGAATCCTGGAAGTGGACCTGAAGAGCCGGACGTTCGCGTTCAAGCCGTTGGATGAGGAGATCGCCAGGCTCTACATCGGCGGCAAAGGCTACGGCACGCGCCTGCTCTACGACATGACCGACGCCGGCATCGATCCTCTCGGCCCGGACAATCCGCTCATCTTCGCAACCGGACCTCTCAACGGCAGCGTGGCGCCGCAGTCGAACCGCTTCGCGGTGGTATGCAAGAGCCCGCTCACCGGCGGAATCGGCAACGCGACCTGCGGAGGATCCTACGCCTACGGGATGAAGAAGGCCGGGATCGACATCCTCATCTGCAAGAACAAGTCGGAGACACCGGTGAGGCTGGAGATCGACGGCGACAAGAGCGAGGTCACGTTCCTCGACGCCGGCGACTTGTGGGGCAAGGGAACCTACGAGACCCAGGAAATACTCGGCAAGAAGAAGTACCACGCAGTGATCGGCCCCGCCGGCGAGAACATGGTGTTGTTCGCCGGCATAGTCTCCGACGAGCGCATCGCAGGCCGCACCGGCGTCGGCGCCGTCATGGGCTCG
The DNA here is from genome assembly GCA_903893315.1 of uncultured bacterium. Taxonomy (GTDB): domain Bacteria; phylum Desulfobacterota; class Binatia; order UBA1149; family CAITLU01; genus CAITLU01. The sequence goes on from CAITLU010000046.1 coordinate 72,899, forward strand.
AAGAAGCTCAAAGCCGTCAGCGTCAGCGGTTCGCGCAAGCTGGAGATGGACGACCCCGAGGCGTTCAAGGAATACACGAAGACGATCCGCACGCTGTTCCGCGACCATCCGGTGCTCGGTCACAGCATGGAGGCCTTCGGCACCGCAGGCATCGTCAAGACCACCAACGCCCGCAACATCATCCCCACCCACAATTTCAAGTACGGACATTTCGACAAGGGCATGTCCCTGACCGGCGAGTACATGGCCGACAACACGCTGGTCGGCACCAAGAGCAGTTGCATCCACTGCCCTGTCACCTGCGGACGTCAGGTGAATATCGAAGGCATCGGTACCGTGAAGGGGCCGGAATACGAGACGCTCGGGTTGATGGGCACCAACCTGGAAATCTCCGACATCACCAAAGTCCAGGAGTGGAACTACGCTGCCGATGACATGGGGATGGACACGATCAGTCTCGGCGCGGTTCTCGGATTCACGATGGAACTGCAGGAGCGCGGCATGCTGCAGTCTGGGCTCACCTTCGGCGATGCCGCCGGAGTGCCCGAAATAATCCGTGACATCGCCCACCGCCACGGTCTCGGCAACGATCTGGCCGACGGCGTCAAACGCATGAGCGCCAAATACGGCGGCCACGAATTCGCGATGCACGTCAAAGGTCTGGAACTGTCGGCCTACGATCCACGCGGGTCTTTCGCGCAGGGCGTCGAGTACGCAACCACGAACCGCGGGGGCTGCCACGTCCAGGGCGGAAGCATGTACATGGAGAGCGTCGGGCCGTTCACCATCAACCCGCAGAATCTCAAACTGAAAGCCGACATCCCTATCGTTCAGCAGAACCTGGCCTGTACCATCAACTCGATGGTCTTGTGCATCTTCACCACCTACGGCATCGTCCCGAAGTTCGTCCACGAGATGGACCCGAAATCGTGGCAGTACCGTCTGGCGGTCGCCGCGTTCGAGAACAGCGGTCCGATGTTCCGGATCCTGCAGAGCATCAAGGGCAGACCCATGCTGTGGTGGGAGAAGTGGATGACTTTCATCACCGGCACCACCATTTCTTCGGGGCACCTGCAGGAAATCGGCGGCCGCATCTTCAACCTGGAGCGCATGTACAATCTGCGCGAGGGCTTGACCGGGAGGGACGACACGTTGCCTCCGCGAATGCTCCACGAGCCCATCTTCAAACACATGTCGAGCGGCCACCCGCTCGACAAACTCCTGCCTCGTTACTACGAACTTCGCGGATGGGACGCCGGTGGAGTACCGACACGCAAGACTCTCGACAAACTGCATGTCGCGCTCTGACGCAGGAGCCGTGCAAAGGAGGTTCGTCAGATGCGCGTAAGTGTAGAACCCACGTATGAAATGACGAAGTTGTTGAAGATTGACCGTTTCGAGGTCGAGATCGCCGACGCCGCTACGGTCGCCGACGTCGTCGACAAGACCAAGATCAAGGTGGGACCCGAATTCGACAGGCTGGTGCGCCTGGCCGCCGTCGCCGTCAACGGCGTACTCGTCAACTACCGGCAGGGGATGAAGACCAGATTGGCCGACGGCGACGCGATCCGATTCGTCAAGGCCTCCGCCGGCGGCTGACCGCGGGGCCTGTCCGTCAGCCGGTTGTCTAGGGCCCGAGGAGTACGGGAATTCGCCGATTCAGCGCTCGAGGATCCCGCATGGGAACGCCTGGCTACCCGCACTGAGGATCGCTTCAGCCGATGTCAGAGGCCAGGTCGTCGTGGCCTCGGGTTCGACACCTGCCTGGCAGAGTACATCCTGAGGATGGAGTACTTTTCGGCGCATGCATTACGACGTGATCGTCTTCAATGGTCCGGGGCAGGTCGAGGTTCCGATCACCCACGCGGTGAGCGTGACCCATCATTGGAAAGAGCCGGTCGGCGTCTCGCTCGGCGGCTGCCTCGCCATGCTGGCGGCTGCGTTTGATACGCGCATCCAGCGCGTCGGGACTCGCGCTGCTTGCGAGCGTGCTTCGTAACAGAGGCACGGCCGCAGCGTGATTGCCTCTCGCGCCGCCCAGTCTTGCCGCTCGTCGCCGGTCCGTGCCGGCGGTTAACTTCGGGAGCCGTTTCCAGTACGGTCGCCGCTCGTCTCATTGCGCGCCAAGCCCCTGGGCAGTCGCCGCGGATCCTCACCCGAAGCCTGCAGATCGAGTCGGCTCCAAGTCCCGGCTTCGGGCCGGACGGTTGCCGAGGCCCGGCGCCGGGGCAGACCGGAAACGAGCCGATTCACAGTCGACAGGAGTCTCGTCATGCTGGAAGCATATCGGAAACACGTTGAAGAACGCGCCGCCATCGGCGTCGTTCCCCTTCCCCTGGACGCCTCGCAGGTTGCCGAGCTCGTCAAGCTGCTCCAAGCGCCTCCCGCTGGTGAAGAGGCCTTCCTGCTCGAGTTGCTCAGCGACCGAGTTCCGGCTGGCGTGGACACCGCCGCTCAGGTGAAGGCCGAGTTTCTGGCCCGGGTCGCCGGCGGCCAGACGAGTTCTCACCTGCTCTCAAAGAAGCGGGCGGTCGAACTGCTGGGCACGATGCTGGGCGGTTACAACGTCGCGCCGTTGGTGCGGCTTCTAGACGACTCCGAGCTGGGCGAGACTGCCGCCAAGCAACTCTCCCAGACCTTGCTCGTCGCCGATACTTTCGACGAGGTACTGGCGAAGTCGAAAGCGGGAAACGCCAACGCCAAGCGGGTCGTGGACTCCTGGGCGGAAGCGCAGTGGTTCACCAGCCGCAGGGCGCTGCCGCAGAAGCTCACGGTGACCATTTTCAAGGTCGTGGGCGAAACCAACACGGACGATCTCTCGCCGGCTCCCGACGCCTGGTCGCGCCCCGACATCCCGCTGCACGCCCAGGCGATGCTGAAGATTCCTCGCGAGGGAATCGAAAACACGCTCGAGCAGATCCGCGAGCTCGGTAAGAAAGGGTATCCCATGGCCTACGTCGGTGACGTCGTCGGTACGGGGTCTTCCCGCAAGTCGGCCACCAACTCGGTGCTGTGGCACTTCGGCGACGACATCCCACACATCCCCAACAAGCGCGGCGGCGGCGTGTGCATCGGCGGAAAGATCGCGCCGATCTTCTTCAACACGATGGAAGACTCAGGTGCTCTGCCTTTCGAGTGCGACGTCACGGCCATGCGCATGGGCGACGTGATCGACATCTACCCCTACGAAGGCGTAGCCAAGCGCCACGACACCGGTGAACTCATCGCCAAGTTCACGCTGAAGACCGACGTGCTCCTCGACGAGGTTCAGGCCGGCGGACGCATTCCGCTCATCGTCGGCCGCAACCTCACCGACAGGACTCGGCAGGCACTGGGCCTCGCCCCATCCACTGTATTCCGACGGCCGGTGACGCCGCCTGACAGCGGCAAGGGGTTCTCGCTCGCGCAGAAGGTCGTCGGCCGCGCCTGCGGCACGGCCGGGGTTCGTCCCGGCGCCTACTGCGAACCGCGCATCTCCACCGTGGGATCGCAGGACACCACCGGCCCGATGACGCGCGACGAGCTCAAGGAACTGGCTTGTCTCGGCTTCTCTGCCGACTTGGTGATGCAGAGCTTCTGTCACACGGCGGCCTATCCCAAGCCGGTGGACGTGGCCACGCACGAGACGCTGCCCGGGTTCATCATGGAACGCGGCGGCGTGGCGCTGCGTCCGGGCGACGGGATCATTCACTCCTGGCTCAACCGCATGCTGCTTCCGGATCAAGTCGGCACCGGCGGAGACTCCCACACACGATTCCCGATCGGCATATCCTTTCCCGCCGGCTCGGGACTGGTGGCGTTCGCTGCGGCGCTCGGAATGATGCCGCTGGACATGCCCGAGTCGGTGCTGGTGCGCTTCAAAGGGAAATTGCAGCCCGGCATCACCTTGCGAGATCTCGTCAACGCGATCCCGCTGGCCGCCATTCGCTCCGGTGACCTGACGGTGGCGAAGGAGGGCAAGAAGAACATTTTCTCCGGACGCATCCTCGAGATCGAAGGGTTGCCCGATCTCACCGTCGAGCAGGCCTTCGAACTTTCCGACGCCTCGGCGGAGCGTTCCGCCGCCGGTTGCTCGATCCGCCTCGGCAAAGAATCGGTGAAGGAGTACCTCCGCTCCAACATCGTCATGCTGCGCTGGATGATCTCAGAGGGCTACGGTGACGCCCGTACGCTGGAGCGCCGAGCGCGAGCGATGGAAGACTGGATCGCCGACCCGCAGCTGCTCGAGCCGGACGCCGATGCCGAGTACGCCAAGGTGTTCGAGATCGACCTTGCCGAGGTGACCGAGCCGATCCTTGCCTGTCCGAACGATCCGGACGACGTGAAGGTGCTCTCCGACGTGGCCGGTGTGAAGATCGACGAAGTCTTCATCGGATCCTGCATGACCAACATCGGACACTTCCGTGCTGCCGCTCGGCTGCTTGAGAAAGCGAAGGGACAGATCCCGACGCGCCTGTGGATGTCGCCGCCGACCAAGATGGACCAGGAACAGCTCGTCAGAGAAGGGCTTTACAGCATCTACGGAAAGGCCGGCGCACGCATGGAGATGCCGGGGTGCTCGCTGTGCATGGGCAACCAGGCGCGCGTGGCGTCCGGTATCACGGCGGTGTCGACGTCGACCCGCAATTTCCCCAACCGCCTCGGCGACGGCGCCAAAGTGTATCTGTCCTCGGCGGAACTGGCGGCGATCATCGCCATTGAAGGAAAGATTCCGACCGTAGCGGAATACATGAAGTACTCCGCCGAGCTCGACAAGATCGCTGCCGACGTCTACCGCTATCTCGCCTTCGATCGCAGCGAACGGTACGTCGCGGCCGCGGCCAAGGCGAAGTCGGCGGCAGCCGCGTAGCGGCCCGCCCGCCGGTGAAACGAGCGGGCGGGCTCGTTCTCGTCCGCGTCTTTTGTTCGGCAGTGTTTCGGGGTGGCCGCTCGCCGTCGCCGCCGCGAGTCGGCGGCGCTGTTTTTTGCCGGTCAGCACGCAGCGTGCTAGATGCTCCACCCTATGGTTGCATATCTTCTCCGTCTTGCCGTCGCGGCGTTCGTCATCCTCGGAACCGTCCCATCTACTTCGAGCGCGCAGACGCACTTGCGTCTGGGGACCACGACCAGCACGCAGGACTCCGGCCTCCTCGAATACCTGCTCCCCGGCTTCGAACACGAATGCGGATGCCGCGTGGACGTGATCGCCGTGGGGACCGGCGAAGCCCTGCGCCTGGGTGCCAACGGCGACGTCGACGTGGTGCTGGTACACGACCCGGACAAGGAAGAAGCGTTCATGCGCGATGGCCACGGCCTGACGCGAAGCCCGGTAATGTCGAACGACTTCGTCATCGCCGGCCCCCACTCCGATCCGGCGGGAGTGCGCACGGCGCAGGGATTGGAAGCGGCGCTGCGCGCGATTGCGGACAAGTCGGCGCCTTTCGTCAGCCGCGGCGACGAATCCGGAACCCACGCCAAGGAACGCAAACTCTGGGCCGCAGCCGGCATCAAGCCGCAAGGATCCTGGTATCGCGAGTCGGGACAGGGAATGGGAGCCACGCTTCAAATGGCCGGCCAGATGCAAGGCTACGTCTTGAGCGACCGTGGCACCTTCCTGGCAATGCGTGAGCGCGTGGAACTGGAAATCCTCCTGCAAGGAGATCCGCGGCTGCTCAACCCGTACAGCGTGATGCCGGTGCGCGTGGAGAAGGGAGCCTCCGCCCAGCGCGAGTTGGCCGAGTCGTTCGTCGCCTGGTTGCTGAGCGCGCCGGTCCAGAAGCGCATCGGCGAATACGTCAAGGACGGGCAGGCGCTCTTCAAACCGAATGCGCCAGCCACGCCGCCGCCCAAGACCCCGTGAATCAGTTCTTCGGAGTCGAAACACTCGCGATCTGCGTCACGAGCCTGAAGACCTCGTCGGTAGCGATTGTCGCAGCCTCACTGCTGGGAGTCCCGGTCGCGCTGTGGGCCTCCAATAACTATTTTGCCGGCCGCGGCGCGTTGGTGACGGTCTTCAACACCTTGACGGCCCTGCCCTCGGTTTTCGTCGGCGTGCTGCTGTACTCGCTGCTCTCGCGTTCGGGTCCGCTCGGATCCCTGGAACTTCTGTACACGTGGCCGGCGATGAGCATGGGGCAGACCTTGCTCGCTCTCCCGCTGATAGTGTCGCTCACGCTCGCGGCCCTGAGCCGCACCGACCCGCGCCTGCGCAAGGAACTCATCGCGCTGGGCATACCCGCGTGGCGCACCGGTTGGATCCTGGTCAAGGAAGCGCGCTTCGGCGTACTCGCCGCAGTGGTCGCGGCATTCGGACGCGTTTTCACCGAGGTCGGCTCTGCGTTGATGCTGGGTGGTAACATCCGTCACTCCACTCGCACCATCACCACCTCGATTGCGATGGAGACTTCGAAAGGAAACTTCGAATTCGGCCTGGGCCTCGGCTTTCTGCTGCTTGCGGTCGCACTCGCCATCAACATCGGATTCCACAGCCTGCAGGAGACCCGCGCGCGGTGATCTACCGCGCACAAAGGCTGCTCCACAGGTACAACGGCCGCGTGGCGCTCCAGGTGCACGACCTCGCGATTCCTCAGGGAAGTCGCTTCGCGGTCGTAGGTCCCAACGGCTGCGGCAAGACCACGCTGATGGAGATTCTCGTCGGCCTGCTGGCACCGAGTGAAGGGGAATTGTTCTTCTACGATCGCCCGCTGCATTTACCTCTCGACAAGGATCAGCGAAGCCGGGTGGCCTACGTGGCACAGCAACCGTTCGCACTCCCAGGCTCGGTGATCGACAACGTCGTGCTGGCTCTCGGCCGCGGCCGCTCGCGTGCGCAGAACCGGCGAATCGCGTTCGGCTGGTTGGAACTGCTGGGCATCGAAGCGCTGGCCGACAGGTCGGAGCGCACACTCAGCGTCGGGCAGTTGCGGCTTGCGACCCTGGCCCGGGCCGCGGCCCGCGACGCACCGCTGCTGGTTCTTGACGAACCGTTCGCGTTCGTCGACGAGACTTTCGAAGCGATCGTGCAGCGCGTGCTCGAGCGTCACCACAGTGCGGGCGGCACCATCGTCATGACCAACCCGAGGCGCAGCGCACTGGCGAACTGGGCGACCGAAGTCCTCGAACTCGGGGCGGCAGCTCCGGCCAACTCACCGCAAGCGCCGGCCGAACAGATTCCCGATCGCGCAGTTGCTCCAATGTCGCAACCGTCCCGGTGAAATTCACGCGCCGTATCTTTCGGCGCAGGATCGAAGATTATTTGTCGTCGCCGGGCACTGAGGGTGCCGCAGCCGCCTGTTCGGCCGGGTCCGTCACGACGTCTTCGGACTCTGCGCCCTCGTCGACCGTCGCGTCAGTCGGGTCGCCGTCCACTGAGTCGCCATCGACCGGGTCGCCATCGGTTCCGGCCTTGCGCAGACGCTTCTCTTCTTTCTTGGCCTTCTTGGCCAGATCTCTTTGTCGCTTCGCAAAGGCGTAGTTTGGTTTTGCCATCTGCTGTCTCCTTTAACTGGTTCGACGAGAAAAGAAACGAAGAGACAACACCTTTTCCTCACTTCCGACGCTTCGGGCGGACCGCCGGCACAGAAACCTCCCGGCACGGACCGCCTGTGGGACGGCGCGGTGACGCTCGTGGGGCTCCATTTACGTCAAACAGGCCAAGCCGGCGCGTCGCAGTCGCACCTCACTTTTTCTTGTCGTGGCGCCAATCCCAGGGCGCTTCGAAGCTTCCTTCCCAAGCGCCGCGTCGGGCCGCACGAGCCTCGTCTTCATCGTTGATGTAGTCGCGGCTGTAGTGACGGTAGGCGAGCGCAAGACCGGCCTTCACCAGTTCGGCGCCGACGTCGAAGTCTGCGACCCTGCACACCGCCACTACGCGCCCGTAGAGATCGACCGTGCGCTTCTGGCAGGACACCATGTCCTGGCCGACGAGATTGCCGAGCATCGCCTTGGCGTCCTGGCCGCAAGGAAAGTGGGTTCCGTCCGCGCGCTTGCACAGTTGGTCCCTCTCGAAAGCATCGACACCGTAGAGACGCACGCGCACTTTGCCGAAGTCTAGGCTGTCGCCGTCGATGATGACCGGTCGGCCCCGAATCGAATCAGGAAGGTCGGAAGAACCGGCGGTAGCTGGGAATTGCCGCTGGTCGGAACCCGACCAGCGGCCGATAGCGAAGGCGGCAACGGCCGCCGCAGCCAGCAGCACGACGCGCCCAAGAGGAGTGCGCGCAAAACCCGGGCGCTTCATGCGATACGGAATGCCTTGCAATGGTGCCTCGCTCCGCCTCTATCCAGGCGCCGGATTCGGTTGAAGCCTGAGCCGTCAGTAGTGATCACCCGGCGGTCGCGCCATCGCCCCGTCGGGCCTTCATCGGCTCTTCAGTCCTCCAGAGTGGAGATGTCGCCGACCTCCTGTCCGAGTTCCCGGGCCTTGAGCAGACGACGCATGATCTTGCCCGAACGGGTCTTGGGAAGCGAAGCGACGAACGTGACCTTCGAGGGCTGGGCGATCGGTCCCAGGGTATCGCGAACGTGGACGATCAGCGCGGCCTCGAGATCTTCGGCGACGCGGCCCACAGGTTCGCTGCCTTTGGCGACGACGAAAGCCACGATGCACTCGCCCTTGAGAGCGTCGGGCAGGCCGACGACGGCGGATTCGACCACCGCAGGATGCGTCAGCAGAGCGCTCTCCACCTCTGCCGTGCCGATGCGATGTCCAGCGACGTTGAGCACATCGTCGGAGCGCCCGAGCACCGCGATGTAACCTTCGGCGTCGCGCACGGCGATATCACCGGTCACATAGCCACCCAGCATCCTGCTCCAATACGCGAGGTATCGCGCCGGATCTCCCCAGATCGTACGCATCATGTAAGGCACCGGCTTCTTCATCACCAGCAGGCCGCCCTTGCCGTCGGGAACCGCCGCGCCCTCGGGCGTTACGATGTCGAGTTCGACACCCGGCATCGGCTTGCCGGCAAAACCAGGTCTGGCGGTCATCGCGGGGAAGGTTCCGATCATCGGCGAAGCAATTTCGGTCTGCCAGTAATTATCGACCACCGCCGCACCGTGTTTTCCCAGGTGACGGGCTGCCCACTCCTGAGCCTCGGGGTTGAAAGGCTCACCGGCGCAGTAGAGCACTCGCAGCGAAGTGATGTCGTGCTTTTCGACGGGCTCGGGACCCGCACGCATGAACATGCGCACCGCGGTCGGCGCCGTGAACATCGTGCTGACGCGGTACTTGGCGATGAGGCTCCACACCACGCCGGCGTCGGGCCAGTCCGGCGCGCCTTCGCGCACGACCTGGGTGCAGCCGGCCAGCATCGGGCCGTAGCAGATGTAGGAGTGACCGACGATCCAGCCGATGTCGGAAGTGGACCACCACACGTCGTTCTCCCGCGTGTCGTAGTAGTGCCGCATCAAGAGGTGCACGCCGACCGCGTAGCCGCCGTGGACGTGTACCACGCCCTTGGGCTTTCCCGAGGTACCCGAGGTGTACAGGATGAAGGCGGGGTCCTCGGCGTCGGTGACTACCGCCGAACATTGCGGAGACTGGCGCCGCACGCACTGCTCGAAGTCGCTCTGGCGCTGTCCCAGAGGCCGAACCGCTTCCCGCCGGTGCACCAGCACGTTTTCGACGAAACCCAGGCCTTGCACCGCGCGCTCCACGATTGAGAGCAGGTCGATAACTTTGCCGCGCCGGTAGGTCGCATCAGCACAGATCACCATGCGAGCACCAGCGTCTTCGATTCTCTGGCGAAGCGCATCGGGACCGATACCGGCGTAGACCACCGAGTGGATGGCGCCGATGCGGGCACAGGCCTGCATCGTGAAGATCCCCTGCGGCGTCAGCGGCATGTAGACGACGACGCGATCGCCCTTGGTGATGCCGAAGGACTTGAGGCAATTGGCGACGCGCGAAACTTCGTGCAGCACCTCGGAGTAGGTGAAGCTGCGCGCGGCGCCATTTTCCGATTCGAAGTGCAGCGCGACGCGCTCGCCGAGACCGCGCTCTATGTTTCTCTCCAGGCAGTTGTGGGAAAGATTGATCTTGCCGCCGATGAACCAGCGATGTCCGGCGCCCTGATCCGGGCCGTGGATCTCGCTTACCTGCGACCAGGGAGCGAACCAGTCGAGTTCGCGCGCCGCCGCATCCCAGAATGCGTGGGGATCCGCCGCCCACGAACGGTGCCACGCGTCGTAGTCGGCAACGAAGGCGCCGCTGCGCACGCGCGCAGACGGCTCCAGACGAGTTTCGAGTCTGGCGAGGGCTTCGACTGCGCTTGCGGAAACTGACACGGATCGGGACCGTAACTTCCGGCGGACGCCGAGGCAAAGCCGCCGATCAGCCCCGGCCGGTCGAGCAGCCTCTCACGAACTCAAAGCGTCATACGGAATCCGATCGAGACGATCTGTCCGGACAGGCGGTAGCGCCCCGGAAAGATCGACGCTTCGCTGGAACTGATGTGGCGGACTTCCCCGAAATCGTGTCCGGCAAGAAAGTCGAGCGTGAAACTGTCGAAGGCGTATGAGACGCCGGCGCCGACTTTGACTTCCGCCGAGTCGATGAGCAGCGGACTCACTCCGCGGTCACCGACCACTGCGTCGGCGTATCCGGCGCTGACCGCGACCTTGAATCGCTCGGTCAAGGCATAGAGGAAGCCGCCGCCGATTCGCCACTCATCGTTGGCATCGGGCACCAACGGCACGTCACCCTGGGGCGTATCCGAAAAGCGGAAATAGCTGTCGCCAAAACTGCTCGTGTCGGTCCAGCGGCCGTACACCCCGAGAGAAAGACGCGGGGTCGCTTCGAAGTTGGCGCCGAGAAATACCTGAGCCGGCATCTTGATTCCCAGGCTGACATTCTGGTTTTCGCCGTCGGGTTTTCTCATGTCGCCTTCCGCCCACAGCTTGCCGGGAAGACGCACTCCGACTCCGACAGACAGGTCGTCGTTGACCTCGTAACGAGCGCCGACGATGGCCTGCACACCTGGCCCGACCAGTGAATAGTAGTACGGAATGTCGCTGGTGTAGCGCAGACGCGTCCAGCCCAGAAGGGCGGATACGGAAACTCCGACGCTGAGTTTGTCGGTGACTTCATGCGCGGCAACCAAAGCAAGATTGGCGACCGAGAGTTCCGAATAGAAATCGCTGGTGACACCGACGCTAGGATCGGCCTGGCCCTTGAACGAAGAGCCGACGCTGCCGTAGGACGCTATGCCGAAGTGCCATCCGCCGGGACCGTCGAAAGCCATGCCGAACTCGGGGCCGAAACCGTAGGTGTCGCGGTCGCCCTCGTACCCCGCAGGAGCCGACGCATCCATCGAAGCGTGCGCGATCAGCAGAGACGCCGAACTGGAAATCTCCTTGTCGTGAAAAAGCGTCAGGCCGGCTGGATTGGAAAACGCCGCAGCCGATGGCGTAAGCGGCTTGCCCACCGTTGCCCCACCGAGCATGTTGTCGGGCATCCCGACCGCCGGCACGACCAACTGGGATGCGAAAACCGAAGACGCCGCGAAAACCGCGACCACTGTGGCACCGACGCGCAGACACCAAACTCTGACCATCGAACCGGGCGCGCGGTGGGCAACAGCCGCGAAACTTGCTGCATCAATCATTGTCTCTCCTCAGGGAATGTTCTGGCTCCATCTACGCGAAGCGCATCATTGACAAAAGGCCCGGCGTAACCGCAGCGGTTTGACTCATCCACCCGGCCTTCGATAACTGGCCGTTCACGCCGGATACGGTCCGGCACAGATGAAACGGCCATGGCCGCCAGTCAAGGAGACCAAGAGGTGCAAGAGAGATCGGGACTCATCGCGTTCTGGAAGAACTACGACCGCAAGGCGGTGCTGCGCTATGCCCAGGAAGCCGACGAGCTTGGCTACGATTCCTTCTGGATTCCCGAGGCTTGGGCCTACGAGGCGTTCGGCCTGCTGACCGAGATCGCGCTTCACACCAAGCGCATCAAGCTGGGTACCGGCATCGTCAATGTTTTCAGCCGTTCGCCCGGCCTCATGGCCATGAACGCGGCGACGCTCGACGATATTTCCGGTGGGCGCTTCATCCTCGGCCTTGGCACGTCGGGCGAGAAAGTCGTCCAGGGCTTCCACGGCATTCCCTACGAAAAACCGCTGACACGCCTGCGCCAATACATCCAGGTAGTGCAGGCTCTCATCGCAGGACAGCGCCTCAGCGAGTGCGGCGCCGACCTCTGGGAGTTTCGTCATTTCAAACTCGAGATGACGCCGCTGCGTACTCGAATCCCGATCTTCTGCGCCTGCCTCAACGACAAGGCGATCAAGATGGTCGGCGAACTGGCGGACGGCTGGATGCCGACCTTCTGGCCGTGGCAACAGATGGAGAAAGGCATCGCGCTTCTCACGCAGGGAGCATCGGTGAGCGGACGCGATGTCAACGAAATTGCGATTTCGCCGTTCACCACCGTGATTCCTATCCCGGACAAGGAAATGAGCTATCACTCGGCGCGAGGGGTGATCTCCTTCTACATCGGCGGCATGGGAGTCTACTACCACGATATGCTCGCGCGCATGGGCTTCCAGGAGAACGTGGACCTGGTGCGCTTTCTTTACGTCCAGAAGCGAAAAGAAGAAGCTGCCGCCGCGGTCTCTCAGGAACTCCTCGACGCGCTGGTGATCGCCGGTGACCAGGACTTTTGCCGCACGCGTCTTGGCGAGTGGAGAAAGCACGGCGTCAACCTGCCGATATTGGGTCTTCCCACCGATATGGGCCCGGAAATCTGCTCCATGTACATGCAGATGATGGCGCCGGCGGCCTGATCCGCAGTGCCCTTCCCGGGCAGCACCGTGATCGCTGCGATCGCAAGCGGCGTTCTTCTGTTCATCCTTCCCGGAGCGCTGCTCGTGCGCGCGAGCGGTGCCCGCTTGCCTCGCGCGGAACTACCGGCCTGGGCGCTGGCTGGGTCGCTGGCGGTTTTGTTCGTCTGCTTCGCCGGCATCGCGGCGCTGGGGCTGCCGCTGCAAGCAGCGCTGTGGCCGCTCGCAGCGATAGTCGCGCTTGCGGCTGCGCGGCGACCGGCGACAAGCGCTGGTGCAACTTCGTACGAAGCCTCGACATTGCGCGACGACGGCGAGCCGCGCTGGTGGCCGCTGTTTCTTCTGATAGTCATCGCGGCGGCCGCGCTCGCGGCGTCCAGTTTCGCTTCCGTCGGCAGCATAGATCGCTGGTGGTACCTCGCATACGTGCGCGGCTATCTGGAAAGCGACGCGCTGCGTGTCACCGAACCTTTCCTCGGAACCGAGCGCGTCTTCGCGCGTTTCGGCGTTCATCCGTGGCTGATGGGACTGGCGCTGTGGTCGAAGCTGAGCGGCGCCGATCCGGTGTGGCTCTACGAAAGAGTCGCACCGGTACTGGCGGTGGTCGCGGCAATATCGGCGACGACGGCGCTGGCGCGCGCTCTGTTCGGCCGCAGCGCAGTGGCGCGCGCAGCGGTGTTCGCGACGTTGCTGTCGTGGAGCGGGGGACTGCTGCCGGTGCTCGCACGCGCCGGAGAAGACAAGGTTCTGGCGCAGGCCGCTCTGGCCTGCCTGTGCCTGGCCGCGTGTCTGAACGCAGTGCGCGGCGAACGCGGCGCATTGGCGATGGCCGCGATCGCCGCGATCGCCACAGCGACAGTGCACGGCCTGGTCTTCGCCTTCGTACTCGCAGCGTGGCTCCCCTTCGCGCTGCTGCGCAGCATAGGCGCCGTAGCCGAACGTCGTGCTCTGGCCGCGACCAGCGTCCTTCTTCTCGTCGTTGCCGTGCAACCGGCGGTGCTCGGCCTGATGGTCGAGCGCAGTCTGGTCGAGGCCGGCGCGGTCGCGGATTCCGACGATCACCCAGTGCTGCGCGTACACGAGAGCCGCGATCGCACAATCGACGCGGGAAGCCTCGGGTTCATCGTCAATCCTCGACTGCTCGCGCATCCGCTGTCACTGCTGGCGCTCGGCGCCGTGCCGTTGCTGCTGCGACGCCGCCGCGACCTGAGCAGCGATTTTCTGCTCGCGAGCACCGCAACCTCGTTGCTTGTCGCCTTCTTGCCGCCTCTGCCGGCATTGGCAGGCAAGCTCATTCCGGGTTGGATGGTCTACCGGGTGCTGTGGATCCTTCCTCTCGGGCCTCTTGCTGCGCTGGGCGCCGCCAAGATCGGCAGACATCTACGCGCGAGCGAGAAGGCGATACTCGGTCTGCTGTTAGCACTCAGTGCGTTACCGCTGGCGGGATCGATAGAGCAGCGGGTCGGAGAAAACCGCGCGCGGCGCGCGCTGCCTTCATCGGCCGAATTTTCCGCCGCCATGCGCGCCGTCGCGGCTCTTCCAGCCAATGCGCTGGTAGCCGCGGCGCCGCAGCTTTCAGAGCGCCTGCCGGCGCTCACCGGCCGCCACGTCGTCGCTGCGCTCGATCGCTCGACGATCATGTTCAGCGGCTCGCGCGACCTCGGTGAAGCAAGACTGCGTCTGCGTGCCGCCACGCTTTGCGGTGACGTGCGCGCCGGTGATTTTCCTTTGCCAGATGTGCTGCGGCCCACCCACGCGCTGTTCGATCCGCGCGCCGCAGCCCAGCCGGTGTGCGCGCAACGGCTGTTCGGCAATTCTCGATACGCGCTGTGCTCGCTGGCCGAAGCGCAGGCCGAAACACCGGCATTGTCACTGGAACGTGTCAACGAAAGGGCCGCTGCTGCATCACCGTCACTGCCGGCCGGAGCCCGCGCGACGACGCGTATTTTCGCCCGCGGCGGCGCCGCGAGCAGTTGCAAAGCCTCTTGCACGCCGGGAGCAAGCGACGATCTCGCCGCAGCCTGTCAGCCCGGCGATTGGGACGCGGCGGCGCCGGTGGTTGAATGTCGCATAGAATGCAGCGCGTTCGTGGAAGCTGCCGCAGTAGATATCGACGAGGTCGAAATCGTCCCGCAGTCAGTTCACGCCGTCGACGAACTGCTGCTGCGCGCGCGGGGTCTTCGCCAGGGTCGCGAGGTCTACGTCGCGACCGGTCGCGCACGCACCGACGGCCTCGCACCGCTCCGCTTCGCGCTGCCCCACACGGTAAGCGCCGCAGCCGACACGGTCGAACTGCGCATCGCCTCGGGCATGCTGCCTTTCGTCAAGCTTCGCGACGTCACGTGGAGCGTCGCAGAATCGACCGGGTCCGCGGGTCGATAACGATTCTGCTCAGCCCGCCGCGAGCACCGGCGAACCGTCGGCATCCGAAAACGAGAAGCCGAGCCAACGGCGCTCCTCGTCCTTGAACTCTTCGAAGATCTCACTCTCGATCCGACGGTATCTGGCAAGTTGAGTACGCGCCCGTTCTTCGGCGCCACGCTCGATCGCGTGTTTCGTCAACCAGTCATCCATCCAGGAGATGTGCCACTTCTCGTCGTTGGTGAGTTCGTCCAGCAAGGCACGAGTCTCGGCATCGCAATAGGGACTGGCCGCGTGTTCCCTGTAGCGACGTGCAGCGCGTTCTTCGACGATCACCGTCAGCGCAAACAGATCGACCACATCCATCGGAATGCCCAGAGCCTTGCCGAGACGCCGTTGATAGCCGTCGGGAACTTCGACCGGGAATCCGCCGAGCTGCCGGATGCGCTGGGTCCACAGCCACGCGTGACGTGTCTCGTCGGCTATGTGCCGGGAGAACAGCACCTGGGTCTGGGGATTCTTGTCCCTCTGCATCATCTTGATCAGAAGCGTGGCCCCGCGCATTTCGGCGTCGCGGTAATAGCTGAACAGCTTGATGAGAGCTTCGGTGGTCGGCTTGGCCTGGGTCGGTGCTTGGTTGCTCATTTGCGGCGATCCCGGGCTGGGAACTTCTATACGAAACATTCTTCGGCGGGAACGCCGCGCGCGCGGCCGCCAGCCGGACCCGTCCCCCGCACCCTGGCCGCAGGGCGGCCCCGCACCGGCGCGCACAAGCCCCATGAGACGTAATGGAATGACGAGCATCGACCACGGCTTGCCTCGCTTACACCGGGCCGGCCAAACCACTACCGCACGCTCGTGCTATTTGCGCTAACGGCACGTCCGTCCTATCAATGCCGTATGGCTTTAATCCAAAGGCCCAAGGGGCAGGCCACGCGCGCCGCCATCCTTCGCAAAGCCGCCGACCTTGCGTCTGTCGAAGGCCTGTCGGGCCTCACGATCGGCTGCCTGGCAACCGCCCTGGACATGAGCAAAAGCGGTCTCTTCGCCCACTTCGGATCCAAGGAAGGCCTGCAACTGGCCACTGTCGAAGCCGCCCGTGAAGTTTTTGAGATGCGGGTGCTCGCGTCTGCCGATAGCGAGGCGCCGGGCCTGCCCCGGCTCCAGAGCCTCGTAGAGGCGTGGATTCGTTACCTTGAGAGCGGAGTCTTTCGCGGCGGCTGCTTCTTCGCCGCGGTCTCGGCCGAGTACGACGACCGGCCCGGCAAGGTTCGCAATCGGATTGCCGACCTGACCGAAGGCTGGCGCGGGCTGCTCGAGGAGCAGGCCGACCAGGCCCTCGCAAGAGAACAGATCGACGCCGACGCCGATCCGGCGCAGATCGCGTTCGAGCTTCACGCTTTCCTTCACGAAGCCGCCCGCGCCTTCCAACTCCACGGCAGCGCAGATGCCTTCGAAAGAGCGAGGCGTGCCACACGGCGCCTCCTCGGATGAGCGACGGGGACAGTCAGGGATCGGCTTCGAACTCGTTCGAAAATCACGCCGTGCGTTGCGAAGGGTTTCCCGACGAGTCCCGGGCGATGATCTCCCAACTCCCACCGATCGATTACGCCGGCAACAAAAACTATATAAGAGTTAAACGTCGCGGAACGTCCGAGTGACATTGCAGGACGTTGTCGGGGGGCATTGTCTGAACTGCGGCAGGGGGCGGTGTTTTTCGCACGGAGGTCGCCATGTTCACCAACTCACGATCGATTCGCCTCTACCTCGCCGCCACGGTGCTCGCAGTGTTCGGACTCGCCGGCAGCGCGCAGGCGCAAACCGCTCAGGCCTGTCTCGCGCAGCAGCTCCGCGCGTCCGGCAGGATCTGCCAGGCCTTCGCGCGTTGTTACGCGCTGGCGATGAAGAGCGGAAAAGCCGTCGACCCGGCTTGTTTCAGCAAAGGTTCGCAGCGCCTCGGGACACTGTTCACCGGAATAGAGGCCCTTGCCCTTGGCAGCTGCCTCACCGAAGGCGCGGATCCGGCGCTGGCGACCATGCTTAAGGACGGAGTCGATCCGATGGCCGCGGCCCTCACCCTCGGCGGCGGACAATGCGCCGGAAAGAAGATGGGCTATCTCAGCAAGGAGTGCTCGGGCTACCTCGGGTGCTACGCCGCGGCTGCGGCCGTTTCTTCGAGCCTCGATCCGGCGTGCCTGTCAAAAAGTCAGGTAAAGCTGACGAAGACTTTCAGTAAAGCCGAAAACAAAGGCAATTGTCTCACCGTCAATGACCGCGCCACGCTCGAGGGCATGGTGGCATCGTTGTCCGACGACGTTTTCGCTTTGTTGCGTGGTAGCGGGACGACGACCACCACAACCACGACAACCACGCCGAGTCCCTCAACCTCGACCGTTCCGTAGTAGTTTTCCATCGGCACGCGTTACACGCGTGCCGATGGCCATTCGGCGGCAGCGAACCTTACAGCGCCACCCACACCGCCTTGGTCTGGGTGTACAGTTGCAGCGCCTGTGCCCCGAGTTCACGGCCTATGCCGCTTTCCTTGTAACCGCCGAACGGGACCGCGGTATCGAACGCGTTGTATGTGTTCACCCACACCGTGCCCGCCCTGAGAGCGCGCGCCGTGCGGTGGGCCTTGGTGATGTCTCTGGTCCAGACGGCCGCAGCCAGGCCGTAGTCGCTGTCGTTGCCGAGCCGCACGGCTTCGTCGATGCCGTTGAAGGTGAGCGTGGAAACCACCGGCCCGAAGATTTCCTCGCGCGCGATCTTCATGTCGTTGTGTACGCCGTCGAACACCGTCGGCTGCAGGAAGTAGCCTTTTTCCTTGGCGCGCCCGCCTCCGGCCACGAGTCTGGCTCCTGATCTCTTGCCTTCGTCGATGTAGCCGAGAATCTTCCTGAACTGCTCTTCGCTGATCTGCGCGCCCATCTGCGTAGCCGGATCGAGCGGATCACCCACGCGAATGTTCCTGGCATGAGCAGCGAGCTTTTCGATGAATTCGTCGTGCACCGATTCCTCGACGAACAGCCGCGATCCCGCACAGCACACTTCGCCCTGATTGAAGAAGATGCCCGCCATCGCACCCTTGACCGCGGCATCTATGTCGGCATCGGCAAACACGATGTTCGGGGACTTGCCGCCGAGTTCCAGCGAAACGCTCTTGATGTTACCTGCCGCCGCGCGCTGGATAACGCGCCCGATTTCGGTGGAGCCGGTGAACGCCACTTTGTCGACGCCTCGGTGTTCGGCGATAGCCGCACCAGCGGTCGGCCCGAAACCGGTGACGATGTTGACCACACCGGCGGGAAGTCCGGCTTCGAGCATCAACTCACCCAATCGCAGCGCCGTCAGCGGCGTCTGCTCGGCGGGTTTGAGCACGCAGGTGTTGCCGCAAGCCAGAGCCGGTGCCAACTTCCACGAAGCCATCAGCAGCGGGAAATTCCACGGTATGATCTGTCCGCACACGCCGTGGGGCTCACGCAAAGTGTAAGTGAAGAAGTTGGGAGTCGCCGGGATCGTCTCGCCGAGCACCTTGTCGGCCCAGCCCGCGTAGTACGCGAAAACTTCAGCGGCCTGCGGAACGTCGACCGCGGAGGTCTCGGCTATGGGCTTGCCATTGTCGAGTGATTCGAGCACCGCGAGTTCGTCGCGATGGGCATCGATCAGTTCGGCCACCTTGTAGAGAAAACGCCCGCGGTCGCGCGCTCTCATCGCCGGCCACTCGCCTTCCTGAAAAGCACGGCGCGCGGCCGAGACAGCCTTGTCGACGTCCGCCTTGTCGCCCTCGGCGACCACCGTGAGAACTTCCTCGGTGGCAGGATTGATGGTCTCGAAGGTCTTGCCGCTGACGGCATCGACGAAGCGGTTGTCGATCAGCAACTTACCGGGGCGAACGGAAACGGGAGACTTGACTGATGCGGCACTGGCCATCGCGGTGTTCCTCCGGGCGTAGATTTCAGGAGGGCGGACGCTACGCCCGCGGTGGCGACGCGTCAAGGTCAGCGCAGCCGTGACCGCGCTGCGCCGTCAGTGCAGTTCTTTGCGGGTCCGGCCTACAGCAGCGGCGAGATCCTCCGCCAGCGCTTCGGCCGCGCCGCGCAGCAGTTCTGGATTGACGACCTTCGGCAGCACGCCGCTGACTTCCGATCGTTCGGTGGCCCTCAAGTGGCCGACCTTGCGGCCGTCGCGATCGATCAGCACTACTTCGATCCTGATCACCGCACTGCCCTGGGTCGCGAAGAAGCTGCGCTCGATCCCGCCCTTTATTTGGTACGACACGACGGAGGGCCGCACTTCGAGAGTTCCGGCCTCGCCCATCGAGCCCAGGAGACCGCGCCGTGACAGCTGCTCATCGAGAGCCGCATCGAAGACGTCGCGGCTCTCGTCATAAACGTCGGCCTCGTCCGGCACCATGAGTGAAACCGGATCAAAGCGAGTGCTCGCATCCAGTCGCGCCACATCACGCTGAACATGGACGTTCTGTCTGGCGCTGCCGCAGCCTGTGAGTACAGCGGCAGTGACGAACGCCAGCGCCGACATAACAACGGTCGAACGATTCACGGATAGGCTCATGCCGCGAAGGTAGCGGCAGTGGCCGGCGGTTACCACTGCGCTGCCGAAGGCCATCAGCGCGTTTACCCTTCGTTGTCGGCCGATGCCGCGCTCAGCGCCCGACGAAACGCGGCGCTCGTTTTTCGAGGAACGCCATCTGTCCTTCCAGAGCATCACTGCTCGCGAACGAGGCCGCGACCAGGACCTGCACTTCGGCGGCTGCCTCGGGCGCCAGCGTCGCCGCCGCCTCGACAAGGTGCAGCACGCGTTTCAGTCCCTTGAGCGCCAGCGGCGCATTGCCGGCGATTTCGCTCGCCAACGCCGAAACGGCGGCTTCGAGCTGCGTACGCGGAACCAGGCGATCGACCAGTCCCATCTCCGCGACTTCGGCGCCGCGGTAAGCCTTGCCGGTAAGAAACACCTCTCTTGCCTTGGCAATGCCGAGCACCGACACGAACTGCGCGACACCCTCGGCGGGATAGACCAGGCCGAGCTTGGCAGGCGGCATGCCGATCGAGATGTCGTCGGCGCCCACGCGCAGGTCGCAGCACATCGCCAGGTTGAGAGCGCCGCCGAAGCAGGCTCCGTTCACCATCGCGATCACCGGATACGGGAAATTCTTGACCGCCCGCAACCCGAGTTCGAGCGGATTGCTCTGGCTCATCAACGCTTCCATCTCGGGTGTCGGGTTGGTCGGAATCGAGCGGATGTCGTAACCAGCCGAAAACGCCTTGTCCCCGGCTCCACGAATAACCACCACGCGCACATCGCCGCTAAGCGCCCACGCCGTCAGCGTCTGATGCAGGCGGACCAGCATCTCTGGCGTCAGCGCGTTGCGTTGGGCCGGACGGCTCAGCGTAATCGTCCCGATGCAATCACGAACTTCCGAGATCAGGACTTCAGTATCTTCCATCGCTCTCCTTCGGGATCGGTACGCCGATCCGTGCAACCGTTGGCATCACCTGCATGGGAAACCCGGGGGCTCGCGAACGTGTCCGCGTGTGTTACTTTCGGCGGCCCGTCAGCGGGTCCGTTCAGAATCCCAGCTTTTCGGCCTGTCCGAACACGCCGCGCAGCACGTCACAGATCTCCTGCACGGTGGCCTCGGCCTTGACGCATTCTATCAGCACCGGCATCAGATTCTCGCGTTCATCGCCGGCCTGACGGCCGAGCGCCGACAACGTGCGCGCTACCGCGCCGCCGTCGCGAGTGCGCTTGAGTTCGGCGAGTTTGGCGAGCTGACGCTGCTCGGCGCTGGCCATGTGCGCCGGGTCGTAGAGTTTTTCGACCACTCGACTTACCGGTACGTTGATTTCGTTCGGCCCGACGAAACAGTTCACACCGACGACCAGGTCCTCCTGGCTTTCGATGCGCTGCTGGCGTTCGTAAGCGCTCTGCGCGATCGCGTGCGGCATGTAGCCGTTGTCTATCGCCGCCACCGCGCCGCCCATCGCGTCTATCTTGTCGAGTTCCTCGCGCGCGCCAGCCTCGATGCCGTCGGTCAGCGACTCCATGAAATACGAACCGGCCCACGGATCACAGACGTCCGCGACACCGGCCTCGAAGATCAGGATGCGTGTGGCGTCGGTCTGGAGTTGGATGGCTTCGAGGCTGTGACCGAGCCCGAGCGGCTCGTCGAAGGGCGGATACGCTGCCGGCAGGCCTCCCGACATTCCACCCGCCATGCCGCCGACCACCGAGCGCACCAGGTTGTTGATCGGGCGCTGCGCGGTGGAGGTCGTGCATCCGATGTGCGCGGTGATGGGCTGACGTATCATCATGCTGCGCGGGTTCCTGGCACCGAAACGCTCACGCAGCATCTGTGCCCACATACGCCTCGCAGCGCGCTGGAAAGCGATCTCTTCGTAGAAATCCATCGAGCCGCCGAACGCGTTGAAAGTGAACATCGGCGCGAAGTCGTCGACATCCAATCCCGCGTCGATGCCGGCTTGCAGGTAGGCGGCACCATTGGCGAGCGAGAAGGCAAGGTCCTGCACCCGCGTGGCCCCGGCCTCGCGGATGTGGTAGCCGCCGATGCTGTTGACGTTGAGCTTGGGCAATTCACGGCGGCAGAACACCAGCGTGTCGCGAAACAATCGCATCGACGGCACCGGCGGGAAAATGTAGGTGCCGCGCGCGATGAACTCCTTGAGGATGTCGTTCTGCGGAGTCCCGCGCAGGACATCGCGTGCGATGCCGCGCTGATCGGCCAGCGCCACGTACATCGCCAGGATGATGGCGCACGGCGCGTTGATCGTGAAGTTGGACGCCACTTTGTCGATGTCGCGGCGGCCGGTGAAAGCCTGGTAGATGACCTCGAAGTCGCGCATCGAATCGACCGCGACGCCGGTGCGACCGACCTCCCCGTTGGCGAACGGGCTGTCGGAGTCGTAGCCGCACTGGGTGACCAGATCGAAAGCGACGTTGGGGCCACCGTTGTTGCCGAGCGACTGCATGCGCAACAGATAATCGCGGTAGTCCTCGGCAGTGCCGTAGCCGCTGTAACGCCCCGCCCCTCCGCCACCGCCGGGCTCGGGCCGCACTCCCATCTTCGCGCCCATCTCCGCAAACGCGCGCCAGCGCTCGAACGGCGAGTTCCCCGCAGTGAACGGATACTGGCCCGGGAAACCGACCTTCTCCAGGAAGTCGAAATCCGGCTCGGCGGTCGGCGTGTAGAACTGCGTGGGACAGCGCTCGAGGCCGAAGCGACCAACGCGCGGCTCGACCACCTTTCGCTGCCACTCCTGCTCGGCCTGTGTGATCCGCTCCAAAGTCTGGTCGCGTTCCTGGCTGGTCTTGCTCATCTGACTTCCTCTTGGTGACTGCGCACGGCGCGGCTCAAACGTCGAGGCGGTAACCGTCACCGGCGCGTACCACGCGACCGGCGGTCGGCGCCGCGAAATGGGTTCCGATCATCAGCACCGGTCGGCCCGCACATCCTTCGAGAAAACTGCGGCGCGTGGTCCGGCTTTGCGCAACGTCGTGATCGAGCACCGGCGACCAGTCAGGATTCGCGATCTGACACGGGTGGTGCATCAGATCACCGCTGATTACCGCTTCTTCTCCGCGCGAACGGATACGGACGCTGACGTGTCCCGGCGTGTGCCCTGGAGTCGATTCGAGTTGAATCTCGTCGGTCAGCCGGAAATCGGTCTCGACCAGATCGGCGAGGCCGGCATCGACGATCGGGCGCACCGAATCGGTGATCACGGGGCCGTACTCTTCAGGCTGTTCCTTCCAGAACTCCCACTCGACGCGACCGAAAAGATAACGCGCATTCGGAAAGGTCGGCACCCACTTGCCGCCCACCAGCATGGTGTTCCAGCCGACGTGGTCGATGTGCAGGTGAGTGCACAGCACCGTATCGATCGACTCGCGTGCCGCGCCGGCGCCGGCAAGGTCTTGCAGGAAGGGACCACTGCGCAGATTCCAGTCCGGAAGCGGCCGCTCCTTGTCGTTGCCTACGCAGGTATCGACCAGGATACGGCGCCCGCACGACTCGACCACGAAAGCCTGAATGCTCAGCAGCATCTTGCCGTGGGCATCGAGGAAGTGGGGCTTCAACCAAGGGATTGCCGCCAGCGTGTCGGTGCCGACCTCGGGGAACAGCAGATCGCCGATTTCGGAGTTCTGGCTCTCCACCACGCAGGTGATCGTCACATCTCCCACTTTCCATCTGAGCATCGGTTCTCCTCCAGTCAAGTAACGCAATAGTTCGTCAAAGCGGCCGCGCCGCTTCGAGCAACGGCGTGATAGTCTCCATCTCAGCCACGGCAGCCACCATCGCGCGCAGTGCTTCCGCACGCTGTGCACCGATCACCGGCGCCGACAGCGTGAAAAATTTCGCTTCCAGACGCGTGCGCTGGGCAGTCAGGTCAGCGGCCGGAACACCAGTGTCGGCGGTCGCTTCGAAACGACCGCGATGGGTTTCGACGCTGATGCGAGCCTGGGTCGGCAGCAGCATCGGATCGGCGATGACACGAACGAGGTCGCGTACCGCTACCACCGCCGGCTCGCGCATCTTCGCGTCGCTGTAGGTCGCCAGCGCGCTGGTGTCATCTCCGAGCAGGGCCAATGCGGCCGTTGCCCTCAGACTGAACTTGCCTTCCAGACCGGTGACCGGCGATTGGATGTTGCAGACGCCGAGCAGAACCGGCGATACGCGCACTTCCACGGCGCTAATCGACGCGACATCGAGCGCGTTGGCACGGCGCAGTTCGATTGCTGCCTCGATGGCCGCGTGTGTCAGGTAACAGGCGGCGTGGTACTTGAACAGCGTGTCGCGAATCAGGAAACGCTTTTCGAGTTCGTCCAGAAGCTGCGACACGACGTCGGGTGACCCGTGCGCGGAGGCAAAGCCCTGGGCGATCTCGATGATCGCGTGCTGGGCGCTGAAGCCGCGCCGCGCGAGCAAGGCCGCCTGCAGACCGACCGCAGCGGCACGACCGGCGTGCAGCGGCTTGGCCATCGTACCGAAACTCGCCTTGAGACCGGCGGCCTGAGTAGCGGCCAGCCCGATCGCGTCGAGCCACTGCGTCTCATCGAGATCCAGCAGACGCGCCGCGGCCGCGGCCGCACCGATGGTTCCGAGCGTGCCGGTAACGTGAAAGCCCGCCGCATACTGCGCGCCGCCGAGCAGCGCACCGAGCCGGCACTCCAGTTCAAAACCGGCGACGAACGCTTCGAGGACTCGTTTGCCACCGGCGTGCTCGACTTCGGCCAGCGCGAGCACGGCGGGCAACACCGGCACCGACGGATGCCCGACCATGGTCGTGTGGGCGTCGTCGAAATCCAGCGCGTGAGCGGCGCTGCCGTTGATCAAAGCCGCCGTCGTGCAGGTGCAACGCTCGCCGCGGCCGATCAGCGAAGCTTCACTCGCGCCTTCTCGCGCGGCAACTTCGGCAACCAGGATGTCGACCAGCGGATCGGCGGCTCCCGCCAACGTACAGCCGAAAACATCGAGCAGGCACTGACGCGCTGTCTCCAGTGCCGGCGCCGCTATGTCCTGATAGCGCAGACTGCGCACGCCGCGCACCAGACGCCTCGTAAGTCCGTCTGCTTCCGGCCCGCTCAAGCCCGCGTCCTCGCGGCCGCTAACTTCGCAGGAGCGTCTGCGCTCAAGTGTCTTGCCAGCGACTCCTTGACGCTGGCGCGCACGGCAACCAGATCGAAGCAGTCCGGCTCGAGGACCCATTGCATCGCCACACCGCGCAGGGTGCCGACGAACAGCGCCGACTCGACCACCGGGTCGAGGTCGCTACGAATCTCGCCGTCCTTGATGCCGGCTTCGATCGAGCCCCGCGCGCTGTCGCGAAACGCGCCGTTCAGCTTGACGAACACCTCGCGAATCTCCGGCACCGGCCCGAGCGCCTCGCCCATCAACACGTAGATCGCACGCAGTCTCTCTTCGCGCACGACCAGCTCGTTCAAATAGGTATCGACCAGCACCGACAGCGCTTCGAGCCCGCTGCGGCCTTCGATCGCGGGCAGGACCTGCTCTTCGAGAAAACGCCCGGCGCTGCCTTCCACCAGCACTTGCAGCAACCCTTCCTTGGAACCGAAACGGTGACTGGCCAGGCCGCGGCTGTAACCCGAAGCCTCGCCGATCTGTGCCAGCGTCGTCTTGCTGTAGCCCTGCTTGGCAATCAGACGTATCGCGGCGCGCAGCATCCGCGACTCGGACAGAGCGCTGCGCTCGGCCTGTGTGCGACGCGTCGTCATACCTTACGCGCCTGTATCTGCGACAGCACCGGCAACAGGTATTGGCGAAACAGCACCGGGTTTTCGCTCATCGGAAAGTGACCGAGACCTTCCATCCGGGTGAAGACAGCGCCGGCGATCCGCGCGGCGGTGGCCTGCGACAGCTCCGGCGTCGTGTTGGCGTCATACTCTCCCGTAAGCATGAAAACAGCTATTCTTGACGTGTCGATGCGCCCGAGCTCTTCGCGCAAATCGTGGTCGACGCCGTGGTAGAAGAGGTCTCCCTTGAAGGTCGGCGGCGCGCCCTGGCTGTAGCCCCAGATGGTTTCGTGACGATAGGCCTTCGGACTTGTCGGCGACATCAGACCGTACATCACGTTGGCCTTGAAAGCGTTGTTGATTCGCGGGTGGTTCCAGATGTCGAGGTAACTGCCCGGCGTGTAGTCGGCGCCTTCCAGCGCGATCACCGCGCGAAAGGCCTCGGGATGATAGCGCGCCAGATCGAGCGCGAGATGACCACCGATCGAACTGCCCATGAACACCGGCCGCTCCAGTTCGAGTTCGCGCGCCAGGACAAGCGGCACCTGCATCAGAAAATCGCGCGTCAACTGGTATTCGGTCGCCCACCATTCCCTGGTCGGCGGCGGAAGTGACTTGCCGTGATACGGAAGGTCGTACGCGATCACCCGAAAGTTGCGCGTGACGTCTTCGTCTTCGAGCAGATGACGCCACTGGCGGCCGTCGGCGCCGGCGGTGTGCTGCAGCAGCAACGGAATTCCGGTGCCGCTCTCTTCAAAGTAGGTGCGATATTCGACGCCGTCGATGGTGAGATGGACGTAGCGTCCGGTAGCGCGGTCGAAGCGTGCCATCAGCCTTGCCCTCTGGATTCGCGCAGCACTTCGAGCAGACGTCGCAGCGCCGGATAATAGGCCGCGTAGTCTAGAAAGTCCGGGTTCATCACCAGACCGTGATGAAGCTGAGCCATGAAGAAGTCGTGATAAAAGGGCCGCGGCGCGACTTGCAGCATCCGGTCCCAGACCTCGGCCGGCGCCGAAATGAAGACGTCGCAGGCGAGGTCGGGCGCGCACGGATCGACGCCGACGATGCGTCCTTCCTGGAAACGCACGGCATGACTGTCGGCGCCGACGTCCAGACGCAGCGTGGCGTTCCAGTGCCTGGCCGCCACACGAAACTCCCCGTCGGCCTCAAGCCTGTCGGCAAGCGTTGCCCAATCGACCATCTTCCCTCCGCGTTGCTTGGCCGCCGCGCGCACCCGTCCCGGCCAGGTAGCGGCCGCAACAGCCCTTGCTGCCGCACGGCAGCGGGAGCCTAGCATTTCCTTGTTAGACAGCCAACAAGAGAATCGAGGCCGCCCGCGCTCATCGGGAAGCCAGACCGGCGCAGGTCGGGGTCCGGATCCGCGGCGAACCCGCAAATTGGTGCGCCTCGACTTTTTCATCGCCCCGCTGACCCGTTTTCGAGTTCTTCGTCGTTAATCCCTTCGCAGTCCCCTGCAACGGAGGTCGTTACGATGAAAAACATCCATGAATCACGCCCCGGCAACCTGGCTCTCGCGGTCGCCTTCACCCTTCTCGCCATCGGCTGTGCGCGTCAGCAGGAAGCCGCCATCCCCGAAGCGCTGGCGCGCCGGGACAAACCCGCAAGCACCCAGTCCGCGGCCAAGGCTGCCAACGCGACAACGCAGGGCGCCGCCGCACCGCCGCCGCTGGCCGAGGTGAGAGAAGAGGCGAGAAGCGAGGCCGACCTGCGCACATCTCAATTCGCCGGGCAGGCGCAGATGATTGCCTTGAGCGCCAGCGCGCCGCCTCAGGAACGCCTGAGATCCCTCGGCTACATCGGCGGCCCGCCGCCGGCCGCCGACAACACCGAGCGCTACCAGCACCTCGAAGACAACCCGCTTCACCTGGCTGCCGCCGATCCCGTCTCCACCTTCAGCCTCGACGTCGATACCGGCAGCTATTCCAACGTGCGCCGTTTCCTGACCGGTGGGCAGCGTCCGCCCGAAGACGCCGTGCGCGTCGAGGAACTCGTCAACTACTTCCCTTACGACTATCCGCCGAGCCGCGGCGAACATCCTTTCGGAATCAGCACCGAACTGGCGCCGTGCCCGTGGCAGCCGCAGCACTGGCTGCTGCGTGTGGCGGTGCGCGCCGACGAGGTCGAGGCCAAAGCGATGCCGGCGGCCAACCTCGTCTTCCTGATCGACGTGTCGGGATCGATGAACGATCCGGCCAAGCTTCCGCTGCTGCGCTCGTCGCTGAAACTGCTCGTCGAGCAGTTGCGCAACCAGGATCGCGTAAGTCTGGTCGTGTACGCGGGTCGCGAAGCCGTAGTGCTCGAACCCACCGCCGGCGATCAGCACAGCCGCATCACGCGCGCGATCGACGAACTTGCCGCCGGCGGCTCCACCGCCGGTGAGGCCGGAATCCGGCTCGCCTACAAGATGGCGCGTGAAGGCTTCATCAAAGGCGGCATCAACCGTGTGCTGCTAGCCACCGACGGCGACTTCAACGTCGGCGTCACCAACTTCGAACAGGTAAAGGACCTGATCGAACGCGAGCGCGAGTCGGGTGTCCAGCTCTCCACGCTCGGCTTCGGCGCCGGCAACTACAACGAAGCGATGATGGAGCAGCTCGCCGACGCCGGTAACGGCAACTACGCCTACATCGACACGCTTACCGAAGGCCGCAAGGTTCTCGTCGACCAGATGCGCTCCACACTGGTGACGGTCGCCAAGGACGTCAAGGTCCAGGTCGAGTTCAACGCGGCAGTGGTCGGCGAGTACCGCCTGATCGGCTACGAAAACCGCGTCCTGGCACGCGAGGATTTCAACAACGACAAGATCGACGCCGGTGACGTCGGTGCGGGGCAGTCGGTGACAGCCCTCTACGAAATTACGCCCGCCGGTGCGCCGCCGTCGGTAGATCCGCTGCGCTACGGCGCGGCGCAGGCCGGCAAGCCGGCGGCTGGCGCCGCACCGGCATCAAGCCACGAGGTTGCCTTCGTCAGGCTGCGCTACAAGCTGCCCGACACGACCGCGAGCCGCCTGGTGGAAGTGCCGGTGGAACGTTCGGCGATGCTCGTGTCCTTCGCCAAGGCGGGCGACGACTTTCGCTTCGCGACAGCGGTGGCAGGCTTCGGCCAGTTGCTGCGCGGTGGCAAGCGCACCGGCGCGTGGACCTGGGACGATGTCCTCTCCACTGCCATCTCGGCGCGCGGCAGAGACGAATTCGGCTACCGCAGCGAGTTCCTGTCGCTGGTGCGCATGGCCAAGATCAGCGGCTGAAGACGACGTGCGGGTGATCGCCCTGCGATCGGGTAGTGCTAGAGTCGTGTGCGTCGCACACCGTGCGACGCACACGATGCACGAAGCCGCTTGCGACGAAGACCTGATGCGCGCCTGGCAGCGCGGCAATGCCGCCGCGTTCGAAGTGCTCTACCGTCGCTATCGCGGGTCACTTTACCGCTTCATGGTACGCCAGGCCGGCGACGAAGCCGCCGGCGAAGAACTTTACCATGACGTCTGGATGACGTTGGTGCGAAGGCGCGATGACTGGACGCCGACTGCCACGCTGAAGACCTATCTCTACCGCATCGCGCACTCGCGTCTGGTCGACCACTACCGCCACCGCAACCGCCACAGTCATCCGCTCGACGTAGCGATCGACGCCGACGGCGCGCCGGAACTCGCCGACACGTGCACGTTGTCACGGGCCGACGCGCGCTGGAGCGCAGCGAGCACGGCAGATGCCGTGCGCCGCTGCCTCGATGCGCTGCCGCCGGCCCAGCGCGAGGCTTTTCTGCTCAGGGAAGAATCAGAACTCGGCCTCGCCGAGATAGCGGCGGTCACCGGCGCAGAGACGGAAACGATCAAGAGTCGCGTGCGCTATGCGATCGTGCGACTTCGCCGCTGCCTGGAGGGCTGGCTATGAACGACGAGATGCCGCACGACGACGAGTTGCGGGCTCTCTATCGCAAGTTACCGGCCGACGAGCCACGCGCGGCGCTCGACGATGCGATCCTCGCGGCAGCGCGCCGCCGCAATAAGGTCGCAGTCCGCACACTCACGCGCCGGCTGCGCTGGAGCCTGCCGCTTGCGGCTGCGGCCGGAGTCGTGCTGATGCTCACCCTGACGCGGCTGACGCCCGAGCAGCCCGCGGTCGACCTCACCGCTGCACCTGCCGTCACCGAAACTCACAAACAGCCGTTGCCGCCCCTCGCACCGCAGCGCGAACCGGACGGCGCAAACCGCGAGGCAGATACCGTACGAGCCGAGCAGGCCCAGCCGCCGCCCGCCGCAACTTCCGATGCCAAGGAGCGCGATCAATACATGGCACTGGCTCAGGAGGCTCGACCACCCGATGCCGCACGCAAACGCGAAGAATCGGCAAGGGCCCAGCAACTCGAATCGAACGCGCAGCGACGTGCCCCTGACCGGCGCAACCTTGCGGCGGCGGCCCCGCCCGCAGCGCCGGTGCCGCGTGCGCTGCCGCCATCTGCAACGCCGCCTGTCCCGGCAGCGCCCTCCGAAGCGTCACGGGCGATCGCAGGCATGCTGATGTCAGCAGCATCCTCGCAGCACGACGCGTGGCCTTTCGGACTCGAAGCGGCACTGCCGGCCGACGACGCCTGCCGCCGCGTCAGTTCTGCGCTGCACGTCACCTGCACGTTCCGCGACGAAGTCGCCGTCGTCACGCTTGCCGCGCCGGCACCGATCGACCGCGGCCGACTCGCAGGCAAGAGCGTCTCGCGCCTCACGCTCGCTCTGCGCAACGGATCGCTCCGAAGCGTCGCTCTTCAGTTCGCCGACGGCACCGGCGAAGAAGTGCTGACCGCTCCCGAACCGGCGAAGTGACCGAGGCAGCCGCCCTTGTCCTTCCAAAGAACCAACTTGAGTTCCCCCCAGCGGGTCAAAGTGCGGCCAGCGTCTTCCTCAGTACGTCGACTATCATGTCGATGTGCGTACGCTCGGCGATGAGGGACGGCGCGATTATGGCCGCGTCTCCGGTCGCTTTCAGGTGCAGACCGGCATCGAACAGCTTCTTCTGGAAGACATGGCCGCGTGCACCGGGAGCGCCGACCGGTTGAAGATCGATTCCCGCGAACATTCCGTAACCGCGAATATCCGCCACCGCAGCCGAACCTTTCAGTGAAAAGATCCCTTCGAGGAAATACGGCGACAGCGCACGGCCGCGCTCGAACAGTCCGTCATTCCTGTAGATGTCGAGCGTCGCGAGTCCGGCCGCGCAAGCCGCCGGATGTCCCGAGTAGGTGTAGCCGTGAAAGAACTCGATCGCCCCCTCGGGCGCCGCGGCCATGATCGTGTCGTGAATGCGGTCGCTGACCGCCACCGCCCCCATCGGCTGTGCGCCGTTGGTGAGGCCCTTGGCCATCGTGATGATGTCGGGAGTCACGCCAAAACTCTGCGAAGCGAATGCCTCGCCGGTGCGGCCGAACCCGCAGATGACTTCGTCAAAAACCAGCAGGATGCCGTGCTCGTCGCAGATTTCCCGTACGCGTTTCAAGTATCCCTTCGGCGGCACCAGGCAACCGGTCGAGCCGGCGATAGGTTCGATGAAACAGGCCGCGACGTTTTCGGCACCGTAAAGGTTGACGAACCGCGTGAGGTCTTCGGCCAGATCGGCGCCATGCTCGCCTTCGCCGCAGGTGAACGCATTTTCCTTCAGGTGTGTGTGCCGCATGTGCACGACGCCCGGTAGCCCGGGGCCGAACTTGCGTCGATTGTTGACGAGTCCGGACAGCGCAACACCGCCGAAGTTCACTCCGTGGTAGGCGCGCTCCCGCGCAATGAACACGTTGCGACCGCTTTGTCCTCGCGCCTGATGAAACGCGAGCGCGAATTTCATCGCCGAATCTACCGCCTCCGATCCGGAATTGGTGAAGAACACGTGGTCGAGATCGCCGGGAGTGAGTTCCGCTACGCGAGTGGCAAGCTCGAACTGCTTCGGGTGCGCGCGCAGGAACGGCGCGATGAAATCGAGTTGCGTCAGTTGCGTTCCGACAGCCTCGGCGATCTCCCTTCGCGAATGGCCTGCGTTCACGCAGAACAGACCCGACGACGCGTCGATGATCTTCGCACCCTGGTCGTTCCACAGGAACATGCCTTCGGCGCGCACGACCATCCTGGGATCCCGCTTGAACTCACGGTTCGGCGTAAACGGCATCCAGTATTCGTCGAGCGATAACCGGTGCGCGGGATCCTGGTCGTGACTCGTCAATTCCGTGCGCCCCATGTCGCTTCTCCTTGTACCGAGACCCGCGCGGTGTCAGTTCACCCGCCGATGCTACAGCGCCGTACCGCGCCTCACGCCAGTCGGTGTCCAGAACAACCCGTCGGTCGCGACCGGAAGCGGGCTACGCGGCGTGCGGCGGCGGCGACTTCTTCAGGACGGCGAGATATTCACGGTAACGCGCACGCCCCGCCACCAGATCTTCGTGACGCAACTGCAGTTCCGAGCAGATGCGGGCGATCTCGTTGTCTTCGGCGGTGGAGATTGACTCGTCGGATGCGGCAACCGCGAAGAGACAGTCGAGCAAAGCCAGCTTTTCTTCGCGGGTGGCGAATTTGTCGAACTCCCTGGTGACCAGGAAGTTTTCGGTGCCGCCGAACAGCGCGTTCTGAGTCTTGGCCATCTGCACGACCAGGATCGCCTGTTCTTCCGACAGACCGCCGCGCTCGATGACGATGCGCTCCATCGCCCCGGTTTCCTCGTCGCTCACATGAAGATCGGCGCGCGCGACGCGACACAGGATGAAGGCAAAGGCCGCCAGCGCCCGAGCCCGCTGAGGCTCCATCGCCTCGAGAGTCGCGACGATCCGGCGCACGGTCTGAGTATCCGCGGAGCCGGAATGCGACGCGTTGGCTCCGAAGCCGAGGAACTCGCGGATCGACACTTCAGTACATGTTGAGCTGCAGCCGCGCCGCCTCGCTCATCATCTCGGGATTCCAGATCGGTTCCCACACCAGTTCGACGTGCACGTCGGTGACGCCGTCGACCATGCGGGCGACATTCTCCACCATCCCCGGCATCGAACCGGCAACCGGACAGTTGGGCGTGGTCAGCGTCATTTCGATGTCGACCAGGCCGCCGGGCCGCACGCGCAGGCTGTAGATGAGACCCAGTTCGTAGATATCAACCGGGATTTCCGGGTCGTAGATCGTCCGCATTGCGTCGACGAGCCGCTCTTCCAGCACCTCCGGATCGATTTGTTCGGTTGCGGCCGCTTCGGCCGAGGCAGCTTCGGGCGCAACCGTTTCCAGCGCAGCCGCGACGGGCTCGGCGGCCGCCGCAGGCTCGGCTTGTTGCGCGGACGAATCCCGGAACATCCCGCCGATCATCCCGCCGATCATCTTGCCGATAGGCTTGGCACTCATTCGGTAACTGCAACCTCCACGTCTTTTCCTTCAAGAGCGTTGCGCAGCGTGTGCCACGCGAGCGTCGCGCACTTTACGCGCATGGGATACTGGCTGACTCCTTCGAATACGGCGAGCTTGCCGAGTTCGACGTCACCTTCGTTGGCTGCATCGTCATCGCGGCCGGTCACCGTAGCAGTCAACTTGCGAAACAAGGAAAGAACCTCGGCAACCGTCTTGCCCTTGATCCCTTCCGTCATGAGCGAAGCCGAGGCCTGCGAAATCGCACAACCCGTCCCCTCGAAACTCACGCTTTTCACGCGGCCTTCATCCATCTCGAGGTACAGCGCAATCCTGTCGCCGCACAGCGGATTGTAACCGTCGGCGTGGTGAGTCGGGGAGTCTAGTTTTCCGCTGTTACGCGGACGACGGCCGTGGTCGAGAATCAATTCCTGATATAGGTCACGAAGCTCCGACATCACGCGAACACCTCCTGCACTGCGAGCAAACCCGCTACCAGACGGTCGATGTCGTCGCGGTTGTTGTAGACCGCGAACGACGCGCGCGCCGTGGCGGCGATGCCGAAGTGCTGCATCACCGGCTGAGCGCAGTGATGTCCGGTGCGAATCGCGACTCCGTGGTGATCGAGTATCGTCCCGACGTCGTGTGGGTGAATCCCGTCGAGCATGAACGAGTGCACGCCGGCTTTGTCTGCGGCGGTTCCCACCAGGCCGAGACCCGGCACATCGAGCAGAGCCTTTTCGGCGTAATCCAGGAGTTCACGCTCGTAGGCCGCGACACGTTCGATGCCGATCTCCGACAACCAGCGCAGAGCAGCACCGAGGCCGACGGCGCCGCCGACATCCGGCGTGCCGGCTTCGAACTTGTAAGGCGCGACGTTGTAGAGCGTCTTCTCAAAAGTGACCGACAGGATCATGTCGCCGCCGCCCTGCCACGGCGGCATCGCGTCGAGCAGTTCACGCTTGGCGTACAGAGCACCGACGCCCATCGGTGCGTAGACCTTGTGGCCGGAGAACGCGTAGAAATCACAGTCGAGCGCAGCCACGTCGACGGCAGCGTGCGGCAACGCCTGGGCGCCGTCGATGACCACCTTGGCGCCGGCCGCATGAGCCAGTGCGACGATACGCGCGACCGGGTTCACCGTCCCGAGCGCGTTTGAAACGTGCGTGACGGCGACAATCCTGGTACGCGGACCGAGCAGTTTCTCGAAAGCATCGAGGTCGAGTTCTCCGCGATCATCGATGGGTGCCACCCGCAGTTTCGCACCGCTGCGGGCACACGCCATCTGCCACGGAACGATGTTCGAGTGGTGCTCCATTTCGGTCAGCAGCACCTCATCGCCTTCGCGCAGCACCATCGCGCCGAAACTCATCGCCACCAGGTTCAGGGCCTCGGTGGCGCCGCGCGTGAACACGATCTCGGAACTGTCGCGTGCACCGACGAAGCGGGCGACCTCGGATCGAGCCCCCTCGAAGGCCGCCGTCGCACGTTCGCTGAGCGTGTGTACCCCGCGGTGCACGTTGGCGTTGTCGCGGCGGTAATAGCCATCCACCGCGTCGAGCACCGCGAGCGGTTTCTGGGTGGTGGCGGCATTGTCCAGGTAGACCAGCGGCTTGCCGTGAACTGACTGCGACAGGATCGGGAACTGGGCGCGCAGCGCAGCAGTGTCGAGCGGCCCATGATCCACGCCGGAAGCGCCGGGGTGCCCGGCAGTCGCCGCAGCGCTCTGCACGGTCGCCGTCACGCGACGCGTTCTCCTGCCCTGAGTGTTCCTACGTGCGTGCCGATCAGCGCACCGATCGACTCGCGAAGAGCTTCGGGTACCAGCGACTCCACGACCTCGGCGGCGAATCCGTAGACCATCAGGCGGCGCGCCTCGCGAGGCTCTATCCCGCGCGAGCGCAGGTAGAACATGGCCTCCTCGCTGATGCGGCCGATGCTGGCTCCGTGATTGCAGGCGACGTCGTCGGCGTAGATTTCGAGCTGGGGACGAGTTTCCGCCATCGCACCGTCGCCGAGCAACAGCACCGGATTCGTCTGGACGGCCTTGATCTGTTGCGCCATCGGCCGCACCAGCACGCGGCCGGTGAATACACCGCGCGAATCGTCGTCGAGAACGCCTTTGTAGAGTTGATTGCTGCGCGTGCGCGGCGCCGCGTGATCGACCATCGTGTGGTGGTCGACGTGCTGCTTACCGTGGACGGCATAGAGTCCGTGCAGCGTGCACTCGGCGTTTTCACCACTGAGCGTCACGGCCACTTCGGTACGCGAAAGAGCCGCGCCAAGACCGAACGCGTGGGAACTGAACGAGCTGCCCTCGCCCTGCTCTACCTGCAGACGCGCGACATGGAAGGCGCTCTGCGGCTCGCGCTGAAGACGCACGTGCCCGAAAGCCGCGCCGCGCCCGAGTTCGATCTCGCTGACCGTATTGGTGAGAGCGCGGGCTCCTTCTTCGCCTATGTAGTGTTCGACCACCAGCGCCGAGCTGCCGCCGCCGGCGACGATCACGTTGCGCGGTTGAGACACGAAAGCCTCGTTGCGCCGCGTCGACACGAACACCAGGTGCATCGGCCGCTCGCATACGATCCCCTCGGAGATCTCGACCACCGCGCCGTCGTCGAGGAACGCGCTGTTGAGGGCGATCAAGCCGTGCGCCGTGGGCGGAAGGAATTTGCCGAGCCGGCCTTGCAGTCTTCCCGGATCGCGCCCGAGCAGTTCGCGCAGACTCGAAACCGAAACGCCGCGCGCGAGCGCCTGCAGACGCGAAAGGCCCGGCACGAAGTGGCCGTCGACGAACACGATCGCGGGACTTTGGCCGTCGAGGCCCGGAAGTGCCGCGACCATCATACCGACGCGGGCGCTGTCGAACACGACCTCGTCCGCCAGCACCGGGCCCGGCAAATCGCGCAGCGCCGGCGCGATGTTGGTGTACTTCCAGTCCTCGTCACGAACACCGGGCACGCCGATTTCGTCGAAGCGTGCGCGGGCACCACGCCGCAGCGCAGCGAGCCAGTCGACGTGTCCCCCGGCGAGTTGTCCGCTGGCGCGGTCAAGTCGCTGCGCCAGATTCAATCCGATGTTGGGTGTAGTGCTCATCGGCGCGGCCGTTCCTTCGCTTACGCTGCCGCCACCGGCATGCCGTCGGAAGATTCCGTCGCACCAGTGATCCAGCCGTAGCCGCGTTCTTCGACTTCGCGGGCGAGTTCGGCGCCTCCGGAGCGCACGATGCGCCCGCCGGCGAGCACGTGGGTCTTGTCCGGCACGATGTAATCGAGCAGGCGCTGGTAGTGCGTGATCACGACGATCGCGCGGTCGGGCGAGCGCAGGCTGTTGACGCCCTCGGCCACGGTACGCAGCGCGTCGACGTCGAGCCCCGAATCGGTCTCGTCGAGAATCGCCAGCCGCGGCTCGAGCATCGCCATCTGAAAAATTTCGTTGCGCTTCTTCTCACCGCCCGAGAAACCCTCGTTGACCGAGCGGTGGAGGAAATCCTCGCGCAGACCGACGAGCTTCATCTTGGCGCGTGCCGCCACCAGGAAGTCGACTGCATCGAGTTCGGAAAGGCCGCGGTGTCTGCGCACCGCGTTCACCGCTGCCTTCAGGAAATATGAATTGGCGATGCCGGGAAGTTCGATCGGGTACTGAAACGACAGGAACAGTCCTTCGCGAGCGCGCAGGTCAGCGGGCATTTCGAGCAGGTTTTTGCCGTCGAAAGTCACTTCGCCGCGCGTCACCGTGTAGACCTCGCGGCCTGCCAGAAGCTGCGCCAGCGTGCTCTTGCCGGAGCCGTTGGGCCCCATCACGGCGTGCACTTCGCCGGCGCCCACTTCGAGGTCGATGCCACGCAGGATGGGTTTCCCGTCGATTTCAGCGTGGAGGTCGTGGATCCGCAGCAACATGTTCATCCTCTTCGAGTTCTTGGTCCCGGCGTCTTGTTCTTCGAAATCTTCGCGGCGCGGTCGTCAGCCGACGGCCCCTTCGAGCGTGACGCTCAACAACTTCTGCGCTTCGACCGCGAACTCCATCGGCAGCTCACGGAATACCTGTTTGCAAAAACCGTTGACGATAAGCGACACCGCGTCTTCCTGAGTCAGGCCGCGCTGGCGGCAGTAGAAGATCTGGTCCTCGCCGATCCTCGACGTGGAGGCTTCGTGCTCCACCTGCGACGTGGGGTTACGCACGTCGATGTACGGGAAAGTGTGGGCGCCGCACTTGTCGCCGATCAGCAGGGAGTCGCACTGCGAATAGTTGCGCGCGCCCTCGGCGCCGGGCGCGACGTAGACCAGACCGCGATAGCTGTTCTGCCCCTGACCGGCCGAGATCCCTTTGGAAACTATGGTGCTGCTGGTGTTCTTGCCGATGTGCAGCATCTTGGTGCCGGTATCGGCCTGTTGGTGGTTGTTGGTAACCGCCACCGAATAGAACTCACCCACCGAGTCGTCGCCTTGCAGGATCACGCTCGGATATTTCCAGGTGATAGACGAGCCGGTCTCCACCTGAGTCCAGGAAATCTTGGAATGGGCACCGGCACACTTGCCGCGTTTGGTAACGAAATTGTAAATACCGCCGCGTCCTTCCTTGTCTCCCGGATACCAGTTCTGAACAGTGGAGTACTTGATCTGTGCCCTTTCATGAGCGACCAGCTCTACCACCGCGGCGTGAAGCTGGTTTTCGTCGCGCTTGGGCGCGGTGCAACCTTCAAGGTAGCTGACGTAGGCGCCTTCGTCCGCAACGATCAGCGTACGTTCGAACTGGCCGGTGTTGGCGGTGTTGATGCGAAAGTAGGTCGACAATTCCATCGGACAGCGCACGCCCGGCGGGATGTAACAAAAGCTGCCGTCGGTGAAGACCGCGGAATTGAGCGCGGCAAAGAAGTTGTCGGCTACCGGCACCACCGACCCGAGGTACTTGCGCACCAGTTCGGGATGATGTTGCACGGCGTCGCTGAACGAACAGAAGATCACGCCGACTTCGGCCAGCTTTTCCTTGAAGGTGGTCGCTACCGAAACGCTGTCAAACACAGCGTCGACCGCAACGCCGGCCAGGATCGCACGCTCGGCCAGCGGAATACCCAGCTTTTCGAAGGTCGCGAGCAATTCAGGGTCGACTTCGTCGAGACTCTTGGGTCCGTCCTTCTTTTTCGGCGCCGCGTAGTAGCTGATGGCCTGATAGTCGATGGGAGTGAACTTGACGTGGGCCCAGTCAGGCTCGCCTTCTTCGGCCGCCATCTTCAACCACGCGCGAAACGCCTTCAGGCGCCACTCCAACATGAACTCGGGCTCGTTCTTCTTGGCCGAGATGAATCGGATGATGTCTTCACTCAGTCCGGCCGGCGCGACGTCACTTTCGATGTCGGTGACGAAGCCCCACTTGTACTCTCCGTCGTCGACCAGATCCTTGGCCTGAGTTCCGCTGCTCATCGCCTTCAGGCCTCCACTCGCCGCGACGGTGCGCGGCCACCGGCTTGAACGCGGGCAGCCTCGGCCGCCGCGTCGCTGCTGCGCACCAGCCACGCCCACTTCGATCTTTCGTCGCCGCAAAGTTCCACCAGCGGGATCGCCGACAGAGCCGCGCGAAGAATCCCGTTGACGTTGGTCCACAGGGTCTTGAGCGAGCAGCCGGTGTGGTTCGTGCAATCGCGCTGAGAACCGCTGTGCTGATCACAGAAGCTCTCGCTGTAAAGAGGACCGCCTAGCACTTCGAGGGCGTCCCAGACGGTTATGTCGGAGGCCGGTCTGGCCAGCACGTAGCCGCCGGCCGCACCGCGGGTGCTGGTGACCAGCCCTCCCTGTTTGAGGATGCGCATCAGCTTGGCCGCGTACTCGAGACTGATGCCTTCGGCTCCGGCCACGTCCTGGGTCCGCATCGGCTCTTCCGACGCGTGTCCGGCTACCCTGAGCAGACAGCGAAGCCCGTACTCTTCCTGGGCCGTGATGTGCATGGACCCTAGCTAAGAATACCGTACTGAAAAGTCAACATTCACGCCCGGCCGCTAGCCGATCGAGAATCGACGGCAAGAAAAGCCATCTGCGCTGCGCGCTAATCAGGCTTTGTGACGCTAGCCGAGGACGAAACGGGCGCAGCTTCCGCGCGCGCCGGGCGTCACTTCGAGGCGCGCCGCCACCCGTTCCTTGAGTTCCGGGACGTGAGAGATGATGCCGACCAGACGTCCTCCGGCCTGAAGGTCCTCGAGGGTTCGCATCGCCATGTCCAGAGCTTCGGGATCCAGGGTTCCGAAGCCTTCGTCGATAAAGATGGTTTCCAGACGAATACCGCCCGCATAGGACTGAACGACGTCGGCCAGCCCCAGCGCCAGCGACAGCGAGGCAAGAAAGCTCTCGCCGCCCGAAAGCGTAGCGACCGGACGCGCAACCCCGGTGTGGGCGTCGAAGACCTCCAGGTCCAGCCCTCCGGTCGATCTACGATCACGGCGGTCACCGGCCCTGACGAGCGCAAAGCGCTGCTGGCTCATGCGGCGCAGTCGTTCGGAAGCCGACGCCAGCACGTCGTCGAGCAAAGCCGCGAGCACGAAACGCAGCAACGAGATTCCAGCCTCGTTGCGACCGGCAGCAACGTCGGCCACGTGCCCCACCACTTTGTAGCGCTGCTCCAGCGCATCGAGCCTGGCCGTCGCCGCTTCGAGACTGCGCAGAGATCTCTCGGTCACTTGCCAGGACGCCGCGCCGGCCGCACGCGCCGCGACCACTTCTTCGAAGGCATGCTTGGCGGCCCGTGCCGTTTCCTTTGCCGTCTCCACATCCGGCATCGCCGCACCGGCGCCGGCCGCACGGGCGCGTTCCACACGCGATGTCGCGCCGGCAACCGCCGCATCGAAAGCCGCCAGACCGGCTTCCAGCGCATCGAGTTCAGCGCCCTGCAACCGCGCCGCGCGCACTTCGTCCTCCGCGGCGAATCCCTCACGCGCCAGCGCCGCTTCGAAGAGGCCGCGCGCCTGATCCAGAGCCTCGACGGCAAGAGCGTTCTCGGCGGCGGCGTTGGCATCGACAGCACGTGCGGAAACCAGCGACGCTATCGCGCGAATCTCACCCGCCGTCGCTTCTTCGGCCGCCTTGCCGAGTTCGCTCGCGACCGCTCTGGCACGCTCAAGTTCTTCGACCACCGATGCTGCCGATGCCGCGGCAGCGCCCGGCGCCGCGCCGCTTTGCCGGACCACTTCATCGAGTTGCCCGCGCAACTCGGCGCACCGCACTCGCGCTTGTTCGGCAGACTTCTGCGCCTGCTCGCGCCCGGCAGCAGCTTCGTCGATGGCCGCGCGCCTCGCGACCAGCGTACCTTCCATTTCTCGCCGGCGATCATCGGCGACACCGACTTCGGCCAGAGCCTGGCGCGCGGCCGACAGCGCGGCCGCTGCTCGCGCTGCATCGGCCGCGGCCCA
This sequence comes from uncultured bacterium, assembly GCA_903893315.1. Lineage (GTDB taxonomy): Bacteria > Desulfobacterota > Binatia > UBA1149 > CAITLU01 > CAITLU01. The sequence goes on from CAITLU010000046.1 coordinate 113,088, forward strand.
ATCACCGAGGCCGCGCACGAGTTCTTCGATCCTGGCGCGCAGCGCAGCGCCCTGCTCACGCGCGGCGCCAAGCGCAGCCGCAAGCGTTTCTCGCGACCGCTCGGCCGCGTCCAGCTCCTGCTGCAATCCCTCGATGTAACCGTCCTTGATCGCGGTCGTATCGGCAATCGCCGGGCTCGGATGTTCGCAGGCACCACACACCGGACAAGGCCGTCCATCTTCGAGAGTCTGCGCGAGAGCCGCGGCCTGGCCGGCGGCCCAACGGGTTCTCGCATCGCGTTCGCAGCGGCGCAGTTCGGCGATCCCCTGATCTGCGCGGCCCAGATCGGCCTCGAAACCGCCGGTCACCGCCGACTGCTCGGTCGATTGCGAGCGCATCGCCGTAAGCGTGCTCAGGTTGGCGCTGATCTCGCCTGCTTCTCTCAGCGCCGCGCGGCGAGGCTCGGCGTTGGCGAGCAACTCGCGAACGACGACGAGTTCGCGCTCTAATTCGTCGCAGCGCGCGAGCTCGCAGTTCACCTCACGATCACTGCGTCCTGCCGCGCCCACGGCGTCGGCAACTCGCACCTCGGCGTCCCCGAGCCGCTTTCGCAGATCCGCCGTTCGCGTGGCACTCGCAACAGCCTCTTCCAGACGACGCACACTCGCGGCCGCATCTTCGCGCTGCGCCGAGCGGCCATCTTCAAAGACACGGACCTCGGCCGCAGCGGCCTGCGCGCGTTGCGCAAGCGTCAGCGCATTACTTGCCGAGTTCGCCGCCGCACCCGCGGCTCTGGCCCGCGCAACCGCAGCCTGATGACGGGCCTGCTGCTCCGCCACCGCCTGCGCGGCACGTGCTCGCCGCAACGTGCGGCGGCGACGATCCTGCTCTGCCTGTTGCCCGGCCAGAGCTTCCAGGCGCGCCTCAGCCTCGCGCAGTTCAGCCGCGGCGGCAGCGGCCTTTTCCGCCGCCGCGGCCTCCGCATTCGCCTTGTGCTCGGCGGCTCGTGCAGCAAGTTCGCGAGCGGCACAATCGGCCAGACTTTCGGCTTCTTCGTGGGCCCGCACGCGCAGAACGTCGATCGAATCCGCTCCGGCCTGCTCGAGCATCACCTCTATTCCGTGTTCTTCGCGCCTGATCTCGGCGGCGAGATCGTTGCGCGCCTCCTTCAGCGCGTCCTCAATGCGCCGGTAAAGTTCGGTGCCGAACAGGGTCTCGAGAATCTTCTCGCGATCTTTTGAATCGGCCAGTAACAGACGCCGGAACTCGCCTTGTGGAATCAGCACTACCTGACGGAATTGTTCGGCGTGGAAACCGAGCAGGTCCGTGACCGCGTCGGCAACCTCGCGGGTCTTGGTGCCGAGAACTCGAAGCGCTTCGCGTGCGAGCGGCTTCTTGCCGTCATCCGGTTCGCGCTCGCAGCGTTCTATCGGTCCGGACGCCGCGCGCTCGAACTCCCAGAGCGTGACGCTGCCGGAGCGCGGCGTGGCGCTGCCGAGTCGCGGGTGCTCGGTGGAGCGCTGCACGCGAAAGACCCGATCGCCAAGCGCAAAGTCGAAGGTCACTTCACAGATCACCGACGCCTCGGCGAAATCACTGCGGAGTTTTTTGACCGGACGATCACTTCCCGCCGTCTCGCCGAACAGGGCGAAACAGATGGCATCGAGAATCGAAGTCTTGCCGGAGCCGGTCGGCCCGTGGATCAGGAACAGCGAGCGGCCCGCCAATGTGGAGAAGTCCAGGCTGACTTCATCGACGTAGGGCCCGAAGGCCCGCATCGTCAGTCGCAGCGGTCTCACGGCGCGTCGTTCTCCGCAGCCGTTTTCCCGGTCTTTCCTGCGGTGTCGGCAGTGCCTGCCGTCTGTGCTCCGTGCACGCGCGCCACGATCTCCGCAAAAGCCGTTGTCTCGTCCTGGTTAGGCGCGTCTCCGGTCACTTCGCGAAAGAAAGATCCGAACAGCTCAGCCTCGGTGTGACGGCGGTGATCGGCGCGGCAAGCCTGCCCGCTGCCGGGAGCATCGAACAACGAGGTCCGATCTATGTGAAGGCAGTTTGGATAACAGCGCCGCAGTTTACCGATCGCGTCGAGAATCGCGCCACGATCGGTGAGCTCGGCCAGAACGTAATCGTCGCGCGCCGAATCGGTCGCGGCGCCACGTTGGAGTTCTTCGAGCGTTCCACGAAGGACCCTGACATCACGACGCGGCGACAGGGGAACTTTTTCCGTCAGGCAAGCGCCACGTTCGTCGAGTTCCACGATCGTCACGCTCTTGTCGTGGTCGGCCTCGGCGAACGAATACTTGAGCAGCGAACCGCTGTAGCGCACCGCCTCGCGTCCGACACTCTGGGGACGATGCAGATGCCCGAGAGCGACGTAGTCCAACCCCTCGAAGCAGCGCGCCCCCACGCTCGCCGATCCACCCACAACCAGCGGGCGCTCCGACTGGCTCTCCACCGCCCCTGCGACGAACGCGTGCGCCACCGCGATGCGACGGCGACCGGGGACGAGTTGCGTGGCCACACAAGCGAGGTCGGCGGTCAGCGCTTTTTCGTGATCGGTCAACGTGTCGTCACCGAGACGCGCACGGACGACGGCGGGCTCAGTGTACGGAAGCGCGATGATGTCGATCGGACCCGCGGCATCGCCGAGCGTGACCGCCAGCGGGCGCGTGCCGGTGACGTGCAGTCCTCCCGCTTCGAGCACCCGCGAGCCGAAACCGAGGCGTTCGGCGCTGTCGTGGTTGCCCGCGATCATAACCACCGGAACGCCGGCACCGACCACCAGGCGCGTCACGATGTCGTCGAGAAGTCGCACCGCATCCGGGGGCGGCAGCGAGCGGTCGTAGACGTCGCCGGCCAGCAGCACGCAATCGATCCGCGCCTCCCGCACCAGCAAGACTAGCTGATCGAGAACGCCGGCCTGGTCTTCGGTCAGGTGCACGCCGAAAAACAAGCGTCCGAGGTGCCAATCCGAGGTGTGAAGGAAACGCATGGACGAGACCGCGTTGTAGCCACGGGGGCGCGCACAGAAAAACCCTCGCCCTGCCCAACGCCGCGCCGCGCCATGAGGCCGCACCGACTTCGCCGCACCAACGGATTTTCCGCAACGCTGCTTCGGTGACTTGACAAACACTCGAAGCAGGAAGCAGCTTAGGCCGATGCGAATTCCATCCCTCGATTCCCGCGCGGCCCGTTGCGCAATGACCGCGCTTTTGTGTCTGACCCTGGTAAGCGGCGCTGCGGCCGAGCCCGAGCCCGACAATCTGCAAACCTTCCTCGAACACGCCGAGAAGATGGCGACCTCGAACGAGAAGGTGAAAGCCGACATCACCATCAAGGAAGCCGATGGAACGACGCGGACTGCCGTACTGGTTGTGGATCCGAGCAGCGGCGGAACCCTGACTTTCACCGAACAGGCGACGGGCTGGAAATCGGTCACTCCGCTGTCCTGGAAGGACGGCACCGTGGTCGAGAAGACCGGCGCCGCCGAGCACAAACTGGGAGCCGACGATCCCCTGGCCGGAAGCGACCTGCGCGGCCTGGATTTCTTTCCATTCTGGAAGACCGACTACTCCGGCGCGCAAACATCCGACGAAAACACGCTGGAAAGAACCGTGTCGCTCTACGCTGCCAAAGGCCGGCCCTACACGCTCTACGTGATCTCGTTCGACAAGACCAAGCTCGTCCCGCGGATGATCAAGTACTACAAGGACAGCTTCAACAACCTGGTCCGCATCCGCACCGACAAGGACTTCGTGATGGTTGGATCACGGCCGCGCCCCACGCAGATGCTGGTGCGTGACTTCGCCACCGGCAGCATTCGCACCTACGAGTTCAAGTGGTCGTTGGTTGACGATGCCGGCGCCGCACCGGCCGTCGGCAAATAGCGCGCCGCGCTGATCGGCAGCGGAGCGACCGATGCCGACGCGCTCGGCCGACACTCTGAAGCAGTCTCGAGCCGGCCAATCTCGGCTGCGGCCGCGCGCCGGTGTCGCTCAGCGGCCGGCCAGGCGCGCGGCGCTGCGCAGCACACGAAGCGAAAGGCGACCAGGATTCCAGAAACCGAGTTGAACTCGCCTGCGTCTAGCGTGATGTCGGAGGCAGGGCTCCCCATTTGACGGTGTAGGACAGATCCCAGCCATCACCCGTCGCGTGCAGCACCGAAGGCCCTATGGTCAAGTGGTAGTAGCCGGTCTTCTCGACTGGTGTTGTCCAGCGTCCCTTGCCGCTCTTCGTGACGTAGTAGCTCGGCCCGTCGCCGAGAACTCCGTCCAGAGGCTGGAACACATGGAAATAAAGGCTGCCCGCACGAATCTCGGCGTCGTAGTCGATGACGACCTGTTGGCCCCGCAAGAACCAGAAGTCGTCCGGTCCGCCCTCCCAGCCCGCGCGCTGCTCCCCCGCTGCCGCGATGGCGCCCACGCCAAGCGACTTCCTCGTCAGCGACGCGTAGCCGATCCACGGCCAGAAACCGCTTGCGTACGCCGCGAACCACGCGAGCACCAGCGCCAAGAAAAGTAAAAGTCCCCGACACATTTTCCGCGATGCTGCCGCTCCGCGTTATCCACGAAGCGCGAGCCTGAGGCCACTGCTCGCAAAATTCCGAGGCACACGAGCTGATGTCGAGGCTCGTGCCTCGTTAATCAACCGGGCTAAGAACCGGCACGCACAGCACGGACGAAGCCGGGGAGCGTCTTGTAGCTCTGGATCGGGCTGCCATTGGAAAACATCACGAGCCACGCATGCGTCGGAAGGTCGTGGTCCGTCGACGACGAGTAGTAGCTGTACGAAAGCATGCAACTGCAAGTCAGAACCGTACACGCCGGGACACATCCGGTATTGAAGGCGGCGTAGGTCGATGGGTTAGCCGCCTCCAGATTGCGGAGCGTTTCCAACTCGGAAACGTTCGGTACGCGCCAGTCGGTGTGCCCCGCGAAACCACCGCCACCGTTCAGCATTGCAAGAAAGGTCGTCACTATCGTACCGTCCATCTCATTCGTCCCGGTAGACCACGTGTAGACGTTGTCCTTGTCGTGAATTGCGCCCGCATCGTCCTTCTTTTCCCACGTGAGGCCCGTGGTGTTGTCAGTGATCGTGCCGTCACCGTTATCCGTAAACGATCGCGCCGCGCCGGCCCGTAGGTCGCCGTCCGAACCCGCGCCGTAAGACGTCATCTCGCCGGTACGTAGCGGCGGCCTCACGCTGGCAACGCAGTCGTTCTGGCATGCGCCGAGACCTGCCGCGCACGCTCCAAGGTCCGTCGGGCACGTCCCGAGATTCGTCGTGCATGTCCCGAGCTCTGCGTTGCAAGTCACCGCATCCTTCGGCAGTTGCAATCCGCCGAGGGCGTCGGCAACCGATTGCACGCACGCATCGACAAAGCCCTGTATCGAAGACTGATCCCCGACGCTCGGGCAATAACCGACGGCCTCGGCCTTTGCCCAGAGCGCAGCGTACTTGCCCTCGCACTTGCCCTGCGCCGCGGCGTACCGTGCCGCATCCTTTTTCAGCACGAACCCTTTCTCGGCCTTCGCCATGCACGCGGCGTACTTTCCCGAAACGTCGTTCTTCACTGCCTGGCACTCCTGCGCCGAAGCGGAAGGCGCTTTCAGCAGCAGCAGCACCACGGCTATCGATCGAGCTTGCTGCATATGATTGCTCCCCTCGATTGGCTGGCTTCGGAATATTCCGTATCCCCCAGCGGACAGCGCGACATGCGCCGCCCAAGAAACCTGAAACGCTCCGACGGTGGCGACCGTACTCTCCCGTGCGCTGCAAATGCAATTGCAAATTGGCTACTCGCTCACCCCGTTACGCCAGCAGTTGATCCGCGGCCGGGGACCCGCTGTCGGCTTCAGGTCTTCGCGATGTATCGTGACGGTGGCGTCGGCGTTGACTAATTAGTACGTGCGGCCTAATTCACGCCTGCATGCAATTGGCCAGTCGACCAAGTGACAGTAAGCCAGCCTCGGAGCCGACGTCGCACCGCCGCCCCGGCACCGGAATCGGCGCAAAGGGTCAGGTTCGGGTCGAGGCGATTCTCGACGCGGCCACCGAGATTCTGATCGAGGCCGGGTACGCGCAGTTGTCGATGCGCAAGATCGCGGCACGCGCAGGCATGTACCCGGGTAATTTGCAGTACTACTTCCGGTCCAAGCAGGACGTCGTGCGCACGCTGCTGGAACGTTACCTCGACCGTTCGCTCGCGATGATTCAAACGCGCACCGCCGCGACAACCGTGGGCTCACAGCAATGGCTCGACGTCGCGATGGGGGCGATCCTTGCTGACCAGCAGTCCGCAGACGATTGCCGGTTTTTTTGGGAACTGTGGGCTCTGGCGGCGCGTGACGCGGTCGTGGCGCACAGCGTCGAAGCCTTCTACGCGCGCTACCGCGACGGCGTGGCGACTGCCTTGCGAGCACAGAACCGTAAACTCGGAAAAGCGCAGGCCGAGCGACGTGCCACACTCGTCGTGGCGATGTTGGAGGGCCTGAGCGTGTTCCGGATCGGCGAGGCTACCAATTCACGAATGCGGCCGAACGTCAGGAAAGAGTTGCTCCGATTCGTTCGATACATGGCAAAGGAGATTGATTGATGAGTGAAAACTGGATGAAGCCATTCCTGCGGGATCGACGGGTCGCGGTCCTGTCTATACCGCGGACAGATCGCGCGCCGCTGACAACGCCCGTCTGGTACGACTACGACGGCGCGCGGTTTCTCGTTCAGGTCGAAAGCGGCAGCGCCAAGGCAAAGGCTCTCGCCGGCAAAGATGACACGGCCGTGGCGCTGACGATCCAGAGCGAGGTCCCGCCATACCGCTACGTAGTCATCTACGGGACAGCCAGTCTGCAGCCGAACGGCCAGCCTGGACTGCGCCGCAAACTCGCGCACCGCTACTTCGGCCGACTGGCCGGGAACATGTACGTCGAGCAGGAAGAGCAGCGCGGCGTCAACGACGCGTCACTGCGCGTCATCGAGATCCTGCCACAGCGCACGATCGCACATGACTTTCACCCCGAAGCCGGGCTCTTTGGCAGATTCTACTTCGCGATCTACCGATGGTTCCGGCCTGTCCGGGCATAGGCCGAACAGGAATCGTGCGTGGTCAGCCACTGTCAACGTCGGCGTCGCACAGAAGAATCGGCAAGTTAGTGGGTCAACCAAGCGTTGTTCATCGCCGAGCAGCGGGCGCCAGGCCACGCAGACCCGACTCAGGTGCCCCGGCGCTTCAGCCCGGCCGCCTGGTACACGGCATCGACGACGCGCATGTTGGCGACGGCGTCATCGGGCCCCCAGCGCAGCGGCTCACCACGCACCGCCGCTACGAAATCGCGCAACTGGCAGACGTAGGTGGCATCACCCGGCACGCGAACCCGGCGCCGGCCCGCCTCTGTCTGCACAGTGACACGATGGAAGAGATGCGGAGCCACCGGATTAGTGACGTGCAGCGTGCCGCGGTCGCCGCGCACCACCGCCTCAACCTTGAGCAGCGTGCTCGACAGCAGGGCGCAAGTGATCTTGCCGGTGCGGCCGTCGGTGAACTCCATGTCCGCAGTCATCCAGCGATCGATCTGTTCGCCGAAGCCGCGGTGCTCGGCGCGCACGACGGCCGGTTCGGCGCCGGCCAGGTGGCGCACGATGCTGATCGTGTAGCAGCCGGTGTCCATCGTCGCGCCGCCGCCGAGATCCCAGCGGTAGCGGATGTCGTTCCGCAACGGCAACGGAATGCACATGGTGGCTTCAATGTGACGGACGGTCCCGAGTTCCCCTGACACGACGATGTCGCGCAGCAGCCCGGCGAGCGGATGGTGCCTCCAGTGAAACGCCTCCATCATCACCAAACCCGTCACACGCGCCGCATCGGCCATGCTCTGCGCCTCGTCGGCGTTGGAAGCGAGCGGCTTCTCGCAGAGAACGTGCTTGCCGGCGCGCAGTGCCCGAATGGTCCACTCGGCGTGCAGGCTGTTCGGCAGCGGATTGTAGATCGCGTCTATCTCGGGATCGGCGAGCAACGCCTCGTAGCTCGAGTGGACACGCGGGATCCCGTGTTTCTTCGCGAAAGCGGCGGCGCGGGCCTCATCGCGCGCCGCAACGGCGACGACGACCGCTTCCGACAACCGGCGCGCCGGCCGCAGCAGGGCCATCGGCGTGATGCGCGCGGCGCCGAGAATTCCTATCCGCAGAGGTTGTACGGTCGTATCGGCCATCGCGGTCGGCACCCGTCTGACACGGTTGCGCCTGCGATACTAGCGAACCGAACATCAACATGAGCGCTGGGCATTCCCGCTGCTTGAGGCCGCACCTTTCGGCCGCAACGACGCGCTGGCGAGAGCTCGAAGCCGCGGCTCCGCGGTAGATCGCCCGGAGCACGACTGCGGATGCCGCGACGCGCCTCGGACATGCCGTTCGTCACTCGTTGACTCGTGCTCTCGCGTCGACCACCAAGCGGCAATCCGGCCACTCTCAGTTCTTGAGAGCGGCCGGACCTGCCCGCCGGGCGACCTGGATCAGAACGCCTGGAACGGCTCGTAGTTTAGCTCAACGCGATTGCCGACCTTCAACTTGTTTCCCCCCGAGAGCCAGGCGCCGGTCCATGTCGTACCAAAGTCAACCATGATCCTTCCGTTGGCGCACAGCAGCGTTCCGGCTCCCAGGACGCTGTTGCCGATGTTGCACTTACGGCCGTGAACGCTGATCAGTACGCGATCCGCTGTCAGGCCACCCGTCAGAATGACGCTACCGTACTGGCCTAGCTCGAAGTCGCGGGCGACTCGGAGCACGACCGCGGTGTCGGGATTACCACCACCGTCGAGTTCGATCACTGCAGAGTCCGCTCCGTGCACATTATCGACGTCGATGACATTGAGTGCTCCCGGATGCGGGGCAATCAAAGTGGCTATCTCGCCCGAGTTCAGATCGACAGAACCAGCATCCAGATCGGAGTCGAATGTCGCGAGGTAGTCCGTCGCGATTGCGAAGTAGCCTCGTGCAGTGGCGCAAACCGAGAGCAGTGGGTGATGACCGCTGAGATCGTAGTCTCCTGTGCCGTTGTTCTTAGGCGTAATGCTGCCGCCATCCAGAGACACGACGTCGGTGTAGGGGAGTTTGACCGCACCCGGCCTGCCGTTGACACCGCTACCCGCGCTGACAATGTCCCCCGCAATTTCGTATCCTTGACCGATCCGAATCGCGGTTGACTTGCTGTCATTCATGGCAACGACGTCGCCGCGGCTGACCGACTCAGCTTCCAACACCAGTTGCGAGGCGCAGATGTCACCGCCAACGACAGCATGCACGCCGATGAGTATCAGTTCCTTGTCATTGGTATTCCTGACCAGCACGCTCCAGGGACAAAGGGCGGCGAATTGGGTTGGGTCGCCGACACACGAGCCTCCGGCGCAGATGTCGTTGAGCGTGCACTTGTCAGCGTCGTCGCACGGCAGGGTGTTGTTGGCGGCCAGACAGCTGCCGCTTCCGTCACACGTGTTTGTCGTGCACACGTCGCCGTCGTCCGTACAGGAAACGCCTGCCGGGTCGTAGCAATTGTCGGCGCTTTCGCTGCACGTGTTCGCGCAGTCTGAGCCGCTGGCACATGGATCACCGGCGTGCTGTGAGCACGAACCGGCGGCACAGGTGTCGGCGCCGTTGCAGAAAACAGCGTCGTTGCAAGGCAGCGTATTGTTGGCGTTGACGCACGCGTCGGACACGTCGCTGCACGAATCTGACGTGCAGCCGTTCGCGTCGTTGCAGTTGCGCGCCGTACCGGAGCAGGCGCCCGCGCCGCATACGTCGGACACCGTGCAGTAGAGTCCGTCATCACACACAATTGTGTTACTGGCGTGGGCGCAGGCATCTCCGGCCTCGTCGCACGAGTCGTTCGTGCAGACAGTCGCATCGCTGCAGTCGCGCGTCGTGCCGGTGCAGGCGCCGCCGCCGCACACGTCCGAGACCGTGCAGTAGAGCCCGTCGTCACACGCGACCGTGTTGTTTGCGTGGGCACAGGTGTCCCCGACGTCGTTGCACGAGTCGTCAGTGCAGACGTCGCTGTCGGCGCAGTTGCGGGCCGAGCCGGCGCA
>CAITLU010000047.1 GCA_903893315.1 uncultured bacterium
CGCCGTCGCCGCGCTCGTTTTGCGTCCGGACCTTCCCGAACCGACTGCGCGAAATTCCGGCTACCTGCCCGTGACGTTGGGAAGTCCGGCCAGCGCCATCGCTACTTCCTCTTCGGGATACTCGTAGTCGCGCAGCTTGCCGGCGAAGTAGTCCATGTAGGACTGCATGTCGAAATGCCCGTGCCCGCACAGGTTGAACAAGATCGCGCGGCTCTTGCCTTCTTCCCTGCACTTGATGGCCTCGCGGATCGCGATCGCCAACGCGTGTGAAGGTTCGGGCGCCGGGATGATTCCTTCGGCGCGTGCGAACTGCACCGCAGCCTGGAAAATCTCCAACTGCGGAACTGCCACCGATTCGACCTCGCCAAGGTGCACCAGGTGCGACACCAGCGGTCCCATGCCGTGATACCGCAGCCCGCCGGCGTGAATGCCGGGCGGAATGAAACTGCTGCCCAGCGTGTGCATCTTCACCAACGGCGTAAGGTGCCCGGTGTCGCCGAAATCGTAGGTCAGTCTGCCCTTGGTCAGCGACGGACACGCCGCCGGCTCCACCGCGATGACACGCGCGCCCTTGGTTTCGCCGCGCAGCTTGCTGCCGATGAACGGGAACGCGATCCCGGCAAAGTTCGAGCCGCCGCCCGTGCACGCGACGATGACGTCAGGCCAGTCTCCCGCCAGCTTGAATTTCTGCATCGTCTCGATGCCGATGATGGTCTGGTGCAGCAACACGTGGTTGAGCACGCTGCCGAGCGCGTACTTCGTGTGGGGATCCTGCACGGCCAGTTCCACCGCTTCGGAAATCGCGATGCCGAGCGACCCGTTGCAGTTGGGATCCTTGGCCAGGATCGAGCGGCCGGTCTCGGTTTCCATGCTCGGACTGGCCGTGACCCGCGCGCCGAACGTCTCCATCATGGCCTTGCGGTAGGGCTTCTGTTCGTAGCTCACCTTGACCATGAAGACTTTGCAGTCGATGCCGAAGAACTGGCACGCCATCGCCAAAGCCGAACCCCACTGACCGGCACCGGTCTCGGTGGTGATACGTTTGACACCTTCGACCTTGTTGTAATACGCCTGCGGCACCGACGTATTGGACTTGTGCGATCCCGAAGGGCTCGACCCTTCGTAGTTGTAGTAGATGCGCGCCGGGGTACCGAGCGCCTTTTCGAGACGGTGGGCGCGGTACAGCGGACTCGGACGCCAGAGCCGATAGATGTCGATCACTTCTCCGGGGATGTCGATGTCGCGCTTGGTGGACACCTCCTGCTCGATGAGACTCATCGGGAAAAGCGGAGCGAGATCGTCGGGACCGATCGGCTGGTGGGTGCCGGGGTGGAGCACGGCCGGCAGCGGTTCGGGGAGATCGGCCTGGATGTTGTACCAGGTCGTCGGGATGTCCTTCTCCGCCAGGAGGTACTTGGTCGGTTGATCAGCCATCTGAATTCTCCTTTCGTACGAACAAGTCGGTATGACGGGTGGGTATCTAAAACTTCAAACAATGATGCAAGCGTCGCGCTCTCGGCGACCGCGACGGACAAGACAGAAGGAGGGCTATGTCAATGGGACTGATGCGAGCGATACGACGAGGGCTGTTCTTGATAGCGCTGCTGCCCGCGCTGGCCGCTGCACAACAGCCGGCGGTGAACCTCGGATTCACCAGTTTCCTGGACGGTGGAGCGCCGGCCGGTCCGGGGTTCTATTTCCAGGAGTACCTCGAGTACTACACCGCCGACTCGCTTAAGAATCAGCATGGCAACGACACCAACCTGCTGAAGGACCTCAACGTCTGGGTCAGTCTGAACCAGTTGATCTACGCGTCAGACCAGAAGCTGCTCGGCGGCAACTGGGGCGTGGATCTCATCGTCCCGCTGGTATCGCTCGACGTCGATCCGGAAGTCGGCTCCCCTCTCAGCAGCAACCACCAGGGGCTGGGCGACATAGTGATCGGACCGTTCCTGCAATGGGGCCCCATCATGGGCGCCAAGGGTCCAATCTTCATGCACCGCGTCGAGTTCCAGAATCTGATCCCCACTGGAAAGTACGACGACGATCACATCCTCAATCCCGGTTCTAACTTCTACTCGTTGGATCCCTACTGGGCAGCGACCGTGTTCCTCGGGCCCAAGGCCGAGCTGAGCTGGCGCGTGCACTATCTGTGGAACGCGAAGAACGACGACCCGAACAAGCTGCTGTCTAACAACGCCGAGGACACGCAGGCCGGCCAGGCCGTCCACTTGAACTTCGCGTCGAGTTACGAAGTCGTGGAGAAGATGCTGCGCCTCGGGATCAGCGGCTACTACCTCAAGCAGTTCACCAACAACGAAGCGAACGGCCAGGGGATTGCCGATTCACGCGAACAGGTGCTCGCCATCGGACCCGGCGCACTGTTCTCGTTCTCGCAGGACGACCACATCTTCGTGAATACGTACTTCCAGACCGCGGTGGAAAACCGGCCGTCCGGCATGCAGTTCAATCTGCGCTGGACGCACCACTTCTAACCGTCCGACCGAAGACCCGCGCGCCTGATCCTCCGCACAGAAGCCGGTGGGGGATCAGGCGCTGAGCCGGTCCAGTTTCTCGATGATCGCCGTGCCCATCGCGGCGGTGCCTATCGTCTTCGTGCCGGGTGCGGCGATGTCTCCGGTACGCAGCCCGTCGTCGAGCGCCGCGGCTATCGCCCTGTCGAGAAGATCCGCCTCCACGCTCATGTTGAAGGAATAGCGCAGCGCCATCCCGAAGCTCGCGATCATCGCGATCGGATTCGCGATGCCCTTGCCCGCGATGTCGGGCGCCGATCCGTGCACCGGTTCGTAGAGCGCCCTGCGCTTGCCGGTCGCCGCGCTCGGAAGTCCGAGCGACGCCGACGGCAACATCCCGATGGAACCGGTCAGCATCGCGGCGATGTCGGAGAGCATGTCGCCGAAAAGATTGTCCGTGACGATGACATCGAACTGCTTCGGCGCGCGGACGAGCTGCATACCGCCGGCGTCGGCGAGCATGTGGTCGAGTTCGACGCCGGGATATTCGCGTTCGTGAACCGCGCTCACCACTTCGTTCCACAGGACGCCGGTGCGCATGACGTTGCGCTTGTCCATCGACGTTACCTTGTTCTTGCGCTTGGCGGCGAGCTCGAACGCGACGCGGCTGATGCGCTCGATCTCGAACGTGTCGTAGACCTGGGTATCGACCGCGCGCTTTTGCCCGTTGCCGAGATCGGTGATGACCTTGGGTTCGCCGAAATACACCCCGCCCGTCAGTTCCCTGACGATCATGATGTCGAGGCCCTCGACCAGATCACGCTTGAGAGACGAGGATTCGGCCAGCGCCGTGAAGCAGATCGCCGGCCGCAGATTGGCGAACAGCTCGAGATCCTTGCGCAGACGCAGCAGCCCCGCCTCGGGCCTCACTTCGTAGGGAACCCGATCCCACTTCGGGCCGCCGACCGCGCCGAACAGCACCGCGTCGGCAGCCGACGCGAGCGCCATCGTCGCGTCGGAGACCGCCTGACCGTGAGCTTCGTAGGCACAACCGCCGACCAGGTCATGCTCTATTTCAAAACCGGCGCCGCGCGCGTTGAACCACTCAACGACGCGCCTTACCTCGTTAGTGACCTCCGGCCCGATGCCGTCACCCGGCAGAAATAAGAGATGAGAAACCGCCATTGTAGTCCGCCTTCCAGTATTCGGGATCGTAAACCGGCAGCCTGCGTAGCCGCCGGGACCGAAGAAGGCAAGGCGTAGCCCGGCGCCGTGTTTTGGGCTAAGGTCGCGGGCGCCGGAGTGAGATCCGGCCTTGTTGCTGAAGACGACCGGCGGCGAAGACCCGAGATAAGGGCGCATGACGCATCAACCAAAGACTTTGTTCGATCCTGTGGAGTTTGGAACACCCAAGCAGGTCGCTACGCAAAACGCCCTCCTCGCGGCGGACCCGGTAGTTGCGACGATGCTCGACAGCTTTCCGGAACCGGCCGCGGTGCTCAACCGCCAGCGCCAGATCGTGCTCGCCAACGACAAACTCGCCGCTCAGGTCAATCGCAGCCGTGAGAGCCTGATCGGCATGCGTACCGGCGAGGCCTTCGCGTGCATCAACGCGAAGGGAGCAAGCGACTTGTGCGGCACGGGTTCGTCCTGCCGGTTCTGCGGAAACGCCAACGCCATCGTCAACTCGCAGGCACAGCTCGAGCCCGACGTAAGAGAGTTCCGTCTCCTTTGCTCAAGTGAAAACGGCGTCGAGGCGCTCGACCTGCAAGTCTGGACCAACCCGCTCACTGTCGGCGGCGAGCAGTTCACCGTATTCGCGGTGCGCGATACTTCCGACGAGAAACGGCGGTCCGTGCTCGAGCAACTGTTCTTCCACGACATCCTCAACGCCGCCACGGCACTCAAGGGGATCATCAAGATCTGGCCACGGCTCAACGCCCAACAAAGCGAAAAAATGCACCGCATGGCCGGCGACCTCACCGACCAGATCGTCGAGGAGATCCAGGCCCATCGCGACCTGACTTCAGCCGAACGAGGCGATTTCGCAGTCGAGCCCGAAGAAATTGACGCCGCCGAATTGCTGGCCGGCATCTGTGCACTGCACGCACAGGAAGCGATCGCAGCGGGGAAACACGTCGCGGGCCCGCAACTCGAAGGCCCGACTTCGTTGCTATCGGTCCCCCTGCTCCTGCGCCGTGTGCTCGGCAACCTGATCAAGAACGCCGTAGAAGCTTCCAGCTCCGGCGACACGGTGACTGTGTCATTCCGCAACCACGGCGTCCCGACTTTCCTGATCCACAATCCCGGAGTGATGTCGGAGGCCGTTCAGGCGCAACTTTTTCAGCGCTCGTTCACGACGAACGAGGGACGCGGGCGCGGCGTCGGCGCGTACAGCGTCAAACTGTTCGTCGACAGGTACTTGAACGGGAACGTGACGTTTCATTCGACCGCGCAGGCCGGAACGACCTTCGTCGTCACCCTGCCCGTGGCTTCGAAAGACGACGCCGCGGAATCCGCGTAATTTCCCGGCGACGTTTCGTCAATACCGGCAAGGAAGACCCAGATGATCATCGACGCGCACTGCCACATCTGGGAGAAAGATATGATCCGCGGCGGAATGCGCAAGCTGATGGAATCGGTCGCGGTGGAACTGCGCGTGCGCGATCCGCGGAACCTGTGGGACGGTTCCGCCGAGCGGTTGATCCGCAACATGGACGAAGCCGGAATCGACAGGACGGTGATCCTGCCGCTGGATTCCGAGTTTCAGTGCGGCAGCGACGGCTTCACGTTCCGTGACTTCAACAACCTTGCCGGACGTTATGCCAGGCAGCATCCAGACCGCATCATCCCGTTCGCCGGAGTGGACCCGCGCCGCGGCAAGGCGGCCGTCGACGAACTCAGGCGCTGCGTCGAGGAGATGGGTTTTCGCGGTCTGAAGCTGTGGACCGTGATGGGCTTCATGCCCAACGACGAAAAGTACTATCCGCTTTACGAAGAGGCCGCGCGCCTCGGCGTCACGGTGCTGGTACACACCGGGCTCGGTCCCGGCGAGACCTACCTCGAAACCTGCCGGCCGCTGTACGTCGACAAACCTGCAGTGGATTTCCGCGAGGTCAATTTCATCATGGCACACGTCGGCGTTCCTTGGGTGGACGAAGCGCTGGCCGTCGCAATGAAGAATCCCAACGTGTACGTGGACGTGTCGGCCTGGCAACGAGCGGCCTGCATCATGCCGTTGGCGTTCGCGCAGATGCTGTCCACCGCCAAGGTTCTGCACGGCGGCCTGAGCAAGGTGCTGTTCGGCTCGGACTGGCCGCTGTTCACCGAGATTCTGGATCAACGAGCCTGGGTGGAAACGATCCGGAACCTGGAACACCCCGCGGCGTTGCAGATCATGGGCCTTCCCGAACTCACGGCCGCCGACAAGACCGCGATTCTCGGCGGCAACGCCGCCGGTCTCTTCGGCTTCTGAGCAAACGCCTCGTGCAGTCACCGCGATGCCGTTCGCGC
>CAITLU010000048.1 GCA_903893315.1 uncultured bacterium
CCGTTAACGCACCGACGTAGTGCCAGCCGCGCTGGCGGTCGTTCCGCCGCCGCTGCGGACAGTACCGCTAACTGACAGAACGCTGCCGCTTGCCAGACTCTCCGACACGAGCACGCGGGCACGAACCGATCCGCTGGAACTGCCGAGCCCGCTCCACGTGACGTGATCGCCGACGACCAGTGCGCCTGCGGGAACCGTGCTCTGCACGCTCAATCCGGGCGGCAACGTCAACGTGAGTTGCCCGGCGCCTTGCAGTCCATCGTAAGAAGCATGGACGTCGGTCGTGAGTCCCCTGGTCACCGCCGGAGCGAGCATGAGCGCCAACGACAGTTCTCCGACCGTCGGCGAAGAATCACGAATCACCGTCGTCGCCTGCGCGGTCGCAGTCTTCCCGCTCGGGTCGCTCGTTGACCCGCGAATGAGCAGAGTACGGCCGGCAAGCGCCCCGGCGTCGACGTTCACGCGCAGCTTTAGCAGTCCGCTGCCGGCGCTCAGGCCGGTCCAGACCACGGTGCTGGCATCGAACGTCGCCGCCGGTACCGCGAGCGACGGGGTCAATTCCGGCGGCAACACCAGCGTCACCGACCCGGGACTTTGCAGGCCCTCGTAGCGGGCCGAAATGTCCGTGCTGGTGCCGGCCGTGACCGAACGAAGAGCGCTCAGACCCAGAGCCAGTTGCCCGCCGTCACCCGGCGCGCTGCCAGAACCGATAACCGTCTGCGTCTCGTCGCCTACGATGTCGGTGCTCTCGTCGGTCATGGTCACGCTGGCGACCATGACGGTTCCGTCGGGCACGTCGTTGACGACGGCGTCGATCTTCACCGCACCGGTCGGAGACGGCAGGTCGTTCCAGAACAGGGTCTTGTCGGTCCCGCCGCTCGGCGCTGGAACGGCCGCGACCACCGTCACCTCGTTCGGCAGCGAAATGGTCATCTGGTTGCTGCCGACGGCTTCGCGATACCGCGCGGTGTAACGGATCGGCAGACCCGAACGGCCGTGAGTCTGTCCCTTGATGGACGTAAACAGTTTTTCCTGGTGCGACACCACGGCTACGTGCTCGCACACCGCAACCTGGCCAGCCCTGTCATCCATCAGCGCGCTGCCGGTCAGGATCACCTGGTCCTGGGCCGCCACGCTGACCATGGTGCTGACGGTCACTTTCCCGGCCGTCCTTGCAAGCGAGCCCCAGTACAGCGTTCTGCCGTCTTGCACATTCGGCACCGGTGTCACCCTCTTGATGATGACATCGGCCGGCAACGTGAGTGAGAGTTCGTTGTTGGCGGATCCGTTCTTGTACCTGACCTCGTACTTCACGTCGCGGCCAGGACGCACGAACACCTGAGCACGCACGAAGCACGTCAGACCGGCGCCGTCGGTGCTTCCTCCGCGCACGCGGAAGAAGTTGCTGGCAGTAACCGTGCGGCCAGTGGCGTCACTCAGCGTCGCCACGTTTTCGATCGCGCTGCCGACGGCAGCATCGGGGTTGATGCGAGCCGTGAGGAAGGCCTTGCCGACCGTGCGCGGCCTGAAGGCCGAGATATCGAACGTCGCGGTGTTGCCCACGATCGTCACTATGGCGTCCGGCGACGTGGCGGAAAGCAGTTCCAGATTCTCCGGCAACGGATCGACGATCGTCACGTCGCTCAGCGCGTCGCGGCAGGCATTGGACCACTGCAAGGTGTACTGGACCTCTCCGCCAGGATTGGCGTTGCCCGAGTGCAATTTCCCTAGTGAAACACGGCAAGCCGACGACCCGCACGATCCGTCACGGATGATGGTGCCGTCGGTGATCGTGTCGTTGACTGGATTGGTGTCGTCAAGACTGGAGACACTCGCCGTATTGTTCACGGTGGAGGTCCCTTCGGCGATGGCTACCGTCAGCGTGATATCCGGCGACGTCGCTCCGAACGCTATCACACCCGTCGTATCGCAGGTCACGACCTGGCCAACGGCCGAACAAGCCCAGCCGGTTCCGGCAGCGGACACGAACGTCAACCCGGCGGGCAGAGTATCCGTCACGGTAATCAAGCCGCTGGACGCATCCGGCCCGAGGTTTCGCACCGCCAGCGTGTAGTTTCCGGCGGCGCAAGTCTCGAACACTCCGCTGTGAGTCTTGGTGATGCTGAGATCGGAACCGCTGCTGGTAGAGCCGCTCCCAAAGTCACCGAAATCGACGACCACGGCGCTGAGTCCCACAGTCATCGTCGCGCTGTTTGGCGTGGTGCTCGTGTAGTCCGTCGGATCGACTTCCACTACCGTGTAAGATCCGAACGCCAGGCCGTCGAAGCTGTATTCGCCGGCCGGATTCGTGGTCGTGACACAAGCGGAGACGCACGACGGCCCGTTAAGCCTCACTGTCACAGTCTTGAGTCCGACGTCGCCGACATCCTTCGTGCCGTCACCGTCGAGGTCCCTGAACACCACTCCGGAGATGTTGCCGACCACCGACGAAGATGCGGCGTGCGAATTGTCGGTCGCATCCGGGTCGCTCGTCGTTGACGAGACGGTTGCCGTATTGACCACCGGACTCGCTCCGGCGTAGGGACTCGGCACGTGGAACGTCGAGGTTATGGTACGCGTCACGCCCGCGGCCAAGGCCCCGAGCGAGCACGGATACGCAGTGGTGCAGCCTCCGGCATTGGATACGAAGGTGAGCCCGCTCGGCGTCGAGTCGGCCACACTGACCGCAGCCGCGTTCGACGGTCCGTTGTTGGTGACGGTGATGGTGTAGACCAGGTTACCGCCCGGTGTGAACGAAGAGGGTCCGGTCTTGTTGATCGCAATGTCGGCGCTTGCCGCCACCGCGATCGACGACGTAGCCGTGTTGTTGGCGGGCGTGGGGTCGGTGGTCGTGGCCGAAACCGTCGCCGTATTAGAGACCGGGTCAGGCGTCTTGTACGAGGAAGGCACCGAATACGTGCTCGTTATCGTCCGAGTCACACCCGAAGCGACGGTTCCGAGCGAACACGGATACGCGGTAACACAGTCACCGGAGTTGGACACGAACGTGAGTCCGCTCGGCGTCGAGTCGGCAACGCTGACCCCAGCCGCGGACGACGGCCCGTTGTTGGTGACGGTCACCGTGTAGACGACGTTGGCGCCCGGAGTGATCGACGACGGTCCGCTCTTGCTGATCGTGACGTCGGCGCTTGCTGCCAGCGCGATCGACGATGTAGCCGTGTTGTTGGCAGGCGTCGGGTCGGTGGTCGTGGACGAAACCGTCGCCGTGTTCGAGACCGGGTCCGGCGTCGTGTACGAGGACGGCACCGAATACGTGCTCGTTATCGTGAGCGTCGCGCCGTCCGCGACGGTCCCGAGCGAACATGGATACGCGCTAACGCAGTCACCGGAGTTGGAGACGAAGGTGAGTCCGCTCGGCGTCGAGTCGGCAACGCTGACCCCGGCCGCGGACGACGGCCCGTTGTTGGTGACGGTTACCGTGTAGACGACGTTGGCGCCCGGAGTGATCGATGAAGGTCCGCTCTTGCTGATCGTGACGTCGGCGCCTGCCGCCACCGCGATCGACGAGGTAGCGCTGTTGTTGGCAGGCGTCGGGTCGCTGGTCGTGGACGAGACCGTCGCCGTGTTCGAGACCGGGTCCGGCGTCGTGTACGAGGACGGCACCGAATAGGTAGTCGTTATCGTACGGGTCGCACCCGAAGCGACGGATCCGAGCGAGCACGGATACGCGGTGGTGCAGCCGCCGGAGTTGGACACGAAGGTGAGCCCGCTCGGGGTCGAGTCGGCAACGCTGACCCCGGCCGCGTCCGACGGTCCGTTGTTGGTGACGGTAACCGTGTAGACGACGTTAGCGCCCGGAGTAATCGACGACGGTCCGCTCTTGCTGATCGTGACGTCGGCGCTTGCCGCCACCGCGAGCGACGACGTAGCCGTGTTGTTGGCAGACGTTGAATCAGCGGTCGTGGATGAAACCGTCGCCGTGTTCGAAACCGGGTCCGGCGTCGAGTACGAAGACGGCACCGAATAGGTAGTCGTTATCGTGAGTGTCGCACCGTCCGCGACGGTCCCGAGCGAGCACGGATACGCGGTAACGCAGTCGCCGGAGTTGGACACGAAGGTGAGTCCGCTCGGCGTCGAGTCGGCAACGCTGACCGCGGCCGCATTAGACCATCCGTTGTTTGTGACGGTCACGGTGTAGACCACGTTGCTGCCCGGCGTGACCGACGCAGGCCCGGTCTTGGTCACGGACAGGTCGGCGACCGCGACGTTCGTGTCGAGGAAGTCGTTGCCGGTACTGGATCCCGCCGGCGGCGCGGCTACAGGGATTGCGTTGTCGTTGGCGCCGGCGGAGTCGGCGGTGCTGTGGTAGCCGGTCGGATCGGTCTCCACGACTACGTAGTCGCCGGGAGGAATGCCGTTGAACGCGTACGCGCCGCCGCCCGCCGTCGTCGTCGACAGGAAGAGAACGCCGTCGGAAACATCGCCGTCTCCGTTCGGATCGGTGTACAGATCGATTGTCACACCGTCGATTCCGGAGTCGGAATCCGCCAGGTTCCCGTCATAGTCGACGTCCGAGCGCACCTCGCCGCTGACGTCGGAGTAGTCGGCCGGGTTGATGATGGCGTCGAGGAAATTGTTGTTCACGAACGCAGTGGGCGTCGCCGCCGTCACCGCAACGCGGTTGTCGGTGTGGCTGCCCTCGGTGTCGTCGATGCTCTGGTATCCGATCGGATCGGTCTCGACGACGACGTAACTGCCGAGCGCGAGGTTGGTGAACTCGTAGCTGCCGTCGGCCAGCGTCGCCTGTACCTGAACGACCGCGCCGTCGCTCGGATCACCGTCACCGTTGGGATCGGTGTGAAGTGCGACCGAGATGCTCGAGAGTGCGGCGTCACCGCCGAATCCGGCGGCGCCCTGGTCCTCGTCGACAACACCGCTGATGCCGGCGGCCTGCGTCACGATGGTGGCCGGGCCCCTGGAAGGCGGAACCGGATCGCCGTTCGCGTCCGTTACATAATCGGCGGCGGCGACGTTGGTGGCCGGATTGCACGCACCCGCTGCCCGCAGGGTCACCGACAACGTGGTCGATGCTCCCGGCGCAAGGCCTGCGCCTCCGGTTACGTCGCTCCACACGAGGCTGCCGTAGGCCGAGCCATCAGCCGTGCGCGTCGACGACACGAACGTGAAGCAGGCACCGCTGTAGGTATCTTCGAGAGGCAGCGCGGCGATGGTCGTGTCGCCGGTGTTCTGGACCGTGATCGAAAAGACTACGGCGTCGCCCTTCGTGGCTGGCCCCGGATTCGGACTCACCAGTGTCTTGCTGACCAGAAGCGACGGGTTAGTGATCACGAGGCCCGCACTGGCGCTGCCTGTGACTCCGCTTCCGGCATTGGCGCCCGCGGTGTTGACCGCCGGACTCGCCGACGCCAGCGCGGTGTAGTTGATGATCAGTTCGACGCTCGCTCCAGATATCATTGGGCCGACGTTGGACCACGTCAGCGTTCCGACACCGACCGAACTCGGCGCCGGCGAAGCGCTCACGTAGGTGAGATTTGCACCCGGGAAGGTGTCCGTGACGGCAACCGTCGACAGGGTAGTGTTGCCGGTGTTGGCCACGCGGACGCGGAACTGGACGGCCTCGCCGACCGTGGCCTGGCCGTCGGCGGGAGCGAGCAGCGTCTTGGTCACGGTGACGCCGGGCGAACCCGAGGGGACCACGCCGGTATCTCCGCAGACATCGGTCGCATCGTTCGGATCGGTGTACGACACGGAAAGAGCCGACCCCAACGGCGCGTAAAGCGAGCCGTTGTTGTTGGTTCCCGCGACCGTGGAACTCGCCGGCGAGCAGGCCGCGAAGATTCCGGTATCCAGCCCCGTCTCGGTCAGCGTCAGGACTTCGCTGTCACCACTGCCGCTGACGATCGTCGCCGTGACCGTTTCGGCCGCAAGCGCATTGGTGTTCTGGTCGAGGTCGGTAACGCGAACGCAGACCTGCTCGTTCGCTGCATAGGTGGCTGCGCTGGCCCCGTCCGCACCGGTGGTGAACGAATTGGAGCACGGCGTGCCAAGGTCGAGCTGGCTCAGCGTGATGCCGGTCGAATTGGAAGCGGTGACGGTGTTCTCGAAACCTTCCCTGGCGGTAGCCGCGATGTCGTAGCTTCCCGTCGTCGAGCCGGTATTCCACTGGTATTCGTAGGTTTTGGTACAACTGGTTGTATTGACCACATGCTCGGCGCCGAGCGTCGTGGAAATGTCGCCCGCGGTACCCGACCCGTCGATGCTGAGAGCCAGACTGGTGACGTCGGCGGCGCCGAACGGGTCGCCGACCACGCTGCGAACATAGAGAGTCTGGCCGTTCGCCGCCGTAACAGCGACCGCGCCGCCCGAGTAGGCAGCGTCGTAGACTCTCACCGAATCCGCGTGGATCACCGTCGTCGTCGCGAAACTGACGAAGGACGGCTTGGTAGTGCTGTCGTACTGGATCTGGAACGCGACAGCCCCGCTGTTGGTTACGATGAGTTCAAGGGCCGAGCCGGACGGCACCGTTACCGGCGAGCCAAGGGCCGGGAACGTGAAGGTCAGTTTGCTCCCGTCCGAAGACACGGCACTGCTGGTCGCGATCGTCGTCGCGCCGTACTTCAATACGGCGGTGACGGACGGACTCGCCGGCATCGAGCCGCCGGTCGTGAAATAGGTCTGTGCACTGACGACCGAACCGGCCGGCAACGTGAGGGCCTCGCACAAGGCCGGCGTCTGCGTGAACGTAGCGCTCGCGCTGCCGCCCGAGCCACCAGGAGAGATTGAAACGCCGGCGGCCGCCCAACTGGTGGAGGGCGTGACAGCCCAGGCCTCGGTCACGCTGGCCGCGCCGGCGTTGTAGCTCGCAGCGCCGCGGACCTGGGCATTGCCGGTGCCGCTGGTGAGGCTCCGGTTCCACAGCAGCGTGCGCGGCGCGCTGAGCGCCGACAGAGTGCCGGGATCGTCGAGAGAGATCACGTCGAAGACCAGGCGTCCCGCCGCTGATGGGATCGTGACGCTCGGTGCGGTACTGACCCCGGTCGCGGTGACGAGAGACAACGTCTGGGCCGTGTCGACGTCTCCGAATGTGACTGCGCCGCCAACCATGTCCATCGCGACGGTGGTCGCGGCCTGGGTCACCACGACGTTGGCCGTGGTGCTCGCCGGCGGGTTGAACATGTACCAGACCTCGACAATGGCATCGACGTTGACGGTACTGAATGCTACCCCGAGCTTCGTGAGGTTGGCGTTGTTGAACGTGACGCTGCCGATCGTGGGATTCTGGCCCGCGCTGCAGTTGGCGCCGTTGCACTCCAGCGACACGCCCACCAGCAGCAGCGTGTTGGTCCCGCTGCCGGTCGAGTGACTGAAGGTGATCGAGGTGGCGCCGGTCGCGGTGCCGCTGGTGGCGGCGCCGCTGACGCTCACGCTGCCGCCGGAAGACACGGCCAGCGATGAAGTGGTGGCCGTCGTCACGTCGGAAGTTGCCGCCGGCGCGACCCGGTCCAGATCCTGATCGGGGCTGCCGGACCCGTCGGTGCTCAGGTACAGGATCTTGGTGTGCGAGCCCGCCGCCACAGAGGTCGAGTCGCTGCACATATCGCCGAAGGACGGGTCTCTGTAGGAAACCGACAGCGTGTCACCTACCAGCAGATGCAGCACCCCGTCGTTGGGCGTCATACCCGAAGTCGATGAAGTGGTCAGACCCGAAGTGTTGCGGAACACGCCGGTGTTCACACCTGTCTCAGTCAGCGTGATGGTCTCGAGATCTCCGCCCGTGGTGTTGTTGACCACGACGGAAAAAGTCTGAACCGTGCCCGCGGCAGTGTTGGCATCGGCGTCCGTGACCGTGACGTACAGGTCGGCTCCGACTCCGGTGGACGTGATCGTCACACCGCCGCTGCCGGTGAAGTCGATTACGCACTGAGTTGCACCCGCGGACGGCGGGATCATCTCCACGTTGGTCGAGGTTGCGCCGGTGCTCGAGTCGGCAGTGTTGGGAATCGCGCCCTCGGCGGCAACGATCGTGCGGTATGTGAAAGACGTCGATCCGCGGCGCGGAATGACCGGAATCATGTAACCGGTCTCGTCGAGCGGGAACGCGGAGACTCCAGAATCCGCAATCGCGATGCCGTCTCGGGTCGTACTGCCGGTCACATAAGTCAGCGAGGACGGAAGCGGGTCACGCATGATCACGTTGCCGATCGCGATCAGCCCCTGGTTGCTGAGCGTGATCGTGTATTCGATGGTGTCGCCGACGCTCAGACCTGAGGGCGCGACATCGGTGTACATCGACGAAGTCTTGGTCAGCGTCGGAACCGGGAAGTTCGGAATCGTGGTGCCGACGTCGAGGTAGGGAAGTCCGGGACCTGCCACAGCCGGATCCTGACCCCACGCCGCAGTGATGAGCGTGCCGTCGAGCGTGTACAGACGCATGCCGGTCTGATCACGATCGGCTTCGTAGATTCGGCGGACCTCGAGCGCGGCCGCACTCACTGCAAGGTCGCACTTGCCGCCGGCCGGGTCTGTGACGGGGCCGGCGCGGTCGCCGTTGTAGTCGATGTAGATCGTCGTCGCCGCGACCGGCGTGACCCACACCGGACTGCCGTTCTGGGTACCGTCGGAACTTCCGGGGCCCCAACCGACGACGGCTTCGGTAGTCAGGTTCGCAGCCGGAACCAGATCGAAGCCCCAGTCGTGAACGTTGTTCTGGGTCGGTTCGGCTCCGACTGTACCGACGGCGAAAAACTCCTGTCCGGTCGCACTGGTAAATTCGGTGCCGGAGTTCTGAGGTGCCAGGAAAGTGTAGGTCGACTTTGCAGGGATGCTGAACGAACCGCTGCCGGTGCGGGTCAGATAGTTGATCGTGTTGGCCGCGACGCCGGGGTTGTAGAGAAAGAGGTAGGTGTCATCGCCGTCCGAGGCGGTGCCGACCGGGGAGAAATACTGTGAGCTCCACTGGTCAATGGACGGAATGGTGAACCAGCGCGATTCGTAGTTCGCACCGATGTCGCCGGTGAGCAGTTGAACCTGAACCGGCTTGGTCGAAGTGACCGTTGCGCCGCGGTTGACGCCGCCGGCCACCTGATACGATTCGCCCTGGTTTACGGTAGTCGTGATGTCGACAGTCCCGTTACCATCGACGTCAATCTGCACGACCGTGTTGTTGAGGGCAGCCATTACCAGCATCGACGTGTATTCGAACATCGAGGCCGTCAGCGGTGTCGGGAAGATGACGTTCTGCCCGATCGGCATGATGAAATTGGTGCCCCAGTCGATGGTCGGCTGAACCTCGGTGGCATCGGCGAGGACGGGACCGGGGCTGGTGGCCCAGGCCGAACGTGACATGACTATTCCGCGCGTCGCGCCGACCCGGTCACGGCCGTCGTAAAGAATGGTCGCCGCGTTTCTCGGCAGCGGCACCAGATTGCGCAGCGCCAGTACGGTACCGTAAGTGAAGGAGACCGGGTCATGGACGAACCCGGGCGGGATGCCGTTCGCGTCGTTACCGTCGCCCCAGATCTTGGTCGAAGCCTGAACCGGATTGTTGAGGTCGATCTCGTAGCCGTCTTCCCAATGATCGTAGACGACCCGGGTTCCGGCCACCGCCACCACGATCGAGATGACCGAGTCCATCGTCGCACCGGTAGCCGGAGCCAGCGTCAGGAAGGACGCGCGGATCTGCGCCTCCGGCATCGGCACGTAGTACTCCTGCACGATGCTCTGAGCGTGTGCGCCGGCAGCCGAGGTCAGCAGCAGCGCAACCGCGAGCATAAGTGCGCGCACACCCGTTGCCGCCCTGCCGGCCCGGCAATTAAGTTCGGTCGCCGCCCCCCCCTCTCTGCCAACATAGCTGAGACACTCTCGAATCATTGATTTATTGCGCATCTATTATCCCCAACCAGATCGTCGCGCAGTTCCCTATGCCAGCGGCGAACCAGAAAAACTCAACGAATACCGCCGTTGTCAGCGGCCCCAAAAACGAGAAGTAGCCCCCCACCCGACACAGAACACGGAGGCGGTAGTCCGCATCCGAAGCCGCGCACCGTACCCCGAGGACCTTCGCCATTCCACCCCGCCCTTGCCACACGACGCGAACCGGCCCGGCACGACGAGGCCGAGCCCCACGTTCGCACCCAGAAGGCCGAATGGATTTCCGTGCGATACGGGGTAGATGTCGTCACCTGTCGATTTAAAGAGGCAACTGGATGCTGAACGGCCTTTTCCCGAGAACTCCACTGCTGACCGGCGGCGATGCCGAGGCCAGGCGCCGCGAGCTCGGCGACTACTTCCTTTCCACTTTCGACCGCTACGAGCGCCTCTTCGAAACGCTCGCCGGCCGGCGGGCCTTTCTGGAAAGACCCATCGCGCTCAGGCACCCGCTGATCTTCTACCTCGGCCACACAGCCACGTTCTTCGTCAACAAGCTGGTGCTCGCCGGACTGCTGACCGAACGCATCAATCCACAATTCGAATCGCTGTTCGCCGTGGGCGTGGACGAAATGAGCTGGGACGACCTCGACGACTCCCACTACGAGTGGCCGAGCGTCGACGAGGTCATGGCGTACCGCGCCAAGGTGCGCGAGGTGACCGCTCGACTCATCGAGACGGCGCCCCTTGTCCTGCCGATCGACTGGGACCATCCGTGGTGGGCGATCGTGATGTGCATCGAACACGAACGCATCCATCTGGAAACGTCGTCCGTACTGATACGCCAGCACGACCTCGAGCACGTCAGGCCGCACCCGGCCTGGCAACCATGCCGAAAGTCCGGCGCAGCGCCGCAAAACCAGTTGGTGGCGATTCCTGCCGGACAGGTGCGTCTGGGCAAGGAACGATCAGCCGCCGACTACGGCTGGGACAACGAGTACCGCGTGCGTGAGGCCGACATCGCCGCTTTTCAGGCGAGCCGCCATCTGGTCAGCAACGGCGAATTCCTCGATTTCCTCCGCGCCGACGGCTACGCGAACGATGCTCATTGGGAAGCCGAAGGTCTTGCCTGGAAGAACTACGCGGGCGCGGCGCATCCGACTTTCTGGAAGAATCACGGCGACACCTGGCGGCTGCGCTTGATGACCGAAGAAGTGGAGATGCCGTGGGACTGGCCGGTCGAGGTGAACTACCACGAGGCCAAGGCGTTCTGTAACTGGAAGAGAGCACTCAGCGGGCAAGCGGTGCGGCTCCCGACCGAAGACGAGTGGTACCGCCTGCGCGATCTCGCCGGGCTCGCCGAAATCGCCTCCGACCGGACTGCCGCCGCCAACATCCACCTGGATCATCACGCTTCCCCGTGCCCGGTCGGCGAGTTCCGCCACGGTGAACTCTACGACGTGATCGGCAACGTCTGGCAATGGACGGAAACGCCGATCTATCCGCTGCCGGGCTTCGAGGTGCACCCGCTGTACGACGATTTCACCACGCCGACCTTCGACGGACGCCACAACCTGATCAAGGGCGGCTCGTGGATTTCCTGCGGCAACGAAGCCCTGCGCAGCGCGCGCTACGCGTTCCGCCGTCATTTCTTTCAGCACGCAGGTTTCCGCTACGTGGTCGCCCAGGAGCCAGTCGGCATTCCCGCCTCGCAATACGAAACCGACAAGGCATTGGCCGAATACGCCGAGTTCCACTACGGCGACGAATATTTCGGCGTCGCGAATTTCCCGCAGACCTTGGCCGCGATCGCGATCCGGGCAATGGTGAACAAACCGGCACGCCGTGCACTCGATATCGGGTGCGCGTCGGGGCGCGCGACTTTCGAACTGGCGCAACACTTCGACCACGTCACAGGCATCGACTTTTCCGCGCGCTTGATCGGCTCCGGCGTGCAACTGGCCGCGCAGGGCGTGCTGCGTTACACGCTCGCCGACGAGGGCAAACTGGTCAGCTACAAAGAGCGCACCCTGGCCGCTCTTGACCTGGACGAGGTGAAGCACAAGGTCGATTTCTTTCAGGGCGACGCCTGCAACCTCAAACCGCTGCTGACCGGCTACGACCTGATCCTCGCGGCCAATCTGATCGACCGTCTCTACAGTCCGCGCAAGTTTCTCTGCGACGTGCACGAGCGGCTCAATCCGGGCGGGATTCTGCTGATCGCTTCCCCCTACACGTGGCTGGAGGAACACACACGGAGCGACGAGTGGATCGGAGGATTCAAGAAGAACGCCGAAAACCACACCACGCTCGACGGCCTGAAGGAATTGCTCGGCGCGCATTTCCGCCTGATCCAGGCACCGCTGGAAGTACCTTTCGTCATCCGTGAGACCAGGCGCAAGTTTCAGCACAGTCTGTCGGAAGTCACTCTGTGGGAGCGGATTTCTTGAGCATCGACTTCGATCGGGAAATCCCGCGCGACGGCACCAGCAGCGTCAAGCACGATGGCCGCGCCGACTATTTCGGCACCCGCGACCTGCTGCCGCTGTGGGTAGCCGACATGGACTTCTCCGCCCCCGAAGCGATAACGCACGCCCTCGCCGAACGCGCCGCGCATCCCGTCTACGGCTACACGTCATACCCCGACGCCATGTACGACGCGCTGATCGCGTGGCTCGACAAGCGCCACGGCTGGCAGGTGCAGCGCGAATGGATAGTGATGGCTCCCGGCGTCGTGCCGTCCCTGTTCGCGGCGGTGATGGCTTTCGCGCAACCCGGTGAAGGCGTCATCGTGCAACCGCCGGTCTACTCGCCGTTCTTTTCGGCAGTGACGACCAACCGGCGTCGCCTCATCCAAAATCCCCTGCGTCTGGACAACGGCCGCTACACCATCGACTTTGCGCACCTCGAACGCTGCGCCGGCGACGGCGCCCGTCTGCTGCTGCTGTGCTCACCACACAACCCGGTGGGGCGGGTGTGGAGCCCCGCGGAACTCGAAGAAGTCCTTCGCATCGCCCGCCGTCACGATCTGACGATATTGTCGGACGAGATCCACGCCGACCTGATCTATCCGGGCGCGCATCACACTGCTCTGGCCACGCTCGCTCAGCCTGCGGACAAACTCGTCACCGCCGTGGCTCCGAGCAAGACCTTCAACATCCCCGGCCTTGGCCTCTCCAGCCTGATCATCCCAGGTCGCGAACAGCGCGACGCGCTCGAAAACGTTTTCAAGACCCTGCACACATCCAACACCAACCCGTTCAGCATCACCGCGTTCGAAGCCGCCTATCGCGGCGGCGAAGCGTGGCTGTCAGAGTTGCTGCTCTACCTGCGCGACAACCGCGATTTCGTCAGCGCTTTTCTCGCAAAGCGACTGCCGGCCATACGCCTCATCGAGCCGCAAGGCACCTACCTGCTCTGGCTGGATTGTCGTGAACTGCTGATGAACGACTCGCAGTTGCACGAGTTTTTCGTGAAGCAAGCCCAGGTGGGAATGAACCCGGGAACCGTGTTCGGACAAGGCGGCAGCGGCTTCATGCGCCTCAACATCGGCTCGCCACGCCACGTCATCGCCGATGCGCTCGAGCGCATCGCACGCGCACTGTAGCGGCTGCGATCGCTTTACAACGACGGCGAGTGACGGACACGCCGCGCATTTCACGCAGCGGACGGCGGCGGCGAATCGCAGGTCACGGCTCGCGGTGAGCACTGCCCCGCGCCGAGTTCCGCGAACAGGCGCTCGAGCGACTCCAGATGTTTCTGCGGAGAGTAGACATCCTGCGCAAGCCGCCGCGCGGCAAGTCCCATCCCGGCCAGTTCGTCCGGACGGTCGAGACAATATTCCAGGCGCTCAGCCAGATCGCGCGCGTCGCCGCCTCGAAACAGGTAACCACTCTCGCCATCGACAACACACTCCGGCAGCGACCCGAGGTCCGCTGCCAACACAGGCGTCCCGCACGAATAGCTCTCGAGAATCGCGTTGGGCAGGTTCTCGTACCAAAGCGAAGGGACGACCGACAATGCCGCTCGGCCCAGGAAATCCGAAAGTTGTGGAGCACCCAGCTTTCCCACGAACTCGACGGCGTCATGCAGCCCGCTGCTCGCAACCTGCTCCCGCAACTGATCGACGTACTGCGGCTCTCCGGCTCCGGCGATCCGCAGGCGCGCATCGAGATCGGGGCGCCTGCGTCGCAACATGGCAAACGCTTCAACAAGTACGTGCACGCCCTTGATGCGCCGTAACGCACCGGCGTAAGCGACGTAAGACTTCTGCGCGGCTTCGGGTTGCGGTGCAAAGCGGGATCCATCGACCGGCGTCGGGATGCACCGCAACCGCCTCTCCGGCACCCCGGCTTCCAACATCATCTTGTGCATGAACTGCGTGGTCGTCACGAATACGTCAATCAGATCGAAGTACCGGCGTCGGCGGTGATACCACGTCGCCACAGCGTTGAGCACTGACGCGTTCGTACTTCCCTGCACGCAGCGATTGCGGACGCTGGGAAGGAGATCCCCGCCAATACAGAGCGTGCACGGAAGCTCGTCGCGTAAACAGTGCGCTTGCGGGCACAGCATCGCGTAGTCAGACAGCCGGACGACCACGGGCAGTCCGGTTCGTTTGAGCGCAACGATCAGTGAGGGCGACAACTTGCGCAGGTAATGCAGAATGTAGGCGATTTGCGGCCGCTCCTCGGCGACAAGCCGAGTCACCGCTTTTTCGACATCGGGCGCGTAGAACAACCGCCGCGTCGTGCGCCAGAGCGTGCCGATGGTTCGGCGTTGCTCCGCAAACGTGACTTCGTCCGCGCTGCCGAGCGGCTCGACGAAATAGTGCGAGTAAGGGCTCGGCTCGTTCTGCGAGTAGCGGATCGAGAACGGCACGAGTTTGTGCCCGCGTGCCGTCAAGCCATCGCTGACGTTGAACAGGTAGCGCTCCGGACCGCCCGACACGAAGTAACGGTAGTTGGCGATGAGAATCTTCACGGCCGGAATGACGGCTCACGCAGCCGGTGTCGACGCAACGGCGTCCGAAGTCGGGGCTTTGCGCCCGAGAAAGTACAAACCGCCGGCAATGCGATGCGCGTCGGGCCGACGCGCAAGCCAGCGGTCGCATTGCTTCAGCAGCGCCGCGAACCAGCCGACCGCGAAGCGAACGCCGATCTTCCCAACTCGAGTAGGCACGATCAACCCCGCGAGTTCCGTAAGCATCCAGCCGAACGCCGAGGCCGGCCCCACGCAAACACCGCACTCAACTTCCTCGAAGTTGGCGAACAGCGTGCGGATGCCGGAGATGGTGAAGCGTTGATAGTCGTGCGGGTCGGCGTGATAGCCCTGCATGAATGGGATCTCCGCGTAAACGCGCCCACCTGCCTGCAACACCCTTCCGATCTCGTCGACGACGCACCGCGGATCGCTTACGTGCTCCATGACTGCCTGGCAGACGACCAACGCAAATCCACCGTCGATGAAAGGCAGCGCCAGCGCCGATCCGATCACGTCGACATTCGGGAACAGATCCAGTTCCAGGTTCACGACCCGGTCACCGAGCCGGCGCTCGCCGGATCCCAGATCGAGAACCGCGCCCTCAGCGCTCGCCACGCGGACCATATCGAGAAGCCTCGCACGATTGACGTTGAGCGACAGACCCGGCCGAAGCAGCCGCCTCCAGTTTCGTCCCGGTGCCATCTTCGACTCCAGCCCTGCCAGCGCCGCGCCGGGCGGAGAAACGTTCCACGCGCTGCCGCGGCGCCGGTATTCACGCGAACAGAGCGGGCACCGGGCGCTCGAAGCATCGACGATGAGGTGCGGGCCGCCGCATGCCGGACAGGCCAGAAGCCGCACGATGTCGCCGGCCCGCTCGTCGATCTCACTCATTGTCGTTCACCATTCGCTCCACGGCCGCCAAGTTGGCCGCCGACAGCTCCCTTACCTGACTTCGCCGCGCACAGAGCCACCGCAGCCGAAAACCACATCAGATAGTTTACGGTGTTCTTGCTACCGAAAGAGTTGTAGCTGCTGTACATCAACACCATGGCAACCGTACCGATGGCCGGATAGATCACCGCCGGATCCCGCGATCTCCAGGCAGCACACACCACGGATCCCAGCAGTCCAAGAACGACCAGAAGGTACAGCGTTGCCAACGGCGCGCCGACATCCACGAACAACATCAGCCAGGGATTTTCAAAGCCTACCTGCTGCTTCGTCACTAACATCTCGCTGCTCAGTTCACTCGAGCGCCCGAGTCTGTCGCCGGTCAGCAAATTGGCACGCTGAAGCATTTCGGGGATAAGTTCCAAGGAACGCTCCCGTACCTCGGTAGATTTTGTCCCTTCCTCCGTCGTGAAACGCTGTCGCAGCACATCACCATACGGACTGTAGGCCGCTGCGACCAGCACCAGGCCTCCGAACACGACAGCCCACCCAAGAGCGCGAACACGCCGCGACAAGACCATTACCAGCACAGGCACCACAGCCAGTACCACCAACGTAACGCGGGCACCGGTAGCCATCGCTGCCGCCACCAGAACCGGAAGAGCCACGACCGCCAGCGTGCGCCGCAATCCAACGGCGCCGTCCAGCGCCCCCGCTGCCAGGGTAGCTGCGAGCAGGAAATACTGCGCGTTCGTCAACGGGTGCCCCAGCGTCGTAGTGATACGGTACGACCGCGGATCATTGGAGACCGCGTACCACGACTCCGCGAGGGGCGACGCGGCATAAAGCGAACCGTACAGGGAATTGTGCCGTAGTCCGTATTCGACGATTCCGTAGACGCCGACCACAGTGACGATGGCAACGAAAAAGCCGGTGAGCATGGCAATCCGTCGCGGCCGCCCCTCGTACTCGGCGACCATCAGGATGAAAAGAGTCAACGGGCCGAGATAGTTTTCCACGACCTGGATGATGCCGCCGGCGTGCTGTCGTGCTGCCGACAGCACCAACACGCCAGCGACGAACAGCAGCACCCCCCTGCGTATCCACGTGACCCCGCCTGTGAGATTCGCAGCAGCCGACCAACGCCGCCTGTTGGAAACCCGGTACACCACCGCGGCCACCAAAATGACGATGGTGGCCGGATGCAGTTTAGTGAAGCCCCACTTTCCGCCGCCGAGATACGGAATTCCAGTGACCTCTTCGGTGAGAACGTGTACCGGGATCGTCACCACCAGCAGCGCGTAGAGGAAAGGGATCGCGGCCGGAAGGAACAATCCCAGGAGCAGGCCGGAGACGAGCGAAAATGCGAAGGCCCGGACATCGCCACTGCCGAGCCCTACGATGGCGCCAGCGACGGAAGCCGCACCGATCGCAGCCCAGACTTCCCGAGCATCCACAGGCAGACGCCAGGTGCCTGCCGCTGCACGAAAAGCAGTCACCGCCTTGTTCAAGGCAAACTAGCCTCGGCCGTCAGGGACGAGGCTGGCAAACCAGGCACGTCGCAAGCTTTCATGTAGCACTCGCAGCCCCGACCTTTCGCGCACATCCCGTCAGGATACTCATGATCGTAAGCAATCCGGATGACGGCACCCGCCGATTCGGCAGCCACCGCGTCCTACGACTCCCGCCGTTCCATGTCATCGACAACCTCGCCACGCAGTGAACGATACACGGCGGAAAGACGACCGAAACAAACGGCATCGCCGAAACGCGCCACAACCTTGTCCGCCGCGTTCATCCCCATCTCCACGGACCTCTGCGGAGTGCACCTGATTTGCAGGAGAACTCGCTGCAAAACCTCCACGCTCCAATCTTCCAGGACATAGCCGTCGCAGCCATGCTCGACCACTTCCCGCGCGCTCTCATATGGCGCGACAACGACCAGCTTTCCCATACCCATCGCTTCGATCACCGACAGACCCAACGATTCGTGTTCCGACGGATGCACGAGGACATCCACGCAAGCCTGCAACTCGCTCACCCTGCTCGGACAGACCACGAACCGGACGACGTCGCCGAGTCCGAGTTCTGCAGCCAGCGCGCGCAGACGATCTTCCGTAGGTCCGAACCCGACGACAAGCACGCGTAGAGAAGGCCAATCGCCCGCCAAGCGACTCGCGGCTGTCAACAGCAGGTCGATGCGTTTGAAGGCCTCAAAACGCCCGAAATATCCGACCACGAAATCATCCGGGGTGTAGCCGTGCTCTTGTCGCGCGGCAGCGCCATCGCAGCCGCGATGGTAGACCCTCTCGTCAACCCCCAACGGAATGACCAGTCCGACTCCAGGATCAACGAGACCACGCGCCTCGAACAAGACCTTCTGCGATTCGGACACGAAAAGCAGCCTGCGGCACGCGCGCAACGACCTGCTCCAGAGCAGCCGCCGCAAGCGGCCTCGCGGCACGAGACTGGTATGCTCCGTGTAAAGGATAGGCTGCGATGCAGTACGGCAGAGAAGCTCCGCAAGATACGGGGTCGCCTGATGAAGGTGTACGATCTCGGCCCGCGACCTCGACACATACCGGACGAACCGCAACAGTCGGCGCAGATCCAGAGCGCCACGCATACCGAAAGCGCGATACGAAATGCCGAGGCTACGCAAACTATCGCCGGTCTCGTCGGCACTCGAAAGAAACGCGACCTCTACTTGAACGCCTCGCATGCTCAGGAAGCGGCTCAAACGCAGAGCATGATTCTCAGCACCGCCGGGCTTTCCCGACCAGAGCACGAACAGGACCCGGCGGACACCCTCCGGCACAAGTGGCGGCACTTCGCCGCCGACCTGACTGTTCGCACTGCTGCTCAACAAAAGCGCTCCCCATACCTGGTCCGCTGCGTGGCACTCACGCCACTCACACGTGCGCCCCTGCACCGAAACCGTCCATTCGAATACAAGCCGGCGGCTTACGCCACCAGGCCTCGCGTAGGGAAATGCCGTCGGACACGCCGAAGAAAATATCCGGCGGCAAACAGATACGTCACGGCGGTCGCTCCTGCAATGCCGGCAATTCCGAACCAATGGCCAAGCACGATGTCGGCCGGGAGATTGACGCAAAAAGTGAGGGCCGCCCCCTTAGCGAACACCGAGGTGTCTCCAATGGCATAGAGGAACCGCGACGACATGCCGGTGACGAAGAACAGAGGCAGCGCCGCGGCCAGCATGGCCAGAGCGGCAGCCGTGGGAGCGACAGCATCGGCCGCGTATGTCCCGTGAGCGAAAAGAAGCGTGACTACCGGACGGGACTGCCAAGCCAGAGCGAGGCTGGCCAACGTGACGAGAAGAGTGGCCGGTCGCATCGTCCGGACAAAAGCGCGGGCCAGCGCCCCGGGGGCTCCAGCCGTCGCAAGTTCACTCCAGCGAATCGTCACCACGTTCGCCAACGCGCCGTAGGACAAGAACATCAGGATGGCGAACACCCGTCCGGCATTCTCCAACATGCTGATGCTACCAGGGGCGAGCAACCAGCCGGCGACAACCTTGTCGGCAACGGCGTTGGCATTGGCCAGCACGCCGCCCACCGCAATCGGGATCGCCGCACGGTAGGCTGCCACCACACGCTCGCTCGGCCATACCAGCCGCAGCGTCACGCCGTAGCGCCGAAGAACCAGCAGCAACACGACAAGCTGCAGTATCGCCCCCACGAGATATCCAGCGACAAGAGCGCCTGCACCCAAGTTCGAACCCCACAGCAGCAGAACCGTCAGGACGCACAGCGCCTGCACCAAGGGCGACAGAGCCGGAACCACAAAAGCGTGCAGCGCGTAGAGCACCATGCTTGCAGCCGTCGTCACCAGAGTGGGAACCAGGAACAACGCCAGCCAGGCGAGGTAATGAAGACTGGCAACGGAGAACGGGCCGCACCCGCCGCCGCGGGCCGTCATCACCGCCGCCGCAGCAATGACGAAAGCCGCACCGATCCCGACGGCACCAAACAGCGTAGCCGTACCGGCGAAGAAATCGTCAGCATCGCGCGGACCGCTTGCGCGGGCCGCCACGAACGCCGGCACGAACGCTCCCTCGATGGACATCCGGACGATCTCGGACAGGTACACGGTGACGCTCAGCGCAAGATAAAAAGCGTCGGTATCACTGGTTGCACCGAGCCGCCGGGCAATCAGCAGCGTAAGCACGAAGCCCGCCGAGCGTCCGGCGGCGCCGGCCAGGAATGCGGTGACCGACTCCCCCAGCCAGCCAGGCCGCGTGAACCTGACTAGAGCATTACGCTTCGTGGACACATCTCCCCTTTCGCCCGCCGGCTCTGCGGTGTACCGGGCAGCAACCCCACGTCGACACGCGATTCGTCGAAGACACCGCCCTCAACACTGAGCGGAGCGGTCTGGCAGCGCGGCATCACCGAAGGCGAAGCGCGCAGCAGCCCGGCGCGCCGATATTTTCGCCCGACAGCAAGCGGCGCCCGATCTATGCGGCCTCCCGGGTAAGACGCTCTAGGCCACCGCTGCGCTCTATGAACTCGGCAAAGAAAGCGATCGTAACCATCAGCAGGAAGCCGAAAGCGCCGCCCACCACCGTGTTGATCAACTTGCGAGGGCGTTCCGGCTCCTCCGACGGATGGGCGGGATCAACGACCTCAAGGTCGGCAGACTTGGAAACCACTTCGACGTTGGTAGCGTTCATCGCCATGCTCAACTTCGTGAGGTTGTCACTTGCCAGATCGAGCACCCCCTTCAGACGCTCGGTCTTCAGTTCCTTCTCGAACATCCCCTTTCGCAGATCCGCAAGCTCCTTCAGATTCTGTTCGAGCAGACGCGAAACTACCGGGCGCTCCGCCACGTAGCCGGCCTCACTCGTCCGGCGTACCGCAAGCTCACCTTCCACAGCGGTGTACGTGGGATTGAGTTGTTCGTACTCCATCTTGAGGCCGACCAGAGACGCCGGATCCGCCCGGATCCGCCTTGCAACCACCTGCTGGTATATTGCATCGTCGATCAAACCGCGGGTAGTTGTTATGGTCTTCGAGAGTTTGCCCATCTCCTTTTCAAGACTTTCGCGCTCTCCGGTGACCTTCGCCAATTCCACGTCTATCGTGCTCAGTCTTTTTTCCAGGACCTGCAGACGATCGAGCCGGACCTCGGTCTGCTGCTTGAGGATATCGCTCGCATTTTCGGTCCGTAGCTTTTTCAGGGCATTTTCGCTGGCTTCCTTTTCCGCTCCCGCTCGCGCCACTTCCGCCTGCATGAACACGCGAGACCGCTCCAGCGAGGCGTCACTCACCCGTCGCTTCGTGTCCACGGCCTGCCGTGCGATGTAGTTCGCCACGTCGGCCGCCAAGAGCCTGTCCGTCAGTTCAACCGTGACCTCGATCACGTTGGAATCCTTGACTGCCTCGACCGTCACATGCTTGTCGAACTTCGCGAGCGTGAGGTTGAAGGGCTCGTCTTCGAGCTTGAACTCCTTGAGTGCGGCGATAAGCGTGCCCTGGCTCTTGACGACTCCTTCGTAGGATTTCGCCATCCGTACTTCTTCCTGATCGTAGGATCCCGACACCGTTTGTTGACGGAAGCGCGGCGATGCGACCATGAGGACGGCCTTGGACTCGTAGACCTTCGACATGGTCAGCGATGCCAGGAGTGCGATGGCCGCAGCGCCGACGCTCCCCAGAACGATGGCCTTCTTCCATCGCCACAAAACCGAGAGGCTCCGGACAAGGTCGGTGGTATCGGCCGAAGCCGTCTCCGCAACGCGCTGCCGCCCGAATGAAGATGAGATAGGATCTGACACGTCCACTCCCCGAAACAGACGCGCCCTAAAGGACCACGTTCATCCCGCCGACTAATATGCTCCGCGCGCGGTCAGGACAACTCCGAAAGTCCTGGCCAGTACCATCAGATCCATCCACAACGACCAGTTGCGGACGTAGTATTCGTCCAGTTTCAGTCGCTCACCAAAAGACAGTTCGTTGCGTCCGCTCACCTGCCACAGGCCGGTCATACCCGGCGATGCCTTCAGGATCGTCTCCGCAGCCTCGCCCATCATGTCGACCTCTCGCGGCAGATACGGACGAGGTCCCACCAAGCTCATCTCGCCCTTGAGCACGTTCCAGAGTTGAGGAAGTTCATCGATGCTCAGCCGCCGCATGAACCGTCCCACCGGCGTAACGCGCGGATCGAACGCCCTCAGTTTCGCAAACTGCTCCCATTCCGAACGAACCTCGGGATGGCTCTCGAGGTAGTCGTGAAGACGCCGATCGCCGTCGCAATACATGCTGCGGAATTTCGTACAGCTGAAACGGCCCCAGAGATTCCCAAGCCTTTCCTGCCGAAAGATGGCTTCGCCCGGCGAGTCGAGACGAATGGCCGCGTAGATCGCCGCCAGCAGCGGCGACAGGAGAAGCAGCGCCATGCCGGCAACCACCACATCGAAACCACGCTTGATCGCGACATTCCAAGGTTTGGCCAGGTTCCAGCGAAGGCGCAGCAGCAACAAACCGTTGAGGTCCTGTGTCTCCACCCCGACTGTCGCCAACCCCAACATGTCAGGCACGACGCGGATGCTTCTGACGTGCCCTTCGCAGTTCTTGATCACGTGAAGCAGGCGCTCACGCGCGAGGCGCGGCATCGCCACCACCACATCCTTTACGCCAAGTTCTCGAACCAAAGCCGGGACCGAGGCCAGCGGGCCGCGGACCGGCAAGCCGAGGTGGGCTCCACCAATCTTCGCCGGATCGTCATCGACGAAAGCCACGGGTTCGTATCCGAGCGCGCGGAATGTCCGGATACTTTCGCAAACGCGCGTGCCGGTCTTGCCCGCGCCGAGGATCAGCACCCGTCTCCCCCATAGCCCCGCGCCGACAATAAAAATCTTTACGTTGTGTCGCACGACCGGCACGACAAACAGCGTAAGCACCCAGGTCGACACGATCACGAGACGCGAAAGTTCCCGCTCCGAATGCACAGCGACCGATAGAAACACCGAAAACAGAGCTGCTATCGTGCAGGCACGACTGACCTGCCGGACTTCATCCCAGAACGAAACGCGGCGGACGTAAAGCCCCGCTTCGGCGAACGCCAGCACCCACGGAAGAAGGAAATACAAGTTTTCCACGTACTGCAAGAATGGTGACAGGCGACCAAGGCCGGGTAACCACGCCAGCAAGACGCCGTTTCGCAGAGCCCAGCACAGCCACAGACTTCCCAGCACAGCCAGCCAGTCCGCAGTCACCATCGTCGCGGCGGCTACCGACCATCGCCAGCCGTCACCGAAACGCCGCGAACGCTCCTCTTTCTGCTCCTCCAAGCGAACTTCCTCCCAAAAGTCCCCCCCCCCCGAACGTCAATCGACGTCCTTACAGCCAGAACACACCAACTCGCCGACAATCCGGAAGAAATTCCACTTCCCCGTCGACTTCCGGTCTACGGAACCTCAGCGTCCCGCAGCCGCCCGCCCGACTACCCCAAGGCCAGATGAGGGTGCCAGGAACCTGCGCTCATTCTTCAGACCCGCTACCCGCCCTATCGGTCGGCATACGCGGCGAGTACTTTTTCCACCGTCCGGTCCCAGGAAAAACTTTCCGCCACAATCCGTTTTCCCCGCGCCGCCACACCTGCGCGTTCTTCGGCGGAGGCCTTCCACACACGAACAATCACCGCGTGCAGGACGCTTACATCACCGGCGCCAACCAGCCAGCCGTTTTCTCCAGAAGTGATGATTTCCCGGTGCGGCGCGATGTCGCTCGCTACCACAGGCGTCCCGCAGGCCATAGCCTCGAGCAACGCTATCGGCAGGCCCTCGTGATACGAGGGCAACACGAACAGACGGGCGCCGCGCACCAGATCCAGGGTCACCTCGTGCGGCTGCACCCCGGCAAAACGCGTCACGCCCTTCGAGCGCGTCTGCAAGTCGGCCGCGTAGGCAGAGCGATGGTCGGCGCCGCCAACCACCACCAGGCACGGGACCTCACTGCCGTCCCCTATCGCATCGAGC
This sequence comes from uncultured bacterium, assembly GCA_903893315.1. GTDB lineage: Bacteria > Desulfobacterota > Binatia > UBA1149 > CAITLU01 > CAITLU01. The sequence goes on from CAITLU010000048.1 coordinate 23,726, forward strand.
AGGTCGTGGACCCCTTTTTCCGGAACCAGGCGCGCGACGGTCACCGCATAGCCCCGAGGAGCAAGATCGAAGGAAGCGAGAGTCGACTCGACCTGAGCCGTTGTTCTATCGTCCACCGCGATCCCGTTCGGCGCATATCCGGCTTCCCGGTTGAAGCGACTCGCCAGCCACTCGACGATTTCCATCGATACCCCGAGCACCTCGTCCGCATAGTGTACTGCCGCCGCTTCCCCGGCCCGCAGTGTCCAGCGCGCCAAGAACCCCCACTTCTGCCGCATGTAGTCACGCCCATGGTGGGTGAACACTACCCTCATGCGCAGCAGTCGAGCCAACGGCACCACCAGCCCGGGTCCCAGCGCGTGGACATGCACCAACCGCACCCCCTGCACTCTCGCGACGAGCAACGAGGCAACACTGTGCCACAAGGCTTCCAGGCCCCTGTGGCGCGGAGTCCACACTTTCTGCAAACGAACCCCACGCCACGTCCGCACGCGCGGGACCCTCTTCATGTACGGCGAACGCGAGAAGACGACGACTCGCACACCGCGCGCGGCCAAGCGCGTGTACAGTTCTTCGCAGTGGCGTTCGACACCGCCCTGCACGTTGGGAAAACCGCGAGTGCCGATCACGGCCACCGTCACCGGTGAAGCTCCGTTTCCCTGTGAAACAGAGAGGTTCATGGATGTTGCGTAACCACGCGCCGCCACTTCTTCGTCAGACCACTTTCACAGCACTCAAACATGACACGCTAACGGTTGAAAAACGGCCCCTGTGGATAGTGTCGCTCACTCGCTCGCTGGGGCAGCCGTTTGACCGTCACACCGAGGTAGGAATCGCGTCTGGAAACCGAAACGTCGGCACGCACGTCGCCGTAATCGATGTCGCGCTCGAAATCGATCGGCAACCCCAGCGTCACGCGCAGCTTGTTGCGCAGTACCCACAACAACGGTTTTGTCTTCGGAAGTTGAGGGATCAAGGAGTTGCGCATCGCCGTACGCGCGGTCGTGACCATCCAGCAGTTCTGCTTGCATGCGGCCACTTCTCCGCGCATCCGCACAGCAGCCGGGCCGGCAATGATCTCTCCCCACGACTCCCGCACGAGATTGCCGAGCAGCAGGTCGTCGCGAACGTTGCACGCGTAGATATCGCTCCAGGGATCCACGAAAATGAAGTCGGTCCCGGCCGTGCACGGGATGAGCCTGTCCTGGCCGAGGATCTTGCGGATCAGTCCGAGGTTCAGGTAGGCACGAAACATGGTCTTGGCGTTGTTCGTGCGCAGCATCGCGGTAATCAGATTTTCGACTTCCCTGGCGACCCGTAGCCTGTCGTAGGGAAAGTTGTCGGCCTTGTGGAACTGGAAAGCGTTGTGGAGAGCCGAGGTCGCGAACTCGAAGCCTTCCTCGGTGCAGAATTCGTACAACTTGGTCAGCTCGTCGACGTTGTCGTCCTGGATCACGCAGGCGAAACCCAGATCGGTTCCGCCCAGTTCCCGGAGACGGCGCAGGCCCGCGACTTTGGTCCGGTAGCCATTGTCTTCGCCGCGGATGCGATTGTTGGTTTCTTCGGATCCCTCCAGACTGAATCGTACCTTGATGCCGGGGTACTTGCGGATGATGGGTTCGAGCCGCTCCCAATGCAGACCGTTGGAACTGATCTCGACTATCCGCGCCTTGGGATGAACGACGTCGATGATCTCCCGCAGATCCTTGCGCAGCGTGGGCTCACCGCCGGAGACGTTCAGATTGTCGAAACCGCCGGGAAGTCTGGAGAGAGTCTCGACGCTGACTTCTTCGTGCGGCAACGTAGGGTGCTTCCAGATGAAGCACATGCTGCATCGCGAGTCGCAGCGGTACGTTGGAATTACAGTCAGATCCATTTCGCGTAACCGTTACCGCACTCGAAGGAAGCAGTAGAATTTAGCGTGGCGCAGGCGCAGGCGCACAACCCGGCGCGAATCAAAACGCCTGCCGCATCATGCCGGAAAAACGCTCCGCCCTACTCAACGACAATCTTTCGCTTACCGATTTCCGCGATCGCCCCGGCACTGGTCGTGACCCTCCACGACAACATGTGCTCGCCCTTGGCAACGCTCGCGAAATCGAACTCGCCTTCGTAGCGGGCTTTCTCGCAGCCCTCGCACTGAGGGTGCAACTCGCAGGCCCAGGCTGAAGCCACGCCGTGGAGCGTCACCTGGAGCGGGGTGCCGTCAAAAAGGATCTCAGTCTTGGTGATGGTCCCGACGTTGGTCAGTGCCCACGCCTTCACGACCGTCTTGCCGGTCACCGTGCCGGCGTCCGGCTGGTCAAGCCATCCGAATGGAATCGGATCGGGCCGGTGAGCTTCGACGCGAGCCGGTTCCTTCGAGCAGGCGAAGCAGGCAACGACGATCGCAAGCACGGCAACGGGCCGGATCAAGGACATCCTGGTCATGACGGTAGAACCTCCAAGAGCACGTTCGAAAAACCAGACGGACATCACGCGTCGCCATCGCCGGGTTCGGTCAAGCGACTTGAACTCGAAACACCGTCGAAAAGCTCGAACAATACCCGGCAACCGCACATAATCACAGTATTCCTTCCGAACCGAATCCTACCGGCCGCGTGTCTTCCATCGCGGAACCGTAAGCGACTCATTTAGAGCGGACATAGCGCCTCGCCGTGACCGAAGTTGTTCCGCGGCGACTGCACAGTCTTGCTTTTCTGTCGCTGGCGGGACATTCGGACGAGGTGAAGGTGAAGGTACCGGACGAAACGATAGCGTCTGCGGAGACCTCGGGAGCGTGCGCTTGCGGCGAGCCTTCGGAGGTAACGTCAGCGCGACCGATGCGGCCATGACATCGACCGCCAACCCGCGAGCGCCCCTCGGCTATCGGGCTCTGCCGGCCGCGTATTTCCTGGCCGCCACGGCGCTTGCCGCCGCGTTGGCGCATTTCACCTGGATGTCCCCGCAGCCGCTCGCCGCGTACCGGCTCGGGGCTATCCTCATCGGACTGCTCCTTGGTGTGGCGAACCTGCGCGCGGGAGTCCTCCTCATCGTCTTCGCGGCGCCGCTGGCAGGTCTGATCAGCCGCCTCCTCGGCGCCTACAACCTCTCGCTGTCGGAACACGCACTGATCCCGCTGCTGCTGTGCGGCAGCTTCGTCGTGGGACGTGGGAACCAGGCGCGCGCCGGCGCGGCAATCGGTCGCCGGCTGGCGCTTTTCACGGCGCTCGCGGTGATCTCCAGTGCACTCGGGCTGTGGGAATACCGAGCGCTGCATCGCCCGCTGTGGGAAACGGTTATCGCCGAAGCCGATCGGCATTTCTCTTTCGATATCGGAGACGTACTGCGTGGATCTTTCACGCTGCTGCACGGCGTGGCGGTCATCGTCGAAGGCGCTTTGTGGTTCGTGTTGCTGACCAGCCCGGCGCTTCGACTGCGCGCCTCGCATCTGCGCGGGGCGTTGACGCTGTCGGTCGGCGCTGCGGCGCTGACGGGAGTGGCCCAGACGATATGGCTGTTCGATCTCCCCAGTTTTTTTCGTCTTGTTCAGCCTGACCTGTTGCGAATAAACGGTGCGCTTCCGGACCCGAACACCTTCGGCTGCTTCCTTATCCTGGTGGGGCCGATCGCGGTCGCGTCCACGTGGATGTCGGCCGCCGGCCGCCCGGCCGGACTCGGCCTCCTGACTCTGCTCAGCTACTGCCTGGTCCAGACCGTGTCGCGCTCTGCCTGGGTCGGGCTTGGCGGCGCTTTCGGCATCGCGCTGATGCTGGCCGGATGGCGTTCGCAGTCACTGGCGCTGGAGATTCCGGCAAGCGCCGCGCGGCTGATCAGGCGCCTGTTCTGGACGGGAGCTGCCGGCGTACTGCTGGCATTTCTGCTCGTGTCGGTCGGCGCACTGAGGGGCGGGCCTTCGCGGGTAAGCGCGAGTTCGCCGCTGGACATGCTCTTGTTTTCCTTTGACCTGCGCAGACCGGCGAACGACCTGGTTCCGGCGCGTATGGATCATTGGCTGGCCGCCTTGCGCATCTGGTGCGACTTCCCGCTGTTCGGCGCGGGTACGGGCAAGTACGTAAGCCTCAAGCTGCACTACCTGCCGGACGTCAAGCTGCCGACGTTCACCGACGCCCACAGCTACTACCTGAAGACCCTGTCGGAACTCGGCGTGGCCGGGCTCGGAACGTTCCTGGCAATTCTCGGCTGCATCGCCACGCAGGCCCGCGTCGCCTGGTTACGAGCCGGCCGATCACAACGCCCGCGGATCGCCGCGATCGCGCTCGGGGTGCTCGCGTTCGCGTTGTCCAGTCTGGCCCAGGACCCCTTGGGACTCGGAGCGATGCAGTGCACATTCTGGACGGTGGTAGCGCTTCTGGTACTGGAAGATCGCGAGAACACGCCCGGACTCGGCGATGCCGCCGACAAAGACTCCGAGCGCACGGCTGCGAGCGATTCGCGCGCCGCGACGACATGAAGGCGCCCGTCGCGCCGATCCGCGCTCAAGGCTGACTTACGATCACTCTCTCGACCATCAGCCCGCGAGAGGTCAGCGGTTTTTCCGGCACCGGCACGTAGTTGGTGAACCTTAGCTTGAGAACGCTCCGGCCTGAGCTGGCTGCCGGCACGACGGCCGTGTGATCAGCAACCGTGAACCCGTCGATCGTCAGGCTGGCTACGGGCTCGGAGCCGAGTTCGATGTCGACGCGAGGCCACTCACCATCCACTCGCACACCGCGGCCGACGACGGTAATCCTGACCGGTCCTTGTCTCAGGTCGACCGTTGTCTGGAGGGACCCGTTGCCCCAGAACCAGAGACCTTCCTTCGCACGCATCAGAAGTGCTCCCTGCGGTTGCATCTGATCCGCGGTCCACACCACTTCACCGGCAGTCGAGTTACAAGCAGGACCGCTCGCGCCGCAAGCGGCGATTGCAAGACACACCGCAGCGACTCGAGTGTAGAGCGATCCGCGCACTCCGGCGCAGTACGCCGACATACATGCGGCGTCAATCCACCAGCATTCGCAGGCTCGATGCGCCGGCGTTTCACCGAGTGCCAACTTGACGCGGAACCGGCGGTTACCTAGGGTCGAACCAGGTACGGTGGCGGCGTTGCTGAACAGCTTCATCATCTACGCAGGGCCGATGCGCCTCACTCGAACGCGTGTCCGCCGCAGACCGGAAGACGGATGGTCGTTCAGCGGTGAAGCGGCCGCAAGAACGTCTTTCCCGCGATTGACGGCCTGGCTTGCGGGCGCGGCGCTGCTGGCATCCACGGGTTGCACCAGCCGCGAGGCGTTGCCCCTCGGACCGTCGACAATGCAGATGTCAGGCCCGTCGACCGACTATTCGCAAGGCGAAGCGGTCGTCCTGCCCGAAAGAGCTTCGCTGCTGGCGCGCCTGAAGTTTCGTTCCTTCAGTCGCTGGGGACTCGTGATCGATGCCGCCGGCGTCCAGGCTTCGGACGGACAGTGGCCGCGGCTCGGCGTAATGATCGGGGACACCGCCATCGCAACGCTCACGATCAACCGGGGAGGATCGACCCGCTACTGGCTCAACTTTCTCACCGAACCGGGGTTGGCCGACATCAGGCTCACGCTTGTCAACGGAAGGCCAGGTATGCCGAGGCCCACGCTCACGATCACGCGGCTGGAAATAGTGCCGCTCTGATTGCCCGGCGCACGCCCGGCGCGATCAGATCCAGTTCGGCCCCACCTTCTCTGCCGTGATCGCGCCGGCCGGTGCCGAGAGCGCCCCGGACGTTTGAGTCAGCAGGGCGAGGCGGCAACTATCCCGCGCCCGTCGGGCAAGTCCTGCCCAGGCAGCCCTCGCGCTCGCCTCCGCAGCCGGGACTTCGGGCAACAAACCGCAGCTAAGATCAGGAGAGAATCAGGACCATGGCACAGACCGCGCAACTACGAGTCGTCATCTCGGCCGACAGCGACGCCCAACGGGTGTTCAACCTCCAGCGCGAAGCGTACCTGCGCCATCCCTATCCCAGCCTCGAAGAACGCAAGGCCAACCTCACCAAGCTCGAGCGCATCCTGCTCGACAACATCGATGCCGTCGCCGCCGCCATCACCAAGGATTTCGGCCACCGCTGCCCCGAAGAGACCAAGCTGCTGGAGGTCCTGACCAGCATCGACGGCATCCGTGACGCGCGCCGCAAATTGGGGCGCTGGATGAAGCCCGAGCGCCGTCACGTCTCGGTACTGTTCGCCACCGCCAAGAACAAGGTCATTCCCCAGCCCAAGGGCGTGGTCGGCATCGTGGTGCCGTGGAACTATCCCGTGTTCCTTCTGTTCGGACCTCTGACCAGCGCGATCGCCGCCGGCAACCGCTGCATGGTCAAGATGGCGGCCAACTCCAGGAACCTGCGCGAACTGCTCGCCAAGAAGTTCGCCGAGCAGTTCAACGAAGACACACTCGCGCTGCTTCCGAACGTCAAGGCCCAGGACTTCTCATCGCTCCCATACGACCACATGCTGTTTACCGGTTCGGCTGATGCGGGCCGCAACGTGATGCTCTCGGCGGCCGAGAACCTGACTCCTGTCACTTTGGAACTGGGCGGCAAATCGCCGACCATCGTGTGCGACGATTTCAACATCGAGACGGCGGCTTCGCGCATCCTTTTCGCCAAGTTCGTCAACGCCGGTCAGACCTGCCTGGCTCCCGATTACCTGTTGCTGCCCAAGAGCAAGCGTGAAGCGTTCATCGCTGCCGCCAGGAAAATCGTTCCCCAGCGCTACCCCGACACCAACGAAGTATCGTTCACCTCGGTGATCGACGAGAAGTCCTACCGCCGCCTGCGCGCCACTCTCCAGGACGCGGAAGAGAAAGGCGCTACACTCGTCTGGCTGGTGCCCGGCTCCTCGTACAACGACACCTTGCACAAGATCCCGCCGGTACTGGTCCTGGATGTCACCGACGACATGCGCATCATGCAGGAAGAAATCTTTGGACCGCTGCTGCCGGTGAAGACCTACCAGAACCTGGACGAAGCGATGGCCTACGTGAGCTCGAAGGACAGGCCGCTGGGCTTCTACCTTTTCACCAACGACCAGGCCGTACAGGACAAAGTGATCTACGGCACCATCTCCGGCGGCGTCACCATCAACAACTGCATGATGCACGTGGCACAGCACGATCTGCCCTTCGGCGGCGTCGGTCCCAGCGGCATGGGCCACTACCACGGTCACGACGGTTTCGTGGAGCTGAGCAAGATGCGTCCGGTGCACGTCAACCCGAAGTTGTCGTCGGCCGAACAACTCTATCCGCCCTACGGCAAACGTCACATGCGGATGCTGAACTTCCTGCTGCGCTTCAAGCGCTAGTCGGAGTCAAGACTCCCGTGGATGAGCGCGATGTCTATTCGCGCCGCCGATGATGCACGCGAAGGAGTCGAAACCCGGCGCCGTCGCGGCGGGGGAATACGGCGCTGGCCATAGGAGCACAGCCGCCCTATACTTTCTCCATGCGACGCGAAGAAGCACTGCTGGCCTTGCACGGCTTCATGCCGGCGATCCGTCGTGATTTCGGCGTTCGAAGCGTTGCGCTGTTCGGTTCCACGGCACGCGATGAAGCTCGCGAGGACAGCGACCTTGACCTCCTGGTCGACTTCGATACCGGCCCGACCTTTCTTTCATTCATGGGGCTCAAGGCTTTTCTCTAGGATCACCTCGGCCACAGGGTGGACATCCTCACACCGGATGCCGTAAAGCCCCGAATGCGCCCTGTCATCGAGCGCGAGGCGGTGAATGTCGCCTAAAACTGAGCGCGACTGGCGCCTGTTCGCCGACGACATCATCGAAGCCTGCGCCAAGATTAGTCGCTTCGTTGGCGGGATGATCTACGACGCATTCGCCAGCGACGAACTGACGCGGGATGCCGTCATGCGAAACCTCGAAATCATCGGCGAGGCAGCGAGAAAACTTCCGGACGAAGTTACAGCCAAGGCTCCGCAGATTCCGTGGCGGTTGATCCGCGACATGCGTAACGTCTTGGCCCACGCCTATTTCGGCGTGTCACTCAAGGTCGTGTGGGATACCGCAACGAACCAGATCGACGAACTTGAGAAAGCTGTCCACACGTTGCTCGAGCAACCGTCGGATTCTCCCCGACCGATCTTGGCCCGGGTAATACTCCACCAAACTGGCTTGCTCTACGCCGACGCGAGATTCCGGTAGGACTGAGAGTCTTCGGTTTGCAGCCGTTGGAATGAGCGGCTTCGTTACTGCGGGAACGGCCCGTGAGGGGACAGACAATACAAGCGGCCTGCTCGAACGGATTGCTCCTGCCACTTACACGACCTGTCCTCCGACGCAGCCTTTTTTCGCACAGTGGCATACAGATGCCGTCGAAGGCATGAACGCAACTGCCGCCGGTGCGATCGACGTCGCTGGTACCGGCGGCGCCGTCGTCGGAGCCGCCGCAGACCGGTCAAGGCCGCGACGAACTGTCCGCAAGATAGTCGGCAGATCTGCCGTCGAAGTTGATTTCGTGCTCTCCGGTCACAACGTCGCGAGTACCGGTGACATCACTGACGAATCGCGAATCGTCGCAGACCGAATTCCCGCGTGCCGACAGCATCGCGCGTGCAAGGCGGTTCCTCTGCCGTAATCCCCAAGGTTTGCGCCGACCGTGGCCATCTGCCATCTACGGCCGGGATCGCGGTTGGCCATGTGGTCGGTGATCAAACGGCTTGCACTCGGCGTCATTCTCATCGCGCTGGCATCTGCCGTTCTGCTGCTTTCAGATTCCTCACACCGTCAGAAGGGCCACCAGCGCGTAACGCGCGTCGCCATTCTCCAACACTCCTCGCAACCGTTTCTCGATGACGGTGTCGAGGGCATGATCGACGGCCTGGCCGCCGCCGGCTTCACCGTGGGCAATAACCTCACGGTGCAGCGCTACAACGCGGAGGGCGACCAACCGACGGCCAACACCATCGCCAAGGAGATCACCGGCGGACAGTACGATCTGGTCCTGACCGGTTCGACGCTCAGCTTGCAGGCAGTGGCGAACGCGAACTCGGCTGGAAAGGTTCTGCACGTGTTCGCGCTCGTGTCCGATCCAGCGGGTGCAGGTGTCGGCATCAGCCGGGAGAATCCGCTGCAGCACCCGCGTCATCTCGTCGGCTACGGCACCATGCAGCCGGTGGCGAACACCTTGCGGCTCGCCAGACAGATGTTCCCCGGACTCACGGTCGTGGGTGAGGTCTGGAACTCGTCCGAAGCCAACTCCGAAGCGCAGACCAGGCTCGCACGTGAAACCTGTCGAGAACTGGGAATCGAGTTACTGGAAGCCAACGCGGAGAACGCCTCGGCCGTGATCGAGGCGGCCAGTTCGCTGATCGCACGAGGCGTTCAGGCTCTGTGGGTCGGGGGCGACGTCACCGTGATGTCGGCGCTCGACGCGCTGATTCCGCTGGCGCGACAGGCGGGCATACCGGTCTTTACCAGCATGCCGGGCCGCGCCGGCCGCGGCACCTTGTTCGACCTCGGAGCGGACTACCGCGAAGTCGGACGCCTGGCCGGTACGCTCGCCGGCCAGGTCCTTGCCGGACGCGACCCCGCGACCATCGCGGTCGAGAACGTACTGCCGGAGAAACTCGTCATCGACCAGGCGGCACTGGCCGGCCTCAAGGATCCATGGAGTTTTCCGCAGGACGTCGTGCGCACCTCACAACGCGAACCCACGACCACCGCTGCTCCCGCCCCGATCCGCACACGCGCAGACGGCCGCAAGTTCAAAGTCGGCATCGTCTACTTCGCGCCGGAGCCGGCCGTCGAGATCTGCATGCGCGGACTTCTCGACGGTTTGCACGACGGCGGTTTCGTCGAGGGAGAGAACCTCGAGATCAACAAGGTGCATGCCCAAGGAGAGATCCCCAACATCCCGGCGCTGTACCAGAACTTCGACACGCAGGACATGGACCTCATCATTCCGATGTCCACGCCCTGCCTGACCGCCGCCTGCGGCACGGTCAAACACAGCCCGGTCGTGTTCACCTACGTCTACGATCCCATCGCCGCCGGTGCGGGCGTCAGCTTCGAAGACCACAACCCGAACGTGACCGGGGTCGGCTCATTCCCGCCGGTAGAGGACACAGTAGAGTTCATCCAGCGCCTGGTCCCCGGCGCCAGAAAGATCGGCACGCTCTACAACAGTTCGGAGGCCAACTCGCGCAAGGTCGTGAGCGTAGCGCGCGAAGTGTTCACACGGCGCGGGCTCACCCTGGAAGAAGCCACGGTGATCAACTCTAGCGAAATCTTCCAGGCGGCGCAGGCACTGGTGGCGCGCGGCGTCGATGTACTGTGGGTGGCCGGCGACAACACCGCGCTCCAGGGTTTCAACGCGATCGTCAAAGTCGCCGGCGATGCGCGCGTGCCGCTGATCACCAGTGACATCGAGCCGGTGGCCAAAGCATCACTGGCGACTTTCGGTGTCGGGTTCTACGACCCGGGCTACGCCGCGGGACGCCTCGCTGCGCGCGTCCTGTCGGGAGAACGCCCCAAAGACCTGCCCTTCCAGAACGTTTCGATCAAGACGATATCTATCAACCTGACGGTGGCCCGCCGCCTCGGCATCCGGATTCCCGACGACATCCTGAAGTCCGCCGCGACATTGGTCGACGAAAGCGGCGTACACGAGCAGACAAGTTCGGCCTCCAAGACGAACGGCGCGACCGCCGCAACCGGCGCGATTGCCGCCACTGCGGCGCCGCTCGGCAAGACCTGGAAGCTCGACGTCCTCGAGTACGTCAACGTGCTCGACGTCGAGGAAGGGGAGAAAGGGATCGAGGCGGGACTGCGCGAAGCAGGCCTGGTCGCCGGTCGCGACTACGTGCTCAATGTCCGCAACGCGCAAGGAGACATGCCGACACTGAGCGCTCTGGTCGACGCCGCGATCACCGACGGTACCGATCTGATGCTGACCCTGTCGACGCCCACCCTGCAAGCCGCGATGCAGCGCACGCAAAACATCCCCATCGTGTTCACGTTCGTTGCCAGTCCGGTGGCCGCGGGTGCGGCCAAGAGCGACGAGGATCACGTCGCGAACGTGACCGGCGTTCCGACGATGGGGGCCTACGAAGAACTGATCGCGACCGTGCGCGAGTGCCTGCCGAAGGTGCGCCGGATCGGCACCTTGTTCGTGCCTGCCGAGGTGAACTCGGTCTACAACAAGGACCGGCTCACTGAGGTTGCGCGGTCTCAGGGCATCGAAGTGGCGGCCGTAGCGGCAAACACCAGCTCCGAGATCGCCGATGCGGCGCTGTCCTTGTGCAACCAACCGCTCGATGCGGTGGTGCAGGTAGCGGGCAACATGACGACCGCTGCCTTCGCCAGCATAACGCAGGCGGCGCGCCGCACTCACCTGCCGCTGTTCGGCTCGCTGAGCAGCAACAGCCAGGACGGCGCCGCCGTGGTCGTGGCGCGCGACTACTTCGACGGCGGGCGCGAAGCCGGCTTGATGGCGGCGCGCATCATGCGCGGCGAAAGTCCCGCGCGGATGCCGCTCCAGCCACTGCGCACCACGAAAATTTTGGTCAACGTCGAGGCGGCACGCGCGCTCGGAATGACGATTCCCGACAGCGTGGTACAGCGCGCGACACCGAGCGGCGCGCAGCGCTGAGACGGCGCGACGCAGGAGAAGCCGTGGAGATCAGCACACAACAGACCGCCGACGGATTGGAGCTCGCCGTCTCGGGCCGTCTCGACGCGTATTGGGCCGATCACCTGTCCAAGGCTCTCGAAGAGACGGTACGCGGCGGCGCCCACCAGATCCGGCTCAACATGGCCGACGTGCCGTACATGAGTTCGGTCGGAATCCGTGTGCTGCTGAAGTTCTACAAGGAACTCCAGCGTCTGAAAGGCTCGTTCACGGTCGTCAGTCCGTCCGAACAGGTAAGGACCGTGCTGGAACTGGCCGGGCTGGAGGTTCTGCTGGCGACGCAAGCCGCAGCGCGACCTGCAGACGTACAAGCCCCCGTTTCGTCCCGGACGATAGAACGGGAAACTGCGACGTTCGAAGTGTTCAAAGCCGATGGCGCCGCCGCCTTGCGGTGCCGCGTGATCGGAGATCCCGAACTGCTGACGGGCTGCCGCTTCACGGCGCAGGACGGCAACAGGATACGTTTTCCCGAAAACACGTTCGGACTTGGACTGGGTGGATTCGGCGAAAACTTCGAGGACTGCCGGGCGCGCTTCGGCGAGTTTCTCGCCGTGGCCGGAGCCGCGGCCTATCTGCCGACCGACGGCACCAACGTCCCCGACGAATCCCTTTCCTCCAAGGCACTGGTGGCCGAAGTCAACGTCCTGTACGCACTGGTCTGCGAAGGAAGACTGGGGCAGCTCGTGCGCTTCGAAGCGAGGCCGAACAGCACGGTGACCTTGGCCGAGGTCAGTGAAACGTGTCTGGCCTGCGCGCAGGCGGACGCGGTCGGCATCGTGATCATCGCGGAGTCGGCCGGTCTCATGGGCGCGGCGCTGCGACGCTCGCCGGCACTTGCTCCGGCGGATGATGCCCCGTTCGCATTTCCACAGATCCGCGAGTGGCTGTCGTTCACGCCCGAACGTGCCTACTCGCGCAGCCTCGCCGTGGTCGTGGGTGTAGCGGCACGCACCGATCAACCGGCACTAGGTCCGTTGCTGCGCCCGCTCGGCGGCGCCCCGTTGCCGGCTGGCCACTTCCACGCGGCGGCCTTTTCGTACCGCTCATTGCCGAAGGGGCGAATAGAGCTGGCTTCGACCATCACGACGTTGTTCACAGCCGAGACACTGCAGGGCATCCTGCATCTGCTCAACGACGACCGCGCAGGCATCGGCACCGGGCAGAGCGAGTTCCTGCGCGGGGCCTGCTGGATCGCGCCGATCACCGACATCGTCAAGGAGCGTCCGTAGATGACTCTGTTACTCGGCGCACTGACCATCGGCCTGATACTGTCGTTGCTGGCGCTGGGAGTCTTCATCAGCTTCCGCATTTTCAGCTTTCCCGACATCACCGCCGACGGTTCGGTGACGCTGGGCGCATCGGTGACGGCGATACTGCTCGTGAACGGAGTGCACCCGCTGCTCGCGACCGGCGCCGGGTTCTGTGCCGGCATGCTCGCCGGCGCGCTGACGGGCATCCTTCACACCAGGTTCAAGATCAACGGCCTGCTGTCCGGAATCCTGGTGATGACCGCGCTCTACTCGGTGAACCTGCACGTCATGGGCAAGAGCAATCTGCCACTGTTGTCGACCAGGACGCTGGCAACCGAAGCCGAAGGCCTGGCCACCTTCGTGCTGGGCGGCACGACCGAGATCGGCGTGCTCGGGTGGGAAGTCAGTCCGCGTGATGCGGCCGTGCTCATACTCGTGTTCGCCGCCATAGTGGTCGCCGCAGGTCTCCTGTACGCGTTCTTCCGCACCAATCTTGGGACCGCAATGCGCGCCACCGGCAACAACGACCAGATGATTCGTGCCCTCGGCGTCAACGTCGGCAACATGATCGTTCTCGGGCTTGCCGTTTCCAACGGGTTGATCGCGCTGGCCGGTTCCCTGCTCGCTCAGTACCAGGGATTCGCCGACGTGCAGATGGGAATCGGAATGGTCGTGTGGGGCCTGGCGAGCGTGATCATCGGTGAGGCGCTGGTCGGGACACAGCAACTCGGCCTGGTCATCGCCGGCGCGGTGATGGGTTCGGTACTGTTCCGCCTGCTGATTGCCATTGCCCTGCGCGCCGGCCTCAATCCCAATGACCTCAAGCTGATCACCGCGGGCTTCGTGTTTCTGGCGCTGATCCTTCCAAATCTGCTCGGCACCTTGCGGCGCAGGCGGGCGGAGGCCTGACATGCTCGAGATCAGCGGCATTTCGAAGACATTTCACTCCGGAACGCCCAACGAGGTGCGAGCCCTGCAGCAGGTCGATCTGAGCATAGAAGACGGATCGTTCGTGGTGGTCATCGGCACCAACGGTTCGGGCAAGTCGACGCTGCTCAATGCCGTGGCCGGCACCTTCATCGTCGACACCGGCACCATCCATCTGGCGGGACACGACGTAACGCACTGGCCCGAGCACCGGCGGGCGCAGCTGATCGGGCGAGTCTTTCAAAACCCGTTCAGCGGCACGGCGCCCGACATGTCGATCGCGGAAAACCTCGCGCTGGCGGCGCGGCGCGGCCAGTCGCGTGGACTGGGGTGGGCGCTGCGCGGAGATTTCCGCAGCGTCATGAGCGAAAGGGTCCGGTGCCTCGGCCTCGGGTTGGAGAGTAGGATCGACAATGCCATCGGCACGTTGTCGGGCGGACAACGTCAGGCCCTGACTCTGCTGATGGCCACGTGGCTGCGGCCGCAGATGCTGCTGCTCGACGAGCACACCGCAGCGCTCGATCCGAAGAGCGCCGATCAAGTAGTACGCCTGAGCCGGGAAGTGATCGAACGCGATCACCTCACGGCGATGATGGTAACGCACTCGATGCAGCAGGCCGCCAGCCTCGGCGACCGGCTCGTCATGATGCACCGCGGCCGCATCATCCACGACTTCCGCGGCGCCGAGAAGCGGCGCCTGCGCCCCGCAGATCTGCTGGCACGCTTCGAGGAAGTCCGCCGCGGCGAACAACTCGACGAATCGGCGGCCGAACTGCTGCGCCGCGCCTACATCTGAAAAGCCGCGCCCTGCCCTTTCACCCGGCGTATTCGCTTGCGTGCGGTCAATCTTAGTTCGCAGCAGGATCCTGGATGAATGCAGCCACTGCCTCGTCCGCAGTCCGGTAGGTCTTGAAGATCGAGTCGAAACCGACGACGGCGAAGACTTCCTCTATCTGCCCCTCGAGCCCCGACAACACGATGGCGCCGCGGGACGCCGCCAACCGCTTGGCGGCGATGACCAGCACGCGCAAGCCGGCGCTGCTTATGTAGTCGAGCGCCGCGAAGTCGATTACGAAGCGGTGCTCGCCGCCTGCAATCAGGCCGAGCAGCTTCTCCTCGAAAACCCCGGAGTTGCTCGCATCGAGCCGGCCACTCACGCACAGAACGACGACGGTACCCTGCTTGTGTTCCGTGATCTTCGTGGGAGCCCTCACTTCGGGTGCTGCCGCACAGGTACATCGGCGACAGTCCGCGACATTCCGAAGACGTTCTTACCTTCCTGGCGTCTGTACGCCAATCCGCTCATCAGCTTGCGCACCAAAAACAGCCCGAGGCCGCCGATCGATCGCTCTTCCACCGGTCCGCCGAGGTGCGGTTCAGCAATCTCCAGCGGATTGAACGGCCGCCCGTCATCCTCCACCTCGACGTGCAACGTGTGGCCGTCGAGCGACAGCCGGACGGTGATCTCGTGCTCGGCGCCGTCATCATAGCCATACGAGATTATGTTGGTGAGGACCTCGTCCAGAGCAAGGTTGAGGTCGAATACGACCCGCGCCGGTAACCCGTGCTGCTCTCCGAATGCTTCGACGAGGCGGCTGACACCCTCGATCTCGGCGAGTTTATTCGTGAGGGAGAGAGTCAGCTGCGCGCTCATCTTCGCAACGCCAGCGCGGTGATGTCGTCACTTTGCGCGGTATCGCCGCAGTAGCTTTTGACCGCTTCGATGACGAAGGGAACTACCGCTTCGGGGCTTGCATCAGCCACCCGCGCCAGGGCTGCCTGCAGCCGCTCATCGTCGAACAGGTTGCCGTCTGCGTCCATCGCCTCCGTGATCCCGTCCGTGTACAGGAAGAGACCATCCCCGCGGCCGAGTGTCACCGAGTTGGAGCCGAACCGCACGCCGTCGAGAACGCCGAGTACCGTCCCGCCCACTCGCTCGAGGACCTCCGCGGTGCCATCGGCACGCAGCAGATAGGGAAGATTGTGGCCACCGTTGCCATACTCCAGGATGCCGGTTCCCAGGTGCACGATTCCGTAGAACACGGTTACGAACATCTCGGCCGTGTTCTCCGGAATCAACAGCTCATTGACGCGTCGCAGACATTCGTCAGGCGCCGCGCCGGCCAGCGCAGTGGCACGCAGCAGGGTGCGCGTCACCGCCATGAACAGCGCCGCCGGAATGCCCTTACCGGACACGTCGCCGATCACCACGCCGAGTCTCTGCTCATCGAGAAAGAAGAAGTCGTAGAAATCCCCGCCGACTTCCTGGGCCGGAAGCATGTCGCCAAAGACCTGCACGTCGGTGCGCTGCGGAAATGCGCGCGGAACGATCGACTGCTGAATGCTGCGGGCGATGTCCAGCTCACGCCGCAGCGCCAGCAGTTCGTTGTGCTCGCGCACCGCGCGTTCGAGTGCCGCGACCTGCTCGGTCAGTTGCGCATAGAGTCGCGCATTCTCGATCGCGACCGCAATGCTGCCGGCCAGCGCATCGAGAAAGACGAGATCGCCAGCACTGAATCCGGCGTCGCCGCGACTATTCAGTACCTGGATGACCCCGATCGGCCCCTGCCGGGAACGCAACGGCGCGCACAGCAGATTGCGCGTCGTCTGGCCGGTTCGCCGGTCTACTCCGGAGTAGAAGCGCTCGTCGGAGGCGGTGTCGGCAATCCGTACCGGCTCGCCGCTGCGCAGCACGGCGCCTGCTATTCCGCGATCGGCAGGAAAGCGCAGAGCAAGGAGGCACGCGGCCGCAGCGGCGTCCTTTTCGGCGACGTAGGGAAAGAACAACTCGTTGTGTTCCGGGTCGTACAGCAGGATCGAAGCGGACTCGGCGTCCAGAACCTCGCGGCATTTCGCGAGCACCACTCCGACCAGGTCGTCGAGCCTGACCTGCGCGGCGAAAGCGCAGCCGAGATCGTAGAGCAGGCGCGAGCGTGTCGGATCCATTCCGGCGCCAGTGCTTTCGTCGTCCATGGTTGCCATACGGCCCGGCAGCGTATCACGAAGTTTTGAACCGTTCGCCCCGGAACGAATCCTGGCATTGAGAGGCGCCGCGATCGATGACGCACCGCATGCGCATGCAGCTTCGCGTCCGACCGTAACCGGACTCTGATCCCAGTTTCGCCGCCACGCCCGTCAAGACCCGCGAGTGCGGACACCAAGCCGGTCAGCCTGCGGCGGCGACGATCAAGGCGGCCCCGGCGATGATTCGATACCAGCCGAACATCGTGAACGTGTGCGTCTGAATGTAACGCAGGAGCCACTTTACCGCGATGAAAGAGACCACTCCCGAGACAGCCGTACACCACAGCAGCAGCATCCAGTTCTCCGGCTCCGTGCCGGGCAGAGGATGATGTAGCTCCTTGAATATCTTCAGACTCCCCGCCAGCAACATGGTGGGCACACCGACGAGGAACGAAAACTCCGTCGCGGCGGGACGGCTCATGCCCAATGCCAGCATCATCAGGATCGTCACGCCGGAGCGCGATGATCCGGGAAAAACCGCCGCGATCAACTGCCCCACGCCTACCGCCACGACCACCGACCACGTGACGCCGCCAATGGGTTCCTTGTCGTTGATCCACCACTCCATCAACAGAAACAACGCGCCGCCGATCATCAACGCGAACGCGACGGGTGTGGTCTCTTCGGGCAGCTTGAAATGCAGTTTTTCCAGGATCAGGCCGCCCGCGCCGGTGATGGCGACGGCAGCCACCATCTTGATGACGAAGTCACGTGCCGCCGGATCGCGCCAGAACCCAAAGACCTGCCGCAGCCGCCGCGGGAACAACGGCAACACCGCCAGTACCGCGCCGCACTGGATGACGACGTTGAAAAGGTCACTCTTGTGGATCTTCAGCGCGTGCTCGAGGATCAACAGGTGGCCTGTGGACGATATCGGCAGGAATTCCGTGATCCCTTCGACGACGCCGACGATGAACGCGTAGAGCCAATCCATGAACGGTTTCCACCTCCAGCCACGATCCGCACGAACTACAGTTCGTCGCCTTCTTTCAGTTTCACGTCCGCGAAACGTTTGAGGCGCAGCGGCTAGCCGTCCTATTCGACGATGACGACGAGCGGGTCAAACGCTTGCCGACGGATTAACTCTAATGGCGGCAGAGACCCACTGTTGCAATTGTTTCGACTTACGCGGACGTGGAAGCAGTTGCGGGAGCAGCCACCCATCGGGCAATGGTCGCCCGAAGTTGATCGAAGTCGACCGGTTTTGTCAGGAAATCGTCCATGCCGGCAGTTTTAGTATGCTGCCTGCTCTCTTCAAAGGCGTCCGCCGTAAGTGCCACAATCGGCACGGACGGCCGTTTATTTTCACTCTCCCACTTACGGATCCGTCGGGCGGCGGCATAGCCGTCCATCCCAGGCATCTGGATGTCCATCAACACGAGATCGATCGCATCTCCACGCATGACCGCATCGACACCCTGCTCGCCGTCCTCCGCCACGATGACGCTCACGCCCATTTTACCGAGCAGCGCGGCAATGACTGTGCGATTGCTGGGCGAGTCGTCGACGATCAGGATCCGTCCGATCAGCTTCGCGGGCGATGCCGCCGGTGAAGCTTTGCGCTCGACCCGAAGCGCATCTTTCGTTTCGTCAAGCAGCTCGGCACGAATGCGGAACCAGAAGCGCGACCCCTTCCCGACTTCGCTGCTGAGACCGACCTCTCCGCCCATGAGTTGCGACAGCTCGCGCACGATGGACAGACCAAGTCCGCTGCCGCCGAATTTACGGGCTGTGGAGCCTTCGGCCTGAGAAAAAGGATTAAAGGGCAGCGGTTGCAGGTCTTCCGGTACGCCTATCCCCGTATCAGTGACTGAAAATTCGAGCAGGGCGGACTTCTCATCGCTTTCAATTTCATCGGCTTCGATACGCACAATGCCGCTTGCGGTGAACTTGATGGCGTTGCTCACCAGGTTTGACACCATCTGCTGCACGCGGTGTACGTCGGCCACGTAGCATCGTCCACCGGGAACCGAGCATCCCCATTCCAGCTGAATTCCTTTGCTATGTGCCTCTTCGCCGAACAGGGATTGGACTTCGCCGATCGACTGCAACGGCTGGAACGCAAGCCGTTCGAAGACCAGCTTGCCCGACTCCACCCTGGACAAATCCAGCATGTCGTTCAGCAGGACCAGCAGAGTCTGCGCCGATTTCAGGATCGTATTGGCGTATTCCCGCTGTTCGCTCTCCTGCAAACCCGGGATCAGCAGCAGCTGTGACATGCCGAGAATGCCGTTCATCGGCGTGCGTATCTCGTGACTCATGGTGGCCAGGAAACTGCTCTTGGCAACGGTCGCAGCCACTGCTTCCGCGTTAAGGACCGCGAGTTCCGCATTCGCAGCGACCAGCTCCCGCTGGTGCTCGAGGAGGTTTTGAATGAGGCGCCAGACGAGAAGCGCCACGGCACCACCGGAGCCGACCATAGCGACAATGATCAGCGCCCAGGTGATCGGGCTCCGCGCGTAGCGAGGATAGTCAAGCTGGAATTCGAACAGACCGCTTACTGCGCCCCAAGCAGTCAGCAGCATGCACGTCAGGATGAGCAGTCCAACGCGGAACGCTTCTCTTCCATCCAGGAAGAGTGCGGAGATCACCATGGACAAGAGCAGGAACTGGCCTGAGGTAGCTGCCGGTCCGTACTGAACAAAGCCACTCAGTGCAGTCATGCCACCCAAGACAAGGACAAATCCGAGACGCCAGCGATAGGTTATGCGATGGCGCTGGAACCAGAACAGCCCCAGCAAGGCAAAGACGCATATTTGAAATCCCATCACCGGTCGCCAACCGGTTGTCGGGATGCGCGCAAGCGATAGCGCCAGGATCGGCAGCCCTACGACGGAAAGCCAGAGCAGGGTTTCGTTTAAGAGCTTGTCGCGAAGACGCGAGAGATAGTCGCCCGAAGTGCTGACGGTATTAGTCCCCCTGTCAACGCTTTGCGGGCCAGCCGTTGCCGCATTATCGACGCGCTCGTTCCCCCCCAAGCGCCGAATATGCCGCCGAGACCTCAGTCAGCCCGGTGCGCAGCAGCTGGAACTTTTATACAAGGATCAGTTTCAATGACAGCGACTCTAGTGAGGCAGGATCGTTGACACGTTGGAATTCCGAACGCTCACGGCGGAACACCTGGATCCTCCACCGCACGGGCAAGATTCTTTCCGCGACCCTTCGGGCTTAAGCCGAAGCGCGAGGCCGCGCCGAGCAGTCGTCAGTAAGTCCGCAATTTCGCTGATAATCCGCCGAGTTGAGAGGCCGAAGTGGCGCCCCGAATGGAACCCGTGTCGACTCACAGGACTACCTGCGTGATGCATGGCCTGGCAGCGGCACGAGCATTCCGCGCTGCGGTGATCCCGCCTCGCGCGCTGCCTGCTCCAGGCATCAGCACGAAGACTCGTTCGATCTGGAGCGGTCTTCAGGATTTTGAAGCGCCAAGCGCCGCCCGCTGCCGGTAGGTTCTCGGAGACACGCCTTTCCACCTCTTGAAGGCGTGGACGAAGCTGGATCCGTCGGCGTAGCCGAGACGTTCGGCGACCTCTTCCACGGTCATCCGATGCGCCAGCATTTCTTCGGCCAGGGTCGCGCGAACCTCGTCGACGAGTTGCCGGAACGAGGTTCCTTCGGCAACCAGATGCCGGCGCAGAGTGCGCGCTGTGAGTCCGAGCTCGGCCGCCACTTTTTCCATCTCGGCGCCGGCCCGCGGCCGCAGCAGATGCTGGCGTACGCGTTCCGACATCCGGGTGCGTACCCGGCGCCGATCGAGAATTTCCCTGCACTGCTCCTGGCACAGCCGCGCCGTTCGCTCGTCGGCGTGAGGAAGGGGCAGATCCGCCCACTCAGTGCCGAGCACCATGCCCTGAACCGGATCTCCGAATAGGACAGGACCGAGAAAGACCTCTTCGAAAAGCCGCGCGTAGGCCGGCCTTTCGAAGTGGAACGACGTCCTGCGCGCAGGCACCGGCTTGGCCAGCAGCTGACGGCACAGCGCCGCGGCCGAGGCAGTATCCCGCTCGACCAGAAACCGGCGGCAGTCTTTCGGCAAGCCGCGATCATCCACACCGACGAAGAGACCGTCGGGCACGTTGGCGACCTGGAAGTGGGTGAGGGCAAATGTCAGGTCGAGGTTGCGGATCGCGTACTCGACGGCACTGCGCAAGGAGAGGCTGCTGAGCAGCGCGTAACCGAAGATCCCGTATCCGGTGATCCGGTAACGCCGCCCGGCCTCCAGTCCGATTCCCGGGATATGGCCGAGCACGCGCACCAGATTGCGCACGACCGCCAGTTCCTGGCTCGCTTCGACCTCGCACAGCGGGTCTTCGAGACTCTCGGCGGCAATCCCTGATCCGCGCAGGCAATCGGCCGTGCCAAGCCCGTGCTCCGCCGCCAGGTCAACCAGCAGCTGAACGCTCGCAACGCCTCGAACCTTCCACGCTCGCATTGATCCGGTCTCCGTGTCCGAAACTATCAGATTTCTGTCCGCTGATCGCATTCAAGAGCGACGCGCTTACGGGTTTAATTCCGCAAGCCGGGACAGGGCTCACCACAACAGACCGCAGCGAGGGGATGGCAAAGCCATGGGAAATGTCACGCAGTCGAAACGGCAGCTTGCCTGGGTCTTCGATCTCAACAAGTGCATCGGTTGCCAGACCTGCTCGGTAGCCTGCAAGGTGCTCTGGCCCGGAGAAGATCCCGGTACCGAGTCGATGTGGTGGATGACGGTCAACACGCAACCGGGCCGCGGCATGCCGCGTGACTGGGAAACGATGGGCGGGGGCTACTACGCTGATGGCCGCCCGAAGCTCGGCCGCCGGCCCACCGACAATGAAATCGGCGGCGGCTGGGAGTTCAACCACGACGAGGTTCAGTCGGGAGGCCGCGGCCGCGACGCCCACCTGCACGCGATCAGCGGAAACCCAAGCTGGGGAATGAACTGGGACGAGGACGAGGGCGGCGGCCAGTATCCCAACTCCTATTACTTCTACCTGCCGCGTCTGTGTGCGCACTGCACCCGGCCAGCCTGTGTCGAAGCCTGTCCTCACGACGCGATCTTCAAGCGCGAGGACGACGGGCTCGTCCTCATCAACGAAACGCTGTGTCGGGGCGATGGCTCGTGCATCGAGGCGTGTCCGTACAAGAAGATCGACTTCAACGCCTTGCGCGGAGTCTCCCAGAAGTGCATCGGGTGTTTCCCGCGCATCGACCTCGGCGTCGCCCCGGCATGCGTGCGACAGTGTCCGGGGCGGGCAGCGTTCGTGGGCTTTCTCGACGACGAAAATTCGGCCGTCCACAAGCTCGTGCGCCGCTGGAACGTAGCTCTCCCGCTGCATCCCGAGTTCGGCGTGGAGCCGAACGTGTACTACGTGCCACCGCTGGCGCCCTCACCGCTCAGAGCGGACGGCAGCGTGGACGAGACCGGCGAGCGCATCCCGCCTGCCTACCTCGAATCGCTGTTCGGTCCCGCCGTCCACGGCGCGCTCGCTACCCTCAAAGCCGAACTCGACAAACGGCCGCGCGGCGAAGCGTCTCAGTTACTGGACACACTGATTCTCTACCACTGGAAGGACGCCCTCGGTCACCTCGACCGAGATCCGGCCGAGATCATCTGGTCGCGCGAGCCCGACAAAGGAGACCTGCGATGAGCCGCCCGCAAGACGCAGCACGAGACACATCAAGCAATCTGACGAGCGACGCCTGGGCAGACACTTACCGCGACAAATGGAAGTGGGACAAAGTGACGTGGGGCACGCACTGCGTCGACTGCTATCCGGCCAACTGCCCTTATCGCGTCTTCGTCCGCGACGGCCGTGTCGTCCGCGAGGAACAAGCGGCAACCTTCACGACGGTCGAGCCCGGAGTCCCCGACATGAACCCCACCGGCTGCCAGAAGGGAGCTGCGTGGAGCCGGATGCTCAACGGAAAAGATCGCGTGAAGTATCCCCTTCGCCGCGCCGGCGAGCGCGGCGAAGGCCGCTGGAAGCGCGTTTCGTGGGACGAGGCAACGACGGAAATCGCCGACGCGATGCTCGACGCCATGGAGGAATCGGGGCCCCGGTCAATCCTGCGTCCGGGCACGACCGAAGGGGGCATTCAGACGATCGCCCTCGCCAACAACATCTTCCTGCGTCTTGGAGCCACGGTCTCGGACGTTCTGGCCGAAGTCAGTGACATTGCTCCCGGACTCTTCATCACGTTCGGACGCTACGGCTCGTGCTCCAGTCACGACGATTGGTTTCACTCGGAGCTGACACTGATCTGGGCCAACAACCCTACCCAAAGCAACATCTCCACGGTCCACTACTTGACCGAGGCGCGCTACAACGGCGGCGAGACCATCACGATCGCGCCGGACTACAGCCCCTCGGCGATTCACTCCAATCAGTTCGTGCCGGTGCGCATCGGCTCCGACGCCGCGCTGGCGCTGTCGATGTGCCGCGTATTGATCGACGAGAACCTGGTCGACGAGGCGTTCGTGCGCGAGCAGACCGACCTCGGCCTGCTGGTGCGCACGGACACCAGCCGCTTCCTGCGTCAGTGCGACGTCAGCGAGGGCGGATCTGACGAAATATTCCATCTCTTCGACACCCGCACCGGACGCATCACCGAGGCTCCGCGTACCCTGGATCTGGCAGGGCTCGAGCCCGCGCTGGAAGGAACCTACCGCGCCACACTGAAGGACGGCTCCGCGGTCGAGGTGGTACCGGCCTTCGTGCGGCTGCGACGCCGTCTCGAAGCCTACGCACCCGAAGACGCGTCGGTGATCTGCGGCGTCCATCCCGAGCATATTCGTCAGCTAGCACGCAAGGTGGCGCGCAAGCGTACGCGCATCATCACCGGCTGGACGACCGGCAAGTCGTATCACGGCGATCTGATGGAGCGGTCGATGTGCCTGGTCATCGCTCTGACCGGGAACTGGGGGAAAAAAGGCTGCGGCATTCGCGGCATCGGAGCAGGCATGTTCGATGGGCCCTACCTCCAGTCCATGAAGCCGCAAGCGGGTCAGCAGGTCACTGAATTCATGTTCCTGGCCGAGGAGGAGAGAATCCGTGAGGCCCTGGCAAAGGATCCCACGCTCACCAGGGAGATCCTCATGGCACAGAGCTCCTCCGAAGGTGGCTTGACGCTCGGTGCGAGTTCGCCCTTCTTCTTCTGGTACAACCAGTGCGGTTACCGTGAGGTCTTCAACAACCCCTCCCACAACGATCCACTCATGAAGCGGCCCTTCGACGACTACGTCAAAGAGGCGCTGGAGAAGGGCTGGTGGAAGGGCCAGGAACATCCGACCGTGGAGCATCCCCACCGTGTGTTCTTCAACATCGGCGGGAACCCGCTGCGCATGCAGCGAGGCGGACAGCGGATGCTTCTCGAGCACCTGTGGCCGACGCTTCACATGATCGTCACGCTCGATTTTCGTCTCTCTACCACCGCGCTTTACTCCGACTTCGTCCTGCCCGTGGCGCAACATCACGAGAAGACGAATTTCGACTACTCGGTGCACGACATGATGAACCTGGTGCTGGCGGACAAAGCCGTCGAACCGCAAGGCGAGTCGCTCTCCGAGTACCAGGTCACCCTGTTGATCGCGCGCAAGCTCTCGCAGCGCGCCGTAGCCCGCGGGATGCTGGAAGTGAAAAAGGATGATGGCCAGATCGTTCGGTTGGATACGTTCTACGAAGACCTGACACTGAACGGCGCCCTGGCGGAAGACGATGCGATCCTGGACGAGGCCGTGCGCGACTCGGCCGTGATGGGAACGCTCCCGCCGGGCACCACGCTGGCGTCGCTGCGCGAGACTGGCTGGGTGCGATTCACCGGCCTGGGCGCAGCGGTGACGTCGCTGGCGGAAGCGTCCGACGTGCGTCCGGACGAAACCTTCGCTCCGTTCCGCTGGCAGACCGAAAAGAAGGAGCCATTCCCCACTCTAACTCGCCGCGCTCAGTTCTACATCGACCACGAGTGGTTCCTGGAGGCGGGCGAAGAACTGCCGATGCACAAGGAAGCGCCGGCCCTCGGCGGCAATCACCCGCTCGTTGTCACCAGCGGTCATCCTCGCGCGGGCGTCAACGGCATGCACAGCACCGACCGCACGATGATGGCGACGGGCCGGGGCAAGCCGGTTGCTCACATCAACGACGGCGACGCCGCGGCCCGCGGCATAGAGAACGGCCAGGACATTCGCATCTTCAACGACGACGCAGCGATGGTCATACAGGCGCGCGTGACGCCTACGGCAAGACCGGGGCAAGTGGTCCTGTATTCGGGATTCGAGCCGTATCTGTTTCCTGAATGGAAGGACTTCGCGAATCTGGAGACGGGGATGGTCAAGTGGCTGCATCTGGCCGGTGGTTACGGCCACCTGCGCTATCGCCCTTTGCTCTGGCAGCCTGTCCCGATAGATCGTGGAGTTCACGTCGAGGTAGAGAAAGCATGCTGACACGTCGAGACTTTCTGCGCGCAAGCGGGTTGGCGACCGGGGGATTGGTTCTCGCACACCTGGTTCCGGTTGGCTGGCCAAGTGCCGAGGCTGCGGATTCGAAGTCCCTGCCTGCGTTGGGAGAAATCCCCGCGTATCGAAGTTGGGAAGACGTCATGCGCAAGGCGTGGAGCTGGGACAGCGTCGCACGCGGCACCCACTCGATGACCAACTGCGTGGGCGGCTGTTCGTGGGATCTGTACGTCAAGGACGGCATGGTGTGGCGCGAGGAGCAGCACTCACCGTATGTGGCATCCGCGCCGGGTCTGCCGGACTTCAACCCGCGCGGCTGTCAGAAAGGCGCGTGCGGTTCGATCCTGATGCATTCGCCGTCGCGCGTTCGCTACCCGCTGCGTCGCGTCGGTGAACGCGGCGAGGGACGCTGGGAGCGGATCTCGTGGGACCAGGCTCTCGACACGGTGGCGGTGGCAATCGTCGATGCCGTCGCAGAGCACGGTTCGGAAAGCGTGTTCTGCGAGCTCGGTCCGAACCTCGGAGCCGGGCCCAACAGTGCGGCGCCGATGCGCTTCTTCCGCATGCTCGGCAGCGCGAGCACCGACTCGAACGGACAGATCGGCGACCTGCTGCCGGGCCCCACGATCACTCTCGGCAACGGGCACATCTGCGGATCATCCGACGACTGGTGCCGCTCTTCCTATCTGGTCATGTGGGCGTACAACCCATCGGCAACGCGGATTCCGGACGCGCACTTCCTGTACGAATCCCGCTATCGCGGCGCCAAACTGGTCGCGATCTGTCCGGATCTCAACAACAGCGCGATCCACGCCGACCTGTGGCTGAATCCGAAACCGGGAACCGATGCGGCGCTGGCGCTCGGCGCGGCGCAGGTGATCGTGTCGGAGGGACTCTACAACGCCGCGTACGTCACCGAGCAAACCGACCTGCCGCTGCTCGTGCGCACCGATACCGGACTCTTCCTGCGCGCCGCCGACCTCGGACGCAGCGACAACGAGTCGACGCTGTTCGTGTGGGACGGCACGACCAGACAGCCGGTGCCCGCGCCCGGCAGCGGAGACAGCCAAAGCCTTGCTCCGGTGGTCGCCGGCAGCGTTCTCGATTTCACCGGAACGATCAACGTCGGAACGAAGTCGCTGCCGGTGCGCACGGTCTTCTCGATGCTGCGCGAGAAACTCGACCGCGACTACAAGCCCGAGAGTGCGGCGACGATCACCGGTGTGTCCGCTGACACCATCCGCGAGTTCGCGCGCGGACTGGCCGCGGCGCCCGCAGCGCTGATCCTGTCGGACTACGGCGGTTGCAAATTCCTGCACGCCGACCTGGCGCAGCGCGCGCAAATACTGCTCGCGTCGCTGACCGGCAACATCGGACGCGACGGCGGCGGCTGGCGCAGCTCCGGGTTCATCCTGCCCGAAGGCTTTGCATTGCTCGCGATGCAGGAAAAGCTCGGTCTGCTCAATCTGGGCGTAACCGCCGCGCGCGCGATGATGTGGCCGGCCGAAGGCGAGAAGGAGTTCTCGAGCTATTTC
Organism: uncultured bacterium; assembly: GCA_903893315.1. Lineage (GTDB taxonomy): Bacteria > Desulfobacterota > Binatia > UBA1149 > CAITLU01 > CAITLU01. Next base: position 50,545 of record CAITLU010000048.1, read on the forward strand.
GTTCCGGGAACCATCTGGCATGCCATCCACGGCGGTTCGGACACTATTTCAGGCGATCCGCGCTACGGAGACACCAGCGCACCGCGGCCGTTGGCGGAGTACCTGAAGGAAGCACTCGACAAGAAGTGGTTCAAGCTGCATCCGCCGCCCGGCAAGGACCCGAAGGTGCTGCTCTCGATCTTCGGCAACGTGTTTCGCCACATCCGTTCGAATGAGCGCGTGCGAAAGACTCTGCTCGGCAAGGCGAAGCTGTTCGTCGACGTCGACTTCCGCATGAGCGAGACCGCACGTTGGGCCGACATCGTGCTGCCCGCGGCGTTCTGGTACGAAAAGATCGACCTGAAATACCTGGTCTCGCTGGTTCCGTATGTCCACTTGGGCGACCGTGCCGCGGCGCCGCTCGGCGAAGCCAAACCAGAGTGGGAAATCTTCTCACTGCTGGCACAGGCTGTCGCCCGCGAAGCGAAGCGGCGCGACCTTGCACCGTACCAGGACATCGCCGACGTGACTCGCGATGCCAAGCGCATCGACGAGGCGTTCAGCGACAATGGACGCTTCGGTCCCGACGACCAGGAGAAGGCGATGGAGTTCGTGCTGAAGTACTCCACCGCCACCGGCAAGACTTCGTTGCCGGGACTACGCGAGAAGGGCGCAGCGCGCTTCGCGGGCACCGGTGCGCCGGGCAGCCTGGCCGGATACTACAGCGACTACAGCGAGACCGAGCCGATGGCTCCGTGCGGGTGGTTCGTCCAGAAGAAGCAGCCGTGGCCCACGCTCACCGGCCGCCAGCAGTTCTACGTCGATCACCCGTGGTTCCTCGAGAACGGCGAGGCACTCCCGACCTACAAACAGCCGCCCAACGCGGGCGGCACGTATCCGCTGACTCTGAGCGGAGGACACACGCGCTGGAGCATCCATTCGCAGTGGCGCGACCAGGCTCCGATGCTGCGCCTGCAGCGCGGCGAGCCGGTCGTCTACGTGAACCCGGACGATGCGGCACGTCGCGGCATCAGCGATCACGATCTGGTGCGGATGCGCAACGATCTGGGTACGACGGTGCTGCACGCCAAGGTGGCACCGTACGTGCGTCCGGGCGAGGTGATCTGTTATCACGCCTGGGAGCCGTACCAGTTTCGCGACAACCACAGCGATCACTCGCTCATGCCCAGTCCGATAAAGGCGACGAGCCTGGTCGGCGACTACGGGCAACTGCACTGGAGCTTCGGCCACTGGGAGCCGAACGGCGTCGACCGCGACACGCGCGTGGAAGTGGAACGCATCTGAGTACCTGGAGCTTGCACGGCCGACGCGGCTTGCTGCGTCGCGTTCACGACGTAGTCGGCATGAATACGAAGGCGCGAGCGCAGGCTTCCGGAATCGGCAGCCATCTCGACCATCCAAAAAGCACTTCGAACAGACTGCTGCTAGCCGCCGCCTCGGCAATCTCCGCGAGCTTCGACCCTGGCGGAAGATCCGACTGCTGGAGTTCGTAGGGAGCGTGGACATGAACGTCGATCGCTTTCGGCATGATTCAGCCGGTCTGCTTGACGATCACCGCAGCTGGCACTTCGCCGTGCCAGTGCCAGCTGCGGCGCTCATATCCGCTCTATCTCCACTCGGGTGTCCCGATCCACCTGGTTCGGCTCCCAGTGCGTGTAATTCCATTTGAGGTGTCCGTAGTCGCCAACGAGATTGGTAGGCTTGAACGGGCTCGGTGTAATCGCGTGATCGCTGCGGCCGTCGCGAAACTGGTATGGCTCCCAGGCGTGATAGACTAGGACCTGACCCGGACTCACGTAGCGGGCGATCTTGGCTCGCAGCACGAAACTGCCGAGATCGTTCTTCACGCGAACTAGTTCGTGATCGTTGATGCTGCGCGCGGTGGCGTCGCGCTCACTGATGTAGACCACGGGTTCGCCGCGCTGCAGGCGCAGCAGCGGTCGCTGGTCGCGCCAGGTCGAGTGAATGCTCCAGCGCGTGTGACCGCCGCTGAGCACCAGCGGATAATTGCCCCCGGCCTCGGGCGGCGCCTTGTGGGTCGGCAGCGCTTCACCGCATTCGAGGAACCATTCGTGGTCGATGTAGAACTGCTGCCGCCCGGTAAGCGTAGGCCAGCGCTGTTTCTTGTCGACGAACCACTGATGCGGGACCAGCGGCTGCGTCTCCGAGTAATCGCTGAAGAATCCGGCCGCGCCGGCCGGCGCGCCGGTGCTGCGGAAGCGGGTCGCGCCTTTTTCGCGCAGATCTTCGAGCGTGACATTCTTCGTGATGGTCGAGTACTCGAGAATGAACTTGAGGGCCTGCTCTTCGTCTCCGGGACCGAAGCGCCCTCTGTCCGTGAACGCTTCGCCCAACCGCCCCGCGTCGCGCTCGACCTCGCCTATGTCCTGATACGGCTTGAGCTGACGGTTGCCGGCTTCGCGTGCGACGGCCTGCGCAAGCAAGGCGAAGATCTCCCACTCCGGCTTCGCCTCTCCCTGCGGCGCACAGGCGCGATCGCCGAGGTGCACGTACGGGATGAACGAAGAAAGATACTTGAGATCCGTCTTTTCGTACCAGAACGCTGCCGGCAGGATGACGTCCGCCCAGCGTCCGGTCTCGCTGACGCGGAAATTCACGTCGGCGTGCATGCGCAGCTTGGGCCACAAAGTTTCGCGCAGTCGCACGTTGTTGCGTGAGTGACGCAGGATGTTGCCGAATACCGACACGATCACCTTCGGATCGCGTCCGGGCTCGGGAATCATCGGAAACCACTTCTTCTCGATCGCTTCCCGCAGGTAGTGCGATGCATCCCGCGGCGCGCTCTTGTCTCCGTGCTTATTGTCGCCGGAGGTGGCGGCGAGATCGCCGTGAACCTGATGCCAGAGGTTGCCGGGCACGAAGTAGCGGGCGAATGTATGTTCCGTTCCGACGGGATCGGCGTAGTTCTTCGCGGCAAAGCCCGCCAGGTCGAGAATCCCCAACCGTTCCTGCATCGCGAGCAGAGCAAAACCCTCGGGCGCGAAGAATCCGCCGGAACGCCAGCCGCCGCCCGGCCGCCCGAAGTTTCCGGTGAGAGAAGCCAGCAGGATCTGCGACCGTTGAATCAGGTCAGCGTGCAGGAACTTGCATTGCCCCCACGACGAAAGAATGAGCGCGGAAGGTGCTTTGGCCAGACCGCGCGCAAAGCCGCGAATCGTCTCGGCGCCGACGCCGGTGATCTCCGCGGCCTGCTCGGGCCGGTAGTGCGCGTTGAGGTTTTCGCGAAGGAGCGAGAACACAGTACGCACCGGCACTGCCTTGCCGGCGATCTGCATCGTACCGCTGAACGCGAGATCCGGTTTCAGCGCCGCCATGTGCAGAGTGTCCAGATCTCCGCTGCCGGGCGCGGGCGCGGGTCCGCCGCGGCCGGCGTCCCACACGAAGAACGCGCTGTCCGAGCCGCCGGCGCGCAGATCCGATTCGCGCACGAAATGTCGCGTGTCGCTGCGCACGAGCAGCGGCAGATCGGTCTGCTCGGCAACGAAGGACGGGTTGTACAGGTTCTCCTCGATGATCACCTGAGCGGCGGCGAGCGCCAGCGCCGCATCGGTACCGGGGTGCGGGTTGAGCCACAGATCCGCGTGCATCGAACTGTTGTTGAGATCGGGACACACCGTCACGATCTGCGCGCCGCGATACCGCGCCTCCCACAGGAAGTGCGCATCCGGGATGCGCGTGGCCGACGGGTTGAACGCCCACAGCACGATATAGGACGACCGCGACCAGTCGTCCGAAGATCCGCAGGGATGCCCGTTGCCCAGCGTGATGGTCGCGCCGAGCGGTAGATCGCCGACCTGCGCCATCGAGTCGGTGGTCGGCGCGCCCAGGAGGCGGAAGAAGCGCATCGGCGCCGCACTGTTGGGACCGGCTCCGATGTTCGGACCGAGTTCGCACATGATGGAAGACGGCCCTTCGTCTTCGAGCGAATCGACGATGCCCTTGGCTACGCTCGACAGGGCGTCATCCCACGAGATGCGCTGCCAACGCCCCTCCCCGCGCTCGCCGACGCGGCGCAGCGGATAGACCACACGCGACGGCGAGTACATCAACGTCGAAGCGCACGCTCCCTTCTGACAACCGCGCGGATTGAAATCCGGCACGCTCGAGTTCGAGGCGGCGTAGGGCGATTTCTGCTCCTCGCGCCACACCATGCCTTCCTTCACGTAAAGGTTCCAGGCACAGCCCGAGACGCAGTTGGTCATCGAGTGCGTCCCGCGCACGACGCGATCCCACGTCCAGCCCCGCCGGTACAGGTCTTCCCACGAGCGATACGCCGGAAGCTCGACGCGAGGCGGCGGCACGGCCGCCGTGCCCGGAGCCGCCGGAGCCGAACTGCGCTCCGCGGGCCGCGAATCGCAGCCGAGTTCGAGGTTGGCCAGTCCCAACGACAGTGCGGCTACGCCGCCGATTCGAAGAAAGTCCCTTCTGGAAATCCCACGCTTACTGTTCACAGCCATGACAGCCCACCTATACCCTCGATCGACGAAGACCGCCGGACGTACCAACTTCCGCCGAGATTCGCGACAGCATTTCCACCCGCCAACATCGACCGCGACGAAATGAGAAGCCGATGGCGGCAAACATGGCGTCTGCGGCGAAGAACGCAAGCGACGGCAGGCGATTCAAAGGCCCGGACGCAATCACGTCGTTCAGATACCGCCTGAGAGTTCGACCACGAGCCGCTGCTGCCGAGAACCGAGGACTCCTGGCGCGCGAAGTCACGCGCCCATTGCCGGATCTCTTCCTGTTCTGCGGTGAGGTCGGTCATGTCATTCTCCTCGCTGATTTCGTGGTCGATGGGGCACGCTCAGGAATCTGCAAGCGCGCTCCGAGCCGCTTGCGTGTCGCCGCCGGCCGGTGTCAGAGGGGCGGGTTGCACGCCCTGGTACGGCTCGCACTCCACGTACACGCAGCGATCACTCGGTGTGGGTTGCCACTCCACCGGCGTGTAGGTCAGCTGCCCGTAACCGGCCACCAGGTGCAGCCACTTGACCAGCCCCGGTTCCACTTCGTTGGCGCCCTTGCCGCCGGGGAACGCGAAACCCTCGAAGCCGTTGTAGACGGTGAGCGAGCCCGGCCTTTGAGTGGGACTGGTGCGCGCCGCGACGAGGAATTCTCCCGCATCGTTGTGGATTCGCACCAGAGCGTCGTCATCGATTCCCTTCGCTCTCGCATCGGCGTCGTTGATCAGCACGAACGGTTTGCCGCGGTGGGTTTCCATGATGACCGGATTGGTCATGTTCATGGAGTGGATGCTCCAGCGGCTGTGACCGCTGGAGAGCGCGAACGGATGCACGCCGCCCATCGCCGGCGGTTCCTTGTGCACCGGCAGGTCCTCGCCGCCTTCGCGATACCACGGGTGATCGAGCAGGAACTGCGCGCGCCGGGTCAGTGTCGGATAAGGATGACCGAGTTCGACGTGATTGCGCAGCGGCACATGAGTTTCGCCGTCCGGGAACGGTGAGGCCTGCCCGGTGCCGAACGCCGATATTCCCCAGTTCGTATAGCGGCACATTCCCTGCGTGCGAAACGTTTCCAACGTCGTACCGGCCGGCAGATTGCCGAGCGCCACCGAAGAGGCGACCATGTCGGCGGCCACCGTCTCGTCGTCGATCAGAGCTCCGCTAAGGGTGTAGTTGTCCCACAGCTGGTCGTAGCGGCGCTGCATGCCTAAACGATCGGCATAACCCTCGAGCCCGCGCTCGGAGGCTCGCTCGGCGAGTTTGCGAAAGAGCGCCGCCAGCACTTCCCACTCCGAACGCGCCTCGCCCGGCGGCTCGGCAACGGCATCCGACATCGTCAGGAACATGGTCCACGGCGTCGGCATGTTGAAGGTCGTCTTCTCGTAGTGCTGCGTGGCAGGCAGCACGATGTCGGCGTACAGCGCCGTCTGCGACATCCGGTAGTCCATCGCGACGATCTTCTTGAGTTGAGGCCACAGGTTCTCGAGCACGACCGCCTTTCCACCGCGGCTGCGGCGCAGCATGTTACCGGCGATTTCCAGCAATACGCGCGGCGGAGACTGCGGAAGCGGCCGCGCCGCGTCGCCCCACCAGCCCGACTCGACGGCTTCGTTCCAATACTCGTCGAACTTGCGCGGCATCGCCGGATCGTTCCACGCATCGCGGTTCCAGCGATCGCGGTAACCCATGTGCCAGTACCAGAAGAAGGCCGGAGGGCTCATGCCGGTGCCAGGGCCCATCATTCGCCACAAAGAGCTGGCAGCGAGTTCTTCGGTCAGCGTCGGATCCTGCTCGCGCATCGACTCGGTGACCATCCGCATCGAGTCGCGCAGTTCGACCGCCGCCTCGCCGCCGGCTTTGACCTTGGCGATCGCCAGCGTGGTGCCGTCGAACATCGCCGAACACCAGCCCGAAGCACCGGCGCCCTTCTTGCCCCAGTTTCCGGTCAGACCGAGCAGCAGCAGCATCGTGCGCTGGATCAGATCGCCGTGGTAATACTTGGTCATACCGGCACCGACCAGGATGCTGGTGCGGCCGCGCGCGACCTTGCGCGCGATGGTGCGAATGGTGTCGGGATGTGCTCCGCAGATCGGAGCTGCGATTTCCGGCGTGTAGTGGGTGTCGAGCTGGCGGCGCAGCCGCGCGAACAACGGCTCCACGGTGCAACGGCCGCCGCCGTGGAGTTCGACGTCGAAGGAGCCTTCCAGACACGCGTCGAAGTCGAGCAGCAGACTGCCTGCATCGGCCGGCACCACACCGCGCGCGGGGTCGGCTTGATGGAAACGGTCGTCACGTCCGCCTGCCTCGACGTGCGAAGAGCGCAGGAACTCTCCGGTATCGGTGCGCACCAGCAACGACAGGTCGGTCTGCGAACGCACGAAGCCGAGATCGGTCAGTCCTTCGGAAACGATCACCTGACACATCGCCAGTGCCAGCGCCGAGTCGCTGCCGTTGCGCACCGGGACGTGGAAGTCGACGTGACTGTGCGACGGATTGACGTCCGGCGAGATCAGCACCAGTTCGGCGCCGCGGTAGCGCGCCTCGACCATGTAGTGGAAGGCGGGAATCTGCGTGTAGGCCGGATTGCTGTGCCAGATCAGGATGCAGTCGGAGTGGAACACGTCGTCGACCGAACGCGCGAACGCCGACTTGCCGTACACCTGGTGGAAGCCGGCCCAGAAATCGTTGATCGACGCGTTCACGTCCAAAGAAGTGCCGCCGAGAATGTTCATGAAGCGCGCCGCCGCCGGCATCACCGCGATTTCCGGCGAGACTTCGTGGACGATCGCGGCCGGCCCCACTTCGACGATGGCGTCGAGCATCGCGTCGGCGGTCTCGGCCAAAGCCTCGTCCCAGGAAATCCGCTCCCAGCGCCCTTCGCCGCGCTCCCCGGTGCGGCGCATCGGGTACAGAAGGCGATCGTCGCCGTAGAGCTGCCGGCTCCACGACGCGCCTTTCTGGCAGCCCATCGGGTTCATGTCGGGAACCCCGGCTTCGACGGTGCCCAGCACGCCTGCCGCCTCCTCGTAGACGACCTTGCCGTCCTTGACGAAGACGAACAGAGGACAGTTGTTCGGATAGCAATCCACGCAGTGGGTGCCGAATGCGACGCTGTCCCAGGCGTTGTTGCAGCGATCGCGCTGTGCGTCTTCGCTCACGGCTGCACCTCCTTGCCGACGGCGCCGACGCGTCCCGGCGGCGTGGTGAACGGCCCGAACAGTTGCTGCCACTTGTAGACTATCAGCGTGTCGAGCAGCTCGGATTTTCCTCCGGCGCGCACGGCGGCGAGTTCGCCGCGCATCTTGTCGAGCGCGGCGTGAACCTTGGGGCCGAACAGCGACTCCAGGTAAGCCGGGGGAATACGCGGCGTCTGATAGTCGATCGACAGATCACCGTTGAGACGATGCGGCGACAGCGGCGGAATGTAGAAAATGTTCGGCTCGGTGCCGTATTCGGGATGCAGAGGCAGCGCGACTTTCCACTCGTGCACCAGTTTGTGGATCGGCCCGTCCTTGTCGTCGAGCATACCGACGAAGACCAGCCGTCCGGGACACTGCCGCGCGCAGACCGGAGCGACACCGTTTTCGAGACGCGGAAAACACATGTTGCAGTGCTGTGCGACGTTACGGACGTGGTTGAAATAGATTTTCTTGTAAGGACACGCCGCCATGCACGCACGCGAACCGCGGCACAGGTTCTCATCGCGCAGCACGATGCCGTCCTGCTCTCGCTTGTACATGGCGCCGCTCGGACAGACTTCGACACAGACCGGACGCGTGCAGTGGTTGCACAGCCGCGGCAGGTAGAAGAAGTACGAGTTGGGATACTCGCCGCCGCCCTGATCCTCGTCCCAGTTCGGTCCCCAGGTCGGCTCCTTACCGGCGCCGGTGCCGCGCTCGCTCGGCGCCAGGTGCACCGACGAGCCTTTGCCGCCGAAGAACACTTCCTTGTGGTTGAACTGCCAGCCGCCGCCGAAGTCCTCAGCGGTGGGAACCTTGCCGAGCACCGGACGGCCTTCGACATCGTAACCGCCGCCCATGCTCTCCCAGCCTTTGGGAGTGCCGAGTCCGGGCTGCGTGTTGACCGAACACCACCACTGGTTCTCCTCACCCGGCGCGCCGGTCCAGAGCATCTTGCAGGCGACCGAACAGGTCTGGCACCCCATGCACTTGTTGAGGTCGAAGACCATGGATACCTGGCGCTCGGAGGTCGGCTGGCTTGGGCTCGTCATCGGTCGTCTCTCCCGGACCCGTGCTTGTCGTATGCGTCACGATGGCGTGCGGACCGCGAGGCTTTATCGACCATCCAGATATTCCGGTCCAATACTATCTTTTGATACATGTATTCCTCCTGGCTATAAGACGGCAGCGGAGGTCAATGCGGGATGGACATGCGGCAGGTGCGCCACCTGGTGGCAGTGATCGAACACGGCAACATCCTGCGCGCGGCCAGCGCGATCCACATCTCACAGCCGGCCCTGAGCAAGAGCATCCAGAACCTGGAGGCCGAACTCGGCGTGCCTCTTCTCGAGCGAGGCCCGCGCGGCGTCACTCCGACGATCTACGGCGACAACCTGCTCAAGCACGCCAGGCTGCTGCTCAACCAGTGCGACCAGGCGATCGCCGAGATCCGTGCGATCAAGGACGGGCAGCTCGGCCACTTGCGACTGGGCCTGGCCAACTTCGCGATCTATTTTCTGCCGGGAGTGGTGGCCGAGTTACTGGTGTCGAGGCCGGGACTGTCGCTCGACATCGTCGACGGCACCTATGAAGGACTCACCGCCCTGGTGCGCGAAGGCGCACTGGACGCGGTGATCAGCGGGTTGCCGCCTCTGCATCAGGCTCAGGACCTGGTGCACGAAGAACTCGTCTCCACCGAGTTCGTGATCGCCTGCCGGCCCGACTATCCGCTGGCTGCGCAGGCCGCGACGTCGATAGCCGTACTCGACAAGGCGCAGTGGATTCTGCCGAACAAACCCCAGGCCATCGTCGACCTGTGGGAACTGGCGTTTCGCACGGCCGGCGCGACCCCACCGCGGCCGGTTCTGCAATCGGCGTCGATGATGTTCGTCAAGGCAATGCTGCTGGAGGGGCCATTCCTGGCTCTGCTGCCGCGCGGCATCGTCCACTATGAACTCGAGAGCGGCCGGCTGGCGGCGATTCCGGTCGCCACGGTCGCGGAAGGAATCATCTACCGCGCAGGCAGCGTGCATCCGCCCGCGCTCTTCGTGCTGATCGAGGCGATCCGCGCGGCGCAGCGCGAAGGCGTCGGCGGCGCACGCACATCGCGGCCCGGGCCTCCCGATGGTGGCACGCTCGCAGCGGCGTTCACCGAAGCGATCCGTCTCGCGCAGCAACGCGAAGCCGGCGTCGTCGCTGGTAACACCCGGCGCAAGAAAAGCGCGCACAAAACGCGCGACACAGCCGGCGTCGTCGAAGCGAGCGACGTATCGCCTGCCAAAGGGTTGCGCCGATGAACGAATCGGCCGTGGGCCACCGTCCGACCGCCGGCGACATCGCCGCGGCTCCAGCAGTACGCGCGCCGCGGCGATGTCAGATCCGCCGTAAGTCAGCGATCAATCACGTGGATGTCGCACCAGCGAGGCGTTGTTCGCGTCCGCGCGCCTCTCGCCCATGGCAACGACGCGAACAACGACATTGACGCAAGCAAGCCCATGCTATACCCGCACCGGGCCACCCGAGGAGGGGCTCACCTCATGCACCTACTGACACGCCACCTGACTGCCGCCTTGCTGCTCTTTGCCGCCACCGGCGCCGAGGCTGTAGTTCCGGTGCCCGATCACGTCGTGGTCGCGATCATGGAAAACACCAACTACGGGTCGATCGTAGGGTCGGCGGCCGCGCCGTACATCAACTCGCTGATCGCCGACGGCGCGCTGATGACCGACGCGCACGGAGTCACGCACCCGAGCCAGCCCAACTACCTGGTGTTGTTTTCGGGATCGAATCAGGGGACGACGACGGATGCGTGCCCGATCGGACCGTTCGCGACCGACAACCTGGGCAGCCTGCTCATCGCCGGCAGTCTGACTTTCACCGGCTACTCCGAGAGCCTGCCAGCGCCCGGCGACAGTTCCTGCACCGACGGCGTGTTCTACCGGCGCAAGCACAATCCGTGGGTGAACTTTTCCAACGTGCCGAGTGCTTCCAACCAGCCGTTCTCGGTCTTCCCCGCCGACTACTCGACACTGCCCACCGTCTCTTTCGTCGTGCCGAACCAGTACAACGACATGCACGACGGTCCCACCGCAGCCGGCGATGCGTGGCTGCAAGCCAACATCGACGACTACGTACAGTGGGCGAAGACCCACAACAGCGTGTTCATTCTGACCTGGGACGAGGACGATTTTCTGCCCATCAACCACATCGTCACGCTGCTGGTCGGCGAGCAGGTCGTTGCAGGCAGTTACGCGACGCGCACCGACCATCTCGACGTGCTGCGCACGATCGAAGACATGTACGGACTGTCCTACGCCGGCGCCAGCGACACGGCCAGGCAGATCTCGGAAGTGTTCGCGACCTGCGGCGACGGCATCGAGGAACCGGGTGAAGAATGCGGCGACGGCGCACTGGTCTGCGATGGCGCTCAGGTCTGCGTCTCGTGCCAGTGCCTTAATCCGGTGGCGTGTTCGAGCGGCATCGCGCTGGACAAACCGAGCGTCTCGCTGACGGCCTCACCTTCCGTTTTCAAGTTCAAAGCCAGCGCCGTCATCCCCAAGCCCTGGGTCGGAGTCGATCCACCGACGGCCGGTATTCGCATCGTGGTCGACACGATCGACCACAGCGGCGGAATCGACGCCACGCTTGCGGCTGGCGCAGCCTGGAAGGCCAACGCCGCGAACACGAAGTGGACCTACACTGACAAGACCGCCGCCGTGTCGGGTATCAGGAAAGTCACGGTCACCGACAAGTCGAGCAAGATCGACGGTCAGTTGCAGATCGCCGTCGCCGGCAAGAGTGCATCTTCGACGCTCCCCTACCTCGGCGACGTGCGCGCCAGTGTCATCTTCGGTGCTTCGAGCGAATGTGCGGCGGTGAGCGAAGGCGGAGCGACGCTCACGTGCAGCGGCGACGCCGCTTACGTCAAGTGCAAGTGAGGCTGGCGATGGCCGTCCAACGCAGCGAGCCCTCGCCTGTGTCACGACACAAACGTAAGACGGCATCACTTGTGGGATAGAGCCATCCTGGGTTGCGCCGCTACCCACGTATGCAGGCTTGGCGAATAAGACAGTCGCGATCAGCAGGCGAGAGACACATGCCGGACGATATCGGCGGAGTCGCCCAGCGCGCCACCGCCCCCTCCTGCAGCCCACGATCAGCCCACGACCGCGAACGCCGAAAGAATGTGTGCCGCAGATCACACATTTCACGTTTGCCTGCCAGGTGACTGAACCGCCCGGTCTTGCTCTCCAACGAACGGAGCCCCCCGTCGTCAGACGGGAGGCTCCAGGGTTTACCCTTAAAGGGATATCCTGCGAAGCTTTCGCTTCTTGTTATGGAAAGCAGGGCAGGCGTCGGTCAGCTACAGTGCTGCTGATTCCTTTACTCATCGGCGCCCTTTTGTCAAAAACGCTGCACAAGCGAAGCAGGAGTTTTTGTGTCAAAGAGCATCTTAGGCCTTGATCTCGGAACGAACAGCATCGGCTGGGCCTTGCTCGGCACCGCTCCCGACGGGTCTCCAACCCATCTCATAAAGTGCGGCGTTCGAATCTTCCAAGAAGCGGTCGATGCGAAAACACGCACCCCAAAGAACAAAGCGAGGAGAGATGCTCGATCGCTGCGGCGCACACTAGCACGGCGCCGACGTAGAATAGCGAAACTCAAAGGCATTCTCTTCCGTCACGGGTTCATCCCCAAAGAACTCGCTACAGCAACGAATCCCGAAGCGGCACTAAATGCCATCGGGGACCCCTACGAACTCAGGTGCCGTGCCCTCGATACGCCCCTTTCGCTCGTCGAGTTTGGTCGGGTGCTCCTCCATCTCTGCAAGCGACGTGGATTCCTGAGCAACCGTAAGACACTCGTCACCGAGCTCGCGGACGACCCGCGCTTCACGACTTTGCTGGCGCAGGTTGACGACGCAAAGAGTTCCCGCGACTCAGATTCCGAAGAAGCAAAGGACGAGGGAGAGATCAAGGAAGAGATCAAAGGGTTAAAGCGACACATACGCGAGTCCGGAGCCAGAACGTTGGGTGAATTCCTCGCCAGACAGCGCTCGGAAGTTGTCGATGGGCACACCCGGCGTATCCATACTGACCGCGCGATGTATCGAGAAGAGTTCGACCTGGTCTGGAACAGTCAAGAACGTTTTCACGAATCGCTGCGCGATGTCGTATTACGCGCCGAAATCCACTCCGCCATCTTTTTCCAGCGGCCACTCAGATCCCAACGCCACCTCGTCGGTCGTTGCACGCTCGAGCGCGACCGGCAACGCGCCGCAAAGGCCTCCCCCGAAGCACAACGGGTTCGTATCCTGCAGGATCTCAACAACGTCGAGATTCTCAACCGCGTGACGGGCGAGTTACGCCCCCTCTCATCCGACGAGCGCGAGCTATTGCTGCGCGAACTCGACGGCGGCAAGGTCCGTAAACTACCGTGGTCGAAGGTAAAGAAGCTCCTCGGCATCCACAAAGGCGAGACCATCAATCTCGAAGAAGGGGGCAAGGACGAATTGCCCGGCAATACCACTTACTGGTGGATGAACAAGGCCCTCGGTGACACTTGGGAAGCACTGCCTCCAGTCGAGCGCCGGCGAGTGATCGAAGACATCCTCACCATCGACAAACCCGCGGCCTTAGCCGAGCGACTCATGCGTGTTTATGGGTTTTCGCCCGAACAGACGCTGGACCTCCTAACGGCAGGATTTGAGCCTGGATACGCCTCGCACTCTCTAAAGGCGCTTCGTCGCATCCTTCCTTTCCTGGAGCAGGGAGCCAAGTACCACAAGGCTTTCGAAGCGGCCGGATACCTGCGGCCTGACCAGATAAAGAGAACCTTCGTTGACCGGCTACCGTCACCGCCCGAGGTCCGCAACCCAGTGGTCCAGCGTGCGTTGTTCGAAACCCGCAAAGTCGTAAACGCGGTCGTGCGAAAATTCGGGAAGCCGGAAATCATTCGCGTAGAACTCGCCAAAGACCTCAAGCAGACAAAGAAGGATCGCGAACGCGAGCAGAAACAGAACAAAGAGAACGAGAGAGCAAACAACGAAGCAAGAGAGCAAGCGGGCATTGCCGGCGTGTCCCGACCGAGTAACGACGACCTTCTGAAATATCGCTTGTGGAAAGAAGCCGGGCAGTGTTGCCCGTACACGGGCCGGAGCATCGGAATCGCCCAACTGTTCTCGGGCGACGTCGACATCGACCACATTCTCCCCTACAGCCGAACACTGGACGATTCCTACCTGAACAAGACTATTTGCCTCGCCGCAGAGAACCGTCTCGTCAAGCGAAACCAGACCCCGTACGAGGCCTATGGTGCGGACACTGGCCGCTATGAACAGATAGTACAGTGCAGCAAGAACATGCCTCTCGGCAAGCAGCGGCGCTTTCAGCAGCGCGAACTCGACGGCATTGATGATTTTGTCGCTCGACAGCTTAACGACACACGCTACGCCAGCGTCGCCGCGCGAGATTTCCTTGCGATTCTCGGCTGCAATATGCAGGTCGCCAAAGGAGCCGTCACCGCACTTCTACGAACCAAATGGGATCTGAACCGGGTCCTTTCCATCGACGGCTCCGGCAAGAAGAATCGTGCGGACCATCGCCATCATGCAATTGATGCTTTGGTAATAGCACTGAGTTCACCAAGCATCCTCAAGGCGGTTTCCATCAGCGCCGCTCGCCCCGTGGGGATGGGCCCCTGGGACAAAGGATTCCACATCAACCCTCCCTGGCATGGCCTGAAGGACGAAGTTTCGGCGTGCATCGCGACGGTAATCGTCTCACATGCACCGACCCGCAAGATTTCCGGCGCGCTCCACGAAGAAACGGCCTATGGCCGCCGCGGAGACGGGACGTACGCCTATCGTAAACTGCTAACGGACCTCAGCGGCAAGAGCGAGGTCGAAAAGATTCGCGATCCCGCGATCAGGCGTCTCGTCTTAGAGCGAGTCGGCGACGTCAGCGACAGAGAGATGAAGAAAATACTCGGCGCCCCGCTCATGCAGAACCCAGAAAAAGGCATCCCCATTCGCCGCGTCAGGCTGGCAGTTACGTTCAGCGACGAAGCCGTCCTTCCCGTCGTGGGAAACGACGGCAGCCCATACAAGTACTTCAAGCTCGGGAATAATCACCACGTCGCCATCTTCGAAGAAGAACGCACGGGCAAAAGGCGCGGAGTGTTCGTACGAGCGATCGAGGCCGCGCAGCGAGCACACCGCGAACGCAGTCCGGTCGTCGCAACATCGGCGGACGCAGGCTGGCGCTTCGTGGCCTCGATCAGCGCGAACGACATGGTCAGAATAGACGAAGGCGGGAAGTCACGCGTGTACCGGCTACAGTGGCTGGGAGCCACAAACAACCGGCTCATATTCCGCGAGCACACGGCAGCAACGCTGGATGATAACAACACCCTACTGCGGATTAGCGTGGGGAAATTCAGGGGGACGAAAATCGAGGTGGACGTGCTTGGAGAAGTGAACCCAGCCATTCAGACATGATAAAGCGCATCGTCGAAATTTCGTCTGCTGCCTACATCCACACGAGGCTCGGCCAACTCATCGTCGAGCGCAATGACCAGGATGTAGTGCAAGTCCCCCTTGAAGACCTTGGGACTCTGATCCTCGACAATCCGGCAATACGACTGACCCAAGCAATGCTCACAGCATGCGCCGAGCAGGATGTGGTGGTCGTCATCTCCGACAGCAAGCACCTCCCCGCCAGCGTTTTCTTGCCGTCGGATGGTAACACTCTGCAGGGCAAGTTCGTCGCGGCCCAGGCCGCACTTACGCTGCCGACTCAAAAGCGACTGTGGCAAGATATCATCCGGCGAAAGATTGCCGGCCAAGCCGACGTCCTGGCGAACGCAGGCGTAAGTGATGTGGCTGTTCGAAGTATGGTACCGCGAGTCAGAAGCGGTGATCCTGACAATATCGAAGCGCAGGCCGCACGAGCCTACTGGCCTCTGCTCTTTGGTCCTGGTTTCAGGCGCAATGTCGGACAACCTGGAATAAACGCCCTCCTTAATTACGGGTACGCGGTGATACGAGCGGCATGCGCAAGAGCGATCTGCGGAGCCGGACTGCATCCATCTCTTGGAATCCACCACCACAATCAATACGACCCGTTCTGCCTGGCAGACGATCTCGTCGAACCGCTCCGGCCCATAATCGACGCCGAGGTACACGACATAGCGGGAAAAGCTGGAGAGGCAGTTGTCGATATCACTCGGGGCAACAGAGAACGCCTGCTGACTCTCCTGACCCGACCGGTAACCGTCGGCGAGCAGAGCCTGCCGCTCTTGTCTTCGCTGCACGTCTACGTGGCGAGCATCCGCGCCGAGATCGTCGGCGAGCGAGGCGCGCTCGTGATCCCCGCGCCGTGAGCTTCGGCGGATTTCGCAGCATGTGGGTCTTTGCAATGTTCGATCTGCCGACGGACACCAAGAAAGCGAGACGGGAATACACCTTTTTTCGCAAGAACCTGCTGAGAAGCGGGTTCTTACAACTCCAGTATTCCGTATATGCTCGACACTGCGCGAGCGACGAAAGTGCCGACGTCCACGCGCGACGCGTTATGGCGAACCTGCCACCCGACGGCGAGGTCCGGGTGATGCGCGTCACTGACAAGCAGTTCGAGCGAATGCTGATCTTCCATGGAAAGATACGCGGACAGACGGAGAAGGCCCCAGAGCAGATCAGTTTTTTCTGACCTGCCCAAAGGCCTTCCCTTGCGATTTCAGACCCTTACGACCGGCGTACTGTAGCTGACCGACGCCTGACCGCAATCCACAACAGATGCTCCCGCAAGGGGAGCACCCGTTGTGGATACGGCAAGACAGGAAGGCGAGGAAGGGAACGCCGAGGAGCAGCCGGACAAGACGACTGCGATCGACAAACTCTTCAGGCGCCGCGCTGTCGCAGTGCAATGAAGCACAAGGCTACATCGTGGGATTGTGCGGAATCGGCGCGCCGCGAGTCTATCTACCACACCTCAGGAACAAGTAGTGGCGCGTTCACTCCGCCCCGGCCAGCAGTCGCTCGGCGCCTTCGAGAGCCAGCGAGCAGATGATGATCTGCGGGTTGACTCCCGGCGCTTCAGGAAAGGCACTGGCGTCAAGCACCCACAGATTTCGCTGTCCGCGCACGCGGCCTACGCCGTCCACCGTCGGACCTCCGCGGCAGGCGCCGCCGAATGGATGCGCGGTGTACAGGTAGGTCCAGCCGGGACCGAGTCGCAGATCCGTCGGCGGCTGAGTGACGAAGTGCGTCTCTCGATGGGACAGCAACACCCGGCCGGCATCGGCTGCCATGAACATCTCCACTGCACGTTGATAGAAGTTCAAAATCTGCTCGTAGTCGCGCGCTTGCAGTTCGAACTCGATGCGCGGCCGGCCGCCGGGACCCAGTTGGACGCTGCCTCTGGTAGTCGAGCGCAGCAGCATCACCGCACCGGCCAGATAGCGATAACGGCGCAGTATCTCTTCGTGCAGCGCGCCCTGAGCCTGAGGCTGGACCGAGAACGAGAGCGCCTGCGTCGACACTCCTTCGATCATGAAGCCGGGGCCCGTGTTGCCGTAGACATCGGAAAACTCGAGCACACCGTAGGCCATCGGAATGCCGTTGAAGCCGTCCACCGGCTCCGCGAAATCTCCCCACGCCAGAGTCTGAAGGTGCATCTGCAGGCCTTGCCCCGCGGGAATGCCGCTTCTCAGCAACAGCATCGGCGTCTGCACCACGCCGGCCGCGAGCACCACGTGCTCTGCCTCGATCTCGAGTTCACCGCACTGCACCCGCCAGCCGCCTGCACGCGGCACCAGAAGCTCGGCCCTGGTCATCGGCTTCAGGCGCGCACCGGCCTTCACGGCGCGCGGAACATAGCTCAGGTTCATCGAACGCTTGCTGTCGTAGGCACAACCAAGATGTCGCAAGCCGCACTCGGGACATCCCGGCGCATTGTGATGCATGCGCTCGCCCTTCCAGCCCAGTCGCGCCGCGCCCAGTCCCACCAGATAGTTCGCGCGATTGATCATCGAGCGCGGAATCTGCTCGACGCCGAGTTCCTGTTCTACCTTGGCGACATACGGAGCGAGCGCGCTCAACGACAGTTCCGCGCCGAGCGCGCGCCAACGCTCTTCGAGTTCAGGCGGCGGACGCAGACACAGCGCGTCGTTGACCACCGTCGTGCCGCCCACGCAGCTGGCCTGCAGGAGAGCGATGCTGCCGTCTTCGGTGGCTTGCGTACCGCTGCCCGCGTAGAGCCTGGGCATCATCTCCCGCTCTACCTGAGTGAAGTCGGACGCGTGCATGTGAGGTCCGGCTTCGAGCAACACCACGCCTTCGCCCCAGGTCTCAGCCAGACGAGCGGCGGCCGGCGCGCCTCCCGCTCCGGTGCCGATCACCACCACTTTACAACGCTCGATGGTACCCATGACTTGCTCCCGATCCCGACAGACTGGCTACGGAACGCGTTCGTCCCACTGGAAGGTCGCAGACTGACCGGGCGATCGGCCGGGAAATTCCGCACTCTTCAGGCAGGGACCGGGATAGCCCATGATCTCCCAGCCCGCCGAGGTTCCTGAAAAAGACGAACAGTTGATCGCGTGCAGCATTCCCCAGACGCTGCGTTTGAGGCCCAGGGAACTCGTTCGCCATGAAGCCAGATGACGCTGCTGCGCCTGCGCGTCGAGTCCGCTGAAGCCCGCCATTCCCCAGGTAGATTCCTCGAACACGTTCAGCGCCGTGCGCACCAGGCCGCGCTGGTCTTCGTACATCGCCGCAAGCATGCCGTCGGCGTCGCGCGCTGGCTGCCAGCGGCCGGCACGATACGCGGCCTCCGCGGCGGGACCGACCATCGCCAGAGCCGCAGCCGAGAGAATCGCCGCGTGGCGCTTTTCCAGGTGTTTCAAGCCGTCGGGCAACGAAGCTCCGGCCGGCGGTCTCGCGCCGAGCACTCCCCTGACACCCACCTTCAGCAGCGCGTAGCCGCCAAGCGTGACGACCCCGAGTTTGAGGAAGTCGCGCCGCCGCAGTGGCCGTCGCAGATCCACACCATGCTCGTCGCTCATGTGCCGTCTCCCTTACCGTCCGAGGATCGATCTCACCGAGTCGTCTCCAATGCCGCGATGTCTGTCTGTATCGAAGGACCAGGCAAGACAAGCGGCGCCGCGCTGAAGATCGCGCGGACGGTTCCGGCTTCCTCGGAAACACGCTAGAAGAGCCTCGATCACCATGCGCTACGAAGGACGAATGTTCCGGCCGCCGAGCGAGGCCGACGCCTATATCGTGCAGGCCACCATCGGCTGCTCGTGGAACCACTGCACCTACTGCGACATGTATATCGACAAGCGCTTTCGCGTGCGCGATCTCGACGAGACGCTCGCGGACATCGAGGCGGCCGGCACGCGCTACGGCCCGCGCGTCGAGAAGCTCTTCGTCGCCGACGGCGATGCCCTGGTTCTTGATCTCGACCACTGGGAACCGATTCTGGACGCCGGACGCGCGGCATTCCCCAACCTCAGGCGTGTCAGCGCCTACGCCACCGCCATTAACATCCTCGCCAAGACTCCGCAGGAACTGCGCAGACTGCGCGAACTCGGACTCACGCTGCTCTACGTCGGCCCCGAGAGCGGCGACGACGTGACGCTCAAGCGCATCGCCAAGGGATCGACGTTCGACCAGCACGCGCTGGCGGCCGCACGCGCTCACGACGCGGGAATCGAACTATCTGTAATCTTCCTGCTCGGCGCGGGCGGCATCGAGCGCAGCGCCGAGCACGCGTCGGAGTCAGCACGGCTGGTGACGGCGATGGATCCCGAGTTCCTGTCCGCACTGACGCTGACGGTGGTCGAAGGGACGCCGATGGCGACGCTGCAGCAACGCGGTGATTTCACGTTGCCGTCGATCAGTTGCATGCTCGGCGAACTGCGCACCATGGTTGCGCAGTCGCGGCCCACCGACGCCGTGTTCCGCACCAACCACGCTTCCAACTACCTGCCGCTCAGCGGCAAATTGCCGCGCGATCGCGAGCGCATCGTCGCGGTGCTGGACGACGCACTGGCGGGACGCATTGCGCTGCGCCCCGAATCAGCCCGCGGACTCTGAGCCCGGCTCCGATCCGTCCGCCGCGCCGGGCGTCTGCTCGATTTCGTCACCGGTTCCCGCGTCGATCGCGTCATCGGCCCCCGCCTCCAGCGCACCTATGCGGTCGAACATGCGATCAAGCTTGCTGCGCCTGGTCGAACTCAGCCGGTCGTATTCGCCGCGCACGCTTTCGATGTGACGACCCATACGGTCCATCGACTCGCGGTACTGATCCCAGGCCTTGCGAAGATCGGCCACCACACGCAGCACGTCATGCGAGCGCCGTTCCAGGGCGAACACGCCTACCGCACGGTGGATCACCGCGAGCAGTGCGTAGAGCGTGAACGGCGAACACATGATCACCTTGCGGCGGAAAGCCTCTTCGACGATCGACGGATCGTTCTCCTGGATGAAAGCGAAAACCTGCTCGTTGGGAATGAAGACCAGCACGTAATCGACGGTACCGGCGGCCGTGTCGATGTAGTCGCGCGCCGTGACTTCGCGAACACGATTGCGCACGTCGGCGAGGAAAGCCTTGAGCGCCGCAGCCTGGGCGCCGGCATCGGCGGCGAGCAGGTAAAGCTGGTAATTGTCGAAGGGGAACTTGACGTCCATGTTGACGCGCAGGCCGCGCGGCAGGCGAAACGTGAAATCGGGGCGCGAACGGCCTCCTTCCACCGTACGCTGGCGCTCGTAGTCGATGCCTTCGCGAAGGCCGAGCAACGAAAGGACGTTGTCCGCCATCTGCTCGCCCCACTGCCCGCGGGCTTTGGTCGAAGCCAGCGCGCGGCGAAGTTCTTCGGTGGTCTGCTGCAACGCGCCGGTGCGCTCAGTGGCCTCGGAGAGCGCGCGGCCAAGAGCGCCGAACTGCCTGGCGCGCTCGGACTCGATGCCGGCTAGCAGCCCTTCGACCTTGCCGAGTTGCTCGGTAACTTTGGCCATGTCGCCGCCGATGGCTTGACGCTTGGCCTCCAGGACCGCATCGCTGCGCTGGCTGTACTGGTCGAGACGCGTCGCCGCCAGGGCCAGGAAGTTTTCACTGGAACTGGCCAGAGCCTGAGCGGACGCACCGCTGACCACGTCGCGTACCGTCGAGCGCAGCGTCTGCTCATTGCGAGCCCGCGCTTCTTCCTGCTCGATCCGCATCGCGTCGAGCATCACCCGCGCGGCCTTGTCGGCGCCGTCGGTGCGACTGCGAATCCACAGTGCTGTCAACCCGATGCCGAGCGGCAGGCCGATGGCGAGGCCCGCGACGAACTCGGCACTGAGGTTCACTGATTCAGGCCTCGCGGCCTTGATGCGCCGCGCTGAGCAGATCGCCCACGGTCTTGACCGGATGGAAGGTATCGGCCGGAACTTCGACGAAGACCGTATTCCAACCAGCCATCGCGCCGTTCCACAGGCCCGGCCGTTCCAGCGAGCGAAGAGGACGGCCGCCCTCGGACTTCTCTGCGATGAACACCGCGTCGTGATCGATGAAACGGTCCAGGTCCAGAGGACGTCCCTTCCAGTCCCGCATCGCGCACACGAGATCCACCGGATTGAAGTGGCGTGCGCTCTCCAGGATGGCGCGCTGGGCATCATCGCCGCGATCAACCTGAGAGGTCTCCACCACCTGCGCGCTGGCGCACGCTTGCGCGTCCATGACCCAGAACGGTCCGCCGCCCGGGTTGGTCTCGGCGCTGACCATGCCGCAAGCGCGCAGCGGCCGATCCAGACGGTCGATCACGAACTCGCGTCTGCCGACTTCCGACATTCCTTCGGGCACGGCGACACCGAAGTGCTCGCTAAGCAGCGCCAAAGCCGCCGTGACCGCATCCGCACCGCCGGTCTCCACCGCGCGACGGCAGGCGAATACCTCGCTGCGCAGTTCCAGCAGCACGCCCGCCAGTGCGCGTTTCCAGACCACCGTCAGCGGCTTCAGCTCGTCGACCGTGACGTTGTCGATGTTCTTGATGAAGACGAGGTCGCAGTCGAGGTCCGCCAGGTTCTCGATCAAGGCCCCGTGCCCAGCCGGGCGAAACAGCAACCTGCCGTGGCGATCACGGAACGGACTGCCTTCGGGATCGACAGCAAGAGTGTCGGTCGAGGGTTTCTGGTGCGAGAACTCGACTTCGTAGCGGACGCCGAAACGTTGTTCGTAGATGCCGACCACCGACGAGAGCAGCGCCCGGAAGCGGGTTTCGTGCTCGGGCGAAACGGTGAAGTGCAGACGGCAAAGGTCGCCGCGGCCGCGCGCGTAGGCTGCCGCCTCGACAAGATGTTCCTCGAAGGCGGTGCGCACTTCGCCGCCGTCCCGGTGGAAAGCTAGCAAACCCTTGGGAAGGCTCGCGTAGGCCAACCCCTTTTGATCGAGCAGGGTGGAGAGCAGCATCGACACGTCGCTCTCCGCGCAGTCTTCGATCGAACAATCTTCACGGGCCAGCGCCTCGCGCAGGTCTTCGTAAAATGCGAAGCGTCTCAGTTCGCCCAGCACATGCACCGCCGCCTTGGTGTCGCCATCGGCTCTGGCAACGAGGTCGGTGCGCGTGCGCAACGCCTGGTCGCCGGCCACCGCCAGCAGAGATCTGAACATGCGGCTGGCGGCCCCGGAAGCCGGAACGAACTTGGCGACGGCGAGCGACGCGACTTCCTCGTCGTAGAGTGAGGCGTAGTACTGCACCTGCTCGTCGCCTAGACGGCGGATGCCGTCGCCGACGGTGCACGCACGCAACAGTCGTGCGGGAGGCGGCGGCTCGCGGTAGAGACGCAGCTGCTGGAGCACCGCCTCGCGGGTCACGCCTCGCGCCTGGAGGTCGGCAAGGTCACGGTCGCTGAAAGAAGAGGAATACACGGGATTAGCGAACGCGGCCGGTGCCCTTCGGCCTCAGGCCGAAGGGCCGGCGTTGACCAGTTTCTCGAGTTCGCCGCTGTCTTGAAGCGAAACCAGGATGTCGCAGCCGCCGATGAACTCCCCGTTGACATAGAGCTGAGGAATCGTCGGCCAGTTCGAGAATTGCTTGATTCCTTCGCGAAGCTCGGGGTCATCGAGGACGTTGTAGCTGGCGTACCGGGCGCCGGCGGCCTGCAAAGCCTGCGTGCTCTTCTGCGAGAACCCGCACTTCGGGACGGCCGGTGTTCCCTTCATGTAGAGCACCACCCGGTCCTTCTCGATCTGCGACTTTATCTTTTGAAAAATGTCATCCGCCATGGGTCCACCTGTCCATCGATAAAATGCTGTTTAATGCGCCGCTGCAACGTTCGCCGCGGTTTCCTTCCGGGACTGCTCCGGAGTCAGCGTGCGAATGGCCAACGCGTGAATGGCCTGGCGCATGTTGTCACCGAGAGCACCGTACACCATGCGGTGCTGCTGGAGTATGGCCAGTCCGTCGAAAGCCGCCGACACCACCACCACGTCGAAGTGATCACCGGTGCCATGCATGTCGACCACCCGGACGTCTGCATCCGGGATCGCCGCTTTGATCATCGCCTCTATTCGAGTTGTTTCCATCATCTAGCCGTACACCTGACTATCTTGCGCGCCTCCCGGCGCCGTCACCCGCTTCGCGTCAAAAACTACGCTGTGCGCGCGAAGATCACCTTAGCCCGACTCGATTGCAACGCGTGACCGCGGCTGACACCGCCGGTTAACAAAACCGGAGCGGTCACCTGCCCGGCTTCCGTGAAACGCACGATCGCACTGCACAACTCATCCACCGTATTGGGCTTCAATACGATCTCGGCCACACCGGCCGCGGGCGCTTCGGTGCGAAGTTCATCGGTGACGCACCCCGAAGCCAGGATGACAACGAGGTCAGCACGGATATCCCTTATCGCGCTCGCCAACTGCAACCCCGTCATGCCGGGCATGGCCTGGTCGGTCACGACCAGATCGAATCCGGCCGGATCGGCGCGCACCATCGCCAAGGCATCGCTCGCCTCGGTGCAGCCCGTTACCTGAAAACCCTTGCGCCGCAGCAGGCGCTTCATCAAGAAAACGATCGCGTCGTCGTCATCCACGTAGAGGATGCGCCGTCCTTGAGTGAGTACCACCGGCGCAGCAGCATCATGCTCGCTGACAACTGGCCCGGATTGCTCCGCAAGTGAAGCGGGCCGGGGGTCCGCAGCGGGGAAATACATGCGGAACTCGGTTCCATCACCCGGCTTGCTTTTCACACTGATGCCGGCCTCGTGTTGCTGCACGATGCCTCGCACCACCGGCAAGCCGAGACCGGTGCCCTCACCCACAGGTTTGGTGGTGTAAAACGGCTCGAACAAGTGGCCCAGCATTTCTTCATCCATGCCCGGCCCG
>CAITLU010000049.1 GCA_903893315.1 uncultured bacterium
AGGCGTAGAGTACGCCGGAGGCCGCCGTCGCCGCGTTGTGCCGCAGACTGGCTTTTGCGGGCGCACTGCTAACGGCGGAAGAACTCCTTGGCGATCACTTCCCATTGCGCATCGTCGAGGCGCTGCAGTTCTCCGGCGTAGACACTTTCGTCGGAACTTCCGTCGGCTCCGGTCTTGAGCATCCCCCGCATCATCTCGCGGAAGCGGTCGACGTCCTCCTGGAACAACGCGACCGCCGACTTGCCGATCTTGAGCGCGGGAACTTCGACGTCGAGGTTGTCGCCCTCGATTACGCAGACCCAGTTCTTGCCGTAGGGCGTCATGTCGAGGGTCTCGCAGTCTTCGGCGAGGTCCTGGTTGAGCTTCGTCAACCGCCCGCTGAGCGGGGCGTGGAACTGGATGCGGCGATTCTTCTGGCGAATGCTGAACAGCGGCTGCCCCGCCTTCACCGTCATCCCGACGTTCGGCAACGAAATGCCGTCGATGGGACCGATCAGTTTCTTGGCGAAGTCGTCGATGCCGATCTTCACGGACCCGTCCTGAGCCAGGGTCGCCCAGCAGTGTCCCATCGAGATCAGCACGCCGCCGGGGATCGAGAATTCGCCGGTGCGAACGCGCTGCCCCTCGGGCAGATGCGAGATGTGCACCTGTGGTTTGAGCTGCTTCTTTATCCGGTCCTGGCGCTTGATCAGGGCTTTCTTCACGAACGCCAGCAACTCGTCTTCGGTGAACGGTTTCTGGATGTAATCCATCGCCCCGAATTTCATGCACTCGACCGCGGTCTCCACCGTGGCGTAGCCGGTGATGACGGCGACGTCGATGTCGGGCCGCATGTGCTTGACGGATTTCACCACATCCAGGCCGTCCATCGATGGCATCTTCAGGTCGGTGAAGACGAAGTCGTAGTGGTGTGTCTGGATCAGCCCCAGTGCTTCCTGTCCGGTCTGCACGGTATCGACGCAGTAGCCGTCGAGCACCAGGATCTTGCGGAAGCTGTCGAGGATGACTTCCTCGTCGTCGACGCACAGGATGCGCGCGACGGGATCCTTTACTTCCGCGCGCTTGAGCGTTGCCGCCTCGCGCGTGAAGTCCAGCTTGAGGCTCTCAGCCAGCGCCGAGACTCGCTCCTGGCGGGCCTTGTTTTCTCGGAATCTGCGACTCAACTCCCTCACCGCCAGGTCAGCGAGGATGAAGATGAGCAGAGAGATGAACATCAATACGATTACCATGGCAGGTCTCCTTCGGGAACGATGAGCATCAGAGCCGGTCCGAACTACACGGTGTCAGTTGTTTCAGATCTGGTTCCAGTTCGGATGGCAGGATCCGGTACAACCATCCTTCAAAATAGGGGTCTTTCTCTATGACCGTGGGCTCGGCTGCCGGCGCCGGGTTTACTTCTACAATTCTTCCGCTGAGCGGGCACATCACGGCGTGCGTGGTTCCGTCGAGCGAGACTACCGAGGCGCAGGTCTCGCCCTGCACGACCTCGTCGTCGACCTGTGAAAGGGCGAGTCCAGTCAGCCCGTCTATGGTTTTCACGAAGAGGTCGGTGATGCCGACCAGCGCCGTGCCTTCATGTTCGACCAGCACCCAGCTGATGTAGCCGAGACGGTAGTACTTCGACGGGCACGGCACGTAGGCCATCGAGTCGGGAAGTTCTTCGGCCGGCGCGGCCGCCTGTCGCTGGAGTTGGCCGCAGCGGATTCCGCGCCGCACCACGGCCAGCAGTTCGTCGGCGGTGAATGGTTTGGGGATGAAGTCGACTGCCCCGCAGGACAGCGAGCGCACCGCGTTCTCCACGGTGGAATAGCCGGTCGCCATCACGACCGGAGTCGCGATGCCGCGGCGGGATGCCTCGGCCAGGAACTGAAAGCCGTCGACGTCGGTCATCATTATGTCGCAGACGATGATCCGGTAGCTGTGCGATTCCAGCAGCAGCAGAGCGGCGGCTCCGCTCGAAGCGGTATCGACCGTCATCCCTTCGGAAGTACAGATCCGCACCACCGCTCCGGTGATCACTTCCTCGTCGTCGATGACGAGAATGTCGCGCTTCGTCATCAGGTCCTCACCGGGATGCGGATGATGAAGGTCGTGCCGACGCCGACCTGGCTTTCCACGGAGATGGTTCCATTGTGGTTGTCTATGATCCCCCAGATCACGGCCAGCCCGAGGCCGTTGCCCTTCTGGCCCTTCGTCGAATAGAAGGGCTCGAAAATCTTGGAGAGCTGGTCGCTCGCGATGCCGCAGCCGTTGTCGCGCACGCGTGCCTCCACGTACTCCTTCTGGCCGGAAGTATCGACGGCCTCCCAGCGTTGCCAGTCGCACCCCTTGCGCGTGCAGCCTTCGACCATTCCGCGGCTCGGAATCTCGAATGTGTAGACCGCGGACCCGCAGTCCGGGCAAGTCGTACCGGGGCACAGCAGCGAGACCGAGCATTCCGGGCAGACCAGCTGCATCTCCTTGGTCGCGTCCATGACGATGCCGTGGTGATGGCCGCCGGCTCCGTACATCGAATTGAGGTAGATGAAGCCCTCGTTGCCGTTGGAGCGTGCCTTGATCCGGATCGACGGCTTGCTGTCGATCCGGACTTCGTTGTCGATCAGGTTGTGCCGCTTCGGGCACATGGCCTTCTTGATCTGCGTGGTGCCGACCGGCGAGAGGCTCATCGACGACGTGGAGACGTCGACGGTTCCGCCTTTGGGACCGATCGCGTCGCCTGCGTTGACGAACAGGTTGATGAAGACCTGCTGCATCTGGTTGGCGTCGACGACGGCCTTGGGCAGTGCCGGGTCCAGGGCCTGTACCAGCTTGACGTTGTTGAGCGCGAGCTGGCTTTCCACGACTGTGGCCGCGCGGCCGATGACCTCGTTGATGTCGGCCTCGGTCTTCTTCGGGACCGATTGCCGCGCGAAATCCAGCAGGCTCTTGACGATCTCACGGCTGCGGATGGTCTCGCGCACGATGACCTTCAGATCCTCTTGCAGCTCGGGCTGATCCTTGGTGCGTTTGAGCAGGAAGCTGCTGTAGGTGAGCACGCCCGTCAGCGGGTTGTTGATTTCGTGCGCGACGCCGGCCGCGAGCCGCCCGAGCGATGCCATCTTGTCCGATTGGAACAGCTGCAGGCGAGCCTCCGAGAGTCTCTGCGTCATGTTGTTGAACGTCTTGGCCAGCAGTCCCAGTTCGTCGTCGCGGTTCTCGGGGATTCTGAAGTTGAAGTCACCGTCACCGATCCGC
This sequence comes from uncultured bacterium, assembly GCA_903893315.1. GTDB lineage: Bacteria > Desulfobacterota > Binatia > UBA1149 > CAITLU01 > CAITLU01. Next base: position 3,235 of record CAITLU010000049.1, read on the forward strand.
TGCGCGGCACGGAGCAGTTCGTCCACCGGGACATCGACCCAGCGCTTGACGAAGATCGCGATGATCAGGCTCAGTGCGAAGATGGCGCTGACCGCGAACACGATCATCTCGATGCGTGCGCTGCGGATGTCCTTGTCCACCTCGGCCAGCGGCATCGTCACGTCGAGGACGCCCAGGACGACCTGAGACTGAGGGTGGGCGTGGCATGCGGCAGTCCAGCACGACGGTGCGTTGTAAATCGGATTGATGATGCCCATCGTGCGAGGAGCATCGGGCTTCAGGCGGAACACCCGCGTGCGCTCCGTCATTTCCAGGCGTTCGAGCGGGCGCCCGGCGGAGTGGCACATGTAGCAACTCTCTCCGCTCTTATCGACCATCTGTCCGATCTCGGAGGCGTCGGAAGAGTAGATGATGGTGCCGGTCTTGTTCATCACGCGGATGCGCTCGATGCTCGACTGGCCGCCCATCCGCGTGATTCCCTCGTGGATACGCTCGCGCTGGTTGAGGAGCATGTCGTACTCGGTGCTCGATCGCACCGTTTCGCTGAGCTGGTTGGCGTGACGCTCCACTTCGGCGAGCAGGCTCTTGCTGTACGAACGGCTGCTGATGTAGGCGAACACGCTGATGGTGACCAGCACGGTCACTCCCGCCGCCACCGTCAACTTGAAGCCTATCTGCCTGCCGCGCATAGGGATCTCCGGCTACTTCTTTCCCGCGGCGCCGACCGGTCTGCCGGGCTTGTCCTTCGGATACGAGCGATCGTCGTGACAGTCTGCGCAGCCCGGTGGCGTCGCGAACGCGCTGTCGGCGTGGCAGCTCTCGCACTCTAGGTCCACGTGCGTATCGTCGAAGACGAAGCCGACCTTCTCGTGACTGAACTTCTGCCGCCAGCCCGGATGGCAGGACTCGCAATCGGTGTCGATCTTGGTGAACCTGCCGACAGTGGTGTGGCAGCGCTGGCACTCCGCTTTTGCGTGGAAGCGGTTGTGGATCCAGCCGGTGCTCTGGCCGTGATCGAAGGTGTCGAGCACCTTGGTCGAGTGGCACCGCGAGCACTCGTCGTTGGCGTGACACGCCGAACACGACTGGTGGTCTTCGAGCGGCAGCGCGCCTTCGCCTTTCTTCTTGGGATCGTGGCAACTCGCGCAGGATTGCTGTCGATGGCAGTCGGCACACTTGAGTCCGAAGCGCGTGACGTGTTCTTCGTGGAGGAAGGTGACGGTCTCGCCTTCAGGGTAGCTGGTCTTGTACACCACGCGCCTGGAACTCAGCGCCTGCGGCAGGGGTTTGTCGCCGTGGCAGGTGGTGCAGTCGGTGGTGTGCCCCCATTCGCGATGGCAATCGACACACAGGCGGTGCAGCGCGCCTCTCAGGTCGGGTTTGCCGACGTCGGCGCGAGCGCGTTCCGTGGAGTGACACTCCGAACATTTCTGGATCCGGCCACCCTGATCGTAGTGGTGGCACTGGTAACAGCCGCCGCCCATCTCTGACATCTCGGCGTGGGCCTTGTGGGAGAACTCGACGGGCTCGTAATTCCCTCCGGGCTGGCCGAGCGTGATGCTCGGCGGGGCCTCGGCGGCGGTGTGCACTCCCTTGGTGTTGCCGCGCGGGCACTTCACCAGAGATGGACTCTCCTTGGTCGGAGCATCGCTGGTGTGGCACTTCCTGCAATGCACGACCGAAGCCGGCGCCTTGGGAGGCACCTCGGCCTGACCCCAGGCTCCGTCGGCGACGGCTAGACTCAGCAACAAAGCACAGAGGATTCTCATGGCCTTATCCTCGGATCGTGTATCTGGCCCTGGGCGACAGAGTCTTGTCCGGCAGACTGATCACCGGGAAGATCATCACCGCCGCTCTGTAGATCAGGACGAGTATGCAGATGAAGCCAACCGTTACGGAAACCTCACCTATGGACGGGAAGTAGGACCCGAACGAATATGGGGGCGTATAGGCGACGACGAAGTTGTTGATGCGGTTCATCAGCACACCCATGACCGTGAGCGAGGCTGCGATGAACAGCAGGGGCGGCGATTTCAGCACGCCGCGCGACAGGAACATCCTCAGTGGTACGACTACGCCGAGCAGTATTTCGAGCATGAACATGACGCTCTGCGTGTTGAGGACGGTCAGGTAGACGAACGTCTCACGGATGAACATGTCGCCGATCTTGAATGCGAGATAGATGCCGAGCAGCGGCGCCGTCATGGCCCCGAGCTTGGAGAGAATCGCCATTTCCGGCTTCATTCCGAACGAGCGCGCCGCCAGCATGGATTCGAAGATCACCATCGGGAATCCCACCGAAATAGCCGACAGCAGGAACAGGAACGGCAGGATCGGCGTCTGCCACAGGGGGTGCATCTTCGGACCGGCGATGACCATCAGCGTGCCCAGCGATGACTGGTGCAGGGTCGAGAGCACGACGCCGGCGATGATGAAGATGAACATCACCTTGGAAAGTCCGCGCTCCAGTGCACGCAGGAGCTTGTCGATAACGCCGTCGAGCCGCGACAGCGGGCCGGGGAGCGCGACGTGCCCGATGAATCTCTCGGTGACGATCGGGAGAAACTCGGTGTAGAGGACGGTCGCGTAGATCGTCACGCAGATGCCGACCTCGAACAGCGCGGAAGTCCCGTTCCAGAAGACGATCGGGTGCCAGATGTAGTACCAGCGGCCGATGTCGATGGTGACGCCGAGTGCGACGAACGTGTAGCCGAGCATGGCCGTGAGCAATGCGGGACGTACTACCGCGTGGTACTCCTTGCGGTTCATCACGTGGCCGAGCGCGGCGGTGGTGAAGCCGCCGGCGGCGAGCGCGACGCCGCCGGCGACGTCGATGCCGATCCAGATTCCCCACGGGTACTGGTTGTTGAGGTTCGTGACGGAACCGATGCCGAAGAAAAGTCTCAGGGCCAGGAAGGCGAGTCCGTTCAGGGCCAGGAGGATCAGCACGATCACTCCCGGAGTCAGGTACTTCTTCTGGATCGGCGTGGGCTTGGTGAAGTGATCCATCGTCATTCCTCGTCCTCGCCTTCGGGCCAGTCCTTGGACACCCACATCAGCGCACCGAGCAGGGCGTACAGCGCTACCGGCGGTACGAAGTACGCGAAGATGCCGTGCTGGATGCTTTCGGAGATGCCGGGTGCCGGGTTGTTGCCGAGTTTCGGGAACTGAAGAGCGGAAAAATCCACTCCGGCCAGATAGATCCAGCCGGTCCCGCCGACTTCGTATTCGCCGAAAACGCCCTTCACGTAGCGCTCCGGGTAGCGCTTCGTGCGGTCACGGGCGATGCGGACCAGTTCGTCTCGCGGGCCGTAGGTAAGAGCCTCCGCCGGGCAAGTCTCGACACAAGCCGGCAACTCGCCGCCTTGACGCCGCGCCGCGCAGAAATCGCATTTCACGATGTTCGGCTTCAGAGCCGTTTCGTACTCGAAGGCCGGAACCTGGAAAGGACAGGCCACCATGCAGTAGCGGCAGCCGATGCACTTGTCGGTGTCCCACACGACGGCGCCGTTTTCCTGCTTGGAAAACGCACCGACGATGCACACCGAGACACAGGCCGGGTGGTCGCAGTGCATGCACTGAACCTTGACCGTGTACGGAGCGTCGGGGTCTTTCGGATTCGCGTATCGGTTGACGACAGTCAACGCTTTGTCGTCTGGCCGCCGCATCTTTTCGAAGACCGACTTGTCCTGGTAGCTGGCCAGTGGATTTGTCGGCAGATCGTGAGCCGTCTTGCACGCCCACTCGCAGTTGCGGCAGCCGATGCAGGCGGTGGTGTCGACGAGAACGCCCATCCGGTCCGGCGACAGGACGTTCTTCGGACCGGCCTGGGCTTCGGTAGATAACCCGATCAGGCCTGCGCCGATGACCAGAGAACTCTTGAGGAATTCACGTCGGTCCAGTCTTGCCATGACAGCGTCTCCCTTTACGTCGCTGTCAGTAGTGTCAGGAAACGCTTTTTTTCACTACCGCCGAACCCGAATTTTTGCGCAGCTATTCGTGGTTCTGCGGTCGAACGGGCGTTGATGGAGTGCGCTTCTGATGCGAACGGCGACGATAACTTCTTCGACTTGAAAGAAGTCGTTGTCGTAGAGCGCGCAAGCCGCTTTCAGCGAGTGGATCGCGGGCGATTATCCGGACGAAGTTGTCTGGAAAACTCTGGGCAAAGCCTGCTGCGTTCAGGCCGCTCGGGCGGCCGCCACCAGGTTGGTCATCAAGTCCCTGGCCTGTGCCGTCGTGCATCGCCCGCAGCCGCAGGACGACGACACGAGCAGTCGCCGAGGATCGACGAATGCCGTGAGCGCGTCGATCTTCGCCCGAAGTTCATCGACCGATTGCACCGGGCCTTTGACGTCGGCGATGCCGGCGATGATCTCTATCGACTCGGGGATTTCGGTCAGCAGCGCACGTTCATCCCACTGACCTGCGTATGAGCACTCCAGGTGAATGCGGTCCACGAGACCATCCATCTTGCGCAGGGCCGGGATCAGCGCGTGCAGGTGCTGCTCCTGCGTGAACGGCCTCTTGCCCATGTCGCCGAGGCAGAAGTGGATGCTGCGGCGGATGCCAGTCAGGCGGCGGAACGGGAACAGCATCCACTGCAGGATCGCATCCGGATCCTGCGCCCCCATTACCAGTGCCACGGCTTCCGCCGGAGCGTCGAGCTGCACCTCGCTGGCGCCGGCTGCCGCCATGTCGAGGACCTCCGCTTCGACCAGTGCGGCGAGGTTCGGCATCTGTTCATCGCGTCTGGGGTCGCCGAAGAACGGAACGCACATCGTCAGCGGTGACGGTACCGCAGCCTTGTCGAGCGACGGCTCGATCGCCTTCTCGCGTCGATAGGCGAGTGCGTGGCCGGTCCCGTGCGGTGCGCTGAGGTCGCCATCTATTTCGTACACTGCGACGCCTTCGTAACCCGCACGGTGATCGCGGCGCTTGACGCAGCGCAGTCCGGCCAGCCGCGTCGGTACATGGTGAACGAAATCGGGAGCGAATACCTCGCCGCCCATGATCTGGTCCAGGCCGCACTGGCGCTGCTCGTCCATCGCGATGCGGGCAGCCGCCTGCAGCACGGCACACGCGTCGTCATCGCCGACGTCGCCGCGGTAGTAGGCGGTCAGTTGCGGTTTGAGTTCTACGGGAATCGGCCAGCTTCCAACTACTGTCGTTCTGATCATCTGAACTACTCGCGTCCTTCGCACGCCGCCGTCGAGGAGTCGTGCTCCGCAGCGGTGCCAGCCAGTTTTCTAACTGAAGCAATTATTTCGTCGGGCGTCGCGGTCGGCCCGAACGCCGCGCTCACGCCTTTGTCGAGCAGTATCCGTGCGTCGCCGGGAGTGACGACCGAACCTCCGACGATCACCGGAACGTCGAGGTCGTGCTCGCGCAGCAGCGCCAGCAGTTCATCGAGATAGTAGAGATATTCCCACGAGTGACAGCTCAGCCCGATGACGTCGACGCCTTCTTCCAGCGCGCTCTTGACGACCGCCGCAGGCAGATTGAAGCGACCGGCGTAGACCACCTCCATCCCGGCGTCGCGCAGGACACCGGTTACGGCTATGGCGCCGACCTCGTGCTGGTCCAGCCCGAGCATTGCCATCAACACACGAATCTTCTTCACCGCAGGTCTCCCGAGGCTCACAGCGCGACGTCCGGTTGTCCGAACGGATCAGCTGGCTGTCCGTACGCCCGGCGCAAGGTTCCGGCCATCTCGCCCATCGTCGCGCCGGCTTTGGTGGCGGCGATGATCGCCGGCAGCAGGTTGGTTCGCTCGTCGCGCGCGTCGGCTTCGAGTGCCTGTATCGCGGCGCGCAGCGGCTCGACTTCGCGCCCGGCGCGGTACGTCTTCATCCGGGCGATGCGTTCCCTGGACGGCTCGATCTTGCGCTCCGCGACTTCGCGCAGCAGCACGTCTTCCTCGTCCGGCACTCGATGCACGTTCAGGCCGACTTTTGCGGTCGTGCCGTCGGCTATCCCGCGTGCGTGACGTTCGATGGCAGTCTGGAACACGCTGCGGAACCACCCCGAATCCGACAGCCGCGCAGGGTCGCCGCGAGCCTCGATTGCCTGCACCATTTCCGAAATGCGTCGTTCGAGATCGTCGGTGAGAGTTTCGACGTAATAGGATCCGCCGAGCGGATCGGCCACCTGACCGACGTTCGACTCGAGATCGATCACCTGCTGAGTGCGCAGTCCGACCAGGTGAGCTTCGGGACTCGGGGTGCGAAACGCTTCGTCGAAGGTGGAGACTTCGATGGCCTGCACGCCGGCGCATGCCAGCGCCAGTGCCTGTATCGCCCCGCGCACGATGTTGTTGGCCGGCTGCTGCGCGGTCAGCGTCAGCCCCGAGGTGTGTGCCGCGATGTTAACCGCCCACGAGCGCGGGTCTGTGGCACCGAACTCGTCGCGCATCATGCGCGCGAAGAGTCGGCGGGTCGCGCGGATCTTGGCGACTTCCTCGAAGAAGTCCATGCGGCAGTTGAGCAGGATCGCGATGCGCGGCGCGAAGCGGTCGATCGCGACGCCGCGCTGCAGCAGTTCGCGCACCAGGCCGCGAAGTTCGACGAACCCAAGCGCCATCTCCTCGACTGAATCCAGGCCGCTTTCGCTGATGAAGTAGGTGTCTTCTATGAAGGCGTGGAACTTGGGCATTTCGACCGCGCAGAAGGCTATGGTGTCGGCTGCCATTCGCACGCGCAGCTTGAAAGGCATGTGCACCGCGTAGCTGCAGTCTTCGCAGTAGTACGGCGCCTGGATCACCGAGCCGCGCAGCAACGCCGGCGACAGACCGCGCTCGTGTGCCACGCAGTGAAGGCCGGCTACCGCGAATACCGCAGGCAGCGAGTGCGACATCGTGATGCGATCGAGCGGCAGGTCGGCGTACAGATCGCGGTAGTCAGCCAGGCAGCACAGCGACACGCCCTGGGTGCCGACCGCGTGTACGGCCAGCGGGTGGTCGGGGTCGAGGCATCCCATCGTCGGAGTGTCGCCGATGACGTCGAGGCCGGTCTGACCTTTTGCGAGCAGATACTTGAGCTGAGCGTTGGAACACCTGGCGTCGCCTTCGCCGGACAATTCGCGCTGTATCCAGCTGGTGCGTCCAGGGGACTGGGCGCGAGTGCCGCGTGTGTAGGGAAAAACGCCCGGATCACCCGAGCTGGCGGCGTAGTCGAAAGCGCCGAGGTCGCTCGGTGTGTAGACGGGTTGCAACGGAATGCGCGACTGCGTGCGTCGATCGGCCATGCGACGAATCTCCTTGTCTTCGGGCTTGCGTCACGCCCCTTCGGTTCGTGTGCGCACTTCCTTGCGGCTGCCGAGCGAGCCGGTGTTGAGGCGCATGCCGCCGTCGATGTCGATCTCGGCGCCGTTGATGAAGCCGGCTTGTTCGCAGGCCAGGAAAGCGATCAGGCCGGCAACCTCGTCCATGCGTCCGAGCCGCCGCGCCGGGGTGCTGGCGGTCGTCGCGGCGCGGATCTCGGCTGGCATCATCGCGACCAGTTCGGTTTCGATCAGTCCGGGGAGCACGACGTTACACGTGATGCCGTGACGTGCGTGTTCGAGCGTGATGGTCTGCGCCAGGCCGATCAGCCCCGCCTTGCTGGCGGCGTAGGCGGCCTGGTGATGAAGACCGCCGTGGGCGGCGCCGGAGGAAATGACGACGATGCGTCCCCATTGCCGCTCGATCATGGGGCCGATCACCGCCTGAATCACGTTGAAGGCACCGGTGAGATTGACCGCCAGTTCGCGCTGCCAGGCATCTGCGGTGATTCTGGTGAACGGGGCGATGTTGGTGACGATAGCGGCCCCGCTTACCAGCACGTCGATGTCGCCGAGCGCGGCGCGCAGGTGTGCGACCCCGTCACGCACCTGCGCGCCGTCTGCGACGTCGAAAGCCGCCGCCTGAGCACGCCGGCCTCGCTCGCGAATCAGCTTTGCGGTCTCCTCGACCTCGGGCAACAGGTCCGCCACCGCGACATCGGCGCCGGCATCG
>CAITLU010000050.1 GCA_903893315.1 uncultured bacterium
GACCAGGCTCTGGACGAGATTGCCGAGAAGTTGAAAGCGATCCTGGACGCTCACGGTCCTCGCTCCTTGGCCCTGATGGGTGGAGGAACGCTGGGCAGCACGATGCAGTTCGGGTACGTAGCCGCTTTTATGAACGGGTGCGGTTCGCACTACCTGTACAGCGCCATCGCGCAGGAACTGACCGGCCGTTACTGGGTGGACGGAAGAACCTTTGGCCGCCAATCGATCCACCCGACCGTAGACGAAGAGGCGACGGACATGCTGCTGATCGTCGGGAAGAACCCCATGATGAGCCACCACTTTCCGCGGGCCCGTACCGTCCTGAAGGAGATGGCCAAGGATCCTGACAGGCTCCTGGTGGTCGTCGATCCGCGCCGCACGGAGACCGCGAAGATCGCCGATATCCACCTCGCCATCAGACCGGGGACCGACGCGCTCTTCTACCGCGCGATGATCGCGATCATCCTGCAGGAGGGCTGGCAAAATCAGCAGTACATCGACCGGCATGTGGCCGGATTCGAGGGGATTCGCTCCTGGTTCACCGATTTCGATGCCAAGGCCGCACTGGAGGTATGTGAGCTCGACTTCGAACAGGTCAGAGAGGTCAGCCGGCTGTTCGCGACCCGCAAGTCCAGCCACGACAGCGATCTGGGCGTGCTGATGAATCGCCACAGCACCCTGGTGTCGTATCTCGAGACCGTCCTGCGCGCGGTATGTGGCCGAATCGGGGCACCGGGCGGAAACGTCCTTCCACCACGCACCGTGATCGGACTCGACGCTCACACCGACGAGAGAGATCCCGACACCTGGCGCGCACTGGCCACCGACCTCCCGGCCATCAGCGGACTCTATTCCCCCAACGTCATGCCAGAAGAGATCCTGGCCGACCATCCCGAGCGGTTGAGGGCCGTGATTGTCAGTGCCGCCAACCCGCTTCGCGCTTTTGCCGATACAACGGCCTACGAGAAAGCGTTCGCAGAGCTGGACCTGCTGGTCACCATCGACGTCGCCATGACGGAGACGGCGGCCGCATCCCAATATGTTCTGCCCGATCTGTCTGGATACGAGTCGTGGGACACCGGACTCGTCTTGGGCAGCTATCCGAAGGTGTTCTTCCAGATCAGCCAGCCAGTAGTGCAACCGGAGGGGGAGCAGATGGCGGCGGCGGAGATATTCACGGGGCTGGCGGATCGTCTCGGCATGATTCCAGACATCCCCGATTCGCTATTCGCAGCTGCGGAAAGCGGCGATCGACTGAGCTTCGGCATGGCCTTGATGCAGTTCATGGGAAGCAATCCCGATGTCGCGCCGCGGATTCCCTTCATCGTGGCCAAGACCCTGGGCAAGAGTATGGGTTCGGTCAACCTGGCCGCCATCTGGGGTGCTCTGCAAGTCCTGCCTCCGGAAGCGCACGCAAATGCCGAACGGGCAGGCTTCACTCCCGGACCTTTCCTGGGTGAAGAGATTTTCAGAGCGAGTCTGGAGACTCCCCAGGGGATATGGATCGGGGAGGTGGGCAGCGACGACAACCTGAAGGGCCTGGCCACGAAAGATGGCCGCATCAACCTGGACATTCCCGAACTGAGGGCGTGGATGGAGGAGATCGATCCCGCCAAGGAAGCCGAAGCGCTCGAGCCGGATCGGGCTTTCCCGTTTATCTTGTCGTCCGGCAATCACATGGATACGAACGCCAATTCGGCCATGCGTGATCCCGTCTGGAACGAAGGCAAACGGGCCTGCACCTTGTACATGAATCCGCGCGACGCGGAGGCGAACGGCTTGAAGGACGGACAGCCGGTACGCGTAACCACCGAAGCCGGTCACGAATCCATCGAACTCGAGGTGACGGAGCTGACGCGGCCCGGATACCTCCTGATGCCGCAGGGATTCGGCTTGGTCCACAAGGGCAAGAGGTTCGGGGCCAATGCCAACCGCGTGACCAAGAACACCTATCGGGATCGTTTGGCGGCTACGCCTTACCACCGCCACATTCCTTGCCGCGTCGAGGCGTTGAGCTGACTAGAGGGGACAGCGACGGTTCGGCACGCGAGCCATCGACGGCCGCGGCAGGAGCAACACGATGAGTGAAGAAGTTTACGCACGACTCCGCGAATTCATGGACTCGCTGCCGGCGGGATATCCGGCCACACCGACGGGAGTCGAACTGAGGATTCTCGAAAAACTGTACACGCCCGACCACGCCGAGCTGACCATGCAGCTCACGCAGGACCCTGAGGAGGCCTCGGCGGTAGCCGCGCGCCTGGGCAAGCCCGAAGCCGAGCTTGCGCCAATGCTCGAAGACATGGCCATGAAGGGCCTGATCTTCCGCACCCGCGACGGTGAAAAACGCCTGTATCGTGCCTACCAGTTCATCGTCGGCGTCTACGAGTTCCAGGTCGGGCGCATGGACAAAGAGTTCTGCGAGATGTTCGAGGAGTACCTGCCGTACCTCGGAATGAGCTTCATGCAGGTGAAGACTCCTCAGATGCGCGTCATCCCGTTGGAGTCGGCGATCATCGACGTCCCTGCAGTCGCGACGTACGACCGCATCCGCGACCTGGTCAAGGAGCAGGAGCTGATCGCGGTGGGCGACTGCATCTGCCGCAAGGAAGAGGAACTGCTCGGGCACAAGTGCAACAACCCCCGCGACCTCTGCTTCGCGTTCGGCGACTTCGCACGCTTCATGCTCGACAACAAGATCGCGCGCCAGATTGAGCACGACGAGACGTTCCGTCTGCTCGATGCTGCTGAGAACGCCGGGCTGATCCTGCGCCCCTCCAATTCGGCCAGGGCCGAAGCGGTCTGCTGCTGCTGTACGTGTTGCTGCGCCGGCCTGAAGACGATCAAGGACATGCCGCAGCCTGCCATGTTCGTGCTGTCCAACTACGAAGCCGTCATTGACGCGGACTCGTGCACGAGTTGCAACTTGTGCGTCGAGCGCTGCCGGATGGCCGCGATCGAGGAGACCGCCGAAGCCTACGGCATCATAGACGGTCGCTGCATCGGTTGCGGACTGTGCGTGGCGAACTGCCCGACCAGCGCCATCACGATGGTCGTGAAGCAGGGCGTAGAAGCGCCGCCGAAGGATTTCGAAGACACAATTCACCGAATTCGTCTCGAAAGGGGTTTGGCTTAGGCATCACCTGCGGCGCCGTCACAGAAAGGAACGGAGGGGAGACGCAGCGTCAGGGAAGCGTGTACGAAGCTGAACCCGGCGAACGCCACCGCGCTGAGGAGTATCGATGAGCAAGGTTCTGATCGTTCATGCGCACCCGGAGCCAAAATCGTTGACCAGCGCGCTCAAGGATCACGCGACAACGACGCTCAGAGCGCACAAGCATGAGGTGCAGGTGTCTGACCTCTACGCGTCCGCATGGAACGCGGTCGCGAGCCGGGCGGACTTCCTGCAACCTGTGCAACCCGACCGGCTTCTGTATGCGACGGAGTCGGGTTTTGCATTCGCCGGTCGCAGTCAGTCCGCGGACATCGAGGGCGAGCAGGAGAAGCTGCTGTGGGCGGACGCCGTCATCCTGAGCTTTCCGATGTGGTGGTTCAGTATGCCTGCGATCTTGAAGGGCTGGATAGACCGAGTGTTCGCGCTCGGTTTTGCCTACGGCGTCGGCGAGCACGAGGGCGAGCGATGGGGTGACCGCTACGGCGAAGGTACGCTCACCGGACGCCGCGCGATGCTCACCGTCACAATGGGCGGTCATGAATCGCACTATGGTCCTCGCGGCGTGAACGGGGCAATCGACGACATCCTCTGGCCAATTCAACACGGCGTCCTGTTCTACCCGGGCATGGAGGTGCTGCCGCCGTTCCTGATCTACCAGAGTCACGGATTGACGGAGGCGGATTGGCCGGAAGTGGCCAGCAGGTATGAACGCCGGCTCGAAGGCCTGTTCACCGATCGTCCCATCCCGTTTCGCACCCAGAACAGCGGGCACTACGACGCACAACAGGCGCTGAAGCCGAGACTCGGTGGCGGCGGGGGCAGTCGAGGTCCAGCGGCTCTCTGCGGCCGGCGGCGGGAATTCCCTGTTCGTACGGGAAAATACAGGGAAGTTTCGCGACTCAGCGGCCGGCGGGGAGGCAGGCGCGACCGGAACCCAACGGCATCACCGGGCTTTCGGAGAGAATTCCCTGGTGCCCCGAACAGGGAACATTTTCGAGGTATCAGGGAAAGAAACGACATTGCTGCTGTGGAACAGGGAATTACGGAAGGCTTGCATCAGGTGTGCCGCCCGTCCGTCGTGGCAGTTCGCCGACAGTGAGATCGGGCCGGGTGTCGCGTGACGACGTCACGGGCGTTGCCGCGGATTGGGCGGGAGCGTCGTCGCTCGGGCACAGACCGGGAACCCCCGTCCGTCGGCTAGTCCCCGTGCCCGGCTCCAGGGATCGTTCCGAGGACGGCTTGTCGAGTAGTCGTCAGAAATTGCCAGTCCACGTTGGCAATCTGCTGTGTCGAACTCCAAGGCGTTGCTGCGCCTCAGCGCAGCAACGCCAGCGCATCGAGTGCCCGCTTCAGACCGGGAATGCACGCCTTTTCGTCGGCCGCGTTCTCCGCGTAGAAGGCGGAATCGCACTCGCTGAGTTTCGATCGGAGAGAGGCCAGCGCCTGCTTGGTCTCGTGATTGAAGTCGACGCCGAGACGCTCCGCATCGGCCATGAATTTTTCCTTGTACGCGATCTGCTCGCGGGCATCGCGCTTCAAGCTGTCATAGCTTGAGCTCAGCGAGGCGAGCTCCATGCGGGTCTTCTCTGCAGCGGCGCGCTCGGCAGCGGCATTCTTGTCCACAGGTTTCGGGGCGGGATGGGGCGCGAATCGCGGAAGCTCGACGACGGCGGCCTGCTCGACGGGCGGGGCCGCGGCCTTTGCGACCGGCGGCGCCGTCGCTTTTGCTGGAACCTTGCGCAACTCCAGAGCGATCTCCTGCGTCATCGGTCCCGAAAGAAATAGTTGACGTTGGTCACTTTCTCCTCTTCCCTTGCCGCTTAACGTTTAGCGTTATACTCTCGGTCGCGTGATCCGGAGCTTCCGGTGCGAGGATACCCGCGAACTGTTCGAGACGGGGCGTTGCCGACGCTTCGCCCGGATCGCAGTTGTGGCGACGCGAAAGCTGGCGATGCTCGACGCTGCCGAAACGATCGACTTTCTCAGATCCCCGCCGGGCAACCGGCTGGAAGCGCTGCGAGGTGACCGGCGAGGCTTCTTCAGTATCCGGGTGAACGACCAGTACCGAATCTGTTTTCGGTGGACGGTTCAAGGGCCCGAGGATGTCGAGATTGTCGACTATCACTGAGCAAGGAGGCGTAGAACACCAATGAAGAACGGTATGCGGCCTGTCCACCCCGGTGAAGTTCTGCGCGAGGAATACCTGAAGCCGTTGGGCATGAGTGCGAATGCACTCGCCAAGGCTCTCAGCGTTCCCGCTCCGCGGGTCAACGAGGTGGTAAGAGAGCGGCGCGGCGTCTCGGCGGATACCGCGATGCGTCTGGCCCGCTATTTCGGCGGTGATGCCCGGTCCTGGCTCAACCTGCAGGCAGCCTACGACCTGCGGGTTGCGGAGATCGGCAGCGGCGAACGGATCAAGAAGGAGATTCGCCCCGCGGTCAGGCACGAACAGCAAGGGGCGCATTAGCACGGGTTTGGCCGCCGAGAACGACCCAATCCGCCGTGAAAGTCGCAATGCGAACGTCTGCTCGCTATCCCGCGTGGTACGCGGCCCCAATCGCCGAGTTCCTTACGACGACAGCTGAGCATGTTCTGGGTGACCTGGTTGGCGCGAGTCAGTTCGACGTAACCCAATCCCAGCGCGACGCGTGGATCACTGAGATCACGATTCTTCGCGACGCATTGATCGACGTGAAAGGCTGGATCTTCCTGGAGTTCGACATTCCCCGGCTTGGATCCCGGGTCGATGCCATAGTAATCACGGGGGCAGCCATCGTGCCCATCGAATTCAAGATAGGGGAGCGCGAGTACCTTTCTGCCGACTATAATCAGGCGTGGGACTACGCGCTCGACCTCAAGAACTTTCATGCAGGCAGCCATGCTGCAGCCATTTTCCCGCTGCTTCTTGCCTCCGAAGCGGCGCGTGACGACGAGCGTTGGGGACCGCCTCACGCGGATGGAGTTCGTCCTCCTCGTCGAAGCACCGCCAGGAGTTTGGCCGGCGCAATCACTGAAGCCCGGCTCGAAGCGAATGGGGCACAAATTGACGGTGGGTCGTGGGGAGTGGCGCCGTACCAACCAACCCCTACCATCATCGAAGCCGCACAGGCGCTCTATGCACGGCACACAGTTGAAGCCATCTCGCGAAGCGACGCCGGCGCAAGAAATCTGACCGTGACTTCGCGAACTGTGGAGGCCGTGATCGAAGATGCCGCCCGCGAGAGTTTCAAGGCTATCGTTTTCGTAACCGGTGTTCCGGGTGCTGGCAAGACGCTTGTTGGGCTAAATGTGGCCACAGAGCGCCGACGCAGCGACGATGCAAAGCACGCAGTGTTCCTCTCGGGCAATGGCCCGCTTGTCGCAGTGCTTCGCGAAGCACTAACGCGTGACGAAGTAGCTCGACGCCGCGCCGCCGGCGAACGGGTGAGAAAGGGCGTCGTCGGCCAACAGGTCAAGCCGTTCATTCAGAACGTTCATCAATTTCGTGACGATGGCGTACGAACTCTCGAAACCCGTGAAGCTCCGCACGACAGGGTGGTAATTTTTGACGAGGCTCAGCGAGCTTGGGACTTGGCCAAGACCGCCGATTTTATGAAGCGAAGAAAAGGGCGGTCGGGGTTCGATCGGTCCGAACCTCAATTCCTGATCGAGTACATGGACCGTCATTCCGACTGGGCCGTGATCATTTGCCTTGTTGGTGGCGGACAGGAAATCAATACCGGTGAGGCGGGGATCAGCGCTTGGTTTGACGCTGTGCGCGAGCATTTCCCGGGATGGCGTGCCTATCTCTCACCTGAACTGACCGACAGCGAGTACGCCGCGGGTCGCGCGCTGGAGAAACTGACCGGCGTCGCGAGGGTGGAACAGAATCCGGACCTCCATCTGGCGGTGTCCATGCGATCGTTTCGCTCCGAGAAACTCTCTGCGTTTGTGAAAGCGCTCCTCGATCTCGAACCCGACAGGGCGCGTCGGCTGCTCACCGAAGTGAAATTGCGCTACCCGATTGCTATCACGCGAGATCTGATTGCCGCCAAGCGATGGACGCGTGAACATGCGCGCGGCTCGGAGCGCTACGGCCTTGTCGCAAGCTCCGGTGCACTCCGTCTGAAACCTCATGCGGTGGATGTTCGTGTGCAGATCGACCCGGTGCAGTGGTTTCTCAACGATTCGAGTGACACCCGGTCTAGTTGGTACTTAGAGGACGCCGCCACCGAGTATCAGATCCAGGGGCTCGAGCTGGATTGGATTTGCGTGACGTGGGACGCAGACTTGCGGTTCACTTCGAGTGGCTGGGAGCATCGGTCCTTCAATGCAAAGGGATGGCAAAAGATCCGAGCATCGAATCGCCAGCAATACCTGATCAACGCGTACCGCGTGTTGCTGACGCGAGCCCGGCAGGGAATGGTGATCTTTGTGCCACCCGGCGATCCGGAGGACGCGACGCGTGCACCGGAATACTACAACTCAACGTACTCATACCTGAGCGAGGTGGGTGTTCCCGAGTTCTAGCGCGGGCCAGTGGCCTGGCAGCACTGACCCCGAGGCAATTGGGAGCGCGACGTCACGGTTGCTGTGACCGTTCGGTCAACATTCGCCTGCCATGAGCGTTTCCACGCCTGCATGAAGGACGGTACCTTCGCCTGACGTCCCATCCCAAGCGAGCCGCCCAAGATGCGAGCAGAGAATCTCGTGCTCTCACCGTCGACTCATTGCGAGAACCCATCCCGCTCGAATGGTCGGAACAGAGAACGCTGTTCGGGTTGACTGCCTGCTGAGTGGGATGATCGTGAGAACCCTCGGTCACGATCGGTCGTGAACCGGAGAGAACCCGGTGGTGGCGTAGTTGCCTGTTGTCGGGCCTCCGCCCTCTCTCTGGCAGCTTGCCGGCCCCCCCCGCACTTTCGCCCCATCACCAACTCTTCGTGAACCGGCCAAATCGCGCTTGGTGTACGCAGCTATCTGCCGGAATTCCCTGCCGCGCCGAACAGGGAATTTCAGCCGCGTATCAGGGAATAGCGGGAACTGCCGTTCGGGCGTCCGGGCGAATGCTCGCGGCGGAGCCTGGTGGGCGGGCCGGCTGATCGAGCGGTCCCGCGGTCAACCGCAGAAAGTCGGCCGAGTCGCGTGCCGGGAGAGGCTCGGCGGCGTGCTGAAATCTTGCGATCGAGAGGCCGCGTAGGGTTCGGCGGAGTTTTGGCACACGACGACGAGGAGCTTCGCAGCATCACCTCGCTTGCCCGCGAACTTGTGCGCGACGGCCACCGCACCAGAGTCTACACCAGCGAGACCAGCCGAGGCTTTGGCGGAAAGAACTTCTCGGGTGGCCACCTGCAAAGGATCCTGCGCAATCGTATGTACATCGGAGAAGTCGTTCACCAAGGAATCGCGTATCCCGGTGAGCACGACGCGATCATCGATGCCGATCTCTGGGCGAGTGTCGAGAATGCATTCGCAGCGAAGCGGAACGGACACCGAGGTCCAACCGCCGTGAAGCCCGCACCTCTGACCGGTAAGGTCTTCGATGATGCGGGGAATCGGATGTCGCCCACGCAGGGACGAAAGGGCGCACGGCGGTACCGTTACTACGTAAGTCGAGGGCTCCTGGATCATCGGACTGATCGAGTTGGAAGCGTTCCGCGCGTTCCCGCCCAGTCGTTAGAGGACGCGGTCTTTGTGGCGGTGCGCGACCGGAGCAACGGCGCTCGGGATGATGTGAGAGTTGCGCTGCCGACGGCCGAGGCGGAAGACAAGGGCGCTCTCTTGGCTCGCGCGGTGGACCGAGTCATCGTAGGCGCCGATCGCCTTCTTGTTACGTTGACCAGCAATGCCCCGAGCGAGTCCCCGACA
>CAITLU010000051.1 GCA_903893315.1 uncultured bacterium
CAAGCCTCGCTTCGGCGGCGGCGGCGATGACCGTCCCGGCGGTTACAAGCCTCGCTTCGGCGGCGGCGGCGATGACCGTCCCGGCGGTTACAAGCCTCGCTTCGGCGGCGGCGGCGATGACCGTCCCGGTGGTTTCAAGCCTCGCTTCGGCGGCGGCGATGACCGTCCCGGCGGTTTCAAGCCTCGCTTCGGCGGCGGCGGCGATGACCGTCCCGGCGGTTTCAAGCCTCGCTTCGGCGGCGGCGGCGATGACCGTCCCGGTGGTTTCAAGCCTCGCTTCAGTGGCGGCGGCGATGACCGTCCGCGTCCGCGTCGCGATGACGAAGGAGACCGCCGTCCTCGTTCGTCTGCGCCTCGCTCCTCGGAGAACACGAAGGATGCACCGCGATCAGGTGGTGGCCACGACTCCGCAGCGTCTCGTGAGCGTAAGCGCCCGGGCCGTGGCGAGCGTCCGGCGCGCGCGGTGAAGTTGCCGGGATCTGACTCCGAGGGGAACTGAGGTGCCGCGCGCAAAGAAAAATCCCGACTCCCCATCAGGGATCGAGCCGGCGAGTGTAGAGAAAAGTCCGGACTTGCCGACGGCTGCCAAAGCGCCGCGCGTGAAGAAGAGTCCGGAATCTCCGACCGCTACCAAAGCGCCGCGTGCGAAGAAGACCCCGGACTTGTCGACCGCTGCCAAAGCGCCGCGTGTGAAGAAGAGTCCGGAATCTCCGCCGGTGAGCGAGCCGCCTGTCGCGAAGCCGAGGAAGTCGCGCAGCAAGGCGGCCGCGGTAATCGAAGTTGCTCCTGCTGAGTCAGTAGCTGCCGTTGAACCCGTCGGCGCGGTCGTCGAAACGGCAGACGTCGAAGCATCACCGGCTCAGGTCGTTGCGCAAGTCGCGACGGTCGCGGTGACGGACACGGCACGCGTCGTGTCGGCATTGCCGGCCGGCGTTCGCGGCGCCGCGTTTCCACCGTCGCCGACGTTTCCGGCCACCAACTACGCACTGGTCGAGCGTCTGCTGGTCAACTTTGTCGCGTGCGAAGTGCGCAAGGTCGGGCTGTCGCGTGCGGTGCTCGGGCTCTCCGGCGGAGTAGACTCCGCCGTATCAGCAGCCATAGCCACGCGCGCTTTGGGCGCAGCGAACGTTCTCGGCGTCGTGATGCCCTACAAGTCGTCGAGTCCGGAAAGCGCAGACGACGCACGCGCTGTCGCCGGCGCTCTCGGCATCGAAACCCTCCTGGTCGACATCAGTGCGCAGGTCGATTCGTATTTCGACCGTTTCCCTGACGCCAGCCGCCTGCGTCGCGGCAACAAGATGGCGCGTGAACGGATGACAGTCCTGTACGATCAGTCGGCGGCGCTTTCGGCGCTGGTGATCGGTACTTCCAACAAGACGGAATTGTTGTTGGGCTACGGCACACTCTACGGCGACATGGCTTCTGCTCTCAACCCGATCGGCGATCTGTACAAGACTCAGGTCTGGGGATTGGCCAATCACCTGGGGATTCCGTCTTCCGTCATCGAGAAAGCGCCGACCGCCGATCTGTGGGCCGGACAGACCGACGAAAACGAACTCGGTTTCAGCTACCGCGAAGTCGATCGCCTGCTCTATTGGATGATCGACGAGCGCTGTAGTCAGGACGAACTCCTGGCGATGGGTTTCGAGCGCGCGTTCATCGAACGGATCGCGGGCATGGTGCGTTCGTCTCAGTTCAAGCGCCGCCTTCCCGTCATCGCCAAGATCTCTGCTCGCACTGTCGATCCCGACTTCAGGTACGCTCGCGACTGGGGGCTCTGATCCGTGGCCGGAAGGCTCTACGTCGTCGCGACCCCGATCGGCAACATGGGCGACCTGTCGCCCCGTGCCAACGAGATCCTTCGCGATGTTGATGTAGTCGCCGCCGAGGACACCAGAGTGACGGGGCGCCTGCTCGAACGCATCGGCGTCAAGAAGCGGATGGTGAGCTATCGCGAAGAGACCGAGCGCCGGCTCGCGCCGGGACTTGTCGCGTGGCTTGTGGAAGGGCAGAGCATCGCGTTGGTGTCGGATGCCGGAACTCCGGGAGTTTCCGACCCGGGCTATAGGTTGGTGCGCGCGGCTGCGGACGCCGGCGTCGAAGTGGTGGCAGTGCCGGGTCCTTCGGCGGTGGTAGCGTTGCTGTCGATCAGCGGGCTTCCCACCGATCGATTCGCGTACGAAGGATTTCCGCCGACTAAAGCGTCGGCGCGGCGTCACGCGCTGGAGCGGCTGCGCGGCGCCGGCCGCACCGTTGTGTTCTTCGAGTCTCCTCACCGCGTGGTGGCACTGCTCGAGGACATCGCGGAGATACTGGGCGACCCTCCGGTCGCGGTGGGCCGTGAACTCACCAAGCTCTACGAGCAAGTGCTGCGTGGTTCTGCCAGCGAAGTGGCTGCGCATTTCACGGAGCACGCTCCGCGCGGCGAGTTTTCGGTCGCCGTCTACATCGAAGCGGTCGAGGCCGAGCTTGGCGGTGACGAACTCGAACGCCGCGTCGAAGCGCTGATCGCCGAAGGGATGACGGCGCGCGAAATAGTGCTTGCGCTCAAGCCTTCGGGAGCCCATCGCCGCGAAATCTACGCGGCGGTGCAGCGACTGCGCGGCGAGGAACCGGTTTCGGAGTAGCCTGGCGACAAGTCAGGCGAGGAGGCGGAAGCGCGCCGCTCGGTTCGCGAAGCGCGCTTCCACCTCTCTCAGGCACGGCCGCCATCGGCGGGCGCCGCCGACTCAGCCGATCGGCGCAGGCGTCGCGTCCCCGGCGAAGAAGCGGCGCGGATTGTCGACCAGCAGAGCGTGCAGATCGGCGTCGGTCGCCCCGCCCGCCTTCAACTGGGGAATGACGCGCTCGAAGAAGTGCGAAGGGGTCCACGCCGACAGCATCTCGGCGAGCGCCTCGGGATTCGGGATCGGTTGTCCCTTCCAGCACCACACTGAGTCGTGAGAAACGACGATGCGTGAGCCCGCTCCGCGTCGGATCAGCGCCAGCAGCGAGGCGATGCGCCGGGTGTCCGCGTGCAGGACCTCGAGGCCGAAGCGGTCGAAGCCAAGGTAGGAACCGCCGCGCAGCATGCGCATGTGGTACTCGTGGTCGTCGCTGCCGCATGAATGTCCGATGATGATGCGGTGGGCGGGAACTCCGGCCTCGGTCAGTATCCTTTGCTGCTCATCGCCGAGGGAGCCGTGTTCGGTGTGGGTGGTGATCGGAGCTCCGGTTTCGACCGAGGCCTTGGCGGCGGCCAGCAGGAGCATCTTCTCGTAGTCGCTGATCACCGGAGAGCCAGTCGCCACCTTGATGATGCCGGCGCGGATTCCGGTTTCGCCGATGCCTTCGGTGAGTTCCTTGACGAACAGTTCGGTGATCGAGTCGGGGCCGCCACCGAAGTTGGCGCGGAACTTCCAGTACGCGGTGCCGCCTTCGTCCTCTTTGTACA
Organism: uncultured bacterium; assembly: GCA_903893315.1. Taxonomy (GTDB): domain Bacteria; phylum Desulfobacterota; class Binatia; order UBA1149; family CAITLU01; genus CAITLU01. The sequence goes on from CAITLU010000051.1 coordinate 3,434, forward strand.
GGCCGGTGGCGCATATGATGCGAAAGCCAGTCCTGGCGGACACTTCCGCCATGAACTCAACGTCACGCCCGAGGTCGTTGGGGCAGGGGTCGACCATCGTGGCGACGCCGTGGGCCCGGATCTCGGCGATGCGATCTTCACATACCGCGAGCATCTCGCGGCGCTTCAGGCCCGGTCGGATGGTGTCCGACTCCCAGCCGGCGTAGCCCACCATCAGGTGTTCGTGCATCAGGGTGCGGCCCAGATCCGCCGGTGCGACGTCACCGGTTACCGTGGGAATGCGGCGGGAAGATTCCATGTCTCTGCTCTCGGCTCCTCTTGGCGGTTGGGCGCCGGCCCCGGACGGCCGCGCGGTTGATTTCAGCAACGGATGCGGAAGGCGGACTCCCCGAGGGGACTGCTTTTCCGGCTTTGTACGCTATCGACGCGAGCCGCGGGCGGGCCTTGGCGGCACCAATCCACCAGCCGTTCCACCTGGTCCCGCGGTCCTTCTATTTCGGCGGTGACCGTACCATCCGGGCAATTTTGAGCCCAGCCCGCGACTCCGAGTGCCTCGGCCTGACGCCGCATCGATTCGCGGTACCAGACTCCCTGCACCCGGCCCTGGACGGTTACGCAGAGTCTCACGCGGTCTGCGGCAGCGGTGTGCTCGAGCTTGCTCATTGCGGCGGCTCAGCGCGGCCGAGAATCTTCCAGAGGTCGGCCTCGCCGAGCACTTCGACCCCGAGTTTGCCTGCCTTTGAAAGCTTGACGCCCGGGGCTTCGCCGACCACCAGATAGTTGGTCCGGGCACTGATGCCGGAGGACACCGTGCCGCCCGCCTGCTGGATCATTTCCTTGACGCGGTTACGCGGCAGCGACAGCGCACCGGTAAGCACGAATGTCTTGCCGGCCGCGGCGGTCGAAGTGGTCCCGGTTCGCGCAAGGGCCTGAACCCCGACGCTTTCCAGATCCGCGACCAGGCCGCGATTGGCCGGATCTTCAAAGAAAAGGCGGATCGAAGCGGCTGCCTCGGGGCCGACGCCGTCCAGCGAGGTCAAGTCTTCGGTGCTCGACTCGAGCAACGCCGGGAGCGAACCGAACGCGCGGGCGAGCACGCGCGCGGCCGCTTCGCCTACATGACGGATGCCGAGCGCGATGATCACGCGGTCCAGACTGCGCGAGCGGCTGGCCGCGATCGCGGCGAGCAGATTGTCTGCCGACCTGGGGCCGAGGCGTGCGATCTTCTCCGGCGCGTCGGGCCCTTCCTTACTGAGCAACCGCTCCTTACTGAGTCGGTAGAGGTCGGCGAAACCGCTCACTACGCGTTTGTCGATGAGCTCCGCTACGAGTTTTTCCCCAAGCCCGTTGATGTCCATCGCGCCCTTGGAGGCGAAGTGCTTGAGCGCCTGCTTGATCTGGGCCGGACACTGGCGGTCGGTGCAGCGATAGGCCGTCTCACCTTCGATCCTCACTACCGGAGACGCGCAGGCCGGGCAGTTGGAAGGCATACTGAATATCGTCTCGTCGCCGCTGCGCTTGTCGATCAGAGGCCCGACCACGTAAGGAATCACGTCGCCGGCTCTCTCTATGACAACTGTGTCGCCGATACGGATATCCTTGCGCTCGATCTCGTCCATGTTGTGAAGCGAAGCGTTCGAGACGATGACGCCGCCCAATGGAACCGGGTCGAGTTCCGCTACCGGCGTCAGAGTGCCGAGTCGTCCCACCGAAGCGACGATGTTGCGCACTCGCGTTACCGCCTGGCGCGGACGGAACTTGAATGCGGTGGCCCAGCGCGGAGAGCGCGCCAACTCTCCGAGCCGCTGTTGCTGAGAGATCGAATCGACCTTCACGACCACACCGTCGATGTCGATGTCGAGCGTGTCGCGACGCTGCGCCAGGTCGGCGTGGTAGGCCATGATCGCATCGACGTCGCGCGCCCTGCGGATGCGCGGCGACACGTGAAAGCCCCAGCGTCCCGCCGCAGCCAGGAAGGCCGAGTGCGAGGCGAAGGCGTGCGGCTCTATCAGCCCGTGGCTGTGGACGAAGAAATCGAGCGGACGCGAGGCGGTCACACGCGAGTCGAGTTGGCGAAGCGAACCGGCGGCGGCGTTGCGCGGATTGGCGAAGGGAATCTCGCCGCGTTCTTCGCGGTCGCGATTGAGGCTTGCGAAAGCTTTCTTGCCGATCACGACTTCGCCGCGGATTTCCATTCGTGCCGGTACGTCGGATCCGAGAGAGGGATTGACGTCGTTCCGGTCCGCAGGCGTGTAGCTCAGTTCCATCTGGACAGGGATGACGGCGTCGTGTTTTTTCCCGCGCGCCGAATCCAACTCGCGGGGGATCGTGTGCACCGTGACGGCGTTGGCGGTGACATCTTCGCCGAAACTGCCGTCGCCGCGTGTTGCCGCGCGGATCAACCTGCCGTTTTCGTAGAGCAGGTTGATCGCCAATCCGTCGAGCTTGGGCTCGCAGATGAATACGACCGTTTCGTAGGGCAGCGCCTTGTGCACGCGCGCGACGAAGTCTTCGAGTTCGGTGCGGTCGAATACGTTGGCGAGCGACAGCATTGGGTGCAGGTGCTCGCAGTTTTCGAATCTGTCGGACGGCGGCGCACCCGGGAGTTGGGTGGGGGAGTCGGCGCTGGCGAGCTGCGGGTGTTCGCGTTCGAGTTGCTCTAGTTCGCGCAGTAACGCGTCGTATTCGGCGTCAGTGGCCGTCGGCGAGTCGAGCAGGTAGTAGAGCCGGTTGTGCTCCTCGATCTGACGCCGCAGCGTTGTCGCTCGACTGCGCAGGGCCTCGGAAATCACCCTGGTTCACTAACACAGCGCCGACGTCAAGGCATCACATCCGTGTCGTTGCCCGGACGCCTGCGTCTCGTTCATGGTGCGTTCCGGAGTCGAGGCCCGGCGGGGCGCGGCTCTGAAACAACAACGCACCAGGAGGTCAAACCATGAATATGGAAAACACCAGGTCGGGACGCGCCCGGCGCTTGGCCAGGGTCCTCACACAAGCGACTGTCGCGGTGGCGATGGTTCTGGCGCTGGCGGGCAGCGGCGCTGCGGCCGATGCCGGCAAGATCAACGTCAACAGCGCTTCGGTCGAGGAACTGACGAGCTTGCCCGGCATCGGGCCGTCCAAGGCTGCGGCCATCGTCGCGGAGCGCGAGAAGAAACCCTTCGCGTCGGTCGCCGATCTCGAGCGCGTGCGCGGCATCGGGGTCAAGACTGTCGAGGACCTGCAGGACAAGGTGACGGTGGGCGGACGCTGAGCGGGTGTGGAGGTTGGTAGCGCACCGGGGCCGGACTGGTTTCGGTGCGCTACCTGGCTTGGCGGGCCTTGCTCGCACGACTTGACGGCGCCGCAGGGGGTTCGTGCTGAACCTGCTGGTCAGGCAACGAGCAGGGCGGCGACGGTGGACAGGAGTTGTTGAGGCCGAAAAGGTTTGGCCAGCACCGGGCAGCCGTAGGCTTCGGCTTCGTGCTGGCCGGGAATGCTCAACACATCACCGGTCACGACCGCGCTGTGGCGCAGCAATTCGGGATCGTGCTCGCGCAGACGTGCGAGCAGGGCGCCGCCGGTATCGCCGGCGAGGTTCCAATCGAGCACGACCGCGTCGAAGTGGCCTTGCTCCAGGCAGGTGATGGCCTCGGCGGCACTTGCAGCGCCCGTTACCGAGGCGCCGGCTCGTTCCAGGATCGACACGGTGAGCGAACGTATGTCGGCGTCGTCCTCGACCACCAGAATGGAGCCCGAGAACTTCGGACCCCTTGTCAGTTTTGCGCTGCTAAGCATCCCGGTCGTTGCGAGTCCTGCCGAGGACTCGCGCGGTGTCACTATAGGTGGCGTCAGGCGGTCTAGCCATAGCCTCTGTGAGATCGTTCTCACCGCGGGCGCCTTTGCCAGGTCGATCGTGCTCGGGCATAAGTCCTGAGCGGCGCTTCAAGTCGAAAAAATAGTGCGCCACGTTCGCTTACAGGATGCCGGTGGACTTTCAGGCTCAGCTTCAAACATTTCTCGCCCGGGTGACTGGGGACCCTGCGGCCTCTATTGAGGAACTGCGTCGTCACACCCAGGGCTTCTCGATGGAAACCATGTCTTTCGTCGGTAACTGGCGCGAAGCAGGGGCATTGCAGAAGCGGCGCCTGGTGCTGCGACGCCAGCCCGAAGCCGGCCTTCTGGAGCCTTACGATCTGCGCCCTCAAGTGGCCGCAATGCGTGCTCTGCAAGGAGTGATGCAGGTGCCGCCGCTGCTTTGGTTCGAGGAAGATTGCGCGGTGCTGGGTGCTCCCTTCTACGTGATGGGTTTCGTCGAAGGCGACGTCCCGTTGCCGATGGTCGCACCGGGCGCGGAACTTCCCATCCCCGATGCCGACACTCGCGAAGCGCTGGCCGGCGATCTGGCCGAGAACCTCGTGGCTTTGCATCGTTTTGACTGGCGCGGTGCCGCGCTTGAAATATTTGCCGCGCCTTCAGGTCTTCGTCAGGCGGCGCAGATGCAGATCGACGTGTGGCGTGGCTATTACGAGAGGTCGCGTCCCGGTCCTTTGCCGATGCTCGAACGCGCGTTTCGCGAACTCGACCGTCGTGCGCGGGCGATCGCCGAACATGGACAGGTTTCGATCGTTCACGGGGACTTCCGCACCGGCAACTTCCTTCGCAAGGACGCGCACGTGATGGCCGTGCTCGACTGGGAACTGGTGCACCTGGGCGATCCGATGGAAGACCTGGCGTGGGCGTGCAGCCGCCTGTGGAGAGGTCAGACCGATCTGGCCGGCCTGCTGGTCCCGCGCGCGCGTTTCCTTGAACTCTACAGGCAAGCCGGCGGTGGCGAGATCGATGTCGCCCGGGTGGCGTTCTACGACCTGCTCGGTGCGGTCAAGATGGCGGCGATCATGCTTACCGGCATTCGTGCGTTCGCCGACGCTCGCACCGACGACGTGCGCATGGCGATCTTCGCGCACCAGGTCGATGGTCTCAACATGGTCATAGCCGAGTCGCTCGGTCTCGTCCCTTCGCTCAACAACTGAGGCGCGCAACAAGATGCTCGATCTCGACCGTATCTTTTCCGGTATGATTCGCGTGCTCGAAGATCGCGTGTTGCCCGAGTTGACGTCGGGCTATGCACGCGGCCAGTTACACGCGGTACTCGAATTGCTCGAGAACCTCCAGGGCCGCACCGTCTGGGGTGGTCCGCTTCTCGAAGGGGAAGCGGCCATGCTCGATTCGCTGGCGGCGGAGGCGGTCGCGGAACTCGGCGACCCGCAGGATGCGCTTGCCGTGAGATTGCGCAGCTTTGTCGCCGATCCTCCCTCGCTGCTGACCGATCGAGTACAGACCGGACGGGCTTTGGTGTGCGATCTGGTTGCGGGCGGTCACGCGGATGCGGGAGCGTTGGCGGCCATGGTCGATGCCTACCTTACCAACGACGCAGTGATGAAGGCGTTGGGTCTGAAGACCTCGCGTCTGGCCGAGATCTCCCAGGGATGAAACGCGTGCGGATGCGCCTTGCGGGGGCGGGTGCGTTCGCGCTGCTGATCGCGGGCTCGGCGGCGACTGCGCAAGAGGTCGTGCCGGACGTCGCTGCCGAAGAAGATTCAAAGACGGTTGCACAGGACGTTGCCGCTCGGCCCGACGCTGATGTCCCGGGCGCCGACGTCGCGCCGAGTGACGACATCGCAGCGAGCGCCGACGTCGCGCCGAGCGCCGAGGAAGTGCGCGATTCAAACGCGCGCTCCAAGGTGCAGGCTCTCGGCGACGGCAGCGAACAGATCTACGCGGTCAAACACTCAGGCTCTTGGTCGATGCATGCCGAGAACGTCCAGGCCACCGTGATCTTCGCGCTCTGGCACGGAGTCGGCGGACCGAGCGTGGCTTCGAAAGAAGTCCTGGATTTTCCCTTCACGATGTCGGTGCATCAGATGAAGGCCGAGCGCGTCGTTGCCCGCATCCTGGAGAACTACAATTACACTCTCCACTACGACAACGGGAATCTGTCGGAGGTTCGTGTCATCGGCGCCATTCCCGCGCGTCCGTACAAGACGCCACGTCTGGTCGAATCACGCACGCTGTGGACGAATTCCGAGGTGACGCTACTTACCGCTGGCGAGCCGGTCCCGGCCGACAAGCCCTGAGCGTTTTACTTCAGTTGGTAAGCGACGATGTCGGTCGGGAACGAATTTCCGGGGGCCGGTTCGGTGCTGCTCGAAGGGTATTCGGGCGGCAACTTGTCGGAACCGATCACGTAGGCGTCGACGCGGTCGAGCCCGGCCTGGGCGACGTAGAGGATGCCGCCCACCAGCGCCATGCGCGCGGGATATGCTGCCGGGTCGGCGTGGGTCTTGGCGAAAGGAAGTTCCTCGGGCAGCATGCCGTCCGCTGAGACGGTGTAGAGGTCGATGCGCCCGGCGTTATAGGCGGTGGCGTACATCGTGCTGCCGTCGAGCACTATGCTCGAGTAATACTCTTCGGTCTTGGTCCTGGAGTCCTGGTCTCCCGGCAGCGTGCCGTCCGACAGGATATTGTACGCGTGGATGCTGCGGTCAGCGGCCGAAGTCACGTACAGGATGTCGTCACGGATGATGATGTCGTCCGGCAGTGAGACTGCATCGTACGGTGACTGCGTCTCGGCAGCCGCCGGAACGTTGCCGTCCTGGTCGAGCAGGAATACGTCGATGATCTGCGAACGTCGCGAGCCCGCGTAGAGGTAGTCACCGTTGAGTTCGAGCGAAACGTAATCGGCCGGGTACTGGCCCTTGCCGGTAGCGGTGGGATCGGCTGGTACCAGCCCGTTTTCGAGTTGAAAGGATTCGACCAGGCCGAAGCCGGAGATCGCCGCGTAGAGCACGCCGTCGCGCACCAGCAGATCCATTGGTGCGGAAAGGTTGCGAGGATCTGTTTCGGCATCGGGGCCGGCCGGCAGTGCGCCGTCCGCGCCGAGCCGCGCCGAAACGATGCGGTCTTCCGTGGCGACGTGGAGAACCCCGTCGCCGAGCACCAGCCGTCGCGGGTTGGTCACGTGCATGGTCGAGAAAGGCGCGGCCGGCAGCAGCCCGTCGCTGCCGAGCCGGTAGGCATCGACGCGGTCGCCCTGGGCCATGGTCACGTAGAGGACGGTGTTGCCGGGAGGCGCGGTGGTGGTCGGTCCCGGCGGAAGGTCGGAAGAGGTTCCGCTGCCTGCGCCGCACGAGGCGACGGCCAGCACGCAAAAGGAGAGGAGGAGGAGGCGTGCGCTTCGCAGGCGCCGCAGCTTCGATGCAGGCTCAGGCATCTGCGTCCATTAGCCAAGGCTCGGGCGGCTGTCCAATCGGCACCGGCGCGGCGCCGCCCTCGTGCAGGTCCGAAGTTGTGCGTCCGCGCCGGCCGACAGCGAAGTCTTGTCGCGGACTTCTTTGCCCCGCCGCGGCGCCGCAACGATAATCCCCCGATGGCTCATGCTCGAAACGACGCAGAAGAATGGAACGTGCTGGTGGTCTGTCGCCAGGGCCCCGGGGTGACAGGTCGCACACTGGCGGCCCTGTCTCGCTTCGGGCGTTTTCGTACCGGTGGATATCCTCAGGTCATTCTCGGAGTGGTTGATCGCACCGGGGACGGGTCGCCGGCGACGCTGGCCGACGGCATCGAAGAGCTGATTGCCGCCGAGCCGCCCTTCGACGACCTTCTTGAAAGAGTGGTGCCGGTGGAGAGGTCCGTCCTGTTCCGTCGCGAGGATGTTACCGAGACGCTCTGCGAGGAACTGAACGACTGCGGGCCACGGCTGGCGGGCAGGAGCTTCCACGTCCGCACCCACCTGCGAGGTCTCAAAGGCCGCGTCGAGCACCCGGCGGTGGAGCGAGCCCTGGGGGCTTTCCTCAGCGAGAGGGCTCAGGCTTCGGGCGTCGCGGCCCGCGTGACCTTCAACGACCCGGACATCATCGTTGCGGTGGAAGTGGCCGGGCAAAGAGTCGGCTACGCATTTCTCGATCGCGAGTTGCGCAACTCGGGGCGCGTCAGGGTGAAGTAAGCCGCCGCCTGAGCGCCCCGAATACGGCGCGCTCAGGCGTTCGGAGCAATCAGAACCTTGACGGCGCCGCTCTTCTTGTCGGCTGCTGTCTCGAACCCTTCCTGGATGTTGGAGAGGTTGAAGGTATGCGTGATAAGTCCGCGCAATACCTGGGCCTTGGAGGACAGCAGGTCGAGTGCGACTTCGAAGTCCGCGCCGCCGCTGGCGGGGCGGTTGTAGACCATCGAGCCGACCAGGCGCAGTTCCTTGACCAGCATGATCAGCGGTTCGAATACGGGGGTCTTCTCAAACAGACCGACGATGACGACGGTGCCGCCGCGAGCCACGGCGTAGACCGCGTCCGATACGGTGGTGGCCTCGCCGCCGACGGTCTCAATCACCGCGTCGGGTGTTTCGCTGACCGAGCCTGAGTCGTCGGGGCTGAGCACCTGGTCGACGCCTAGAGCCTCGGCCAGGGCCCGCTGCTGGGGATGCCGGGCGGTGATAGCGACGAAGCCGGCGCCGAGGTGGCGGCACGCGGCTGCCGCGAGCAGTCCGATGGTGCCGGCACCGAGCACCAGCACCCGGCTTCCGTCGCGCACTCCGGCCAGCCGCGCCGAGTGCACGGCCACGGCCGTCGGTTCCGACAAAGCACCGAGTTCGAAGTCGATGTCGGCGGGAAGTGCGAAGGCCGTGTAATCGGGTGCCAGCAGGTGAGTGGCCATGCCGCCGGCCAGCCCCAGTCCGAGAAACTGCAGCCCTCCGCACAGGTGGTAATCGCCGGCCAGGCAGTGGCGGCACCTTCCGCAACGCGACAGCGGTTCGATCGTGACGCGGTCGCCCTCTCGCACCCCGCGCGCTCCCGGCCCGACCGCGTCGATGATTCCGCTCATCTCGTGGCCGGGGCACGAAGGCGGCAGCATCCCGCGGCCACGAAACGCGTGCAGGTCACTGCCGCAGATGCCGCAGCGCTGCACCGACACGCGCACCTGGCCGGGTCCCGGCGTGGTGGCCGCGACCTCTACCACGCCGATGCGCCCGAGCCCCTGGTATCTGGCCTCTCTCTCCATCATCGAATCAGTTCAGTTCGGCGCTGCTGTAGCCGAGGATGCTGCGCGCGATGATGAGCTGGTTGATCTGCTGCGTGCCTTCGTAGATGTCGGTGATCTTCGCATCGCGCATCCACTTCTCGAGCATGAGCTTGCGCGAGTAGCCGAGAGGACCGGCGAGTTCCACGCACTTCTGCGTGACGCGCGTGACGACGGTTCCGGCTTTGGCCTTGGCCATCGACGCTTCGCGCGAGTTGCGCTGCCCGCGGTCCATCATGTTGCAGGCCTTCCATGTCAGCAGCCGCGCCGCCTGGAGCTGGGCCTCCATGTTCATCACTTCGCGTTCGAGAACGGTCTGCTCATGGGCGCCGACTTCGTAACGGATCGTGATGCCCTGTTCGGCGAGTGCTTCCTTGAGAACCTCGAGCGCGGCGCGCGCGACGCCGATGCCGCTGGCTGCGACGATGGGGCGCGTGCTGTCGAAGGTCGCCATCACGCCGCCGAAGCCGGCGCTCGAACCTTTCTCGACGATCTCGGCGGTGCCCAGGATGTTGTCGGCCGGGATGCGCGCGTTGTCGAGCGTGATTGTCACGGTATCGGAGGCGCGGATGCCCATCTTGTCTTCGAGTCTGCTCACCGTCGCGCCGGGTGTTCCTGCCGGTACGATGAAAGACTTGATGGCAGCGCGGCCCTTGCTGCGGTCGAGGGTTGCCCACACCACGACGAAACCGTCGGACTCGTCGAGAGCGCGGTGGCCGGCGGTGCAGAAAATCTTGGTGCCGTTGAGCACCCACTCGTCGCCTTCACGTACCGCGGTGGTGGCTACCTGCTTGGAGTCAGAACCGAAGTGGGGTTCGGTTATCGCCATCGCTCCCCACTTTGGTTTGCCGGCGTAGAAGCTGCCGAGGAAGCGCTGTTTCTGTTCCGGAGTGCCGACCGCCTGCACGGCCGCACCGCCGAGTCCCGGATTCGGGATCGACAAGTACAGCCCCGCGTCACCCCACGCCAATTCCTCGATCTGGACGCAGGCGAGCAGGGTGTTTTCGGAAACTTTCTTGTCGCCCGACTTCTTGCTGCCGCCGAGCGAGGTGCTCTCGGCGTTGGCCTTGCTGGCCTCCCACATCGTGTTGAAGAAATCCCAGGGGTCGGTGTGTTCATCTTCGTCGTATTGACGGGAGATGGGCCGCATCAGCATTTCGGCCGCCATGCGTGCCATTGCGATTCTTCCTTGGGCTGCCTTTGAGAGACTGAAATCCATGACGTCGTACTCCTGCTCGTGTCGTGTTGGACGATGTCCGTTCGCTTCTTGTGTTCCTGCGTCGCGGGTCGTGCTCAGACGCTGGCGATGCCCTCGAAAGTCGCGAATCCGCGGCCGTTGCGCAGCCACATCTCGCTCGGATGGTCGCGGATGAAGCCGTGGCCGCCCAGTACCTGAAGGCCGTTGTCGGTCACCGTCATCACTATGTCGGCACAGTAGCGATGGGCGATGGCTACTTCGCGCGATGCTTCGTTGCCCTGGTCGAGGTTCCACGCTGCTTCCCAATTGAGCAGGCGCGCAGCATCGGTCTCGGTGGCCATGTCGGCGAGCATGAACGCGATGGCTTGTTTCTGTCCGATCTTGACGCCGAAGGCATCGCGTTCCTTCGCGTATCCGATCGCGTAGTCGAGCGATGACTTGGCCACGCCGACTGCCATGGCCGATTGCGCAACGCGCGCACGCCGCAGCAGTCCGGATGCGTCGCCGGGCAATCTCGCCGAATCGGGTACGCGGCAACCGCGCAGCGCGACGGAGTACAGTTCCAGCGCGTGCAGGCCCAGCGTTTTCTCGCGCTCGCCTATTTCGAGTCCCGGAGTTCCGGAAGCGACGACGAAAGCTGTCAGGGTTCCTTCGTGATCGGTGGCGTAGACGACGATGTACGGCGCAGACGCGGCCAGCGGCACCATGCACTTGTCGCCGTCGAGAACCCAGCCTTCCGCGTCGCGGCGAGCCGTGGTGTGCATCTTGGTGAAATGGAAGTTCGTGTGCGGCTCGAGCACCGCCGCCGAGCCCGGCACGAAACGTTCGCCGAGATACGTCGGCAGCAGCTGTTGTTTCTGCTCTTCGGTTCCCAGCACGAGCACCGGATCGACGACCAGGCGCGGTGACAGCAGGTGCAGGGCGATGGAGAGGTCTCCTTCGGCGAGACCTTCGGCAATCAGTGAACCGGTTACTGCCGACGGCGCTTGAGCCGAGTAGCCGCCGTAGGCTTCGGGGACCGATCCTTGAATGAGACCGAGTTCCCACGCGGCGGCGACCAGAGCTTCGGGCACCGCTCCTGCTTCGTCAGCTTCGCGGGCAGCCGGACGGATGCGTTCCGCAGCGAACGACATCACCGTCTCGCGGATGAGTTGCTGTTCTTCGTCGAGCTCGAGATCAATCACGGATCGCTCCTCCCTTGCAGTGTTTGCGCCGCTCCAGCCGGGCGCAGGTTGTCGAGCATTTGAGACACGAAGGTCTCGAGCGTGTGCTCGAGGCTGAAACGCTTCGGGTCCAGATAGAATTGTGTTTCGGCACCGATGACGGCGCTGGTGTAGGCGGCGGCCACCGCGTCGGCGTCGGCGTCGCTTCGCAGCAGGCCGCTGTCCTGGCCCGCTCGTACGATGTTGCGAAGGAAAGCGCGGAAGCGTCGCATCATGCCGCGCATCTCTTCGAGAACAGGCGCGTTGGTTTCGATCGACTCGACCATCAGCTTGATGGCGAAGCGCGGACGATCCTCCGATCTTGCGTGTTCGGCACAGACCTCGGCGATGCGGCGCAGGCTCTCGTCGGGCGCGGCATCCCGGCAGGCGTTCTGCACGCGCGTTTCGAACTCCCCGATGCGGTCCCTGACGGCCGCCGCCAGCAGGTCTTCCTTGCTGCGAAAGTGGTGGTAGATGGCGCCCTTGGTGACGCCGGCTTCGCGCGCGATGCGGTCGATTGAAGTGCCCTGGTAACCATGGCGGGCAAAGCAGTTGATGGCGATCTCGGTGAGGTCGCGCCGGCCTGCTCCGTTACGGCGAGTGCGCCCGTCCGTTGCCATACCGACCGTTTAGTATCGAGTGGGCAGTGAGTCAAGGCTGTTTACGCGTTTGTAAGAAGGCGTGTGAGGTACCGTGGGGCATTTGACTGCCCATACGGGCGCGAGGATTCTGTGCCGCTTTTCGTGGCCTACATCCGGCACATCGCCCCCGCCCAAGCTGGCGGAAGGCTCGCTCAGGTATATCGGGAGATCCGCGGGGAAGTGCCGCGGGTGCCCAACCTGATGCAGGTCTTCAGCCTGCGCCCCGAGACCATGGAGGGTGTCTACCGGCTGTGGCTCTCGATCATGTGGAGCGGGCGGACGCCGCGCCAGCTCAAGGAACTCGTGGCCGTGGTGGTCGCCAGGGCCGCGCGCTGCGACTACTGCACCGACGCCCACATGGTCTACCTGCTGGCTGCCGGCATGGATAGCCGCAAGGCCTGGGACGCCAGCGCCCGCCTCGGCGAAGCCGCGGACCTTTCCGATCAGGAGCGCGAAGCGGTGCGATTCGCGGTGCGTCTGACCGGCGAGCCGCGAGCGCTCAGGAACTCCGACCGCGCCCGTTTCGCGCAGATGTGGCCGTCGGTGGAGGAGAGGGTCGAGATCGTGGCGACGGTTTCGGCGTTCAACAGCGTCACCCGACTCGCTAACGCCCTCGGCGTGGATTCCGAGATCCCGCGCGCGCTGCGTCGCTTCGAGAGCGGGCACCGTGGGGTGATAGGGCTGCTGGCGAGGCTCTCGGCGCTCAGCCTGGACCTGGACGAGAAACCGGTGCTCGGTGATCCTCCCGAACAAAACCAGGCCGCGCTTCGCACGCTGTTCCTGGATCAACTCGGTTTCAGCGCGCTGCCGCCCGGCTTCGAACTTCTCGAAGCCTGTCCCGAACTGTTCGACGGCCAGCTTCGCATCGTCAAGAAATCGGTGGCGGTGATGCCGCGCGACCGCTGGATGCGCATCGGGCTGGTGGTCGGCCGCTTGACCGGCTGCGATTTCTTCGCCACCAACTGCGCCGATTGGTTGACGCAGCGCGGAGAGAGCGCGGACGATGTCATCGCGGCGGGCGAGGGTTCTGATTCGAGTCTTCCCGATGGCGAGCGCGCCTGTTTGCGCTTTGCCCGTGATTTTACTCTGCACTCCCACACGATCGGTGAAGATCGCATCGTCGAGTTGCGCGGCTTCGGCCTTTCCGACGGAGCGATCCTCGACCTTGCCTACGTGACCGGCACCTTCAACGGCATGGTGTGCTTGGTTCTGGGATTGGCGCCGTTCTAGAATCAAAACACCGGCTATCGTTGCATAGGAGAGGGACTGTGGAATCGGCGCAAATTTCGGGAAAAGTATTTCGTTTTCTATCTACCATGCACCCGTCTCTGTCGAAGGCGGAGCGCAAGCGCTACGCCGAATACGATCCCGACAAGTGGTATCCGTGGACCGGCGACATTGCTGCCGAGTTTACCGATCTGGTGCGGCGCTCGCCGCGAGACACGAGTTTCGCGCGCGGCTTTGCCTATGCTGCGCAAAAGGGCCTGCCCGAAGACGTGAAGATGAGTGCGGGAGAGCTGGTGCGCGACCTGGCCACGCTGCCCGGCGCGTACACTGACGGATCCGGCAGCGGTTTCGAAGTGAAACTGGAGGGGCCCGGCCGTGCGCTCGTGACGTTCGGCGGCATGCTCGGTTTCACCAACGCCTGCATCGTCGTGCTCGGCGAACTGACACAGCGGCTGCAGGCGATCGGCGCCAAGGGATTGGACGTCAAGCACGCCGAGGGTTGCCGCCTGCAGGGCAACGAGGCGTGCCACTTCCAGGTGCAGTGGTCGGCGCACAATGATCCTGCCGGGCTCGCGACCGCGGTTGCAGCACGTCCGGCTTCGACTCCCGCCGCGGTAGCGCCCGCGGCGCCGGAGCCTGCGCCTGCTGTCCGTGAGCCGGTCGCCGCCGCTCCGCGCCCTGCGCCTGCGCCGCCGACACCGGTATCGGCGGCGGCAAGGCCTTCGGCAAGTCCCTCACGTTCCGATGCCGCCGCCGAGCCAGCGGCGCCGCCGCGGGCCGCTCGCCCGAGCGCCCCG
>CAITLU010000052.1 GCA_903893315.1 uncultured bacterium
AGAACCTCCGACGCGATCAAGGTGGTGCAGCTGCTGTCGGAGTAATACGAGAAAGTTAGTTGGGTCGATGCGGTGACGGCCTTCCTCAAAGACAAGTCGGTTACGTTGTAGGAGACCGGTACATCCACTGCCAAGGCTGCGGTCGCCGTGGCCGTTAACGTTAGAGCGGATGCGAAAAACCCGAAGAATCTCGTGCCTTTCGCACGGGCGTGTTGCTTATCCATATTAATTTTTTCCCCTCAGGCTAAAGATCGATTTAGTTTGGCCCCCCCCCCCCGGTTCAAGCCAGACCCGATGGGGGGGGGTGGGGGGGGGTACTAGTCAGAGCTATGGGTAGTGTCAATACGCGAAGAATTCTTAATGTTGTCCCGTCGCATTTTTCAGCGTCCCGGCACGTAGATCTGGTCGAAGGTCCCGCCGTCCGCGAAGTGCTCGGCCTGGGCCTTGTTCCAGCCTCCGAATTCGCCATCGATCGTCACCAGGTTGACGTTGGCGAACTGCGACGCGTACCTCGCCGCGACTTCCGGGTTGCGCGGCCGGTAGTAGTGCTTCGCGGCGATCTCCTGACCTTCTGGCGAGTAGAGGTACTCGAGGTAGGCCTTGGCGACCGCGACCGTTCCGTGGCGCTGGGCGACTTTTCCGACCACCGCCACTGACGGCTCGGCCAGGATGCTGATCGACGGCACGACGATCTCGACCTTGCCTTCGCCCAGTTCCTTCGTGGCCAGGAAAGCTTCGTTCTCCCAGGCCAGCAGCACGTCTCCTATGCCGCGCTCCACGAAAGTGGTCGTCGAGCCGCGTGCGCCCGAGTCGAGGACCGGAGCGTTCTTGTACAGCTTGGTGATGAAGTCCTTGGCCGCGGTGTCGTTGCCGTACTTGTGCCGTGCCCACGCCCACGCCGCCAGATAGTTCCAGCGCGCGCCGCCGGACGTCTTCGGGTTCGGCGTGATGACCGACACGCCCGGCTTCACCAGGTCGCTCCAGTCCTTGATCCCCTTGGGGTTCCCGCTGCGCACGAGGAACACGATCGTGGATGTGTACGGAGCACTGTTGTTCGGGAGCTCGGACTGCCAGCCCTTCGGGATCAGATTTCCCTTCTGGTAGAGCACGTCGACGTCGTAGGCCAGTGCCAGGGTGACGACGTCGGCCTCGAGCCCGTCGATTACGGACCGCGCCTGCTTTCCTGAGCCGCCGTGCGACTGCTGGATGGTGACGTCTTCTCCGGCTTTCTGTTTCCAGTACTTTGCGAAGGCGACGTTGTACTCCTGGTAAAGCTCGCGGGTCGGATCGTAGGACACGTTGAGAAGCGTCGTTTCCGACACGGCTGGACGTGGATCCACGAGCGAACCGGCGAGCACGACGGCCGCAATCGCGGCGTTGGCTGCGGTTCTCCAGTGGGTGGATGTTAGGTTCTTCTTACGCGAAAACATGATGGGTCTCCTGAATCTTTTCTGTTCGTACGGTGTGGCGATGAAGCGCCGCTTACCAGCCTAGCTGGAGGCGCGTCAGGAAGGCCTGCTCGTCGGGGCGATTGCCACCGCTCTTGGCGCCGCCGTCGAAGCTGGTCTGCTCGTAGTCGGCTTCGAGGCGCAGGTTCTTGTTGAGGTACCAGTTGAGGCCGACTCCCCATGATTGAGCTGCCGTCGCCGACTTGGCGGGATCTGCAAAGAGCGGGAACGCATCGTTGTCTACGTCGAGCTGTCCGTAGCGGCCGACGAGTTCCCAGGCGCCCCAGGTGCCTTTGGACAGATCGAACGGTGCGCTCGGCGTCACACCTTTGAAGGAGTTTTCCTCTCCGGTGATGATCCACGAACCGAGGACCTGCCACGCGTCGTTACTCAGGGTCTTCTTGGTAGTGTCGATCTTCACTTCCTGCGACGACACTACGTATTCGCCGAGCAGTCCGAACTGCTTGTAGTACCAGTTCGCCTGAGGGGCGAGACGGTAGTGGAGGCCATTGGCGGCGGCCGTGTTGACCGGAGTCGGAGTCGATGAACTGAGGTAGCTGAAGAAAGTCTGCTGAGCCTGGGTTTTCAGCTTGCCCAGGTCTGCGCTGCCTTTGGTGTCACCGGCGGTTGCCGCAAAACCGACGCCGAGATTTTGGAAGGGGCCGAAGTGGTTGCGCAGCGGCGTAGCGAACAGGCGTCCTTCGAACTCTTTGCCGTCAGTGACGTCGAGGTCGGAGTTGCCGCCGTCGGGCGCACCGTTGAACACGCCGACCGCGTAGCCGAGGGTGTTGTCGAAGAGATCTCCGGAAACCTGTACGCCGAGATCGCGGTTGGGCACGAGGTTGGTCGGCAACCCACGTTCGACGAAACGGATGTCGGTTCCCGATTGCAGTCGCTCGAGGCCGACGGGTCCTTTGAACTTGCCGGCCCTGAACTTGAGTTCGGGAAGAAAGTTCAAGTCGATGTAGGCGTCCTGCAGCAGGGTCGCACCGCTGCCGAAGTCGGGCATCACACGGAATCCGTAGGTCTTGTACAGCGTACCTTCGAGGATCGGACGCACGCGGCGCAGCAGGAACGTGTCGCTGAATGTCCCGTTCGTGTCGTTCGCCACGAAGCGTGAATCGGCTTGGGCGTAGCCGCGCAGCTTGAGTTCGAAGGCCTTGTCCGGCGACGCCAGTGCGAAGCCCTTGTCGCTTGCCGTGACCACCGGTGCCTCGAGTTTCTTCTTGGCTGCGTCTTCCTCGCTGATCTCGGTCCTGCGCTGGAGGATCAGTACTTTCTGCTCGAGTTCTTCGAGTTTGGCGGCTTCGGCGGATGGCTGCGCCGCAGGCGTCGCCGCCGAAAGCGCACGCGGCTTCTTTTGCACTTCGGTCGTGGGGCGGTGCGGGGTCGGTGCCGGTTGCTCCGTCGCCGAAGCGACGGAAACGTCAAGAATGCCGACCAGGGCAAGGCCCAGGACCGACCATCGTAGGTGATTCATGACTCGAACTCCTCGAACTTTACTCGTTCGTTGCGCGCGCTTGCGGTGGTCCGGTAGGCACGTGGAAACGTTGACGAAGGCTCCAGTTGTCTGGTTGCCGCGGCGGCGGTGGGAGTTCGACTCCTCCGCGGTCATGTTCTCCTATCTCAGGCGAACACTCTGGCGCGTCTGAGTTTGACGAACACTGCGCTGCCCGTATTGAGGTGCAACGATTCAACGCGATCGTGAGGCACGGTCACGGCCAGTTCCTGCCCGGTCTGCATGACAAGTTCTACGCGTGAGATGGGACCGGCCGAATACACACGACGGACGGTTGCTTCGACTACCGGATGTCCATTGCGGCGCGTGTCGAGTTCTATGTCGTGAGGACGCACGAAAATCGTGGCGCTGTCGATCGCGCCTTCCGGCGCGAGCAGTCCCGGCAGAGCGACATCACCGAGGTGGACGTGTCCGGCCTCGACGCGACCGTGAAACTGATTCACGTCGCCGAGAAAACGCATCACGAATTCGGTGGCGGGGTGGTGGAAGATGTCTTCGGGGGTACCGATCTGTTCGATGTGCCCTTCGTTCATCACGACGACCTGATCCGAAACCTCCAGGGCTTCGTCCTGATCGTGAGTCACGAAGACGCTGGTGACGTGGATTTCGTCGTGCAGACGTCGAAGCCACGCGCGCAGTTCCTTGCGGACTTTGGCGTCGAGCGCTCCGAACGGCTCGTCCAGAAGCAATACCTTGGGTTCCACCGCCAGCGCGCGCGCCAGCGCGATTCTCTGGCGCTGGCCGCCGGAAAGCTGGCTCGGGTAACGGTCAGCGTAGCCTTCGAGCTGCACCAGTTTCAGCAATTCGCGCACGCGATCGCGAATGTCGGCGACCGACTTGCGGCTCTTGCGCGGCGCCACTTCGAGTCCGAAGGCGACGTTCTGGAACACCGTCATGTGGCGAAACAGCGCGTAGTGCTGAAAGACGAAACCGACGTGACGATCGCGGACGTCGCGTCTGGCGACATCCTCGTCGTGGAAGAGTATGGCGCCGCTGCCGGCGTCGGCCTGCTCGAGGCCGGCGATGATGCGCAGCAGTGTGGTCTTGCCGGACCCGCTCGGTCCGAGCAGCGCTACCAGTTCACCGGAGGGAACTGTCAGGGTTACGTTGTTCAGAGCGCGGAAGGATCCGAAGCTCTTGGATATGCCGGTTACCTCGATGCTCATCGTGCGGGCTCCTCGGTCAGGTTCGAAACAATCAGAATCGGCTCGGCTGGTGCGGTAGCCGGTGCGCTCAAGCTGTAGCGTTCGACGGCCGCTTTGGCCGCCAGCGTCACCAGCGCGAGCAGGGCGAGTACCGACGCCACCGCGAAGGCCGCGGCGAAGTTGTACTCGTTGTAGAGAATCTCGATGTGAAGCGGCATCGTGTTGGTCTTGCCGCGGATGTGTCCGCTGACGACCGATACCGCGCCGAATTCGCCCATGGCGCGCGCGTTGCAGAGGATGACGCCGTACAGCAACGCCCACTTCACGTTAGGCAGGGTGACCCGCCAGAAGGTCTGCCAGCCATGCGCGCCGAGCGTGATGGCGGCTTCTTCTTCCTCGGTCCCCTGTTCCTGCATGAGAGGGATGACCTCGCGAGCGACGAACGGAAAGGTCACGAAGATCGTAGCCAGCACGATGCCCGGCACTGCGAA
This sequence comes from uncultured bacterium, assembly GCA_903893315.1. Taxonomy (GTDB): domain Bacteria; phylum Desulfobacterota; class Binatia; order UBA1149; family CAITLU01; genus CAITLU01. The sequence goes on from CAITLU010000052.1 coordinate 4,604, forward strand.
GATGATCTGTATGTTTTCGCTCTGCAGCCAGGGTCCGAACCATCCGTGTGCGCCGTAAAGAAGAACGTAGACCAGGCCGCTGATCACCGGTGAAACGGCGAACGGCAGGTCGATGAGCGTGAGCAGCAGGTTGCGTCCGATGAAGTCGAACTTTCCGATCGCCCACGAGGCCGCCAGGCCGAACACGAGGTTGAGCGGCACGGCGATCAAGGCCACGGCCAGCGTCAGCTTTATCGCCGACCACGCCGCGGGATCGGCCAGGCCGATGATCCACGCCTTGCTGCCGCCCTTGATTGCCTCGGCGAAGATCGCGGCCAGCGGCAGGAACAGGAAGGTCACCAGGAACACGACTGAAACGCCGATCAGCAGGCGCCGGACGAGAGCTGACTCCTGTATCGCGGGGCGCAGGACTCGGCCCGACGGATTGTGCGGATGCGGATGTGCCGAGATGGCCATCGTCAGGTCCTGCGATGACGGCGCGCCGTCACCCACTGCGTGACGTTGATGAGGAACAGGATGGCGAACGAGATCATCAGCGCGCTCGCGCCCAAGGCCGTCGCGCCAGCGTAGTCGTAGTTTTCCAGCTTGGTGACGATGAGCAGAGGAACGATTTCGGTCTTCATCGGGATGTTCCCGGAGATGAAGACGACCGAGCCGTATTCTCCGATGGCGCGTGCGAACGAGAGCGCGAAGCCGGTGAGCAGGGCCGGCAGCAATGCCGGCATGATCACGCGCAGGAGTGTCTGGAGGCGGGTCGCGCCGAGGCTTGCAGCCGCTTCTTCAACTTCGAAGTCGAGGTCCTGGAGTGCGGGCTGCAGAGTGCGCACGACGAAGGGGAGTCCGATGAAGGTCAGCGCCAGGACGATGCCGGGCGGCGCGTAGGCTACATGGAAGCCGGCGGGTTCCAGGAACTGGCCGACCCAGCCGTTGCGTGAGTAGACCGCCGTGAGTGCGATGCCGGAGACCGCGGTGGGAAGCGCGAAGGGCAGGTCGATCGCCGCATCCACCAGTTTCTTGCCGGGGAAGGAGTAGCGCACCAGTGTCCACGCCACCACGAACCCGAAGGTGACGTTTAGGCTTGCTGCAATCGCAGAGGCTCCGAAGGTCAGTTGATAGGCGGCCACTACCCTCGGGCTGCTGATGGTTTCCCAGAAGGAACTCCACCCGAGTCCGGCCGCCTTGGCGAACATCGCGCTCAGCGGCAGCAGTACGATGATGCTGAGGTAGAAGACCGTGTAGCCGAGCGCCGGCCCGAATCCGGGCAGCACCGAAGGTCTCAGTATTTTCGAAGCTATGCTCATCGTTCGGGGTGCTCTTGAAATCGAAACGAAGGCGCGGTCGTTCGTGCCGTTACTCCTCGTTTCGCGCCGTCGCGTTTGCGGCGAAGCGCGCCCGCTGGGTCCAATCGACCTGCACCACGCGCGACCCGTGGACGGTGATCTGAACGACGCCGTAGTCGGTGCCTGCGACGTGGTGGGCCACCAGGTCCAGCCAGTCGGGCACGGCTCTGACTCCGATCCTGGTCGGCGGACCTTCGGGCCTGCCTGATGCTGCAGAACTCATTTTTATTTCCTCGAGACTCCGCCGCGCCAAAATGACGCTTGGCCGCGAGTCTTGAACGGGCTTATAGAGCAACCCGCGTACCATTTTTCGCCACCGCCGAACCTGCTGAAAACGTTATGTATTTGAGGAGCGGCTTCGGTTTGCCGAGCCGGCCCGTCAGGGGCGCTGGCCTAAGCCGTGAAATGCGATAGCGTGCCGTCGTATTTGCTGGCCGAGCGTAGAGGAGAGACGGCTGTGGAAAAGTTCAGGATCCCGCTTCTGGATGTCTGGCGCGAGTCGTGTCGCCACATCGACATAGAGGAGTCGACCGCGACGATCGCGGGCCTGCTGACGGGCCGCATGCCGATCGACGGGGTGACGGTGCTCGCCTTTGACCGGCAGCGTCGGCGCCTGCTGACGCTGGCCAGAGCGCTGCGCCACGCCGCCGGCAAGGTTTCGGCGCTCGACCGTCATCTCGGTGAAGCCGAGATGACGGAACTCGATCAGTGGGCCGCCGGCGGTGAGATTCTGCGCCTGCCTCCTTCGTCGTTCGATGGCGCGGCGCGCTTGCTGCTGCCGCCCGGCGCTACGGGGAGTTGGCTGGTGGGTGCGTTGCGCGGCGAGCACGGACCCTGCGGTGCGCTGCTGCTGCAAGCGCGCCATCGGGAGAACTTCGACGAAGGGCACGAAAGGATGGCGGCCGCTCTGCTCGAACCATTCTCGGCGGCACTCGAGAACGACAGGCGTCTGCACGAACTCGCCGCGCTGCGCGAGGCGGCCGAGGCCGACAAACGGTCGGCTCTGGTCAGGCTCGGGCGTACCGATCTGCAAAACGTCGTCGTCGGCGCCGATGCCGGTCTTGCACCGGTCTTACAGCGCGTTTCGCTGGTTGCGCGTTCCGACATACCGGTGTTGTTGCTCGGCGAAACCGGTACCGGCAAGGAACTGATCGCCCGCGCGATCCACGATCTGTCGGCGCGCGCACACGGCCCTTTCATCCGTGTCAATTGCGGCGCCATCGCGCCGGAACTCATCGATTCGGAATTGTTCGGACACGAGCGCGGCGCTTTCACCGGCGCGACTTCGGCCAGGCGCGGCTGGTTCGAACGTGCCGACGAAGGAACGCTTCTGCTGGACGAAGTGGGAGAGTTGCCGCTTCCCGCGCAAGTGCGGCTGCTGCGCGTCGTTCAGGAGGGGAGCTTCGAACGCGTCGGCGGCGAAAAACCAGTGAATGTCGACGTGCGCATCATCGCCGCCACCCACCGTGACCTTCCGGTCCTGGTGCAGAACGGCCGCTTTCGCGAAGATCTCTGGTACCGCATCGCCGGTTTTCCGATCGTGCTGCCGCCGCTTCGCGAGCGTCGCGCCGACATCCGCGAACTCGCCGAACACTTTGCCGAAAGAGCTGCTCTGCGCTTCGGTCTGCGCCGCGTGCGCCTGAGTGCCGATGACCTCCAACTGCTGTGCGACTACGATTGGCCCGGCAACGTGCGCGAACTCGCTTCGGTGGTCGACCGTGCCGCCATTCTCGGCGATGGCGAGACGCTCGAGATCGGCAAGGCAATCGGGATTCCCGATACGCATGTATCGCGCGCCGTCAGCGTCGACTCTGCGCAGGTGCCTGCGCCGGCAGACACGACGGTCGTCACTCTGGAGGCCGCGACTCGCGCACACATCGAACAAGCACTGCGCCGTTGCCACGGCCGTGTCGAAGGAGCGGCGGGTGCCGCTGCGGCGCTCGGCGTCAACCCGCACACCCTGCGCGCGCGGATGCGCAAACTCGGAATCGACTGGAGTCGCTTCCGCGACGCGTCGTAAGCCGCGCAAGCGCGGTACGCGCTTGCTCTGCGCGCGCCGCATGCGCAGCGCAACCGCACGCGCCGCACGGGCTGCTACAGCGGCAAGTCGCCGGTTGCCGTACGCGTCGATTTGTCGCGTTTGTAGGCGTCGATGGTGCGTTGGGCGATGCGCCACTGGTGGACTTCGTCGGCGCCGTCGGCGAAGCGCGCCCAGCGTGCCTGCTGGGCCATGCGTGCCAGCGGCGTGTCGAGCGAGTAGCCGAGCGCACCGTGCACCTGGATGGCGCGATCGACGATGCGATTGAGAGAGTTGGCGACGAAGTGCTTGGCCATCGAGACTTCACTGCGGAAGTCGTCGCCGCGGTCGATCTTGTAGGCGGCGTGCAGCACCATCAATTTGCATTGGTACAGTTCCATCGTCGAGTCGGCGATGAGCCACTGGATGCCCTGCTTCTCAGACAGCATCGAGCCGTGCGCGAAGCGCTTGAGCGAGCGGTCGACCATCATGTCGAGCGCCACTTCGGCCTGGCCGATCCAGCGCATGCAGTGCGCCAGGCGCGCCGGGCCCAGGCGTGCCTGACCGAGCAGGTGTCCCTGTCCGCGGCCGCCGATGATGTTTTCACGGGGAATGCGCAGGTTTTCGAGGCGGATCTCGGCGTGGTTGTGATGGCCGGCCATGGTGATCACGTCGCGTACCACGTTCCATCCGGTCGAGGGCAGATCGACTAGAAAAGCCGAGTTGGCCGCCTGCGGAATTTCCGGGTTGTCCTCGGTGCGTGCAATCAAGATTGCGAACTTGGCACCGCTGGCGCCGGAGATGAACCACTTGTGGCCGTTGACGACCCACGCGTCGCCGTCCAGCACCGCACGGGTCTGGATCAATGTCGGGTCTGAGCCGGCCACCTCTGGCTCCGTCATTGCAAAGCACGAACGCGCGACGCCGTTGCACAGCGGGCGCAGGTACTTCTCTTTCTGCGCGTCAGTGGCCCAGTGCAGCAGCGTGTGCATGTTGCCTTCGTCGGGTGCCTGCGCGTTGACCGCGTAGGGACCGTACGCCGACTTGGCGGCTTCCGCCGAGACCGCCGCCATCGCTACGTGGCCGAGTCCCATGCCGCCGTACTCTTTTGGCATGTGCGGCAACCAGAGGCCCTGGTCGTGAGCGGCGACCCGCATTTCGATGATCGACTTCACCAGGAAACGCCGGTCGCCTTCGTGTTCGGCGATGCGTGCTTCGGCGGGACGCACGACCTCGGTGATGAACTCGCGCATCTTCAGGCGCAGCGCGTCGATCTCGGGTGGAAAGCTGAAGTCGATTGCCATGGTGTTGTCCTTGTCTCGTATCGGCGCGAATCGTGCGTCTGATTCGGGCCGCAGGGGGCGTATGCCATATGCCATAGGTACGGAGAAATGGTTCTGCGCGAGCGGATTCCGCGCATCCGGGCTCAGATCGTCGCACCGCAACTCCACCAGCCGTCGCGCAGGCGGCGACGATGCGAGCACTTGGCGTCGCTCCGGGACAGCCGACTTTTTTCGCCGACACGTGCGGGCGGCGCCGGGCGTGGAGAACCGATGATGGGTGATGCGCGGCGTTTCGATGCGCTGCAATGCGGGCTTCGGGCGCACGCTGGGACCGGTTGTTCCGGTCTGCTGTGGTGGCAATCCTGCGCCACTTCGAGGCGCTCCGGCTCGTCGCGACAATTCCAGCGTGCGAAGCAGGTGAGGCCGGCTTACCAGAGTTCCGGGTCGGCGGACTGGAGAAGCCGCCTCGGCCATGCTCAACGACCAGTCTCTGCCGCCGAGATAGGCAAAAAGCTGCAGCGACGCGCAGAACTGGCCTGTCGCTCGTTGACCTGCCCGCGCTCGGCTGTTAGGTGAGCCGCCGTCACCAATGAGCCGATCCGTCGTTGCCAGCCAGTCCAAGGTCGAGCCCCGTCTGCGTCGCAGCGGCGCAGAGCGTAAGCGTGAGATCCTCGGCGCGGCGCGCGCGGTGTTCGCGGCCAGGGGCTACGAGCAGACCTCGATCGCCGAGATCGCCTCCAAGGTCGGGATTGTCGAAGGCGCCATCTACAAGCACTTCGCGACCAAGCGCGATCTGCTCTTCGAGGCGATGTGCACGTTCTACCGGCCGCTGATCGAGCAGACCCGCGAGCAACTGGCGGGTATTCACGGCACCCGCAATCGTCTGCGCTTCGTGATCTGGCGCCAGTTCAAAGGCTTCGTTGAAGAGCCGGGAATCTGCCGGCTGGTGATTCAGGACATCCGGCCGCGGCAGGACTATCCCGAGTCGGTCGTTCACGAACTCAACCGCGAGTCGACGTCGATGGTGCTCGGCATCATCGAAGAAGCGATGGAGCGCGGCGAGTTCCGTCGCGACATTCCGGCCACGATGGTGCGCGACGTGATCTACGGCGGCATCGAACACGTGATGTGGAAGGCGCTGGCCGGACGCGCGCAGGTCGACATTGACCAGCTCGCCGACGATCTCAGCGATTTGATTCTGTTCGGCGTCGGCGCGCGCGGCGCTGCCGCCGCCGAAAGCGACTTGCCCGTCACGCAGCAGCGTGTTTCGGACAGCGAGCATGGCCGTCTGGAGACGCGCGTGGAGCGTCTCGAAAACATTCTCGAAGCGCTTTCCCGCGACCAGGGGGTCGAGGGCTGACAAAGCGGAGGCTGTTGAAAGCGGAGACCTGCAAGGGTGTCCGAGAACATCAGGAAGTCAGAACGATTCCGGACCGGTTCGAAAACTTGACGGGCGCTCAGGGGCGCCCGCAGCCGGGTCGGCAACAAACAAGGAGATGATGTCATGGCGAATGATCTGTCCCCCGAGCACGAAATCTTCCGCAACACGGTCCGCAAGTTCGTCGAGACCGAAATCGCCCCTCGCGCACGCGAGTTCGACAAGATGGGGCGCTTCGACAAGAGCCTGTACCGCAAGATGGGCGAGCTCGGCATGCTCGGCTTGCGTTACGATCCAAAGTGGGGCGGCTCGGGGCTGGACTGGTCCTTTACCGCGGTGATGTTCGAAGAAGTCGCCCGCTGCGACAACGCCGGCGTCACGATGGGCATCAGTGTGCACACCGACATGGCCACGCCTTCGCTGCACGAGTTCGGCAGCGATGAACTGCGGCAGAAGTACCTGGTGCCGTCGATCGCCGGCGAGATGCTCGGCGCGATTGCGGTGACCGAGCCGGATGCCGGTTCCGACGTTGCCGGCATCAAGACGCGCGCGGTGCGTGACGGCGACGACTGGGTGATCAACGGCAGCAAGATCTACATCACCAACGCCGCTACCGCCGACTGGCTGTGCCTGCTCGCGGTCACCGATCCGGAAGCGGGCTACGGCGGCTTCTCGCAGATCATCGTCCCGACTAACACCCCCGGTTTCACGTACCAGCTGCTCGACAAGATCGGCAACTGGGGCTCCGACACCGGACAGCTCTTCTTCGAAGACATGCGCGTGCCGATTTCCAACACCATCGGTGAGGTCGGCCGCGGCTTTCAGCAGCAGATGATGCAGTTCCAGGACGAGCGTCTGATCGGTTGCGTCAGCAGCGTGGCCGGCTCGACGGCCCTGTGGGAGAAGACCAAGCAGTACTGCCAGGAGCGCGTGCTGTTCGGCAAGCCGCTCAGCAAGATGCAGGTGACTCAGTTCAAGCTTGCCGAACTTCTCACGGAACTGACCGCCGCACGCGCGCTCACCAACCTGTGCGTGACCAAGCGTGTGGCCGGTCTGGACGCGACGCTGGAGATCACGATGGCGAAGATCTTCGTCGGACGAGTCGTGCGCAAAGTCGCCGACGAGTGCATCCAGCTTCACGGCGGCTTCGGCTACATGAAAGAGAGCGCCGCCGGACGTGCCTACGTCGACACCAGGTTGATCAGCATCGGCGGCGGCTCCGACGAGACCATGATCCACTATCTCGCCAAGATGCTCGGGATCTGACAGGAGGCTGTTTTGGAAGTTCTGCGCACTCACGTCGACACGAGGTCCGAGACATACCGCAACAACCGCGCGGCGTTTCTCGAGCAGATCAAGTATCTGAACGAGCAACTCGCGCTGGTGAACCAGGGCGGCGGGCCGAAATACGTCAAGCGACACCTCGAACGCGGCAAGCTCATGGCGCGCGAGCGCGTCGAACTGCTTCTTGACCGCGACTCGCCGTTTCTGGAAATCGCGCCGCTGGCCGGATGGGGCACGGACTTCGCGCTCGGCGGCAGCGTGGTTTCCGGCATCGGGGTGGTTTCGGGCGTCGAATGCGTGATTTCGGCCAACGAGCCGACCATTCGTGGCGGATCGATCAATCCGATCGGTGCGCGCAAGACCGCACGCACGATGGAGATCTGCGCGCAGAACCGCATGCCGATCATCAACCTGAACGAGTCGGGCGGCGCCGATCTTCCCTACCAGTCGGAGATCTTCGTGCCCGGCGGACGCGGCTTCAAGGAGCTGACCAATCGTTCGGCCGAAAGGATTCCGACCATCTGTCTGGTGTTCGGATCCTCTACCGCCGGCGGCGCCTACGTGCCGGGAATGTCGGACTACGTCGTGATGGTCAAGGAACAGGCGATGGTGTTCCTGGGCGGACCGCCACTGGTGAAGATGGCGATCCACGAGGACAGCAACGAGGAAGAACTCGGCGGCGCCGACATGCACAGCCGCGTCTCGGGCGTGTCCGACTATCTTGCCACCGATGAGCGCGACGCGATTCGGATCGGCCGCGAGATCGTCGCGCAGCTCAACTGGCGCAAGCAGGGATGGTCAAAGCGCGTGGCGGTCGAAGAGCCGCACTACGATCCCGAGGAACTGCTCGGCATCGCCAGTTACGACGTGCGCCAGCCTTTCGACGTCAAGGAGATCATCGCGCGCATCGTCGACGGTTCGCGCTTCCACGAGTTCAAGCCGACTTACGGAACCACGCTGGTCACCGGCTACGCGCACATCCACGGCTATCCGGTGGGGATTCTGGCCAACAACGGCATCTTGTTCTCCGAGTCGTCGCAGAAAGGCTCGCAGTTCATCCAGCTCTGCAATCAGAGCAATACGCCGATCATTTTCCTGCAGAACATCACCGGCTTCATGGTAGGCCGGCGCTACGAAGAAGGCGGTATCATCAAGGACGGCGCCAAGCTGATCAACGCGGTGTCCAACAGCAAGGTGCCGCTGATCACGATCATGATCGGGGCTTCCTACGGCGCCGGGAACTACGGCATGGCCGGCCGTGCCTACGATCCGCGCCTGCTGTTCACCTGGCCCAATCACCGTATCGCGGTCATGGGACCGCAACAGCTTGCCGGCGTGCTGTCGATCGTGCGCCGCCAGGCGGCCGAGCGTGCCGGTCAACCATTCGACGAGGACGGTGATACGGCGCTGCGACAGATGGTGGAGCAGCAGATCGAGAAGGAGTCGTATTCGTTCTTCGCCACCGGGCGTGTGTGGGACGACGGCATCATCGATCCGCGCGATACGCGCACCGTGCTTGGTGTCGCTCTGTCAGCCGCGCACTCCGGGCCCGTCGAGGGCACCAGGCAGTACGGCGTGTTCAGGATGTGATGAAAATGCTGCGATTCGACAAAATTCTGGTAGCCAACCGGGGAGAGATCGCGCGTCGCGTGCTGCGCACGCTGCGGGAGATGGGCATCGCGAGCGTGGCCGTGTATTCGGACGCCGACGAGAACGCGCCGCACGTGCGCGAGGCCGACGAGGCGGTTCGCATCGGGCCGCCGCCGAGTCGCGATTCTTATCTCGACATGGCCGCGGTGATTGCGGCGGCGAAGAAAGTAGGCGCTCAGGCGATCCACCCGGGCTACGGGTTCCTGGCTGAGAACGCGGTGTTCGCCGAGCGTTGTGCCGAAGCCGGTCTTACCTTCATCGGGCCGCCGGTAGACGCCATCCGCAGGATGGGCAGCAAGATCGGCGCGAAGGCGATCATGGTGGAGGCCGGCGTGCCGACCATCCCCGGCTTCACCGCCGCGGGCCTGTCCGATGAGGCGATCGCCGCCGAAGCGACGAGGCTCGGCTTGCCGGTGCTGATCAAGGCTTCGGCCGGCGGCGGCGGGAAAGGCATGCGCATCGTGCGCGAAGCCGGCGCGTTCATCGAAGCGCTCGCTGCCGCCAGGCGCGAAGCCGAGGGTGCTTTCGGCGATGCCACGCTGCTGCTCGAACGCTACTTCGATTCGCCGCGCCACGTCGAGGTGCAGATCTTCGGTGACTCGCACGGTAACGTCATTCACTGTTTCGAACGCGAGTGTTCGATCCAGCGGCGCTTCCAGAAGGTGATCGAAGAAGCACCGTCACCGGCAGTGGACGAGGCTCTGCGCCGGCGCATGGGCGAGGCGGCGGTAGCAGCCGGCAAGGCGATCGGCTACGTCGGGGCGGGAACCGTCGAATTCCTGGTCGACAGCGCCGGACAGTTCTATTTCCTCGAGGTCAACACGCGCCTGCAGGTCGAGCATCCGGTGACCGAGATGGTGACCGGTCTTGATCTCGTGCGCATGCAGATACTGGCCGCACAGGGGCAGGCACTGACGGTGACCCAGCAGGACGTGGCTCTTTGCGGCCACGCTTTCGAAGCGCGTCTGTACGCCGAAGACGCCGCCAAGGATTTCCTGCCCGCCACCGGGCGTGTGTGTCTGTGGGAGCCCGCGACTTTGCCGGGGCTGCGCTACGACAGCGGCGTGGAGACCGGAACTGAAGTCAGCGTTCACTATGATCCGCTGCTGGCCAAGATCATCGCGTACGGCGCGAGTCGCGACGAGGCGCTCGACAGGCTCGTCGCCGCGCTTCGCCGGCTGGCAGTGGCCGGCCTGGTCACCAATCGCAGTTTCCTGCTCTCGGTTCTGACGCACCCGGCTTTCCGCGCCGGCCAGCTCGATACCCACTTCATCGACCGCCATCTGCCTGCGGCCGCGCGTCAGGCAATTACCGACGTCGCCACGCTGCATCTGCACGCGGTGGTTGCGGCTCTTCACGATCACGAGTGCCGTCGCGCTGCGGATGGCCCGTTGCCGGCGAGCATTCCGTCGGGATGGAGAAACAACCGCTGGCGCGCGCAGGACGCCGAGTTCCACGCCGGTGAAGACGCCGTGCGGATCGGCTACGTCGCGCGCGAACCCGGCGCGTTCGACGTGCAGGTCGAAGGCGGGATCGAAATGACGCGGGCGCTGGTGTCGGACTTCGACGACACCGGCATCGTGGTCGAAGTTGACGGCGTGCGGCGGCGTTTTCGCGTAGCCGGCAGCGGCGATCGTGTGTTCGTCCACAGCACCTGCGGCACTACCGAACTGGTGCGCGTGCCGCGCTTCCATGCTTCGCGTGCCGAGGAACTCGCAGGCGGCTGCGTGGCGCCGATGACCGGCATCATCCGCAAGGTCAACGTGTCGGTCGGCGACGAAGTCGCCGAGGGCGACGTGCTGCTGGTTCTCGAAGCGATGAAGATGGAACATCAACTCGTCACCCACGGTCGCGGGATCGTGCGTGAAGTTCGCGTAGAGGTCGGACAGATGGTCGATCCCGACGACGTTCTGGTCATCGTCGAAGGCGAGGAGGAATAGGCATGGCGGAGTCGCTTCGCATCGCAAATTGCAGTGGTTTCTACGGCGATCGCCTGAGCGCGGCGCGTGAAATGGTCGAGGGCGGACCGATCGACGTGCTGACCGGCGACTATCTGGCCGAACTCACGTTGATGATCCTGCTCAAGGACCGACTCAAGGACCCGCAACTCGGCTACGCGCGTACGTTCCTGAAACAACTCGAAGAAGTCGCGGCGCTGTGCGTCGAGCGCGGCATCAAGATCGTCGTCAACGCCGGCGGACTCAACCCTTCCGGCTGCGCCGAAGCAGCGCGCAAGATCTACCAGAAGCTCGGAGTGCGCGCGGTCGTCGCGCACATAGAAGGCGACGACCTGATGCCGGCTCTCGACGACTTGCAGAAAGCCGGTGAGAAGTTCACGCACCTGGACAAGGGCATGCCGCTGAGTTCGCTGGAAGCGAACATCGTCAGCGCCAACGCTTATCTGGGCGGCTGGGGCATCGCGCGAGCTCTCGACCGCGGCGCCGATCTTGTGATCTGTCCGCGCGTGACCGACGCCGCGCTTACTCTCGGACCAGCCGCGTGGAAGTTCGGCTGGGCGCGCGACGACTGGGATCGTCTGGCGGCGGGCGTGGTCGCCGGACACATCATCGAGTGCGGCGCTCAGTGCAGCGGCGGCAACTATTCGTTCTTCGAAGAAGTGCCTGACCTCTATCATCCGGGCTTTCCGATCGCCGAAATGTACGCAGACGGCAGCTTCGTGATCACCAAGCACAAGGGAAGCGGCGGCCTGGTTTCGGTCGGCACCGTCACCGCACAGCTCTTGTACGAGATCGCCGGCCACGAGTATCCGAACCCGGATGTCACCGCGCGTTTCGACACCATCAAGGTCGCGCAGGAAGGGCCGGATCGTGTTCGGGTCAGCGGCATTCGCGGTGAACCGCCGCCGCCGACCACCAAGGTCTGCATCAATTACCTCGGCGGCTTCCGCAACAGCATGACCTTCGTGCTGACCGGGCTCGACATCGAGAAGAAGGCGCGCCTCGCCGAGGATACGTTCTGGCGGCTGGTCGGCGGACGCGACAAGTTCGCCGAAACCGCCGTGTCGCTGCGCGGCGGCGATCGGCTCAATCCGGCGACCAACGAGGACGCCTTCGCGCTGCTGACGATCGCGGTCAAAGATCCCGATCCGGGCAAGGTGGGCCGTGCATTTTCCGGCAAGGTGATCGAGATGGCGCTGTCGAGCTATCCCGGATTCACGATGACGTCGCTGCCGTCCGACGCGAATCAGTTCGGTGTCTACTGGCCGGCGCTGGTTTCGGCTACTGCCGTCGATCACCGCGTCGTCATCGACGGCGAGAGTTCGAGCGTGGAGCCGGTGATACCTCCGGCCCGTTTCGACAAGCCTGCGTCGCCGGTTGTCGAGGGTGGCGCGGTTCCAGCCGGTCCCTGCCGCGACTTGCCGCTCGGCACCATCTGCGGCGCGCGCTCAGGCGACAAGGGCGGCAACGCCAACGTCGGCGTCTGGGTGCGTACGCCCGAGGCTTACCGCTGGCTGGAGAGCTTCCTGACGGTCGAGCGCTTGAAGGAGTTGCTGGTGGAAACGCGCGATCTCGAAGTCGATCGCTTCGCGCTGCCGAACCTGCTGGCGCTGAACTTCGTCGTCAAAGGTCTGCTCGGCGACGGCGTGGCGGCTTCGTTGCGCAGCGATCCTCAGGCCAAGACGCTCGGTGAGTATCTGCGCGCGAAGGTAGTGCCGCTCCCGGTCGCGCTGCTGTAAGCGGCGCAGCCGGGACGCACTGCGCGGGGCGTCATCGAGGGGTCAGGACCGGCAACTGGCCCCGTCGTGCTGGGTCCGCTGGATCATCTCCTCCTTCATCTCGGGAGAGAGGTCGTCGAAGTACGCGGAGTAACCCGAGACGCGCACCAGCAGGCCGGGATAACGTCCGGGGTTATCCCGCGCCTCGATCAGCAGCGCGGTGTCGTAGACGTTGACCTGCATCTGCATGCAGCCCGCGTCGAAGCCTCCCTCTATGAGATCCAGCAGCGTCCGGGCTCCGTCGTCACCCGCTACGATCCACGGGGCAAGCTGCAGGTTGAAGTTCACTCCGTTGTGCGCGCGGTGCAAGGGCAGCGCTGCCGCCGAGCGCAGCAGAGCGGTGGGGCCGAGACGATCCATGCCGTTGGTAGCGGAAATGCCCGACGAGAACGGCTCGCCTGCCATGCGGCCGCTGGGAAGCGCACTGACCTTCTTTCCGAACGCGACGTGTGACGTCACCGAAAAGAAACCGGCAGTGTATTCGCCGCCGCGCGTGTTCAATTTGCCGGCGAAGCAGTCGTGGAAGATCTCCATCGCACGTCCGACGTAACCGTCGGGAAGCGGATCGTCGTTGCCGTACTTCGGAGCGTTACGGAGCCTTGCGCGCAGAGCCTCGTGTCCGCGAAATCCCACCCGGCAAGCCGCGACGATTTCGGCCAGCGTGGCCTTGCGCTGCTTGAACACGACGTAGTCGATGGCTGCCAGGCTGTCGCCGACCTCGACGACTCCGACTCCCTGCAGTCCGCCGCCGTTGTAGATCGCTCCCCCCGCCGAGGCGTCGCGAGCGTTGGCGATGCAACCTTGGACGAGCATCGAGGTGACGGGTGTCGGATTCCACCTGGCATTGGCGCGCTCGATTGCGGCGATGTCCACGAGCAGGCGTCCGACTCCCGCTTCCACCTGCGCGCGAAAACTCTCCAGGAACTCGTCCATCGAACGACACTGTTCGACCGGGGCGGTGGCCGCGCCGATGCGTCTCCACTTGCCAAGACGCCGACCGCGATTGAGCGCCAGTTCGAGACAGATCGGCAGGTTGAACAACGCGGCGTCGGTGGAAAGAAAACTCTTGCCGGCCGCGACCGGCTCGACACAACCGACGTTGGCGTAGTCGCGGGCGTCCTCTTTCGTCATCCCGCGTGATTCGAGCAGCGGAACGATGACCTCGTCGTTGTACAGAGCCGGCGAGACAGCGCCGCGTGCGAGAGCCGAAGCGGCGCGCAGGCGATAGGCAGCCGGACTGCCGCGGTGCAGCCGCGCCGAATAGTTTGGCTGACGGGTGCGCAGCCGGTCCATCAATTCGAGAAACAGATACGTGACCTCGTTGGTCGCGTCGTCGCCGTTGCGATCGGTACCGCCTACTACCAGTACCTGGCCGTTGAACATGCCGCCGTGGAAACGCGTGCCGCGGCGCGAGAACGCCGGCACCAGTTCGCACAGCTTGAGCGCGAAGCAGCCCAGCAGTTCGAAAGCGCCGTTGCGGTCGAGGATTCCGGCGGCGAGATCGCGCTCGTAGAAAGGGCCGAGAACCTGGTCGAGCCTTCCCGGCGACACCGAGTTGTCGAGCGACTCGATGTTCAGTGCGATGTGCGCGAACAGGATCGACTGGAGTGCTTCGCGGAAGGTTCGCGCCGGACGGCGCGGCACTGATGCGCAGACCTCGGCGATTTCGAGCAGTTCGGCCTTTCTGGCCGGGTCTGCGCAGATTCGCGCCGAAGCCAGCGCTTCCTCTTTGTAGCGTTGCGCGAAGTGATCGAGGGCTTCGCAGACGATGCGGATCGCCTCGTGGAACTTGAACGCTGGCGAGCCCGGCTCGGTGTGCTGCTGGAGCGCGGCCGCTTCATCGCGATATCCGTCGGTGCCGCGCGTCACGAGTCCCTGGTAGTCCGGCACGAAATGCGAGATCCCGCCGATCTCGTTGATCAGGTAGAAGTTCGGTTCCAACTGCTCGGCACCAAGCCGCAGTTGTGCGCGCAGCGGCAGTGCCTTGGCCGCAGGCACGCGGCTGATCCAGAAGGGCAGCACTTCGCGAAGAAGCTGACGCCGTTCCTCTTCGGTGACGGCGAGTGGATTCAGGGACCGGCTCGGAAAGCGGAACAGATCCTCCATCATCGCCAGACCGTGCAACTCCGGAAAAATGCCTCCTGCGACACGGTGGGATGTGAAATTCCCAACCAGCAGTTCGCGCGGGTATATGCAGACTCGTTTGTTGCGCAGCAGGTATCCCATGGCGCCGGCTTTCTTGACGACCATGGTGGAGGAGTCGTCGCCCGGCTCCGACCACGGCGTTTCGTCGCGGAAGTAGCGCGTCAGCAGTACCGCGCGCTCGGCGCACAGCGACCTTGGAGTTGCGCGAATTTCCTTGTCCAGTGCCAGAACCCGCTCGCTCACGGTGAGTTCGTCCGCCGCCGCCGCCGCGGTCGCAGGAGCTTCCCCGGCAGCAGCGAAAGGAAAAGCGGAACTTGCCGGTTCCGCCACGCCGTGAGCACGCGCCGGGTCGATGGCCGTCGGGGTAGCAGCGGCGGTACTCATGAGGTCACCTCCAATCCTGCGGAGCGAAAAAAATCGCGAGCGCCGTCGATGCTGCGCGAGCCGCCGCTGGTTTCCGCGGAAAACAGCGGGCTGATGGGAAAACCCAGACGCGGGAGTTTGGACTCTCCCATCGGGTGATACGCAAGAAGATGGATCGTTCGCACGTCACGTTCGTGAAGAAAACTGGCGACGTCGCGAAGATTCTCCAGTGTATCGGTGTAGCCCGGGACCACCGCCATCCTGAACAGGACGGTGGAAGCGGCATCGAACAGGTGCCTGGCATTGGCGAGAATTGTCTGGTTGTCGGCGCCGATGATCGCGCGGTGCGCTTCGGAGTTCATGATCTTGAGATCGAAGTGGATGAAATCCAGCAGCGGCAGACATGGTGCGAAGGATTCCCACCTGAACGCACCGCAGGTCTGCATGCCGACGCTGATGCCGGCGTCGTGGCACTTGCGCGCCAGCGCGGCGGCGAATTCCATCTGCGCGGTCGGCTCGCCTCCCGACAGAGTGACTCCTCCTCCCGAGGACTCGTAGAAATTCCGGTCGCGCGCGGCCTCGTCGAACAGAGCGTCGAGGGAGACGCTGCGCCCCACCTTCTGCAAGGCACCGAAAGGGCAGGCGGGAACGCAAAGGCCGCAGGCGTCGCAGCGCTCGCGGACGATTCTTTCGGTTCCGCGCTGAAGTGCGTGGCGGGGACACGCTGCCTCGCAATCACCGGTGCCGTGACAGCGGTCGGCGTAAAAGGCGAGTTCGGCGTGGGGCCGCAGCGCTTCGGGGTTCTGGCACCAGGGACAGCGCAGCGGGCAGCCTTTGAAGAAGATGGTAGTGCGGATTCCGGGTCCGTCGTGGACCGAAAAACGCTGGACGTCGAAAACGAGTCCGTCCTTCATCGTCGCTCGGTGAGGCTGCAAGATAATCCCATCGCGTCGTCCGGCCGCGAATCTGTCCTGCGCGGCGCCTCAGCGCAATCGCGCTATCCGTTCGATCAAGAATTCGACGAACGCGGGAGCGTCCACCTGTTCGACGACTTCGAACTTGGGCGCGGTTGCATCGCTTACCAGTTGAAAGAGTCCGTCGCTGATGACGGGCCGCAGGCAGCGCTCGGCGACAGTGAGGAACGAACGCTCGAACACTGCCGCCACGGTCAGCGGATCGTGCAGGAAAGCCACCACGTCGTGCGGGTAACCTTGCTGGCCGGCGAACAACGTCTGATGCATCGGCCACCAGGTCTCGATCGCGTCACAGAGCTTTTGCACGAGAGGCGACTTCACCGCGCGCAGGCGGGCCAGTTCACGCTCGGTAAATCTCACCTTCCAGGTGACGTCGAGCGGAATCAGGGTGGTAGGAATCCCGGCGCCAAGAACCACGAGCGAAGACTCGGGATCACTGAGAAGGTTGTAGTCGACCATCGGAACAGTCGGATCGTCGCTGATGCCGAAAGCTCCGCCCATGACCGTCAGGTGCGCGATCGCGCCGATGACGGCGGGTTCCTTGATGATCGCTACGGCCAGGTTGGAGAGCGGCCCGATCGCCACCACATGGGGATGTTCGCGCATCACGGTGTCGATCAGCAGGTCGACGCCGTGCGCGTCGGCGAGCGGCAGCGTATCGCCGTCGTTGATGATCCCGCTGCCCTCGTGCCCCATCCACAGGAAGTTGCGTTGCCGCAGCAGCGGGTCGCGGATGCCGGCAGCCACCGGCACCTCGGCGCGCCCGGCCATGGTCAGCATCTTCTTGGCGATGCGGGCGCGCAGTTTCACTCCGCCGGAAACCGTGGTCACGGCTTTAAGATCCAGCTCGGGTGACGCGAGCAGCAACGCCAGCGCGATCGCGTCGTCGACGTCGGTGCCTATGTCGGTGTCGAGCAGAATCGGGATCATTTGTGCTGTCTCCTGCCGCTGAGCCTGTTTCGTCACGTCTGCGTTTGCCGGTGCCCGATGCGGCCGTGACCGCTTCGAGTGTGCCGCCGCAGCGATCAATCGAGTAGCGAGCCGTCTATCCTCGCGGCCATTCACTGTAAAGACGCCCGCTCGGACGCTGCGAAGCGCGGCGGACGCGGGGGGCCGATGGGAGCGCCGGCTTGCCTAACCGCCGCGGCGCTGTACCCTCGCGCGTTCATGCGTGAGGCGTTGCTGAGCGCGATTATGGCGCTATCGTTGGTCGTACCTGCCATGGCTGGAGAAAGAGCACCACACAACGGCAGCCGTTTCGTCAACGACGCCGGGCCACGCGAGTTCCCCGGCTGGTCGGTGATGGTGCGGTTCTTCGCCGGCAAGGTTTTGAACTCGCTGGTGCCGCGCTCGGGCGCCGCGCGTCTGGTGCAATACGACCCCGAGGCGATCTCGCACAATCCCAGCGTCACGTGGATCGGCCACTCGACGATGCTGGTGCGCATGGACGGCGCTACCTTCGTCACCGATCCGATGTTTTCCGACCGCGCGAGCCCGCTGAGTTTTGCCGGTCCGAAGCGGCTGGTGGCGCCCGGTGTACCGCTCCAAGAGTTGCCGCCGCTCGATTTCGTGACGGTGTCCCACGATCACTACGACCATCTGGACCTGCCGTCGATCGCGGCGCTGGCACGCCGCGGTACGCGCTTCATCGTGCCGCTCGGTCTCGGCGCACTTATCCGCGAGGCCGGCGGCGAGGCTACCGAACTGGACTGGTGGCAGAGCGTCACGGTCGCAGGCGTGCGTGTTCACTGCGTCCCCACCCAGCATTTTTCCGGACGCACCGGGCTGAACGAGAACGAGCGGCTGTGGGCCGGGTGGGTCGTTGAAGGGCCGACGCGGCGTTTCTATCACGCCGGCGACAGCGGCTACTTCGGCGGCTTCAAGGAGATAGGCGAGCGTCTCGGGCCGATCGACCTGGCCGCCATTCCTATCGGTGCCTACGATCCGGCTTCGATCATGCACGTCGTGCACATCAACCCGGAGGAAGCGGTGCAGGCCGCGCTCGATCTGCGCGCCGAACGCGTGCTCGGCATGCACTGGGGCACGTTCGACCTCAGCGACGAACCGCTCGATGAACCGCCGCAACGCTTCAACGCGGCTGCGAAGCGTTCAGGGCTGGGTGACGATCGCGCGTGGATTTTCGATGTCGGCGAAACGCGGCGCTGGTAGATGGAAGTGACCTGCGGGCCCGGTTGCGGCCTGAGCCGATTGCTACAGTGGCAGCCTTTGGGTAACGCTCCTCCGCGCCGTCGGCTACGGTGACGGCTGCAACTTCGATGTCCCTGCAAACCTATCGCAGCGCCCCTGCTCCTTCGACGCGAATGCCTGGCGGGGTTCCGTTCATCGTCGCCAACGAGACCGCCGAGCGCTTCAGTTACTACGGGATGCGCGGAATCCTGGTCGTATTCATGACCCGGCATCTGCTGTCCGCAGCCGGTGCGCCGGCGCCGATGAGCGACGTCGAAGCCCGCGAGTGGTTCCACGTCTTCGCCGCTGCCGTATATTTCTTCCCGCTGCTCGGCGCGGTGCTGGCGGACTGTCTGCTCGGCAAGTACCGCACCATCCTGACGTTGTCGGTGGTGTATTGCGCCGGACATCTGGCCCTGGCCATTGACGAGACGCGCATGGGCCTGGCCATCGGGTTGACGCTGATCGCGATCGGTTCGGGAGGCATCAAGCCGTGTGTGTCGGCCCACGTCGGCGACCAGTTCGGCCAGGGCAACGCGCCGCTGTTGCAGAAGGTCTTCGGCTGGTTCTATCTGGCCATCAATCTGGGAGCCTTCATTTCCAGCCTGCTGACGCCGTATCTGCTCGAACACGCAGGCGCGCACGTCGCGTTCGGCGTGCCGGGATTGCTGATGCTGCTGGCAACATGGGTGTTCTGGCTCGGACGCCATCGCTTCGTACACGTGCCGCCGGCCGGAGCCGGTTTCATCGCGGAACTGCGCTCGCCGGCAGTGCGCGCGACGTTGTGGCGGCTGTGCGGCATCTATCTGTTCGTCGCGGTGTTCTGGGCGCTCTACGACCAGACGGCGTCGGCCTGGGTGCAGCAGGCCGACAAGATGGACAAGCACTTCCTCGGCATCGAGTGGTTGTCGGCTCAGGTGCAGGCCGTCAATCCGATGCTGATCCTGACTCTGGTTCCGGTGTTCTCGTACGTTGTCTATCCGGCCGCGGCGCGCATCGTGAACGTGACGGCGATCGGCAAGATCGCTGTCGGGCTGTTCCTGACGGTGCCGGCTTTTCTCATTCCGGCCTGGGTGGAAATGCGCATCGCCGCCGGTGTCGCGCCTTCGATCGGCTGGCAGCTCCTTGCCTATCTGATCATCACCGCCGCGGAAGTGCTGGTCTCGATAACCTGTCTGGAGTTCTCGTACACGCAGGCGCCGCGTGCGCTCAAGTCGCTGGTGATGTCTCTGTACTTCCTGTCGATCACCGCCGGCAACCTGCTTACCTGGGGCGTCAATCTGATGATTCAGAACGCAGACGGAAGCTCGCGGATCAGCGGTCAGGCCTACTACCTGCTGTTCGCCGCGATGATGACCGCGGCGGCTGTGGTGTTTGCGCTGACGACGCGTGGATACCGCGAGCGCGCGGTGCTGCAGGAAGAAGCGGTCGGATAGACGCATGGCGCTCAAAGCCACAATCTTCAAGATCGAACTGAACATCGCCGACATGGATCGCGGCTACTACGAATCTCACGCGCTCACGCTGGCGCGGCATCCGTCCGAGACCGACGAAAGGCTCATGGTCAGGGTGCTGGCGTTCGCGCTCAACGCCGATGCCCGTCTTGAGTTCGGCGGCGGCGTTTCTACCGACGACGAGCCTGACCTGTGGCGAAAGAGCCTGACGGGCGAAATCGAGCAGTGGATAGATCTCGGCCAGCCGGACCCGCGCCGTGTCCGCAAGGCCTGCGGGCGCGCCGACGCCGTGTGCCTGTACTGCTACGGTGGCAACAAGGCCGCGACCTGGTGGGCGCAGCAGCAGTCGCTGTTGGCGCAGAGCCGCAACCTGAGCGTACTGAATCTGCCGCTCTCACAGACCGTCGCATTGGCCGCTCTCGCCGAGCGCAACATCTCGTTGCAGTGCAACGTGCAGGACGGTGAGGTGTGGGTGCTGCGCGGCGCCGCATCGGTGCACGTGACGCCGGAGCGCTGGCTGACCGCGACCGTGTGAGCGGACGGCGCAGCGGCGTCGCCGCTGCGCCGCAAGTCACGCCCGAAACGTCGCCATAAGTATCCGCTGCGGAGCGTCCTCGGGGGTGTAGAACGTGCCGCTGCGCTTCCGGGTCGCGGTGCTCAAGCCGCGTGAGCGTCACGCCGAAGGCGATCAATTCGCCCGAAGTTTCAGCAAGTCCCGAATTTCGGTGAGAAGACTGACCACTTTGTTCAGCTTCCAGTACCAGCAGAAGAACTCGCGGCCGACGAGGAAAATGATGAGTCCAAAGACTAGTGCGCCGATGACGGAGTTGTCTATCCCTTGGTTCATAACGGACTCCTTGCGTGTGCGGGGCTATGGGTTTCGAGTTGTTGGACCCGGCGGCAAATGGGGCAGTGTAGCTGCGCCGCGTGAAGCGCGCCAAAGCTCGGCCGAGGCGGGCGATCTCGTGTGGTGCCAAAGCTCAGCCGACTGAACCGGTGAACCACGGCGCGGTCTTGCTTGCGTCGTCAGTGAACAGTCAGGACCTGCCGTCGGCTGCTGAGGCAGCGTGTGCTCCGGTCCACAGCGGCAACTTGCTCTTGGGACATACCAGGGTGCCCGCGCGTACATGCCGTCGACGTAAAAGAGGCGCACCGGCTTTGCCGCCAGTGCGCCTCTTTACGCTGCCATCCGTCGTGACGCCGCTGCAGCGGCGCTATCCGGTCCTTACGCCACCGCCGTCGCTCTCTTCTCGAACTCTGCCAGGATCCTGCGGGCCACTACCATCTTGTGAACTTCGTCGGGTCCGTCGTAGATGCGTGCGAAGCGTGCGTGGCGATACATCATCGACAGCGGTCCGTCTTCGGTGACGCCTTCTGCGCCGTAGATCTGCACGGCCTTGTCGATCACGCTGTGCAGCACCTTGGCACCGAAGAACTTGATCATCGAGATTTCTTCGCGTGCGCCGCCGGGGCCTTCCTTGTCGATCTTGTGGGCGGCGTACAGCGTCATCAGCCGCGCGGCCAGGATGTCGGCGCGTGCTTCGGCGATCCAGTCCTGGATGTTGGCCTTGCGCGACAGCGTGCTGCCGAAGGCTTCGCGCAGCACTGCGCGCTGGCACATCAGTTCGAATGCGCGCTGGGCCTGACCGAGCCATCGCATGCAGTGATGGATGCGTCCCGGTCCCAGACGTTCCTGCGCGATCAGGAAGCCCGAGCCTTCGGGGCCGAGCATGTTCGTCAACGGCACGCGCACGTCTTCGTAGGAAATCTCGGCGTGGTGATTGAGGTTCTCGCCCATCACCGGGATGCCGCGCACGATGTTCACGCCCGGCGTGTCCAACGGCACCATGATCATGCTCTGGCGCTGGTGCGGTGCGGCGTCGGGACTGGTCACCACCATCACGATCGCGAAGGCGGCACCGTGGGCTCCGCTGCTGAACCAGGCGTGCTTGTTGATGACCCAGTGGTCGCCGTCGCGGCGCGCGCTGCCGCGCAGCAGTTTGGGATCGGAGCCTGCGGTTTCGGGCTCGGTCATCGAGAAGCAGCTTCGCACGTCGCCGGCTACCAGCGGCGCCATCCAGCGCTGTTTCTGTTCAGAACTGCCCCAGCGGTACAGGATTTCTGCGTTGCCCGAGTCCGGCGCCTGCGAACCCATGCACGCGGGTCCGTAGGGGCTGCGGCCGAGCACTTCGTTCACGTAGGCGTAGTGCAGGAAGGGGATGCCTGCTCCGCCGCCCTCGGCCGGCAGATGGAAGGCCCAGTAGCCGAGTTGCTTGGCCTTTTTCTGGACCTCGACCACGGCGGGCGGGAAGGCCGCTGCGCCGATTGCGATCGGGGACTCCGGCTCGCCTTCGAGCGTGTAGACGTGCTCGTTCATGAAACGATGGATGTTGGCGACCAGGTCGGCGACGTCGGCGGGAATGTCGAAGTTCATTGCTTGCTCCGTTGGCGGCGGCAGGTGAGGGAACGCTCGCGGCGGCGGCGACCCTCGGCTGTATCGATCTCCATTGCAACGGCTTTGCCGTTTCTGGTGCAGTTGGCGCAGCGCAGGCGCTGCATCGGCCGCGTCTCCGTCCGCGAACTGCGGCAGACCGGGCAACGGTGGATGAAGAAGGCAATGCTGTATCCCGCGCTCCTCAGCGCCGAGCCGCTACGCACCACTACCGGGATGCGCACGCGCGGCTCGAAGCCTGCGGCCTCCATCAGGTGCTGCCACTCCTCGCCGTGCGGTTGGCAGTTCGTGCCATAGCGTTCGTAGACCGCGGCGTGGGCGGCCTCGTGACAGAGAACCTCGGGCATCAGGTAGGACTGGGCACTGAGCAGCGAGGGCGTCAGCCGGATGAGACGATCACTTTGATAACAACGCCCGAACGCGCGTCGTAGTCGCGGCGAGAACTCGACGCGCAGGTCGTGTGACAGTCGTGAAATCTTCCACGTCCTGAGCCAGCTCTCGAGCATCCGCTGATGTCTTGACGTCAGCGTCAGCGCGGGGCCGGCTGTCTGGGGACGGGCCGGGGCAGGGCGAGGGGTGGAGGTTGCCACGGGCGCGGAACCTAGCACGGAGGCGCCGGGGCGCCAGTCGGAGCCCGAAACGCCGAGGTGCGGCCCGATTTGCTTTGGGTTGCGGTTTTTTGTCTCGCGCCGGGGCCGGTCGCAGGGACGAAACGGGTCAGTCCTGCGAGGCCTCGCGCCGGAAACGGCGCCCGAGAGAATCGACCAGGACGTACAGCGCCATCAGTACGGCCGCTGCCGCGACGAACCACAGGAGTTTTGCCTTCAGTACCAGCACCAGTGCTTCGGGGTTCGTGAGCAGATCCGGCTGGTCGGTCAGGACGCGGGCGCCGAACCACGCCAGCACGGTGCTCCACAGAAAAGAGCCGGCCAGTGTCATCGCGCTGAACGTCGCGAACGGCATGCGCGCGGCGCCGGCCGGAAGCGAGACCAGATGCCGCACTACCGGCAGCAGCCTGGCGAAAAAGATTCCCGCCGCCGAGTAGTGGAGAATCCACTGCTCGGCCAGCAGCCACTTCTTCTCCGGAACCAGGAAGTACTTGCCGTAGCGCAGGATGAGCGGCCTGCCGAGGCGCTGCGCGACGAAGTACGAGATCGCCGAACCGCTCCAGGATCCGAGCGTCGAAGCCAGCACCACACCCCAGAAGCTGAACTGTCCCCGTTCGGCCCAGTAGGCAGCGGGCGGGACGACTATTTCGCTCGGGATCGGAAAGACCGTCGACTCGATCGCCATCAACAGGAAAACGCCGGCGTAACCCCACTGCAGCGAGAGGCGGAACCATAGTGCGAACAGCGCGTGGAACATGGTCGCGGGACTCTAGCGGTCCGGGCGTGAATGGACAACGCCGCGGCTTGTCCTGCGACGTTGCGCTCGAGCCGCGGCGCCGCCGGACGGAGAATTCACGGACCGATCAGAGCATGGCGGCCCGATACGCGTCTTCGTCGAAACCGACCAGCAGTGTCTTGCCGACTCGCAGCGTCGGGGCTCGCAGGTTGCCGGTGGGGCCGAGCATCGCGTCGACGCACTGGCTCGGCGCTTTGCCGCCGGTCTGGAACTCGATCACCTTCTTGCCTTTGGCCACGATCACCCTGGTCGCATCGCGCGCCAATCTTGCTGCATCGTCGCGGCCGAGTTTGGCGGATGCCGAAACGACTTCAGTTGCCACCAGTGCGTTGGCGTCCAGAAACTTGGACGCTTTGATGCAACTGGTTCAACCGTTGCGGTGATAGTACCAGTCGAGTTTCCTGGCCATGACGGGAACCTCCCGGTGCAGATATATTCTGAAGTGGGCGTGCCGGTCGCCGCCGCCCCACCGCGAACCTCACCTCGACTTCCGCATGGGGCGGCGACCGGTGACGGCAAGAGATACGAAAACCACAGACAACCGAACCGCACGCCGTTTTTCCTGTGCGTTATCCTCTCAACTCGCGCGCGTCGACACGACACCGCCGGATCATGCCGGCGACAGCAAAACGCCCTGTGTGCGCAACTCCTCGCGCAGTGACGCAACGTCGAGTGCGGAGGGCGTCGTCTCACGCAGCACGGCAAGCGCCGCCGCCGTGCCCGCGGCCTGCCCCGTGACCATGCAGGCCGGGATTTCCTTGGTTGCGTGATGGGTTCGATGGTCGACCGAGATGCAGCGGCCGGCCGCCAGCAGGTTGTTGAACTCGCGCGCCAGCAGCGATCTGTAAGGAAGCCAGTACAGCGCTCCGTACTTGGTCCAGTGTCCGGTCAGTCCGATCGCGTCGTCGAGCGGGCGATCCATGTCGTCGCGTGCGAGCACGTAGCGTCCTGACAGACGGCGGCTTTCGGTGATGCCGAGGTCACGAGCGATCTCGCACAAATGAGCGCGCTCGAAACCCGGCGCTTCGCGTCGCAGTCTTTCGAATTCCTCCATCACCACGCGGCGGCATTCGAGTTCGGCGAAGGTCAGGTCGTCGGGATTCGTCGCGTCGATCTTGCGAATCACGCGCTCAGTGGCGCCCCACGGAAACAGCACCTGGCCATCGTTGACCGTGCGGAAGCACCACGCGCCGCCGGCCTGGGCTTTGTCGACGTCGACGCCGCCGACGCGGAACCACAGCCACGGCAGCACCTTTTCAGTTTCGTGAGCACAGCCGGCCGACGCGAAGATGTCGCCGTCGCCGCTGGCGTCGATCACGACATCGGCGAGGATCGCGAAACGTCCGGACTTCGATTGGAAGACTACGCCGCGTACCCGGTCGCCGTCGCGTATCGCCTCGCACGCCCAGCAGTGCAGCAGCAGTTCGGCTCCCGAATCCACGACCATTTCGGCCATCACCGCGCGCAGCGCTTCGGGATCGTAGGCCACCGAGTATCGAACGCGGTGAGGCGGCGAGCCCCACACCAGTCCCCATTGCCTCTGCACGTCGAGGAAAGCCTCGAGGTCGCTGCCCCATTGCGTCTTGTCCGGGAAGAACGCGGCGCCTCGCGCGGCCAGACGTTCGGTCATCTCCTGGCAGAGTCCGCTGATCACTTGATGACCGGCGCCGTCGTCGAGGGTCAGGAACAGCGCGATCAGTCCGCCGGTGGCCAGACCGCCGAGCGTGCCGTGGCGTTCGACCAGGATCGTGTCGGCGCCGCTGCGTGCCGCCGCCACCGCCGCGGTAACTCCGGCTGCTCCGCCGCCGACCACCAATACCTGGGTTCGATGCCGCACCGGCGTGCGCCGGCTCGGCTCTTCTATCCATTCGAGCCGCTTCGTCATCGGCGTGCCGGCAACCGCAAGGCGTGCTCGAGCACGGCGCGGCAGCAGCCCGAGCCGGTGAGCTTCCCGCCGCGGGAGAGCCGCTGGTGCTCAGTATCACCCGGCCTGCGCTGCCCGGCCGCGGCATGTGGATGGTCGATGTCTTCGTAGCTCGCTGATCGCATGGTCCCGCACTGCCACACGGCGCGCGCAATTGGAAGGACACGCGGCCGAGGTTCCGCGAGGTGCTCGTGCGACATCGACGGCTCGGCGCGACGCGCGACGCGCAGCATCGGCGGCCTTCGCCGTCGTCGCGCCGTCGCCTTCAGTCGTGTTGCGTGGGGGTGAAGGGAACGTCAAAATGCCGGGCCTTGCGGCGTCACGATGTTAGTTTGATCGAGCGGCCTGCGTGCGGTCCCGCGGGATCAGAGCCCGGGACCGCACGTGAAGACCGACTTGCGGCCGCCGCACGAGGTCGGCAGAAAATGTTACGACGGCTTCCTACAATATGAATGATCCAAACAAATTGTTGCTGAGCGGTGATGAAGCCGTGGCGCGCGCCGCTCTGGATGCCGGGGTGATATTGGGCACCGGTTATCCAGGCACGCCGTCCACGGAAATCCTGGAGTGCTTTTCGCAGCTCGGCGGACGCGCGCAGTGGGCTCCGAACGAAAAGGTCGCGCTCGAAGTCGCGCTCGGTGTCGCATTCGCGGGCGCTCGCGCCATGGTCACGATGAAACACGTGGGCGTGAACGTCGCCGCCGATCCGTTGTTCACTTCGGCCTACACGGGCGTGAGCGGCGCGTTGCTGGTGGTGTCGGCCGACGATCCCGGCATCGCTTCGAGCCAGAACGAACAGGACAACCGCCATTACGCTGTGGCCGCAGGCCTGCCGATGCTGGAACCGTCGGATTCGCAGGAGGCCTACGATTTCACCCGCGCGGCGTTGGAGACCTCGGAGCGCTGGAAGATACCGGTGCTGCTGCGTCTTACCACGCGCGTCTGTCACAGCCGGACCCTGGTTCATCCCCGCGCGGCCGGTCCGGCGCCGAAGACTCCTCATTTCGAGCGCGACATTCGCGGGCGTGTGATGATCCCCGCCTATGCACGTCCGGCCCATCGCCGCCTGCGTCAGAAATTGTCCGAGATCCAGGTCTGGAACGAGACCAGTACGCTGAACCGGGTGATCGACGGCGACCGCAAGCTCGGCGTCATCACGTCGGGCGTTTCCTACATGCACCTGCGTGAAGTAGCGCCGCACCTTCGAGTGCTGAAACTCGGGTTCACCTATCCGCTGCCGATGGAAACGATCCGCGCTTTCGCGGCCGGCGTGGAGCGCTGCCTGGTGCTCGAAGAAGGCGACCCGTACCTGGCCGACGCGATCCGCGCCGCGGGCGTGGTGGTCGAGAGCAAACCGGAGATGTACCGCTTCGACGAACTCGACGCCGGCCGTGTGCGGCGCATCCTGGCAGGCGATACTTCGCCGGAGACGCCTGTTCCGTCCGGCAAGCCGCCGCAACTGTGCGTCGGTTGCTCGTATCGCTACGTGTTCGAAGCGTTTCGTAAACTCGACTGCATCGTTGCCGGCGACATCGGCTGTTACACGCTCGGAGCGGTGCCTCCATTCGAGGCCATCGACGCTTGTGTGTGCATGGGAGCCAGCATCGGCGTGGGGCTGGGGATGCGCCATGTGCTGCCGGCCGAAGAAGCGCGGCGCGTCGTTAGCGTGATCGGCGACAGCACCTTCGTGCACGGCGGAATCACCGGTCTGGTCGAGATGGTTTACAACCCGCCGCCTACCGGCCACGTGGTGCTGATCCTCGACAACGCCACGACGGCGATGACCGGCCACCAGGAGCATCCCGGCACCGGCCGCACGCTGGAACACGAGCCGACCGGCAAACTGTCGATCGAAGATCTGGCGCGCTCCGTCGGTATTCCCAACGTGGTGGTCTGCGATCCGGCGACCGACAAGCCGGGTTTCGAGCGGCTGCTGCGCGATTGTCTCGGCAACGGCCAGCTCAACCTGATCGTCGCGCGCCGCCCGTGCCTGCTCATCGCCGGCAAAATCAAAGACTACGAACGCGCCGCAGAGCAGTGCTGCGAAACTCTCGCGCAGGAACCATGAGCGAGCGCGT
This sequence comes from uncultured bacterium, assembly GCA_903893315.1. Lineage (GTDB taxonomy): Bacteria > Desulfobacterota > Binatia > UBA1149 > CAITLU01 > CAITLU01. Next base: position 32,273 of record CAITLU010000052.1, read on the forward strand.
CACCAACATCATCATCGCCGGTCTGGGCGGTCAGGGCGTACTTACGGCGTCGGCTATCGTCTCGGAGCTGGCGTTTCGGGCCGGGTTCGACGTCAAGCAGAGCGAACTGCACGGCATGAGTCAGCGCGGCGGCTCGGTCAGCAGCGATATCCGTTTCGGCCGTGAGGTTTTCAGTCCGATGGTGCCGACCGGCGCGGCGGATTATCTCGTGGTGGTCGCGCCCGATCAGGTGGAGGTCAACCGCTACCAGCTCCGTCCCGGTGGCGTGCTGGTCGAGCCCGGCGCCGTCGATGCGGCTGAACTGATCAACAAGAAGAGTTCCAACGTGGCGCTGCTCGGCATACTGAGCCGCCACCTCGATTTCAGCGAAGCTGCGTGGCTCGAAGTGATCGCTGCGGTGTTTCCCGAAAAGCTGCTTGCCGCCAACTTGCAGGCATTCGCGCTGGGACGAGAGCGAGCGTGACCACCGGCGCTGCGCATCGTCATCCGATCAGCACGCCGGATTTCCTGTCGCTCGACGAATTGCGGTCCACCCAGTTAGTACGACTTTGCCGGACCGTGCAGCGAGCCTACGACAACGTGCCGCTGTTTCGCCGGCGCATGGAAGAGCTGGATCTGGAACCGGCCGACCTGCGCTCGCTCGACGACGTGACGCGGCTGCCTTTCACGGTGAAGTCGGATCTTCGCGACACCTATCCGTTCGGGATGTTCGCGAGTCCGATGAAGGACGTTGTCAGGTTGCACGCATCGAGCGGCACCACCGGCAAACCGATCGTCGTCGCGTACACGGCGGGCGACATCGAGGTGTGGACCGAGACGATGGCGCGCAGCTACGCGGCCTGCGGCTGGCACGCCGGTGACATCGTGCAGAACTCGTACGGTTACGGTTTGTTCACCGGCGGTCTCGGTGCGCACTACGGCGCCGAGGCTCTGGGCGCCACGGTAATTCCTGTCTCCGCGGCCAACACCGAACGGCAGTTGATGATCATGAAGGATTTCGGCGTGACGGCGATCTGCGCCACGCCGAGCTATTTCCTGCACCTGATCGATCAATCGGTCGAGATGGGGATCGACATGAAGGAACTGCCGCTGCGCTCGGCGGTGCTCGGCGCGGAACCGTGGACCGAAGACATGCGCAAGCGTATCGAAGCGGAAAGCGGCATCACCGCTTACGACATGTACGGGTTGTCGGAGATCATCGGTCCGGGCGTCGGCATCGAATGTCCGTGCAAGGCCGGCCTGCACATATTCGAAGATCACTTCCTGGCCGAGATCATCGATCCCGAAACGCTCGAACGCGTGCCCGACGGCACCGAAGGAGAACTGGTACTGACGACGCTCAGCAAGGAGGCGATGCCGATGATCCGCTACCGCACGCGCGACATCACCGCGTTCGTCAACGGACCGTGCGAGTGCGGAAGGAACCTTCGCCGTATTCGCCGTATCGGCCGCCGCAGCGACGACATGCTGATCATCCGCGGCGTCAACGTATTCCCGTCACAGATCGAGGCGGCCCTGCTGCGCGTCGAAGGAACGCTGCCGCATTACCGTATCGTGCTGACGCGCGAACAGGATCTCGATCAGATCGAAGTGCAGGTCGAGGTGACGCACGAAGCGCTGCGCGACGAAGCGCGGGGACTCGAAGAACTGCAGCGCAAGGTCGCGCGTTCGATCGAGTCGATCACCGGAATCCGCACCGCACTGACGCTGGTGGCACCGCACACCATTGAGCGCAGCGAAGGCAAGGCCCGGCGCGTGATCGACCGGCGCGTGATGTGAACGCGCGACCTCGCTAAGGCTTGGGCGCCCACGGCAGCGTCTGGTTCTTGCGGTAGGTCAATCCCTGAAACACCGCGATCAACGCGCCGGAGTCGTCGGTGACGTCGACGGTATAGGTGGCGAGTCGCGGATTACCCGACAGCTCGCGTGCTTCCGCGCGCAGCGTGCCGGAACTGGCCGCGCCCATGTAGGTGATGCTGACGTTGATGGAGACGGCCACCTGGCCGCTGGCGTTGGACGCCGCGGCAAAGACGAAATCCGCCAGCGTGAATATCGCGCCGCCCTGAACACGGCCCACCGCATTGAAGTGGTAGGGCTGGACGTGCATCTGCGCGACGGCGTGTCCGGGTTCGACCGACAGCAGTTCGATGCCGGAGTGATGCGCGTAACGGTCCTGAAGGAAGAATTGTTTGACTTGTTCCATGGCTGACCGCGAGGCGGCCTCAGGGAAATGCTCAGGCGGGCCTTCTAAGAGGCCCGCCTGAGATGATTCGCGCGGCTGCCGGCCCGCGCTCTTGGACTAAAGCGCCTCGCCTTCGAAGCTCGGCAGGCTCTGATAGCGGTCGACGTGGTAGTCGGCGTCGCCGAACAGGCCCTGCAACACGCGCACGCGTTTGAAGTAGAGCCCGACGTCCTGCTCGTCCGTGACGGCAATTCCGCCGAAGAGTTGCACCGAGTTTTCCTGCACGAACCAACCGCCGGTCTGGAGTTGGACCTTGGCCGATGAGATCGCCACCTTGCGCTTGTCGGCGTCGTCGTCCACCTGCAGAGCGGCGAGGATCATCATGCCCTTGCACAACTCGACCTCGGCGAACATGTCGGCGGCGCGGTGTTGGAGAACCTGGAAGGATCCGATCGCGCGGCCGAACTGCTTGCGCTGCTTGATGTACTCGACGGTGAGCGTCAGCAGTTCGGCAAGTTCGCCCTGGGCTTCGGCGCAGGCCGCCGCAGCGCCTCGGTCGATCGCCCACTCAAGGTGTTCGAGTGCCGCGCCTTCGGCGCCGAGCAGGCGGTCGGCGCCGACCTCGACCCCGTTGAATTTCAGCAGCGCCGTGGACTGGCCGTCCATGCCGTGTACGCGCGTTCGCTCGAGGCCCGGCGCGTCGCCGTCGACCACGAACAACGACAGTCCCGCTTTGTCGCGCGAGGTACCCGAGGTGCGTGCTGCCACCACCACGGTGTCGGCGGCGTGCCCGTTCAGTACCCAGAGCTTGGTGCCGCGCAGCACGTAGCCGCCGGCGCTCCTGGTCGCGGTGGTCTCGCAATCTGCAAGTTCGTAGCGGCTTTGTTTTTCCGCATAGGCCAGCGCCAGCGAAGTGCGGCCTTCGAGCATCGGCGCCAGGAACGTGTCGACCTGCGCCTGGCTGCCGAGCCGCGAGATCAAAGCTCCGGCAAGCACTACCGATGCGATGTAAGGCTCGGGCACCAGCCCGCGGCCGAGTTGTTCCAGGATCAGTGCGTTGTCGATGAAGGTGCCGCCGTAACCGCCGTGCGCCTCGGGGAAAGACACCGCCAGCCAACCCTGCTCGCCCATCGTCGCCCAGGCCTTGGGATCCCAACCTGTCTCGGTGCCGCGCAGAGCGCGGAAGCGTGTCACCGGCGAAGCGTTCGTGACGAACTTCTTCACCGCGTCGGCCATCATCGTTTGTTCTTCGGAAAGCTCGAAGTTCATGGTTGCTTGGTCCTCAGTCGATCGTCTGGTCAGGCCTCAGGCCTGCGGCAGTCCCAGGATCATCTTGGATATGATGTTCTTCTGGATCTCGTTGGAGCCGCCGTAGATGGTGGCAGCGCGCAGGTAGTTGAAGTTCGACGCGAGCCACAGCTGGTACTCAGGCATCGCCTCGGTCGGTGAATCGAACCATCCCATCGCGTTGTGCCCGAGTGCGTCCATCGCCAGCTCTGTGGCTTCCTGCTGCAACTCGGTGCCGGCGATCTTCAAGATCGAGCTTTCGGGGCCCGGTGCATGGCCGAGCTGGGCCGCGGCGAGCGTGCGCATGTTGGCCATGCCCACGGTGCGGTAGCGGATTTCCACTTTGGCCAGACGGCGGCGGAACGCCGAATCTTCCATCAGCGGCTTGCCGCCCACGAGCGTGTCGCGTGCGATGCGCCGGATGATGCTGAGCCAGCGCGCCGTCTCGGCAACGCCGCCGATCGACGTGCGTTCGTGGCCGAGCAGCGCCTTCGCCATCGTCCAGCCCTTGTTCTCGGGCCCGACGCGGTTGGCCTGCGGAATCCGCGCGTTGTCGAACCAGGTTTCCGAGAAGGCCGGTGTGCCGCCGGTGGTCAGGAACGGCTTCACTTCGATGCCCGGCGTATTCTTGATGTCGGCGAGCAGGAACGAAATGCCTTCCTGCTGTTTGCCGGTGGCGTTGGTGCGCGCCAGCACGAAGATCCAGTCGGCGTACTGCGCGTATGTGGTCCAGGTCTTCTGGCCGTTCAGGATGTAATCGTCCCCGTCCTTGTCGGCGCGAAGCTGAAGGCTCGCCAGGTCGGATCCTGCGTTGGGCTCGCTGTAGCCCTGACACCAGATCTCTTCACCGGCCAGAATCCGGGGCAGGAAACGTTTCTTCTGTTCGTCGGTGCCGAACTGGATGATCAGCGGGCCGACCATGGTCAGTCCGAACGGGGAGAGGGGCGGCGCGCTGGCGCGGATCAGTTCCTCTCCGAAAATGTGACGCTGGGCGACGTCCCAGCCGGTTCCGCCGACTTCCTTGGGCCAGTGCGGCGCGGCCCAACCCTTGGCGGCGAGGATCTTGTGCCACTCCAGGATTTCTTCGTGTTCGAAGTGTCCGCCGTTGTCGGCTTTGTGCCGCAGGTTCTCGGGCAGAGCCTTGACGATCCACGCACGCACTTCGTCGCGGAAGGCGTTCTGCTCGGGGGTAAACGACATATCCATGGTCGAAACTCCTTTTCGGGATACGGGGTCCTAGCGAGGGAAAGCGGGTAAGTAAACAGACGTGGCCGGGGTTCGCGGAGTCGAAAAGCGCGGGGCCTTCGCTACGCCGGTCCCATGTAACCGAGCAGCGCTGCGAGGCTGCGTGCGACGGTGCGCCGGGCCGCGACTTTGCTCAGATTGTGGCGCGTGCGCAGTTCGTTCCACGTCGCCCAGGACGAAGTCGCGCTCAGCGCGGCGATTGCTTCGCGCTGATCTTCGGTCGCAAGCGAGGCGAGCTCGGCTGCGAACGTGCGCTGGATCTCATTGCGCCGAACGCCGCGAATCCAGCCCAGCCTCCGCGCCACTTCTTCCGAGAAGGGTTCGTAGAGCAGAGCCGCGCGGCGTACCGGGGTGACCTTCTCGTTGAGTTCGCACCAGCGCTCCGCGAACGCCTCGCGGCGGACGTCGAGGGGGCCGTCCAGCGGAGCCGGCCTCGGTACCGCCTTTCCCACCCGGTCGATCTGAAGCCTCGCGGCCTCGGCCATCAGCGTCTCGAGATCGCGGAAATGGCGAAACACTGCTCGTTCCGAGACCTGTGCCCGGTCGGCGACGGTGCGGGCCGTAGGTTTGAGATTCCCCTCCTGGGCGAGGTCGAGGTAGGCCTCGGCCACCGCACGGCGGGTATTGGCCGAGCGCAGGGTGCGGCCGTCGGGTCTGGACTTTTCGGCTTCGGCCATGGCGCGATCAAATACTATTGTCAGAGGGACTGACAAAATGGTAGAAGCCCGGGCCGGTTTGGCCGGACAACTTTTGTCTTGGGGGACCCCATGCGTCGATCGTCACGGTTTCGGATGTTTAGCTCTGCCGCTTCGGACTCGGAATCATCAGCTTGTGTGGCTGCCGGCCCGGCGGAGTTGGAACGGGCGCTGACAGGTCGGTCCGAAGCCGCGTCGGGTTCGCTGACGCGATGGGACCTGTGGATGGCCGGACTCTGCGGTGCGCTGCTGGCCGTGTTGGCTTTGTCCTTGCCGGCTCACGCCGGATCGCCGCCGCTGCCCGAGAAGGATTGGACCCGCACCGAGACCCGCGCCGATTGCGCCGGCTACAGCGCGCTGAAGAACCCGTACTTCGGCGACATGCACGTGCACACCAAGTATTCCGCGGACTCGGTTCTTGCTCGTAACCGCAGCACGGTGCGTGACGCGTACAGTTTCGCGAAGGGCGCAACCATAGGGCTGGCCCCTTATGACGCTTTCGACAATCCCGGCCGCCTGGCGACGATAGATCGTCCTCTCGATTTCATGGCGGTCACCGACCACTCCGAAGGTTTCGGAGAGGCGAAGATCTGCCTGAACCCGGGATACGCGGGATATGACGACCCGATCTGCACCGACCTGCGCGCCAGTTTCAACCGGGACTTCAAGCCGACCAATCCGCTGCCTTTCTCGTTCATTCAGTTCTTCATCCCTCTCAATGCCACGAATCCGCAGCGCTACGACGGGATCTGCGGCACGCCCGGCTGGCCCGACTGCGCGACCGAATCCGGCCTGGTCTGGCAGGACACGCAGGATGCGGCCGCGGAGAATTACGACCTCACCTCCGAGTGCAAGTTCACTACCTTTGTCGGCTACGAATGGAGCGGCAATACCAACGGCAACAACCTCCACCGCAACGTGATCTTCCGCAACTCTCACGTGCCGGCGCTTCCGATTTCGTACTACGAGCAGTGGAAGCCCGAGGGGCTGTGGGCCCAGTTGCAGAGTCAGTGTATCGACGCCGGCAACGGCTGCGACGTGCTGGCCATCCCGCACAACTCCAACATCGGCGGCGGCCAACTCAACGGGGACGGCGGCATGTTCTCGAAGCTCGATTCGGACGGTCAACCGCTGACCGCCCTGGAGGCGTCCCTGCGAGCGTCCTTCGAACCGATCATGGAACTCTTCCAGATCAAGGGTGACTCCGAATGTCGTGACGGGGTCAGCGGCACTACGGACGAACTCTGCAACTTCGAGAAGCTTTCCCGCGACACGTTGATCGGGACTTCGTTGTGGACGCGCAAATTCTCGCCCTACGCGTATGCTCGCGGCGCGCTCAAGAGGGGCCTCGACCTGGAGAGTCAGATCGGCGTCAACCCGTTCGCTCTCGGCTTCATCGGCGGGACCGACACCCACAATGGCGTGGGAGGCGGCGTCAGCGAAATCGACTACGGAAAGATCGGTTTCTCGGGCATCGCCGATTCGGAGCCGGCCTTCATTCTGGCCGAAGCAACTCCGCCTTCGAAGATCCAGAGCAACGGCGGCGGTCTGTCGGTGGTCTGGGCCGAAGAGAATTCTCGCGATGCGATCTTCTCGGCGCTGCGCCGCCGCGAAACCTACTCCACGAGCGGCACGCGCCCCGTCGTGCGCTCATTCGCGGGTCGCTATCCGAGCACGTTGTGCGCCGATCCCAACTTCGTCGCCGAGGGCTACGACAAGGGCGTGCCGATGGGCGGCGACATCGGTCCGGTTCGCGGCAAGTCTTCGCCGCGTTTCGCGATCCTGGCCCAGATGGATGCCGGCACGCTCACGCGTCCCGGCACGCCGCTGCAGCGCATCCAGGTCGTCAAGGGCTGGATCGATCCTGCTTCCGGTGAGACCCTGGAAAAGGTTTACGACGTGGCCGGCGACGCCAAGAGCGGCGCGACGGTGAATGAAGCCAGCTGCGAGGAGAGCGGTCCCGGCAACACCCAGCTCTGCACGGTCTGGGAGGACCCGAAATTCAAGCCGGCGGAAAATGCGTTCTACTACGTTCGTGTTCTCGAAAACCCGGTGTGTCGCTGGAGCCAGCGTCTGTGCAACGAGCTGAAGACCTGCTCCGTCCATCTGAAGTCGTGCTCGAAGGATACGACACGGATCTGCACTACCGACACCGAATGCTCGGATTACGATGCGGGCTCGACCTGCACCGTGGACTATCCCGCGATTTGCACGCGCAACGAAGACTGCGAGCACCTCGGTGCCGGAACCTGCGGCGTGACGCCGGCGGTGGATTGCTCCAACCCGGCCTCGCTTCCTCCGGGAGCCATCGAGTGCTGCGACTCGCACATTCCTCACGTGATTCAGGAGCGCGCGGTGGCTTCCCCGATCTGGTATCACGCCGATCGCGTCGGCATCACCAAGGGCCAGGTACTTTTCGGCAAGACTACGGGGACCGACAAACTCCAGCTCGCCTTGCTGATCGGCCGGTCGCCTGCGGCGCTGGATCCGAAGACCCAGCCGATCACCATCACGCTCAGTGACGAAGCTTCGGTGTGGTCGGTGACGATCCCGGCCGCGACGATGCAAGAGAAGAAGCCGGGCGCTGTCTACCAGTTCAAGGACAAGACCGGTGCCAACAACGGTCTGACCGACCTGCAGATCAAGATTTCCAAGGGGACGGCCACGCTCAAGCTGAAAGCCGGCAATCGGGATCTCGCCGGTCTGGCACGGGCCGCGGCCAGGATTTCGGTCCAACTCGAAGCCGGCACCGACTACAGCTCGACGGCGGTCAACGACTGGGCTTTCAAGGATCCGAAGCTGTCGGCGACGTTCTGACCGTTCCTCCTCTCGGCGACCGACGCGCGAAGGCGATGACGCTCGATTCGATGTCGAATCCCGTGTCTGCGCCTTCGCGCTGGGGTCGCTTCCTGCGCGCTCCGGCCGTGCATTTCACGCTGGCCGGAGTTCTCCTTTTCGTCGCGTTCGGCGGTCGCGCCCTTACCGGTGCGGCGGCAACGGCGAGAAGCCCCATCGTCATCGATGCGGATAGGATTATCAGTCTGCGTCGCGACTACCAGATGGCCAACCACGTGCGGCCATCGACGGCCGAGACACGGGCTCTGGTCAAGAGCCTCGTCACCGAGGAGATCCTCTACCGCGAGGCGATCGGGCGCGGCTTCGAACAGGCAGACCGTTCGATCCGCTGGCGCGTCGTGCAGAAGATGAAGTACCTCGGCGAAAACCACGGGGAAAGCGACGACGCTCTCTATCAGAGAGGGATGGCTCTGGGGCTTTACAAGTCCGATCCGGTCGTGCGCCGCGTTCTCGTCGAGAAAGTGCGTCTGGTGGTCGCTCGCGCTGCGCCCGATCCTGACGAAGACGAACTGCACGCCTGGTATGAACAGCACGACGCCGAGTACCGGCAGGCCGAGCGCGTGACGCTTCGTCATGTTTTCTTTGCGCGCGGGAGTCGAGGCGACGAGGAAGCGAGAACTGCCGCGGAGGCGGCGGCCCTGCTCGCTCGTGGGCACGGTGTCGAGATTGCGCCCGCGCTGGGCGGCGATCCGTTCGTGGCGGGCAGCACTTTGATGGCGCAGGGGCGTCAGGATCTGGCCAAGCTCTTCGGGCCCGGCTTTGCCGACGAGGCGCTCTCGCTGCCGCAGGGAACCTGGAGCGGCCCGACCGCGTCCACTTACGGCTTTCACGTCGTCTTCATCGAAGAGCGGTTCGCCGCGCGCACTCCGGCCTTCGAGGAAGTGCGTTCGCGAGTTCTTAAGAGCTACGAAGCCGCGGCGCAGCAGCGGCGCGTGGAAGAGTTCCTGCTGAGCGTGCGTTCCCACTACACGATCCGCATCGACGAAGACGAAATCAACAGGGGCGGACGTGGCTGAAGGACGGCGAATCTCGGCCGGTGCCAGGCGTCGTCGAGACACCTGGCTGCGCGCGGTGCTGGCGGCGTCGGCGGTCTTGCTGCTGACAGCCCTCCTGAAGCCATTACCGGCCAGTGCGCACGCGCTCGATCCGGTGCTCTTCCAGCTCATCGAGAGAGCCGACGGTCTTGTCGATGTCACGTGGAAGGCGCCCAACGCCCGGGTGCCGGGTCTGGCTCTCTCTCCGGTCTTCCCGCCCGAATGTCGCCGCGTGGAACGGGACGGTTCCGCTCCTGTCACCGGCGACGATTCATTGAAGAACGTGCTCCAGGTGCAGCAGTCCGAGACCGACGAACAGGATGCGTCGATCTCGCATTGGACCATCCAGTGCGAAGGAGGCCTGGTCGGCCGCACCATCGGCATCGACGGCCTGGAGAGCACCGACGCGTTGGTGAGGATTCAGTTGCAGTCCGGTTCGGTAGACCGACGTGTCCTCGGTGCGGATCGCTCACGCGTCACCGTTGCCGGTAAGCCGACGCGTCTGGATGTCGTCGATGATTACGGCCGCCTCGGTGTCTTTCACATCCTGAGCGGGCTCGATCACCTCGTCTTCGTCTTCGGCCTGTTGTTGCTGGTGTCGGCGCGGCGAGCGCTTCTGGCCACAGTTACCGCGTTCACGCTCGGGCACAGCGTGACGCTGGCTCTGGCCGCGTTGCAGATCATCGACGTCGCGCAGGCTCCGGTCGAAGTGGTGATCGCTGCAACGATCTACGTGCTGGCCGTCGAATTGGCGCGGCCGGTCAAGTCGGAGGGGACGATGCTGCGGCGACGTCCCTGGGCGATGGCCTTCGTGTTCGGCTTGCTGCACGGACTCGGTTTCGCCGGCGCGCTGCGCGAGACCGGACTGCCCGCCGGCGAGATCCCGCTGGCTCTGCTGTCGTTCAACCTCGGCATCGAAGCGGGGCAGCTCGTGTTTGTTGCGTCGGTACTGACTTTGGGTGCCGTCGGTGCGGGCTTGATCGACAAGCTGCCGCAGCGGCTGCGTCTGGTACCTGTCTACGCGATGGGCGCGCTGGCGGTCTATTGGATTCTCCAGAGAAGCGCGCTGCTGTTGTGAACTAGCGCGCGGCGCGCCGGAAGCGTCGGCGCGGTACAGTCGAAATCAACCAGGATTCGTGCGGTTTCCTCACGCGCGCTGATTTTCCCCGGCACCATCGCCGACATCATCCGTTGATCGGAATCCGATGGTTACCGCTGTGGAGTCCGTTCGTCGGCGAGTGCGCGAGTGTGAGTGCGGATGCGATGTCTCAGGCCACCGCTCCGCGCGCACGCAGCGCCGCGACTTGCGCGGCGTCGTAGCCGAGTTCGCTCAGGATCTGGTCGCTGTGCTCGCCAAGGGTCGGCGCCGGTCGCGGCTGTACCTTGTCGCAACCCGCGAGCGAAACCGGGCTGTCGACGGTGCGCAGCATCGTGCCGTCGGCGAAGTGGACGTCGCGGAACACGTCGTTGTCGATCATCTGCTGGTCTTCGTCGGCTTCGGTCAGACGGCCGATGATGCCGAACGTGATGTCCTGGCGGTCGAGCGCCTCGCGCCATTCGGCCAGATCGCGAGTGGCGAAGATCGCGTCCAACTCGGAGATCAGTGCCGTCGCGTTGGCTCTGCGTGCGGGCAGTTCGTTAAAGCGCTGGTCGTCGAGCAGATCGGTGCGCGACAAAGCCACAGGCAGCCTCGGCCAGTCCTTCTGTTCCTGGATGACGGCCAGGAAGATCCAGCGGTCGTCGCGTGTACGGTAGCGGTTGACCAGGGCGTTGGGCGTGGACCGGCGCGTGACCGGGGCGAATTGCTTGGCGCCCACCAGCACCGCCTGCAGCAGGTAGCCGTTGGCCCACGCGCCGTTGGCGAGCAGCGAGGAGGAAACCTTGGTTCCCTTGCCGGTGCGCTCGCGTTGCAGCATTGCCAGCAGAACGCCAGATACCAGGGCCATCGCCGAGGGATGGTCGCCCATGCCCGGCACCGACAGGGCCGGATCCGAATCGGCCTCGCGCACCGACTCCATCAGTCCGCTGCGCGCCCACCAGGCGGTGGCGTCATAGCCCGGCTTCTCGACTTCCGCGCCGCGTTCTCCGTAGCCCGTGGCGTAGGCGTAGATCAGACGCGAGTTTAGCGGGGCCAGTTCCTCGTAGGTGGCGCGGAAAGCGCGCAGTACCGAGGGGTGGTAGTTGGTCACGAACACGTCGGCGTCGGTGATCAGGCGGCGCAGCACCGCCTGGCCTTCGGCGTCCTTGAGGTTGAGCGCGATGCCGCGCTTGTTGCGGTTGGTGAGCATCCATCCGTAAGCGTGCTCGGAGTCAGGAATCGGCGGCATCTTGTGCAGGTAGCGGTAAGGGTCGCCGATGCCGGGCGGCTCAACCTTGATGACGTCGGCGCCGAAATCGGACAGCACCGTGGCCACCGCCGGTCCGAAGATGAACGTGCCGCAGTCGATTACCTTCAGGCCGGCCAGGATCGCAGTGGGATCTTGCATGGTGACTCTCCGCTCCCTTGCGCCGGCGGCGGCGCGTCGTGTTGCCTGCGGCCACGGCCAAAGGAAGTGGGTTCCGGGCGGCCGTGGCCGCTCGATCTGTAGCCGGATGAGACGCCCGGGGCGAATCTGAATCCCTGGCGCCGAAGTTTTTTGCTAAAAAATATCGGTTATTGTCTATGCACTAAGTTCACGTTCGGGAATCAGGTCGGTTCATCAAGGGAGGGGTCATGACAAGTTTTCAGAGCCACGGCATCAACGATTCCATCATCCGCAGTACCAAGCGCATGTGCGCAGTTCTGTGCGCCGGCGGTTTGCTGCTGGCGCTGCACGCGGGTCCGGCGCGGGCGGCTACCGGGGACAATCTGGCGTCCTTCGACGCCGTGGTCACGGCGGGCATCCCGTCTTGTTCTGTCGGCACCGGCATCGCCTACGACGGCACGAATCTGCTGCTGAGTTGCTGGGGCAGCAACGTGCTCGAGCGCGTGAACGCCACCACGCATCTCAACGGCGGGGCGGTGACGATCGCCGGAGTAAGCGATCTTCGCGCGATGGCGTGGGATGCGACCCGAGGCAGGCTGTGGGCGTGCAACGGCTCCTCTACCGTCGTGTTGATCGACACGGGCACCGGCACCGTGGACGCGTCAGTGCCGAGCTTCGGCACGGACGGTTGCGTCGACGGCCTCGCCTACGACGGTTCGGACGACACGATCTGGTCGAGCGATGACGTGGCCAGCAGCATCCAGCACTACACCACGGCCGGCGTGTTGATCGCGAGTTTTCCGCTCGGGGGCTTGCTTGGGGGTTGCGGCAACTCCGGCATCGCCGTTGGCGGTTCCAACCTCTATCTCGCCAACAACGGTTGCTCGCAGATCTACACCCTCGACAAGGCGGTCACGTCCTCGACCTTGTTTGCCTCGTTTCCTGCGCGGCTTGAAGACCTCGAGTGCGACGGACGCACCTTCGCCGGGCAGAACAAGGGCGCAATCTGGAGCCTGGACGCGTACGACCGGACTTTGAACGCCTGGGAGATCGCGCCTGGCCTGTGCGCGTTCGGCGGCCTCGGTTCGTGTCCTGACGGCAAGGTCGATCCCGGCGAGCAGTGCGACGACGGCAACACCGTTAGCGGTGACGGCTGCGACGCCAACTGCCAGCTAGAGGCCCGCGCCTGTCCGGGAGATTGCGGCGACCCGGCCCTTGCGTTCGGAAAGATCACCGCGGTCGACTCTCTGTACATCCTGCGAACGGCGGTCGATCTTCAGAAGTGCCCTCTGTGCGTCTGCGATCTCGACAATTCCGGGACCATTCTCGCGAATGACGCGCTGGCCGACTTGAGGTCAGCGGTCGGTCTGCCGCAGGTGTTGTCCTGCCCCTCTGTCGACGTACCCACGACGACCACGACACTGGCGCCGCCGACCACGACGACTACGCTGCCGGACACGACGACGACCACGACCTTGGCACCGGCGACGACCACGACGCTGCCGCCGTGCGTGGGTTTCAGTTCGCAGTGCTGACGGCAACAGCGCCGCCGTCGATCACGACGCATTTATTCATTGAGAGCGCTGCGTCGATTTAGTCTGATTTTGAAGCGGCCCGTGTGCAGCAACACACGGGCCGTTTCTTTGTTCACGAAGCGCGGACTGACTGCAGTTCTCGCATCGCGCTTCGCCCTGAGTTTTCGCGGAGCGGCCTCACTTCACCGCCTGCCAGACTCAGCCAACCGCATCTTCCCACGCCTGCGCCAGCGCGCGTCGATCGACTTTGCCGCCGGCGTTGCGCGGAAGCGCGGTGACGAAACGAATCAGGCGCGGTGTCTTGAATGCGGCCAGTCGCGCGCGGCACCAGTGGCGCAGTTGGTCTGCGTCGATCGCGGTGAGCGACTGTGCGCCGGGGCGTAGCGCCACCAGTGCGACGACGCGCTGGCCCCACTCGTGATCGTCGATGCCGAACACCGCGCACTCGCCGACGCCGGAGTGCTCTTCGAGCAGCGCTTCGACTTCGGCCGGTGCGACGTTCTCGCCGCCGCTGACGATAAGATCGGTGCGGCGGCAGGCGATATGGACGCGCCCCAGCGTGTCGACCGAGGCGAGGTCGCCGGTGCGCAGCCACGCAGTCTGTGTCGGCGTCTTGGCCGTATTCGCATCCGCACTCGCACCGATTCCGAACGCCGCAGTGTTGGCGCCGTCGTTGCGAAAGTAGCCGCCGCTTACGTTGGCGCCACGGGCGAGCAGTTCGCCGACGCCGTCGGCGCCGGCCGAGTCGATGCGCACTTCGACGCCTGGCAGTGGAGCACCTACGCAACCGTCGCCGGCATCGGCGCTGCCCGGTAACGTAGTGCAAAGCTGCGAGCACGCTTCGCTCAGGCCATAGGTCGCGGCGATCGGCAGTCCGCTCGCAAGCGCGCGCTGCGCAAGCGCAGGCGACAGCGCCGCGCCGCCGATCAGCAGGCAGCGAAGCCTGGCGTGTGCGGGACCACGCAGCGACTCGATCAGCCGCGCAAGCATCGTCGGGACCAGTGAGATCATCGTGGCCGGGCCGTTCTCGATCGCGCAGCGCACGCGTTCGGCGTCGAAGCCGTCTTCGAGATCGACGCGGCTGCCTTCGATAACCGCGCGAGCCAGGATCGCCAGTCCGCCGACGTGGTAGAGCGGCAGCGTCGCGAGCCACACGTCTGCCGCGCCGTGGCCGAGACGTTGGCGTGATGCTGCGGCGGCTGCGAAGTGATTGGCGCTGGTCAGCACCACGCCTTTTGGGAGCGCTGTGGTGCCCGAAGTGTAGACGATCATCCACGCGGTCTGGGGATCTATCTGCGACGGCAGCGCTACGGTTTTCGCGATTGCGACACGATCCAGGTCCGCGTGGACTCCCAGGCAGATGGGACTCGGCGTGAGGCTGGCCGACTGGTAAGCGCGACTCGCCGCTTCGTCGAGCAACAGCAGTCGCGGTTCGGCGTGCGCCAGCAGAGGGCCGATTTCCGCGGCGCCAAGGTGCGTGTTAAGCGGTACCAGCACGGCGCCGATCTTCTGCGCGGCGTGGACCAGCACGACCAATCGAGGATGACTGGCCATGCGCACAGCCACACGATCGCCGCGTCCGATGCCGAGAGAGAGCAGGCGCAGCGCCACCGACTCGGCTTCGCGAACCAGTGCTGCGTAATCGTAGCAGCGCGGCTCCCCGCACGATGCGTCGGCAATGAGCGCGTCGACGATGCTGTCGCGAGCGCCGTCGTCGCCATTGCCGCAAGTGGCGTCGCTACCGCTGCAAGCTCCGTCACCGACACTGCCGTGAACGCCAGCGCCGACTCCGCCACCCTCGCCGCCGCGAAAGAACAGCGCCGGCGCGTTCGGCGTCAGCCTGGCGCGCTGCCACAGCCACGCATCGCCGCAGCCGAGCACCTGCGTTGCGCCGACCATCGCGCTGTCAGCGTTCATGCGCGGCCAGACTCCACACCGAGGCCGGGCCCACGGATTTCAAACCAAGGCCGAGGCGTCGCGTCCACGCTGGCCGCGTTTTGCGCAGCGTCGCCGCGAATCAAGTCTCGCGCTGCGCTCTCAGCAGCCGCCTTTTGCGCAGCTCCCGCGCCGGCCGCGTCTCTCGCCACGTCCTCGATGCCCGCACCCGCAGCGAGAAAAAACTCGCCGCCCAGTCCGAGAGCTTCGTCGGCGCCAGCTGCCAGCGCGACGTGAGCGGTAGCGGCGCGGCCGACCGCCGATTCGATCGAATCGGTGAACACCACGCGCAGGCCGCCGCGTCGCGCGGCTGTTGCCAGTGCCAACGCAGGCAGTGGTCCGCCGACGCGTTCGAGCTTGAGCACCAGTACGTCGGCCGCGTCCCCGGCGATCACCGCATCGAGATCACGCGCGGTTACGATCGACTCGTCGACCGCTACCGCAACGTGCTTGCGCAGCGACCTGAGAACTGCGAGCCTGCTCGATGAAGTATCGCCGAGCGGTTCTTCGATGAAATCCACGCCGGCGTTCTTCAGTGCGCGCAATGCGGTCTCGGCATCGGCGCCGTTCCAGGCACCGTTGGCGTCGAGCCGCAGCCGCGCCGCTGCGCCAGCGGCCGCGCGCACAGCCAGCACCCGCGCAACGTCGTCGGCGACGCTGCCGGCGCCGACCTTGAGCTTGACGGCCGTGAATCCCGCGGAAGCGTAGCGCGCTGCTTCAGAGATCGCGGCGGCGCCGTCGCCGGTCAGCAGCGCGGACACCGCAAGCGTGGCATCGGCCGCCGCTCCGAGCAGTCTCGCCAGCGAAATCCCGCGGCGACGTGCTTCGAGATCCAGCAGCGCGCATTGAAGGCCGGCGCGTACCGAGCACGAGAGAGAGGGATCGAAGCTTCGCGCCAGCAGTTCCGACGCGAGCGGACGGACGCCGACGATCTGCGCAGCAATGTCATGAAGTTCACGCAGCGCAGCGCCGCTGCTGCGCTGCGTGAGCCAATCGACCGCGCTGGCCTCGCCGATGCCTTGGGCATCGTCGTCCCCGCGCAGTCGCAGCCATGACACTTCGCGAGTGAGCAGCGCCGCCGACCCGGACATGGACGAGCGCCGCAGCCGCCGCCGCAGGGGAATCGACATCGAAACGACTTCGGCGCCGACAATGCGGCCGCTCAGGTCAGGTGCGTCCACATCACTCCGAGCGCCAGCAGTGCGCCGTAGACGACCTGGAGTCTCGCGGTGGCGCCGAGCATGGGATTGAGCGCGGGGCCGCTGCAGCGCATTACTTCGCGCGTCGTGCAGAGCGCCAGAGGCGCGGCGAGCAAAGGCAGCAACACCGCGGAATCAAACCACGGCGCCAGCAATAGCGGCCATGCCAGCGCGAGCACCACCAGGACGATATACTGACCGCGCGTGGCGCTCTCTCCGATGCGTACCGCCAGCGTGCGTTTCCCGGCTTTGGAATCGGTGGCGATGTCGCGCAGGTTGTTCACCACCAGGATCGCGACGGCGAGCAGTCCGATCGGCACGGCAGCGAGCAGCGTGGTCAGGTCCACGACGCCGCGCTGCAGCCACACGGTTCCGCACACCGGCACCAATCCGAAGAACGCGAACACGAATACGTCGCCGAGGCCGTGCGACGCCAGCGGCCAGGGACCGCCTGCATAGGCATAGGCGCAGACCAGCGACGTGATGCCGATTACGACGATAGGCAGGCCGCCGCGCACTATCAGCGCGATGCCGAGCAGTGCAGCGGCGGCTACGCAGATCAGGAAACCCCGGCGAACCGCCTGCGGATCGAGCAGGCCGGACTGCACGACGCGGGTAGGGCCGACGCGTTCGTGCGTGTCGATACCACCCACGTAGTCGTAGTAATCGTTGGCAAGGTTGACGGCGGCCTGGATTGCGAACGCCGCTGCCAGCGTGATCACCGCGATCGCGAAATCTCCGGCCGAGCGCGGCGGCGCCAGCGCGAGTCCCACCACCACCGGCACGATGCTGGCGGTCAGCGTACGCGGTCGGATCGCCAGCACCCAACGTTGCCAGGTCGTCATCGTCTGCGTCATCTTGGCTGCTCTCGGTCTCGTGCTCTACGTCGTGTCATCGTCGCGTCGTCGTCGCTTGCAATCACGGCAGGCGGCGGAATTTGGAGAAGTCGGGCTTGCGCTTTTCCAGGTAGGCGTTGCGGCCTTCCTGGCCTTCTTCGCTCATGTAGAAAAGCAGCGTGGCGTTGCCGGCCAGCTCCTGAATGCCTGCCTGGCCGTCGAGTTCGGCGTTGAATCCGGCCTTCAGGCAGCGCAGCGCGATCGGGCTGTGCTGCAGCATTTCGCGGCACCATGCGACCGTCGTGTCTTCCAGCTCTGCGAGCGGAACCACGGTGTTGACCAGACCCATGTCGAGCGCTTCCTGCGCGTTGTATTGGCGGCACAGGTACCAGATCTCGCGTGCCTTCCTCTGTCCCACCAGCCGCGCGAGGTAGGAAGCGCCGAAGCCGCCGTCGAAGCTGCCCACGCGCGGTCCGGTCTGACCGAAGCGGGCGTTGTCGGCGGCGATGCTCAGATCGCAGACCACGTGCAGCACATGGCCGCCGCCGATGGCGTAGCCGGCGACCATCGCCACTACCGGTTTGGGCAGACTGCGGATCAGCCGTTGCAGATCCAGCACGTTCAGACGCGGAACTCCGTCGCTGCCGACGTAACCCTGCTCTCCGCGCACGCGCTGATCGCCGCCGCTGCAAAAGGCCTCGCCGCCTTCGCCGGTCAGGATGATGACGCCGATCTCTTCGTCGTCACGCGCCTTGGAGAAGGCGTCGAGCAGTTCCATCACGGTTCCCGGCCGAAACGCGTTGCGTACCTGAGGGCGGTTGATCGCAATGCGACCGATGCCTTCGGCTTTCTTGAAAGTGATGTCTTCGTAGGTGTGGGCGGTCTGCCAGGCGATGGTCACGGTCGGACTCCTTGGTTGTCGTTGTTCGATGCGATTTCGTCGGCGAAGGCGCCGAGCGCGGAAGCGAACCAGTCAGGTTTCTCCAGGTGGACGTTGTGCCCGGCACCATCGGCGCAAAGCCGCCGGGCATCGGGCAGCACGCCGAACATCTGTTCGGCAATAGTGCTGAATTTGGGGTCGAGTGCGCCGCAGATCAGCAGCACAGGAAGCGTCAGGGTTGCAAGGCGATCGCCGAACCACGGCTGCGCGCCGGCGCCTGCGGCTCTCAGCGAAGCGGCCAGTTCACGGGCATCGCCGCGCAGCCTGAGGTCGCGCTGAAGTTCGCGTGTCGATGGCGCAAGAGCGGCCTGAGTCGCGAACAGAGGTTGTGATTCCCAAAGCGCTATGAAGGTGCGCAGGCCGTGGCGTTCGAGCGCCGCCGCGCGCTGCTGATCCTCGTCGGCGCGAAGCCGGCGCTGGAGCGGATCGGCAAGGCCGGCGGACGCGCTTTCCAGAACCAGGCCGCGCAGCGGTCGCTGCGAGTGCAGCGCGTAGGCAAGCGCGACGCGCCCGCCCATCGAGTAGCCGACCACGATCGCATCGCGGACGCCGAGGCGCTCGAGCAGCGCGTCGAGCAGACGACAGATGCCGTCGATCGAATAGTGTTGGGGAAAATGCGCGGCGCGGGTCCGGCCGTGACCAGGAAGATCCATCGCGACGATGCGCAGGCGGCGGTCGAGCGCGGCGCGAATCGTCTGCCAGTCTTCCTTGCAGCCGAGGAAGCCGTGCAACAGCACCAGCGTCGTGGCGCGGCGCGGCCCGCTGTCGTCGAAGGCGAGTTCGCAGTCGTCGATCAGCAGGCTCGGCATCACGCAGCCGTGGGCCTTGATCCAGCCGTCGCATGTGCGAGCGCCCGGGCGGTTGTCGGTTGTGTTGATGCTTGCACGTCAGTCGCGAGGGCTGCTCGACGGGCGGCGGCCTGTGCGGCGGCTACCAGGCGGCGGCTGCGCTCGGGGTTGGTAGTGCGGTCGCTGCGAAGTTCGATCACGCACGGCTCGCATCGGCCGATCGCGTCGCGCAGCAGCGCGGCGAGCCGGGTCATGTCGGCGGCAAGTGCGTAACGACCGGGCAGCAGCGCTGCGGCCATGGCAGCTATGTCGACGTCGTGAGGCGCCGCGAACAAAGATTCGAACAGCGCTCCGAGGTCGTGCTGGGGCAGGAACGAAAAGATACCGCCGCCGTTGTTGTTGATGACGACCGTGATCAGGGGAATGCGGTAGCGTGAAGCTACAGCAAGTGCGGTGACGTCGTGGAGGAAGCTGAGGTCGCCGAGCACCAGCACGGATGCGTGGGAGCGGGTGCTTGCAACGCCGAGAGCGGTCGAGATCACGCCGTCGATACCGCTGGCACCGCGGTTGGCGAGCACGCGCAAGTCCGCGTCGCTCTGGCCGAAGAAAGCGTCGGCGTCGCGGATCGGCATGCTGTTGCCGACGAACAGTGTCGGCTGCGGCGCCCTGGTCGCGGTCACGACACGGGCGACTGTGCGAACGACGGCGCCTTCGAAAATTTCTGCTCCCGGCTCCATGGCCGCGTCGAGGCCGGCGTCCACCGCGGCGCGTGCAGCTTGTGAGGCGCGCAGCCAGCGTGCGGTCCAATCCGATCGCGCACCGTTGCCGGACGCCAGCGCTGCGACCAGATCGCGGCACAGCACGGCAGGCTCGCTGCGCAGGACGGCGCTGCACGCGTGAAACGGATCGGGCCAACCCGACTCCGCCACCAGCAGGTGCTTGCAGGGCCGGCTCTCGTCGAGAAAGGTTTGCAGGGAACGCGGCGCTGGCGTCGAGCCGAAACGCAGGATCACGTCGGGACCTTGCTCGCGACGAAACGTTTCGTCGCGCAGCAGCAGGTCGTAGGCATCGACCACGAGGCTGCGATCATGGCCGCCGTAGCGAAGGCCGCTCAGCGGATCGGCAAGGACCGGCCATCCAAGAACAGCGGCGAGCGCTGCGATGTCGGCGGCCGGCAAGGCCTGGCCGGCGCAGACGATCAAGCCGCGTTCGGCGCGCGACAGCAGTTCGGCCACGGCGCTGATCTGACTCTGGCCGAGACCGCCCGCGCTGCGAAACACGCGTGCAAAAGGCTGCGCGGCGATCGTGTGTGACTGCTCGCTTTGAGCGTCGCGGCGCGTCGCGGCCGCGTCGGTACATGGCTGCGTATGCGCGTCCGCGCCTTGAAGGACGCTGGCCACACCCGTGAAACTCGCGTCCCAGAATGGTTCTCGAAACGGCAGGTTGAGGTGCACCGGCCCGGCGTTGTCGGCGCAAGCCGACGCCAGTGCGCGCGTCGCCAGCGTTCGATAACAGCGCTCGGATGTTTCGCCGATGTCGAGGATCGGGACGTCGACCGCCATGCGTGTGTGCGATCCGTAGAGCCCCACTTGATCGATAGTCTGAGGCGCCGCGCAGTCACGAAGTTCGGGCGGCCGATCGGCGGTGAGAACGAGCAGCGAAGCAGCGCAAAGCGACGCTTCGACGATGGCCGGCAGCAGGTTGGTCGCTGCGGTTCCCGAAGTGCAGGCGATCAACACCGGTCCCGCGCCGGCTTTGGCAATTCCCAGCGCAAAGAAGGCGAGGCTGCGTTCATCGGTGATGACGTGGGTGCGGATCGAGGGTCTTTCCGCCAGCGCCAGCGCCAACGGTGTCGAGCGCGAACCCGGCGCCAGGCACGCCTCGCGAAGCCCGCCGCGTTCGAACTCGCTCAGCAGGCAGCGCGCGGCGAACAGCGCCCGGCTGGGAGTCTGCAAAGAACCCTGCTCCTGCGGCCGGGCATCGATCTCGGAGCCGTGATCTTGGCTGCGGCTCGTCATGGACGCGCCGCGATTGCGGTTTCGCGCTTTGCTCCCGGCAGCGGGTTGGTGTCGGGGTTTTTCAATCGGCTCCTACGCGGCGCACTCATCGTCGTCGGCCTCGAAGTACGGAAGTATCGAGCGCATCTTGCTCTCGGTTTCGTCGAACTCGCGTTCTGGATCCGAGCCTTCGACGATGCCGGCTCCCGCCCAGACGTGGGCGCGGCGGCCTTCGAGCAGCGCGGCGCGCAGCGATACCGCGAGTTCGCCGTTGCCGCAGGCGCTCATCCAACCGACGGCGCCGCTGTACCAGCCGCGATCGGCGGCTTCGGTTTCCAGCAGCTTCTTCGCGGCGGCGCGCGGCGCGCCGCATACGGCCGGCGTCGGATGCAGTCTGCGCGCGGCTTCGAGCAGCGTCACCGAGCGCGACAGCGTGGCGCGAATCGGAGTGTGAAGGTGCAGCGATTCGGGAAGACGCATCACGCCGGGTATCTGCGGCAGCGCGATGTCGCAGGTCACGGGCTCGAGTGCTTCGGCTATGGCATCGACGACGATGCGGTGCTCGCGCCTTTCCTTGTCGTTGGCCAGCAGTTCACGCGCAGCGTCGTCGTCGAGCGCCGTGCTCTGGCCGCGCGGCGCCGAGCCTGCCAGCGCGTCGGTATCGAGAATGCGGTCATGCACGCGTGCCAGACGCTCGGGACTCGAACCGATGAAGCAGCGGCCGCGCCAACGAATCATGAAAGTGAAACAGTCGGGGCGCTTTTCGGCCAGAGCTTTCAGGATCGGCTCGACGCGCGGCGGCTCCGCAGCGGTCAGCGTGCGGCGCCGCGCGAGTACGGCTTTGTCGAGACGACCGCTGCGGATGCGCCGACGGGCCTCGGCTACACTCGCGAACCACCTTGCGTCGGCGGTCGATGCCGCTTCGTCGCCGGTGTCCGCATCCGCGGACTGACGCTTTTCGAGGTCGATGCCGTCGCCGCAAAGGAGCAGCGAAGCCGGAGTCTGCTCGCGTCCCGCGGGATAGGTGACGATGATGCGCCGCGCGCCGCCTTCGCGAATCCACAGTGCCCGCGGCACGAAGAAGCGAAGAGGAGGAAACTCCTGCCAGCACGGTGCCGTGGCGCCATCGCCGAAGGCGAAGCCGCCGACCAGCAAAGGCCAGTCGTCGCTGCCTTCGCTGCCAAGTTCCTTGCGCAGCGCCACGAGTGCGCGGCTGGCGTCCTCGAAACGCCGCGGCCCCGAAGTTTCGATCACGCGTACCGCGCCGAGGGCCGCGATTTCGATGCCGGCCGTGTCGCTGCGCCAGTAGAATGCCGGTTCCCCGGGTGCTCGCGCGATCGCGTCGAGCGGATCGCCGATCACTTCGTCGGGCAGCAGTATGCGTCTGAGTCCGGCGCGCTGGTCGATCATCACTTCTTCCTGTGACCGGTCAGGATCTGCACTGCGCCGAGCATCGCCTGTTCGCGCGCAACCTTCGTTAGTCCGACTCCCTCGAGCATCGGCTGCATCTCTTCCCACGGCGGCAGGTACGCTGTGGAGGCGGGCAGGTAGGAATACGCGCGGCGGTCGGCGAGCAATCGGCCGACCATCGGGACCAGACGGTCGAAGTAGATCGAGTGACCGAGGCGCACCAGCGGTTGCGATGGGCGCGCTACTTCGAGGAGTCCGACGCGACCGCCGGGTTTCAGGACGCGGGCCATCTCGGCGAACGCAGCCGGCAGGCTCGTGAAGTTGCGCAGCGCGAATCCGCACACGACGGCGTCGATGCTGCCGCTCCGAAGCGGAAGTCTGAGCGCGTCGGCGCGGGCCAGTGCCGAACCGAGGCCGCGAGCCTTGGCGTGATCCAGCATGCGCGCCGCGTAATCCATCGCCACGACGCGGGCTCCGCGTGCGCGGCACATCTCGGCGAAATCGCCGGTGCCGCACGCCAGATCGAGCACCAGTTCGCCGGCGCGAAGGTCGATCAGATCCAACGTGCGCCGGCGCCAGCGTTGGTCCATGCCGAGCGTGAGCAGCCGGTTCATGCGGTCGTAGTGCGGTGCGATGCGATCGAACATCGCTTCGACGACAACCGCCTTGTCGGCAGCGGTGGGAAGATTCACTGCCACGTTACACGTACCTTGCTGCGTGCAGCCACTCGCAGCGCCAGCGCCAGCGTCGGCTCGTCGCCTTTCGATTTCAGGCGGCGCAGCGCGCGATTCACCAGGACGCGTTGGAAGTGGTGGGCGACGACCGCCGTTACCAGCGGGAGCAATTCGCGAAATGCTTTGGTCACTGCTTCGCCGTCGTCGCTGTCGTCGGTGCGGGGCTTGCGGACGTGATCGTCAAACAGGTCGATCGCGCTGTCGCAGGTCTTGCGGACGGCGCGGTCGTGGCGGATGGCCAGAGCCAGAAGTTTGGTCAGCGGGAAGCCGTGGGCAAGAAGGCGGATCGCGCCGCGGGCGGCGTTCAGGTCGCTGTCGGTGTAGCGGCGTTTGCCGTCCGCCGCCTCCTGACCTTCGGCCAGACCCGCTTCTTCCGCCGAGCGGATCAGCGCCAGCGGCACGCCGAGGCGCCTGGCCAGATCCTCGCTCGAATAGGCCGGCCCGTCGGTTTCTTCCTCCAGCGCTGCCAGCAGGGCGATGTCGGAGCGCTGGCTCGCGTCGCGCTCCAGCAGCATGCGGATCGCCTTCAGCGACAGCCCCTTGGCCGCCATCGAACGGATCAGCAGCAGGCGGCCGAGGTGGTCCTCGGTGTAGACCGCCTTACGCCCCGCCCTGGCCGGCAGCGGCACCAGGCCGTGGGTCTGGTAGTAGCGGATGGTGTCGACGCTGAGGCCGGCTGCCTGGGCGAGCTCGGTGACTTCGTATTCCACGAGCGGGGACTCTTAGAGTAATCGCTCGAAAGGTCAACGAAGACCGGGCCTCTCGCCGCCGCGCAAGGGCGCTATTGGATTATGCTCGGCGCTGCGGCGAGCGTTCCGTAGTCGGTTCCGTTTCCTTTGCCCATCGGCATGATCCCGCACTCCACGTTCGCCTTGATGAGCTTATCCGGAGCGGTCAGGACCTGCGTGATGCGCGCCGTCGCGAAACCGACGATGGTGATCCTATCGTTCGGGTTCGAACAGTCTTCGCTGTCGTACACCGGGATATGCACGAGCCATTGTCCGGATGCGTCTTTCTTCTTGTCGTAGAGAGCCTGCATATTCGAAAAATCCGTTGCCACAGTGCCGCCGATGAATACGAACTGCGTCGTTCCGGCGATGATCTGCGGACTCGTGAAGGTCCCGTATTTCATGTCGTCGAGAATCTTCCTGAGCTTGGCGGCGTTGGCCGGCCACGAGTCGAACGTGTGCCAGCCGGCGCAGCCGGCGAGGGAGCCGGTGGGATATAACTGAATCTCCGTGGGGCTCTGGCACGGAGAATCCTTTCCCTGGAACCAGTGCTTGGAGATTCCCACCGGGAAATCGCCGGCACCTGCGGGAACCTCGGAAATACCCGACAGGCCGGCAGCCGAGGTTGCGCTCGCAACGAACGTATCGACCCCGAGAACCCCGCCGAGAAGCGTCGCTACGGCACCGTTCGCCGACGTGTCTCGTCGCGTGGTAACACGCACCGCATCGACTCCGGTGGAAACGTAGGTCAATGCACCTGTGGATCTGCTCCACGTGCCGTACTGCAGATCGGTCGTCTTGAGCAGGATGTCGACACCGGCCGCCTTGTTCTGTTTCGTGAACTTGCCGGCCTCATTGAGAATGAGCGTCTTGTCACCGGAAGTAAGGACGTAGTTCTTGCGATCGATGCTGCCGAGCGTTGCGTAGGTGTTCGCCAGTTGGTGCGCGGCGGAGAGTGCTCCCGCGTCGGCGGCGTTTTGCAACTCCGCCCTGGTCGTCATCATGTAACCGACATCGATAGCGAGCGCCCCGAATCCGAACAGGGCCATCAACGCGACCGCCGCGATGGCAGCGATCATGCCTTTCTGATTGCTTCGAGTTTCAACGAACGCGTTCATGATCTCACCTTCCACTCCATCTACTCGATTTCCATCACGACTTTGGCTTTCAGCGACACGTCCCCGTTGGCGTCGACGGGGATACTCCCCTGCTGGACGAGTTTGCTGACGACGCCGAGACTCGTCGGATACGTTGCCTGGACGGTAAGCGCCGAGCCCGATGTCTGCTGAGCACCGCTGACGCTCACGGCCGCCTTGGACACGTCCCAACCGACGTCAGACAGGTACGCGAGCACCTTCTGCTGAATCTGATTCGTGCTCGGCCGCGGACTGATTGCTACGACGCCCATGCGCGCCCCTTCTCGGACAGCCGCCGTGAGCACCTGCTGCTTGTAGTAGGCCGTGCCGAACTGGGTGATCCCGAAAAGAGTGAGCATCAAGATCGGCAATACGATGCCGAATTCGACCGCGACGGTTCCGTGCTGACTCTTGTTATCCGAAGACTTCATGACGAGACCTCCCTGGACAGGCGCTGATCCCGCGTCGCTCACACACCGTCACCCGGCTTCCGACGCGCTGCTGCCAATCCTTCTCGGGTCGCAACCTGGAGGCCTGGGAGTTTGAAGCGACCCTGTCACCGAGCACCCGCATGGCACCCGGCCGTCTGGTCTACCCGACCGTCCATCTGCCAACTCAAGTGACAGTGGAAGAGCAATAACGGGGCCGCTGCGGACAGTTCGCGTGACCAATAATTGTTTGATGTTACAAGAGCTTACTTGCGCCATCAGGCGTCGACGCAATGGTGTTGGCGCCGGGTTAATCGCGCAGTCCTGCGGCATCGTGTGGCTGGTGCGCCCCCCGTGTTGAGCGCTCCCATCAACGATCAAGCGTGACTTTGGCCACACGGTTTTCAGTATTCGCATAGCCGCGTGCAACGCGATGGGTGGATTGATTCTGCCATGCGGCTGCAAAGCCGCAGCCACCGGGGCAAGAATCCCGCACGTCGCCATGGAAATGTCGCGGGTCGTGAGTCCACAAGGCGCTACGTGGCACCTCGTCTTCGAACCGTGGGTGTTGCCTGAGCGCTTGGTGGCGCGGTTGGCGCCACCGAGCCGCCGCGCTCAGAGGAGCGGTTTCACAAATCCCGGTCACAGCTCAGGTTCGGCAAGCAGAAAGATTCCGAGCGAGCAGCACCGATCCTTCGGACCGGCCGCTCGTTGCCTGCTTTCTTATCGGCGCTTGAAAATTCCGGTCAGTCGACTTTTTTCGAGGCTTGCGCAGCGACGTACAAGTCCTGGAGTACCACGTAAAGAGCCGCCCCGATGTACGTCATCGCGGTGTAGGCTGCGGCGCCGAGGGCCGCACTGAGTATCATCGTCGCAGCGGCGGCGGGGTCGAACGCGGCGGCCGCTGACTTCGACGCTGCGGGCATAGCGCCGCCGAGTATCTCTTCGATGTCAGTCGCCGAGTTCCACAGCGTGGATGCGGACAGGATCCAGCCGGGCAGCAGCAGCATTCCCGTTGCGACGCCCACGCCGAAGATTTCCGCGTAGTGTCCCTTGCTGATCAGACGGCTGCGGCCAAGAGCTGCCGTCCAACTCTCTTTGCGGTCAATGGCGCTGCAGAATGCCTGCGACCACATCAAGAAGGCGAAGATGCCGGGGACGATGAAGAGCATCAGGCCGAGCAGTGTCGCCAGGAGCCAGGTGCCGAGCGCGCTGGCTGCGTGGAAGTACTCGGACAGTGATACGACGGTGTTGTTCCACGTCGCTTCTTCGCCTCGCACGCCGGCGATGGCGACGCGCGCCAGGCCGCACATCAGCCATCCCATGAGCAGCGAGCCGGCAAGAGAAAGCGCGGCGCCGAAAACCCAAGGGCCGGCGGGGAACGAGGCCAGATCGGCGAGATCCAACTGGCTGTCGGCGCTGTCGTAACAATTCCATACGGTGACGACGCCGAAGTAGGCGAGGCCCGGACCGGGAAAAGCCGCAAAGGCCCGCAGCGCGCTGCGCAGGACTGCGTCGATGGTGATCCTGGGCGGCTGGGCAGAGTGATTCATCGGGCCGATCTGTGACACTTGCGCAGTCAGGTTGCCACTTGGTCGGGAGCGGCCGTCGTCCGTTGCGCATGTCGTCGCGGCGTGGGAGCGCGATGCTGCGGCACTTCGATGGAAACGCGCACGACGGCCGCGGCATCGAAGAGGCCGGGCGTCAGCGGCAACGCAGGAGCGCGGCATCTCCGGTGCACGAAGGCCGTGCGCCGCCGGGGCCGTTCCATTGCAGAGACGCACACTCGCCGGCGGCTCCGACGACGATGCTCGTGCGTACGCCGGCAACGTCGGGCAGCGTCACGACGCCTCCCTTGCCTTTGACGACGAAACGAAGCGTACCGTCGAGCACTTTCGAGCGGTCCTTCAGCGTTACCTTGGTGATGCCGAAGACCGCGCCGCCGGCATCGGTGTAGGTCCACGCGGTGCCGGGGCCGTTGGTTTTCCAGGCTGCGCCGCCGGGTATGGCAGCGTCGATGCCGCCGCTGCCGGTCGGAGCATCTACGACGACGCGGATGCCGTTGGCCGCAGGATCAACCGCAGTCCAAGGTTTAGCGATGACCGCCTCGCCCGAGAAAGCCAGAGAAAAAACGCTCGCGCGCATCTTGAGTCTGGCGCGTTCCAGCATGATGCCGCTGTTGCACGCTGGAGCGTTAACGCACTGACAACCGCTGCACACCATGGCGCCGCTGCAGTCCGTGTTGTTCTCGCACTGCTCGTTGCCGCATACCAGGGCGTCGCCGCAGACAGGATCGGCGGCGGCACAGATGCAGCCGGCGCAACTCGTGCACGGATCAATGCAGGCCGACAGTCCCGGCTCTCCGCAGATCTCGCCTGCGTCGATGTTGCCGTCGTTGCAGTTGGGCAGCTGCGCCTCGTAGGCGCCAATGTCGAAGCCTGCGCCGACCGGGCGTGGGGCTGCGTCGATGTCGGCGCCGGGCGCGTTGTCGGCGGTGCCGCTGTCGATCGCCGGCGAAGTCGGAAGCAGGCGGAAATCGCTCGCGGGGTTGAGGAAGTTGTCGGCCGGCGTCGCCGTGAACGAGTGGGTGTCGTAGCCGAGGCCTTGCCACGCGGCCAGCGTCACGGTGGTGCTGTCGCCGTCGGCGCTCATCCGATCCATCAGCGAATTGTAATCGGATGCAAAGCCCCCGAGGCTCGACGCGTCGACCGTGATGACGCCGCGCCAGGGATGGCTGTTGTAGAGAATGTTGTTGTAGAGGTGGTTACCCGTCGAACCCGTATTGATGTTGATGCACCAGCGTGAATCAGGCGGGTTGATGATCGTGTTGTTGATCACCAGGTTGCCGGTGGAACCGGCGGCGCCGTCGATTCTGTAGAGGCTGATGCCGCTGGAGTGGTTGTCGTACAGCAGGTTGTTGCGCACGACGCTGTCGGTCACCCCGTCCATGTTTATGCCCGAGCCGCCGCCTGCGCCGTTGCCGTGTATTACGTTGTCTTCGACCAGCGCGTAGGAGATGAGGCCGTCGCCTCCCTGGGACTCGTCGCCGTTCATGTGGATGCCGTTGGCGTGGTTGTCGTGGCTGTGGTTGCGGCGGATCACCGCGCGGTCGCTGCTGTTGGACACGTAGATGCCGTGCTCCGCCACCGAGCCCCAGGTCTCGTTGTCCTCGATCAGCAGATCGTCGACGAAGCCGGTGAAGATGCCCCAACGTCCGTTGCTGCCGGTGGTGCAGTGGCGCACGGTGATGTGATCGGCGACTGCGGCGCGAATGCCGGCCCGCGTCCGGTTGCTGGAGATGAAACCGTCGATGGTGATGTAGGCGGCGTTCTCGATGTTGATGCCGTCGGGCGTGGAGCCGTTGTCGGAAGTGATGGCGGCCGCGCTGCCCGCGGCCAGGAAAACTATCGGCTGGGCGGCGGTGGCTACTTTGCGGATGTCGAACCCGGCGTAGTTCCCATCGGCAACGTGGACCGTGTCGCCTGTGGCGATCGTGTCGGCTGCGAACTGTAGGGTCGCCCACGCCGTGCCGCTGGTCAGTCCGTCTGCCGCATTGCTGCCGGTCGGCGAGACGTAGTAGTCGGCGGCGCCGGCTGTCATCGCAGCTGCGGTCTGCAACAGGACGAACAAAGCTGCCGCTGCCCGGTTCGATCCGATGGCAATCGTGTGGTTCATTGCGATGCTCCTGTTTTCGTCGGCGACGGTGCCAGTGTGCGCCGGTTGTCGAGCCGTGAGCAATACGGGCAGCTAGCCGCGTCAGTAGGTCGTGTCGATTTCGGCGGTGTCGTTGAAGAAGCGCTGCAACGATTCGTGGTAGCGATAGAAGGCGTCGATCTCGAGCTGGTCGGGACCGTCGATGCGCAGCGGTTCGTCGCGGAACGTCAGTGAACCGAGCGTGTGTTCGAGATCGGGGCCGGCGTTGGCACGGATGTTCTCGAGCATCTCGCGCCACGCCGCGAGCGGTCCCTGCAGGATGAAATGCGACGGTGCGGCGTCCGACAATGCGTACAGGTGGCGTACCGACTCCACGCCGTAGCCGAGAAATGTGACTTCGAAGAACTGATCGTCCACCACGGCCACCAGCGTGCAATCGAGCGGGCCGAACCTGCGATACGACGCCTCGTTTTCCAGCATTACTTCGGCGAGTTTCTCGAACCACTCCACCGACGGAAAAACGGCGGTTTTTTCCTCGCCGCCGCCCGCGCCGCCCATCAGTTGTCCACTCGCAAGGTTCATCGCGTTTCCTTTTCGCCTTCAGATGCCCAGCGATTTCAGCGGCAGTTCGACCGGGATGCTGATGCGCGGTTCGCGATCGAGTCCGGCTATCTTCAGTCTGCGCAGGTAGTCGCGGACCTGCCTGGCGTAAAGGAAAGCCAGCCGTGAGATGCCGAGCTGTATGTCGTGAAGGCCGCCGCCGCCGAGGATCGCGCGTGGTTCGATCGTCTGCGGCTCCAGTGTGAGTTGGAACATGGCCTGCTCGCCGACGTCGAGGATAGAGTGGATTTCCTCGGCACGTTCGGGATGGTGGCGCAGGAACCACTCGAGGTGACGTACGGCGTATGCGAGGTGGCGGCCTTCGTCCTGCATGCACAGGCGAAAGATGGTCTTTTCGACTTCGGTCGGAGCCAGGAACTCGCCGGCGTGGAACAGCGTCAGCGAAAAACCTTCACACAAAATGTGCATCAGCGCGCCCGCGGTCGTGTAGTCGGGAGCTTGAATGACCGCCGACAGCAGCTGCTGCTGACAAGGCGAATCCATCAGCAGGCCGCCGCCGTTGGCCAGCGCGCGCTTGCGAAAGACGTCGGTGTGACGGGCCTCATCCATGACCTGGGTGGCCAGGAAGAGTTTCACTTCGTGGAAGTCGCGGTCGATGCGCGACATCCACCTGGCGGTCACGTCGTCGGCGACCATCTCGATTCCGGCCAGGCCGGTGCACATCTGGCACAGAGCCTTCTCGAGATCTGCGGGAAGCTCTTGCAGCAGATCCCAGGGAATGTCGGTCACCGAGTTCCACTGGCGCGTGACGGCTTCGTCGTAGAGGCCGGCGGCGTTGTCCGACCACAGCAGTGAGCGGTCGTTGAGGTCGTAGAAGCCGGGCGAGGTGATGGTTTCGGGAAGGTAGCTGCCGCGCGGGGCCAGGCCGGCGCGGCCCGAAGCGCGTTCGGGAATCTTTGCGTAGTGGCCGGTCTCGACGTCGACCAGGCGCAGTCCGACCGGGCCGGGCACCGAGGTGTGTCCCCAGCCGCTCGGATTGGAGTCCATCCAGGCCAGGCTGAAGTTGCCGCGGGCCATTTCGCGCAGCCGGTCGAGTCCGGTGTCGACGATAGTTGTATGACGTGCCATGGCTTCGTGTCGTTGTGCGGCCGACGCTGCCGAGCCGAAAAGCGACTGGGTGTTAGCGCAAGGCCCGTGCCACTGAAGCGGCGTCGGTGAGTGCGCGGCCCGTGAGGAGAAACAAGCGGTATTCCACATACTTGAAAATCGTGTCCGCCACTCCGGCGCGTCGTCGTCGCGTCGGTGGCGAGCCGGCGTTCTTGCGGGCGGCAATGGTTCGGAGTTGGACTTCCCAGTTTCTCCACGCCAAGAGCCGAGCGCGCCGGCCCGGCGGATCCCGGTTTCGCAACGCGACACCTTCAATGAACGACCAACGACATGACCCGCAGCCCGAGTCCCCGGCGCCGCCCCTGCCGCTGTTCGTGGCCTATCCACGCCTGGCCGCCTCGCTCCCGCGCCTCGTCCTCGGGACTTTTCCCACCCCGGTCTCTTCCATGCGGCGCCTCGGCGCGGTGGTCGGGCTGGCCGATCTCTTCTTGAAGGACGACGGTCCGAGCAGTGAGTTCTACGGCGGCAACAAAGTCCGCAAACTCGAGTTTCTGCTGGCAGCGGCCCTCGGCCGCGGTTTTCGGGAGGTGCTCACCGTCGGCTACGCCGGTTCCAACCACGCCACCGCTACCGCGGTTCACGCCGAGCGCGTCGGCATGCGCAGTATCTCGATGTTGCTGCCCCAGCCCGGCGCCGCCTATCTGCGCAGCAACCTGCTGCTGAGCCTGGCGGCCGGCGCCGAACTTCACGAGTACCGCTCGCCGCTCGTGCTGGCCGCGGGTGTGCTGTTGGAGATGCTGCGTCACACGCTTCGTCACGCGCGTCCGCCGTTCTTCATTCCGCCCGGAGGGTCGTCCGCGCTCGGCACGGTCGGGTTCGTGAACGCAGCCTTCGAACTGGCCGAGCAGGTCAAGGCCGGCGTCGCGCCGATACCGGATCGAGTCTACGTCGCCTTTGGAAGCATGGGCAGTGTCGTCGGACTCGCACTCGGGTTTGCCGCGCTCGGATGGCCGACGCGCGTGGTGGCGGTGCGTGTGGTCGATGAGCGTTACGCCGATCGTCGCGGCACGGTCGCGCTGTGGCGCAGGGTGGATTCGCTGCTGCGTCGCAGCGACGCGGGCTTTCCTGCAACGGCGTATTCCGACGATCGTGTTGAGATCCGCGACGAGTTTCGCGGCGATGGCTATGCGTGCTTCTCTCCCGAAGGCGAGCGCGCGGTTGCACTGGCCGCGCAGAGCGAAGGACTGAAGTTGGACGGAACCTACACGGCCAAGACGCTGGCCTGCCTGATCGCCGATGCAGAATCGGGGCATCTGGCCGGCCGCCGCGTTCTGTTCTGGAACACCTGCAACAGCGTCGATGTTTCGCGCCGCGTCGCGGGTATCGATCCGGCGCGGCTGCCGCGCAGCCTGCAAAACTACTTCTGATTCGTCAGCGCGCCGTCCGGGCTCTTTCTTCGACGGCCTGCTCGGCCTCCTCGGCGAAATGCAGAGCCATTTCGAAAGCCGTCCTGGTGAACGCCAGTACCTTGGCGAAGCCTTCGTCGGACAGATCGCGCGCGTCGTCGTTGCCGCGCAGGATGTTGACGAAGGCGCGCTCGCGCTCGAGCTGCAACGGCAGGCGTCCGGCTCCCCAGTCGTCGAGAAAACCGGCTACCGCCGGGTTATAGGTGCGTGTCAGTTGCAGGATGGTCGGCACGGGATCGTTGCGCGCGATGATTGCGGCCAGACGCAGGATGAGATCGAACGACAGCGTGGCGGTTCCCGCTTCGACGGCTTCGAGCAACGAGGAGTCGCGAAGTTCCAGTGCGCGTGCGAGGTCGCCGAGAGTCAGGCCGGCGAGTTCACGAAGTTCGCGGATGTAGTTGCCGGCTTCGCGTGTTAACCGCGACGGGCTGGCCGGGCCGGTAAGCAGGCGGCCGATGCCGAACGGATCGCCGGTGGCATCGAAGAACATCTTGAGTGCGCTGGTGGCGGCATCTCCGGTCATGGTCGCCAGACCCGAAAGCAGCGCCATCTGCAACGACGGCACCGGTTCGGCCGCGGGTGTGCGGTGTTTTTGCGTAGCCTTCTTCTTTTTCGCTGGTGACGTCATCGATGCGATCCTAGCGGGAGGCCGGACCTTTCAGAAACCCGGCGGGCTTTTCGGTTTGCCGCCGCCGGCGAAAGAAGCGCCGCAGAGGATTGGCGTGACGCCGCCGCGCCTGCGCGAGAACCCGGAGCAGGTCCGGCAGCGCGCGGCGCGCGGCGGCGCGGCCGCACTCGAAGGCTTCGGTCATTCGCATCATTTCGAAGACGCCGATGTTCTCCGCGCGAGGGCAGACGAAGAAGTCGGCGGGGTCCTCGTGCAGGCGCGCGGCGGCGATCCTGGCCTGTACCACCGCGCTGCCCTTGGCCACGACGTCGAGGATTCCCATCTGTTGTTCCTCGTCGCGGCGTTGTTCTTCTTCGTCGAGGTCGGGCGCCGGCCGCTCGCTCGCCGCTGAGTACTGCACCGAATCGGGCAGGATGCCGAGCGGCGCTGAGTCTCGCAGCACGCCTCGCAGGCGGAGGATGCTGACGGCGATGACGAAGTCGGCGCCCATGCGACGCGCAACGCTGACCGGGATCGGATCCGACAGTCCTCCATCGACGAGCACGCGTCCGTCCAGGACGTGAGGGCGAAAGATACCAGGGATGGCGATGCTGGCACGGATGGCGTCGGTTACCGGTCCGCGATCCATGATGACTTCTTCCCCGGTGTTGAGATCGGTAGCCACAGCCGCGAAAGGAATAGGCAGATCTTCGATGAGCCGGTCGCTGCCGCCCACGGCGGACTGGATGTACTCGATGGCGCGGCGTCCGCCGATCAGTCCTTCGCGGCGCCACACCGGGTCAATGAGGCGGAAGGCCCGGCTTCTCGACATCGAGGTCATGATTTCGACGAAGTCGTCGAGACGACCGGCCGCCAGCGCTGCTCCCACCGCAGAGCCCGCGCTGGTTCCGGCGATGCAATCGAAACGAATGCCGGCCGCAGTCAGTTCCTTGACGACGCCTGCGTAGGCGAGGCCGGCTGCGCCGCCGCCGCCGAGCGCTACTCCGATCTTGAAATCACTTCGTTCCATCAGGCCACGATCTCGTTTCTGCGCGTGCGGTCGTCAGGCCGACGCTGCCGGCCGTCCAGCCCCGTCCCGGCGCCGGCATCGTGGCCCGTACGCGCGTCGGAGGCCAAGAGCAGGCTCGGGGCTTTGTGCCGTCAGCCGAGATCGAGCCGCTGCGCTTCGCGCTGGTGTTATCACTCCAAGAAGGCGAACCTGCGCAGCAACGACAGATCTGTCGGGCGCCTGAATTGCATAGGGCGCGCCGGGCGCAGTGGGACGGATGGAGCCCGAACTGCCGACCACGATGCAAACATACAGACTATGCGAACGACGATCATTGCGGCGGTCCTGGCTGCGATAACACTCACTGCGGTTCCTGCGGGCGCGTCGTCGATCTGCGGCGACGTGAACGGCAACGGCAGCGTGACCGCGACCGACGCTCTCGCGGTGCTGCGGAAGGCTGTGGGGCAAGCGATCGATCTCTTGTGCGCGCCGTCGGGAAGCCAGCCCTTGAAGACCGGCCAGACGACAAGCTACGGCGCCGGCACGGACGGAGACGTACAGAAGGGCGCCGCGCGCTCGTTCACTGACAACGGTGACGGCACGGTCACCGACAACGCCTCCGGGCTGATGTGGGAGAAGAAGGACGCTTCGGGCGGAATTCACGACCGCAACAACCTCTACACGTGGTCGAGCGGGTCGGGCAGCATGGACGGCACGGTTGTGAGTTTGTTTCTCGCGTCGCTCAACGGCGGCGGCGGGTTCGGAGGGCATACCGACTGGCGGGTTCCGAACATTGTCGAGCTCCAGACGCTGGTAAACTACGACATCGCCTATCCTGGTCCCACCACCTACTCGGAGTTCAACAACAAGTGCTTCGGCGCCTGCACTGTTACGACGTGCAGTTGCACAAGTGCGGACTACTACTGGTCGTCCTCCACGTACCAGAGCGACACGTCGTACACGTGGTTAGTCGGCTTCCTCGACGGCTACACGGGCGACCTACACAAGACGAATGGTGTCGCGGTTCGCGCTGTTCGTGGCGGCGCGTAAACGACGTCCGTACGTCGGCAGATAATGGGAGCAACTCGGGTTTCCAGCGACCATGTAAACCGGCGCATTGTTCGCGCGCTGTCGACGGTGCTGCGTGCCGCCAGGGTCGAGCCGTAGTTGCGGAAAGGTGCGGTAACTTGGTGAGCCGCCTCACGTGAGGCGGCAACTTATTCCTTCGGTACAATCAGCAACATCGCGACAGCGGAGTCGACGACCCGACGCCGGTTGAGATGCGCTGCGGCCACGGAGACCGCGTACTCGAGAAGCGGGCGCCGCTCAAGGCGTGCGCTGCGTTTCCTGAGCGTTTCGTCGTCGCTCCGCCGGACTTGCTCTTGGGCCAACCGCCGCCTGCATGAACTTGCCGCGGCAGCCGGATGCAGTCGCGCAAATTGGCAGGGAAATGAGCGCGCCGGAACCGGCGCGAAGACGTCACCGATTTAGAGACGGAGAGTGTCGATGACTCGTTGACAAGTCTCGAAAGGCGGTTCTACGCTGCACCGATCAAACTATCGGGCGCCTGAGTTGTACAGGGCGTACCGGGAGCAGCGGGACAATGGGTGCTCGAACTGCCGACCACGGTGCAAACGGGCAACCATGCGAAAGACGATCACTGCGGCGGCTTTGACTGCGATAATGCTGACTGTCGTTCCGGCGATGGCCGAGTTTAATGCCGAGCTTAGTGCCGAGCAGAGGTGCGAGGCAGGCAAGAACGACGCTGCGGGCAAATATGCGGCCTGCATTGCCAAGGCCGAGAGAAGTCTCGTTTTGAGCGGTAATTCCGAAAATTACGGAGCGGCGCTCTTCAAGTGCGAGAGCAAGCTCGTTGCGACATGGAGCAAACTCGAAGTCGCGGCGGTGACTGCAGGGACGAGATGTCTGTCTACGGGCGATCGTTCGCTGATCGAGGTCTTCGTCGATGGCTGCGTGCAGAGCGTTGCCACTGCCCTCGCGGGCGGCCCGCTGGGTGCCGACCCGGTGACGTGCAATGCGCAACTCGGCACCTGCCCCGGCGACCTCGCTACCTGCACAAGCAGTCTCGGCACCTGCCCCGGCAACCTTGCCACCTGCACAAGCAGTCTCGGCACTTGCCCCGGCAACCTGGCTACCTGCAACGGCACTCTCGGGACGTGTAACGCTGGCACGGCTGGGCTTGGAAACGTGCTCACGGGAAAGACGTTTTCGAGCACGGCGGGGCTTGGCGTGACTGGCACGATGGCGAACGTAGGACAGCAGAACGTGACGCCTGGGATCTCGGCCGTGACGATCACTCAGGGTTATCACAATGGCACTGGTTCGGTCGCCGGGGATGCGGATCTGGTGGCGGGTAACATCGCGAGCGGTGTGAACATCTTCGGCGTTGTCGGCTCGATGGTGGCCGGCTCGGGAGGAGGTGCGCAGCTTTTGAAGACCGGCCAGACGACGAGTTACGGCGCGGGTACGGACGGAGACGTACAGAAGGGCGCCGCGCGCTCGTTCACCGACAACGGCAACGGCACGGTCACCGACAACGCCTCAGGGCTGATGTGGGAGAAGAAGGACGCTTCGGGCGGAATCCACGACCGCAACAACCTCTACACGTGGTCGACCGGATCTGGCAGCATGGACGGCACGGTCGTGAGCGTGTTTCTCGCGTCGCTCAACAGCGGCGGCGGTTTCGCGGGGCACACTGACTGGCGAGTGCCGAACATCGTCGAACTTCAGTCGCTGGTGAACTACGACGTCTCTTATCCCGGTCCCGCCACTTTTTCGGCGTTCAACGACAAGTGCCTCGGCGCCTGCACCGTGACGACGTGCAGTTGCACGCGTGCGGACTACTGCTGGTCGTCCTCCACGTACCAGAGCGACACGTCCTACACGTGGTTCGTCGGCTTCCTCGACGGCTATACGGGCGATTTCAACAAGACGAATAGTGTCGCGGTTCGCGCGGTACGTGGCGGCGCGTAAACGCCGGCATCGCAGCAGGTCGTCGAGGCTCTGCCTTGGGAGACGAGCGCGCGTTTCCTATTCCGCAACGGTGACGGAATCTACGGCGAAGAATTAGAGCGGCGGGTAAATGGCCTGGGTCTGGAGCAGGTCGTGAGTGCGCGAGCCTCTCTTTGGCAGAATGCGTACTGCGAACGAGTGATCGGCATGCTGCGCGCGAATGTCTCGATCATGTGGTTGCCGTCAACGAGCGCCAGTCAAAGTGCGTGCTCGATGATTTCGTTCGCTACTACAACGATTCGCGAACGCATCTTTGGTTGGTCAAGAACTCGCCGTCGGGCCGTCAGCGATCGTTGAGGAAGGACGGGGCGGTCTATGCGTTCCCCGAGGCGGGAGGGCTACACCATCGCTACGAGCGGTTGGCGACGTGAGGTCGTGTCGGATGAGGTTTTCGGGAACCACAGATATCCGCGTTTGCTCCACCGGTAACAACCAGCGGGCCTACGCTGAAATCAGAATCATCCCACAGTGCTTCGCGGCGCCCCGGTCGAATGTCATTGTGCGCTCGCAACCGGCGGCGACGGCCGAGCGCTCGATCAGGCAGTCGGCGAAGTCTCCCGTGCCGTCCCTGAAAGCGCGCACTGCCTTCCACACGATCTCGGCGCGCTCGACGACGATTTCCTTCGTGCGCAGAAGTCCCTCCAGCGCCTCGACGACCTGGGCGCGCTCGAGTCGATAGGCCGAGGACAGGACCCATACGAGTTCGATCACGGCAACCAGAGGAACGAAGCCGGGAGCCTCGGCAGTCAATGATTCGACGAGCGAGGTTGCCAACGGAGACTGCTTGGAATCGTCCTGCATGATGTATCGCGCCAGAACGTTGGTATCGAGGCCTGTCACTTCGCCGCTGCCCCACGGATGGCAATGGCTGCATTCATGTCTTCGATCGACAAGCGCTTGCGCGGCTTTCCGAACATGCCTTTGAGCGCCTTGACAGAGCGCGTAGCGGCGATGAACTCGTAGCGCCCGGGCTCGATCTCGACGAACTCGACGCGGTCGCCGGTGGCGACATGAAGCGCGTCGCGGACGGCGGCCGGGATCGTGATCTGCCCTTTGGTGGTAACGGTTGCTGTGGACATGTCGCGATTGCCTCTATTCCTTACTCTGACGTAAGGAACAAGGTGGTGCAACACCTCGTCGTGTGCAAAAACTCAGCCGACGCAAAATACGAACTGCGACGCGGTCTCGCTTGCGGCATCAGCGAACAGCCTCTGTGCCTCCCGAAAACCTCATCCGCGCCCGTTGATTGATGTAGTGCGGACCTGAAGGAAGTCTACGCGCGGTGTTGCGCCTCTTCGTCAGCGTCCTTCGTGATCTGTTCCGCTCCCGAGCGTCCTTGGAGGCCGAAAACTGTGCGCTGCGTCACCAAGTCGCGGTCCCCACAGGGCGGCTCGGCCGGCGCCGGGTCCGCCTGATCTTGGCGCGACCGCATGTTCTGGGTCGGGCTTTCCAGGGTCTGGCCCGGCTGCGGACGGCGCTGGTCATAGTCCGGCCCGAGACGGCGCTGCGTTGGCACCGCGAAGGGTTCCGGGCCTATCTGGCGATGGAAGGCCAGGCCGCGTGGTGGTCGCCCTCGTGTCGACCCAGAGACGCGCGAACTGATCGGTCGGTTGCATCGGGAGAATCCGTTCTGTGGGGCGCCGCGCATTCACGGTGAACTCTTGATGCTCGGCATCGATGTTCCCGAATCAACGGTGTCGAAATACCTCGGCAAGGCACCTCGGCCTCCATCTCAGAGTTGGGGAACCTTCGTTCGTAACCACCTGCACCAATCAATTCCGATCGACTTCGCGGTCGTGCCGCGATTCGTTTCTCGTTGCTCTACGTTTGCGTGGTACTCGATCACAGCCGTCGCCGAATCCTCCACGTCAACGTGACGGCTAACCCGAGAGCCGCGTGGGCGGCGCAGCAGTTCGTCGAGGCTCTGCCATGGGAGACGAGCGCGCGTTTCCTATTCCGCGATGGTGACGGAATCTACGGAGAAGAATTCGAGCGGCGGGTAAAGGGCCTGGGTCTGGAGCATATCGTGAGTGCGCGAGCCTCTCCTTGGCAGAATGCGTACTGCGAACGAGTGATCGGCACGCTGCGCGCGAATGTCTCGATCATGTGGTTGCCGTCAACGAGCGCCAGTTAAAGTGCGTGCTCGATGATTTCGTTCGCTACTACAACGAGTCGCGAACGCATCTTTGGCTGGTCAAGAATTCGTCGTCGGGCCGTCGTCGATCGTTGAGGAAGGACGGGGCGGTCTATGCGTTCCCGGAGGCGGGAGGGCTACACCATCGCTGCGAGCGGTTGGCGGCGTGAGGTCGGCTCGGACACTGTATTTGGGATACACAGGGCAGGAGTAGCAATGCGGGTCATCTTAAGACGATGTAAATCCGGCGCCTGGTCCGCCTGCCGGCAACTTCAGCGGCGCACGTTTCCACTGTGTGCTGGTGTCAGCTCCGTCGGTCGTTGAGTATGCGCGGCAGCAACATCCTATCGGCCGCCTGAGATGCATAGGGCGCGCCGGGAGCAGCGGGACAGAGGGTGCCCGATCTGCGGACCACGATGCAAACAGGCAGACAGTGAGAAGGACGATCACGGCGGCGATGTTGGCCGCGATGATGTTTACCTCGGCACTGGCAAGCGCATCGTCGATCTGCGGCGATGTGAACGGCAGCGGCAGTGTGACTGCGACCGACGCGCTCGCGGTGCTGCGCAGTGCCGTTGGCCAAACGATCGAGCTTCTGTGCGCGCCGCCGGCGGGCCTGCTGAAGACTGGGCAGACGACGAGTTACGGCGCCGGTACGGACGGAGACTTGCAGAAGGGCGCCGCGCGCTCGTTCACTGATAACGGTGACGGCACCGTCACGGACAACGCCACGGGGCTGATGTGGGAGAAGAAGGACGCTTCGAGCGGGATTCACCACCTGGACAACACCTACACATGGTCGACCGGGTCCGGCAACATGGACGGCACGATCGTGAGTGTATTCCTCGCAGCGCTCAACAGCGGCGGCGGTTTCGCGGGGCACAGCGATTGGCGCGTGCCGAACATCGTCGAACTTCAATCGCTGATTAACTACGACTCCACCGATGCTGGTCCTCCCACCGACTCGGTGTTCAAAAAGGACTGTGTTGCCGGATGCACCCTGACGATGTGCAGTTGCACACGCTCGTTCTACTACTGGTCGTCATCTGTGACACGGGCTCCGGGTTCCGCGTGGTACTTGGATTTCGGCGGCGGCCCCACCGGCGGCACGTCTTCCCACGGCGCGGAGGTTGCCAGTATCGCGGTTCGCGCGGTACGTGGCGGCGCGTAAACGCCGGCATCGCGCTTGCGCGATGGCACAGCAGCTTCGCAACGTGAACGGGCGTTTTTCGACGACTACTCGTCACCGAGGGCTACCGAGACGGGCCGGCGTTTATGCGGGACATTGCGTCAGATCTACCAAATCGCGACCCGGCCAGTCCCTGCGCCCGGCTCCGGAGAGCCGTTCCGCGGACGACTTGCGGAGAGGCTGCTTAGAGTCAGGCCGCATTCCCCGTAGATTTTGCGCTACGAAGGCACCAGCCCCGCGGTCGCGCCCGGTTCGTGACTCGCAGACGCCGCCCTGCGATCCCTATCCGTCCTACCGTTCAGCGTTTGCAGATCAATTGCGATTTCGACGCGCTCCACACGCAGTCGCTGGCGACGAAGGCCGATTCGGCGCAGATGCCTGCCGCTGAAGCGGCCTGATCGCCAAACGCGATCGCGATCTTCACCGGAGAATCGGCCTCCAAGAATGGGAAATCTCCCTTCTTCGCAACTAGACGAACCTTGACTCTGCCGCCGGCCACGCCAATCGATCCGCCGTCCGCCTTGAGCAGCAGATTCACTATGCCGCCGACCGGCGTCTGCGACTTGTCGAGATAGGTCCAGACCTTGCCCGAGCGCGCTTCGGTCCAGCCGCGCTTCTGCGTACCCGGATACGCATCTCTCGGCAGTACGATGTCCACCACCTGCACACCGCCCTTGTCGTAGAGCGCGATATGCGCGGCGCCGCCCATGGGGAAAAGAGCGGCGAAGCTCGTTGTCGCCGGCAAACGGAAACTGCCGACCAGCGTCATCGTGTCGTCGCCCGGCGTCGTGCTTGCCAGGATGTTGCCGATCGCGAGCCGCGCCTTGGGCGGCGACAGAAAGTTCTGGGCTCCGGCCACGTTGGTGCAGACGTCGAGGCCGTCGCATACGCTGTCCGCGTCGGTGTCGGTGATGCCGGTGTCGGCGGGACAGGCAGCGTACTGGCCGTCGCACACTTCGGGCACGTCGCAGGGATCGGCCGCATCGCGGCAGATCACGCCGGCATTGCCGATGTCGTGGGCGCAGCTTCCGCCTCCGTCACAGAAGTCGACGGTGCAAGGCAGGGCGTCGTCGCTGCACGGCGTACCGTAGAGTGCTGTGCAGCTGAACGTGGCTTCGCCGCAGGTTTCGTTGCACTCGCCGCCGCCGAGGCATGGATCTCCGGAGTGGTCGCTGCAGGAGCCGGCAGCGCAGGCGTCGGCGCCGTTGCAGAAAACACCGTCGTCGCAGAACGCGGTGTTGGCGCTGCTGGCGCAGGTGCCGGCGCCGTCGCAGAGGTCGTCCGTGCAGTCGTTGCCGTCGCTCGTGCAGGCGCGGCCAGCGTGCGTGAAGGTACAGGAATTTGCGGCCTCGTCGCAGCCCCGGTTGCACTCCGTACCGCTCTCGCAGGGGCTTCCCGCGTGGCGCGTGCAGCCACCGAGCGCGTCGCAGCTGTCGGCGCCGTTGCAGAAAGCGTCGTCGTCGCACCTCGAACCTTCGGCTTCGACCTGGCAGCTCGGCGAGCAGCAATCGCCCGCGGCGGTGTTGCCGTCGTCGCAGCCTTCGCCCACGTCGCGGACGCCGTCGCCGCAGCTTTCGGTGCCGGAGCAGAGCGAATTGCAACCGTCGCCCGAAATCGTGTTGCCGTCGTCGCAGGCCTCGCCGTCGTCGAGGTTGCCGTCGCCGCATCCGGCGGCGCGACACGCGAAAAGAGGGCGCTGCCACTGACGAATCTCGTTGCCCGAAGCGTCGGTGATGACGACCACGGCGTTGTAGGGCCCCGCGTCCTCGCAGGCGATCGTCGCCTCGTAGTTGCCGTCGCCGAGGCTGGTCAGCGCGACCGGCACTTCAATGCCTGCGTCGTCGTGCAGAAGAGCGATCGTCGGTGCGGCGTCCACATCGTCGTGGGCCTCGACGAGTACGATCGCGTTCGCGCCAGTTGGCGCCACGTCGGTGAGCACACCTGCGCTGCGAACCTCGAGGCGGCGGATGTATGGCGGCGCACTGTCGTTCGCGAGGCGAGTGTCGAAGGTTAGGTTCGTCCTAACCGTCGCGGAAAGACCGGCCAGCGCGTACTCGAGTGGATCGGTCTCGAAAGTGTAGACGCCGACGTCTGGAAAGGAGAGAAACGGTAGATAGGGACCGCCGAAACCGGACTGGGGCAGGATGCCGGACGAAAGCGGCGCTGCGTGAAAACGCAGCCGATAGCCGAGCGTTCCGGTTTCCGACTCCGGCCCATCGCCGCCGGGGAAGTGGAATGACCACGTCCACGCGGCCACCTCTGGCCAGAGGCTCGCACCGTACCCGTAGCCGTACATCTTGAGAAAAAAAGACGCCGGTCCGAGATCAATCGGCAAGTCGCCCGTCGTTGTTTCATACGCCGACGTCGTGCGATCCATCGGATTGCACGCTTCGATGCGACCGGTCGTGGTACCGCCCCGATACCACGGTGAGTAGTGCGCGATCACCGCGCCGCCGGGCAGGTCGAGAACCTGCTGAGGTTGCGTGAAGAGGCGACTGTTCGCGCGCGGCGACGGCGTCACCCATAGGTCGCGGTCCATGGGTGAAACAGGATTGATGCCGATGCCGATGCCGATGCCGCCGACCATCATCGACACGAACTCGGTAACGTCGCGTTCGGTCTGACCGGGGTCTTCAAAGTAGCGGACCTGTCCCCGCGTCAGTTCGGCAGGTGTGTTGTCGAGAAGAACGCTCGACGAGATACCGCTGAGGCCCCGTGTGAAGAGGTAGCTCTTGCCCAGAGTCTGCGACAGCGCCGCGAAGTCGAGGTCATAATCGGCGCCGATGGTGTTGAACGACATTGTGAAAGGGCCGGCAACATAGAAGCTGAAGGTTCCGATCCCGATGTCGGTTCCGTTGCGGAAGATTCCCATCTCGCGCACGGAATGGCCGAGGCTGGTCCCGAATTCGTTGCGGCCTCCAAAGGTAACCGTGTGAACCAACTCGGAGGAAAACACGGTTTCGTCCGTCGTGTCGCCGACCGTGACGTTCTGGTGGACCGCGAAGGACGCGATGCCGACGGGAAACATCACGACCACATCGTAGATGCCCGGCGTTATGAGTATTTCCGCCGTCGTGCCCGTCGGCACGACGGCCTGGGCGCTCGAAAGGTTGGCGCCGTCGTGCACGTAGATCATCGACGGGACGATGTCGGAGTGAATGCGCAGCACGCCGGCTTCCACATAGACGGCCGGAACGCGCTGGGTCTCGCCGGTCGAATCCACCGAAATCGTCGCTTCGTGGACGTAGGGCGAAGAAAGCGCCGCGGGAGAAGAGTTGTCGACGCGGAGGTCCACCTGCACGACCTGCGATGCGCCCGCCGCGAGCGAGAAGGTATTCGGCGTGAATGTGATCGACGCGGACGCCGGCAGGCCCCAGTACTGGTCCGCGGCGCTGAGCGAATAGCTGCGAGCATGGCGGCCGATGTTGCGAACCGTCAGCGTGCGCATGGCCTGCCAGATCGGCTGCGACATCACGTCGCGCCCGAAACTCAACGTCTGCGGTGACACCACCGTGTGGACTTCGGCTGCGTGGGCTACGTCGAGCGTGCTCGCGCCGACCTGCAGCGCGTCGTAGGTGCTCGCCTTTCCGTTCTGCGCGATCAGCGACTTGATGTCTTCGGGTGATAGCGACGGATAGAGGCCGCGCAGCAAAGCCGCGGCGCCCGCAACGTGAGGCGTGGCCATCGAGGTTCCGCTGGCGAGCACGTGGGTGTCGTCCTTGCACGGCGTGCCGAGAGTGGTTCCGGCGGCGCGGGCTGCGCAGATGTCGACGCCGGGCGCACTCACTTCCGGCTTCAGATCCAGAGTTCCGGCGATGGGACCGCCTGAGGTGAAGTAGGCGGGAACGCCGTCGCGACTGATCGCGCCGACGGTAAGAGCCGTGCGCGCCGCGCCGGGCGAACCGATCGTGAAGTAGCCTCCCGAGTTGCCCGCGGCGACCACTACGAGCACGCCCGCCGCGGTGGCGTTGTCCACCGCCTGCGAGGTGGGATCGTCGGGATCGCCAGCGCCGCCGAGACTCATGTTGATGACGTCGGCACGGTCCTCGGTGTCGAGGTCGCCGTTGGGATCGACCGCAGCATCGATCCCCGCGATCACGTTGGAACTGTAACCCGAGCCGTTGGCGTCGAGGACCTTGTACGCGAGAAGGCTCGCCTCCGGCGCCATGCCGACGAGGCTGCCGTTGCCCGCGATCGTGGCGCTGACGTGGGTGCCGTGACCGTGATCGTCGAGAGGATCGGCGTCGCCGTTGTTGAAATCGTAGCCGCCGATGACTTTGCATGGCGCGCCGATCGTGACGCAGCCGCCGAGGTCGGCGTGGGTGTAGTCGATGCCGGTGTCGACGACGGCAACCACGACGCCCGCACCTCGATAGCCTTCGTGCGCAGCCCAGAACGTCGGCGCTTCGGTGACCGGCACGCTGGTGTCGAGCACAGCCTTCACTTCGCGGTCGGGATACACGGCGAGGACGTCGGGATTCGCGCGCAGGGCGGCGATGGTCGTGGGCAAGAGCGTGGCGGCGATGC
The DNA here is from genome assembly GCA_903893315.1 of uncultured bacterium. Classification (GTDB taxonomy): domain Bacteria; phylum Desulfobacterota; class Binatia; order UBA1149; family CAITLU01; genus CAITLU01. Next base: position 76,990 of record CAITLU010000052.1, read on the forward strand.
CGTTGAAGGCGGTGACGAATTCGCGATGGATGGGCGAGGTTGCGGAGCGCTGCTGGGCTCCTTCAAGGCGGAGGATCTCGCTGCCGACACGGCTGTGTTCATCGGCGAAAGAGGCGCGCATGGCGCGACGCGCCGCGATGCTGCGAAGCGCCGCCCGCTGCACCACGGGCTGGGCGCGAAGCTGGACAATCACGCGCTGGGCGGCGGTGCCGGTCGCATCGAGTATCGTGATCGAGGCCTCCGTGCTCTGTCGATCCGGCAACGAGGCCACCGCTACGCTGGCGGCGCCGGACAGCGCAATTCGTCTCGATTCCTCGGGAGTCGACAATTGGAGAAGAGCGGTGCTGGGAGGGGCCGCAGGAGCCGGCGACGCGAAAGCGCAGTGCGCGAAAAACAGGCCGAAGACTGCTGCGACCCGGAAACTGTGAATGCCACGACCAAAAACATCGACCATCGAACTTCTCTCTCCCACACACACGCTCGTCTCTGCGAGAGCCGAGCGGAATCCATGCGAGCACGTAGCATGCCCGGCGGGTCGTTGCAGTCGCACCGAACGAATCCCGAAAAATCACGAGGAAAGAGACGTGTCCCCAGTCGTCTTCGCCATTCGCCGCGGAAGTATCGCGCAATTTCCTTCTCGGCTCCCGCAGGATTCTGCGGAGAGGCGGTGGGGGACAAGTGCGACATCTCGATCAGCCGGTTACCGAGCCCCTGATGGTTCCGTTCCCGATGGTAATGATCGGTAAATTCCGCAACAGCGTGTCGAAGGTGTCGCTCGCCGAGAGGGATGATATTCGCCAGGCACTCGGACTTGATCGAGCGGACGAATCTCTCGGCGTACGCGTTTAAATTTGGACTGCGCGCCGGAAGTTTCACTGTCTCCACGCCACCGGCGCGTAGGATCCCTCTGAAGTCCGCGGTGAAGAGCGAATCGCGGTCGTGGATAAGATACCGGGCGCTTCGCAGGAAACCCTCACCGGCATCTGTCAGGTTCCGGGCGACCTGCTTCATCCAGTCGCCGTCCGGCCGCCGCACAATGCCCGCGATCTCGACCGTGCGGGTCTTCAAATCGATGACGAACAGCACGAGGTAGCGAACCAGGCCTTTGGGGGTGAGCACATCAACGCTGAAGAAATCCGTCGCGGCGATCGCGCCCCAATGAGACTTGAGGAACGTCTCCCAGCACGTCTTTTTGTCGCGCTCGGGAGCGGGATCGGTCCCGTTCTCGAGAAGGATCCGCTTGATCGTGCTTCGCGCGATCTCGTGTCCCAAGTTTTACAGCGCGCCACGGATTCGAGTGTACCCCCAACCGGAGTTCGTCCGTGCCATCGTCAAGATGAGTTGCTCGATTTCGGCGGTAGACTTTGGCCGCCCCACGCCACGAACTCGGCTGCCGTCATACTTCTGCGCGACCAACCGCGGATACCATCGAAGCAACGTGTCAGGCGTTACGATGGTCCCGATGCCGAGTAGGCCTTTGCGCCCTACTCTCTTTGCCGCCGCAGCCAGGCGGCGCCGCTGAGCGTCGGAAAGCCGCAACCGACGGTCGCCGAGTTGTTCGCGTAGCACACGGTTCTCGGCCAGCAGATACTCGATCACGTCATGCTGGCTGCGGTTCACCCAGCCAGCCAGTGCCGCGACGATCAATTGGATATATGGCGTCGGCATCGCCGGGAACGTAGGGTAGCGCCACGGCCAACGGTAGGCCGTGACTGTTCGCTAACGCCGCACACAAGACCGCGTCTTTGCTCGCGTTATTGGTCGGCCGGGTTTTGGCACAGAGACGGGGTTCAGTTAGCCGAGTTTTTGTACACTACGCGGTCGCAACCTGATCGACCGGGCGGCGAGTCGGTGGACACGTCACTGGCCGGATTTGCCAGAGCCTACACAATCAAATCGCGGCGAGCCGCCCAACGGTGTCTGGGTACTTTCGGATGAGATTGATGAGCAGCGCAGCCTGGGCGTTCGGTCGAGCCCTGCCCTGCTCCCAGTTTTCAAGCGTCCGGACATTTGTCCGCAGATACACAGCGAAGAGCGCTCGCGAGATCTTGAGTTTCTCGCGGACCCGGACCAGTTCCAGCGGAGTGATCTTCGGCGCCGGCTTGTACTCCAACGCGTGGGTCCGAAGGGTTCGCTTCCCCTTCCGTACCGCTGCGAGCGCATCCATCCCTTCGCTCAGTTCGGCGAAAAGATCGCGCTTGGCCTTGGTTGTAGCGGTAATCTTCATCTCTCTCTCCTCGCTTCAAGTTCCACCTTGATCATCGTCTTGAGCGCCTTGCGTTGCACCGGTGTCAGGTCGGCCACCTCATTCTTGTCGTAGATAGCGAACAGCCAGAACTGCGACCCGGTGTTCCACCAATAGTAGACCACTCTCAGACCGCCCCGCTTGCCCTGCCACGGCGACTATCCGCGAATCGAACCTTCCGAAGACCGCCACTGCCTTCGACGACCTCGCCAGCCTCGGGATCGCGCATCAACTCGAGTTGCAGGCCCCGAAAACCGGCGTCGTCCAGATATTGCGAGCGGCTGCGAAGATACACATCTGACTGAGAGCTACCGGCGTTCGTTCTCGACGAAGACGTTGAGGTGTAGAGAAACTCAGCCAACCTCACGCAGCCTCCAAAAAGTAGAATTTCAGCACGCCGCCGAGCTTTTCTCGGCGTGCAACTCGGCCGACTTTTGGTGGCTGGCCGCGTGACCTCTCGATCAGCCGGTTCTCGAGTCCCTGGTGGTTTCGCTCCAGATGGTAGTGGTAGACGTCGAACACGCCGTCGACGGTTGCGTGGTGTGACTTCGATCTCACGCGCGCGTCCCGGATGGCATCACCGCGGACGGCGACGTAGGCTCGCGCCGAAACGAACGGTAGGCCGAGGTTGTTCGCTGATGCCGTAAGCAAGATCGCGTCGACGCTCGCATTTTGCGTCGGCCGAGTTTTCGCACACTACGACGTTCAGATCGGCGACAACTCCACGATAACCCACCTGCCGCTGCTATTTTCGGGGCACTGAGGTGAGCGAGCCTGAGTTGCGGATGCCAAGTTGGCGCACACTACGCCGTGGAACTCAGCGCGACTCCCGCGTGTCCTGCCTGCAGCTAACGCAGGAGACGATTGCGGGTTCACCTCATGCGTAGAGCCCGATGGCTCACCAAGTCGTCCGAGCGCGGGTTAGACGCTGATGACTTCGACGAGGTCGCCCAACGCCTGGAAGTCCTCAGGGTTTCGGGTGTAGAGCGGCAGTCCCGTCGAACACGCCGTTGCAGCAATCAGGAGATCGACCGCTCTCGCGCCTCGTGCCTTGCGTCCTGCGGCGACGACGGCCGAATAGACGCGCCCGTAGGCGCGTGATGCCTCAGAGTCGAATGGCAGCGGATCGAACGCCGCCTCCGCACGCTGAAGCCTGTCCTGACGGCGCGACCTCTCTTCGGGGTCTGCTGTGGCATGGGGGCCTGCGGCAAGTTCGGCCATGGTGATCGCACTGATTGCGATCTCCATGGGCAGTTGTTCTGGATCGAGGCGCTCCAGATCGATGACGACCGAGGTGTCGAGAATTCCGCGAGCGCGACGAGCCTCAGGCACGAGGATCGATGCCCTGAGCGACGACGGCATCGAGATCGGCGCGGAAACGCGCGGCATCGATGCCGGGGGCGTTTCGGAACATCGCGATCACGGCGTCCGCGGCAACGAAGCGATGACGCCGGAGCGGGCTGAGTTCTCCCACAGGCGTGCCATTGCGGGTAACAACGAACGTCTCGCCCTGGTCGAGGCGGCGCATGATCTCGCCGCTTTCATTGCGAAGTTCTCGCTGGGTGATTGCCTGAGCCATGAGCGGACCGTAGCACGGCGTGCTACGCGAGGTCAACCGCCCGACGGTAAGGTCGGGGACTGGCGCGGCGGAACTCGAGGCGCGGATCGGGAGTTTCTTGGGGTATGGGAAAAGATGCATGGTACGAATGGGATTCCATTCGTAAGGCCCGGTCGAACCCAAGCGCCAGGTACTCGCATCCAAAGGCTTTCTCAGCTCTCGGCGAGTTTGGATTCTCTGTTTTTTTCAGGAAAGTAGCTCGCCTGCGCGACCGGCTGCGGAGCCAAATCCTTGCCAGACCAACTCTTTGTCTACGGATGAGACGCGCCGCGCCGCTGCCAGGGCCGGCGCTATTCCTGTGTGATGTCGCGGGGGTTTGGCGGTGCGCGAGGACGAGACTCGGCGCCCATCTGTTGAACGCGGGACCGCTGAGATAGCCCACGGCAACGCTTTTCAGGGCTACTCTCGCTCTCTTTGGGAGAGATTCCGCAGACTGTTCAACAGGCACCCGTTGAACGCCGCGACGCCAGGGGTTCTTGTTCAACGCATTTTGACCACCGTTTGCGAAGTCACGGGCAGTCCCAACCCTTCGAAGTAGGCCGCAGACACACTGCTCCGGGGACCGGACAAAGACAGGCGATCCGCTACATCTCCGGGACGATACGGAACCCTTCTCGCAAAGCGGCCTCGCGCAGCCGCCGGTCAGTGCAGACAAAGCCGTGGCCGCGGGGCTGGTCCGACACTCCGACCAGCGCGGCAGCAAGCTGCATCGCATCGGCGGCCCGCAGCGGGTGGATCGCCAGCAGTCGCAGCGCGCGTTCGCACACCGGCGCAATGGATTGGATTTCGGTCCATGCGTCGGCCAGTTCATCGAGCGCCGCAATCGCCCGAAGTCGGCCTTGGGGCACCAGACGGCCCTCGCGACTGCGCCTCTCGATCGCTGAAGCGATCTCGACCCGCGAGACGGCCAAGGTAACTATGCCGCCCTCGATCAGGCCGCGAAGCAGCGCCGTGTCCTGCTCCTCCACGCAGAGCGAAACCAGCGCCGAGGCATCCCAGTAAAGCATACTCAGAACCGGTCCTCGCGATCCTCAAGCAGCGCCTGCCGGACGTCGGCGGCTGGCAGCGGGCGCTCCAGGAAATCCGGCGGCAGCGGGGCGAGCGGCGCCCTGGCCAGCCCGGCGGCAACCAGCCAGGCCGTATCGGTCGAGCCAGCCTCCACCCTGCTCAGACGGGCCACTGGCTGACCGTGGTCGGTGATCATGACGCTTTCGCCGCGGGCGACCACCCGCAGATAGTGGCTCAGACGGTTCTTGAGGTCAGTGACGGGGGCGGTTTTCATGCGGCTAGACTGGCCTTTGGAATCACGCCAGTCAAGCCCGATTAGGAGGCGACCTCGACACCGCTCGCCTGGTCTTGGCTCGGTTCCGGCGAGCTTGCTGACCCGTGGGATGTTCTCCCACGAGAACGATTGGGGTCCACTCGTGTCGCCAGACCAACCAGAAACCCCGAGTTTTGGTGCCAAAACCGTGTCCGAAAGCGGTCTCGTAAGTGGCTGAAACCGCTACGCCTGAATCTCAGGATCCCGGGTTCTTGGTGACAAAAGTCCCCCTCGAATCAGTGCCCCAGAGACCGGGACTCGGGTGACAAAACGAGTGCGAGCGGCGGCGTTCGATATCGGAGACGAGGAACCGACCTCATGGCCCGTGCGAAGGATAGCAAGCCCCGTCAGGACTGCCGGCATCGGCAGCGCTTGGCGCGGCCGTCGTCGGCCGACGCCATCGTCGATGAGTCTTGCGCCGCAGCAGCGACCAGCGACCAGCGACCAGCGACCAGCGACCAGCGACCAGCGACCAGCGACCAGCGATGTTTGGGGTCTGCTTTTCATTGTCAATGAAGCGTACCTCTCGCCGCTGACTTCCACACAGTTGCACGCGGCGGCAGCCGCTCTCGATGCGCTAGAGCGGTCGGCGCAGCCGCCGACTCCAAGAGCCGCTGCTGTATGCAAGCGACGAAACATCGCCGAGGCTGCCACGCGCCAGCCAGTGGATTCCAGCGGCACGCGCAATGCGCGCTCCGAAGGCGGCGTCGAAGAAGCCGCGCGCGGTCGTGCCCGGAAGGCTCCGATATTGTGACGTAGGTTACACCAACCGCTGCTGCCGAAGCCGGAATCGCCACCGCTCGGTTCGGATGGCTCGGTGCCGGGTCTGCATCAGCCGCGCGTTGAGGTAAGGAGAGGGTACGGGGCGTACCCGTTGAACATCGAGCGCGGCAGTATGCGGTTTCAAGAATGGTGGGATGTCACTGCCTGTCAGTCGCGCGGGCAGCACCACGGTTCCGGGTCTCTTATCCCGGTCCCGCCACTTTTTTGGCGTTCAACGACAAGTGCCTCAGCGCCTGCACCGTGACGACGTGCAGTTGCACGCGTGCGGACTACTGCTGGTCGTCCTCCATGTACCAGAGCGACACGTCGTACACGTGGTTCGTCGGTTTCCTCGACGGCTATGCGGGCGATTTCAACAAGACGAATAGTGTCGCGGTTCGCGCGGTGCGTGGCGGCGCGTAAACGCCGGCATCGCGCATTGCGCCGGCAGGCAAGTGTAGCAACACGAGTATCTTAGAACGGTATAAGTCCGGCGCCTCGTCCGTCTGCCGGCAAGTTCAGCGGCGCACGGTTCCACGCCGTGCGCGATCGTATTGTGGGCCTCGTCGGTTGTTGATAATGCGCGGCAGCAAAATCATGTCGGTCGCCTGAGATGCATAGGGCGCGCCGGGAGCAGTGAGTCACTGGGTACTCGATCTGCCTACCACTGTGCAACAGGCGGACGATGCGAAAGACAATTGCGGGCGCGGCTCTTGCCGCGATGACGTTTACTGCTCTTACGGCGACGGCAGCGCTCACTCCCGGGCAACGGTGCGAAGCCGGCAAGAACGATGCTTCGGGCAGGTACGCGGCGTGCATGGCCAGGGCGGAGAGGAAGCTGATTTTGAAAGGCAAACCGGCCAAGTACACCAGCGCGGCGGTCGACTGCACGAGCAACCTGGTCGGATACTGGAACAGACTGGAGCATACGGCTGAATTGGCGGGGGCCTCCTGTATAACGACGGCTGACCAAGTACCGATCCAGACGTTCCTGGACGCGTGCGGGCAGAGCGTCGCCGAGGCGCTGAGCGGCGGCGTTCTGGGGCCGGATCCGGTTACTTGCGCGTTGGATCTTACGACCTGCGATAGCAGCCTTGGCACGTGCAGCGGCAACCTGTCGAGCACCAACGCCGACCTTGGCATGTGCACGTCGAGTCTGACCACCGCCACGGGTAGTTTGACCACCTGTAACGCGAACTACGCGACCTGTTCCGGGAGCCTCGCGACCGCCAACGCTGGTACCGCGTCGGTCGGCGACGTGCTCAGCGGCAAGACGTTCACGAGTGCGGCGGGCCTGGGTGCGACGGGCACGATGGCTAACAACGGCAGCGTGACGCTGACGCCGACAACGTCGGCCCAATCGATTGCCGCCGGCTATCACGATGGCACAGGCAGTTGTGCTGGCGACGCGGACCTGGTTGCAGGCAACATCAAGAGCGGCGTGAACCTGTTCGGTGTGAATGGCAGTTCGTCGGTCGTCAACACCAGCGGCGCCACGGCTGCGGCGGCGGATATGCTGAGCGGCAAGACGGCCTATGTCAGCGGCAGCCTGGTAACCGGCGTCGTGGCCGCAGGAGCGAGCGTCGGCGGCAGCAATGGCTCGAAGACGTTCACGATCCCCGACGGCCTCTATTCCGGGTCGAAGACGGCCACGGCAAACGATACCGATCTGGCGGCGGGTAACATCGCCAGTGGTGTGAACATCTTCGGTGTGGTCGGCACGATGGCGGCCGGCTCAGCGGGCGCGCAGACTTTGAATACCGGCCAGACGCTCTGCTACGATGCGGCGGGGGCTGAAATCGCGTGCGCGGGGACCGGCCAGGATGGCGAGTTGCGGAAGGGCGCTACGCGCATTTTACCGACAACGGCGACGGCACCATCACCGACAACACGACCGGCCTGATGTGGGAGAAGCAGTCTGACGACGGCAGCATCCACGACAAGGACAACACCTACACTTGGGCCAACGCGTTCGCGTCGAAGGTTGCGACCCTGAACGGCGGCGCTGGATTCGCAGGTTACACGGACTGGCGAGTGCCGAACCGCAACGAGTCGTTAACACTCACGAACGTGGGGGCGTATAACCCGGCGTCCTACTCTGCGTTCAACACGAGTTGTGCGGCCTCGTGCACGGTGTTGACGTGCAGTTGCGGGCTTGCGAACACCTACTGGTCGTCCTCTACGTACCAAAGCCTACCGTCGACCGCGTGGTACATCACCTACTACTTCGGGCTCGCGGGCAACGGCAACAAGACGAGTAGCTACGCTGTTCGTGCTGTCCGCGCCGGCTCCTAGCTTGATGATTGGAACATTACTGCTTTGACCATCCCGGAGGTTCGGGGGCACAGCCCCCGATTCTCCGGGATGGAAGAAGTAGATGGCGCAAACCGAGCACCTTCCGATCTACAAGTCGGCGTGCGACCTGTGTCTGTGGCTGGAGCAGGTCGTGCGCGGCTTTGCGCGCTACCACAAGTACGCTATCGGCGGCGATCTTCGCGAGGGCGCGCGTCGCATTCTGCGCCTGGTCGTGCGTGCCAACGCTCGCACCGACAAGACGCCGGTGTTGCTCGACATTCGCGAAGAGGCTGAGGAGTTGAAGGTGCTGCTTCGGCTGTGCCACGACTCGAAGGGCTTCGCCAGCATTGCCGCCTTCGAGCATGGTGCACGTCTGGTCGTCGATATCGCAAAACAGAACGAAGGTGGCTGCGCAGCCAGCGCTCTCAGGTGCAGGGCCGTGGCCAGAATCGGAGCGCTGCGCAGCAGGAAGCTGCTGCGCAGGCGCCGAGCGCGCCATGATCATGAGGTCCCTCTCCCGCCGCGGCCCGTGTTACTGCCGCGGTGAACGCCGGAGCCCCACGCCGGGGCCGAGGCACAAGGGCTTCCTACCCCGCCACGGCGGGGCCGGGAGTCCGGGTCCGGTCGGTTGCGGCCGGGAACAAGTGGAGGGGGCTACGCTTTCGAACAACTACTGGTCGTCCTCTACGAACCAGAACAACCCGTCGAACGCGTGGAACGTCAACTTCAACAACGGGAACACGAACAACAACAACAAGACGAATAGCTACGCTGTTCGTGCTGTTCGTGCCGGCTCATGAACGACGGCCCTTGCGCCGGCGGGCGAGGCGAGCAACTGTGGTTCTTCCACGACGATGGAAGACCGGCGCTTCCCCCGCCCGCCGGCGACCGCACCAGCACACAGCTCTACACCTTCGAAGCGCTGTGGCATGCCTACCGCCAGTGCCGCCGCACCAAGCGCGGCACGCTCAATGCGCTCGCGTTCGAGATCGACGCCGAGGCCGGGCTCTTCGAACTGCAGCGTGAACTGTGCGCGCACGTGTACCGCCCGGGCCGGTCGATCTGCTTCGTGAGCGACGGCGTGAAGCCCCGCGAGGTGTTCGCGGCCGACTTTCGCGATCGCATCGTCCATCACCTGTTGCTTGCGCGCATCGAGCCTCTTTTCGAACGGCGCTTCATTCACGACTCGTACGCGTGCCGCAAGGGGAAAGGCGTGCTCGCGGCCAGCGACCGCTTGATGACTTTCATCCGCAAGGCGAGCGCGAACGGTCACCGTCAGACCTGGGCCTTGAAGCTCGACGTTGCCAGCTTCTTTCCGTCGATCCACAAGCGCACCCTCTACGACATCCTGTGCCGGACCATTCGTGACGCCGAACTTCGCTGGCTCACGGCGACCATCCTGTTTCATGACCCGACGCGCGACTTCGTGTTCCATCGCGGGCCGCGGCGCACGGCGCCACCGGCCAGCGCGCGCTATCCGGTCGAGGCGCGCAAGAGCATTTTCGGTCGTGACAACGAACGCGGCCTGCCCATAGGCAACCTCACCAGCCAGTTCTGGGCGAATGTCTACCTGGACGAGGTCGATCAATTCGTGAAGCGTGACCTGGGCTGCCGCAACTACGTCCGCTATGTGGACGACCTCGTGCTGCTTGCGCCCGATCGCGAAACCCTGTGCGGGTGGCGTGAGGCGATCCGCAGTTTTCTCGCCAAGCGGCTTTGCCTGGCGCTGCGCACCGATGGCGACGAGCCGTTTCGCGTGTCGCGCGGGATCGACTTCGTCGGCTGGAAGACGTGGGGGACCCACCGCGTGCCGAGGCGGCGCACGCTGGCGGCGCTGGAGAAGCGGCTTCGCGAGGCCGAACGTGCGCTGGTGCGCCGCGATGCGGTGCACGGAACGGAGACGATCTATCTCACCACGCGCGTGGCGCGATTGCCGGGGGCGGCGCGCCGCGACGTTCTTGCCGTCGACAACCTGCATTCCACGCTCGCGACCTACTCGGGGCACCTGCGATGGGGCGCGGCCTGGATGTCGTGGCGCTGCGCCGTGACTCGTCGGCCGTGGCTTGCGACGATCTTCGCGTGTGAGGGCTGGAAAGTGGGACTACGCTGGAGTGCTCGCGCCGCGCAACAAACCCTTTTCTGGCGCCAATACTGGAAACTCGCGTGTGCGGCCGCGCCGCACACGCTGGTATTCTGCCGCGTCGGCGCGTTCGTCGAGTTTCGCGGGCCGTTCATTGAAGACGCCGTGCAGGTACTCGGGCTGCGGCGTGTGGCACTGGTTCGTGGCACGTGGGCGTTCGGAGCCGGCTTCCCGGCGCGTGCCGCCTCCAACTACCAGAGGCTTGCGCTGACCCGTGGATGGTCAGTGGCGGTCGTGCGTGAAGGCGTGTGGCGCGGACGCCGCGCCTGCCGGCCTCGGAGTGTCGTGCGGCTTGTGCGGCCCGCACCAGCGCTTGCGAACGGGCTGGTTTTGCCTGACCAGGACGCCGCCGCCCGCGTCAGTCACCCGGCCACGACTTCCACTGCTCGACTATCGCACCGAGGCGCTCGGCATGTTGCGATGCTTCGCGTGCACCGGCGTCGTCGCCGAGCATCGCAGAGTAACGCGCCTGGCTTCGGCAGATCGTCTCGAAGCTCTGCGCGCTGACGGCAATCCACGAGTCCAACGCCAGTTCGGCGCCCGGCGGGACGGCGCGCAGAGCGCGCGGCTCGGTGCACAGTTGCTTGGTGACTGTGGCCAGCGCGCGTTCTGTATGACCCTGGGCCTGCTGTTCTTCGGCGACTGCGATGGCGATGTTGTTGACGATGTCGCAGTACCAGGGAGTGACGTGGCCGAACGGCACTTCCCAATCCGCCAGCGTCGCGTAGCCGACTGCGATCGTGAAGGCCAGGGCTGCCCAGCCGAGTATGTATCGGCGCTCGGTGTAGAGCCGTAGCAGCGTCGCGATGCCCTGGCCTGCCAGCGGAGTTACGATCAGAGCGGCCGGAAAGCGCGCCTGCGAAGAGTTGGATAGCAAAGCGCACGCGGCGGCGGTTGCCATGATCCACACCGTGGGGAGCAGGATCGCCGGGGCTTTGCTGCTTCCCGACAGCAGGCCCAGAACGACGAGCCCGGCCAGCACCGACCATGCGACCAGGAAGCGCGATACCAACGGAAGGTGTTCGATGAAGTAGCAGTAGTTGGCGTCGCTCGGGATCTCGAACCAACGCCAGAAGCCGGCGAACTTGGCGGCGACAAGCCACAACCAATCTGCGTTGCTCGGATGTGTCGCGATGGTTGCGGCGATCAGCGTGGATACGTCGAGCGGTGCGCCGGCCGAAAGGCCGTCGCCCGGTTGCGCGAAGACGGCGGTGGTGGCGGCGTTCGGCCTTACCGTTTCGGTGGCGGTTGCTCCCGACGCGTTGCCCATCACGAAGTCGACCGGCGTTCGCGCTGCAAGCGACCACGGCGGTGCGCCGACCGCGAGGTTGCGTGCAAGCAGCGGCGACCACATGAGCGCGGCGCCGCAGACGAGACCAGCGACGAGTGCGGCGGCGGCCTTGCCGCGCCGTTGGTCGCGATGCGTTATCCGAATCCACAGCGCGGTCGCGAAGGTGACGGCCACTGCAGGCAGTGCGGTGGCCGACAGCAACGCGGTGGTCGCGCCCGCGATGCCTGCCGACCACGCGGCGGCGAACGGCCGCTCCGATTCGAGCGCTCGCAGCAGAGCGTAGAGCGTTGCGAGTGCGGCCACGCCCGTGCACGTGCTGCCGACCAGCATGTTCTCGTAGTAGACGCCGGTACCTAGCAATGCCGCGAGCAGACCCGCAGCCGCTGCGGCCGTGTCGCCGAAGAGCCGGGCGGCGACCATGAATGCCAGCCAGCACGAAATCACTCCAAGCAGCGCCTGCAGCGCAAAGACGATGCGCGGGTCGGGCCCGGCCAGCGCGTACACGGCTGCGACGAAGTAGGTGTAGAGCGGCGCTTCCCAGTATGCGGCGGTCAGAGTCCAGCGTCGCAGCATGGCCGCCTCGGCGGGGTCGGCGCAGCGGGCGGCCTGCGGTTGCCAGGCGGCGTGTGGAGTGCACAAAAAGCCGGCGCCCGGAGTGGTGATCGCGCGTGGCAGCAGCTGGTCGCCGCCGGTCACGGCGCGGGCCTGGGCATCGACGTAGTGCATCTCGCTGTCCGGCCAGCGTTCGAGGTGGAGCAGCGCGCTGTTGCGAAGTTCGGTGCAGGCCGAGGCGCGCACGACGACGGCGACCGCGACCACCAGCAGGCCGAGTTGGCGGCGCGTCGTCGTGTCGGCGAAAAGTCTGGAGACAGGCATCGGATGGGTGCTCGCGAAGCGAGAACAGGCGCGAGTCTAGCCGCGCCTGTCGGACGCTACCAGCCTGCTGAACGCCCACGAGCGCCCATCCGGTATCTTTACCTGCCGCGAAGAACGGCTGCGCAGAGGATCAGTGCTTTTGCAGTCCCCACGGCGGCGACGCATCGACGAGCAGACCGGCCCGGCACTTGGTCTTTATGTGTGTGAATACCGCGATGCTCTTGTGTGCTGTCCACACGTACTCGCCCGGCGTTACCTGAACATAGAGCACGCCGCCGTCATTGCTGGTCTGTGAAAGGCTCATGATCGGAATGACGTCGGCGCTGAAGTAGATCGGACCGTTCGCGTCCAGCAGCGGCGGATCGGTCGTGACCGTGGCGGAAGCCTCGCCGTGAGCACCCGGGTCGTACATGGATTTCCCGACTCGCGTCACGGTCGTGACCATCTGACACTTGTTGAGTTCGTCGGGGACAAGACCGAGGAACGACGCAAGTCCGTCATAGACGTCCCAGGGCACGCCCTGGAAGGTCACGCGCTCGGCGCCCGCTGCGCCCAGCCGCACCGTTCCCGTCTGGATCGGGTGGTAGTCGGGATGTTCGAGCACCAGCGTCGCCTCGCTGCCTTCTTCGAGCGCGTCGAACTGGAAGTGTCCGTCAACGCCGGTGATGGTGTTCATTTCCGGATGCTCGAGCACCCAGATGTAGGCGCCGGGAATCAGTTCCTGCGCGCCGTTGAACTTGAACGCCTCGCCGCTCAGGGAGACGAGGAAACTGCAACTGTCGTTGGCCAGGCCGTCGTCGGCAAGATCGCAGTCGGCGTCGAGCGCGCCGTTGGTCGCGACCATGCGGCAGGCACGGCACTTGGCGCGGCCGGCGATGCAAGCCGAAAGCGCGCTGCCCGACTGACCGGCGCAGACGCCCGGCAGTACCGCGTTCGACGATACGCCGTTGCAACTCTTGCCGAGTGTCGCGCTCAGAGCATCGGCCAGCTTCGTCACGTCCGGAGCAGCGCACGGGAGCAGCGCATCGGCGCCGGTGGCGCCGATCTTGATCCCGTCGCGCACGCACTTGGCGAACGACTTCGCGTAGGAGTTCATCAGGCCTTGCGCTTTGCCGACTGCCAGCGACTGACATTTCTTGCCGGCTTTGTCGCCGGGCACAGTGGGCGTTGCTCCGAGCAGATCGGCGACAAGTCCGCGCGTGTGGACGAGCGCCGCCTGGCTGGTGGTCAGATCGTAAGCCGCCGGTACGCCGAACGCTGCGGGTCCGATGCCGCACCACTTGTCTGCGTCGGTGCTGCTCCTGGTCACTGCCTTGGTGACCAGTTCGTCGGAAGCGGCGCCGAGGCAGGCCGGCAGGTCTGCAATGGTTCCCTTTTGCGCATCCTTGATGCAGGTCGCGAGTTGTTTGGTCTGTGCCGACGCGACCGCGAGCGCGTCCTTCTGCATCGCGTTCACGCAGCCCTGCTCATCACTGGAAAGTTGCGCGCCGAAGGCCGGTATCCCGGCCGAAATTGCCGCAAAGGCCGCCACGCCGACGATCAGATGTTTCATTTCCGTCTCCTGTCCCTGCAAGTGCGGTTGAGCCGCTCCGGCGCGTTATGTCTGCGAGCCGCTCTTGAAGCCAGCGCTGCTAACGGTCGAAGCGCGGAGTCTCGCGGCGTTGTACGCAGGCCGCGATCACGAGGTCGCCGCCGACGTTGACGGTGGTGCGGCACATGTCCAGCAGACGGTCCACGCCGAGGATTATGCCGATGCCTTCGGCCGGAACTCCCACCGACACCAGCACGATCGCCACCAGAGGCAGCGAGCCGCCCGGCACTCCGGCAGTGCCGATCCCGGCCAGCACCGACATCAGCACGACGGTGATCTGCTGGGACAGCGAAAGGCTGACGCCGAACACCTGGGCAAGAAACAGCACCGTGACGCCTTCGTAGAGTGCGGTGCCGTTCTGGTTGGCGGTGGAACCGACAGTCAGCACGAAGCGCGAAATATCGCGGCGGATGCCGAGGTTTTCTTCGGCTACGCGCAGTGAAGTCGGCAGGCTGGCGTTCGACGACGAAGTGGCGAAGGCGGTCACCAGCGCGTCGGAACTGTCGATCAGGAAGCGCAGCGGGTTGACGCGTGCGATCGCCAGCAGGGCGCCCGAATAGACGATCAACGAGTGCAGGGCCAGAGCCAGCAGCACGGTGCCGACGTAGCCGGCCAGCGTCGACAGGATTTCGAGGCCGAGCGTGGCGGTAAGGGAAAACAGCAGTCCCGCCACTCCGAACGGCGCGACCGCCATCGCCATGCCGATCACCGCCATCGACACGTCGTAGAGTCCTTCCAGGACCGCGACCAGCGGACCGGTTCGTTCGGGGACCATCGTGATGGCGATGCCGAAGAGCAGCGCGAACACCATCACTGCGAGCATGCCGCCGCCCGGTGAACTTCCGTCGAGAGCACCGACCATTTCCTGGAGCGGATTTTTCGGCAGCAGATCGATCAGCACGTCGCGCAGTGGTTTGGCCTGATGGCTTTGCGCAACCGCGCGCGTCGTCGATTCGCCGGCGATGAAGCGCGTGCGAAGTTCGGCGCGAGTGGCTTCGCTCAGGTGATCGCCGGGGCGCAGCGTGTTCACCAGCGTGAGTCCGATCGCCACCGAGCCGCTCGACAGCAGCACGGTGAGCGCCAGCGTCGTCAGTCCCATGCGTCGCAGTTTGGAGACGTCGCCGATTTCGACCACGCCCAGGGTCAGAGCCGAAAACACCAGCGGCAGCACCACCATGAAGATGAGCCGCAGGAACACCTGGCCCAGTGGTTGAGCGAGGTTGGTGCACGTCCACGCTACCGCGGCGTTGTCCGGGCCGAGCGTGAGGTTGGCCGCGATGCCGAGGCCTGCTCCGACCAGCAGTCCGATGAGGATGCGCCAGTGCAGCGCCATGGCGCCGCGGCCCGGTTCGATCGCGGGCCCGCTCATCTGGCTTCCACTGCGCAAGTCCCGCCCGGCGCGCCGCCGGAAATCAACCTGGTGATTGCCATCGTGGTCGGGCTCCGGGCGCCTGCTCAGCCCGCGTCGTCCTCGTCGACGACTTCGTTTTCGATCGTGCCGATTCTTTCTATCTCGATGCGCACCACGTCGCCGGGTACCAGCCAGTTCTGCGTCGGCATCGCTACGCCCGAGGGAGTTCCGGTCGAGATGATGTCGCCCGGTTCGAGAGTGAAGACCGTGGAGAGGGTTTCGACGATCGCAAAGCAATCGAAGATCAGGTTGCGCGTGTTGGAGTTCTGGCGCAGTTCGCCGTTGACCCAGGTGCGAATATCCAGCGTGTGCGGATCGCCGACTTCGTCGGGTGTCACGATCCACGGGCCGATGGGGCCGTGAGTGTCGAAGGACTTTCCAAGGGTCAGCGTCGGTGCCCGGAATTGCCAGTCGCGTACGCTCACGTCGTCGACCACGAGGTACCCGGCGATCACTTCGTGCGCCTTCTCGCGCGTTACGTGACGGCAGCGCTTGCCGATGACGAAGCCGAGTTCGCCTTCGTAGTCGAGAGTGACGGAGACTCGCGGCCTGACGATCCGATCGTAAGGGCCGTTCACGCAGGTTGTCTGTTTGTTGAAAAAGACCGGGAAATCCGGGGCCGGACGTCCGGTTTCGGCGATGTGGTCGGCGTAGTTGAGGCCGACCCCCAGGAACTTGCGCGGGCGCAGCACCGGAGCTTCGAGCCGCACTTCGTCGAGCGCGATGCGGACACCGGCGCCGGCTCCGAGTGCTCGCACGCGTGCCATCGCCGCCTCTCCGGCTCCGAGCAGTTCGCTCATCTCCCGTGGCAACGACGGGTCGGTTGCCGCCAGGTCGAGAACGTTGTCGCCGCTTACGATGCCGACGCGGGTCCGGCCCTGATGGGAAAAAGTTGCGAGTTTCATGGTGGTGCCGAAGGCCCGTGTATCATCCGGGCGCGCGGCAGCCAACGACCGGGCGCCGCGGGCGTGTGCGGTCTGCGGCGGCGTGCGCTCGAAGCGTCCTTCAGACCTTCATCCTGGATTTTTCGAGGAACAACGCCAGAGCTTTGTCGACGATCAGCAGGTGCTGCAGAGTCCAGGTTTCGATGAAAAGTGCGAGCGTCTGACAGGAACCGATCGATCCTGCCTCGAGTTCGGATTCCACTTCGACCAGCTGTTTCAGGAGCCGGTCGTGGTGTTCCTTGTGTGCTGCGTAACCGTCGTAACGCTCATTCAGCATGAGCTGTTCTTCCCAGTCGAAGTGCTGCCTGGTGATCTCGATCAGGTCCCTGGTGGCCTTTACGACATCGTGCTGGGAAGCCTTCGTGGTGACGACGAAATGCAGTTCGGCCGCGGAGGCTACCAGTTGCCGGTGCTGGTAATCCATCGGCGCGATGCCGAGCATCAGGTCCGGCCGCCAACCAAAAGCCTGGGAAGATCCTTGCGGTGAGCCGTCGTTGCTCATGGTGTCCTTGTCCGAGTCTTGATTCCTGAATCAGTGCCTGGGCACTGCGAACCGGCCGCGACCTTCGTCCAAAAGGCGGTCGCAGTCAACGCGCGTGTGAATGGCGCCTTTGGAGATCGGCTGCCTCATGCCTGCCTGCGAGTGATTGCCTCCCGGCGCGGGATCTTCTGCGCCGCGCCAGGGTTGACCGACGCCGAAGCCGACACCGACGCCGATGCCGACGAACGGCGCCCTCGGCAAGTCCTGGAAGTGGATGGCGGCGGGTCCGTCTGATAGTCAGGCGACGCCCGCAGCGGGCGGCGCTGCTTGTGCTGCCGTGAGCGGGATCCGGCGACCCGTAGAGGACATCTGTGACGGACATGGCAATGGCGGAGACGCGACACTACGACGTTGTGGTCATCGGCGCAGGCATCGCCGGATTGGGCGCTGCGGCTGTGCTCGCAAAAGATTTCGGCAAGCGAGTGCTGGTGCTGGAACGCGCACCGTTCATCGGCGGCCGCGCGGTGTCGTTCGTCGGCAGGGGCAACAAGGTCGCGGTCGATGGACTGGAACTCGACGCCGCCGGTCTGAGGCAGGCGCTGCACTACGCGGGCGCTTTCGTTTCGAACACCGAGCCTGATCTGGAGACGATCTTCGAGAAAGGCTTGCTCGACGGCTACACCTTCGAAGCCGGCGGCCACGGTTTGTTCTGGGGAAACAACTCGCGGGTGCGATGTCTGCTCGATCATCTCGCAGAGCCGATCGACCTGCCGGTCAACACCGGCTTCGGGTTCGTCGATCACGCCGGCGGCAACGCGGTGTACCAGGTCTCTCCGCGGCGCAAGTATCCGTGGATGTCGGACGAAGGTTACGACGCGACGATGCGGACGCTGCGCGACATGGCGATGACATCTGTCGAGGACGCGGCTGCGATCATGGACATTTCGCTGGCCGAGTGGCTCGCGTCCAGGAACCTGCATCCGGATGCCTACGAGTACATCAAGGTTCTGGCCTCGTCGCAGACGGCTCAGGCCGAACCGGCTCTGACTCCGGCCGGCGATTTCCTTCCCTACATGTCCATCGCCCGCTCGGTCGGGATGAACCTGATAACCGGATCGGTGGCCACGGCGCACGAACCCGGCACGATCTCCATCGCGCAGGCGATGGAGAAGGTCGTGCTGCAACACGGCGGCGAGGTGCGGCGCAACACGACCGTGGATCATGTCATCGTCGATGAAGGCAGGGCCGAAGGCGTCGTCATTCGCACTGCCGACGGTCTTGAGACCGTGACGGCCGGGGCCGTGATCTGCACGCTTCCGCCCAGGCATGTATTCAGCGTCCTGCCGCGCGCGGCGTTCCCCGCAGATTGGGTGACGATGCTCGAAGAGAAGTTCTGGGGCGCGGGCTTCCTGTCGGCGTACATCGGTTTGAGACGCGACATCTGGAAGGACAAAGGCATCGACGAGCGAAGTTTCATCTACATGCCCGGCATCATTCGCGGCGAAGGTTACGTCGGCGATGTCGATGTCGTGATGTGGGGAATGGGCACGGTTGCGCGGCGTACCCCGGCCGGCAAGCGCACGTTCGAGTTTTCGGTGGCGCTCACCGACAAGGAGATGCGCGACCCGAAGAAGGTAAAGCGCGTCACCGACTGGTGCGACGAGTGGTTCAGGGAGACGTTCCCGACGTGGGAAGAAGACGTGGAGTTCTGCATCTGGACACCCGCGCCGGAAGCCTACGGTTCGTGGCGGCCGGTCGGCGTGGAACGTCCCGATGTCGAGTCTCCACACGTCGAAGGCCTCTACTTTGCCGGTGACCAGTACGGCAGGCGGCTGTGGGGCGGCGGCATCGACGGCGCTTCGCTCAGTGCCGTGATGTGCGTCGATGCGATGACGGGATCGAAGCTGGAAGAAGAAGTGTTTCCGCCTCATCACAGGGGACTTGCGCGCAGGTAGATGGAATTCAGCATGAGTCACGACCGATGAAAGTAGTTACTCCCAGGCCTTTTCCTCACGATACGCAGCCTCGGACCTCGCGGGCGATCCGCAAGTCGACCAAACTCGCCAACGTCTTCTACGACATCCGCGGCCCGGTCCTCGAACGTGCGCGGCAGATGGAAGAAGAAGGACAGAAGATCATCAAGCTGAACATCGGCAACCTGGCCGCGTTCGGCCTGGAGCCTCCCGACGAGATCGTGCAGGACATGATCCGCAACCTGCCCGACGCCGCCGGCTACACCGATTCCAAGGGATTGTTCGCCCCGCGCAAGGCGATCATGCACTACACGCAGGAGAAGGGCATCGCCGGCGTGACGATCGAAGATGTCTACATCGGCAACGGCGCGTCCGAACTGATCGTGATGTCGATGAACGCGCTGCTCAATGACGGCGACGAGGTGCTGATCCCGGCTCCAGACTATCCGCTCTACACCGGCGCGGTGGCGCTGTCGGGCGGAACGCCGGTTCACTATTTGTGCGACGAGGCATCGGAATGGCTGCCCGATCTCGCGGACATTCGGCGCAAGATCACCGCCAACACCAAGGCGATCGTGGTCATCAATCCTAACAATCCGACCGGCGCTCTGTATCCGGTGGAGACGTTGGAGGCGATAGTCGAGATTGCCAGGTGTCATCAACTCCTGGTATTCGCCGACGAGATCTACGACAAGACCCTCTACGACGGCGCCGAGCACACCAGCATCGCTTCGCTGGCCGACGACGTGCTGTTCCTGACGTTCAACGGTCTGTCGAAGAACTATCGCGCCTGCGGCTACCGCGCCGGTTGGATGGTGGTGTCGGGCGAGAAGCGCTACGCAGGGGACTACATCGAAGGCCTGAACATGCTGGCGTCGATGCGCCTTTGTTCGAACACGCCGGGGCAACTCGCCATCCAGACCGCGCTGGGCGGCTACCAGAGCATCAAGGACCTGGTCGCTCCCGGCGGACGCCTGGCGCGTCAGCGCGACCTCGCCCACGAACTTCTCAGCGCCATACCGGGCGTCTCGTGCGTGAAACCGAAGGCCGCGCTGTACTGCTTCCCGCGTCTGGACCCGCAGGTGTATCCGATCGAAGACGACGAACGCTTCGTGCTGGAACTGCTCGAAGCCGAGCGCGTGCTGGTGGTGCAGGGCTCGGGCTTCAACTGGCCGCATCCGGATCACTTCCGCGTCGTCTTCCTTCCTCACGAAGACGACCTGCGCGTGGCCATCGGCCGTATCGCCCACTTTCTCGAAGGGTATCGCAAGCGACACGGGACCTGAGCGCGAACCCTTGCCCGCGGGCGGCGGCGGCGTAGCCGGACAGCGGGCCGCGTTGGGAATGCCTGGCGTGTACCGCTACAAACCCCGCCCATGAACTACGATCTGAAACTGGTTGGCGGCCGGGTGATAGACGGCAGCGGCGCGGCGTCCGTTCGCGCCGATGTGGCGATCTCCGGCAATACGATCACCGCGGTGGGCGACCTCAGCGGCCTGGAGGCGGCGCGCACGCTGGATTGCACCGGGCGCATCGTCGTTCCGGGCTTCATCGACATCCACAGTCACGCCGACTTCCTGGTGCCCGGCGCCGACCACGGCGCGCTGCTGGAGCCTTTCGTGCGTCAGGGCATGACGACCGTCGTCGGCGGCAACTGCGGTTTCAGCACTGCGCCGATCACCGAGCGAACGCGCGCAGCGGTGATCGAGTCGAGCCTGCTGTTCGCCGACGAGCCGATCGATCTGCGCTGGGAGACGATGGGCGGGTTCTTCGACGCGCTCGACCAGGGCGGCATCGCCTTGAACGTCGCCGCGCTGGTCGGCCACGGTACCGTGCGCGCTGCGGTCACCGGCCTGCTCAATCCGGCGCCGCCGACGCCGGACGAACTGCGTGAGATGGAAGCGCTGACACGCGCGGCTCTCGACGAAGGCTGCATCGGCATCAGCACCGGTCTCGGCTATCCGCCGGGCATCTTCGCGGGCGAAGACGAACTGGCGGCGTTTGCCGGTTGGGCCACGGCCGCGGGCAAGATCTTCACGTCGCACCTTCGCGCCTACAGCTGGATCAGTCCGGTCTATCACACCGATCCGAACGTGATTGCGCACAACATCCAGGCGATCGAAGAGATCCTGCGTGTGGCGGAGCGCGGCAAGTCGCGCTTGCAGATCAGCCACATGATTTTCGTCGGCAAGAAAAGCTGGTCGACGGTCGATCGCGCCATCGAGGTCATCGAGCGTGCGCGTGAGCGCGGCATCGACGTCGCGTTCGACGCGTTTCCGTACACGGCCGGCAACACCACCGCCAGCGTGCTTTTCCCGCCCGAAGTCCTGCCTTTCCTCGAAACGGCGCTCGCCAGTCCAGAAACGATGGAAGGCATGGTGGGGATGGCCGAAGCGATGTTCGGACAGATCGGGTTCTGCCTCGAAGACATCCAGATCATGGATGCCAACGCTGCCGAGTTCGACCGCTACAACGGTTTCTTCGTCGGCAAGGCGGCAGCGGACGCTGGCATGGGCGTGTGGGAGTTCTACGCGAAGATGGTGGTGGCCAGTCACCGCAACGCGCGTGTGCTGATTCACAAGTACAGCGGCGATGCAGAAGACGAGCGCGCGTTGCAGGCCATCCTCGCGCATCCTCTGTGTACGATAGAGACGGATACATTGCTGGCCGCGGGCGGCCATCAGAACCCGGCCAGCTACGGCACCTTCCCGCGCGTTCTTTCCACCTACGTCAAGCGCGGTCTGTTCTCGCTCGAAGAAGCGGTGCACAAGATGACCGGCGCCGCAGCCGAGCGTCTGGGCTGGAGCGATCGCGGTTACGTGCGGCGCGACTGCGCGGCCGATCTGGTGGTGCTGAATCCGGCGACGCTCGCCGATACCGCGACGTTCGAAGATCCCGCGCGCTTCCCGACCGGGATCGAGAGCGTCTTCATCGGCGGCCGCCAGGTCATCGACGGTGACCGTTATGACGCCGGTGCCAGGGCCGGCCGCGTGATTCGGCGCTGAGGAACGCCCCTGGTTCGAGCGAGCGTGAATGACGTCGACGTCCTGGTTGTGGGGGCCGGAGCCGCGGGACTGATGTGCGCGGCCACCGCGGCCGCACGCGGACGAAGCGTCGTGGTGCTCGAACACGGCGAGCGTCCCGGCCGGAAAATCGCGATTTCTGGCGGCGGCCGCTGCAACTTCACCAACCTGCACACGACGCCGGCATCGTTCATCTCCGACAATCCCGATTTCTGTCGCTCGGCACTGGCCCGCTACACGCCTGCTGATTTCGTCGCGCTGGTCGAGCGTCAGGGCATCGCCTGGCACGAGAAGCAACTCGGCGAACTCTTCTGCGACCACAGCGCTCGCGAGATCGTCGCGATGCTGCTGGCCGAATGCGAAAGCGGCGGAGTCGAACTCGTGCTCGGATGTCGCGTCGAGCGAGTCGAGCGCGTCGAGCGCGTTGAAGGCGCGGACGGCTTCGTCGTCGAGACCGGTCGCGGCACGTTCCAATGCCGCTCGCTGGTGGTAGCCACCGGCGGCTTGTCGCTGCCCGCCGCCGGCGCTTCGGATTTCGGTCATCGTCTGGCGCGGCAGTTCGGACTTGCCGTCGTCGAGCCGCGCCCCGCGCTGGTTCCGTTGGTGTTTGGCGCGCGCAAACTGGAGCAGTTCAAGGATCTCGCCGGCGTCTCGCTCGAAGCCGTGGTGTCGTGCGGCAAGACCAGCTTCGCCGGCGCCGTTCTGTTCACGCACCGCGGAATCAGCGGCCCGGCGGTCTTGCAGATCTCGTCGTATTGGAGCGCGGGCGCCGAACTCACGCTCGACCTGTTCCCGGGCGGCTCGGCCAGCGACAGATTGGAAGAGCATCGCGGCTCACGCCAGGAGTTGCACAACGTGTTGGCAACGTTCCTGCCGCGACGCTTCGCCGCGGCCTGGGCCGCCGGTTACGGCGCCGCTGTACCGCTGCGTCAGTTCACGCCCGGACAGTTGGCGAAGATCGCCGACGAACTGCACCACTGGCGCCTGAAGCCTGACGGAACCGAAGGCTACCGCACCGCCGAGGTCACCGCCGGCGGCGTCGATACCGCCGAACTTTCATCGAAGACGATGCAGGCGCGGCGTGTTCCCGGCCTCTTCTTCGTCGGCGAAGTCGTCGACGTCACCGGTCATCTCGGCGGTTTCAACTTCCAGTGGGCCTGGGCTTCAGGTCACGCGGCCGGCGAAGTTGCGTGACGTCGCCTCGCCGTCCTTCTCACCACCAGCTTGCGCGCGTCCTCGCCCAGCAGCATCAGCAGCACGAAAGGCAGCGCCGCGCCGATTGCCGCAAGACCTATCGGATGTGTCTGGAAGAGCGCGTTGCCGGCCGGCGTGTATGCGATCAGGCCGAGCAGCAGGAGTTCGACCGCGATACCGGCGGCCAGCAGCGAGTTGCCGCCGATGCCGTAACTGAAGATGGATGCACGGTCGCTGCGGCACAGGAACACGTTGACGACCTGAGCCAGCACGATACCGGCGAAACACGCGGTGGTGGCGCTCAGATACAGCGGATCGGCGGCGGCCAGCGTCTGACCCAGGTGCCAGCCGCCGCTGCGCAGCACGAAGAAATAGGCGGCCATCGCCGCCGCCGCTTCGAAGAGTCCGAGGAACAGATAGGCGCGCAGCAGCAGGCCGGTGGACATCAGCCGTTCGTTTCGCGAACGCGGCGGCCGCTGCATCAATCCGGGCTCGGGAGCTTCGGTGCCGAGCGCCAGGGCCGGCAGGATGTCGGTGCCGAGATCGACGGCGAGGATCTGCAGGACGGTCAGCGGCAGTGGAACCGCGGCCAGGACGAAGGCCAGGTACGGCACCACTTCGGGAATGTTGGACGTCAGAATGTAGGTCAGAAACTTGCGGATGTTGGCGTAGACGGCGCGGCCTTCTTCGACCGCGGCCACGATGCTCGCGAAGTTGTCGTCGAGAAGTACGACGTCGCTGGCTTCGCGTGCGACGTCGGTGCCGGCGATGCCCATCGCGATGCCGATGTCGGCCGCGCGCAGCGCCGGCGCGTCGTTGACGCCGTCGCCGGTGACCGCGACGATCTCGCCGCGCTTCTTGAGGAGTTGCACCACGCGGGTCTTCTGATCGGCGTCGACGCGGGCGAAGATCAGCTCGGGCGAATCCAGAACGCCGGCAAGCTCGGCGTCGGTCATGCCGCGCATCTGCTCTCCGCTGACCAGCACCGGCGAAGCACCGGCCAGACCGATCTGCCTGGCGATCGCCAGCGCGGTGTCCGGATGGTCGCCGGTAGCCATCAGCACGCGGATTCCGGCCTGGTGACAGCTCGCGATCGCGGCTGCGACTTCGGGCCGAGGCGGGTCTTCGAAAGCGAGCAGGCCGGCCAGCACCAGCGAAGTTTCGAGATCTTCGTGAGTCGGCAGAGTGTCTTCTTCGCGATAGGTGACCGCGAGCACGCGCAGGCCCGAGGCCGCGAGTCCGCGTTCGGCTTCGCACCAGCGGCGGCGCGCATCGTCGTCGAGTGACACGGCGCCGGTTGCGGCAACTACGCCGGTGCAGAGCGGCAGCACCGCTTCGAGCGCTCCCTTGGTCGCGACGAAGTACGCTTCTTCGTGTCGGTGCACGGTGGTGAGGCGACGGCGGTCCGAATCGAACGGCACTTCGTCGATCCTGTCGCCGTCGGTGAAATCCGGAAGCGCGGCCCGGGCCATCGCCACGATCGCCACTTCCATCGGGTCGCCGAGCAACTCCTCGGCTTTGGGGCCGCGGCTGCTGCGGACGTTTTCACACATCAGGCAGGCGATGAAGAACGGGCGGCGGGTTTGCGCGAGTTGACGCAGATCGCTGCCGTCGTTGCAGTCGTGCAGCGTCTCGTCGAGAAACAGATGACGCACGCGCATGCGGTTCTGGGTCAGAGTTCCGGTCTTGTCGGTGACGATCACGGTCGCGGCACCGAGCGTTTCGACCGCGGGCAGACTGCGGATCAGCGCGTTGCGCGCGAGCATGCGCCGCGAACCCATTGCCAGCGCCAGCGTCACGGTCGGCAGCAGGCCTTCAGGAACATTGGCGACGATGATGCCGACGCCGAACAGCAATGCGCTCCATAGCGGCAGGCCGCTGTGATAGCCGAGCACGAAGAACGCGGCGCCGAGCGTGGTGGCGAGCACGGCCACGATGCGGCTGACGCGCAGGATTTCGTGCTGAAGCGGCGATGGTTCCGGCTCCACGGCCTGGGCAAGCTCAGCTATGCGGGCCAGCTGGGTCCGCGTTCCGGTCGCGAATACCAGTGCCGTGCCGTGGCCGCACACGATCGAAGTTCCGGCAAAAGCCACGTTGGTGGCGCGCTGCAGCGTGTCGCTGCAACTGGTGTGGGCGTCCAGCGCCACCGGCACCGATTCGCCGGTCAGGCTTGCGTTGTTCGCGCGCAGCCCGAAGGTCGTCACGATGCGGCAGTCGGCCGGAACGCGCACGCCGTCTTCGAGGAGCACGATGTCGCCGGGAACCAGATCGTCGGCGTCGAGTTCGCAGACGCCGCCGTCACGCATCACGCGAACGCGCTCTGGCAGCAGTTTCGCGAGTGCTTCCATCGCGCGCTCGGCGCGGTACTGCTGCCAGAACGAAAAGAGCGCGTTGAGCAGGATGACCGTGACGATCGCCGCCGCGAGCGTTGCCATGCCTGCGGTCGGATCCTGCCGGTGCGCGAACAGGGCCAGCGCCGCCGCGAGCCACAAGATGACGGCGAAGAAATGCGTCAGTTCGCCGAGCAGGCCGCCAAGCAGCGAAGGCCGGGCCGGAGGCGGGATACGGTTCGGTCCGACCTCGGCGCGCCGCTGCAGCGCGACCGTGCCGCTGAGACCTTCGGCATGTGCGGCGAGCGCCTTGTAGGCAGCATCGATCTCCAGACGCTGGAAGCTCATCGTCGTGCGCTGGTTGCGCCTCCTGGCCGAGTCCGCTGCCTCATCAAACGGCGCGTCCACCGGCCGACGTTCTCATCACTCGTCTACTCCCGTTTGCCGCCCGGGTCAGACTCCTGCGCAGTCGGCGTAAGGAATCGGCGTGCCGTTCAACTTAGCGAACTCGAAGAACGCCGCGCGCAGGCGAGTGGTTACGGGGCCGGGTGTCACTTCGCCGATCAGTTCGGTATCGAGCGAGCGCACCGGAACGATGCGTGCGCCGGAGCCGGTGAGGAACGCTTCGCTGGCGCCCAGCAGGTCCAGTCTCCCCATCGAGCGTTCGCGCACCGGGATGCCGAGCTTGTCGGCCAGTTCGATGACGGTCATGCGCGTGATGCCTTCAAGCACGCCGTCGGTGGCGGTCGGTGTGGTCAGCACGCCGCGGCAGACCGCGAAGATGTTGGCACCGGTGGCCTCGGTGACGTTGCCGGCGGCGTTCAGCAGCAGGGCGTCGTCGACGCCGCGCCGCCTGGCTTCGAGCTTGGCCATCACGTTGTTCAGGTAGTTGAGACTCTTGACGCGCGGGTCGAGCACGTCGGCGCTCGGACGCCTCAGGCTCGAGGTCGCCAGGTCGACGCCGCTCGCGGCCTTGTCGGCGGGGAACAACTCTACGGTGTCGACGATGCAGATCACGCGCGGATCGGAACAGGTGGTCGGATCGACGCCGAGAGGACCCTGGCCGCGAGTGACGAGCAGGCGGATGTAGGCTTCGCGTGCGCCGGTAGATGCGACCGTCGTCAGCACGATGTCGCGCACGGAATCGACGCCGCCCGGAAGCTCCAGGCCGATGGCGCGCGCCGAGACGCCGAGGCGCCGCATGTGATCCTCCAGGCGGAACAAGCGGCCGTTGTAGGCGCGCATGCCTTCGAAGATTCCGTCGCCGTACAGGAAGCCGTGATCGAACACCGAGATCTTTGCTTCATTGCCGTCGACGATGGCGCCGTCTATCCAGACCTTCATGCGAGTATCCTCCAGGTGCCGTATGGGTATTCGTTGAGTAGTCGCTTGCTCGGCCGCACCGTCTTGCAGTTCTGGCGGACGGCGGATTCGCTACGACATTCCGGCGGCCGAGCCGATCACCGCGACGAAGTGGCAGGTGCTGCCGGCAGCGACGAACAGGTGCCAGAGGGTGTGCCCGAACAACAGGCCCTCCCAGGCAAAAAACACCACGCCGAGCGTGTAGCTGAGACCGCCGGCGACGAGCCACGCAATTCCTGTCGTATCGACGTGGGCGAGCAGCGGACCGGCAGCGACCACGGCCATCCATCCCATTACCAGATAGACGCCGGTGGACAGATGCGGGAAGCGAAAGCCGAGCGTGCTCTTGAATACGACACCGGCTGCCGCCAGCGTCCATATCGCCGCGAGCAACGACCATCCCCAGGGACCTCGCAGCGCACCGAGCATGAACGGGGTGTAGGTTCCGGCGATCACCAGGTAGATCGCGGAGTGGTCGAGCACGCGCCAGATTTCCTTGGCTCTGGACTGCGGCAGCGCGTGGTAGATGGTGGACGCCGCGTAGAGCAGCACCAGCGAAACTCCGAAGATCACACCACCGGCGAGCTGCCACGGATCGTGGCGCCTGGCATCGACCGCGATCAGGAACGGCAGTGCGAACACGCTCATCAGCAGCGCCAACCCGTGGGTGATGGAGTTGGCGACTTCTTCGGCGCGCGTCTGTTGTCTTGCGTCGGTCATGGGCGCGCATCATGCGCGAAAGTGCGTCCCGAAGCGATATTGCTGATCGCGGTGGAGGATAGGCGGCGTTTTTATCGCTTCGGCGCGGGCCGTCCGGTCGCCGGTGGCGCGTTCGCGGCCGATTGTGTTGGCGCGGCTGCCGGCGCTTCGGATGAAGGCCGTGAGCCGGGCCGTGCCGGCGCGTAGGCGCAGCAATCGGGACGACAAGGATAGGGCCTTGCGCCGCGGGCGCCGAGAACCGTTGCCGCTCGGCCCTCGATGTGAGCCGCTATCAGGTCACGCAGTCCGGCGACGAAACCCGGCGCGGCGCCCACCGTTGCGGCCCGCGTCATGCGCAGTCCGAGTTCTTCGGCCACTGCGCGCGCTTCGGTGTCGAGGTCGTACTTAACTTCCATGTGGTCGGCGACGAAGCCGATCGGAATCAGCACTGCCCGCTCGATGCCTCGGGCGGCGAGCGTGCGCAGGTGATCGCTTACGTCGGGCTCCAGCCACGGCTGCGTCGGCGGGCCGCTGCGGCTCTGGTAGACGAGATCCCAGCCGTGGTCGGGAGCGCCGCGCTCGGTGACCAGCGCGCACGCCTCACGCAGTTCGGCCTCGTAATCGCAGGTTGCTGCCATCGCCAGCGGAATCGAATGCGCGGTGAACACCAGGCGCGTCGCCGCCGCCTGCGGTGTGGTTGTTTGAGCGGCGTCGGCAAGTTGCGCCAGCGCCGCGCGGGTGTTGGCCGCCATCGTTTCGATGAAGCCGCGGTGGTTCCAGTAAGGCGCGATCTTCTCGACCAGCGGCGCACGCTGGCCGACCGCCGCGCGCGCTCGGTCGACGTCTTCGTGGTACTGGCGGCAAGCGCTGTAGGAACTGAACGCCGACGTCGCTACTGCCACCGCGCGCCGAATGCCGTCGTCGGCCATGCGCGCCAATGTTTCTTCGAGCATCGGATGCCAGTTGCGATTGCCCCAGTAGACCGGGAGGTGAGGGCCGTCGGCAGCGAGTTGCATCTCGAGTTCGCGGATCAGGCTGCGGCACTCCTGGTTGATCGGGCTGACGCCGCCGAACGCGAAGTAGTGCTGGCCGACCACCGCCAGGCGCTCACGCGGAATGCCGCGCCCGCGCGTTACGTTTTCCAGAAACGGCACGACCTCGTCGGGTCCTTCCGGGCCTCCGAAGGAAAGGATCAGGATTGCGTCGAAGGGAATCGTTTCGCTCATCCCGGAAGACTGCCTCCGACCATGAGCCCGATGCCGTAGGTGATCGCGGCAGCGGTAAGTCCGAACATCGTCTGGCGCATGCCTGAGAAAAACACTCCGCGTCCGGTCATCAGCGTGATCGCGGCTCCGATGCCGAACAGACCGACGGCGCTGGCGCCGAGGCTGACCGGAATCGCGACCTCGCTGTTGGAGAACAGCAGGAAAGGAACGATCGGAATGATCGCGCCCACCGCGAACAATCCGAACGACGTGAACGCCGCTTCCCAGGCCGAGCCTGCCAGTTCGTTCAGGTCGATGCCGAGTTCTTCGGCGGCCAGTGTCGCCAGCGCAGTGGCCGGGTCGCTCAGCAGCTTACGCGCCAGAGCGAAGGCTTCTTCCTTCGAAAGTCCCTTGGCCTGATAGATCAGCGCGAGTTCCTGGGTCTCTTCTTCGGGAGCCAGCGCGAGTTCTTCGGCCTCGATCTCGATCTGCCTGGCGTAAAGCTCTCTGGCGCTTTGCACCGACAGCCACTCGCCGAGAGCCATCGAAATCGCGCCGGCGAGCAGGCCGGCAAGTCCTGCGATCAGGATCGGTCCGTTGGATGTCGAGGCACCGGCCACGCCCATCACCAGACTCATGTTGGAAACCAGACCGTCGTTGGCACCGAGCACCGCCGCGCGCAGCGCGTTGCCGCCCATTGCGCGGTGGCGTCCCTCGAAACGAGCGATGGCTCCGCCGGCCATGCCGCTGTCTGAAGCGCTCTGGATGCTGCGCAGGATCGCGCCGTGAGTGTCCTCGCGGCCGTTGGGCGCAGTTCCCTGCGCGATCTTGGCGCTGGCCGCTGCCTGTCCCATCGCGCGTTCGGCTTCCGCGAGCGTCGACAGAACCAGGCCGGGTCCCATGTGGTGTGCGAGCCACGCGAGCGTTCGCGCGCGTCTTGAAGGCACCACGTCGTCGGCGTTGTTTCCACTCTTGGCCAGCAGCTGACGCCAGTGTTCGGCATGGCGCTGCTCTGACCGGGCCAGTTGCCGGTAGACGTCGACGATCTCGGGACGCTCTTCGAGCGTAGCCAGCGTCTCGTAGAGAAATTGGGTGTCGACCTCGGTTTGAAGATTGGCGCGCAGGCGCGCAGGCGGCGGCGTGGCCGCTGGCGCAGTCGAAGGCCTGTTCGGAGTCGGGCTCATGGATTCTTCCTTGCGGTCACGTGCGCGGCTGCCCCCGCGAGATGTAGGAATACATCGCCGGCACCACATAGAGCGTCAGCAAAGTCGAAAACAGCAGACCGCCGACCACCGCGATGCCGAGCGATTGGCGGCTTCCGGCCGCGCCGCCGAGCGACAGCGCGATCGGCAGAATCCCGAGGATGGTCGCCAGCGTCGTCATCAAGATCGGCCGCAGGCGCGAGACCGCGGCGTCGACTACGGCATCGAGCAGCCCGAGTCCCGCGTGCTTTCTCTGGTTGGCGAACTCGACGATCAGGATGCCGTTCTTGGTGACCAGACCGATCAACATGATGAGTCCGATCTCGCTGAACACGTTCAGGGTCTTACCCGTCAGTGCCAGTGTTCCCAGTGCACCGGCGATCGAAAGCGGCACGGTGACCAGGATGATGACCGGGTCGCGGAAGCTCTCGAACTGGGCCGCCAGCATCAGGTAGATCAGCACCAGAGCCAGCACGAAGGCGAACACCAGGCTCGAAGCGGCGTCGGCGAAGTCACGCGACTGTCCGGCCAGGCTGGTGCGTATGCCGGGCGGCAGCAGACGCTTGCCGATAGCGTCGAGAGTGGCGATGCCGTCGCCGATGGTCTTTCCGGGCGCGAGTCCCGCCGAAATGGTCGCCGACGTGAAGCGGTTGAAATGGTAGATCGAGGCCGCTCCCACCGTCTCGTCGAAGAACACGAGATTGTCGAGTGAGATCATGTCGCCGCTGCGCCCGCGCACGAAGAGCTTTGCGATGTCGCCGGGGTCGTTGCGGTCTCCGCGATTGACCTGGCCGATCACCTGGTACTGACGGTCGTTCATCAGGAAGTAACCGAAGCGCTGCCCGCCGTAGGCCAGTTGCAGAGTGCGGGCGATGTCCTGCACCGACACGCCGAGTTCGGCGGCGCGCGCCCGGTCGATGCGAATCGAGCCTTCGGGACGGTTGAGCTTCAGGTCGACGTCGACGAACTTCAAGGTCGGGTCGGCGCTCGCGGCATCGAGGAACTTCGGCAGCACGTCGACCAGTTCGTCGAGAGTCGAGCTTTGCAGCACGTACTGCACCGGCAGTCCGGCGCGGCGATCGCCGATGGTCGGAGGCTGAGCTGGAAACGTGCGTACGTTGGTGAAGCTCTCGAGGTCGCCGGAGATCTCGCGGAATATTTCTTCCTGGCTGCGGCGGCGCTGGTCGGGATCGTTCAGGTAAATGCTGAGCACCCCGGTGTTGGCTCCGGTTCCGCTCATGCCGGTGATGGCGAAGGCCCGCGAAATCTCCGGGAAGTTGTCGGAGACGTAGGTCGCCATGCGGTCGAGCTGGTCGCGTGCGAACTCGAACGAAGAACCCTCCGCAGTCCTGAAGGCCACGCGGATGTTGGAGCGATCCTCCATCGGTGCGAGTTCGCTCGGCAGCGACTTGCCGAGCACGACGATCGCCAGCGCACTTACCGCCAGCAGCGGGAACGCGATCCAGCGCACCTTCAGGAATGCGGCCAGCGATCGGCGGTAGCCGTCAGTCAGCGCCACGAAGAATCCTTCCGTCGCGCGGTGGAAGGCGCTGTGGTGGGCCTCACGCTTGAGGATGAAACGGCACATCATCGGCGACAGTGTCAGCGCGACAAACGCCGAAACCAGCACCGCGCCGACCACTACCGCGCCGAACTCGCGGAACAGCCGCCCGGTAAGTCCTTGCAGGAAGATCACCGGGACGAACACCGCGGCCAGCGTCACCGTGGTCGAAAGCACCGCGAAGTAGATCTCGCTCGACCCTTCGAGCGCCGCTTCCAGCGGCGTCGCGCCGCGTTCGATCTTCGAGTAGACGTTTTCCAGCACCACGATCGCGTCGTCGCAGACCAGGCCGATTGCCAGCACGATCCCGACCAGCGTCAGTACGTTGATGGTGAAGCCGGCCATGTACATCAGGAAGAACGTCGAGATGATGCTGACCGGTATCGCCAGCACCGGGATCAGCGTCGAGCGCCAGTCGCGCAGGAACAGGTAGATGATCAGCGTGACCAGGCCGAATGCGATCAGCACCGTCTCTTCCACTTCACTGACCGAGCGCCGCACGAATTTCGTGAAATCGTAACCGACGTCTATTTCGTAGTCGGCCGGGGCGTCGCGGCGGATTCCTTCCAGGCGTTTGTAGAGTTCGTCGGCGATGGCGATGGCGTTGGTGTTGGGCTGCGGAAGCACCGCGATCAGGATGATCGGGACCAGGTCGCGCGAAACACCGATGCGCAGGTTCTCGGCGCCGAGCTCGGCGCGTCCGACGTCGCGAAGCAGGACCTGGCGCCCGTTTTCTTCGCGCAGGATCATCGAGTCGAATTCTTCGGCAGTGGTAAGACGCCCGCGTGTGCGCAGGCTGAGTTCGATGGTGCTGCCTTCGAGGCGGCCGCTTGGCAGGTCGACGTTCTGTGCGGCGAGTGCTTTTTCGACGTCGAGCGGGGTCAGGCCGTAGGCGGCCAGCCGCATCGGGTCGAGCCACAGCCGCATCGCGTAGCGCTTCTCGCCGTAGATGCGCACGCTGCTGACGCCGGCGATGGTCTGCAGGCGCTCGCGAACCACGCGGTCGGCAAAGTCGTTGACTTCCAGGATGCTTCGCGTCGGGCTTTGCACGCCGAGGAATATGATCGGGTCGGAGTCGGCGTCGGACTTCTCGACCACCGGAGGATCTGCATCGGGTGGCAACAGACGCACCGCCCGCGAGACACGGTCGCGCACGTCGTTGGCGGCCGCTTCCAGGTCGGCGCCCACTTCGAACTCGACGCGGATCTGACTGCGTTCTTCGCTCGAGGTCGACGACAGCACGCGGATTCCGTCGATGCCGTTGATCTGCTGTTCGAGCGGCTCGGTGATCTGCGAGGCGATGACGGTGGGGCTGGCGCCGGCGTAGTTGGCGGTGACGGTGATGATCGGCGGATCGACGGCCGGATACTCGCGCACGCCGAGCAGGAAGAACGCGACCACACCGAACAGCACCAGCACCATCGAACAGACGGTGGCCAGGACCGGCCGCGAGATGCTGATGGCGGAGAGATTCACCGTCCGGCGATCTCAGCGCGGGACAACCGGCTCGACGCGGACGCCGGGCCGCAGTCGCAGCAGGTTCGAAGTGAGCACCGTATCGCCGGCTTTGAGGCCGCGCACGACCTCGACCGAATCGCGGGTGCGCAGTCCGATCTCGACCTCTTGAAGGGCGGCACGCCCGTCTCGCAGCGCGTAGACGCTGTAGCCGGTGGCCGCGGGAATGATGGCCTGGGCCGGGACCAGGATGCCGGCAAGCGGTCTCTCGATCGGTATTTCCACCGTCGCGAAGGCTCCGGGGATCAGCACGCCCTTGGTGTTGTCGGCCAGTCCCCGCACCATCAGGCTGCGCGTGGGCGCGTCGATGACAGGCTCGATCGCGATCACCGCCCCGTCGAAATCCTCGCTGCGGCTCGCCACCCGGAAACTGAAACGGGTGCCGATCGCGACCGCGCCTGCGTGACGCTCGGGGACCGAGAAGTCGACCTTGATACGGCTGGTGTCCTGCAGCGTCGTCATCACGATGTCGGGCGTGATCCACGCGCCTTCGCTGACCCGGCGAAGACCGACGCGGGCACGAAACGGAGCGCGAATCTCGGTCTTGGCCAGCGTCACGCGCAGCGAATCCATCTGCGCTTCGATGCCGTGCAGTTCGGCCAGTGCCTGATCGTAGGCCTGCTGGCTCAGCGCCTTCTTGTCGTAGGTGAGCAGCGCACGCTGTCGCTCTTCGGTGCGCGCGGAGAGTTGGCGCTGCACTTCGAGCTCGGCCAGCTTGGCCCCGAGGTCGGCATCGTCGAGTTTGAAGAGCAGGTCGCCTTTTTCGACGTCGGTGCCTTCGGCGACCGCGATCGACACCAGGCGGCGCGAAAGCTCCGACACCACCGAGATGGCCTCGTTCGCGGCCAGCGTGCCGACCGTGCTGACGTTGTCGTGGATCGGCACCTCGGCGACGGCGTAGGTCTCGGCCTGCAGCGCGACGTCGCGCTGTGCCTGCGAAGCTGAAGCTCCCGCCCCGGTCGGCGAAGAAGAACGGCCCTTGAGCACGTAGGTGCAGGCGATCGCGACGGCTACTGCAAGCAGCGCCGGCACCAGGCGTCGTCGGCTCATTGGAGACGGACCTCCTCCGCTTCTTCCCAGCCGCCTCCGAGAGCGACGTAGATTGCGATCAGGGTTGTGGAAACAGCGGTCTGGCTCTCCACCAGGCGACTCTCCGATTCAACCAGCGAGCGTTCGGCGACCAGTACGTCGAGGAATCCCACCAGGCCGTTGGCGTAAAGGCGGTGAGCGAGTTCGGCTGCTTCGCGGTTGGCGTCGACGGCTTCTTCGAGGTCGCGGCGGCGCAGTTGTTCGCGGGTGTGGCGCACGAACGCGTTCTCGACATCTTCGAGCGCGCTCAGCAGAGTCGATTCGTAGCGTGCCAGCGCTTCTTCCTGGAGAGCGTTGCGAACCTGGATGGCGCCGCGAATGCTTCCGCCGGCAAAGACCGGCCACACGATGCTCGGGCCGAAGGTGGTGAGTCTGCTGCCGGCCTTGAAGAGGTCACCGACGTCCAGGCTGCTGAGTCCCACCGAACCGGTGAGCGTGAATCTGGGATAGAGGTCCGCGGTGGCGGCGCCGACTCGCGCTGTGGCTGCGGCCAGTTCGCGTTCGGCGCGTCGAAGATCGGGGCGGCGCCGCAGCAGATCGGCCGGCACTCCGACCAGGATCCGTGAAGGTGCCGATGGGATCGGCGCATCGGTACGAAGCTCGTCGGCCAGCGCAGCGGGCGCTCTGCCGAGCAGGACCCCGAGGCGATGCACGCTCTGCTCGCGCGTGCTTTCGAAGGGGGAAAGTGCGGCCGCGGTGCCGGCGACCTGGGCCCTTGCACGTTCGACGTCGAGGTCGCTGGCCAGCCCGACCGTGCGCCGCGCTTTGGTCAGGTTCCAGGTCTCCTGCTGCGCGGCAAGGTTTTTCTCCAGCGTAGCGATGCTGCTCTGGGATCCGCGCAGTTCGACGTAGGTGGCTGCGACCTCTCCGATCAAGGCCAGCAGCACCGCGTGCCGTTCTTCGACCGAGGCTTCGATGTCGGCGTCGGCGGCCTCCACCGACCTTCGCACGCCGCCGAACATGTCGAGCAGGTAGCCGGCGCCCGCGAACAGCGCGCTGTTGTCGGGGCCGGTTCCGACCGTTGTCGCCGCGGTTGCGTTGAGGCTCGGCCACAGTCCGGAGGCAGCAATGCGCCGCGAAGCCTGAGCCTGGCGCACGCGGGTTTCGGCCACCTGCACGTCGACGTTGGATCTGACGGCTCTCTCGACCAGCGAGGTCAAGGTCGGATCGGCAAACCTCGTCCACCACCGTGCCGCGTCCTGCTGCGGCCCCGGCTCGGTCGCGGCCGGCGCCGGACTCGCCGCAGCATCCACGCCGGCTGGCCGGCTCCAAGCCGGCGGAACATCCAGGTCGGCGGGGCGGTAGTCCGGGCCTACCGTACAGGCGGCCGCCGTCGTTGCCACAGCGAGCGACAGCAGGGTTCGACGAAATTGGTCCTGGCAGGTGAGCACGCCGCAGTGTAGGCGGCACCAGTTTCAAGTCGAAGCGCGCCGCAGCCTGTGTGGATTGCGGCGGGTTTCCGTGGAGCGGATCGGTTTTTCGGCAATAACAAGCTGTTCCGGTGAATCCCATCACATAATACGCATGGTCGAAGTGAGCTTTGTCGGCTAGGTTACGCCCGCGTGGACATTGCCGTTCCTAACCATCGCGAGGTCGCAGGCCTGATCGCGCCGATCTTCTCGGCGCACGGGGTGGAGGTCCACGTCGCGAACAGCCCCGAGGCCGGTTCCCGCGAACCGGCAACCGCCGCCGCACGGGCGGACATCGAGAACCGCAATGAGCAGGTATGAGTTGCGGCTTCAGCCGCTGGCGCGGTTATGGTCTGCGGGCAGATACGGCGGCGGCGTTGTATTGCTGACATCAGCGGCGTTCATGGCGAACGACTGCTGGCTGGTCGTCTCGGTAGTCGGTGCCGTATCGTTGCTGTGGGCTGTGGTGCACACGCTGTTCTGCAAACTTGCGCTTGCTCTCGACAAGAGGTTGGACGTCATCGAAGGAAGGCTCGAGCGCGAATCCTCGGTCATCCACCCGAGTGAAGGCGACGCGACGCCGCTGCGTGAAGTGACGCGCGAACGTCACCCCTGCATTGCGGGCGATCCGGTCGATGCAGATGCGGATCTCGGCGTTGCTCGATCCCGGCAGGTCAGCGCGTAGACCGCAGCCGGCGCTTCTTGGCGGGGCGCACCCGCGACATCAAAGCTCCAGACGCATCACCACCCGTAACGATCTCGGCAGGCCGCGACTCTCCTCCGCTTGCACCGCGTCGGCCACGCCCGCCGTCCAGGCGTCCGGCTCGACTACGCGAAATCCGAGTTTCGCGTAGAACGGCGCGTTCCAGCCGACGTCGCGGTAGGTGTTCAACGTTACTGCCGGATAGCCGGCGCGCGCAGCGTAGTCGGCCACCGCTCTTACGAGCGCGCGTCCGACGCCGCGGCGGCCCCAGCTCTGCGATACCGCGACTTCCTGCAGGTGAAAGCAGTCGTCGACGCGCGTGCCGTAGCCGAAACCGATCAGTTCGTCTTCCGGCGTCGCTGCAACCCAGACGTTGCCGAGAGCGCAGGCGTCGGCCAGGTCCTCCACGCAGGTGATGTCGTCGGAAAGGTCGCGCAGTTCCTCTATCGTCCAGAAACGCTGGGTCGCTTCTTCTTCGAGACTTGGAAGAAAGGGGATCTCGTCGCCAAGTGCCAGACGGATTTCGTATTCGGGAGGCATGGTTGTGCAGTGACCTCGGGCTTGCGGTTTTAGAAATGTTCCCCGTCAGCTTCCGTGACGGTGATGGAGATCCGGGTAGTGAGCGTGGATGTGAACGAGCGGTGTGTGTCGGTGTCGGTGCACATGAGGAACCGGGTCGGTAGGTGACGGATCATCAGGGCCGTGCCGGTGGCCGTTGCCGTGGTGCTCGTCGTGGACGTGGACGTGCGCGTGAACCAACGGATCGTGCAGGTGCGTGTGCCTATGGCGCTCCGTGATGTGGAGCCACACTCCGGTGCCCATCAGCAGT
Organism: uncultured bacterium; assembly: GCA_903893315.1. GTDB lineage: Bacteria > Desulfobacterota > Binatia > UBA1149 > CAITLU01 > CAITLU01. The sequence goes on from CAITLU010000052.1 coordinate 114,059, forward strand.
GCGGCGCCGACGAAAGCCGGTGTCAGCGGCTCGTGCCACAGCGCGATGGCCAGCGCGGCACCGACGAACGGGGCGAGCGAAAAGCAGGCGCTCGTTCTGGCGGTTCCTATCCTGCGCAGCGCGCGCAGGTAATACACCAGGCTGATCCCGTAACTGCCGAGTCCGAGCGTCAGAGCGGCCGCCAGATGGAAGGCGTCGGTACGCGCCGAATCCGCCGCGACGGCGATTGCCAGGTTGACGCTGCCGGCGACGAGTCCCTTGATTGCGGCGGTCTGCGTCGGGTCGGCGCCGGCAAGTTTCTGCGTGAGGTTGTTGTCGATCGCCCACGCCAGACACGCCGCCACGATCAGCAGCGGACCTGGCAAGCCGTTCCAATCCGGGCTTGCCTGCCATGCCAGGACGGCAGCGCCGCAACCGATCGCGGTCATGCCGACGGCTATTCTCAGGCCGATGCTTTCGCGAAAGAACAGCCACGCCAGCGCGGCGGTGAGCGCGCCTTCAACGTTCAGCAGTAACGACGCCGACGATGCGGTGGTGCGTTCGAGCCCGAGCAGCAGCAGCAGCGGCGCCGCGACGCCGCCGGTCGCGACTACGCCGGCGAGCCACGGCAGATCGCCGCAGGCGAGGGATGCTTCACGAGGCTCTTCGTGCAGCATGCGGCGCGCCAGCCACACGCTGCCGAGGCCGAGTCCGGAACCGAGATACAGGAGCCCCGCCAGCAACTGCGGGTGAAGATCGCCAAGCAGTATCTTTGCCAGCGGCGTGCCGATCCCGAACAGCAACGCGGCAGTCAGCGCCAGGCCGATGCCCTCGCGTCCGATTCTAAGGTCGTCGCGCCCCTTGTTCACAGCATGTCGAAGGCGGCCTGCACCAGTTCGCCCCCGTGACGGCGCTCCAGTCGCCGGACGATGAAGTGACCGCGGGCTATGTCCTGGAAGTGGTCTATGAACAACACGTTGATTGTCGCGCCGGCGGCAGACCCGATAATCGGAATCGCCTGAGCCGCGGCTTTTTCGGTGACGACGACGTTGAAACGCGCGGCGATCTGCGTGACGAGACGCACCAGGACCGGAGCGCCTTCCTCGGTCAGTCCTCGCTGCGCGATGAAGCGGGCGGCTTCCGACACGGTGCCGGCCAGCGCGGCTCGCACCGCGAAGTAGCCGCTGTCGGCTGCGTCGTCAGAGCGCGACGGCCCGCCCAGTGCGAAGACCTCGACGCAGGCCAGGCGCGCACCCAGGTCGCGCAGGTTCTCGCCTTCGCTGCGTGCGATGTCCGCGATCGAGCGCAGCATGATGGTGGTGGAGATCGGCAACTCGATCGGAAGCGCAGGCAGGCCGAACCAGCCGCCGCCAGCGCCGGTAGCCGCGACCAGCATGCGGTGCAGCGAATCGCGCGAGCGGCGCGAACCGCCGTCGTCGAGGGTGGTGACCGCGAAACTCAGCGCGCGATCGAGGACGCTGTGCGAGATCCGGGTGAGTTTTACCGACCAGCCCGCGGGCAGCATCTCCAGACCCTTCTCGATGGGAGTTCCGAGCAGGCTGGTGATCTTGGCCGCCAGCGAAGGATTCTGCAGCAGCTCCTTGGCCAGCAGCAGGTCCTCGATGTCTCTTTGCGAGAATCCCATTGTCGAAGTCACGCCGGGCCCGCGCCGCGCGCCGCCGCCGGCGAAGGCCGGCACGGCGCCGCACATTGAACGCGACCGCGGCCCGAGTATCGCCTGCCCGAGGTTCGGCCGCCAGCCGCGACGATCGGTGCGGCGCGAAGGCGCGGCGGCGGACTCGTCATCGGCTGCCGGAACCGCTAGGGTCGCGCGGATCATGAGACGCGACATCGTTCACGCCGGCGCCGGCAGCCTCACCTACGAGATCCGCGAGATCGTGGCGGTCGGCCGTCAACTTCGCGACCTCGGGGTCGACGTAACCTGGGAGAACATCGGCGACCCGGTGCAAAAAGGCGAGGCTCCGCCCGAGTGGATGCGCGACATCGTGCGCGAACTGGTCGACGAGCCGTTGTCGTGGGCCTATTGCGACACCGAGGGGATTCCGGCCACGCGCGAGTTTCTGGCGGCCAGGGTCAATGACCGCCGCGGCGGAGTGCAGATCACACCGTCGGACATATTGTTCTTCAACGGTCTCGGTGACGCCGTCTCCAAAGTCTACGGCCAGCTCAGGCGCGAGGCGCGCGTGCTCGGTCCGTCGCCCGCCTACAGCACCCACAGTTCGGCCGAATCGGCCAGCAGCGGCTACAAGCATCTGACCTACACGCTGGATCCGTACAACGGCTGGATGCCGGATGTCGACGACATCCGCATGAAGGTCAAGTACAACGACTCGATCGCGGGCATCCTGCTGCTGACGCCGGACAATCCGACCGGAGCCGTATATCCGCGCGCCCTGCTCGAAGAGATCGCCGAGATCGCGCGGCAGCACGACTGTTTCCTGATCACCGACGAGATCTACGCGCACATCGTCTACGGCGGCGGCCGTCTGCACGCCAGCGAGTGGGTGGGCGACGTGCCGGCACTGGCGATGCGCGGCATCAGCAAGGAGTATCCGTGGCCGGGCTCGCGCTGCGGCTGGATAGAGATCCTGAACCGCGGCCGCGACGAGAACTTCTCGCGCTACTGCAACAGTCTGCTGGCGGCCAAGCGCCTGGAGGTTTCGAGCACCACACTGCCGCAGATGTCGATTCCGCGCGTGATCGGCGATTCGCGTTACGCGGGTCATCTGCACCGCCGCGAAATCATGTTCGAGCGCAGGGCCGACGAGGCCGTGGCGGCGTTTGCCGGCTGCGACGCGGTGGTGGCCAACAAGCCCGGCGGCGCATTCTACTTTACCGTGATGTTCAAGGACGGCGTGCTCGACGACAGGCAGACCCTGAAGATCGAAAGCCGCACCGTGCGCGAGCGTATCGAGAAGATGGTCGAGGGCGTGGCTCCCGACAAGCGCTTCGTCTACTACCTGATGGGTGCGACCGGTATCGTGGTCGTCCCGCTTACCGGTTTTCAGAGCGAGCACCACGGTTTTCGTGCGACGCTGCTGGAGACGGACGACGTCAAGCGGGCGTGGATCTATCGCACACTGCGCGAATCGATAGACGTCTACGTCGCCAGTTGAAAGCGACGCCGCGGCTGCGCGCTCTCTACGCACGGCGAGACGCCGGAGGCTAAGTGAGTGAGCGTGGTGCGGCCCGGACAGCGCCACAGCGGATGAAGAAGCACATCGACAAGGGGCGCGTTCTGCACGCGCTGCGCGAGCGGCTTGCAGGCAACCTGAAGGTCCTGACGGCTTCGCAGAAGACCGTCCAATCCGGCGCCGTTCACGAAGAAGCGCGCCAGGAGCATCCCAAGGACACGCGTGCGATCGAGGCAGGCTACCTCGCGCGCGGACTTGCCGAGAGGGTCGAGACGCTGCGTGACGCCGTCGTGCTGCTCGCAGCTTTGAAGCTCCAGGATTACGGCCCCGCCGATCCAATCGGTCTATGCGCGTTGGTCGGTCTGTGCGCCGAGGCCGGCGAAGAACGCGTCTATTTCCTGGTGCCAAGCGGCGGCGGCGAGAGGCTGGTCGTCGATGCAGTGACGATACAGTCGCTGACCCCGGGGTCGCCGTTGGGCATGGCCATGGTCGGACACCTGGTCGACGACGATCTCGAAGTCGCGCTGCCGAACGGAAAGTTGCGCACCAGCATCGACTGGGTGCAGTGAGGTCGCCGCGGCGTGTGGCGCCGGCCCTGCGAGCGCGATTATCTCACTGACGGTTTGCTCGCGACGCACCAGACCACAGACTTCCCGAGCCGGCGCGAGCCAAGCGGCGTAAGACCGCAGCGGCCTAGTGCGTCGATGTAGGTTGGCGCGTCGAAGCGGTCACTTCGTGGGTGGTCGAGTACCCGCTGCACGATCGGATGGGTGATGAAACTCGCGAGCATCTCCTCTGTGTAGAAACGCCCGCCCGGTTTCAACACACGGCTGATCTCTGCCAGCGCACCGCGCCAGTCGGGAATGTGGTGGATGATGCCGAAATCGAAGACCGCGTCGTAGGTCGCGTCCGGCGCAGCGATCGCGGTGGCATCGCCTACCCACAGACGCACGCGGTCGCCGTGATCGCGCAGACGCTTGCGGGCGGCCGAAACCATGCGAGGGTCGAGGTCGAAGGCATCTACCGTGGAAGCGCCGAAAAGCTCGAGGATAAGTTCGACGCCGACGCCGCGCCCGCATCCTATTTCGAGAGCCGCCCCAGCCGCCATCCGGCCTCCGATCCGCAGCAGCCGCCGCGCCTCGTAGCGCCGCTGTATCGCTGCCCGCAGTGGATTGTTCATCAGCCCGTATTCAATGTTGTTCAGCAACACGGCCGATCCTCCTTTTAAGCGTCCTTCGTGAATCATCCGCGGATGGTCACGCTCTGCTACCTGTGGTTATTAGCGCATCGTCATTCATTCATCGAGCAGCCAGCGATAGCCGCGGCGCAGAGCCTGGTTGCCTCCGCTTTCGAGCACGTCGCCGTGAGCGACGATCACGCGGTCGAAGTCCCAGTCCAGAATCCGTTCGAGACTCTCGCGTGCGGCCGCTCGATCGCGGATAAGCAGCGGATCGAGCGTGGATGGGCCGAAGCGCCCGTAGCTGCGCAGCAGCTTCATAAGCAGCCTGGTGGGCGCGGCCGCACGCGGTCCGAAATTGAAAGCCAGATCGCACAGCAGCAGCGTGCGGCTGGCACGGTGAAAGAACACCACCTCGTTCTCGTATGGACGGCCGCGGAAGAATACCTGCTCTACCTCGTCCTTCCATTCGGCTGGTGCCTGGTCGCCGAGCACCGCCACGAACGCTAGGTCGGGGCGTTTGGCGGCCAGTCCCGGCGCAATCCACAGCCGTGCCTGCGGATACGCTTCGGCGACCTTGCCGGCGTACAGATGATGAACTCGATTCGGCGCGACGACGAAACGAACGCGGCCGATCGTGTCCAGTTCGCGGCGCAGTCCGGCGTCGAGCAGGACAGGGGAGTGCAGCAGCAGACTCGCGTCGGCCAGACGGATCACCGTCATGCGTGTTCCGACCTCGAGTCCGTAAAAGGCCTGCGGCCGCTCTGCGATCCACAGGTTATCGTCCAACTGGTCCAGCATATCAGCGTCCTCGCTCTGTATCGCCCGCGTCGGGCGCTTCGTCCCGCTGCTCGGCAGGTTGCGTCGCGGATCTCGGGCGGACTACGGGAGTTAGTCCCTCGACAAACCCGGAGTGCGAGGCGGCTGACCGGGGCGGCGATCGGGATGATCGCGTTCGCGGAACTGACGCAGGCCCTCGGTGGTGGCCGAATCGAAAATAGAGCGGTTGAAGCACTCAGCTTCGATTCGCAGCCCTTCGGCCAGCGGCAGTCCGAACCCGCGCACGGCGGCTTCCTTGTCGGTGTGGATCGCCGGCTGCGGCAGGTCGCCGATGAACGCGGCGAGTTCCAGAGCGCGCTCCAGCGATTTGCCGGTAGGAACCACTTCATTGACCAGACCGATTCGTTCGGCTTCGCGTGCATCGATCACGCGGCCGGTCAGGATGAGTTCCATCGCGCGGCCCATTCCGACGATGCGCGGCAGTCGCTGGGTTCCGCCGTCCGCCAGTCCGATGTTCCAGCGCCGGCACGTCACGCCGAAAGTCGCGTGCTCTTCGGCGATCCGGATATCGGCGAAGCAGGCCCACTCGAGTCCTCCGGCGTAGGCGACGCCGTTGATCGCGGCGATGATCGGTTTGTAGATGTCGGTCCAGCGGCTGGGCCCGAGAATGCCCGGTCGTTCGCCTCGGTTGTGCGCGGCGATCTCTTCGGGCGTTACCGGCACCAACTCGTGCCCGGCCTTGAGGTCGCCGCCGGCGCAGAACGCTTTGTCGCCGGTGCCGGTGATGACGGCTACCTTGGCTTCGTCATCGTCCCGGAACCGTGTCCAGGCTTCGACCAATTCACGGTGTGTCGTCGGTCCGATGCAGTTGCGCGCCTGCGGCCGGTTGAAGCGAATCACGGTGACGCTGCCGCGCTTCTCGTAAGCGATCTCGCTGAAGTTCATTGCTTCTCCCGCGGTCCCGATGCTTCGGTGCTCGGAGCGCCGGGCGCGATGCCCTGAAACAGTAGTGTGAGGGTTTGCAGGAAGGCGTGCGGCTGGGCCGGTGAGTTCACCAAGATGTCGCTCCCGGTGTGAAGTACGGCGGCTTGCGCGGGATTACCTTGAAGGCTCCGAAGCCGACCGCGGCCAGTATCGCGGTCGCGATGACCGAGGTCACCGTCAGCGACGTCGGCCGCGGTGCGGCGCGGAAGCTGCTAGGCATCGGTAACGATCTGCCCGTAGACGTTGTCGACCACGACCGGACACTCGAAGTAGGTGAGCGAAGCTTCGGCGCCGTAGCGTTCGCGGACCATCGTCTTCCACTCCTGCGTATAGAGGCGTGCGGAGTCTTCTCGGGACTTCCACAGGTAGACTCCGCCGCCGGTTCCGCCGTCTTCGGACAGGACGTAGTACTTGCGCAGAAGGCCGGGGATCTCGCGGTATTTCGGCGCGGTCGCGAGGAAGATTTCCCGAGCCTGCTCACAGGTGACGGGTTGGGGGAGTTTGAACTGTACGAGAACGGTAATCATCGCTGTCTCCGTGCGCGCTCGGCGCGTTCCTGTTGCAGCTGCGGGCATCTGCGATCGGCGGCCGCGAGCCGGTGCTCGCGACGATTCGTGGCCTCTTGCCGCCAGTCGGCCTCGCGGGGTTTGAACACCCGCGCGTGTCTTGTGCAAGGTAAAGCCTCCCGGCTTCGTCGCCGGGACAGAGAGAGTCGAGGTTTCAACTGCGGGCGCGGCGAAAGACTCGCAGTGGATTCATCGAAATGATCCGGCGCGCGACCGCGCTGTTGGAGTGATGCGCCCCCTTGCCGCTACGGTAGCGATTTCTCCGATTGATCGGCCTGGAGGGTGGTCTCCAGGAACCGCTCGATCACTTCGCGCTGACCGCGGCCCATCCGCCAGCCGAACGCGACCAGCGCGACACCGAACGCGACCATCGCCGGTCCGAGCAGGACCCCCAGCGTTTCGGGCATGTCTCCGCGGCTCACCACGCGGCCGGTCAAAATCTCCTTGAGCATCACGACCGAAATCGAACCGCCTATGGTCGCCACTCCCAGGAACCATACGGCCATCAAGGCAACGACGGATGGATGGATGCGAAAGCGGCCTCGGATCAGCGTCTTGCCAGCCTCTTCGACCATCGACCCGTAGAAATAGGGTTGGAAGGAATTACGGACGAACGGCTGCCCCTTTGCCGACAAGCGAAAGGAATCAGTGCGCAGCAAACAGTACACGGTACCGCTTGGGTCGCAACGAAAGCCGCGCCAGAAGCTGTCCGGCCGCGAACGAGCCTCCAGCCGTGCGCGACACTCAGCCGCCGGCAGCGACGTTTCCCATGTATGTGTTCGCGCCATCTCTCGGTCCTGATCGCCGGTCCTAGCGGGATTGGGAATGGGATATCTTCCGGACCACGTCTTGCAGTGAGAACGTGGCTTCGTCAATCACATCGTCGAAGATTCGTGAACTACGCTCGAAGCGAATTGCGATGTTCGCGTGGTCTTGATGGTGCCGACCGAGAACGGCGCTCGTCGTGGCCCCGCGTTGAGCCAGAACGGTTGGCGTCCTGCTCCCCGAACGTCTACCGCGTCAGCCTGAGCCACCCGGCAAGTACCTTCTTGGCGGTCGGCGTGAGTCTGGTACGCATGTACATGTTGGCGACGGCTTTGACGCCTTCGGCTTGAGTCGGGTAGGGGTGGATGACGGCGGCGATCCTGGAGAGCCCGACCGCGTTGGTCATCGCCAGCGTGATTTCGCTGATCATGTCGCCGGCGTGTGCGGCCACGATGGTGGCGCCGACGATCTGATCGCTTCCCTTTTTAGTGTGCACTTTGACGAACCCGTCAGCCTCGCCGTCACAGACGGCGCGGTTAACCTTTTCGAGCGAGATTTTGAAAGTGTCTACCGCGATGCCACGCTCGTGCGCTTCGCTCTCGCTTAGCCCGACGTGGGCGACCTCAGGATCCGTGTAGGTGCACCATGGGATGGTGAGAGCCGAGAGTTTCTTGCGGCCGAGGAACAAGGCGTTTTGCACGACGATCTTAGCGGCGGCGTCAGCGGCGTGGGTGAACTGCCGGCTCATGCAGCAGTCGCCGACAGCGTAGATGCCGGGGTTGCTGCTGCGCAGCGTGTCGTCGACTTCGATGCCGCTGTCGTCGTAGGCGACGCGGGCGGATTCGAGATCGAGGCCGTGGAAGTCGGGGCGGCGGCCGGCGCTGATCAGGATCTCGTCGACTGTCACTTCGCCGACGGCGGTGCCTGCGCGGTAACGGATCGTTTTCCCCGCGCTGCCGAGGACGACGGATTCGACGCTTGCGCCGAGCACCAGCGAAATGCCTTCGCGTGTGAAGCGCGCCTGAACGATGGCGGCGGCGTCCGCGTCCTCGCGCGTGAGCAGATGTTCGCTGCGATCGAAGATCGTCACCTCGCAACCGAAGCGGCGCATCGCCTGGGCCAGCTCGCAACCGATGGGGCCGCCGCCGAGCACGGCCAGTCGCCGCGGCCGTTGCGTAAGATTGAACACGTTCTGGTTGGTGAGGTATCCGGCTTCGCGCAGGCCCGGCACGTCGGGCACCACTGCGCGGGCGCCGGTGGCGATGACGGCTTTCTTGAAGCGCAGCGTCTGGCCGTTCACGTCCACGGTGGTGGTTCCGGTGAAGCGCGCGTTGCCCTGAAAAACGTCGACGCCCAGTTCGTCTCGGTAGCGGCGAGCGGAATCGTCGCGGCTGATGTCGGCGCGGATGCGGCGCATCCCTTCCACTGCGGCGGCGAACTCACGGTCGAGGCGCTCGCGGCTGAATGCTTCGCTACCGAACAATTCACGAGCCTCGAAGATGCGCCGCGCCGAACGGATCAGGGCCTTGGACGGTACGCAGCCGACGTTCAAGCAGTCGCCGCCCATCAGGTCGCGCTCGATCAGCGCGACCTTGCCGCCGAGGCCGGCGCCTGCGGCGGCGGTGATGAGGCCGCCGGCCCCGGCGCCGATCACCACCAGGTTGTAGCGCGACGTGGGCTGCGGATTCTTCCATCCGGCGGGCCGCACGTTGTTCAGCAGTTCTTGGTTGTACTGGTCGAGAGGCGCCACCGTGCCCGACGTGAATTCGTCGTGACTGCTTACCGCTGCCCCTGCCGTGCGTGCGTCGTCGTCGCCCGTCTGTGCAGTCGCTTCCCGCAGGGCCTTCCTGGCGGCGCGCGTGATGACCGCAGTTACCGCGACAGTGGCGAGCAGGCCGATCAACAGCAGCGCGTAGTCCCCGGCGCCCTTCTCGCGTGCCGTGCCTGAGGCCAGCGCGGCGACCTCCCCGGCGAGCTTGCCGTAGTACACGAACAGAAAGGTGGCCGGCAGCATTCCGAACGAAGCCAGCAGGAAGTCGGAAAAACGCACACGCGTGAGGCCGAGCGCGTAGTTGAGCAGCGTAAATGGGATGGCCGGGGAGAGTCGCAGCAGGAAGGCTATCTTGCGGCCTTCGACCGCCACTGCTCGATCGACGGCGGCAAAGCGCGCGTCGCCTTCGATCCAGTGCTCGATCGCACCGCGCGCGAGGTAGCGGGAAATGAGGAACGTGAGCGCCGCGCCGAGTGATGCGGCGACGAAGACGTAGACGACTCCGGCGGTGAGACCGAAGATGGCGCCGGCCGCCAGGGTCAGCAGCGAAGCCGGAACGAAGGCGACGACGGCCAGTGCATAGCCGACGATGAAGACCACGGGGCCGAGAGCGCCGAGGCTGTCGATCCACGCCGCAAAACGTGGAACCGCCGCGCCGGCTTGTTCGCCGGCCGCGAACAAGGCCGCGATCACGGCGGCGAGCGCCACCCACTTCGTGATCGAAGGGCGCGGTGCGAGAGCGGGTGCTGGCAGTGATGACCGCATGATAGGGACCGACACTACATCACTTGAAGCCGCGATGCTTCGCGCGTCGCACGGCCGGGCTTGGAAGACGGCCGCCGCTTGTCGAGGCGAAGTTCGCGCGCCGGCGCGCGCGAACCGTGAACGCGCGCCAGCGGCCAGCTGCCGTGAATGTCAGTGCGCGGCCGCCGGCAGGCTCGCGGCCGCGGCGCTGGTGTGATCGAGCATTTCGACGCGTCCCAGTTCGAGCCGATAGACGCGGTCGGCAACTTCGAGAAGTCCGGGTTGGTGGGAGATCGCGAGGATGGTCGTGCGGCCGCGCAGCGCGCGAACCGTCGCGTATATGTCGGCTTCGCTTGCAGGATCCAGCGCCGCGGTGGCCTCGTCGAGAATCAGCAGGCGCGGACGGTGGACCAGTGCGCGTGCTATGGCGATGCGCTGGCGTTGGCCTCCGGAGACGCGCGTGCCGCGTTCGCCCAGCGGAGTGTCGAGTCCCTCGGGGAGTTCGCTGACGAAATCCCAGGCGCCGGCCGCACGCAGCGCGTCGTCGACGTCGCCGTCGGTTAGTTCGGGGTCGCCGAGGGTGATGTTGACGCGCACGTTTTCGTGCAGCAGCAGGGTCTCCTGTGGAACGTAGCCGACCATGTGGCGCCACGATGCGATGTCGATCTCGCCGAGCGGGACGTCGTCGAGCAGAACATTTCCGGCCTGGGGGCTCACCAGACCAAGCGCGAGGTCGGCGATGGTGGTCTTCCCGGCCCCCGAAGGACCGACGATGGCGGTGACCTCTCCGGACGGTATCGACAGCGAAACGCCGCTGAGGATCTCGCGCTCTCCGTACGCGAACGTGACGTTGCACAGCGCGAGTTCGCGCTCGAACGCGGGGGGACGGGTTCCGGTGTTCTGTTCCGCTTCGGCCTGCGATTCGGCGATGGTTTCCTGCAGCGACCAGAACGCGCTGTCGGAGGCGATCATCGCCTGGTAGGACTTCTGGACCTTGTTGAGGCTGAACAGCGAGCGGGCGAAGACCAGCGCCAGGACCATTCCGCTGTCGAGGGCGAGGTCCCAATGTCTGACGGCGAAGAACAATCCGCCGGCCAGAGAGATGACCAGGAGCGGTTCCTGCAACGCCCGGACGGCTTCCTTGCTCAGCACCTGACGCTGCAGCGAGCGGTTGAGGCTCTCGGTTTCGTGTTCGAGCAGAGGCGCGACGAGAGGCTCGAGTCCCATGGCCTTGAGCGGCTTGACGGCATAGAGGACGTCGGACATGCGCGCGAGTACCGTGCGCAGCAGATCGGTCTGGCGTACTCCGGCGCGTTTGGTCATGCGCACCAGCCGGCTCAGCATTCCCACCGTGATCGTGCCGACAACGGCGGCGGCGGCGGCGGTCTGCCACGACACCATTGCCGCGACGCTTGCGTAGAGCACGGTCTCGATGGCCTGCGATGCCATCGTGGCGCCGCACAGGTAGGCGTCGGCGGCTCTTGAGGCCTCGGTGGCGAAAGAGTTGGCAAGCAAGCCGACCGGCTGTTTGACGTAATAGAGCCAGCGGGCCTGCAGCACGGCTTTGAGCAGCGCCATGCGCAGATCGGTGGCAACGCGCGCGACCGTGTAGCCGACCTGGACCTGTGCGATCAGCACCAGGGTCGCTTTGACGACGCTGCCGGCGACGATCAGGCACAGCAGGGCGCCGATCGTCGGCTCGATGCCGGTAGCAGCCAGGGCCTGGCGCACCAGCTTCTCGAGAGCCGAGTCCTTGCCGGTGGTGCCTGTCACCATGCTGAGCAGCGGCAACAGGCTCGATAGCCCCACGCCTTCTGCCACGGCAGCCAGTGTCAGGGACACCAGCATGATGGTGCTGCGGCCTGGGTAGCGTCGGCCGAAGACGAGTAGGATCCGCATGTAAGGGCCAGCAGTCGAGCTACCCCGTCGAGCGAGGGTGGTCAACCTCGGGGGCGGCCGATCGATCAGCAGTGGTCAGAGAGGGCTTCGTCGGCGAACAGCGGCCGGGCGCGCACCAGCCGCCGATTGCCCGCGCAATCCTCATCCCTAACTATGGATAAATGCAGACCCGCGCTCTTGTGCTCGCCGGTCGCCGCTCCAGCGGTGACGCTCTTGCCGACATGAGTGGTTATGGGCACCGTGCCCTGCTCCCCATCGCCGGCGTTCCGATGCTTCTGCGGGTGGTGCGCACGCTGCGCGAGAGCGGGCTGGACGGGCCGATCGCGGTCAGCGCCGGAGACGAGGACCTGCTGCGTGCCCAGCCCGAGTTGGCGGCGCTAACGGCCGCCGGTCACCTGGTGTTTCACCGGTCGGCTGCTTCTCCGGCCGCCAGCGTGGCGGATTACTTCGTTGCGTCGTGCGGCGGCCCGCTTTTCGTCACCACCGCCGATCATCCGCTTCTGACCCCCGAGGTCGTGCGGTTTTTTCAGCAGGCGGCCGAGCGCTCCAGTGCGGACTTCGTCGTCGGGCTGGTGCCCGGGTCGATCTTCCGCGCCCGCTTTCCCAACCAGCCCCGCACCTTCATCGTACTGAAAGGCGAGAAGTTTTCCGGGGCCAACCTGTTCTATCTGCGCAATCCGGCCGCGGCGGCGGTCCCGCGTTTCTGGATCCGGGCCGAGCGTTTCCGCAAGCAGCCGTGGCGTCTGGTGAGCGTTTTCGGCCTTACCAACCTGGCCCTGTTCGCGGTTGGCCAGCTCGATCTGGCCGGAGCACTGGCTCGCGTTTCGCGTGTGATCGGGGCCAGCGTCGATGCCGTGGTGCTGCCCTTTGCGGAGGCTGCCATCGACGTGGACCGCGAGGCGGACAGGGTGACAGCCGAGAAATTGTTGCTCGGGCGTGCTCACGAGGGCCGCTCGGAGGCGGGAGGCCACGCCTCCGAGCGAGTATAGGATTTCGCTGGCGCGGTTGTCCGGCGCGGTGCGAGCCGGCGGGGCTCGGATCAGTGCTCCGCGCCGTGTGCCCCGCAAGGCTCCGAGTCCTCGGGGCGCTCAGGGGAGAGGTCCGAGCCGAAAGGGTTGACCTAAGTCGTGCTTCCATCTACACGGTTGCGGGCTTCCGGCGGGACGAAACCGATTTTCCGCTCATCAAGGGCAGGCGAGCTTTCACGTTGAGGTCGGCCGCACGTTCGAGGGCTGGCACGGTCATGTTTCTTGTGTCCGCGCCGAGGTGACGGGCCGGGGTTTGTCACCAGCCGCAAGGCCGAGAACAGAAGGACAGGGAAGGGATAGCGATGGCAATCGATTACGAAGTTCCAAGGGATAAGCGGCTGCTTTACTGGGTTGGCGACAAGTTGATCGACTACCGTCACCCGGTGTCGCTCATTGTCCTGGCCGTCACGGGGGTGTTCGCCTACTGGAGCATGCAGCTTCACCTGGAGACCAGTTTCGGGGACTTGCTGCCCCAGACCCATCCCTACGTACAGATCCACAACAGGTTCTCCAAGGACTTCGGCGGTGCCAACAACATCGTGATGATGGCCGAAGTTGAGGAGGGCAATCTCTTCAACGTCGAGAACCTCGCTCAGATCTACATGATGACTGAGGAAGTCGACCGTATTTACGGAGTCAACCACAGTCAGATCGACTCGATCGGCCACCGTACGACCCGGCACCTGAAGGTCGCGGCCGCCGGAACGCTGCGTTCCGAGCCGGTCATGATCGACATGCCCAGGACGGAACCGGACGCTGCCGAGGTCAGGCGCATCGTCCACAACTCCGAGAACGTGTTCGGAATCCTGGTGTCCCTCGATGACCGCGCCGCCATCATTCGCGCGAACTTCATCGAAGGCCGTCTCGATTACCGGCGTATCTTCGAGGAAATGAACGATCGTGTGATCACGCCGTTCACTACCGGCTGGGTAGGCGCGCAGATGGTCGATGTCGACCCCGACCGTGCCGAAGCCTTGAAGGTCGAGAAGGGCACCGGCGTTCTGGTCAAGCGCTTGTTCAAGGACAGCGCAGCGGGGGCGTCCGGACTCAAGGAGAACGACGTCATCGTCACGGTGGCCGGCGCCAAGGTTCAGCACCGCTACGAGATCGCCGATGCAGTGGCCAAGGCGGGCGATGCCGGTGTTCAAATCGGCTACGTGCGGGCCGGCGCACCCGGCACGGCGAACCTCACGGGCCACGGCTCCAAGCTCAAAATATGGTCGGCCGGTGAGCCTCGCCTCTACGGCTGGGTCTATAACTACGCCGACGACGTATTCTTCATCCTGGTCGTCACTTACTGTCTCGAGTGGGTGCTGCGCTGGATGTACTTCCACGACTGGCGTGGTGCGCTGCGTCCGACCATCACCGGCCTGATCGCCGCGTTCTGGGGGCTCGGGTTCATTCACCTGATCGGCCTGGCGCTGGACCCGCTGATGCTGGTGGTGCCGTTCCTGATCACCGCACGCGCGGTCAGTCACGCCATCCAGATGCACGATCGATACTACGAAGAGTTCGAGCGCTGCGGTTGGAACAAACGCCGCGCCATTGTCGCGTCGTTCGCTGAACTGTTCGTTCCGACTTTCTCGGGCATCGCCACCGACGCATTCGGTGTGCTGGTCATCCTGCTGGTTCCGGTGATCATGCTGCAGAAGCTGGCGATCACGGCTTCGTGGTGGATTCTGGCCATCACGATTTCCGAGATGATGCTGAACCCGATCGTGTACTACTACCTGAAGGCGCCCGAGCCCGAACTGGTGATCCTACGCGAGCGTGGTGGTTTCCGTACTGCCATCAACAAGTTCACCGCCGTACTGCTGAGCAAGTCGGGCATGGCGATCACGGTCGTCTCCTGGTCGGTCGCGGCCATCGTCGGGATCTACCTGATGCGGGACCTGACCATCGGCGACCCCGCGGCCGCTTCCCCGCTGCTGTGGCTCGATTCCCCGTACAACACCTCGCACTCGCGGATTCAGGGAAAGTTTGGCGGCGTCGAGCCGCTGATCGTCGTCGCCGAAGGCTACGACAAGAACGCGATGAAGGATCCGCACACGCTCAAGACGATGGAGCACTTCCAGCGCTACCTGGAGCGTGATCCGGGCGTCGGATACAGCTTCTCGCTCGCCGACATCCTTCGCGCCGTCAACAGCGTCTTCCACGAACTCGAGCCCAAGTGGGGCGTGATACCGAGTAACTGGGTGGACGTCGGCGGTCTGTTCTTCATCTTCTTCTCGGGTTCTCCGCCCACCGAAACCGCCAAGTACGTTTCGACGGATTTCTCGACCGCTCACGTGACCTTCTTCTGCCGTGACCACAAGGGTGGAAACATCCGCAGGATCATCGGGCGCAGTAAGGAGTTCATCACCGACACCCAGTTCGACGACCTCGGGATCGAGGTCGCTCAGGAAGGTGATGGCGTCGTCGTCAAGAACGTCTCGCCTGAGCAGTTCTGGAACAAGCGCGAAACGTCGTGGTCGCCCATCCACCTGGTACCTGGTGCTTCCATTCCTGCCGATGCGGCCGGGAAAGACACTCCGTTCCACGTCGGCGACAAGATCGTGATGGTGGGCCAGACCAAAGTGAAGAACATGGACACGCTCCATGACGCGATGAGTGACGAGTCGGGACGTTCCAAGGTCCTGGGCTTCACGCTCGATCGCGGCGGGAAGGAGATCGAGACGACGATCAACGCCCCGTGGAAAGCGGTTCTTAAACTCGCCGGTGGTCTGATCGGCGTGCTGGCTGCGGCCAACGAAGAACTGGTCAGCAACGACCTGTTGATGAACTTTCTCGGGTTCTTCTCGATCTATCTGATCATGCTGTTCACGTACCGTTCGTGGGCAGCCGGCATTTACCTGTTGTTGCCCCTCATCATCTCCAACATCATCGTCAACGCGTACATGGCGGTTGAGCACATCGGAGTGAACGTCCAGACGCTGCCGCTCGTGACGGTCGGTGTGGGCTTCGGCATCGACTACGGTCTCTACATCGTCAGCCGCATCATCGAGGAGATCCGCATTCGCGGCGACCTGCTCGACTCGGTGCGTGAGGCCATGGAGACTTCGGGCAAGGCGGTGACCTTCACCGCCGTCACGATGATCATCAGCACGTTGTTCTGGGTGACCTCAAACATCCGCTTCAACGCCGAGATGGGCTTACTGCTGGCCATCTGGATGGGCATCAGTTACGTCGGCTCGCAGACCCTGCTGCCGGTACTTGTCCTGCTGTTCAAGCCGCGTTTCATCATGAAGGAAGCAGAGCATCACGAAGGTCGTGAGATGGTCCGCATCTGAGGAGCGTGGGATAGATGATAAAACTCACATTCTGGAACTCGATCGTAATCGTCGTTGGCTTCAGTTTCCTGGTCGTCTTCATGGACGAGTACATGCTCAAGCCGTGGCGTGAAAAGAGATGGGAAAAGCAGGCTGCGTCCGGTGACAAGGACAAGCAGGAACTGCTCAAACTCGCGCGCTCGGCAAAAGTAGTCGAAGAGTGATTTGCTGATCCTTATGCGAGGGCCGGGCCAGTCGCGGACTGAGCCCGGCCCCTCGTGTGACCCCCATGTCCTCTCTACGCTTGGTTCGCATCGGCGGTATCTGCGCCGGTATCACCTACCGTTTCAGGCTCTCGCACGAGGCCGTAGTGGCGCGCGGAAACGAAGAGGTGCCGGGCCTGCTCGCGGCTCTCAGCGTCGTGACGGTGCTGTTCTTCATCCGTGCGCTCGTGGCGGAGTTGCAAGGGCCTGCGTCGAATCTGCAAAAAGATATTCTGTGGGGCCTTACGGCGGGCGGGGTCCTGACGATCCTGATACGCCTCTGATGTCTCGCGCCGTGTCGCTTCGGCGCCCAGACCCATCTCTTTCGGCTTCGGGCCGAGCAGAGCGAGGGAGACGGAATTCTGCGGAAATACAGTGCGCATCGGCGTTCTGAGCAATCTGCAGGCCGGAGGTGACGGAGCACGCGTCGCGCGGGTTCTGGACCACCTCGCGAAATATCCCGACGTCGTTCACGTAGAGACGGAGTACAGTCACGGCGCGCCCGAAGCGATGCGTGAACTGGCCGACGCCGGCATCGACATCCTGGTAGTGAACGGCGGCGACGGTACGCTGCAACGTTCGCTTACCGAAGTTCTGTGCGCGACCAGCCCGTTCGTGAAGCTGCCGCTGATAGCTCCGCTGCGTACCGGGCGTACCTCGATGAGCGCTCTCGACATAGGCAGCGCGCGCGATCCGGTGGCTGCTCTCGACCGTCTGGTGGCGCGCGCAGCCAGCGGACGCGTCGAATCGGCGGTGGTGGATCGCGCGGTGCTGCACCTGGTGATCGAGCCCGACGGCGTCGACCACTACGGCACGTTTTTCGGCGCCGGCGTTATCTACCGCGCGATCCTGCTCACGCACCGACTTTTCCCCAAGGAAAAAGGCCGAGGAGTTTTCGGCAGCGGGCTGGTTACGGCCTCGTTGCTTACCCGCGCACTGCTTGGCCGCGACGATCACATCCTCGATGCCGATTCGTTCGACGTCTCGCTCGACGGCGAAGCTTTGGCGCAGAAAGAGTTTCAACTGTTCATCGCGACGACGCTGCGTCGCCTGTTCCTGCGGATGCGGCCGTTCTGGGGAGCCGGACCTGGAGGTCTCCACTTCACTGCCGTGGCTCCCGGAGCGCTGCGGCACCCGCTGGCCGTGACTCGGATCCTGACCGGGCATGCGCCGCATCGTGCCGACCTGGATCCTCGCTACGTCAGCCGCAACGTCGAGGAGGTCCGCTTACGCATGGACTGCGGCGCGACTCTGGACGGCGAACTGTTCGATCCGATGCCGGGCCGCAGCGCGCGCCTGCTGTCTGATCGCAGGGTTCGCTTCTTGAGCACTCGCTGAGCTAATCTCGCCCCGTGTCTGTCGCGTCCATCGGCGAGTGCGCCGCGTCGGCCGTCCCCGCCAAGCCGCTTCCGCCTGATGTGTCCGACGGCGAGTCTGCGGTGGCGTCCGATGCCTGGGGCGAGTTGCTGGGACTGTTCGCGGTCGAACACGCCGCCGTGATCGCACCTGAGGCGGCAGCGCTCGCGCAGGAAATCCGCCGCCGCCACGGCGAGGCGGTGCAGGGCGTATTGTTCTACGGATCATGCCTGAGGCGCAGCACGCTGGAGGACGGGGTTCTCGACTTCTACGTTGTCGTGGACGCTTACCGTTCCGCCTATGGCCGCAGCGTCAAGGGCACGATGCTGGTGCTGTTGAACTGGTTGCTGCCGCCCAGCGTGTATTACGTCGACACGTTCTGGCAGGGGCGCCGGCTGCGCATGAAGTACAACATCATCGCGCAGCGTGACTTCTCCAAGGCGTGCCGTCCGCAGAGCCTGCACGCGGTCATCTGGGCACGTTTCTGCCAGCCTGCGGCGCTGGTATGGGCGCGCAATACGGCGGTGCGCGAACGCATCGCCGAAGATGCAGCCGAAGCCGCGCTGACCATGGTCGGTCATATGCTGGCGCTGGCCCCGCAGATCACCGATGTTGAGGGACTCTGGCAGTTCGGGTTTGCGAGAACCTACGACACCGAACTCAGGCCCGAGACGGCCGAGACCATAGGATCGATCTACCGCGCCGCACCGGCGCGCTACTGCAGAGTAACCGAACTGGCGGTGGCTGAACTTGCCGGTCGGGGCCTGATCCAGGGCCGCGTGCGGAGCGGCCCGTCGCAGGACGGCACGAGCGGCGTCGTGCAGGTCGTCATGGAGCCGGCCCGGCGCCGCGCCATCGTCCGTCGCTGGGGCAGGACGGGGGCACTGGCCAAGTCTGTCTACCTGCTGAGGCTCATCAAGTCGGCCGTGACCTTCGGCGACTGGCTTCCTTACGTGATCTGGAAACTGGGCCGCCACACCGGGGTCCATGTCGAACTCAGCGACAGGCAGAGACGTCATCCTTTCGTGTGGGGATGGCCGATCCTCTTTCGTCTGCTGCGGCAGCGTACGCTGCGCTGACCAGGTCAGCCGCTGCCGCGTCCGGTCCGCCAGCCACTCGTGACTTTTCCCGCCGACGTCGCGGCGAGAGCCGCCCCTGCCCGCCCCGGGCGCCTTATCTTGCACACTTCTCGCGTTAACGGTTCAATCCGCCGCCGCGGCGCCGCGGCACTGTTTTCGACGTTGTGGCGGGCTCGTGACGGGCGGCTGCCGATCAGAGCGGGAGAAGCATGCGCGAGCCGTTGATGTTTGTCGTTACCCTCGACACAGAACCCGACAACGAGTGGGCTCGTCCGAGCAGTCCTGCCACCGAAAACGTCCACTTCGTGCCACGCTTTCACGAACTCTGCCGCAAGTATGGGCTTAAGGTCACGTACCTGCTGACGATCGAGATGGCCGAGAATCCGTTTCTCGGTGAGTTTCTGCGGCCGCGGTTGGCTGCCGGCGAATGCGAAGTCGGCGCTCACCTGCACCCGTGGAACACTCCACCGCTGGAGACGGTCACGGACGACGACTTCCGCTACCATCCTTATCCGTTCGAATATCCGGAAGACGTGCAGCTGCGTAAGCTCGAAACGCTGGTGGCTGCCATCGAGCGCAACTACGGAGTACGGCCCGTCTCCTACAAGGCCGGCCGCTGGGGACTCGACGCCGTGCACGCGCGCCTGCTCGAGCGGCTCGGCTTTCTGGTGGACACGTCGGTGTGTCCGGGCGTCAACTGGGGGCCGAGCAAGGGACATCCCGGCCGCAGCGGCGGTCCGAATTACAACAGCGCTCCCACGTTGCCTTACCGTCTGGCGTTCGACGATGTGTGCCGCCCCGGCACGCTCGGGTTGTGGGAGGTGTCGCCCACCATCGTCTTTTACAGCGCGCTTGGCCGCTGCATTCCCGGCGTCAAGGCGCTCTACAGCCGCTACCGCAAGGTACGGCGCGCGTTCGACCGCTGGCATCTCGGCGCGCAGTGGCTGCGCCCCTATCCCTACATGACAGCCGAGCGCCTGGCGCGCGTGGCCGAGCTTGCGAACAAGGCCGGCGCGCCGGTGCTAAATCTCACCTTCCACTCGAGCGAACTGATGCCGGGCGGCAGTCCTTACAATCCGACGCCGGAGTCTATCGAGGATCTCTACCGCCGACTCGACGGTTTCTTTGTCTGGCTCGCTGGCCGCGGCGTCGAAGGCGTGACGTTGACCGAGGCGCGCAATCGCATCGCTGCCGCACACGCCTCCCGCGGCGACGGTAAGGGAGCGTAGCGAATGCCGATCGAGGTCTTCGACGCTGCCGCTCCCGAGGCCGTGTACGATTTTCTGGGCGAGCGCATCGGCGCACGTGGGCGCGCGCACTGGGACTGGAAGTACCGCGTCGGACGCGGCGGGGCGCCCAACGCTTTCTACTGGCGCGGCGATGACGGTGCGGTGCTGGGTTTCATCGGGATGATGCGCACGTTGCTGCACGGTCCCGGTGGACCGTGGCCGGCCGCGTGGTTCGTGGATTGGCAGGTGGTGCCGGGTGAGCGCGGCGTGGGCGTGGGCGTAGGACTGCTGCGCAAGGCCGAGGCTGCCGCCGGCATTCTGCTGACGTTGCAGGGTTCGGCTGACACGCGCCGGGTACTGCCGCTGCTCGGCTGGAAGGAATCGCCGCGAGCGGCCACGTGGCTGCGGCCGCTCAGCGGACGTTTCGTGGCGGGCTGGGCGCGCAAGCGCTTGCCGGGCTGGCTCGGCGCGCCGGTCGGTGTCGCCGCCGGCGCTGCATTGGCGCTGCTGGCCGGGAGACAGTCAGGCCACGGCGCCGTCGCACGCGATGTCGAGCGCTTGCCGCCGGAGCACGACGAAATGTGGCAGCGGCGCTGCGGGGAACTGGCCCCGCTGATGACGCGGGACCGCGCCTACGTCGATTGGTTCTGCTCCGACTATCCCGGCGGCGGTTACCGTATCGCGCTGCTCGACAGCGGCGGTGTGGCGGCCGGCCACTTGATCACGCGTACCGATCGCGACTCGGCCGGTCTTTTGCGCGGCCGCATCGTCGACCTGGTGTGGCCGCGTGCGCACGAACAGTGGCTTGCAGATGCGGTCGGGCTGGCCTGCAGGCGCTTGAAGGCCGAGGGCGCCGATTACGTGCAGTGCCTTTCTTCGCGGCCCGAACTGGATGCGGCACTGGAGCGGCAGCGTTTCCGCCGTCGCGCGCCGGTTCCCGTCTGGTATCATCGGCTGCCCGCCGAGGCGCCGCGCCCCGACGCATGGCTCATCAGCCTGCTCGACTGTGACCGGGCGTATCGGTGAGAGCGGCATCGAACAAAGTCCGGCGATGGCCGGCACGGCCAGTAGCCGATGTTTATGAGGTCGAAGCGTGACGAGGAGCATGGACAGAACGTGAGAGAGCGTATCGTGAAAGTTTTCGCCGAGGTGTTCGGGATACCCGCCGCCGTCGTGGCCGCGGGCGTCGCGCCCGACAAGGTCAAAGGGTGGGATTCGGCCAAGCACGTCGAACTCGTGGTGGCGCTCGAAGAACACTTTGGTTGCTGGTTCGAGCCCGAAGACGTGCCTGAACTGGTATCGCTCGAGCGCATGGAAGAAATCCTCGCCGCTCGCTGCGGTGCGAACTGATGATGGCGGCCGGTAGATGACGCGCCCGGTTTCTTCAGTGACCAGGAACGTTCGTGTCGAGCCGCCGGTGCTCGGCGTCGAAGACGCGCTCGCGAAGATGATGCTGATTCGCGAGGTGGAGGAGAGGCTGCTCGAACTGTTCTCGGCGGGCCGGCTGTTCGGTACCACGCACACGTGTATCGGGCAGGAAACCTGTGCCGTCGGTGTGGTCGGCGCGCTCGACCACACCCGCGACGTGATCTTCTCCAACCACCGCTGTCACGGACACTTTCTCGCCTACACCGACGACCCCGAGTTGCTGCTGGCCGAAATCATGGGGCGCGTCACCGGCGCTTCGGGCGGGCGCGGTGGCAGCCAGCATCTGTGCGAGCGCAACTTCTATTCGAACGGTATTCAGGGCGGCATCGTGCCGGTGGCCACCGGTATCGCGCTGGCCGAGCAGCACAAGGGTAGCGGGGCCGTGACCGCGTGTTTCATCGGCGACGGTACTCTGGGCGAAGGCGTCGTCTACGAATCGTTCAACATGGCTTCGCTGTGGAAGCTCCCGGTTCTGTACGTGCTCGAGCACAACCGTTACGCCCAGTCGACGCCCACGACCCGCACCACGGCGGGCGACATCGAAGCGCGCGCCGCCGCTTTCGGTATCGCCACCGATCGTCGTGCAGCCGACGATCCGGTTGCTCTGGCCGAGCACATGCGGAGCGTTGTCGAACGCATCCGGGCGGGAGAAGGGCCGTTCTTCCAGGTGCTCGATACCTACCGGCTGGCGGCGCACAGCAAGGGCGACGACGACCGCGATGCAGAAGAGATAGACGAGCGTCGCAGAGCTGATCCGCTGCTGCGTCTGCAACATGATGTCGGTGTGAAGACTACGGCGGCACTCGCCGATGCGGCGCGGCTGCGTGTCGACGCAGCGCTCGCGCGTGCCGAGGTCGCGCCGGTGGCCGGCGTCGATGCCGAAGCCGAAAGGGCGGCCTTTCACGGCCGTGCGCGGACGCTGCCCGGGAAGGACGCATTCCCCGGTCCCGATGCTGCCACTACGCTGGTGGTACAGAACCTGAACGCCGCGTTGCACGAACTGCTGGCCCGTCACGACGACGTGATGCTGCTCGGCGAGGATATCGTCGATCCCTACGGCGGAGCTTTCAAGGTCAGTCGCGGACTCTCCACGCGCTTTCCTGACCGCGTGCTGTCAACTCCTATCAGTGAGGCCGGCATCATCGGTATGGGCGGAGGCATGTCGCTGCGCGGGATGCGTCCGGTCATCGAGATCATGTTCGGCGATTTCCTCGCTCTCGGCGCCGATCAGATCCTGAACCACATCTCGAAGTTCCACTGGATGTACAACGGGCAGGCGGATACTCCGCTGGTCATCCGGGCGCCGGTGGGCGGCCATCGCGGCTACGGGCCCACGCACAGCCAGAGCATCGAGAAGATGTTCTTCGGAGTGCCTGGACTGGTGGTGGTGGCCGTGAGCTCGCGTCACGATCCTGGCGAACTGCTGCGCCGCGCCGTGGTGGAAGATTCGCGGCCCGTGTTGTTTCTCGAACAGAAGATCCTCTACGCCAAACGTCTGCAGACCGAGGCGCCTGCCGGCATGGTGCTGGAACTTCACGAAAGCGAAGTCGGCGCTCTCTATCCTACCGGTGTGTGGCGCACGCCGGGCAGCGCCGGCGACGTCACTGTCGTCACCTACGGCGGCCTCACGGCGATGGTCGAGGAAGCGCTCTTTACGAATTTCGAGGAGGACGAGATCGTCGCCGACTATCTCGTGGTGGCTCAGCTCGCCCCGCTGGGACTCGCGCCGATTCTCGACTCGGTCCGTCGCACTGGACGGCTCGTGGTCGTGGAAGAGGGCACGGCGCCGTGGGGTTTCGGAGCCGAGGTGCTGGCACGCGTGGCTGAAGAACTCGGCAGCGGACTCGCGCGTGCGGTGCGCGTGGCGTCTCACCATCTTCCCATTCCCAACGCGCGGCCGGCCGAGCAGCAGGTGCTGCCCGATGCTGCGCGCATCAGAGAGGCGGTACGGAGCGCTTGCCGATGACACTCACGAGTTCTGAACTTCCCGCGGGTGTGCACGCCGTCCAGGTGCCGCGCGAAATCGTCAACGCCGACAGCGTCTATGTGGTGAGCTGGGCCGTCGTGGAAGGCGACAGCGTCGAAGAGGGCGCGGCGCTCTGCGACATCGAGACGTCGAAGGCCGTGGTTACCGTGGAAGCGCCGGTCGCGGGTTATGCGCGTCCGGTGGCTGCCGAAGGCGACGAAGTACCTGTGGGCGGTCTGCTCGGCTATGTGACCGATCGGCCGGACACGCCGCTGCCGTCCGCCGCCGGCGCCCGCGCGATTTCCTCGGCGTCCGGCCACGGCGCTGCGGAGGTGGCGAGCGCCGCGTCGGCCTCAGGTGCGGAGTCTGCGACCCGCATCAGTGCGAAGGCTCAGCGCAAGATCACGGAACTCGGGCTCGATGTCGCGCTGTTCGCGGGGCGCGGCGTGGTGCGCGAAGAAGACGTCGTCGCAATGGCCGCGGAGCTGCATGCCGCGAGTCCCGATGTCTGCGCGCCGTCGAACGATGCGCGAGGGCCGTCGCAGTTGAAGCCGATGGGTACCATCCAGAGGCGCGTGGCGCGCGTGATGGAACAGAGCGTGGCGGCGATTCCCGCCTCGTCGCTCGAGCGGATGGTAGACCTTGCTCCGGTGCGCGAGCGCGCACTCGCGCTCGGCGCCGAACGCAAGGTGATGGTCACGGAGGTAGATCTGCTGGTGCACGCCGTGGCCGTTGCATGTCGCGACTTTCCCGAGTTCAACGGTTACGCGACTGCTGACCATCGCGTGCGCCTCTTCGAGCAGGTCAACGTCGGCGTGGCGGTGGATGTGGCCGGAGACCTTTACGTGGTGGTGGTGCGCGATGCTGCCGCCAAACAGCCCGAGGCCGTAGCCAAGGAGTTGCGCGGTCTTCAGTATCTGGCCGCGCGTCAGCGGTTGGGCGTAGAGCATCTGAGCGGCGGTACCGTCACAGTCACTTCGATGCTGGGTCGTGGCGTGCACCGCTTCGTTCCGATTCCCTATCCGGAGCAGGCTGCCATCGTCGGTCTGGCCGACGTCGAGCCCGGCTCGACGAAAGCGGCGTTGGTGCTGGTGTTCGATCACCGTGTGGCCAACGGCGGCCGCGCGGCGGCGTTTCTCGCGGCAGTCGCCGAGGCGCTGTAGCGTCGCGGCTGCAGCCGCGACGGTTCCCGTGGTCGCCTCGCTCGCGGAGCCTGTCGCTCGGCGCCGAAGCCGAACCCACGCTGGGTGCAGTTGATTTCAGGTACGCGAGGCCAGGAGTCCACCGACCAATACGAACAGGATGTTGGCCGTCCACGCCGCGATGAATGGCGGCAGCGCGCCGGCGTGTCCGGCCGAGACTGTCAGCGCCTGGGTCAGCCAGTACGCGAAACAGGCCATGAGTCCGGTCACGAGGTATTGGACCATGCCGCCGCGACGCGAGCCGCGCAGGGCCAGAGGTACGCCGAGCAGTACGGTGATGACTCCCGACAGCGGCATCGCAAGTTTGAACTGGAAATCGACCTGAAATTCGGCGGGATCCAGTCCCTTGGACTTCAGCATCTGGATGCGCTCGAAAAGTTCGCGGGTGTTGAACTCGTCGGCGCGCGGCGTCCTCTTGCTGAACTCGGCGGGAGTCCCGGCCAGCGTGAGATCACCTGGAACCAGCGGGCGGAACTCCAGGGCGCCGGCCTCGCCGTAGCTGCTGACAGTGCCTGACGCGAGGTTCCAGTGGTCCTGCTGCCAGGTCGCTTGCGGGACTTCCACGATCCGGCGCAGGTGGAAGTTCGAATCGACCATGTGCGCAGTTACGCCGTGAAGAATCTCTTGGGCGGCGTCGAAGTAGTCGATGTTGAGGAAGCCTTCCGGCACCTGGAACCACAGAGAGTTGGTGTCGAGCAACCCGCGCTCGCGCAGGCCCCTGATGCCGATGTTCTTGACCGCACGGGCGCGCGCGGCCATCGGCGGCACCACCGTTTCGTTCCACATGAAAGCGATGATGCTGATGCAGATGCTGGTCAGGACCAGAGGACGCGCGATCTGGAATACCGAGACTCCGCACGCGTGCATCGCCTGGACTTCGTTGGTGCGCACCAGCGAGCCGACGCTGAGCAACGAGGCGAACAGAGCCGCGGCGGGGTAGACGTCGGCGACCATTTTGGGAGCGCGCAGTGCGAAGTAGGTGGCTATCAGCGAAGCGTTGGCGTCGTAGGTGGCAAACTCGCCGATGCGTTGGAAGAAATCGACGACCAGCAAGAGACCTACGGCCCCTACCAGGCACAGCACGAAGGCGCGCAGGTAGAGTCCCACCAAATAGCGGCCGAGAATGCTCACTACCCGCGTTTCCGGAGGCTGATCCACGACGTGAGGCCGAACATCAGAGGCTGTTCGGTGGCCGAGCGCCGAAACAGCCAAAGGCCGAGCCCGCCGAGCAGCAGGTTTGGTAACCACATCGACAGCGCTATCGGGACCACCTGCTGACGCGCCAAGGTAACGGCGCCGGTAAGCAGCAGATAGTAGATCAGCACTACCAGGATGCTCACTACCATGCCGCGCGAACGCACACCGCGGCGGCCTGCGGCACCGAGCGGCACACCGATGAAGGGAAGCAGGAGGGCTGCTGCCGGCAGCACGAACTTGCGATGAAGTTCTATGGTTTCCTCGATCGCCGACTCACCTCGGGCCAGTTTGGTGTCGCGCTCACCGACCAGGTCGGTCCATGTCATCGCGCCGGGTCCACCCATCTCGCGCAGGTCGACGCCGGTGTCTTCGGTCAGGTCGAGGTTGATCTCCATCGACGTGAAGTCGGTTTTGTCGTGGTACTTATCCGAGTCGTGGTAGGTCAATAAGCTTCCGTCGTGCAGTTCCAGATGGGCCGTGCGGGCGTCTTCGTTGGACTGGACGTGGCCTTCGGCGGCGAAAATCGTCTTGCGGCCGTACTCCTTGCGTTCTTCGGCGAGCATCACCGAACGCATGTCGCCGGACTTGGGGTCCAGTTGGTCGACGTAGAGGATGACTCCTCCGAACCAGTCGTTGAACACCCCGGGGCGCAGCGCGGCGGTAAGCCGCGTGCGCGCCATCTCGTAGGTGGTTATTTCGATACCGCGGTTGGCCCAGGGCCGTACCCATATGCCGAGCACGAGACTGAGCGTCGCCACCGCAAAACCGAAAGCGAGCAGAGGACGCAGGAGGTTCATGAGACCGACGCCGGACGCGCGCAGCGCCACCAGTTCGCCATCCGAGCCGAGCCTCGCGAACGCGACCACGATGCCGAGAAGTGCCGCCATCGGGATCGCGGTTTCCAGGAACGAAGGGACTATGTAGCCCGACAGCCCGAGCACCAGGCGGCCCGGCACGCCGCGCGCGAACGCGAGGTCGACGAGTTCCACGACGCGCAGTACGAACAGGATCGAAACGGCGGAACCGATGCCGACCGCGAAGGCGTTGCGTACTTCACGCAGAACATAGCGCTGCAGCGTGCGTCCGGTGCGTCTTGCGGGCTGCGTCGGCTTGGCTTGGTTCACGGTTGGACGTTGATCTTTTCGTAGGCGGCGTGGCCGTCGTTGGTGTGGCCGTAGAGCTCTATGTAGCGCACGTCGGGAAGGATGATGCCCTCGTCGGCGAACACGAATACCTTGTCGAGGTAGGCCTCCTTGCCGTCGATGGTCACGAAGGTTTCGGTTTTGCAGCCGTCGGCTACCGGCGCGGCGCGGATAGTGAACAGACGCTCCGGCAAGGCTCTGAGCCGCAATTCGACGCGTCCGTCGCTGCGGACACGTTGGGTCTTGAAGCCGTAGGCGACTTGTTGCAGCAGGCTGAGCGGTCGCGTCGTGGTCGCACCGGGAACGTTGCCAAGACGCAGCCAGTAGTTGTAGGCCGGCTCGTCGCCGACGGGGCGGCACTCGGGGCTGGTGTTGACGCCGTAGTGCACCTGGTTGCGGCTCTGGTTGCTGTCGATGTGGAAGGCCGAATCGGGCTTGCCTCCCGCCTGCGCCGCCCCGCCGCTCCACACCACCGCGGCCATGACGGCGACCGCTAGCGTTCCCCTGCCGGCCGCTGCCGCGGCTGCGTTCCTTGCGTGCATGCCGCCACCCTACAGGACGAGGGCCGGGACTTCACACCGGCCGCCCCGCGGCGGCCAAGCGTCAGAGGTCGTGTTTCCAGGACAGCAGCGTCTTGACGTAGTTTGCCCTCTCGTAGGCGCGCGGGTCGGGACAGCGGTCCAGGCTCATGTTGCCGCGCATCTGCTCGAAGGACTCGTACTCGTGGGCGACGAGCCAGTCGCGGAAGCCGTCCACCAGCGTGCGCAGGTGTCCGGGACCGTTGCGCAGCAGTGCCGACACGACCTGTATCGCGTTGGCTCCGCACATTCCCGCTTTCACGGCGTCCTCCACCGTGTGCACCCCACCGGTAACCGCCAGCGAGCAGCCCAGGCGTCCGGTCAGCGCCGCCACCCAGCGAAGGCGCGGCAGCAGTTCGACGGACGAGGAGAGCTTGAGCGAATGACGGATTTCGAGTTCTTCGATGTCGATGTCGGGTTGGTAGAAGCGGTTGAACAGCACCAGGCCGTCCGCGCCGGCTTCGTCGAGCCTGGTTGCCAGATGGGCCGTCGACGTGAAGAACGACGATAGCTTGACCGCCACCGGGATCTTCAAGTTGGCTTTGATCTCGGTCAGCATGCCGACGATGTTGTCTTCGATCTGAGCTGCCGACGTGGCAGGGTCGGCCTTGACGTCGTAGACGTTGAGTTCGATGGCATCGGCTCCGGCTTCCTCGATCAGCTTGGCATAGCGCAGCCAGCCGCCGCGGGTGGTGCCGTTGAGCGAAGCGATCACCGGCACCGCGACGGCCAGGTGCACGCGCGAGACGAGTTCCAGGTACTCGTCGGGGCCGAAGCGGAAGCGCTCGTGAAGGGGGAAGTACGATTGCGCCTCGGCCGAAGATTCTCCGTGAATCTCCATGTGGTGAATGGTGCCGACTTCTTCCTGCGTGATCTGCTCTTCGAACAGCGAGTGCAGGACGACGGCTGCGGCACCGGCGTCTTCCATGCGACGCACCGCATCTGCGTCATCTACCAGCGGCGACGCTCCCGGAATTATCGGGTGGTCGAGTTTGAGACCGAGGTATGTGGTGGACAGATCGATGCTCACGCGTCTTCCCCCTCCGTGCGCGGCACGGTGATCCCCGCCAGTTGCTTGTACACGGCGAAGCGTTGCTTGGCCTCGTGTTCGGCGGCCTTTTGCAGTTCATGAAAGCGTACCGGATCGATCATCTCGGCCATGCGGAAGCGGGTCTCGCCCTTCATGTAGTCGCGCAGCGGGATCTTGGGTTCCGCAGAGTCGAGCGACAATGGAGGTTTACCCTCGGCAATGCGGCGCGGATCGTAGCGGTACAGAGGCCAGGTTCCGGAGCCCACCGCCAGTTTTTGCTGCTCGGCGCCCATTGAGAGATCGAAGCCGTGGGCTATGCAGTGGCTGTAGGCGATGATGATCGAAGGTCCGGGGTAGGATTCGGCTTCCAGGAAAGTGTCGAGCGTCTGGCTCGGTCTTGCTCCGAACGCGATACGGGCAACATAGACGTTGCCGTAGCTCATCGCTTCCATGCCGAGGTCTTTCTTGGCGCTGGACTTGCCCGACACCGCGAACTTTGCCGAGGCTCCGAGCGGCGTGGCCTTGGAGGCCTGTCCGCCGGTGTTCGAGTACACTTCGGTGTCGAGTACCAACACGTTGATGTTGCGCCCGCTCGACAACACGTGATCGAGACCGCCGTAGCCGATGTCGTAGGCCCAACCGTCGCCGCCGACCAGCCACACGCTCTTGGGTACCAGGTAGTCGGCCAGCGTTCCCAGCAAAGCGGCTTCTTCGCCGCCGATCGTGACGAGTCGTTGGCGAAGAAGCTCGACGTCGGCGCGCAATATGTCGACTGCGGGGCTGTGGACCAGGGCCGGAGCGGACGGACCGTCACCGGGGCCGCTGACCGCAGGCGTGACGTTACTGAGCACGGCGTTGGCGGTGAGTATGCGACCGGCCAGTTCGTCGCCGATACGCGGCGCCAACTTTTCGAGCAGACGCCGCGCCTGGCGGGACTGCGCTTCCACTGCCAACCGCATTCCGAGGCCGAACTCGGCGTTGTCCTCGAACAACGAGTTCGACCAGGCCGGGCCGCGGCCGTCCGCTCCGGTGGTGTACGGCGTGGTCGGCAGGTTGCCGCCGAAGATCGACGAGCAGCCGGTGGCATTGGCGATCAGCAGGCGGTCGCCGAAGAGCTGTGTCAGCAGCTTGATGTAGGGAGTCTCTCCGCAACCGGCGCAGGCTCCCGAGTATTCGAACAACGGTTCGAGATACTGCGAAGTGCGCACGTCGATCTTTTTCAGTACCTCGCGTTCGAGGTCGGGCAGGTCGAGGAAGAAATCGTAACTCTCGCGCTGGCGTTCTCGGATCGGCGCCAGCGGCGCCATGTCGATCGCCTTGTGGCGAGGGTTGGTCTTGTCCTTGGCCGGGCACACGACCACGCACAGGACGCAGCCGGTGCAGTCTTCCGGCGCCACGTGCAGCACGTAGGAGAGTCCGTCGAGTTCGCCGGCTCGGGCAGGCGCGCTCAGGAAACCTTCGGGCGCCGAGGTCAGAGCATCGGGCTTCACGGCCTTGACGCGGATCGCGGCGTGAGGACACACGAACGCGCACAGGTTGCACTGTATGCAGATCTTTTCGTCCCACACCGGGATGTCCTGCGCGACGGCGCGCTTTTCCCACTTGGTGGTTCCGAGTGGCCAGGTACCGTCGATCGGAAACGCGCTGACCGGAAGCGCGTCACCTTTGCCGGCCATCAGCAGCGCCGTCACTTTCTGCACGAAGTCGGGCGCCTGCTTCGGTACTACCGGCGGACGCCCGTGCTCGGCCGTGGCCTTCTTAGGCAGCGGCACTTCGTGCAGCTGCGCAAGCGCCAGATCGACGGCTGCGATGTTACGCCGCACGACTTCGGTCCCGCGCTTGCCGTAGGTGGCTTCGACGGTGCTCTTGATCTCGGCCAGGGCTTCGTCGGGCGGCAACAGCTTGGCCAGTGCGAAGAAGCAGGCCTGCATGATGGTGTTCATGCGCGGGCCGAGGCCGGCTTCGCGCGCCAGCTTGTAAGCGTCGATGGTGTAGAGGCGTACGCCCTTGGCGATGGCTTCTTCCTGCGCCTCGCGGGGCAGGGCGTCCCACACCTGGTCGGGCGGCAGCGGCGCGTTCAGCAGCACCACCGCTCCAGGCGCGGCAAGTCCCATCACATCGTGAAGTTCCAGCAGTCCGAAGCTGTGGCAGGCGACGAAGTGGGCCTGGGCCAGCAGGTACGCCGAGCGGATCGGTTCGGAGCTGAAACGCAGGTGCGAGACCGTGATCGAGCCGGACTTCTTGGAGTCGTAGACGAAGTAGCCTTGCACGTAGCTGTCGGTGTGTTCGCCGACGATCTTGAGCGTGTTCTTGTTGGCGCCGACGGTGCCGTCGGCACCGAGTCCGAAGAACACCGCGCGATAGACGTCGTCGCGTTCGATGTCGAGGTCGGGGTTCCAAGGCAGCGACGTGTTCGTGACGTCGTCGCGAATGCCGATGGTGAAGTGGTTCTTGGCCTTGGTGGCGTCGAGTTCGGCGAACACCGCGTGCACCATCGCGGGTGTGAACTCCTTGGAAGCAAGCCCGTAGCGCCCGCCGATGACACGCGGGCGCGCGGCAAACGGTGAAGTACCGTCCACTTCGGCTTCGGCCAGTGCGGTGATGACGTCCTGATACAGAGGCTCGCCGACGCCGCCCGGTTCCTTGGTGCGGTCCAGAACGGCGATCCCGCGGACGGTCGCAGGAATTGCCGCCAGGAAATGCTTGATCGAGAACGGACGGAAGAGCCTCACCTTGACGACGCCGATGCGTTCGCCGCGCGCCACCGCCTGGTCGACGGTCTCGTGCACCGTCTCGGCTCCCGAGCCCATGATGATGATGACGCGTTCGGCTTGCGGGTGTCCGACGTAATCGAAGAGGTTGAAGCTGCGGCCAGTACGCTCGGCGAAACGCTTCATCGCGTCTTCGACATGGCCGGCGCAGGCATCGTAGAAATTGTTGGCCGCTTCGCGAGCCTGGAAAAATGTGTCGGGGTTTTGCGCGGTGCCTCGTACCACCGGATGGTCGGGAGACAGCGAACGCGAGCGGTGAGCCGCGATCAGTTCGTCGTTGAGCATGAAGCGCAGATCGTCGTCATCGAGGATCTGGATCTTGGCGACTTCGTGCGAAGTGCGGAACCCATCGAAGAAGTGCAGAAACGGGATTCGCGAAGACAGCGTCGCTGCGTGCGCGATCGCCGCCATGTCGTGAGCTTCCTGAACCGAGTTCGAGGCCAGCATCGCGAGTCCGATCTGACGACAGGCCATGACGTCGGAGTGGTCTCCGAAAATCGACAACGCGTGCGTGGCCAGTGCACGTGCAGCCACGTGAACGCAGAACGGAGTCAGTTCGCCGGCGATCTTGTAGAGGTTGGGGATCATCAGGAGGAGGCCCTGCGAGGACGTGAACGTCGTCGCCAACGCGCCCCCTTGCAGTGCCCCGTGGACGGCACCCGCCGCGCCGCCCTCCGACTGCATCTCCATGACGTCGGGGACCGCGCCCCAGAGGTTCTGGGCACCTTCGGAGGCCCAGGCGTCGGAGAGCTCGCCCATCGGCGAGGAAGGGGTGATCGGGTAGATCGCGATGACTTCGCTCGCGCGGTACGCCACCGACGCGACGGCTTCATTGCCGTCGAGCGTCGCCAGCCCTGTCGTATTCTTCATGTTTCTAGCCAGCCTCGTAGTTCGATCGAGATTTTCCCGGCGTCCATCAAGGGCACGGCACGCGCTGTGGATTCATTGTCAGGGCCCTTCCTAGCAAAAAGCAGGGAAGGTGCCACAGCTACGCTGAGTTTGGTCCGCTCAAGGCCTGCCGCGGCGCCCAGGTTTGTTCGTGCCGCGGCGCCCGCGCCTGCCGCGGCAGTTTTCGCGGTCGGGAACCGTTCGGGCCGCTCTTCCCACAACTGACAACACGGAACCCCTTTTGGCACCATTGACCCCTGGCATGGATTTCGCTGATACCCCTCCGCCCAAGAGTTCCGCGTCTTTCTCGCGGGAACCCCGCGGCACCGAACTGTCCGAGGCGGAACGATATGATGAAGCTGACCGACATCCTGCGTGCCGAGCACCAGATCATCGGAAACGCTCTTGGAGCGCTCGATGGCATGGCGTCGGCCGCGCGGGCCGCAGCCCCGGTTCCTGCCGAGGACGTGCGGGACTTCGTTCGCTTCTGCCGCTCCTACATGGACGGCCTGCACCACGTAAAGGAAGAGGAATTGCTGTTCCCTGCGCTGATGGAGGCGGGTCTTCCGCGCGATACTGGTCCCATCGACTGCATGCTTCATGAGCACGGCCGGGGCCGGGAATTGGTGCAGCGCCTCGATCAACTGGCGTCGGGGGTGGGTGCGGGTGACGCGGCGGCGCTCGACGCGTTCATCGGGACCGCGGCAACGCTCAGCGATCTGTTGCGGGCCCACATCCAGAAAGAGAATCAGGTGCTCTACGAGATGGCCGAGCAGGCACTTGGTGACGAGCGCAATCGGAGCCTGGCATCGGGTCTCGCCTTTGAACAGACCCGCGATCGGCGTGCGCGGGACGTGGCGTGCGCCGAGACGCTGATGCGCAAGTGGTCCAGCGAGTATTCTTCGGTGCCCCTTTCCGCGATTCAGGCGGCAGCCCTCGCTATCGCTAGCGGCCGCTGAGCTCCCGCACCGCCGCGTAGGACATCCGGTGTACCGGACACGGGCCCAGACGCCGGATGGCGTCGCAATGGGCCTCGGTCCCATAGCCTTTGTGGCGTGAGAATCCGTATCCGGGGTACTTCCCGTCGAGTTCTTCCATCAAGCCGTCCCGGGTGGTTTTCGCGATGATCGAGGCAGCCGCGATCGAAGCGCTGCGGGTGTCGCCCTTTATGTAGGCGCTCTGATCGACCGTCAGTCCTGGAATGTGCCGCGCATCGACCAGTACGTGGCAGGGGCGGCTGGCGAGGCCCTCCACCGCCCTGCGCATCGACAAGAGTCCGGCGTGGTAGACGTTGAGGCGATCTATGTCGTCAATCTCGGCGATGCCCACCGAAACCGCCACGGCACCGGCCCGAATCTCGCCGGCGAGTCGCCGCCGGGTTTTTTCGTCTAGTTTTTTCGAATCGTCGATTCCGAGCGGGATCGAACGGCGATCCAGGATGACCGCGGCGGCCACCACGGGGCCGGCCAACGGCCCGATCCCGGCTTCGTCGACGCCGGCGACGTGTTCAGCGCCGCGCTCCCATTGCTCGCGTTCGAGTTCGAGCAGGTCATTGAGGTGGGCGACGAGCCCGTCTTCGCGCTGGCGCCGCTTGCGCAGGCGTGCGAGCAGCACCGCCGCTCCGGTACGCGGATCCTGGGCCAGTCGCATGAGCAGCGCTTCATCGACGTCGCCGGCTTCGATGCGGGCGGCGATGCGGCGAAGGTTCGTGTCGGCGAGTTTCAGGTCCAAGTCCAGGCTCCGGAGACGATCCTTGGTGTCATGGCTGGTTTTCGCAAGTTGACGACAAACAGGCGGCCGCGTTCTCGATCTCGGCAACCGTGACTTCACGAGCCTGGTCGGCGCTGAGTCCCGCGGCCAACGCGAAAGCGAGGGTCCTGCGGGCCTGGGCCAAGGTCTGTGACGGCTCTCTTCCGTCGAGCAGGCAACTGACGAAGTCTTCGCCGCCGAGACGGAACGAGGCCGCCCAGTCCGTTTCGAGATCGTGGAAGGCCCGGGTTTCGCCGTCGCGATAGAGGACGAGGGCAGGTTCGTCGAGAAGTTTGCCGGTGCAGCGGTTGACCCAAAGTATCCCCTCCGAGCCGTGCACTTCGATGCGATCGTCGCTGGCGTAGTAATTCGAGCGTATCCGCATGCCGACTGAGGTCATCGTTTCCCACGAGCCGTAGCGTACCGGCGTGTCGCCGGCGTACTTCCAGGAAATCAGCGACGGACCGTCGAGCCACGCTCCATCGCCGAGCCGGGTCCAGTGGATGAAGGCGTGAACCCTTTCTATCTCGCAGGGGAAAAAGAACTGGCCCATGTGGAAACAGTGGTAACCGTGGTCGAAGGTGAGCGCTCCGCCGCCGCAACGGCCGCGATCGACACGCCAGGCTTGCGATTGCATCGAGACGCTCCACCCATCGCTCGGTCTTCCCAGCGCGGTCTTGATGCGTACCGACAGCGGTGTGCCGATGGCGCCCGCTTCGATGAGTTCGCGAGCTTTGCGATGGGGCGGGTAGTGCGCGAAGTTTTCGAACACGCGCACCACCCGGCCGCACGCACGCGCCGCATCGGCGATCCGGTCGATTTCGGCGAGCGAGTGCGTCGGAGGTTTCTGCAGCGAGACGTGCTTGCCGGCGGCCAACGCGGCCACGGCTTGATCGGCGTGCAGGTCGTGTGGAGTCAGGATCTCGACCGCATCGACGCGCGGATCGGCGAGCAGGTCGTCGAGATTCGTGTAGGCCCGCTCGGCCTTCCACTCCACGCGGCGCCGCTCGGCCACTTCGCCGTCGATGTCGCAGGTCGCCACGATGCGTGAACTGGGGTGATCGAGATAACCGAGGCACTGCAGGTCGGCGATGCGACCGCATCCGACCATGCCGATTCCAATGGTGTTCGTCACTGACATCTCGTCCTCCGCTGCGGGCCGACTCGCGGCGCACGACTTACTGTGCGGCACCAGTCAAAGCCACTGCCGCGTCGAGGTGGGGCTTGGCGTGTCCCGCGGCCGTGAAGTCCTGCGCGGTGAGAGGCTGTGATCCGCACGGTCGGCAACTGAATGTCCGGCTCTTTGCTCGGCCAGGTGATCCTGCTACCTGAGATGACCGCCGCAAGTCGCAGTCCAGACGCGAGGCTGGTGTTGTCGTGATGATCTTCCACCCGGCCAACTGTATTTTGTCGAAAGAACACTCAGGGCGCCGCACCGACCGACCAGTTGCAGGCGCGGCGTCGGTTGCACTGCCGATAGAGCCCGGGGCCATGGCCAATCGCGGCGTAATAAGTGGAGCGAAGCGTGGATGAGCGCGCACAGAGTGAGCCGGAACTCGCGTCCGTCGGCAGTCGTTCGCTGCCTGGCGGTGCGACGCTGACGCTGCTGCGTCACGGTCAGAGCGAATGGAACCGTGATCGGCGTTTCGCGGGCTGGGCCGACGTCGATCTTAGCGGCGTCGGCAGAATCGAAGCCGAGCGCGCCGGCAGCTTGCTGCTCGGCAGCGGCTACACGTTCGATTGCTGCTTCACGTCGGTGTTGCAGCGCGCCGTGCATACCAGTGAAATCGTCCTGCGTAAGATGGGACTCGAAGACATTCCCGTGCGGCGCGACTGGCGACTGAACGAGCGTCATTACGGCGCGCTGGAGGGGCTTGGGCTGTGGTCTGCGGTGCGGCGCTACGGCTTGCTGCGGGTGCTGCGTTGCCGCCGGTTTGTCGGCCGTCCGCCGGCACTCGATGCCGGTGATCGCCGCTTTCCAGGTCACGATACGCGCTATGCTTCACTGTCGCCGCAGGAACTTCCGCGCGGCGAGAGCCTCGCCGACACGCAGGCGCGGATGCTGCCGTACTGGAGCGGGCAGATCGTCGCGGAACTCAGGCGCGGGCGCAGCGTTCTGGTCGTCTCTCACAAGAACACCTTGCGGGTACTCGTCAAGATGCTCGAAGGACGCGACGACGCGCGCATGCCGCGAACCCGCATACCCACCGGTGTACCTATCGTGCTGTCTCTCGATGCTGCGCTCGCGATTCGCGATCGCCGCGTTCTGGAAGGTTTCGGCGACTGACTCGGTGAGGCCGAGGCAGTGATAGGTATTTGGCCTGCATGGCGAGCGACGCTCGGGTCGCAGATCGTCAATTCTGCGGCGGTGACGGGCCTCGTTGAGGCCGCGCTACCGGGAGTTCTCCGTACTCCACCGAAGGACTGCGCCGCAGAGGCTGTCGGTAGAGCGTCATCAACTCGAGCACTTCGGCCGGCATCTGCGTGGTGACCTTGAGTCCCATGCGCAGCGCTTCGTCACACGTGATCGGGTAGTCGTGGGTCCAGGTGCCCTGGGTAAGCAGCTTCGAGAGTTCTCCCGCCGTTTCGGCAGGATATGAATCAGCCAGCACCTCGGTCACCATCGCTTCGAGTTGGCGCATGGCCTTCGCGGCCTGGTCGGCGAGGATCAGCGTTTCGTCGTCGATCTCGGCGATCGGCTTGTCGCGCAGGACCTTGAGCAGACTCACTGCCGGGTACTTTCCGATCTGAGGGTCGATAGGGCCGAGCACGGCGTGCTGCGACAGAACGATCTCGTCGGCAGCCAATGCCAACAGGGTTCCGCCCGACATCGCGTAGTGGGGAACGAAGACGGTGACCTTGCCCTTGCGGGCATTGATCGCGCGGGCGATCTGATAGGTCGGCAGTACCAGGCCGCCGGGCGTGTGCAGCACCAGGTCGACCGGAATATCCGGTTCAGTCTGATGAAGTGCGTGGATGATAGCTTCGGAATCGTCTACGTCGATGTAGCGCATCACCGGGAAGCCGAGCACGCTCATCGTCTCCTGGCGGTGGACCAGCAGGATGAGGCGCGATCCGCGTTGTGCCTCGATGCGGGCGATGAGCCTGCGCCGTTGCACCTCGAGGATGCGCTTGCGCAAGACCGGCTGGAGCGCGGCGAGCAGGAAGAAGAACCACATGAAATCGAAGCCGCTCATGCACTCGCTCAATAGCCTAGGGGGGCCGCGGGCGGCAACTGTCGTGTGGTTCCATGCCTGGGCACTTGCAGGGGGACGCATGTGCCGGATACTGAGGCCCATGCGCGATCTACGGTTTTCTTGCGTCGCTGTCGTTGTGGCCGTGGCGGTGATTTCGGCCTCGACGGGCGGCGCAGCGATTGCCGCCGAGCCTCTAGCCGACGTCCCGCAGAAGGTTACTGCGGGTCTCGAGTTGACCATCGATTCCCTCGAGGCCCGGATAAAGAAGGTCGAAGCGTCGCAGATCGACTCGGATTCGCGAGCCCAGGCGGTTGCCCAATACGAAGCCGCCATCGAACAACTTCACCGTGCCTCCGAATGGCAGGCCCGCACCGAGGCGCTGCGCCGTTTGCAGCGCGAAGCGCCTGCCATCCTCGATTCGGCCCGCAGGGAGTTGGACAATCTGGCCAGGCAGCCTCCCCTCGAGGTCGGCGACGACTTGTCCATCGCCGATCTCGAACTCGATCTCTCCGAGGCGGAGGCGGCGTTGGGGGTGGTCCGCAAGGCGCTTGCCGATGTCGACTCGGAGCAGAAGCTGCTTTCGGAGCGCCGTCTGGCGGTACCGACCGAACTCGCGCAGGCCGGCGGATACAATCTGCTCGGCGACGTCGAACTTCCGCCCTTGCCCACCGGTTCCGTCGAGACGCTGGTAGCTCAACAGGCGCGCCGCCGTGCCGACGAACGGGTGGTGTCACGTCAGGCCGAAGCCCTGGAACTGGAACTCGCGACCTACGAGGTGCACCGCGAGGTGCTTGCTGCTCGTCGCGATCTGTACAAGCGGCAGGAGGAAGTGCGCAGCGCCACGGTCGGCGCTATACAGAAGACGATCAGCGATCGTCGCGCCAAGGAGGCGCAAGATGCGCTCGAAGAGGCTCGCTCGGTCCAGGCCGTGCTTGCTCGCGCCCATCCTGTCCTCGGCCGTCTTGGCGAAGAGAGTGCCAAGCTGGCGGCAGAGCGCTCCGGTCCGGACGGTCTGGCCAACAAGATACAACGCAACTCCGAAGCGCTGGCCGACGTCATCAAGCTGACTTCCGAACTCACCGACCGCGCGCGCAACGTGCGGCAGAAAGCGGAAGCCGCCGGTTTCAGCGATGCCGTCGGTCTGATCCTGCGCAAGGAGAGGGCCGAGTTGCCGGATGTCGATGCGGTGAGCAGCCGCATTCTTGCGCGCCGCAGCGCGATCGCCGAGTCGCAGTTCGCGTTGCTGACGCTGGAAGATCTGCGCGAAGGACTTCCGGCGCTCGAAACCCAGGTGGACAACATCCTGGCTGAGCAGGAAAAGACGCGAGGTAAGCTGGAAAGGGTTCATCTGGAGGCTTCTGCCCGTGAGGTCCTGAAGACCAGAGGCGACTATCTCGACGACCTCATCCGTGACTACAACAGTTACTTCGGCGTCCTGGTCGACCTCGACGCTCGCGAACGACAACTGGTGGATGTCGCGTCGGGGTATCGGGCTTTTCTCGACGAACACGTCCTGTGGATTCGCAGCACCTCGTTCCCGCGCTGGCATTCGTTTTCGGACACGGCCCACGCGGCGGTGTGGCTGTTAGACCCGCACAATGCCGGGCGGACACTTGAACGAATCGTCGCCGTAGGACGTGCCGAGCCGCTGTCGGTAACTCTGGCCGTGGTGATGTGGGCTGCGCTGCTGCTCTACCGTCCGCGGCTGCGCCGTTTTCACGATCGTATCTGCGAGACTCAAGGAAGCGATTTCCGCGGGCCGATGTTGGCCGCCATCGCCGCGCTCGGAGCGATCGCGGCGGCCGCGCTGGTGTGGCCGCTCTTCATCTGGCTGCTGGTGTGGCTGATAGAAGGGGCTCCTTCGGTGATCGACGAATACTCGCGGGCGCTGGTGGTCGCGCTCGGTTTCGTCGGCGTTCGTTTCTGGAGCCTCGAATTCCTGCGCAGGCTCGCCGGCCGCAACGGGGTGGCGCGGCGTTTCTTCAACTGGCCCGAGCGGGCTCTGACGCAGCTCCGTCGTCAGACGGTGGTGGTCGAAGCTGTGGTGCTGCCTGCCTTCGCGGTCTCGGCGCTTTTTGTCGCGGTGGGCAACGAAGCCTGGTCGGATTCTTTGGGCCGCTTCGTCTTCATCGTCGGCCACGCCGTCTTTATGTTGGCCTGCTATCGTCTGGTCCTTCCCTCGAGTCCGGTGGCTTCGGGCATTCTGCGCGGCACTTCCGGTGGATTTCACCGCGGCCTGCATCGCGTCCATTGGGTGCCGCTGGTGATCGGCGGTGCCAATATCGTGCTCGCGCTGATCGGTTACTATTTCAGCGCATACGAGTTGACCATCCGGATCTGGCACACCCTGGGGCTGCTCGGCGTGGTCGTGCTGGTCAACACGGTGGCGATCAGATGGATAGCCAGCGCTCGGGATAACCTCGCGCAGCGCCAGCTTGCGGAGCGCGGCTTGCCGTCTGCGCAGGCCGGAGAGCCCGAAGGTGACGGCGAGGGAGAGTTGGATCTGTCTGCGATCGGAATGCAGACGCGGCAACTGGTCAGGATAGTGATCGGTGCCGGCGCGGTCGTCAGTCTCTTCCTGGTTTGGGTGGACGTGTTCCCGGCTCTCGGGGTTCTCAACCACATCGACCTGTGGACGGTCACCGCTCAGATCGAACAAGCGAGCGGCAGTGGGGACGCGGCAACGGTGCGCATGGTGGACACGATCGTGCCGGTCACAGCCGCCAATGTCCTGATCGCCGTCGTCGCCTTGCTCTTGTCGGTGACGGCAAGCCGCAACCTTCCGGGTTTCATCGAGATGACGTTGCTGCAACGGGCAAGGCTCGATGCGGGTCTGCGCTACGCGATCACTACGGTGTGTCGCTATGCGATCACGGTGATCGGCGCGGTGGCGGTGTTTCGCAACCTCGGCGTGGCCTGGTCCCATGTGCAGTGGTTGGTGGCCGCGGTCAGCGTCGGTCTCGGGTTCGGACTGCAGGAAATCTTCGGCAACTTCGTTTCGGGTCTCATCCTGCTTTTCGAGAGGCCGGTACGGGTCGGAGACACGGTGACCCTGGGAGGGGTAAGCGGGACCGTGAGCAAGATCCGCATGCGCGCCACCACGATACTGGACTGGGATCGCAAGGAACTGGTGGTTCCCAACAAGGAATTCATCACCGGACAACTCGTCAACTGGTCACTGTCGGACGCCACCGTTCGACTGGTGATACCGGTGGGCGTGGCCTACGGAAGCGATACGGCGAGGGTGGAGGCGCTGCTTTACGAAATCGCTCGCGGGATCGAGGGAGTTCTTTCCGACCCGCAGCCGCTGGTGGTGCTCGTGCGTTTCGGTGACAGTTCTCTGGATTTCGAGCTGCGCGTGTTCGTCGACAGCCCCGATTCGATCGTACACACGCGCCACCGGCTGTTGCTCGCGATCGACGCCGGGCTGCGCGCCGCCGGTATCGAGATCGCGTTTCCTCAACGCGACCTGCACCTGCGTTCGGTGAGCGGTCCCATTACCGTCACGGCGGGATCGGCGCAGCCGCGTTGATGAGCTAGGATGCTTTGCTCGTGAGGCGTTCTGAGAGGTTGAGGCTTTCGCGGTCGGCGTCGAGGCGCTCGCGGTACATTGCCGGGATGCTTTGGCGAAGCTTCGGTGCTCTACCGCTTGGCGTAGGACCGGTGTGGAAGAGTGGTTGATTATCGCCGTCTGCTGCTGACGATCCTGGCGCTGCTCGCCGTAACGGTGGCCGGTACGGTGGGCTATCGGGTGATCGAGGGCGCTTCTTGGGGTGATGCCGCCTTCATGACGGTCATCACCCTTTCCACCGTCGGCTATGGTGAGGTCGTCCCGCTGAGCGCTGCCGGCCGTCTTTTCACGGTGGTGCTGATCGGAGTCGGCATGACCTTCGTCTTTGCCGCCATCACGGTCTGGGTAAAAGTGATTTTCGAAGGTGAGTTGGAGCACGCCCTGGGGCGTAGGAGGGTGAAGAGAGTGCTGCTTAATATCTCCGACCACTTCATCATCTGCGGCTACGGTCGTTTCGGCCGCTCGCTGGCGCAGGAACTGGCGCGAAAAGGCGAGCGCTTCGTCGTCATCGATGCGTCGGCCGCGCTTCCGGCGGACGTCGTCGGGTTCAACGCCGACGCGACCGAAGAACAGACACTCAGGGAAGCCGGAGTGGGCCGCGCGCGAGCTCTGCTGGCGGCTCTGCCCTCCGATGCAGACAACGTCTACATCACGCTGACCGCCAAGGAACTGAACCCGAAGATTTTCGTAGTGTCGCGTTGTGAGCAGGAGTCCGGCGAAGGCAGGCTGCGCCGTGCCGGCGCCGACCGCGTGGTCGCGCCGTATTCGATCGGCGGTCATCGCATGGTCGAACTCGCACTCAATCCGTCTCTGCCGGTGTTCGTGGACGTGGACGATCTCGTCGCCGCCTCGGGGCGCGAGCACATGACGGTAGCGGAAATTGCCGTCGGTGCCGGGTCGGTGCTTGAGGGAGCGACTCTGGCAAGCGGGGAACTGGTGAGGCAATACGGCGTATTGGCGATCGGGATCATCGGCGCGGATGGCCGCTTACAGGTGGGAGTGCCGCCGCAGCTTCGTTTGGAAGGCGGTCACGTGCTGGTCGTTTTCGGTACCGAGAGAGCGATCGAGGCGATGGCCAGGGCCAGCCACGCCGAGCCGGTCGCGGGTGACCGCGCCTGAATGGATCTGCGGACAACATGAGACAGAGTTCCCCGCTGCCCGAAACCTTCAGCTTCTCGCGCGTCACGACGTTCGAGCAGTGCCCGCGACGTTATCGCTATCGTTACCTTGACGGCGTGCGCGAGGCCTTCCAGTCGGTCGAGGCCTTCATGGGACAGCAGGTGCACGCGACCGTGGAGTGGCTGTACAACCAGAGGATGGCCGGTCACGAGCACGCGGTCGAAGCTGCGGTGGGGCGCTACTGCACCGAGTTCGACAAGGCCCACTTCGCCAGCCAACCAGTCGTGCGCGTCATCCGCGACGACATGGCGGTCGAGCACTATCGCCGCTCGGGTGCCGAGATGCTGGCGGATTTCCACCGGTGTCGGTTCTCGGCCGACAGTCTGGAAACAGTCGCGATGGAACGCCACTTCGTGCTCGACATGGGCTCGGGCGCGCCATTTCAGGGCTACATCGACCGCCTTGCCCGCGACGGCGCCGGCATCTTTCACATCATCGACTTCAAGACCGGCGCTCGGGTTCCCGCGCGCTTCGAGGGCAAGGATGCCGATCAGCTCGATGCCTACGCGCTGGCGCTGTTCACGCAGACCGACGCCGACGAACTGGTTCTGATGCTGGAGTACCTGCGTACGGCCACCGTCCACACCAAGCGCATCCGGCGCAGCCAGATCGAAGACGTGAGGACGCGGCTGTCGGCGCGCATCGCCGCCGCGCGAGCCGCCACGGCATTTCCACCGATCCCCGGCTCACTGTGTGGCTGGTGCGGATTCAACGACCTGTGCGAGGCGTATCCGATGCGACGTGTCGCCGCGGCCCGACGGCGGGACTGAAAGGCGTCTGGATCCGGCGGCCTGCGGCCGATAGGTAAGGCGGAGCCGAGGGCGTCTATGTTTGAAAGAGTTTCACTTGGTGGAGATGGACTTACGGTGCTGGTCGGCACCAGGAACGGCAAGTACCCGAGCGGCAACTCGGTACTCGTCGAAGACGACCTGACCTTGCTGGTCGATCCATCGGTCAACGTGGTAGCGGCCGGAGTCGACGCACTCGGCTGCGGAGTCGGGGTGGTCGTCAACAGCCACGCCCACGAAGACCACTTCGCCGGCAACTTCCTGTTCCCCGATGTCCCGCTGCTTCTCCACGAGGCCGACGCGCCGGCGATGGGTTCGCTCGATGTCCTGCAGGCCTCATACGGAAGCGATTGGGCCAAGATCATGGTCGAGCAGTTCAATTACCGGCCTCGCGGCGATGTCAGGACTGTCACGGACGGAGAGGTTCTAGACCTTGGCCGTCACCGCGTGCATTTCCTGCACATGCCCGGCCACACCGCCGGTCACATGTGTCTGCGTTTCGAGCCCGAAGGAGTGGTTTTCACCGGCGATCTCGACCTGACCCGCTTCGGGCCATATTACGGTGACGCCAATGCCAGCCTCGACGACACGATCGCGTCGCTGGCGCGTCTGCGTGAGCTTCAGGACGTGAGCGCCTTCGTCAGCTTCCACGAAGCTGGCATCGTTCGCGAGGACCTGCGCGGTGCGGTCGACCGCTACACTGCGGTCCTTGGCGAGCGCGACCGCGCGTTGCTGGAATTCTGCCGCGAGCCGCGCTCGCTCGTGGAGATCGCCGACCGCTGCATCGTCTACCGCAAGCGTTATGAGTCGATTCCGTGGCAGGCAACAGTCGAAGCCGTGATGATGGGGCGACACGCCGATAGGTTGGTGCGTCTGGGCGCGATGCGAAACGAGGGGGAGGGCTTCGTCGCGATCTAGCGGTTCGACGAAGAACCAGCTTCTGTCGCCGGGTACCGATCTTCGCGGTTCGATCTCGGGCCGGGGTTTTCTGACTGACTAGGCGGGCAGGTCATCGTTTTCGTCGTCGCTGTCCGCATCGGCCAGGCGGATCAGCGTCTCGGCGGGATCCCAATACGACATCACCGCTTGGATCTTGCCGGCGTCGTCGAGTTCGAAGACGCTGATTCCGGAAAAGGCGACGCGTCGTGTGGATCCTTTGGCGCTCGCTTCGCCCATCCACTTCACCGCTGCTCCACTGCCGGCGAAGAAGATCTCGCACGCTTCAATCGACAGCTGTTCGAACGGAGCGCTGAAAATCTTCCATGCTTCTTCGAAGCAGGCCTTACCTTCGAGAGGTATTGCGCCAACCGGTTCGTGCAGCACGGCGTCTTCGCAAAACAGTTCAAGCCAGCGTGCGCGATCTCGCGAACTGATTGTTTCGAAGTACGTGGTGATGGCGGTTTCAATTCTGGGGTCTGGCACAGCGCGCATGCCCCCTGCTGCCGGACGCCTTCGGCAAAGGCAATGCGGATGGTGTCGGATCTCTCGCGGGAGCGGACTCCAACGTCGTGATTTTGCAGTGGTTTCGCGCGCCCCCCCACGTCTGGCTCGGGACTTCTGAGGGGTTTTGGGAGCATCGACGATTCCCCTTGGAACTCAAGGCCTTGCAGGGAGCCATCGCGCGGCAGGCCGGATTGACCGCGGCGGACAGGGTGTCATCGGGGGCACCAAGTCCCGCAAAATGGCCGCGTTGCGGGGCCTCTTGGTGAAACCTTAAGGTTGTCTATTGGCTGGGAGGTCTGTCGGCGGCAGTCTTGACCGCGCGCCTACTGCCTCCTTCGGCGCAACCGGGCGCCTTAACGGGTGGGGCCCGGCAGGGCCCCACCCGGAAGGCGTCA
>CAITLU010000053.1 GCA_903893315.1 uncultured bacterium
CGATCATCGAC
The DNA here is from genome assembly GCA_903893315.1 of uncultured bacterium. Classification (GTDB taxonomy): domain Bacteria; phylum Desulfobacterota; class Binatia; order UBA1149; family CAITLU01; genus CAITLU01. Next base: position 12 of record CAITLU010000053.1, read on the forward strand.
TCGTCTGCGCTCACCATCGACGAGACGGTCCTCTTGATGGCCCACAACATTCGCGCGTTCGACTTCTCGACCGAAGAGTGACAGCTCCGCGTTTTTACGCGACGACATACGTCGTATGGTTTTCGGAACGCGGTCGATAGGGCTTCTCCTGAGCCTTTGTTCAAACCCTGCTAGTCGTCGCGTCTGTCGACTTGGCGCCAATCGACGACGTCCACGAGCCTGTCGTCGGCTTCGATGACGCAGCTTTCGCGAAGTCCCCACGGGTCGCCCGCCGATTGAAACGCCACCGGGCGGTTGAATGTAAAGCGGCAACCTCCAGGTGATCCAGACCTTCTTCGTGATGAGGATCTTCAGTCTCATCCACCCGCTCCTGGTCTTTCTCACCCTGGCCACGGCGGCATCGCTCTATGCGTGCTCCCGGTCGCTGCTCGACCGGGCAATCATTGTCCTGTTCTGCCTGACACCCTTGTATTTCTCGCCGCCGGCTGCCCTGATCATCGTCCTCGCCTGCGCCGCCTGCGCCTCGGGAAAGTCATGGTGGCCGGTCCTGTTCGGCGCCCTGATCGCACTCTACCTCGGCACGGCGGCCTATTCTGTCGACATTCCCCTGACGGAAACACTGGGCTACCTGAAGAACACCGGGAAAGGCCGGATCGGGAACGAGTTCAACTGGTTCCAGGCTAGCCTGCTGCTGGTATCGCTTCCGCTGCTGCTGCTCCGCGCCACGCCGAATGCTCGGCCGCCGAATACCCGCAGGGGCAGTAGCGGGTTGTTCATCGCTGTGCTCTGTGCCGTGGCCGTCCTTTCAGTGCGCCCGGCACTCGAAAGAATCCGGCATGGCGACTTCGATCTTGCGGAGATCTTCGACTTCGACCCGCATGACTACTGGGGCCTGCGCTCGAGCGACAATCAATACGCCGGGCTGCTCGACTGGGTACGACAATCCCCGGACCGGATGTACAGCGTGCCGCCTTACGACGACCGCTTCCTGAGCTTCCGCTACCTGTCCGGCAAAGGCGTCTTCATCTTCCATCGCGACATCGCCCAGCTCATGTACTCGCCCGAGTCCTACCTCGCCGCCGTGCGCCGCTTGCGCGACGTGGCAGGCGATGCCCCCGAACTGCCGAAAGCCTTCATGACCGGCGAAGTGAAAAGGCACAACGGCGAATACGAACTGCGCTGCCGCGAACTGATGACGTCGGACCAGTTCGACGCGATCGTGTTCGAGAGAAGCCGGCTGACCTTGCCTGAATGCCTGAGCCAAGCCCACGCTTTCCGCAACGGTCGCTACATCGTCTTCCACACCACCGGACGTCAGCCCGACAGCGTCAAGCAGATTCAGCCAGAACCGGCTTCCTCGCCACGATGACGACGTTCCAGCACAAGAGCCGCAAGGGCGGCAGCAGGCGCAGCAGCAGATCGTCGAGCTTCTTCAGCGGCCGGTAGAACGGCTCCCAGCGCGGCGCCTCCTTCACCACCACTTTCCAGAAGCGCTCCCGGTTCGGATGGCGGCGCTGGACCAGCGCCATCCAGACGAAGATGAGCAGCGTGCCCAGCCAGAAGTAGCGGGTGGAAACATCGCCGAACTCGCGCCGGAACAGGCGCAGGTCCTTCAGCGTCAGCGGATGTTCGTCGGGGGTCCGCACCACCGTCGCGATACGTCGATAGACATTGATCAGCGGGTTGTAGGCGAGGGGATCCCAACTCACGAAGATGCCGTTCTGCGCCAGGTGCGGCTTCAGCAGGCGCAGCGTCGCCTCAATGTCCACATGATGGAGCAGGTTGCCGGCGTAGATCACGTCAAACACCTCCCCCGCCGGCAGGTTGGTCCGCTCGGCTGCGGCCTTGACGACGCGCACGCCGACCCCGTAGCGCGCCGCGAGGCGTGAGGTGGCAGTGAGCATGCCGTCGGACAGGTCGAGCGAAGTCACTTCGGCGCCCTTCAGCGCGAAATAGAC
>CAITLU010000054.1 GCA_903893315.1 uncultured bacterium
CCTGCATCCAACACTGTCGGATTGGTCGACTGAAGTTAGATTGGTTGGCAACAGCGGCGCTCATTTTGATCCTATAGACAAGGTCAGTAGTGTCCGGTTAAAACTCGAATAGATTCAGTTGATTATGAAATTTTGGGTTGTTTGCGACCGACTCGACGCCCGAAACAGCTTGTTTCAGCGGCAATTTCTCGAAGAGCGTCAACGACAATATCTGTAGCAGCGCATGCAGGGACACGTCCAAGCGGAGTTGCTTCTTGATGATTGCTACCAGGACATAGACGCTGATGGCGATCCAGATTTGTGTCCGCACAGCGTTCTCGGAAGTGCCGTAGAAGCGTTTTATGCGCAGGTGCTGCTTGATCCACTTGAAGAACAGTTCCACCTGCCATCGGCACCGGTACAGGGCGCAAATGGTCAGCGCCGGCAACGCAAACTGGTTGGTCAGGAACACCAGGTTCTTGCCGGTCTCGGGATCGCGATAGCGGATGCGGCGCAGGTGGCCGGGGTAGTGCTTGGCGGCATAGAAGCCGTTAAGGCCGATGGTCTGGTCGCAGATAAGCCCCGTGTCGCGATCCACCGGCGCCGAGTACACGCGCCGTGCATCGAGGTTTTGCTTGGCGCGCGTGATGAAGAATCCTCCGGCCTGATCCAGCGCGTAGAGCCGCTCGAAGTCCAGGTAACCCCGATCCATGATGTAGAAGGCACCGGCCTCGATGAGCAGAAGGTCCAATACATTGACGTCGTGCATCTTGCCGTCAGAGATATGGATGAATGTGGGGATAGATCCCCGCAGATCGAGCAACGTGTGCAGCTTCACGGCCGCTTTGGTGAAGCGAAACGGCGCCCACGGGAACATCGACAGGCACAGATCGATGGTCGTAGCATCGAGGGCATACACGGTATTGGCCAGTTCCACGCCGAAGCCCTCGTCGACGTAGAGCGCACGGGCCTTGATGATCAGCCGTTGAGCCAACTCGAAGTAGATGCGCCAGTCGCGCGATTCGTTGGCATCAGCCAGCGTCGAGCGAGCGACCGCCGCGCCGATGCCCATGTGGTAAAGCTTGCCGGCTTGAGCCGCCAGACACACTTCGATATCGCGCAAGCTTTCGCGGTAGGTCAGCTGCGCGAAGGCCATGACGCGAAATTGCTCGGCGCAACTAAGGCTGCGCGTCCGGTGATCGCCGCCGTAACGATCGACGATCCGATGGAAGGTCTTCCACGGCAGGAAGTCCATGACCTGCGCGAACAGCGGCTTGCCGAGGTACATGGCGACTCCGGGGTGGAAAAACCCGGAACGTTAGCGCAAACCGCTATTTCTAATTCAAGTCGGAGACACTGGGGTGCGGCACGGATAATTGAGACACTCGGCTGAGGTAAATTGAACCTCAACCGGAGTGTCAAACATGACGAATGATGAAGGGCGCAAGCCCGAAGGGACGCCGGAGCGCTCCCCCAAAGCTGGCGCAGGCGTCCCTTCGGGCGTCGATGTTAACTGGCCGAAGCGTAATTCCGTCAGGCGTAAGTTGGCGGTCGTGGCACGGCTGTTGCGTGGCGAGCCGTTGGAGCTTGTGGCCCGGGAGACGAATGTCACCGTCGCCAAGCTGACCGAGTGGCGCGACCGGGCGCTTTCTGGGGCGGCAACATCCCTGAAAGAGCGCGAACGTGATGATCGCGACGACGAGATCGCCCGGCTGAAATCCAAGGTGGGCGAGATCACCATGGACAACGAACTACTCTACGCCAAGATAGCGGCGATGGAGGGCAAACGCCCTTTTGCACACAGGAGGTCGAGACGATGAGCCAGACGCTCTCGCCCTCCGTTGCTCGTTGTTATGGTCTGGCGCGCGTTGCGCGGGTGTGGAAGGTCTCGCGCGCCAGCGTCTATCGCTCGCTCAGAGAGACACAGCCGACCACGATTGCCCGTCGGCCTGGTCCGATCGGCGCATGTTCGGACGCGGAGCTGGCAGATCATATCCGTCGGCAAATAGATGCCTCCCGCTTTCACGGGGAAGGCTACCGCAAGTTATGGGCGCGATTGCGCTTCGCCGGCGTTCGCAGCAGCCCCCGCCGTGTGCGACGGGTGATGCGGGAAAACGGTTTGCTCGCGCCACATCGCGTTGGACGCACCGAGACCAAGCCGCACGATGGAACGATCGTCACCGACAAGGTCAATGAAATGTGGGGAACCGACATGACTCAAACGATCACCGTCAGAGAAGGCCGGGCCAATGTCTTCGTCGCCGTGGAGCACGCCAACTCGGAAGTCGTTGGCATTCACGCGTCGCGATCAGCCAACCGCTTCGAGGCGCTGGAGCCGGTGCGCCAGGCCGTGCATCGGTGCTTCGGCGCAATCGCGCCCGGCGTGGCGCGCGGATTGAAGCTGCGTCACGATCACGGCTCGAACTACATGTCCGGCGATTTCCAGAACGAAATCAAGTGCCTGGGGATCGAAGCGTCGCCATCCTTCGTGCGAGAGCCCCAGGGCAACGGGGTCGCAGAGCGCTTCATCAGAACCCTCAAGGAGAACCTACTGTGGGTACGGACCTTCGACACAATCGAAGAACTGCGAGCCGCACTCATCGAGTTCGCCAGGCATTATAACGAAAATTGGCTCGTTGCCCGCCACGGTCATCGTACCCCAGCCCAGGTGCGAGCCAATCAATATCGACTTGATCAGAATGCTACGGCCGCTGTAAAGTTGGCCGCCTGAATAAGCTCAGCCGGGTGTCTCAAAACCGGGCCGCAGTACACCCGGCACCGTGATTTTTAGCGGATTTTTGTGGACGCGTGAAGCGCTTTCCGATTCAAGAATCGGATGGTCACTGAATCGCCAGATGCTGCGTTCCGTGAAGAACTGGTCGCGCTCAACCAAGCGCAGGCAG
>CAITLU010000055.1 GCA_903893315.1 uncultured bacterium
CCTCGATGTCGGCTCGTCACATCCTGGGGCTGGAGAAGGTCCCAAGGGTTCGGCTGTTCGCCGATTAAAGTGGCACGCGAGCTGGGTTCAGAACGTCGTGAGACAGTTCGGTCCCTATCCTCTGTGGGCGCAGGATACTTGAGAGGAGCTGTCCTTAGTACGAGAGGACCGGGATGGACGCACCTCTGGTGTTCCGGTTGTCGCGCCAGCGGCATCGCCGGGTAGCTATGTGCGGACGGGATAACCGCTGAAAGCATATAAGCGGGAAGCCCCCCTCGAGATAAGGTATCCCTGGGACTTAGGTCCCCTGAAGACCCCTTGTAGACCACGAGGTTGATAGGCTGGGTGTGGAAGCGCAGCAATGCGTGGAGCTAACCAGTACTAATTGGTCGTGCGGCTTGGTTTTCCTCATGTGTGAACTACTCCCGATTAACTCTTCAACTCTTATGCAATTGTCGAAATTGCCCGCCACATCGGCGGGCGCCGGTTTCCGGTGGCCATAGCGGAGGGGATCCACCCGTTCCCATCCCGAACACGGAAGTTAAGCCCTCAAGCGCCGATGGTACTGCACATTCAGTGTGGGAGAGTAGGACGCCGCCGGATTTTTTTAAGGGGCTCGGACCGTATGGTCCGGGCCCCTTTTTTTGTTGCTTTCGGCTCAAGGCGGAGCGTAGGGAGTTGTGTTGTTGACTGCCGAGTTGGAGCAGGAGGGGGAAGAACCTTGAGGCCACGCAGTTCGGGACTTTTGCTGTCGCAGCCACTCTCGGAGGGGCATTCCGGGTGTTGAGTTGGGTCTGAAAAGGAACGAAGGACTACCATAGAGCCCGGTGCGACTGTGGATCGGCGGTGAGGGCGTCCCGACAGCTAATCTTACTTCTGCGTCTTGTGAATCAGACTCGCTTGGCGCCACGAGACGGTCTACGCTGTCGTATTGCGTTGCTCGAAATGGGTGAGGCTGAATATGGAGACATGGAAGCAGATTCTTGGAGAGCGCATCCCCGTTGAGCTGGGGCGTGAGATTGACATCTACGAGACGCAGATTGAGCTGAAACGTCAGGGGAAGATCGACGACAAGGTGTTTGCCGAAACGCGCCTGCGACGCGGGGCGTACGGACAGCGATACGACAACGGACAGCGTGACGACGGAACCGGGCCGAAGACTCTGGCCTACGCGGATCGTGCGACTACGAAAGGGCCCGATACCCTCTGGCACGCGCCCGGGATGCAGCGCATCAAGATCCCGTTTGGAGGAATGTCGAACGAGCAACTAGAGGCGCTGGCCGATCTTGCCGAGGAGTACGCTGACGGTATTTGTCACGTTACAACTCGCCAGGACATCCAGCTTCACTTTGTTCACATAGAGGACACGCCAGATATCATGCGGCGCCTTGCCGCTGTTGGGATCACCAGTAGAGAAGCGTGCGGGAATACGGTCCGCAACGTGACATGCTGCCATTTGGCCGGGGTGTGTCGGCAGGAGGCGTTTGATGTTACCGCTTACGCGAGGGCAACCGCTCGGTTCCTTCTCGGACATCCAGACTGCCAGGATTTCGGTCGCAAATTCAAGGTTGCGTTTTCTGGGTGCGCAGAGAGCGCGTGTGCCCTCGTGGCGATTCACGATTTGGGTTTTGTTGCTCGGACGCGCGTAGGAGAGGACGGTCGAGAGGAGCGCGGGTTTCGGACCTACGTAGGCGGCGGCCTGGGGACCGTGCCGTACCAGGCTAAACTTTACGACGAGTTCGTACCAGAGTCGCAGATTCTACCTTTAGCGCAGGCCATGTCCAGGGTGTTCGCTCGTCTGGGCGAGAAGAAGAACCGCGCTCGTGCTCGCGTGAAATTTCTTGTGGCCAAGCTTGGAATTGAAGAGTTCAAGCGCCTAGTCGAAGAAGAGTGCCGATGCCTTACGCCGGATCCGCGCTGGACTGCTTTTCTCGCTGAGGCTCAAGTAGTCGAGTCAGCGCCAGAGATGGCTGAGTTTTGCCAGCCCGTGTTGGCGGGGGAGCGGTATGGGCTCTGGTCTGTGACGAACGTGTATCGGCAGTCGCAGCCTGGTTATGCTGTTGTTACCGTGGCGCTTCCGTTGGGTGACTTGACGTCGTGGCAGATGCGCAGTCTCGCGGACATCGCCCGACGTTTTTGCAGTGACCGTGTGCGGGCAACCGTGGAGCAGAACCTAGTGTTGCGGTGGGTTCGCGAGGCTGACCTCGGGGCCATTCACTTGGAACTGGAGGCTATCGGCCTGAGTGAGCCGGGAGCCGGAAGTATACTTGACGTTACGGCTTGTCCGGGCACCGATACATGCAAGCTTGGAATCGCTTCTTCGAGAGGCCTTGCGAATGAGTTGAGAGCGAGAATTGCGGTGCAGTTCGGGCAACTTGACCAAGACGTTAGCCGTCTGCGTATCAAGGTGAGTGGCTGCTTCAATTCGTGCGGCCAGCACCACGTTGCTGACATTGGGTTTTATGCTGTCAGCCGCAAGATAAGCGGACGTACCGTCCCACATTTCCAAGTCGTTTTGGGCGGACGCTGGGGCCGTAACGGCGCTGAGTATGGCCTGGCGATAGCGGCGGTGCCATCGAAGAAGATCCCCGATGTTGTCGCTATAATCACCGCGCGTTATGTCTCGGATCGTAACCCCGGCGAGGATTTTCAGGATTTTTGTGGCCGCATGGGGAAGAGGGCGATGAAGGATTTGCTGGCCGGGTTGATGATGGTGCCGGCGTACGAAGAGGACCGTACCTTCTATTCGGATTGGGGGGACCCCAGGGAGTTCACCATCGGTGATATGGGCGTCGGGGAATGTGCCGGCGAGGTGGTCTCGCCCGTCGAATTTTCGCTCGCGGAGGCTGAACGACGAGCTTTCGAAGCCCAATTGCTGCTCGAGGGAGGGGATTGCGAGGCCGGTGATAAGATGGCGTACTCGGCGATGCTGGAAGCGGCTCGGGCGCTGGTACGACAGAAGGTTCCGGATATTCGCGATGATGCGGAAGCCATCGTGAGTGAGTTCAGGAGATCCTTTTACGACACTCAATTGTTTTTCGACCAGTATGCTGGAGGCAAGTTCGCCCAATATTTGTTTGGCCGGTACGAGGATGATCGTAGGATTTTTAACGAGGAGACCACCCATAGGCTTATCGAGGAGTCTCTGCTTTTTATCGAGGCGGCGCATAGCTGCGAAACTAAGATTGCGCAACGACCAGCGGTTGTTGCCCCAGTTTCTTTACAAGCGGAGCTCCCGGAAACTCATGCCGAGTGACGTACAGCCATGACGGTCTTTCGGGTAGGTATGAAGCTTCGTACGGTTGGGCCTTCGCGGGGAGGGCTCCAGCAATTCGTCCCGGTCCTTCATCGGTGGATCCAGCGCGCCTTGGTGGATGGACCTTTGGTGGATGTTGTGGATTACAGCCATGTAAGTCGCGGCCCCGGGGTTGTACTGGTCGCGTTTGATGCCAACTACTCAATCGGACTTTCTGATGGCTGTCTGGGGGTTGTGTGGAGCCGGAAACGGCCTACTGGGTCTACGCTCGAGGACACACTTGTCTTGGGCGCAAAGAAGGTTGTCGCTTTGTGCGCCGAACTAGAGGCGGAGACTGAGCTTGAGGGTAGATTGGTATTCGACGGAAGTGTCGTTCGGATATTTTCAAACGACCGACTTCTTGCTCCGAACACAGCCGTGACTGAGGAGCAGTGGTGTCCGGCTTTGAAGGGGGTGGCGCGGGCGTTTTGGGGCGAGTGTGAATTGGCGATCGAGCGCGTGTCTTGTGATCCAAGGGAGCGCTTCTGCGTTGATTTGAGCGCGGGGCGCAGCGCGTCGGTACGGGAGTTGGGCGCAAGGCTGGAATGTCATACCCCCGAGTGAGCCGTGTTGTTACGATTTACCGACGGAACCGGTGAAGTCATTGCGAAGACTTGACGCGGGATGGCGTTCTTGAACAACAGGATACGCTGGGATTGGCTGGCTAGGAGCGCTGGACAGGTGGGAGAGTCGCGTGTCGCCCCACGGTTCGGTGCAGGAAGGCTCGATCGAACCGAGTTCTACGGCATGGGGACGAGACTAGATAGATACGGAGCGGGGCTGTGGCGCTGCATGGTGGGATTGTGAGATCTGCATCGCCTTCAGCGAATCGCTCTGGGCGGAATTACTTGCCGACGCTTGGAAGTCAGCGCGAAGCCTCTATTTGTTGTGTTTGTATGGTCGACTTGCGGATTCGACCATTCAGTGGTGATTCTCCTTGGGGCGTACGGTTCCTGGATCGGCGCCAACTTGAGGAATGAGCGAATCGCATGGGTGTTGAGTTGATGGAGGGGGAGACCTTTGAACAGGAAGGTCCCGAGCCTCAACTACCGGTTCAGGGGGAGGCAGCCGGCTCGCAGTCGTCTGTCGCTGGTTCACCCGCGCAGGTTTCCGATGAGATCCTTATAGGAAGCAGTCCTCATTTCCTGAGGGTCCTACGCAAGATTCCGCGCTTGGCGTCGTCAGATGCCACTGTCCTGATTACGGGAGAGACCGGTACCGGCAAAGAACTTATTGCGCAGGCGATCCACGACGCGAGTTCACGTCGTCTCAAGCCATTCATTCCGGTTAATTGCGGCTCACTTCCGGAAGATCTCGTTGATAACGAATTGTTCGGGCACGCGCGCGGGGCTTATACGGGAGCGGCTGCGAATGAGAAGGGATTGTTTGCGGAGGCCGAAGGCGGAACGCTATTTCTTGATGAATTGAACAGCCTAAGCCTCTCTGCTCAGTCGAAGTTACTTCGGTTCCTTCAGAATCGTGAGTACCGACAACTCGGTTCGACTAAATTGCTCAAGGCTGACGTCAGGATTCTTGCGGCGACGAATGTTGATCTGCTGCGTCAAGTGCGATCAGGCCTGTTCCGGTCAGATCTATTTCACAGACTTCACGTCCTCTCCGTAGAACTTCCGCCGCTCCGCGAGCGCGTTGAGGACGTCCCGGAGCTAGCTCAGCACTTCGCTGACCGTTACGCTCGGCAGTACGGCCGGCGGCGGGCTTGGCTACTCCCGCTTGCGTTGCAGAAACTCAAGGGCAGGTCGTGGCCTGGAAATGTCCGCGAGCTTCAGTCGGTCATCGAGAGATCTGTTCTGCTCTCGTCTGGTGAAGAACTGGGTCCACAAGACATCGATTTCGCTGGTTCGGATGCATGGGAGACGGAGAGTCTAGAAACTGCAGACTACGTTCTGCGAAAGCAGGACTCGTCTTTGGGAGGGCCCCCTACCTTCAAGGAAGCCAAGGAGGGGCTGATCAGGCAGTTTGAGCGTGACTACTTGATTCAGGTTATGGCAACCGCCCAGGGGAATGTATCCAAAGCGGCTCGTCTGGCCGGGATGCAGCGAAGGGACTTCCAGCGCCTGCTTCGCAAAAATCGCCTGCGGCTCGCAGGGCCTCAGGCGCTCCTCGGAGCCTGATTTGGTGCTCCGGTGCGGCGCGTTTTCCATGCCGAGATTCTTCCGGTGGAAATACGCCATGTCAGTTTCATCGCACCACATGCGTCAATTGTTTTTTCGTAAACGGGGGGATTTGATGCTGAGTAGGGCTGTCAAAGCGGCCCGCATCAACGTACGTGTTCCCGGTCGAACGGATCTTAATGAAAGGATGCGAGCGCAGTGGCCAGCCGCGGATAGTTCGAGCGGGTCGGCGCAGGCACGTCTACTTGGGATGCCGAAGTGATCCGGGCGTGGGCAGCATCGGTCCGCGCTGCGGCGGATAGGCTCGACTGGGATTTTCTCGGTAGGATGCTGCCCCGCGCGACGGTATTCGGCCTGTTTGTGGGGTGGGCGCTCACGATCACGACGAGTCGTGGGCTCTCTACTGTCTCGGGAGGATTGGGGGGCGACTACCCGGCATTCTACGCTGCCGGTAGGATAGTGCTGTCGGGTGCCACTGACCATCTGTACGACTTCGCGACCCAACGTGCGTTCGGCGCGGAGTTTCCCAATGGTGGGTTCCTACCTTTCGTGTATCCGCCTTTCGTGGCTGCGCTCTACGCACCGTTGGCTACGTTTGGCTATCGTACGTCCTTTGCGTTGTTCAACCTGCTGTCGTTCTTCTCGCTGTTCGCGAGCGTCCGTCTGTTGTGGCCGATTTCGCCGACTATACGCCGCAATTCATGGCTGGTGCTCGCGGGGCTTTTTTTCTTTTATCCCGTTCTACGCGGCATCCTAGGAGGCCAAAACACAGCGCTGAGTCTGTTGGTCGTGTGTGGCACGTGGCGACTGTTCTATGCCGAGCGCGGGGTTGCGGCCGGCCTTGTCCTGAGCGTGCTGAGCTGTAAGCCTCAATACTTGTTGCCTGTTGTCGGTGCGGTGTTTATGGCGCGGCGATTCGACGCGGTGCTAGGCGTCGTGTGCGGGATGGGTGTGTTCTACGCGGCTGGAGCGTGGATATCAGGCTGGGGATGGCCGATCGACTGGCTTGGCACGGCCCGCGCGTTCGCTGTCGTTGACGCCCAGTCCAACATGGCCAACTCCGTTTCGTTAGGCCAGATCCCCCATCTCCTAGGTTTCCCCAACGGCTGGATTCCCATGTCGTTGGCTTTGTCGATTTGGGTCGCTTGGGTTGCCTGGAAAGGGCGGCGGGGGGATTTCGTAGTGGTGTTGGGTATTTCCCAAGTTGCGGCACTGCTGATTGCACCGCATGCGATGTACTACGATCTTGGCATCGCGGCGCCGGCAATCCTTTTGCTGGCTGACCGGGGTCGCCCCCGGGCGGCGGCGTGGTTGTGGCTTGGGAGTGCGTCGCAATTTTTTGCACAAACGTTGGTCCTTAGCCCAGTCATTCTGGTTCTCGCTATTTTGTTGCTTCTGCTGCGACGAGAACTCCATGAGTGAGTTGCCTACCCCTTAGACTGGGTCTGCTTGCCGCCGCCGGTCGCGGTCGGGGAAGGGGATTACAGGCCGACTCGGGTCGCCCGAGATCAAGCGCCGCTTGTTCCCTAGGCTCGGTTCCGGACTACCGAGTAAGCGCAAGTGCGGGGTTTGTGATGCACCACTGCGGGTTGGCTGCCGCGGTACTGCGGCGAGTGGACCGCACGGGTGGAATAGCCATCTAGGGTCCCTTGTATCTAGCCGATATTAATGAGGGTTTTGATCTTCTGTGCTGAAGGTGGAGCGCTCTCCGGGTACGTTTTTGTACAGCCCCATGGCGGTTGAGTCTCCACCGCATTCGCCTCTATTAAATAAGACTTCAGTAGATTTAGGTACTTGCACCTTCTCTTCCAGATTGGCACTCTGGTTGCTTCACGTTGGGTGGAGACGGCACGGACCGAGGAAAGAACAATAAAGACGATCGGACCAAAGCCGGCTTCAGTAAACAAAGAAGGAGTACCTGAATATGAAACGTTTTGTTGCTTTCTTGAACGATGAAACCGGGGCCACGGCGATCGAATATGGTCTGCTCGCGGCTTTGATCTCGATTGCGGCCATTGTCGCGATGACTGCGGTAGGTACGGGTCTCTCGACGAAGCTCAGTTTCGTCGCGACGAAACTCCAGTAACTCGGTTGCATGAACCTTCTCTTCCAGGGCGGCGCTGTGGGCTGCCGGAAGACAGCTTGAAGACGGCACGGACCGAGAAAGAGAACAAAAGGACGATCGGGCCGCGGCCGGTTTCAGTAAACGAAGAGGAGTAGGGGATCATGGAATGTTTTGTTGCTTTCTTGAAGGATGAGACCGGGGCCACGGCGATCGAGTATGGTCTGCTCGCGGCTTTGATCTCGATTGCGGCCATTGCCGCGATGACTCTGGTAGGTACGGGTCTCTCGACGAAGCTCAGCAGCGTCGCGGGCTCTCTCAACTAGGGGATAGAGGCGAGGCAACTCCGAACAGCGTCGGCCCCGGTCCGAAAAGGCCGGGGCCGACGTGTCTTGCGCCGTGGAGAGGTCTGGTGGAAATAACTCTGATGCTAATGCAGGCGGCGCTTGTCGCTACCGTCGTTTTAGCGGGGGTTAGTGACCTCAGGAGCCAGCGGGTTCCAAATGTGCTCACGTTATGCGCGACTATTTTCGCTCTTGCCCTTCACTGTTTCTCGGGCGGCTTGGCGGGTTTGCTTTTCGGCGTTGGAGGGTTGGCGACAGGTCTTGCGCTCCTAATTGGTTTCTACATGGCCGGTGGTATGGGCGCCGGGGACGTCAAGCTTCTTGCGACAGTGGGGGCTTTTGTGGGTCCTGCGCAAGTGCTCTGGGTGTTCTTCTTCGCGGCAATTGCCGGAGGTCTTTATGCCTTGGGCCTACTGTTGGTTGTTGCGGTCAGTCGGCCTGGCGGCATCAACGCCGCGCGCGGTTTGCGGTCTGGAATCATGACTTTGGTGCTGACGGGCGGAGATGTCCGAAGCCTTAGTTCGAGTCTCGAATCGTATCCCAAGTTACGCTACGCAGTGGTGATCGGGTTGGGTGTGGTTGCGGCCCGTCTTTTGGACGGAACGCTTTCTTAGGAGGTGGGTTATGAGGCGGTATCGCCCCTTCATGCTATTGGGTCTGGCGGCGATTATCGCATTTTCGACCAGCAGTTTGGTGTATCGGTGGCTTAGTGCTCAGGCGACGGTCAACCAAGCTGTCGTCGAAGCTCCAGTGAGTACGGTCGAAGTTGCTGTGGCCGCAGCCAACATCCCACGGGGATCGTCGATCACTCAGGAAATGCTGCGAACTGCGCGGTTTCCGGAGGAAATTCTTCCTGAAGGAAGCTACAAAGCCGCGGAAATACCGACGATTGTCGGACGCGTTGTCGTTACTGATATTCTGCAAAACGAATTGGTGATTGGGGCCAAACTAGCCGCCGTGGGCGGAAGCGGTGGCGTTGCCGCTATTCTTGATCCCGCCAAACGGGCCATGTCGGTTCGTGTTGATGACGAAGTCGGAGTTGCCGGGTTCGTCAAGCCAGGTGATCGCGTGGACCTTTTTGTTACGGTCGAGAGGGATGGGGGAGGAGCGGAACGTGAGGTTGTCGCGAAACTGGTATTGGCCAATACGCCGGTGCTTGCGATAGGAACCGAGATGCTTCGGACGGGCAAAGACGAAGAAGCCAAGCCGGTCAAGGTGATCACCCTCGAGGTGAGTCCCGAGGAAGCGGAGAAGTTGGCCTTGGCATCCTCCATGGGAAAGTTCCGTTTGGCACTTCGCAGTCCGTTGAGCAAAGACGACGTAGTCACTAAGGGCGCGACCGTCGCGAGCCTTCTGAGTTCGTACCGGGCGGGGGCGCAGAAGGGTGACGACGTACCCACTGGACATGGCAGCGTTCAGCTTATCAAAGGGAAGGAAGTGTCTACCGTGTCGTTCTGATGCGGCGGCGGGCTTGCAGTTTTGAGAGAAAACAAACGTTGGCGAGTTGCGGGAACGCGAGGGGGGAGGAGATGAGGCTTGGTAAGCTGAACGGTGTTTTTGCGGATGCTGTAGCGATTGGCAGAGCGTCGCTCTTTATCCTCCTTGTCGTCGTATCGTCGGCATCGCCGGTTTCCGGAGCTGACGTTGATACCGTCACCGCTAGTGCTGCTCGTAAGCTCAGCGTGACGCTGGGAAAGTCGGTTGTCGTCGAGAGTCCTGCGGGGATCACGCGGGCATCGCTTGCTAATCCTGGTATCGCGGATGTCGTGGTTCTTTCCCCTCGGCAGGTCTACGTGACGGGCATCGGTGTGGGCGCGACGAACCTTACCCTGTGGAAGAACGATACTGAAGTCTATCGGGTATTCGATGTCACGGTAGGGCCAGACCTCGTCGACCTCAAGGAGCAGCTCCACCAGCTCTTTCCCGAAGAGACGGGCGTGCGGGTCAGCAGTAGCCGTGACCACCTGACACTATCCGGCACGGTGTCGAGTTCGACACGGCTTTCCCATGTTGTATCCGTCGCCGAGGCCTACGCGCCTGAAAAAGTCGTGAATCTCCTTCAGGTAGGCGGCGTGCAGCAGGTCATGCTGGAGGTCCGCGTAGCGGAGATGAATCGTGATTTGGTGAGGCGCCTGGGCGTCAACCTTGGTTTTACTGACCACTCCGGCACCAACTGGGGTCTGACGACACTGAATGATCTCTCCGCGATCGTGAAGGAAGGGACTTTCCCCGCAGGCGCGGCCCCATGGGGGTATGTGCCGGTTCTTGCCAATGCGATCGTCCGACTGAGCAAGAACGGCAACAGTTGGACCGGTTTCATCGACGCGCTTCAGGCAAATGGGCTGGTGAAAATCCTCGCGGAGCCAACCTTGGTGGCTCTGAGCGGTCAGGAGGCAAACTTTCTAGCGGGCGGCGAGTTCCCTGTTCCCGTTCCGCAGTCGCTCGGAACCACGAGCATACAGTTCAAGAAATTCGGCGTGGGCCTCAATTTTACGCCAACCGTGCTTGGCGACAAACTGATCAGCATGCGCGTGTCTCCCGAAGTTTCCGAACTCGATTTCACCAATGCTATCGTCCTACAGGGCTTTGTGATTCCGGCGATCAGTACGCGCCGTGCCTCTACTGTCGTCGAGTTGAGAGATGGACAGAGCTTTGCCATCGCTGGCCTGATGCGGTCTACGGTTCGTGAGAAGCTGTCCAAGTATCCCGTGCTCGGGGAGGTGCCGATCCTCGGGTCGCTCTTCCGGTCCTCGAGCTACCAAAAAAACGAGTCCGAGTTGATCATTATCGTTACGCCACGTCTGGTCAGACCGTTGGACGGCAGCAGGACGGTACTGCCAACCGACGCCTTTGTTGAACCTAGTGAACTTGAGTTCTACGGAATGGGTATGGCCGAGGGGAGGGCTGCTGTCGGCGCACGTGCGCTGGATGGGCAGTTCGGCCACGTCACGCCGTGAGGAGAGGGTCGATGGAATTCATGCCTGTATTCAGGTCACTCGCTTCTGTTTCGGCGTTCGTAGCACTGGCGGTATTTTGCGGCTGCTGTCCCGTGCAACCGACGCTTCACGAGTCCTTCGGGGCGTCCTTGACGAGCGCGAGGCTTGCGCAGACGGCCAACCCGCGGGCCGGCGAAAAGCTCTCCACGGCCGTGCAGATGGACGGACTCGCGGCAAAACAGGCTGTGGTTTCCTACGTTAAGAGTTTTGAACCTGGAGCTGCACCGAAGAGTAATGCCGATGCCATGTTTACTGGCTTCGGCTCTACTGGTGGCGGGTGATCGGCGACCTCGCCGCAGAAATTGCATATTCGGACCTGCGGCCGATTGCGCGTTGCGGTCGTTCTTGTCCAGCCAGACGGTTCCCGAGAGATGCGCGCGACCGTTCTTTCTTCCTCAGTTCCGCGGTGGCTCAGTGCTTCGTCCAGCAGGGCGCGGTGCATGCGTCCGTTGGCGCCAGAGATAGGTTCTTCAGTTCCCGTCGAGTTAGGAGCCGGCCAGAGCCGGAGCTTGGTGAGGATTGAGGAGATAGTGGCCGAACAATTATTGCTGGTGATCATGTGTTTATCGTCCGTGCCCGGGTGATAGCGCAATCCACCAGCGAGTATGTAGAGTTGAAGGCGATGAAAATTGGGCTAGTGTCTGATACTGAATCGCCTATCGGGGACTAGATTGCGGACGGGTCTACGGGACCGCGGCCGTGGTGGGATGTACGCTTCTTAGAGGCAGGAGTGATGACTGGCAGAATAGGTGTAAGGCTGGAGATTCGGAGCGATGCGATTCGGCGTGCGCTGGAGCAGTATGTAGCCACACTCGCGGACTGTGTGCTGCAACGGGAAGCGGACCCGAGCTTTGCGCAACTGCTTTTCTTGGAGCTCAACGAAACCGAGCCTGGGGAGACTTTCGCCCGGATTCGAAGCGTTCAGCAAACCTCCCCGTCCACGGAAATATTTTTGACTGCGGCTCGGCCGGAGCCGCAGTTGCTTCTGGAGGCGATGAGGGCCGGGGTGAAGGAGTTCCTCACGCAACCTCTGCGCGGCGAAGAAATGCAGCAGGCATTCCAGCGTTTCAGGGAACGCCACGCTGATGCCGCGGTGGGTGACGTTCGTCGCAGCGGTAAAATTCTTGGTGTGATCGGAGGAAAACCCGGAATCGGAACCACCACGATCGCAGTCAACCTTGCTGTTGCCCTGCGACAATGCGGGCAGGCGGTCGCCATAGTCGATCTCAACTTGCGAGGCGGTGATGTTCCAACGTACTTGGACGTGAATCCGCTGCGCAGCATCCGCGACTTGGATCTGGATCTTTCCAGGCTCGATAACGCTTTCTTGGCTGGAATGATGACGAAGCACTCCTCGGGAGTGGAGTTGTTGCCGCTCGGAGATCTGGATTTGAGCGGCGGGCAAGTGTCAGCCGAATGTGTCGACCGCTCGTTGAAGCTGATGCGGTCAATGTACGACTTTGTGGTGGTCGATTGCGGTCACAATATCGACATGGCGACGTTTGCGGCGCTACACTTGTCCGCGAGCGTTCTCGTCGTGACGTGCCTGAGCGTGCCTGTAGTCAGGCGGACAAAGCGCTTGCTTGAGCAGTTGCGCGGTGAAGAGGGGTCGGGCTTGGATCCGGCCGTTCTTCAACTTGTGGTTAACTATTTCATCGATCGTGACGAGGTAATCCTTACGGAAACTAAAGAAGTTCTTCATATGAAGCCGCAGTGGATTCTTCCGCGTGACCACGAAGTGGCGGGAGACGCTGTGAACAACGGCCGTCCTTTGGTCGAGTTCGCCCCGCGTTCAGGACTTGCGAGGGCTTTTGCGAAGATTTCCACAGACCTCTCCGGCACGACTGGCGTGGTGACGAAGGCGTCGTTCCTGTCAGGTATGTTTCGCGCGGTTGGTGACAAGGTCGCAAGACCGCCTTCGCCCCCGAGGTTCTCCTAAGTGGCGACGGGATCGGCTTCGGGGTCTCACTAGGAGGTCATGATGAGTGGGGCCGCGAGCGGTGGAAAACCTCAAGCCGGAGGAGTTGGCGTTTCGGGCTACCACGAGCTTAAGGGGCGCGTTCACGAACGAGTCATTGAGGTTCTCGACTTGTCCGCGGCAGCAGCGCTGGATGAGGAGTCTCTCAAGCGCGAACTAGGCCGACTGATCCAGCGCATCCTGACGGAGGAACAAGTCCCGCTCAATATGCGGGAAAAAGAGCAACTCGTCATAGACATCCAAAACGAGGTGCTTGGGTACGGACCGCTTGAACCGCTACTGAACGACCCGACTGTTTCCGATATCCTCGTCAACAATTACCGGATGGTCTACGTCGAACGGGCTGGTAAGCTCCAGAAGACTGATGTCCGTTTTCGTGACGATCTCCACCTTCGCAAGATAATCGATCGAATCGTTAGTGGGGTCGGTCGACGAATCGACGAATCGATGCCGATGGTCGACGCGCGGCTTCCGGATGGGTCACGCGTCAACGCGATCATTCCACCTTTGGCTTTGGACGGCCCGGCGGTGTCGATTCGTAAATTCAGTCGCGATCCACTCCAGCTGGGAGATCTGATCAACAAGAAATCGTTGACACCGGAAATCGGTGAGATTTTGCAGCGCATAGTGAAGGCTCGGCTCAACGTCATTATTTCGGGAGGCACTGGCTGCGGTAAGACAACGATTTTGAATATTCTCTCTGGCTTCATTCCGGAAGATGAACGCATCGTTACTATTGAGGATTCTGCGGAACTCCAATTGCGACAGGAGCACGTTGTACGGCTGGAAACCCGACCGCCAAATGTCGAGGGCAGGGGTGAAATCACGCAACGTGAACTGGTCAAGAACTGTCTGCGTATGCGTCCTGACCGTATCATCCTGGGAGAGATCCGCAGCGGTGAGGCGCTGGACATGCTGCAGGCGATGAACACCGGACACGATGGTTCGCTTACTACTATTCACGCAAACACGCCTCGTGATGCGCTGACCAGGGTGGGGACGATGGTCGCGATGGCCGGGCTGAATTTGCCGACCAAGGCGATGCGGCACTATATCGCTTCCGCGATTAACGTTATTTTGCAGATGACCAGACTTTCCGACGGCACTCGAAAACTGACGAGTCTGGCCGAGGTCACAGGAATGGAAGGAGAGACGGTCACTATCAACGAAATCTTTTCGTTTCAGCAGACGGGCCTGGATGCTCAGGGTCGGGTGCGCGGTAGGTTTGCGGCTACTGGTATCCGACCGAAGTTCACTCAGAAGTTCGAAACGCTGGGGTTGTTCGTGCCCCCGGACCTGTTCAACCCGAACCGGGTCTACGAGATCTGAGGAAGACGCAGATGCCTATCGTCATCGCCGCGGGAGCGTTTGTTTCGGTCGTGCTTCTGATCATGGGCGGCTACTTTCTTTACGATCATGCCGCGTATGGTGATCAGACTACTACCGTCCGTCGTCTACGTGCCGAAGCGGATTTGTCTCAGCGCGATGCAGTGGTGGAAATCGTCCGCCGCGATGCGATGGGGAAGGACGCCTGGCACACTGTCTTGCTGAACAGACTGGCGCCGTTGGCTGCGGTCAGGAGATTACTTAAGCAGTCGGACAGCGAGATGCCGGTAAGCGTGTTTCTGCTTTTGTCCGGACTCGGAGCAATGGTGGGACTCCTGATCGGGGCGTTAGTGCAACTGGGGCCTACGACTACCGTGGGGTTCAGCGCGGCCGGAGCCGCGGCACCATGGTCGTACTTTTCCTGGCGACGGAACAAGCGTTTGAAGGCGATAGAGGCGCAACTTCCGGAGGTTCTCGACCTCATCGCGCGGACATTGATGGCAGGTCACGCCTACATCATGGGCATGAAGATGGTAGCAGAGCAGATGGAAGATCCTGTCCGGTCTGAGTTCAAAAAGACGTTCGACGAGATCAGCTTCGGAATTTCCGTCCCGGAAGCGATGAAGGATATGTCGGAACGAATTGATTCCGTCGATATCAAGTTTTTCGTAACCTCGTTGTTGGTTCAATTGGAAACCGGGGGGAATCTTGCCGAAATCATCCAGGGCATCGCACGACTGATCAGAGCACGCTTCGAACTGCATGGTAAGGTTCGCGCGCTGTCGGCGGAGGGGCGAATCTCTGCGCTCGTGATGTTCTCGTTGCCATTCGGGATCGGCACGGTGATGTACTTCATCAACTCCAACTACATATCGTTGCTCTTTACCGACCCTGCTGGGAAATCGATGGTGACCGGCGGGCTTGTGATGATGGTCCTGGGAATGCTGGTAACTCGCCGCATGATCAACTTCAAGGTCTGAGGGAATAGTGATGGCTTCGTTCCCGATAGTGATGATTTCGGTAGCTGTCTTCGCGGCGGCGTTTCTCGCGGTGATGGGCGTGACGATGCTGGTGCAGTCAAGACGAGAGCGCCAAGGTTGGCAGGAACGGGTTCAGGGACATAAGGTGGCAGGACGCGCCGAAGTTTCGACCACGGGGCTTCAGTACTTCCGCGACATGGCTGTTCGTCTGCTGGAGAAGGTCGGGAATGCCGATCAAGCCAAGCCGAAGGCGCCCGACTTATCGGCGCTCAAGCAGTTGTTGATCACCGGTGGTTATCGAAGCGATAACGCCGTGGCGGTATTCACCGGTTTTAAGCTGGTTTTCTTGTTGTTGGTGCCGGGGGTCGTTTTCCTGCTGCCAATTCCGGCTCTTGATCAAGCTCCGCTGATTAATCAGTTGTTCGCGTACCTGCTGCTGGCGGCGGCTGGACTGTATGGTCCAGAACTCTGGCTGAGCCAAGTTGTCAAGAAGCGCAAGCTGAAAATCCTGCACGGCTTCCCGGATGCACTCGACTTGTTGGTGGTCTGTGTCGAGGCGGGTCTCGGGCTTGACGCTGCACTGGGTAGGACTGGTCGAGAACTGGCGATGGCTCACCCGGAACTTTGCGAAGAGTTCCATCTGGTAGCGCTCGAACTTCGAGCTGGCCTTCAGCGATCTCAGGCGCTGGCCAACCTCGCCAGACGTGTGGATCTCGATCCGGTCAAGAGCCTCGTGGCGTTGCTCATACAAACTGATCGGTTCGGTACCAGCATCGGGCTGGCTCTTCGCGTGCACTCCGACTCAATGCGGACCGAGCGTTCGTTGAAGGCCGAAGAAATGGCCGGGAAGCTCCCGGTGAAGATGCTTTTTCCTCTAATGTTCTTCATCTTCCCAAGCTTGTTCATAGTCATCCTCGGTCCAGCCATCGTGCAAGGGATGCGGATCTTGATGCCGGCGCTGCAGTAGTGAAGCGGACGAAACTACGGGGAGAGCGAAGTCGCGATATGCATCACTGGTACGCGACTAAGATGGGGCGAATTTGTGTCGTCTTTGTTTGTTGTCTGGTGGGAATCGGAACCAGCGCATGCAGCGTCCCCGGGATCTTGTCGGAGCCTTTCGAGCACAGCATCTACAAGGACATTCTGGAGCGACAGGCAGAAGGGATGCCCGTTGAAGAGGACAAGCTGCAGAATCTGCCGCCCATGACGGCCAAGGACTATGAATCACTTGGCGATGCCTACCTGAGCCGCAATGAAGTGGATCAGGCTCAGAGCAAGTACGAGGGCGCTCTAGCCCTCGATCCGAGTGCCTGGCAACTCCACTACAAGATCGGATTGCTGATGCTCAAGAGCGGCTATCCACGCGATTCGCTTTCGCATTTCGACGCGATTCTTTCTGCTGACCCGATGAGTGCGCTCGGCCACGAAGGGAAGGGCCGCGCGTTGCTGGCTCTGGGAGAACACGAGCAGGCGGAGGTTGCGTTGCGCCGTGCGATCGACCTGGACTCGGGGCTGTGGAAAGCCCACGAAGCGCTCGGTGTTCTCTACGACCGACTCGGAGACTTTGACGAGTCGATTGTGCAGTACCGCGCGGCGCTCGCGGTGCGGCGGGACGACCCACAGGTGTTGAACAATCTGGGCATGGCGTTTTTCCTCAAGAAAGACTACCCGAAGGCGATCGACGCTTTCGAACGGGCCTTGTCGTTCACGCCCGAAGCCGAACGTGCGCGCACTTACAATAACCTCGGGCGTGCGTACGCCAAGACCGGTAGCCATGCGCGTGCGTTCGAGTCTTTCCGCCGCGCTTCCAACGTACCTACGGCCTACAACAACTTGGGGCTGCTGTACCTCGAAGACGGCAGATTCAGACAGGCGGCGACTTGTTTCGAAAAAGCGATTGTGGACAGCCCGAGCTACTACGCCGCTGCCAACGAAAACCTGGTGACGGCCAAACTCGGGTTTTCACAGGCGGACACTGGCGAGGGTGTCAGTGTCGCGGCCAGTTGCCCCTGAACGCTTGCGGCCGTCACGTAGAGCGCCGTTTTTCCATCCCATTCCTGGCAACCGTTCTGACGCTGTGGTAGCGGATCCTGTCCTGAGGAGGTTCCCATGCGAGCTGTTGTCTGCAAAGAGTTTGGTCCGCCGGAGTCGCTGACGGTCGAGCAAGTCCCTTCCCCGATGTTGGGAGCGGGGCAAGTTCGTCTCGCGGTCGAGGCCTGCGGGATTAATTTCCCGGACACGCTGATCATCGAAGACAAGTACCAGTTCAAGCCTCCACTTCCTTTTTCACCGGGCGGCGAAGTGGCTGGCGAAATTGTCGAAGTTGGTGCCGGGGTGGAGGGCTGGAAGGTCGGCGATCACGCGATGGGAATGTGTGGCTGGGGCGGGTTTGCCGAAGAAATAGTGCTCGAAGCCGGCCGGTTGGTACCCGTTCCAAAGGGGATGGACAGTGTGACCGCGGCCGGGTTCACGATGACGTACGGAACCTCGCACTACGCGTTGGAGGATAGGGCGAACCTGCGGCCGGGCGAGACCCTGCTGGTGCTCGGAGCGGCCGGAGGTGTGGGGTTGGCTGCCGTCGAGATCGGCAAGGTGATGGGGGCGCGTGTCATCGCGGCCGCGAGCAGCGACGAAAAGTTGGAGTTCTGTCGTCGCGCCGGCGCGGATGAACTCATCAACTACACGACGGAGAGCCTCAAGCAGCGAGTCAAGGAACTGACGGACGGTCGCGGCGCGGATGTGATCTACGATCCGGTAGGCGGCGATCTGTTCGATGAAGCGATGCGCTGCATCGGCTGGGAGGGACGCCTGCTGGTAGTCGGTTTCGCAGGCGGACGCATCCCGCAACTGCCGGTGAATCTGGTGCTCCTGAAGGGCTGCCAGGTGATTGGCGTTTTCTGGGGATCATTCACGGCGCGTGATCCCGCTCGAAACTCCGCGAATCTAGCCAAGCTCGGCGCTTGGTTCGAGGAGGGGAAATTGCGGCCTTTCGTAAGCGCGACTTACCCGATGGAAGAGGCAGGCAAGGCACTTAGGGCCATGCTTGATCGTCGTGTGATTGGTAAGATCGCGTTGGTGACTGGGAAGGGGAACGCGAAACTCGGACAAAGCGGCGGCGTGTTCGCGGCCAGATGACGCAACCCGACACTGCGGTTGAAGCCGAGGAGAAACACGACGCTGGCGTGCACCGCTTTGCCGCGGTTGTTGTTGCGGCGGTCTTTCTTGCGCTCGGACATCTGGATTTAGTGCCCAACGCGATGGCCGGACCTGCGGACCATGATTTGGTCTGGCAGGTCGAATCGCTCGAGGGCAAGGCCATCGACTCCAAGGCGGCCGACGTAGCGATCAATCCGGCTTCGGTCGTCAAACTTGTTACGTCGCTCAGGGCTTTGGTCACCCTTGGTCCCGACCACCGCTTTGAAACTCGGTTCGGGACCAATGCTCCAGGGCCTCCCCGTGACGGAGTTTTGGGTGGTGATCTTGTTGTCGTCGGTGGTGGCGACCCGGATTTCCATTTCGAGAACGCGGTACTCGTCGCCCGTAGGCTGCTGGCGGCCGGAGTGCGCGAAGTTCGCGGTGATCTGGTGGTCAGCCGCTCGTTCTGGATCGGTTGGGAGCGCGGTTCGGCGGGGCGCGAGAGCGATCCGGACAAGCGTGCCATCCAGATGGCCGATAGACTGCGGGTCGCCTGGACCCCGAGCCTGTGGACTTCGTCGGAATCTGAGTCGTGGGCACAACTGGCGTCGAGGTATGGCTGGTCGCTGCAGGCGCCGCCCTGCGTGCGTATAGACGGAGCCCTTCGGGGTTCCGAGCAAAAGCCCGCCAAGGACCTGGTCGTGCATCGCTCCGAACCGCTTCTGACGGCCCTTCACCGTTTCAACGTGTTTTCGAACAACGACATCGAGCGTCTCGATCTGGCCGTTGGATCGCCGTCGGGGCTGGGCGACTTTCTCGCCCATCGTTGGGTTGAGGACGCAGCGGTCACCAGCTTCGAGACCTCTTCGGGACTCGGCCGTAACCGCATCACTCCTCGGCAGATAGTGAAGGTCTTGAGAGATCTTCACACTTTGCTTAAGGCCGAGCGGCGGACGGTTGGCGATCTGCTTCCGGTCCTGGGTTGCGGTGAGAGCACCCTTTTCGAACTCTTTCCCAAACTGCGTGAGTCCGGAGTCGCCAACGGTCTGGCGGGCAAGACCGGGACTCTCAACACGACAGACGGAGGCGTTGCGGCTCTGGCGGGGTTCCTGCCGACTGCGGCCGGCGAAGTGCTGTTCGTGGTGGCCGCACCTCACGCTGGCCCCAGCCTGAAGAGCGCCCGCGCCGCCGAGGAGGCCTGGGTGGCCAAGCTTGCGTCGAGGGTCGGCGGCACGAGCGGGAGAGCCTGTCCGGAGCCGGTGCCGACGTCGGATGCGAAAGCTGAAGTGGAAGTGCTCCCAATCCATTGACCGTTGGACGTTGTGGGGCGCGTCGAGTCCGTGGTCTGGTTGTCTTACTGCCGGGTTGCTGGCAAGGAACTCGCGCTTGCGTGCGCGATGTCGATCCAGTTGTCGGGTTGTCGAGTACGGCCGAATTTCAAGCAATATAAGCAATCAAGAAAGAGGAGACCCGTTGATGTCCGATCTCGTTCCTGTTCACGGTGGGCTCACCGAGCCGCTGTCTTGTAGCGTTCCCGAATCCGAGCGTGCAGCCTTCGTTGCCGGCGCGGAGAAACTCGTCCGCGTACCGGTTTCCGATGCCGACCTGTCGACGGTGTATCGCTTTGCCGATGGGGCGCTGTCGCCGCTGACCGGCCCGATGGATTCGGCCACATACGAGCGTGTTCTCGACGACATGGTCGTGGAGAGCAACGGCAAGCTCTGGGCTTGGTCGATTCCGCTCTCATTGCCCGTCACGTCGGAGATGGCCGCGCGTCTGTCGCCGGGGCAGGACGTTGCGCTGGTGACGAGTGCGGGCGTGATCGTGGCCACACTCGCACTCTCCGACGTGTTCGAGTGGGACAAAAAGCGTTATCTAAGCAAGGTCTACGGGACCGAGCGGACCGATCACCCCGGCGCCGACATGGTGCTCAAGGGCGACGGTGACAAAACCCATCTGATCGGCGGAACGATCCGGGTGTTGCCGCAGCCGAAGCACCCCAAGTTCGGTCGTTATGTGTTGTCGCCCCGCGAAGTTCGCGAGTTGCTGCGCGCTCACGGCTGGGATCGCGTGGTGGCGTTCCAGACGCGCAACCCCCTGCACCGGGCCCACGAGTACGCGCTTGTCTACGGTCTCGAGCAACTGATCCGCCAGGGGCACAATGCCGGCGCCTGTCTCAATCCTCTTGTTGGCG
The DNA here is from genome assembly GCA_903893315.1 of uncultured bacterium. Taxonomy (GTDB): domain Bacteria; phylum Desulfobacterota; class Binatia; order UBA1149; family CAITLU01; genus CAITLU01. The sequence goes on from CAITLU010000055.1 coordinate 20,443, forward strand.
AGACGAAGGGAGACGACGTCAATGCGGAAGTGCGAATGGAGACCTATGAGGCCTTGATTGAATCGCGAGGAATCGGAGAGGGCGACAGCGATCCTACATTGTGGGGACCGCGCGGTGAGCAAGTGCCCGATCGCGTCATCCTGCTCGGGCTCGACATCAAGATGTTCTACGGCGGGCCGCGAGAGGCCGTCATGCATGCCATCTACCGGCAGAATTTCGGGTTTACGGACATCATCATCGGTCGCAAGCACGCCGACGCTCCGTATCACGACGGGACTGCAATCTGGGGGGATTTCGACGCCCAGGAGATCTTCGAGAATCTCAAAGGCGATCTGAAGATCAAGCCTCTTAAGGTCGGATTCGCCGCATATTACGAGTCGGCCGGGCGTGTCGACCTGATGGAGAAACACAAAGGCGAAGATCCGGTGTTCATCTCGGGCAAGCAGGTCCGTCAGACTTTGCTCGAACGAAAGCCGGTGGACTCTCGCATCATGCGAGAGTCCACCTCGCGCATCCTCTCCGAGGCGATGACCGCGGGAAACGCGTAGACGGCAGATGTAAACGAGATCAATCCCGTTTCGGAGCAGGAGGTGAAGGCAAGTCTTCCGCCTCCTCTTCGAGACGGGCAAGGTCTGCGGGATCATCGCTGGCGTACGCTCCCCTGATGCGGCCTTGGCCGTCTATCAGTATGAAACGCGTGCTGTGAAGAAGCGGCCCGGTCGCCGCGCCGGCAATCGAAGTCTCTCGTCCTACCGCGCTCAGGAATCCTTTCTGGATGAGCGTCAGGACATCTTCGCGCCGACCTGTGGCGAGCCACCACGACTGGGAAGAAGAGACTCGGTGGGCCTTCGCGTAGGCGCGCAGGACTTCGACGGTGTCGGTATCCGGATCGACGCTGAACGAGACTATGGCAAGGCTTTGCTGCGCGACACGGCGGCGCAGCAAAGCAAGCTTCTCTACCAGGATAGGGCAGGGGCCCTGGCAACTCGTGTAGATGAAACTCGCGACCCACGGCCGACCAGACAGGCGCTGCTCGCTCAGCGTCGCGCCGTCCTGATCGAGGAGCGAGAAAGGCGGCACCTGACCGAGCACGGGCAAATCGTCCGGTTTCCAGAACATCTCGTGCATCGCGAGCATGGCCAGCGCTACGCCGACCAGTAGCAAAGCGAAAGATGCCGCAGCCGACGCTCCCCGAGCGCCGCTGGCGCCTGGCGCTGACGTCATGGGTGTCGGCCACCCGCGCGATCGCGTGCCACGAATACCGAGCCGCCGAGCGTCGCGACGGCGAACGCAATGGTAGCCGCGAGGCAGAAAGAAAAGGGCGGGAGTCCCATCGTTGCAGGACTTCCCGGCGCGTAGAGGGAATAGCGGAGCAACGCCACTCCATACGTGAGCGGGTTCAAGGCGATGATCCAACCGAGCCAGGTCGGAGTGCCACCGGGAGGAAAAAAAGCTCCCGACAGCAGCCACATCGGCATCAGAAACGCCATCATGATGGCGTGGAAGCCCTGGGTGGAATCCATCGGCCAGGCAATCATCAGACCGACACCTGCCAGCGCGATCGAGAGCAGTATGAGCACCGGTATGGAGGCGGCAAGGCCCCCGAGGCCGATCTCGAAGCCGCCCGGCAGGGCCGCCAGCGCGCACACGAAAACTCCCTGACCGACCGCCAATACCGTGGTTCCGGCGACCTTTCCCATCACGATCGCAAGCGTCGGTACGGGAGCGACCAGTACGCTCTGCAGGAAACCGGTGTTGCGGTCGTCGATGATGGAGATGGTCGCAAAGATCGCGGTGAAGAGTACCACCAGCACGATGATGCCGGGGAAGAAGTATTCACTATAACCGACGTTTACCGAGTGGAACCTCGCGCCGCTCAGTCCCTGGCCGAAGATGAGCCAGAACAAGACGGGCTGGGCCAACGCACCGAACACGCGGTTTCGTTGACGCAGGAAACGCACCACCTCGCGGTGGGTAAGCGTGTACACGGCGAGAAGCGAGGAAAAGAGTGGTGATGTTTTCATTCGTTCCAGAATTGGTGCCCGGTTTCGTGGATAAATACGTCTTCGAGAGTCGGACGTCCCAGGCTGATGGCGTCGACCTGCTCGGGAAAAGCCTCGTATATCTGTCGAATGAGGTGGCGTGCGTCGGGACTCTCGAGCCGGATGGTACCGTCGATCACTTCAGCCTCCTGGCTGAAGCGCTGATTCAGCGCCGCGCAAAGAGCATCTGCGCCGGTGGAACGAATGGTCAGGATGTCACCGCCAATCTTGCCTCGCAGAGTGTCGGCGGTTCCGCTCGAGACTATCCGTCCGCGATCGAGGATGCCGAGTCTATCGCAGTGCTCGGCCTCTTCCATCAAATGTGTCGTTACCAGTATCGTCGTCCCACGCTCTTCTCGCAGTGCCGACAGATAGGCCCACAAGTCGCGCCGCGCTCCCGGGTCGAGACCGGTCGAAGGCTCGTCGAGGATCAGTACCGAAGGCTCGGAGAGCAGGCCCTTGGCGAGTTCCACGCGCCGTTTGAGGCCACCGGACAGCGTTTCCACCATGTCGGCCGCGCGCTCAGCGAGGCCTATCCTGGCCAGCCCCTCGTTGACGGCGGCTGAAAGAGCGGCGCCGTACAGACCATAGAGATGGCCGTGGTGGATCATGTTTTCACGTACCGTGAGTTTGATGTCCAGGCTTGGTGACTGGAACACAACGCCGATTCTGCTGCGCAGTCCCGACACGTCGCTGCAAGCGTCGTGTCCGTCGATTTCGACTGTGCCCTCTTGAATCGGCAACAACGTAGCCAGGATGCGAAACAGCGTTGTCTTGCCGCCGCCGTTGGGGCCGAGCAGTCCGAAAATTTCGCCAGGGGCGACTTCGAATCCTACCTTGTCGAGCGCGCGATGCGTGCCGTAGCTGTGGCTGACATTGGAAACTCGGACTGCGAAGGGACGGTTCATTTGGCACCAAGAGTGGGCATATTTCCCGACTGCCTTACGACTGCCGGGATCAGTTTTTCGAAGAACAGAGACCCGAACAACAAGGGCAGGTAGATTACGGAGGCGAGCAGCAGACGCCGCGCCCCGGCTACCGTTCGCGATCGCGCTGCCGATACGCTGGCGGCGAAGTATCCGACGCCGGCCACCGTGGCGCACCAGAAATAGACGTTGCCGCTTATGCCGGCTGCGGTCAGGCACAGCGATACGGGAAGAAGCGCGAGCGAGTACACGACCATTTGGCGGGCAGTGACATCCCCGTCCTTGTCGATTACGGCTAGCATCGGAAACCCGGCGCGGGAGTAGTCCTCTCGGTACATCCAGCCGATCGCCAGGAAATGGGGAACCTGCCACAGGAAGATTATGGCAAACAGCACAGCCGCTCCGACTCCCAGGCTGTTAGCTGCTGCCCCCCAGCCGATGACGGGAGGCAGTGCTCCAGGTATTGCGCCGGCCAGCGTTGAAAGAGGGCTTACACGCTTCAGCGGCGTGTAGACAGACAGATAGACGACGACGGTAAGGGCATTGAGCCCAGCGGCCAGAAGGTTGACAGTCGCTGCCAGGTACACCACACCGCTCACTGCCAGCGCGGCACCAAGAGCCATGGCCGCGGACGACGAAATGCGTCGCGACGGCAGGGGCCGAAACCGCGTGCGATCCATCTGTCCGTCGACTTCGCGTTCGAGGTACTGATTCAGCGCGCCGGAACCGGAACACGCCAGAGCGGTGCCGATCAATACGTGCAAAAGAGCCAGCGGCGAGCCCGTTGCCGCACGCGAACAGAAAAAGCCGACCGCGACGGTCAGCAACACCATCATAGTGATGCGAGGCTTGGTCAGTTCGAGGTAGACCTGCGAACGATCGACAGCCGTCGAGCGACTGCGAATCTGCGTTGTGGGCGCGCTCAAGGCGTTCCTCGTGTAAGCGTGCTGGTCGACGACCGCCCTGCGATCAAGGCCTCGCGCCAGGCGTGCAAGCAACCAGTCAGCGAGAGGCCGAGAATGGCGGCTCCGCATCCGACATGGAGGGTGGGAATCCATGCTTCCAGCATTGTCGTCTCTAGGTCGTAGGCCATGTGTTCCGTGACGAGAAAGGCCGCTATGCCGAGCATGATCTGCGCCGCAATCGCTGCGAGCAGGAGGTTGCCCGAAGCGGTGGCGGCGGTGTCTTCTCCCCGATGCAGATCAAGAGCGATCGAGAGCACGACTCCGGCGGTTGCGATGTGACCGTAGTACAACCATGTGCCTGCCAGCGGACGCGCGTCGGCGCCGAGGTGCCTGATGAAGATGCCCATGGTCAGTTGCGTGATCACGACCAGCACCAAGCCGATGGTGATCCAGCGGTGTCTGGCGGTGGTCGGCGGCTGCTTTCGGGTTTCCCAGTCTGGCGCCGTAACCACGGCCAGCGCGATCAGAAGAGCGAAGAACATCTGTCCGACGAGCCCGTGCACCATGGCGAGGTCGATCGACAGGCGCAGGACGCGAAGGCCTCCGAGAAGGGCCTGCAACAGTACGAGCACGGCGCCTGCCGCGGCGAGCCGGCGAGCCAGCGGACGATCCTCAAAACGATAGACGCGCCAGCCGAGAAACGCTGTCCACAGCGCTACCAGGAAAGCCAGGATGCGGTGCCCGTGTTCGGTTCGGACACTCTCTATCTGCCACCAGCGTGGAGGGTTGAGCTGACCGAATGCGAGCGGCCAGTCGGGAACCGACAACCCCGCATGGCGGCTGGTCACGAGTCCGCCGGCAAGGATCAACGAAAACGCTGCTGCCGCGGCGATGCGGGCGGTGTTGTGGACTGTGCGCCGCGGGTCGGTGACCATCCTACACTCCAAACCAGATTGTCGCCGCGATTGCTAGGACGACCGCGGCGGCGACAAGGGCCCACACGGATTCACCAAGCGCGATCGCGTCGGTCGATTGTTTGCGTCCCAGGCTCCAAAGCACCGAGCCGAGCGACAGCACGCACGACACGACCAACACCAGCGATTCGGTCTGCGACAATCGCCCCAAGACCTTCCAACCTCGAACTAACTTAGGACTTTTCCTTCCGGCCGCCGCATGGTGACGGAAGGATTCTTGGAACGTAACCCGCTCCCGGCTTACTTGCCAGCGAAAGAAAAATTAACGGGCGTGGTTCCGCTGTCGCTGACCTTTACCGGAAGGGAGACCTGGTCGCCGAGGGTCTCGTGCCAGGCTTCGATCGTATAGGTACCAGCGGGAAGGTTTTCGATGGCGTAACTTCCGTCGATACCCGAAATTGCGAAGAAGGGGTGCTCGACGACAGCGACGTAGGCAGAAGTCCAAGGATGTACGTCGCACTTCACGCGCACTGCGACCTCCCTGGCGTCAAACTTTTTCTTGATGACCTGATTGAGCATCGGCATCGCTGTGTTGAAAGCGCTGCCTACTACCGGCGCAGCGTGAACGCTGTGCATCGTCGCATCGCTGTTCTTGATCTCGAGGACTTGCCCGACCTGAACCCCCAGCACATGGGGAATGAACATACAGCCCTTCTGGTCAAGGGTCACCGAGACGGATGGGGCCGGGTACTTCGCGTCCTTGTCGAGCCCTTCCTTGATCGAGACAACGACGCCGGCGACGGCGCCGTTGGAAGTGACGACCAGCGTCTGGCTCGCAATCCCATCGGGGTTCATCCGGTCACATTCCGGATCCGCGGTCATCCGTATGTGGCGAGGCTGGGGCGGCGCCCCTGCGTAAGTCGCTCTGCCGACGATCGTACCCGCCGTGGCGGCAGGTACGATCGCCAAGGAGATTGCGAACAAGGTGGCCGAAATGGCCCGGTCGACCGGCCTGTGCATGAGCGAGGTCAGACGGCCGGGATGAAACCCTTTGACTCCAGGTAGCGGACGATCGCGGTGAGGCTCTGCTCGGGAGTCTGGCCCGTGGTATCGACGACCAGCTCTGCGTTGTCCGGCGCTTCGTAAGGCGCCGAGATCCCGGTGAACTCGGGGATCTCTCCCGCACGGGCTTTCTTGTAGAGGCCTTTCGGGTCGCGCTTCTCACACTCGTCGAGATCGCACTTCACGTAGACTTCGATGAAGTTTCCCTCGGTCTGCACCTTGCGCACCAGGTCGCGGTCCGCTCTGTAGGGCGAGATGAAAGCGGTGACGTTGACGACACCAGCGTCGGTGAACAGGGCGGCCACCTCGCCAATACGACGGATATTCTCCGTACGGTCCTTCGGTGAAAAGCCGAGATCCTTGTTGAGTCCATGGCGGACATTGTCGCCGTCCAGAACGTACGAGCGCACTCCGCGCTCCCACAGAGCCTTTTCCATGAGGTTGGCGATTGTGGATTTTCCGGATCCGGACAAGCCGGTCAGCCACACGGTGCAGCCCCTGTGTCCGTTAATGGACTCGCGTTCGGCGCGAGTCACAGTGGTATGATGCCAAACGATGTTTTTGGATTTGGGTTCCGTCATTTGTCGTCCTGGTTACTGATCGGTTGTTAGGAATTGCCGGTCACGGCATGGCACTGCGGTGCAAGCGCTGATTCCGTACTCCGTGTGAGGAGGTCAGGTGCAGGCTTTCAGCGTGCGTTTTCGGGTTTCTTTCCGTAGGTGACTTGGCCCTTGTCTATGCGCAGTGAGAACCCGCACTCGGGATTCACGCATACCCAGGCCTTGTACAGGACGGACGCGCCTTCGGTTCCGTAGTCGGATAGCGGAACAAGGGCGCCTTGTCCGCACTTCATGCACTTGGGGAACTCCATCTCCACAGCTTTCTTCACCACCCAAGTTTATTTTAGAACACGACTTTAAGGCGCTTGCCCGGACACTTCGCACATCACTTCAAGCCGGCTCACGCCGGACGCAGAAACAATGCACCATCGAGAGAGCACCCCAAGAGCGGCGAATCTAACCGACCGCCCGAAGTGGGTCAAGATCGACCGATCGCGTACCGACCGTACGAGATCAGCCGTTCTGTCGTTGTGCGCGACGCAAGGCCTTGCGGCGTTTGCGCTCCGCCTCTTGGCGCTTGCGCTTGCGGCGCACGCTAGGTTTTTCGTAGAAAGCTCGGATCTTCATTTCCTTGAAGACCCCTTCGGCCGCCAGCTTCTTCTTGAGCACACGCATTGCGCGCTCGAGCGAGCCTTCGACACGTACCTCCATCCTGAACAACTCCTTTGACGGCACGGTCCTCGGATAGGACTCCGAGGCCAAACACAATCTCGTCTAACTATCGAATACGTAGGGGACAAGTCAACCGACGCACTCCAACGTGCAGAGTTGTGTGCGGAGCGGTGGTGCCCTCGACAGGACTCGAACCTGTGCAACCGGCTTCGGAGGCCGGTGCTCTATCCACCTGAGCTACGAGGGCAGGACTCCGCGAATGTTCCCCTGGGCGCCGACACTCGAACGCGCAAACGTATTCGAGGCGGCTACAGCCGCCGACGACCATGTACCTGTGCCGGCATGCAACTGGAAACATCAGCAGCGTGGAAGTCGAAGGAGCGGGCACGTCGACGAACTGTCCGTGGCGGCGTAGATGTGTGGGGGAGAGGATC
>CAITLU010000056.1 GCA_903893315.1 uncultured bacterium
CAGAGGCTGCGGAGCCGGCCGCAGGCAGGCCCTTCTTCGCGCTCGTCGCAAAGTTCGGAGTTGCTGATGGGGAGCATCAGCAGCGGTTTCGAACGCCGGTCTTCTTGCCGGACAGGGCATCGACAAGACACCCGAAGGGATGCCTCCCGCGCGGTTCTTCCGAGGTTTTTCGTGGTACCATATTTCTTACGGGCAGCCCTCGCTTCGGCTGCCGGCGGGATCCGCACGAACGCGACGGGCCGGCCTGTACGGTTCTGCGGCCTCGAATGACGGTCGCACCGGAGTTCACGCGAGGATAAGGAATTCAAGCGGTCATTGCACCGTATCGCCCTGCGTCTGATAAGGGGCGTTTTGTCAACCAGGCCGGTCTGAGGCAAGTCCCCGACCCCTTCGGCCTCATCGCCTCGCGCTCGCCTCGCGCCGCGCCCCCGGCTCGACCAGGCCGAGCGTGCGGGGCTGATCCTGCGTCCGACCAATTCGGCAAAGATCACAGCGGTGTGCTGCTGCTGCACCTGTTGCTGCGCCGGCCTCAAGACCATCAAGCACATCGACCGCCCAGCCAACTGGGTGCTGTCCAACTACGAAGCCGTCATCGACGCGGACTCGTGCACGAGCTGCAAGCTGTGCCTGGAGCGCTGCCAGATGGAGGCGATCGCCGAAGGCGCCGATACCTACGCAGTGATCGACGGCCGCTGCATCGGCTGCGGCCTGTGCGTGGCCGACTGTCCCACCAGCGCGATCACTCTGCTCGAGAAGGAAGGAGTCGAAGCGCCGCCGAAGGACTTCGACGAGACCATCGACCGCATCCGCGTCGAGCGCGGAGTCTGAGCTCGGCATCCCGCTGTTGCGCCCGCACCTGGAGAAACACCGATGACGCACTCCGGCGCCGTGCCGCTGTTGGAACTCAGCGGCGGCGCCTACGCCCGAGGCTTTGCCCACGGCCGCGCCCTTCGTGAACGCATCGGCCGCATGATCGAGGTCTACGGGGGCTACTTCGCGCGGCCGCAGGCCGCGGTCTTCAGCGTCGCGCGGCACTTTCAACGCGTGATCACGGACTTCAGCTCCGAGTACGCCGAAGAGATGCGCGCCGTGGCCGAGGGCGCCGGCGTCGATCCTCTGTGGATCTTCGCGCTCAACGCACGCAGCGAGTTCCTCTCGTCGATGCCGGTGGCCGAATGTACGGCCCTGCACTACCGCGGCACGCCGTTTCTGGGTCAGAACTGGGACTGGGAGAAGTCGCTCGAAGACCTGATCGTGCTGATGCGCGTGACCAGGCCCGACGGACACCGCTTCCTGATGATGACCGAGCCCGGGATCATCGGGAAGATCGGACTGAACAACGCCGGCCTCGGCGTGTGTTTCAACTTCCTTCCGGTAGCCAAGCCGACCAACGGCGTGCCGGTCCACGTGCTGCTGCGTGCGGTGCTCGACTCACGCTCGCTGGAGGAAGCACGGGCCGCGATCGAACGCGCCGGCCACGGGCGTTCGGCCAACGTGCTGGTGGCCCACCGCGACGGGCAGCGTTTCGACGTCGAGTTCGCCGGCGACGAATGCTTCGAACTGCCCGACGACCACGAAGTGCTGGCACACACCAACCACTATCTGGGGAAAGACATCGTCGTGCTTCCGGAGCTGTACGCGAATTCGTCGATACGCCTGGCGCGTGCGGCGCAAGTCAGCCGTGCCGACTCGCAACGCTCGGTCGAAGCCATGCAATCGACGCTGTCGGATCGCTGCGATCCGGCCAACTCGATCTGCCAGGCCTACCGGCCTCAGATGCTTCTCGGCGACATCGGCACGGTCTGCTCGATGGTCTTCGATCTGGCGGCCGGCGTGATGCACTTTCGCCGCGGCAACGCGCCGCAGGCGCCGTTCCAGACATACCGCATCGACGAAAACTGAACGCTGGCGCCGTACGCACCGCCGGCGCAGAGGTGAGCCTCTACACCGGCGGCACGGCGGGGACGCGGCGGCGCCTCAGAGCGTGTACTGGATCGAAAAGTACCCGAGATCGGTGTCCGCGGAAGAACCCGATTGCTCGATGAACTTGCCCGCGAACAAGTGGCTGTACCCGAGCAGCGCGGCAATGTGCGGTCCGAAAGCGCGTTTGAGCGTCAGGTCGAGTTCGGTGCCGATCTCGTCGGAGGTTCCCAGGTTGCCCGCGCGCACGACACCTCCGCCGGCGTTGTAGAGCGCGTCGCTGTTGTCGGCGCGCAGGAAGTAGTGGACGTCGAGCTTGAGGGTGCTGGCGGCGAAGAACGCGCAACTGGCACTCTCGCGCACATCGACGATGTTCTGACGGCCGACGATGTCGATGTAGCCGAAGTAGGCGTGCCCGAGCGGGAAGAGCTGGTTGAAGGTTCCGACGTTGCGGCTTCCCGCCTTGCCGTCTCCGCTGGCGTAGTCCACACCGAACTCGAATCGAGGCTTGGCCATCACTCCGCTCAACGTGGTGCCGGCCTGCGCCGTGAGCATGAAGGCATTGATGTCGGCAGATCCAACGTCGCCAACCTGGTAGGCCCCTTCAGCTTCGTAGTCGCTGGTTCCAAGCGGAATCGGCCCGGCCACGCGCGCACCCAGAGTGTGACGGTTCTCCTTTCCGGAGGTCCCGTTGAACGTCGCGCTGTCGCGTTCGAGGCCGAGCCAGTAGAAGTCGAACGCGAGCGCGCCGGGCGCGGCCGGTGCGTGGGTGACGTAGATTCCGTAGAACTGCGTCGTGTCGTCGTTCACGTTGAACTCGTACTTCTTGACGAGCACCGGCCGCGACCAGAACGCCCTCGCGTTCCAGCCACCGAGAGTCACGATCGCAGCCGCGCCCTCGAAGGTGCGCTTGGTGTTGCTCCAGTCCAGCGGGCTGACCAGGCGCTCCTTGCCCAGCAGCATTTCTTCGCGGCCGCCGCGCAGCGTGACCTTGGCGCCGCCTGCATCGAACGCCACGTCGGCGAAAGCGTTTTCCAGGTCGAGTTCGTCAACCTCCAGCGTGCGCCGCCCACCGGCCAGGTCGCGATCGGTCGCCAAGGAACTGCGAGCCTCGACGAACGCGCGCAAGTGCGATCCCAGATGAAGATCGGCGTGCGTGAGCAGGCGGCTGACGAGAAAGACCGCGTCGTCATCCGCCGTCGGCGGCGCGCCGAAGGCGAAGCCGTTCCACGCTTCGACGCGTTCGCGCAGTTGGCCGCCCAGACTGAGCCAGGCCCAATCCGTTCCCGTGAGCGGGATGTACTTGATCGGATCGAAGAAGTCGGCGGTGGCCGGCGGAGTGCTCTTCAGAACCGACCAGTTTTCGGCGAAAGACAGCGGCTGGAACGCGGGCCGATCCGCTGCATCGGCGCTACCGACCAGCGCGATCAGCAGCGCTGCAGCCGCAAACAGCCCCTTCCAAGCGTCGTTCCTGGTCTCATCCACTTTCCTACCTCCTGACTCGTCGGTACTTCCGGCGCAGCGCGCGTGCGCGGCGCGGACTTCGTGCCGGACTACTCGCCGGCCGTGCACATCCCGCACAGCATTTCCGCCTCGTCGTCATCGATCGGCGTCGCGCCCCGGTAGCCCTCGGGTGCACGCCCGGCGCGCTCGACCAGTGCGATGGCGGCCTGGGCCAGGTGCGGCGCTGCGTCACCGACCGCGTCGAGCTTGAGTGCCAACGCTTCGGCAAAGAACCGGACGTGCTCGTCGCAAAAGCGCGCCAGCGCCAGCGCGCAGACTTCGGCGGCTTCGGCGTCGCCTTGCGAGCGCGCGAACGCTTCCTTGAACGCGAGGTAGCCGGCGAAGCTCGCCTCTACGGCGACGTGGTCGATGGAATCCTCGACAACGGGATGGAAGCCGAACGCGCTGTGAAAACCGGCGATGTCGGCGAGCAGCTGACCGGGATCTTCACGCCCACGGTAGGCGACCTCGCGCGGCGAGGCACAACCGCCCGGCCCGAACACCGCGAGGTAGGTTCCTTCGTCGGCCACCGCTGCCGCATCGGCCGCGTCGCGCAGCAGCCCTTCGGGAACTTCGGCGCGCAACTGACTGATCTCCTCGAACCAGCCGGGGCGCGGCCTTTCGAACAACAAGCCGAGCAGGCGCCACTCGCCGGCGACGCGCATCGACTCCGTCCACTCGACGCCGCTCACGCGCCGGCTCCGAGCGCCAGCGGGATCCACACCGAGCGCATCTTGCGCGGGCCCACTTCCTTGTGCGATCCGTTCCAGATCGCGAATGCGACCTGAGAACGCGCCTGGCCGCGCAGGCCTTCGGGCACGGGTTTGACGATCACCACTTCCCAACCCGACGCGTCGCGCACGCCCTTGCCCGCCGACTTCGTCTCGGCGGCCGGGGTGATCGTGCCGGGACCTTCGGCGCGAAGATCCTGCACCGACTTGCCCGAAGCCGGGCGCGCTGCGCCGTTCAGGGCACGCGCCGGCGCGTAGCGCAGCGCCATGTCCTTCTGCTCCTTGGATCCTTCGGGCAGCGAGGCGGCTTCGAACGGATAGTGGTCGACGGCCGCCCGGGGTTCGATCGCGGCTAGAGTGTCCGGACGACCGTCGACGATGGCCTGCCACGCGGCAGACCAATACGAAATCTCGACCGTGCCTCCGCTCTCGCCCATCTGCGGCGCAGGAACGTTGGCCGAGGCCGCTGCCGGAAGCTGCACCGCACACGCGTCCACGAAGCGTCCGGTGCCGGGCAGGTCGTCCTTGGTGTCGTCGGCCCACGTCAGCCGAAACGCTACCGACGTTCCGTCGGTGAGCGCCTGCACCTTGACCGTCGGCGTGGAGGGTTCGAGCAGGCGCGGTTCGACCATGTCCTGCGCGAGCAGCGCAGCGGTGAACGCGGGCGCGGCGTTCCATGCCGCGTCGCCGGGAGCGGAGGGCAAAACCGAAACGCGCGCGGCTTCGACTTCGACCGGCGGCGCAGCCGCCGGCTTGGCACAACCGGCGACGACGCCGACCGCGAGCAACAAAGCGGTGAGGTTTTTCATGGTCTGCTCCTCACGAAACGTTGACGCGCGCGATGGAGCGCGCCGAATCCCAGGCCTGACGGATGTGGATCGGTTCGCGCAGCGGCACGCGCACCACCTCGTCGCCCTTCTCGTCGAAGCCGAGCACCGTGTCGTTCTCGCGCTTGAAGCGGTGGACGATGTACTGCGTGGATCCGAACAAGGAGAGCAGTGCGGCCAGTTCCGGGTCTTCGGCCGCGCCGCGATAGACCTCCAGCGCGTGATCGACGCCGGGGCCGAACATCTGGTGCAGGAACGGCCGCGGCACGTGGATCGGCGGGACGTAGTAGATGTTCGGTTCCAGACCGAACTGCGGATACAGCGGCAGCGCGACCTTACGCACGTGGACCAGGTAGTCGATCGGATTGTCCTCGCGCACGTTTTCGGGCTTGGAGACGAAACCGGCGTGGCGGATCTTGCCGATGCAGTTGACGAAGCACTGGTTGGATTCGCCCATCTCGATCTTGGGGAAGCACGCGATGCACTTCTCGGAAGTGCCGGTCATCGGATTGAAGAACGTCTTCTTGTACGGACAGGCCTTGACGCACTCCTGGTAGCCGCGGCAGCGGCTCTGGTCGATGAGTACGATGCCGTCCTCGGGACGTTTGTAGATCGAACCGCGCGGGCACGACGCCAGACACGCCGGATACGTGCAGTGGTTGCAGATGCGCGCCAGGTAGAAGAACCAGCGGTTGTGCGGCAGAGTCAGGAAATCGCCGCGCTCGAGCTTGGCACCGGTGCAGTCGTCCTCACCGATGTTGGGATAGGCGTAGTCCAACTCGTCGGGACGCCAGCCGTGCACGCGCTCGCCGGCCTCGGCGGCCTCGAAGATCGTGTGTCCTTCGTAGCGCTTGCCCTGCCATTTCTGTCCGCCGAGCTTGCCGAGCAGTTTGACGTCCCAACCCAGCGGATAGAATCCGTAAGGCTTGGTCTCGACGTTGTTCCACAGCATGTACTCCTGGCCTTTGCCCGAAGTCCACGTGGTCTTGCACGCCAGCGTGCAGGTCTGGCACGCAATGCACTTGTTGGTGTCGAAGACCGCGGCGAACTGCCGCTTGGGGCGGTTCTCCGGGTACCAGTACGACATCTCCCGGTCGATCTGCCAGTTGCGTACGCGTGCCATCAGCTCTCCCCTTTGTCCGAATCGTCGATGAAGTTGCCGACCAGGAATTTCTGCATGTCGGGGTTCTCGTAGCGCGGCCTGAAGCCCTCGGCGGCCGGCCGCCACAGACCCACGCCTTCCATGCCGCCGGGTTCGGCTTTGGTGATCTTGACGATCGACTCGCGCGGCGCACCGGTCGGACAGTGCACGTCGGCCAGGAACCCCTTGCCGACGACCTGGCCGAACGTCTCCTTTCGCACCAGCGACTCGGTCATCCAGGTGGGTTTGAGCCACCCGCGCGTGGCCGACTGGTGCGAGCCCGAGCGGAACAGGGACTGGTAGTTGGTGCGCGGATTCTTGGCCAGACCGTCTTCACGCGTCTTGCGACCCTCGACCGATCCCGGCGTGGATCCGTACATGTTGAACCACATGCGCGTCACTCCTCGCGGAGTTCCGGGGTAGTAGCGTGCACGGCAGATCAGACGCGCGAACTCGTAGTCCTTGGCGTTGTTCTGCCAGCCCTTGAAAGGCCGGTCGCTCGGGTCCGAGTCGATCCACACGTAATCGCCGTCTTCGACACCTAGACTCTTGGCGTCGTCCGGGTGCATGTCCACGTAGCCTTCGCTGACGAACGGCATGCGCTTGTCGTGACGGTAGATGTCGCCGAAAGGACCGAACAGCATCGCCACCATGTCGGTGTCGATCGGCAGCGTGTGCGCGCCGTGCCGGTACTTGGGCGTGTGGAAGACGAACTTGTAACCGTCCTTGGCCAGCGGGTGCGCGGTCTTGGCCACCTCTGCCCAGGTCTTGACCACGTTGCGGCCCTGGCGCACCTCGCAGGACTGATCGTTCGGATCCAGTCCGTAGTGCTCGGGCCCGTGGTGCCGGAACGCCTCGTGCTTGGGCGCGACGATCACGTTGGGTTCGTAGAACGTCGAGTCGATCGGTTCGCGATGCACCGGCAGGTTCTCGCCGGCGTTGACGAACTCGTCTTCCTCCCGGTAGAACTCGAGGCGCCCGGTCTTGGTGTACCAGGGCCGCGAGTCTTCGATCTGCTCGTAGCCAACGTACTTCGGATAACTGCGGTTCATCATCAGAACCGGCACGCCCTCCTTGGCCTTGGCTTCCAGGTCCGCGGCCACGTAGCCTTTGGTCGCGCTCGACGTGCTCAGGATGCGCTGCAGGTAGACGTCGACCTTGCCCTCGTCGACGAACTTCCAGGTGTCCGCGAAGCGTTTGTCGCCGGTCTCGGCGGCCATCTTCTTGCCCATCAGGGCGAGCACCTCGATGTCGCCGATGGTCTCGAAGATGCGCGGCAGCGGCGTACGCGGGAACACGCTCAGGAACGAGTTGGTCACCGACGCCGTCATGTCGGGGTGCTTGAGCTCGGCCCACGAGTCGACCGCGAACACCACGTCGGCCCATTCGCACGAAGTGGACCACCACCAGTCGTTGACGCAGATCATCTCGATCTTCGGCAACACGTTGACCACCGTGTTGTAGTGCCACTTGACGTTGCCGAGAATCGAATTGGCGTTGGCGAACCACATCGACTTGGTCGGGGTGGGAACGTGCGACTTGCCGGTGATCAGCGTCTCGCCCATCCGCAGAGGATGGTCTTCGTGGTTGTAGTAGTGCGCCGACTCCTGCTTCCAGTACTGTTTGACGCGCGCGGGTTTGGTCGGGTCGAGTTCGAGGTCGAAGATGTCCTCGTTGATGTACTGCGGAGCGCCGTTGAAGTTGGCGACGCGGTAGTTGCCCGCGTACGACCCGACGTTGCCGCCGATCTTGCCGACGTTGCCGGTAAGTGCGGCCAGCAGGAACGTCGTGCGATCCTTGTTGTCGTTGTTGAAGAACTGATTGGGACCCATCCCCAGCGCGAACAGTGTGGTGCCGGGCTGCGAGGCGATGTGGCGCGCCAACTGCTCCACTCCCGCCGCCGGCGCCCAGGTGATCTCTTCGGTGGTCTTGGGGTCGAAGTGGGCCGCGTACTCGCTGACCAGATCGAACACCGGACGGCAGCGCACCTTGCTGCCGTCGGCCAGCGTCACCTCGATCGAGCCTTCGAGCTGCGGCTCGCCGACGCTGGACAGCTTGCCGACCTCGTCGCGCGTCAGCGGCTTGGCGCTGCCCGAGGTGCGGTCCCACCACACCATGTCGCCCCATTCCGCGCGCATCTCGGGAGTGATCAGGATGTCCGTCTGCTTGCCCGGAGGCACGGGCTTCTCGCCCACGTCCATCACGCGCGTCTGATTGCTGAGCTTGCCGAGTTCGCCGCCGAAGACTTCCTTGGCGCGCAGGTACTTCAGCGTATCCATGCGCACCAGCACCGGCAGGTCGGTCCAGCGGCGCACGTAATCGGCGTCGTAGAGTTTCTCGCGCAAGATGACGCTCGACAGGCCCAGCGCCAGTGCCGGCGTCGTGCCCGGCCGTACCACCAGCACCTCGTCGCCTTTGGTCGCGGTGGCGCTGTACTCGCACGCGATCACCACGACCTTGGTGCCTTTCAGACGCGCCTCGGTCAGCCAGTGTGCGTCGGGCATCTTGGTGGTGATCCAGTTCATCCCCCACACCACCACGGTCTTGGCGTGTTCGACCGCGTTCAGGTCGAACTCCACCGTCTGCTGTCCGGTCACCATCGGGTGGCCCGGAGGCAGATCCGTGTGCCACGAGTAGTTGTCGAAGCCGCGCGCGCCCACCGCCTTGTCGGCACCGACGCCGCGGATCTTGGCATCCAGCAGCGCCATCGAGTTGGCCATGCGGTACATGCCGAACACGCGCGTCATGCCGAGCAGCGGCATACCGCCGCGGAACTTCATGACCTGCGTGCCCACCCCGCCGACCTTTTCGATCGTAGCTGGATCGTAGTGCTGCGCTTCCAGACGCTTGGTGCCGGCCTCGCCGGAGTATGTCTCGGCGATGTTGACGAGAGCCTTGGCCACCAGAGTCGCGGCCTGGTCGTGGTTCATGCGAACCCATTCGTCGCGCGCGCGGTTGAAGTATTCGATCGGCGGTTTGCCGTCGGTGCCGCGCGGAAAGCCGGCTTCCACCCACTTCTTCCAGCCCGCACGCACCATGCAGTGACGCAGACGACGGTCGCCGTAGAAGCGGCGCGTGAGCGCGAGTCCTTTCTGGCACACGCGCGGATCCCAGCGGTGCGAAGCTCCGGCACCGTCCATATCGGTGGCCTCGCCGTAGCGCATGCTGGCACCGATGCGGGTGACCACGCCCGAGCGCACGTAGCCCGCCAGCAGGCAGTTGTGCGTGTCGTTGGGTGCGCACAGGAAGTGGAACTTCGAATCGTACGCCCAAAGATCCCGGTATGCTTTCTCCCAGTCGCGGCTCGGGTAGGCCGCCAGCGGATTCTCGATCGCTTCCAGTCCCCAGCCCTTGGTGGCAGAGAGCACGAAGGCGCCGAAGCCGGCGCTCGCAGCCGTCTTGAGGAACTCTCTGCGGGTCTGTTTGTCGAATCTCATCGGTGTTTCTCCCAGGTGCGCACAAAGGCGACGATCGACTCGATGTCGGGCTCGGACAGGGCCTGACGCACGATCGAGCCGTGCGTGAAGCCGAGCATCGCGGTGCCGCGGCGGCCGCGACTGATCGTTCGGACGAGATACGTGTCGGTGGCGTTGGCGAGCAGCGCCGAGTTCGCCAGCGCCGGGCCTTCTCTGCCCTCGCCTTTGACTCCGTGGCAGCTCGCGCAGTTGCTCGCGAACAATTCGCCGCCGCGCGCGGCGTCCGCGACGACCCAGCGCGGCGGTTTGTCGTCGCCTTCGAACGCCGCGTTGCCGCCGAGCGTGCGCAGGTAGCCGATCACCGTCTCTATCTCTTCGGGGCGCAGCCCGCCGCTGGTCTCTCCCCAGGCAGGCATGCGCCGGCCGGGGCGACCGTGGGTGACGGTCGCGCGCAGGAAATCGTCGGAGGCCACCGCGAGGAAGTCGGGATTTCCGATGGCCGGGAACGCGGTCATGCCCGGATAGCGCATGCCTTCGCCGCCCGGCCCGTGACAGGCGGCGCAGAACGAGCCGTAGAGCGTCGCACCGTCGGCGGCGAACTCGCGCCTGCCGAAACGGTCGGCCAGCGCGCGGTCGTTGGGCAGGAATTTCTCGGGCAGATCGTTGTGCCTGAGCGAGAGCATGTAGAACACGAGACGGTCGATGCGCGATTCGTCCAGACCGAACTCGGGCATGCCCGAACCCGGCACCACCACCGACGGCGCGCGGAAGTGCGCCGCCAGCCAGTTCGCGACCGTACGGTCGCCCGGCACGTGCGCGAAAGCGCGACGGCCCGGATCCATCAGTCCTTCCTTGGTGAGATCGGGACCGTCGTCGCCGCCGACGCCGGCGAGCTTGTGACAACCGCGGCAACCCAGAGAGTGGAACAGGGCCTTGGACTCGATCAGGCCCGGCGCGCCGAAACGCGAAGACAGGAACGTTTCGATCTGCTTGCGGTCCTCGGCTCCGACGTCGCTGAACGAAGCTTTCCACGCAGCCGGCGACGCGGTCGGTTTTCCCAGTACCGGCGGCGCGGCCACCGCGCCGGGCGCCATCGATGCAATCGCCGCGTCACGCGCAGTCTTGTGTTTGTCGTACCACGACGGATCGACGCCCTTGGCAGCGACGCGCGACAGGTCGGGGCCTTCCATGCCGCCGGCGCCGCCTGGCCGCAGCGTTCCACCGCGGCCTTCGAGTTTGTGGCAGGCCAGACAATCGTAGCGTTCGAACAGATCGCGCCCGCGCTGCACGGCGGCCAGGTTCGGCACCGCCAGGTGCGTGTGACAGCGGCCGCATCCCGCGTACGAATAGCGCGCCGGGATCATCGGCTCGGGCCAGAACTCGACGTCGCCGTGCGCTGCGTCCTTCTCGGTAGCGCGCCCCTGCCCACCGTGGCAGGTCGTGCAACCGAACTCTGCCGGATCGTGGACGACGTCGCGGTGCTTGGCGAACAACGGAACGGTCTTGATCCCCTGCTCTCCCGGCGCCATGCCGACGTGGCACGACACGCAGCGGTCGGCCACGCCGAGACCCGGCACGACGATCTGCCGCAGTTGTACGTTGAACTCGGCGGCTGCGTCAGCGGGAAGCTCGCGCGCATAGCGACGCTGAATCACGCGCCACTCTTCGAGCACGTTCTCGCGGTAAGCGGCAAAACCGAGCAGCGCCAGCGTGGCCAGACTCGATACCAGTAGCAGCAGCTTGTTGGCGCGCACGTTCATCTCAGTGCTCCGGCCACAGCGTTGGCGACCAGTAGAACTCCCAGTTGGGCCCGCGGAAGTGGGTGCCGATGATGGTCAGCACCAGGAAGCCGCACAGGAAGCAGGTAAACAGCCCTACCGCGCCGGCGCGCGTCGAGTTGTAACGCCGGATCATCGCAATCGAATAGCCGGCGTACAGTGCGGTGAGCACGGTGCCCGGATTGATCGCGGTGATCAGGAGCTGCGGTGCCGCGACCCACCACTGGCGGATCCACCCGAAGTGGATCGCGAAGGCCTCGACACCAAGAACCGTCGCCAGGCCGTACACGATCGATCCGAACACGAGACTCTTGCCGCCCGGTCCGCCGAACCAGTCGCCGGTGCCTTCCGTTTCGCGCTCGAGGAACGGGATCAGACCGATTCCGAGCAGCACGATGCTGGGAATGCCGATGCCGCCCATGAAGGCCGAGAACGCCACCAGTTCCTGCAGACCCAGGAAGTACCACGGAGCCTTGGCCGGATTCTCCGGAACGTTGGGATTGGCCAGCTCCTTCAGAGGTGCGTCCTGGCACAGTGCCCACACCACGCACACCAGCACGGTGACCATGAACACCGCAGCCTCGGCGTAGAACAGGTGCGGCATCGCCGGCACGGTGTTCTCGGGTCCGTTGCCGACCTCGGCGCTGCGCCCGCGCACGATCGCTGCGAGTTGGTAGGTCTTCTGCGGAGCCTGCGTGAAGACCGGATAGGTTTCGTTGCCGAGCGGAGCCAGGCGTTGGTCGGCATCGATCGGACGCACGATGCCGCCGTCCTTGCGCACTCTCCACATGTGGACGCTGAGCAGTGCCAGCAATGCCATCGGCAGTACCATCACGTGCAGGAGGTAGAAGCGGATCAGCGCTTCTTCGCCCACCGTGTCGGAGCCGAGCAGCAGCAGACGCTGGAAGCCGCCGGGATCGAACGACGCTGTGATTCCCAGCGCGTCGGTCACTTCGCGCGGCGACTGCGCGATGTTGGCTCCGATCGTGATCGCCCAGTACGCGAGCTGATCCCACGGCAGCAGATAGCCGGTGAACGACAAGCCGAGCGTCACCACCAGCAACGCCATGCCGATGATCCAGTTGAACTCGCGCGGCGTGCGGTAGCCGCTCGTGTAGAACACCCGCCCCATGTGCAACAGCACCCCGACGACCATGATGTTGGCCGACCAGCGATGGATGTTGCGGATGAAGCGACCCGTGGGCACGACGAAGTGGATGTCCTTCATCGACAGGTAGGCGACTTCCGGGTACGGCTTGTAATAGAACATCAGCAGCACGCCGGTCACCAGCGCGATCAGAAACGCCGCGATCGTGAGCACGCCGAGGCCGGCGGTGGCCGACCAGCGCAGCGTCCAGCGATGCACGCGTACCGAATGCAGGTGCAGGAACACATTACCGAACACGAAGCTCGAGCGACTGCGGTCGCTCTTTGGCGGACCCGAACGGAACATCGTCTGCATCAGGCGCGACGGCGCCATGCGCAGGTTGGTCAGCGCGCGAGAGAGCGCCGGGGCGTCGTCGGCCCGTGTTGTGTTTGCGCTCTCGGAGCGTGAGACGATCGGCGCACTCATGCGACTTTCACCTTGGTGCCGGCGGCGACCACTTTGCCTTCGTCGATCATGATCGTGCCCCCACCGGTGTCCTGCAGCGCCAGCCACGACAGAGCCTTGGGAGCCGGCCCGCGTACGACGTGCCCGTCGCCGCCAAAGCGCGAACCGTGGCACGGACACTCGAAGCCCTCCGGGGTGTGCTTGACGATGCAGCCCAGGTGCGTGCACACCGTCGAAATCGCGTAGATTCCGTCGGCGTCGCGAACGATGGCCACCGAGCGGCCCTGCGGAACGAACGCCACGCCATCGGCCATCGAAGCCGGCAGAGTCACGCGGTACTTCTTCGACGGCGACGGCAGCACCGCGGCGCGAGGCAGGCGCGCAATGCCGAGCACTGCCAGGAACATCGCCGAAGCCGCAGACCACAGCGCGGCCCTGCCGAGAAAATCGCGCCGCGGCATCGGTTCTTCATCGAGGCGCGAAGCCCGAACGGCTTGGCTATCGGACCGCGAAGCCTCGTCGGCTCCGCTCCGCGGATGGGGTTTGACGGTCATGGAGTGGTCCTCCGGTTCCGGGCCGCTGCAGCGTTCGCGGGCGCATCGGCCTGCCCGATCTGCCAGTTCACCGAGAAGCTGACGCGCTCCATCGAGATGGCATCGACCGGGCAGCGCATCGCGCACAGCGCGCAGCGGATACAGCGGTCTTCGTCTTTGAGGATGGCCGAATTCTGTTGGTAGTCGGCGCCGTCGCCGACCGCGTCGCGAATCACGGCGTCGAGCTCGGCGCTCGGCGCCAGATCGGACAGGCTCACGAGTTTCAGGCACAGGGTCGGACACACGTCCACGCAGCCCCCGCACAGCACGCAACGCGAACCGTCGAAGACCGGCGTGACTCCGCAATCCAGACAGCGCGACGCCTCGCGGCAGGCGAGTTCGGTGGTGTAGCCCATCTCGACGAGGGCCGCGGGGTCCTCGAGCCTGCGCTCGGGCTCCAGCGTGGGAACTTCGGCGCGGTGGATGTTCTCATAGCCGACCTCGCGGCGGTAGCGTTCGAGCACCAGGTGTGTCTCGAACCACTGCGCGGTCAGTTCGCGGCCGGTCAGGAAGTGGTAGACCGAACGCGCGGCTTTCTTGCCCGATGCCACCGCGTCGATCAGCAGTCGCGTGCCGTGGGCCAGGTCGCCGGCAACGAACACTCCCGGCGCGGTCGTCGCCAACGCGGAATCCACGCGCGGCCAGCCCGGCCGTTGCTGTTCGATGTCGCCGCCCGCGTCGCCGAAGAATGCAAGGTCGGGACTCTGGCCGGCCGCGATCAGCACCGTGTCGCACTTGACGACGCGCTGCTCGGCGTCGTCGAACACCGGCGCAAAGCGGCGTTGCTCGTCGTAGACGCGCAGGCAGCGCCGCAGCCTCACCGACTCGACCGCGCCGTCGGCGCTGCGCACGATTTCGACCGGTCCCCAGCCGCCGAGTCGCTCGACGCCTTCTTCGTCTCCCTCGCGGATCTCGACCGTGTCGGCGGGCATCTCTTCGAGGGTTTCGAGCGAGACGAGGTAGACGGCGCGAGTCTCCGACAGACGCGCAGCGGTACGCGCGGCGTCGTAGGCGGCCTGACGAATCACCGTGCGCGCCACGTCGTAGGCAACGTTGCCGCCGCCGATGACGACGACGTCGCGTCCGAGCGGCGGCGACTCGCCGAGCGCGACCGCACGCAGCAAGTCTACGCCGCCGTGCACACCGGCGCCGGCCTCACCGGGGAGCCCGAGTCCGCGCGCACGCTTGGCGCCGACACACACGATCACCGCTGCGTAGTCGCGGCGCAGGTCGGCGAACGAGATGTCGCGTCCGACTTCGACGCCGCAGCGCAGTTCGACGCCGAGGGCTTCGATGACGGCAACCTCGCGACGGATCAGTTCGCGCGGCAAGCGGTACTCGGGGACGCCGACGTAGAGCATTCCGGCCGGCACCGGCTCGACTTCGAAGACCGTGACCGAGAAGCCGAGCAGCGCCAGGTCGTGCGCTGCCGACAAACCCGCCGGGCCGGCACCGATCACCGCAATCTTCTCCGGGTTCTTGCCTGCGTTCTTTACGGCGATGTCGTCGGAAACCGCGGCGCGCAGCAGCGCCGCCATCTCCTCTGCGTCGGCGCAGACTTCGGGAACGTAGGAGCGCAGGCGATCGTAGACTTCGTCGAGGGGACGGTTGTCGACGCCGGCCTGTTCACACGCAAAGCGCTTGAGCGCACGGATCGAAATCGGTCGGTCTTCGCCGAGATAGACGCCGGCCTCGTCCACGCGCGGAATGCGCCCGCGGCGGCATGCCGCTTCGCACGGAGCCCCGCAGATACGCCCGCAGATCGACGCGAACGGATTGGGACCGCGCGCCAGCAGATAGGCCTCTTCGAAGTCGCCGTCGGCGATCGCGCGTACGTAGCCGCGCGCGTCGGTGTGAACCGGACAGGCACGCTGGCACGAGACGAGATCGCGATGATAGTCGGCGCCGGGAACCGCCACCTGCAGCGCAGTGCGGCCGGAGCCCTCTGCCGGGCGTCGCGCAGCAGCAGCGCCGGTTGCCCCGCCGCCCGCCTTCGTACCCTCGCTTTCGACGCTCGCCACTCTCCCTGGCCCTTGCCGCGAGGAAATACCGAATTTCGGACCCGTTAGTCAAGTATTATCGTCACGAGCGCCAAAACTCTTCGCCCCGAACGCACCGGCTCGTGCAGTCGCGGCTCACGCGTACGGCGAGGATCGCCGAGGCAGCCCGGGCTTTGGCGACCGCTCTCGCGACGGCGCCGCGCCGCAAGAATCCGGACCGCCGGACCTCGGCGGCGCTCGGTTCGCCCCCTTGCGTAGACGCCGGGAGGACGCCGACGCGCAGCGTCGCGCCACGGAGCTGCGTCGAGCACTCGCGCAGAAGGCCGACAGAATCGTCTTGCACCTGCATCCGGCGCTGCGCAAAATACCGGAGCCGAGAGTCGGATTTTTCCAGGAGCCACACACGAAGTGTTTTCCCCCACCTGCCAGTACGCGATCCGGGCCCTCGCCTACCTGGCCCAGCACGCCGACGACGGCCCGGTGCTGGCTCGCGACATCGCCGCCGCGGAAGACATCCCGCAGCAGTTCCTCTCCAAGATCCTCCACCAGCTCGGACTGAAGGGGCTGGTCCGTTCGCAGAAGGGCCCCGGCGGAGGGTTCGCACTGGCGCGGCCGGCCGCGAAGATCACGATCGCCGAGATCTCGGCGGCGGTCGACGGGACCCCGCAGGCCGCGAACCAGTGTGTCCTCGGGATGAAGCGTTGCCGTGACTCGACCGGATGCGTGCTCCACGGGGAGTGGAAAACGTTCCGCGCTCGCTACGAGGAAAAGATCGCGACGCGCACCCTCGCGCAGCTGGCCGCCATTGACGAGGCGCAGCCGCCAAAGGGTCGCGCCGGCCGCGTACGGCCGGCGAGGATAAGGAATTCAAGCGGTCATTGCACCGTATCGCCCTGCGTCTGATAAGGGGCGTTTTGTCAACCAGGCCGGTCTGAGGCAAGTCCCCGACCCCTTCGGCCTGCACACCGACTGGCGGGTGCCGAACCAGTTTGAGTTGTTCACGCTCTTGAATCTGGAGGCGGTGACCCCGGCGACATACTCCGCGTTCAATACCGGTTGCGTCGCGGCGTGTACGGTGTTGACCTGCAGTTGCACGTTTTCGTACTACTACTGGTCGTCGTCTACGTTCCAGCTCGACCCGTCGAGCGCGTGGAGCGTGGCCTTCAACGGTGGAGACACGAGCTACGACTACAAGACGAACAGCCACTACGTCCGTGCTGTTCGTGCCGGCTCTTGAGTCGATTACTTGGTCATTCGGTACGCCAGGGAAAGCCTGATCGCTCTGGCAACCTGAAAGCAGGTTATCCTGCGAAATGCCCGCTGCGCAGCAGGTAGCGACCGGAGCGTGCGTCGGACTAATCCGGCGGGCGAAGCCTCGGGGCAGTCACTCCTTGCTCGGATCGCGTCACCCGCGCGCAGGATGCGCGGCGAAGAACGTCCACAGACCGCGTGACGCCGAGAAGCTCTGGCTCTGGTAACCGAAAAGGCAATCGCCGATGCCCGGGACCGCGGGGGGAGCTCCTCCCGGCCACTGGTGGCCGCCTCCGGCGATGACACAGAGTTCGACGTCGGCACCGATGGAGCAGTGCTGGCGCGTCGTGCAGGTCGCGTCCCCGTCCGCGATGCCCGGCAGCGAGGAGTCGCTGCAGCCGTCGCGCTCGGCCCAGCGGCCCACGGTGTGCGGAATCGAGACGAAGGACACTCCCGCCGGCCCGCAACCGGGGCCGCCGTAGAACGGCACGTTGCTGTCGGCGCTGCCGTGGACCTGCAGGACGGGCACCGGTCTGACGGGTGCGCACGACGAGGCCATGTCCGAACCCGCCACCGGAGCGATCGCTTGAATGCGGTCGGCGAGATCGCAGGCGAGCCGGTTCGCCAGCATCGCGCCGTTGGACATGCCCGTGGCGTAGACGCGCCGGCGGTCGATGCAGGCGCGCGACTGCACCTGGTCGATCATCGCGCGCACGAAGCCGACGTCATCGACGTCGCTGCTGACCGCATAGCCGCAGCAGCCCCCCGCGTTCCAGGTGCGCACGCCGCTCGGGCCCGCAATTCCGTCGGCCGATACCACCAGGAAGCCCTCCTGTTCGGCCACTTCGAGCAGGCGCGAACTGGTTTCGACCTGAGCGGCACTGCCGAACCCGCCGTGCAACAGCAACACCACCGGAGCAGGCACGTCCTGCTGGTAGGACCCCGGAACGTAGACACGGAAAGTTCTGACGAGGCCGTCGTGGACGAGTTGATCGGTGGTCGAGACCGCGGGTGTGTAGCCAACCAGCGGTTGTCCGCAGCCGTCGCTGGCAAGCGCAGGGACCGCCGCGTCCGGGTCGAACCGGCTTTTCGCCGACGCCGCACCGGCTTCGTTCTTCGAGAAGTTTCCTGCCGGCAAGATGCTCTCGAAGCAGATCGCGCTGTCGTCGCGCATCAACTGAAACGTCAGAGGGACCGGCGCCGGCAGCGGCAAGTCCGGCACAGCGGCGCCGCGCGCTGAGAGGCTGATCGTGCTCTTGGTACCTGCACCGAGCTTCAACGACTGCACGCCGCCCGTTGCCGCCGTCCGGTCGCGATAACGAAGACGCTGGGTGCCTTGGCGCGTCCAGCAAGGGACGCCGTCGCAGTTCGCGCCGGCCGTCATGTCGATGGACAGCACGAGGCCGGACGGGCCCCACGCGCACAACTCGTAGCCAGTGGTGGTGTCGGGACTGCCGAACTCGGCGAGGGTGGTGGGCTGGCCGCGGCTCCACTTCCACGTCAGCCGGTCCCCGGAGGCATCGCCGCCTTCGGAGAGAACGAACTTCGTCTGGCCTGCGCTGCGGCACAGCGCAGCCGGCGAGGAGGGACAAGCGCCGGCGTGCGCCTGCACCGCGATCGACCCGGTCAGCACTGCCGCACAAAGCCGCACCAGGCGCGGCGTCCCGCAATCGTCATGACGCATAGGGCGGTCTTGTACCACACCGGCGGGGATGGAATCGACACGGCTTCTCGTTCGAGGTTCGGTCTTGCGGCTGCGCGCGCGTTGCTCCTGCCGTCAGCGCGAACCGTCAGACTGGAAACAGGAACTGAAACTGCACGCGGAGCTGCCAGTCGGCGGCTCCCGCGTACGACCAGATCTGGTTCGCCAACGCTCCGAACACTGTCGTTCGAGGAACTCGAGGCGCTGGTGCGAAACAGCCGACCGGACTGGAGGGCCGCGCTTGCGAGTGTGAAGGGCGTTTGCTTGATTTCGGACGTGCGCACGGGGAAGCGGTATGTCGGCTCTGCGTACGGGGACCAAGGCATCTGGTCGCGGTGGTCCGACTACATTGCGACGGGTCATGGCGGCAACGCGGAGTTGCGCACCTTGGCGAACGATCCGACGCTCGAATATTGCCGAAAGTCGTTCCGGTTCGCGCTGTTGGAATGCCGTCCAGGTCCAACACCCGATGAGGTCGTCCTCGCGCGGGAAGCCTTTTGGAAGCGCGTCCTGCTCTCGCGTGGCGAGCACGGCTTAAATCGGAACTGAGAACGTGCGCTATCTCGAGATGCAACGCCTTACGCACCGCTGGCCGCGGTGACGCGACGTCGGAGCAGCGATCGGCCCTGTGTTACTTTAGGTCGACACGCGATCCAGACTTTGTCGTCGTTACGAGCGGCTGGTGGCGTGATGCCGGGGCAGGTGGGGTTTTTGGTGCCCACAGGAGAAGAACATGGATGAATTGAAGCAGACAGAACTGACCGGGCGAGTTGCCCTGGTGACAGGCGGCGGCCGCGGCATCGGTCGCAGCATTTCGATGCTGCTGGCCGAGCACGGCGCCACTATCGCCGTCAACTACCGGCGCGATAGCGCCGCCGCAGCCGAAACCGTCGAGGCGATTCATGCCGCCGGCGGATCGGCCAAGGCCTATGAAGCCTCGATCGATAACGTCGCGGCCGACCGCGCCATGGTGGAAGCGGTCGTCACCGATTTCGGCGGCGTCGACATACTGGTCTGTAACGCAGGCATCGCATCGCGGGGTCAGGCGGTCGTCGACACTGATCCGGCCGAGATGCAACGCGTCGTGGCGACGCACGCGTTTGGTGCGCATCATCTGTCGCGCCTCGTGATTCCGTCGATGCGCACCCGCGGACGCGGCGACATCGTCATGATCTCGTCGATTGCCACATCACACATGGCTGCGAACGGAGCGCCGTACAACATGGGCAAGGCTGCCCTCGAGGCGTTGGCATCGACCTTGGCGAAAGAAGAGCGCGAGCACGGCATCCATGTGAACACGGTTGCGCCTGGTATCGTCGAGACCGACATGGGGATTCGACTCGCCAGGGCGATGACCGGCACGCGCGAGATGCTCGATCTTCGATCGTTCGACGCATCGTCACCGTTCGGCCGTGTCTGCCAGCCACTCGACGTCGCCAAGGTGGTGCTGTGGCTCTGCAGTGACGGTGCGGGTTACGTCACCGGCCAGCGCATCGAGTGCGACGGCGGCGGTGCGGGCGGAACTACGGTGCTGGGATAGAAACTCGGCGTAACGAGCAGTGCTGACTCGGCCGGCGGAGGATAAGGAATTCAAGCGGTCATTGCACCGTATCGCCCTGCGTCTGATAAGGGGCGTTCTGTCAACCAGGCCGGTCTGAGGCAAGTCCCCGACCCCTTCGGCCTCATCGCCTCGCGCTCGCCTCGCGCCGCGCCCCCGA
>CAITLU010000057.1 GCA_903893315.1 uncultured bacterium
CGGAAAGAAGCATCAAGAGCTCCACACGACAGAGCTCGATCGAATTCGCGCGCGACTCGGGCCACGCAAACGTGCCTCTTTCAAGCCTCTTTGCGCATACCCAAAGCCCCGAGCCGTCCCAGTACATAATCTTGATTCGGTAGACAACCCGGCGCTGGAGCGCGGCAGCGGCACCGTGACTGCGTGCAGTTGCACGCTTGAGTACCGCTACCGGTCGTTCTCCACATACCAGCGCAACCAGTCGGAGGCGTGGTACGCCGACTTCGACTACGGCCTCACTTCCGGCGACTACAAGACGAATAGCTACTGCGTTCGCGCCGTTCGTGCCGGCTCATAGCTTGATGATTTGACCACGCGTGGATTATCCGCCCCTTCACGCGACCCGACGCCAGCAGCGCGCAGCATCCTGTAGGACCGCAAGCCCTGCTGACAGTATCGGCGCACCTGACGCCGCTGCGTTCCACCTGTCGCGCAGCGCAAACGCAGATTGATCACGCGGCGCGAGTTCCTCGCCGCCACCATTCACTGCATCGCCGCGCCGCTCCCCTCGCCCGTTCGCCGCCTCGCATCGGTGAACACCGGCGCGAATCCGCCGCCGGCGGTGCGAAAGTTCGTGGTCTGTCCTTCGTAGAGACGTGCCGCCACCAGCTGCACGTCACCGGCGTAGACGTAGCAGCGGATGTCGAGTTTGAGCGGGATTTCGCGTCCCTCCAGTTCGATGGTGCGGCGGCTCGGATGTACCAGGCGCTGCGCAACGTAGCCGCGCTCGCCGATCGCGGCCCACACTCCACGCGTCAATTTGTCGCCGCGGTAGGCTGCTTTGCCGCCGTAACCGCCGAGCGGTTTGAAGAAATACTGTTTGCGTTGCTCCCACAGCTGCTCGCGATTGGAAGCGTCCACCGACACCGAGCGCGGAACGCTGGCCTGCAACAATCCACAAGTCTCTTCGGAGACGCCCCACGAGCGAAGCAGCGCGGCGTCCGAAAGAACTGTCAGGTGCCGTTTGTCAGCGTAGAGCGCGTATGCGCGCGGACCCGGAGTCACGACCACGTCACCGGCAAGATAGGCCGAACGCAGCGCCGCCGACGCGGGCTCCTTCAGCGCAAAATCGGTGAGCCTGTTGTAGACGAGATCGATCACTTGTCCGTCGAGCAGCAGCTTGCCGCCCTCGTGAACAAGCGCGTTCGGATCGGCGATGACGGCGTGCAGCCCGGCGCGCGTGAACAGTTCGCGAAACAGCAGGAACTCGGGGTACAGATATTGCCCCTCGGGTTCGGTGTCGACGATGGCCACGGAAGACAGCGGACGATCGCCGCGCTGCGCGGCCCACTCGCTGTAGAACATGTCCAGAAAGCGTTGCTCGACGTCTACTCCGTCAGCCACGCCGGCAAGCACCGCCTCCACTTCGACGCAGCACGCGCGCTGGGCGCGGCCGAGCGCGGCGTTGAGAAGCCCGCCGCCGGCGTTGGTGTTGATCTCAATGAGTTGCGGACCTTCGACTCCGAGATGAAAGTCGTAACCGATAAAAGCGCCGCGCGTACCGGGAACGAAGCGCGCGATCGGCGCGGCCAGTTCCAGGGCCGCCTTCTGAAACGGCTCGCTCGCTATCACCGACTCGATCGCGGCGATCACCGCTTCCATGCGCTCGAGGTGTTCGCGCGCCAGAAACACCGCCGAGGCCGAGAACAGGTAGGGCTGATCGCGAATGATCGAGGCGTAGACCCCGGCGGTGGTCGGCCCCGATTCCAGCGCGCGCACCAGCGCCTGCTGATCGACCGCCACACAGTGGCAGTTGCGGTTGAGCTCTTCGGTGAGCCGGATGGCGTCGCGTTGCATCGGGCGAGGCTCGCCCGGGAGCCGAGCAGGCGCAATGCCGACGCCTGCGCTTGGAGGGGCGGTCGCGCAGACCCGTCGATCCGTGAGCCGCCCGTCAGTCCCGAAACGAGGCGCGGCCACATCGGCGACTCGATGCCACGGCTCCGGCCGAGATCACGGGTCCAGCAACTGGACAGGCGTCCAGCAATTGACGTTACGTCAAGCGGGACCTACGGTCGGCCCATGTCCGACATCATCGAACGCCGCGAGGAGGAACGGGAGCGCCGCCGCACCGACATCATCGACGCGGCCGAAGCTCTGTACGCCGAAAAAGGCTGGGACGCCGTCACCATGGACCAGGTGGCGCGGGCCACGCGCCTGTCCCGAGCCCTCCTCTACGTCTACTTCTCCGACAAGAACGATCTGCACCTGGCCATCGTGGAACGAGCGATGAAAGCGCTCAGCCGGCGATTCCTCGGCGCGATCAACGAACATCATCTGGGAATCGACAAACTCGGAGCCATCGGCCACGCCTACCTGGCCTTCTCGCGCGAGGCTCCACACCTGTTCGACGCGTGCAGCCGCTTCCAGATCCACCAGGGAAACCGCGCCGGCGAAGGCAGCCACGCGGAGGCGGCCTGCATCGCGGCGGGCGAAGAAGCCCACGCCGTGGTAGTCGCCGCGCTGTTGAGCGGAATCGAGGACGGTTCCGTGCGGCGCGACGTAGGCGACGCGGACGCGGTATGCATCGCACTGTGGGCCTTCTCCCACGGGCTGATCCAGCTTGCCTCGACCAAGGCTGCGAGCATTTCGCGGATCGGTGTCGACGGAGAGAAATTGATGGACCAATCGCTCGCGCTCGTGATGTACTCGCTGGCGCCGCCGCAGGCAGGATGATGCCAGTGCCGTCGACATCAGCAGTGCGCAGAGCACCGGCAGCCGCCGGCTTGCTGGCGGCATTGCTGGTAGCAAACTTCGGTCACGCCGCCCAGTCCCGGTCGGCGCAGGACGCCGACACGACAACACCCGCGCAAGCCGCCGGGTGCCCCCGCCCCGCCGGCGTCCAGGCGCTGGCCCAGGCGCTGGTTGACGAAAGCCTTGCCAACAATGCCGAAATGAAAGGTGTGCAGGCGACGGTCGCTCAGCGTGTTGCGGCACTCGACGCGGCTCGCGCGCACTACCTGCCGGCAATCGATTTTCAGATGCGATACACGCGCGCCGACGGCGGCCGCCAGATCGATCTTCCGGTCGGTGATCTGCTCAACCCCGTCTACTCCACGCTGAACGATCTGCTCCAGGCCGCGGGCAAACCCGCGCAGTTTCCGCAGATCAAGAACGAAAGCATTCCGTTGCTGCGGCCCCACGAACAGGACACCTCGCTGCGGCTCACTCAGCCGCTCTTCGACATGCGTGTCAGCGCCGGAGTGCGCGGTCGCGAAGCCGAGCTTCGCGCGTCGAACCAGGAGATGCAGGCGTTTCGCAGCCGTCTGACGCGCGACGTGCACCAGGCCTATTACCGCTGGCTGCGTGCGCGCCAGAGCGCGCGCATCCTCGACGTTACCGTCGAACTGGCCGAGGCCAACCTGAAGGTAAACGAAAGCCTGTCGCGCAACGGCAAGATCACTCCTGACCTGGTGCTCAGGGCCGAGGCCGACCTGCTTGAGATCCAGCAGGCGCACCTGGCCGTGCAGAATGGAGTGAGGTTGGCACAGGCCTACGTGAACCTGCTGCGTAACCTGCCGATGGACGAACCGCTGCCCGAAACCGACGTCTGCGACGCGGACGTCGAGGCCGCGCGTACGCGGCTGCTGCACGACACCGGAGCCGCCGAATTCGCGCTTCCGGCGATGCAGGGAATGGCGGAAAAACGCCGTGCCGAACTGGCAAGGCTCGACGCCGCGCTCGATGCGGCCAAAGCCGGCGAGGATCTGGTGCGCGCCCGTTTGTCGCCTCAGCTCGCACTCGCCGTCGACGCAGGAATCCAGGGCGAGAACTACGATTTCGGTGGTGACGCGCCCTACATGATGGCTTCGCTGGTGCTGCGCTTCAACACCTTCAACGGCGGCGGCGACATCGCCGCGCTGAACGAAGCACGCGCCGTCACCGCGCAGCTGCGCGCCGCCCGCGCGCAGGCCGTCCAGGGAATCGGCATGGAGGTGCTCGACGCGCTGCAAGTTTTCGATGTCGCCTACGTCTCGCTGCGCACCGCCGAAAAGCGCGTCGCAGCGGTCGAGGGCGCGTTCGCCATTGCCGAGAAGAAGCGCGATCTCGGGCAGATCAACCAGACCGAGTTCATCGACGCACGCCGGTCGCTCACCGACGCACGTCTGAATCGCAACATGACCCGTTTCGCCGCGCTCTCGCAGCTCGCCGAGCTCGAATACGCCGTCGGTGGAACGATACCGACCGAGGAGAAGCCATGACGCAAACTCGTCCATACGGCAGCGCGTGGCCGGGCCGGGCCGCACTGACCGCACTGCTGCTGCTCGGCGGTTGCGACAAGGACGCGCTCACCGAACAACCGACCATTGAAGACGTTCCCGTGCACGTCGAAACTGCCAGCGAAAGAGTGCTGCCGGAAACACTCAAGGCAATCGGACAACTCGCTCCGCGCGATCAGCGCCGGCTCTCTTTCAAAGTAGGCGGCGTGGTCGAGTCGGCGAATTTCGAGCAGGGCCAGTCGGTCAGTGCCGGACAGGAACTCGCCGTGCTCAGGGGCACCGAAGTTGCCGCCGGCGTAGAGCAGGCAAGACAGGCGGCCCAGAAAGCCGCGCGCGACCTGGCCCGCGGCCGCGCGCTGTTTGCCGACGGAGTGGCGACGAAGGAGCAACTGCAGGACCTCGGCACCGCCGAGCAGATGACGCAGGCCGCGCTGCGCTCGGCTGAATTCACCGCGAGCTTCGCGCGAATCGAAGCGCCCTGCGACGGCGTCGTGCTGGCAAAACTCGCTCAGCCGGGTGAGTTGGTGGGCCCTGGACAACCCGTCGTAATCATCGGCGCCACCGACCGCGGCTGGGTGGTCAAGGCCGCACTGACCGATCGACAGGTAGTGAACGTATCGCCGGGCAACCGCGGCCGCGTCACTTTCGACGCATTTCCCGATCGCGAGTTCGACGTCGAAGTTTCCACCGTCGCCTCGGCCGCCGAGCAACGCAGCGGCACCTTCGAGATAGAACTCGCTGTGACACAACCGAGCGGCGTGCGCTTTGCGCAAGGTCTCATCGGCCGTGTAAGGCTGGAACGGCCGATAGACCATTTGCCGCTGCCTTGTATTTCGGTAGCCGCACTGCTCGAAGCCGAAGGCGAACGTGCTTCCGTCTACGTCGTTGCTTCCGACGGCCGCAGCGCCAATCGCGTGGCCGTGCGAATCGGACGCATGGTGGGCGGCATCGTCGAAGTGAAAGAAGGCCTGCGGGCCGGTGACCGGGTGGTCGTCGAAGGAGCGGCGTATCTGCGCGAAGGTACGCGCGTACACGTACTCGAAGCCGTGCGGGACCGGGACAGTAAACCGTGACCTTGTGGGGATTCGCCGTCCAGCGTTGGCAGTTCACGCTGGTAGTGTTCGGGTTGCTGATCGCGCTCGGGCTCGCTTCGTTCAACGCGATCCCGCGCTCGGAAGATCCCACCATCGATTTTCCGATCTCCTCCATCGTGGTGTCCTATCCGGGAGCTGACGCGCAGGAAGTCGAGCGGGTTCTCGTCGATCCGATCGAAGACGCGATGGCCGAGCTCCAGGAGCTCAGGAAGATGCACAGCATCGCCCGCGACGGCGTGGCGCTCATCATCGTCGAATTCGAGTACGGCCGTGATCCCGAACGCCAGTACGACCAGGTGGTACGCGAGCTCAACGCCCTTGCGCCGCGCCTGCCCCAAGGTGTCGTCGGCTGGGAGGTGCGCCGCGCCAACCCCGGCCTGGTCAATCTCGTGCAGATGGCGCTCGTCAGCGAGACCGCCGACTGGCGCGAGATGGAACTGCGCGCCCGTCAACTCGAAGACCTGTTCGAAACCGTACCGCAGGTACGCAAGTCTGACACCTGGGCTTACCCCAAATCCGAAATTCGCATTGCCGTCGATCTCCAGCGGCTTGGGCGCTCCGGTGTCACGCTCTCCCAGTTCACGCAGGCGATTGCGGTCGAAAACCAGAACATCCCCGGCGGATCCGTCGACGTCGGAATGCGCCGTTTCAACCTGCGGACTTCGGGAAGCTACCGTTCGCTCGCCGAAATCGACGACACGATCGTAGGTGCGGCGGGAGGACGTCCGGTACACGTACGCGACGTCGCAACGGTTTCGTGGGCGACCGAAGAAGAACGCTACCTGGGGCGCTTCAACGGCCAGCGCGCGGTTTTCATTACCGCCAACCTGCAAAACAACCAGAACGTGTTCGCCGCGCGCGACGCTATCTACGCCAAGGCCGCAGCGTGGGAAAAAACGCTGCCGGCTGGCATGCGGCTGGAACGCGGCTTCGACCAGTCGATCAACATCGCCAATCGTCTGTCGCGCCTCGGTAAGGACTTCGCGATCGCGATCGCGTTCGTGGCCCTGACGCTGCTGCCGCTCGGACTTCGCGCCGGTGCAGTGGTGATGGTCTCCATCCCGCTGTCGCTCGCGCTGGGCGTGGCAGCGCTCTACTTCTCGGGCTTTTCGCTCAACCAGCTTTCGATCTCCGGCCTGGTATTGGCGCTGGGTTTGCTGGTCGACGATTCGATCGTGGTGATCGAGAACATCGCGCGCTGGGGCCGACTCGGCTATTCGCGAGTAGATGCCGCCATCGGCGCCACCAGCCAGATCTGGCGCGCAGTGCTGGGGTGCACCGCGACTCTGCTGCTGGCTTTCCTGCCCCTGCTGTTCCTGCCCGAAGGCGCAGGAGAGTTCGTACGATCATTGCCCGCGGCGGTGCTCTTCACCGTGCTCGGTTCGCTGTTCATCGCTCTGACCATCATTCCGTTCCTGGCGCGGCGCATGCTGCGCGGGCCGGCCGCGAGCACACCCGGGCCGCGCCGCATGGCGTTGCTTCACACGCTGATGGACCGCAGCGACGCGATGTCGGACCGTCTGCTCGAAGGACTGATGCGCACGATCCACGCGATATACGGTCCGGCGCTGCGCCGCGCGCTGGCGTGGCCGCGCACCACGCTGCTGGCAGCACTGGCGCTGTTCGGACTTTCGCTGACGTTGATCCCGGTGATCGGCTCGAGCCTGTTCCCGACCGCCGACATTCCGCAGTTCCTCATCCGCGTCGAAACACCAGACGGCGCGAGCCTGGCGGAAACCGACAAAGCCCTGCGTTTCGCCGAGGCTGAACTGGCCCGCCATCCCGAGGTGAAGCACTGGTTCACCAACGTCGGGCACGGCAACCCGCGCGTCTATTACAACGTCATTCCCAACGAGACGCTCGCCAACTTCGGCGAACTGTTCGTCGAGCTGAAATCGTTCGACCCCAGGCGTTCCCCGCAACT
Organism: uncultured bacterium; assembly: GCA_903893315.1. Classification (GTDB taxonomy): domain Bacteria; phylum Desulfobacterota; class Binatia; order UBA1149; family CAITLU01; genus CAITLU01. The sequence continues at coordinate 7,275 of CAITLU010000057.1, forward strand.
GCTCGACGAGATGCGCGAACGCTTCGCCGAGTATCCCGCAGCGCACATCCGCGTGAAGCAGTTCGACAACGGCCCGTTGATCAACGCTCCTGTCGAAGTGCGCATCACCGGACCGTCGCTGGCGACATTGCGGGAACTGGCGTCGCGGGTCGAATCCATCATCGAGGCCACCCCCGGCACCCGCGACGTGACCAATCCGGTGCGCCTGCAGCGCATGGACCTGGATCTCGGCATCGACACCGGCAAAGCCGCGCTGCTCGGAGTCCCCACCGCCGAGGCCGACCGGACGGTGCGGCTGGCCATTGCCGGGGTACCGGTCGGCAAGTATCGCGAGAGCGACGGCGACGAACACGACATCACGCTGCGCCTGCCGATGCATGGCAGCCAGGGCATCGAGGCTCTCGACGAGATCGAAGTACCGACGCTCAGCGGCGGCAGCGTGCCGCTGGCGCAGATCGCCAGCCCGCACTTCACCAGCGTGCCAAACGTGATCCGGCGTTACGATCGCCAGCGCGAAGTAACGCTTTCCGCCCACACCCGCAGCGGCTTCAACACCGATCGCGTCGCTCACGACGTATCGGCGCGACTGGCCTCGATGAATCTGCCGCCCGGATATTCGCTGGCTCTGGCCGGCGAAGCGGAGGCCGCCCAGGAAAGCTTCTCGGGAATCGGCACCGCGATCATCATCGCCGCATTCGGCATCCTGGCGGTGTTGGTGCTGGAGTTCGGCAGTTTCCGCTCGACGTTGATCGTCGCCGGCGTCGTACCGCTCGGCATCACCGGCGCGCTCACCGCACTGCTCGTGACCGGCTACTCGCTGTCGTTCAACGCGGTGGTGGGGATGATCGCGTTGGTCGGCATCGAGATCAAGAATTCGATCCTGCTCGTCGACTTCACCAACCAGCTGCGAGCTCAGGGGATGCCGGTGGACGAAGCCATCGAGAAGGCCGGGGAGACGCGCTTTCTCCCGATCCTGCTGACTTCGGCGACCGCAATCGGCGGCATGATGCCGCTTGCCTGGCAGGACTCGGGCCTGTACTCACCGCTGGCCATCGTCATCATCGGAGGCCTGATTTCCTCGACGCTGCTGGCGCGCCTGGTGACGCCGGTGATGTACAAGCTGTTGCCGCCGGCCATCGAGGTCGAGGCGCCGGCAGATGCTTCGCCGCTGCCGGTGAGATAGAAGCGCGGCGCGCGGCCCGGTTCCGCGCACGAAAGCCATGAACCGAGGAATCTGGTACGCCGTCGGCGCCTACACCGCGTGGGGTCTCTTCCCCGCGTACTGGAAACTGTTGCGTCAGGTTCCGGCTCCGCAGGTTATCAGTCACCGGATCCTGTGGGCGTGCCTGCTGCTGACGGCGTTCCTGATGATCTCCCGACAATGGTCTGCGTTTCGCGCAGCCGCCGGTAATCTCAAGGTCCTGCGCACCTACTTGCTGGCGGCGCTGTTGATCGGCGTCAACTGGCTGGTCTTCGTCTGGTCGGTCAACGCCGGATTCATCGTCGAGACCAGTCTCGGCTACTTCATCAACCCGATGATCAGCGTACTGCTCGGCGTAGTCGTACTCGGCGAGCGCCTGCGCCCGCTTCAGCTGGTCCCGATCGCGCTGGCTTGCGGCGGCGTGCTGTACGTCTCGATCGCTCACGGCTCGGTGCCGTGGATCGCGCTGTTTCTGGCCACCACCTTCGCGCTCTACGGCCTGGTCAAGAAAACCGCACCGCTCGGTTCGGTATTCGGACTCACGCTCGAGACCGGACTGCTGTTTTTCCCGGGCGTGGCGTACCTGCTGTGGCAGAACGAAATCGGCCACGGTGCCTTCATGCACGAAAGCGCGAGCCTCGACGCGTTGCTGGTGGGAGCCGGAGCGGTCACCACGCTGCCGCTGCTGCTGTTCGCTTCGGCGGCCCAGCGCATTTCGCTCCTGTGGATGGGCATCCTTCAATACATCGCACCGAGCCTGTCGCTGCTGCTCGGCGTGCTGGTCTACGGCGAGCCGTTCTCACACGAGCAGGTGGTCGGATTCGGGCTGGTATGGACGGCCCTGGTCATCTTCGCGGCCGAGGGCATCGTGGCCCACCGGGCCGCATTCGTCGCGGCGCCGCCGGAGTAACCGCGCGAACGGGACCGCGTCCGGCCCAGGCCATCGGCTCACGTCGCACCGGAGCGGTCCGCCCGCGCACTTGAACCCACCGGGCCTCCCAGATAGCAGGGGCGCCATGGCCAATCCCACAGCAACCTTCGAAACCTCCAAGGGCAACTTCACCGTCGAGCTTTTCCTCGACACGATGCCGGTCACCGCCGGCAATTTTCTCTCGCTCGCCAAGAGCGGCTTCTACGACGGGCTGCACTTCCACCGCGTGATCAACGGCTTCATGATCCAGTTCGGCTGCCCGCACAGCAAGGATCCGAGCAGCTCGCGGGCCGGCACCGGCGGGCCGCCTCACGGCACCATCGAGGACGAGTTTCCCGATAACTTCAAGGCCTCCAACGAGCCCGGCACCCTTTCGATGGCGAACACCGGACGCCCCGACAGCGGCGGCTCACAGTTCTTCATCAACACCGTCCACAATTCGTTCCTCGACTGGTTCTCGCCCGGTGCCTCCAAGCACCCGGTGTTCGGCCGCGTCACCCAAGGAATGGAAATCGTGACGGCGATCGAGAAGACGCGCACCGGGCCCGGCGATCGCCCGGTGGAGCCGGTCAAGGTGACACGCATCACGGTAACGGAATAGAACCGCGCCGGCGTTTGCCGACGCGACCAATCAAGCGAGGAAGCCAACGATGAAGACCCGCATTACCGAACTCTTCGGCATCAAGCACCCGATCCTTCAGGGCGGCATGCACTACGTCGGCTACGCCGAGATGGCTGCGGCCGTTTCCAATGCCGGCGGACTCGGCATCCTGACCGCGCTGACCCAGCCCGATCCCGAGCATCTGGCCAAGGAAATCGCCCGCTGCCGCACGATGACCGACAAGCCCTTCGGCGTTAATCTGACCATCCTCCCGATGTTCACCGCGCCGCCCTACGAAGAGTTCATGCGCGTCATCATCGAAGGCGGCGTCAAGATCGTCGAGACCGCCGGGCGCAGCCCCGAGGCTTTCATGCCCACGCTGAAGTCGTTCGACGTCAAGGTGATCCACAAGTGCACCTCGATTCGCCACGCCCTCAAGGCCGAGCGTATCGGCTGCGACGCGATCAGCGTCGACGGTTTCGAGTGCGCGGGGCATCCCGGCGAAGACGACATCCCGGGCCTGATCCTGCTGGCGCGCGCGGCCGAAGAACTGAAGGTTCCCTACGTCGCATCCGGCGGCATGGGCAACGCACGCAGCCTGGTGGCCGCGCTGGCGCTGGGCGCCGACGGCATCAACATGGGCACCCGCTTCATGGCCACCGTCGAAGCGCCTATCCACCCGAACGTAAAGCAGGCGCTGGTCGACGCCGACGAAATGTCGACGCGGCTGATCATGCGCACGCTGCGCAACACCGAGCGCGTGCTGACCAACGACGCGGTCGAGAAAGTCCGCGAGCTCGAGAAGCAGAAAGGCGCGGCGCTGACAATTGAGGACATCCGGCCTTTCGTCGCCGGCACGCAGAACCGCAAGGTACTTCAGGAAGGCGAGATGGACGCCGGTGCGTGGAGTTGCGGAATGGTCGCGGGTCTGATCCACGACATTCCGACCTGCAAGCAGCTGCTCGACCGCATCGTCTCGGAAGCCGAAGAGATCGTGCGCAAGCAACTCCTGCCGATGTTCGCGAACTGATCGAAACGAGAACGTGAAAATGCGGGCCGCGGGGTACACACCTCGCGGCCCGTTTTTTTTGCGCCGCGTGCCGGCCGCAGTTCAGTGGAAATCGCGAATCACTTCCAGAAACGTCTCCCCGTAGGCCTCCAGCTTCTTCTCTCCGACGCCGCTGATGCAGGCCATCAGCCCGAGCGTGGCCGGCTTCACGCCCGCCATCTCGACCAGCGTGCGGTCGTGGAAGATCACGTATGGCGGCACGCCGCGCTCGCGAGCCAGTTCGAGACGCTTGGCTTTGAGTGCGGCGAACAGGTCGCGATCAGGCTCGGCACCGAGCACGGCGTCGATCGAGCGCCCTTTCTGCGTCTTCTTCCTGCCCGCCGCCGCAGCCGGTTTTCGCTCGCGACGCAGACGCACCGGCAGCTCGCCGCGCAGCACCGGCCAGGCTTCCTGCGCCAGACGCAGACCACCGTGCTCGACTTCCACATCGACCAGACCCGCCGCGACCAATTGACGATAGACGCTGGTCCACTCACGGGCATCGAGCTCGCTGCCGATACCGAACGTCGACACGACGTCGTGGCCGTTGGACTTCACCTTGGGATCGTCTGCGCCGATCAGCACCGTGGCGAGGTAAGCCGCGCCGAAGCGCTGTCCGGTGCGGTAGATGTTCGACAGCGCTTTTTGTGCGACCACGCTGCCGTCATAGCAGTCGACCGGTTGCAGACAGGTGTCGCAGTTGCCGCAGCCGCCGGCGTGAGTCTCTCCGAAGTAGCGCAGCAACACCGCACGGCGGCACTCGCCGCTCTCGCAGTAACCGAGCAGCGCGTTCAGCTTGACGTTCTCGACACGCTTGCGCTCGGGCGGCGACTCTGAGCGCTCCACCAGCCCGCGGATCCCGACGACATCGCCGTAGCCGTAACACATCCACGCGTCGGCGGGCAGGCCGTCGCGGCCAGCGCGGCCGGTCTCCTGATAGTAGGCCTCCAGACTCTTGGGCAGGTCCAGATGCGCGACGAAGCGCACGTCGGGCTTGTCGATGCCCATGCCGAACGCGATCGTGGCCACCATCACCACGCCGTCCTCACGCAGAAAGCGTTGCTGGTTGGCGCTGCGCACCGAGTTGTCGAGCCCGGCGTGGTAAGGCAGCGCCTGAATCCCGCGAGCGACCAGCCAATCTGCGGTCTGATCCACCTTGCGCCTGCTCATGCAGTAGACGATGCCGCTCTCACCGTCGTGGCGGGAGGCCAGAAACGCGCCGAGCTGGCGGCGGCCGTCGATCTTGTCGACGACTTCGTAACGGATGTTGGGCCGATCAAAACCGGCGATGAAGACGGACGCACCTGCCAGACCGAGCTGTTCGATGATCTCGCGCCGCGTCGGTTCGTCGGCGGTGGCGGTCAGCGCGATGCGAGGAACGCCGGGAAAACGCGCGGCCAGCACCCCGAGCCCGCGATACTCGGGACGAAAATCGTGGCCCCACTGGCTGACACAGTGAGCTTCGTCGATCGCGAACAGCGCGATCCTGGTTCGTTCGAGACACTCCAGGAAAGAGTCGGTGACCAGACGCTCCGGCGCCACATAGACGAGGTCGAGACGCCCCGCCGTCATGTCTTCGATAACGCGCCAGGCCTGGGCCGGAGCCAGCGACGAGTTCACCGCCGCGGCGCGCACGCCCGCTTCGCGCAGCGCTGCGACCTGGTCCTGCATCAGCGCGATCAGCGGCGAGACTACGATCGCGACACCGTCACGCACCAGCGCCGGGATCTGGTAGCACAGCGACTTGCCGCCGCCGGTCGGCATCAGCACCAGCGCGTCACCGCCGCCGCACACGTGCTCGACGATGGGTTGCTGCAGACCACGGAACTCGCCGTAGCCGAAGACCTCGCGAAGTATCGTCTTCGGATCGCGCTCTGCCAGCATCGAAGGTTCCTTGTCCTGGTCGAGAACGCGGCTCGGACACCGTCGCAGCGCAGTCGATCACGGCCGCGGCCGACCCGGCGCGCACCATCGAGCGGATCTCGCGGCGCCCATGGATGGAGCAGGCAGGCCGGACAAGCAACAACTCGACAACCAGATGCAGGCGCACGAGACATCGGGCTCGGCCGCGGCCCGCCTTCGCAGACCGCACCGCGACGCCTCGACGTTGCGCAACTTGCGCGGGCGCCGTATCACGCGCTGGCGCCGCCGCTAAAGAACGCGATCGCGCCGCGCCGTGAGGACCATGACCCAAGCAAAAAAACCCGAGTCCCTGCTGGTCGCCAACCGCGGCGAGGTCGCCGTCCGGATCTTGCGCGCCGCCGCCGAGGCAGGCCTGCGCACCGTGGCGGTATTCTCCGACGATGACGCCCGCTCTCTTCACGTGGCCAAGGCCGATCAGGCCGAGGCGCTGGGCGCGGCCGGGCCCAAAGCCTACCTCGATGCCGCACGCATCGTGCAGATCGCCAGCGAGACCGGCTGTGACGCTCTTCACCCGGGCTACGGCTTCCTGGCGGAGAACGCCGACTTCGCCAGACTCTGCGCCAAGGCCGGCATCGTCTTTGTTGGCCCTTGCCCCGAAACCCTCGAACTGTTCGGCGACAAGGCCAAAGCAAGAGCCCTGGCCACGCGCTGCGGCGTGCCGGTGCTGCCCGGAAGCGACGGCGCCACGACGCTCGAAGGCGCTCACGAGTTCTTCGCTTCCCTCGGCAAGAACCCCGCGATGATGATCAAGGCCCTGGCCGGCGGCGGCGGACGCGGGATGCGCGCCGTCACTTCGGCGGCGCAGATCGACGAGGCCTTCGAGCGTTGTCGCTCCGAAGCCAAAGCGGCGTTCGGCAACGGCGAGTTGTATGTCGAACGCCTGCTGCTGCGTGCACGCCACATCGAAGTGCAGATCGTCGGCGACGGGACCGGCGCGGTCAGCCACCTCGGAGAGCGCGAGTGCAGCATCCAGCGCCGCAACCAGAAGATCGTCGAGATCGCGCCCAGCCCGACACTGTCGCGGCGCCTTCGCGAAAGACTCACGTCGGCAGCGGTGCGGCTTGCCGAAGAGGTTCGCTACAGCGGACTGGGGACCTTCGAGTTTCTGGTCGAGACCGGACACGGCACCGGGACAACCGGCGCCGACTGCGACGAAGACAGCGGCTTCGCATTCATCGAAGCCAACCCGCGCCTTCAGGTCGAACACACCGTCACCGAAGCGGTCACGGGACTCGACCTGGTCGCGATCCAGCTTCGGATCGCCGGCGGAGCGTGGTTGGCCGACCTCGGCCTTTCGCAAGGCGAGATACCTGCTCCTCGCGGCTTTGCGATGCAGGCCCGCGTCAACATGGAAACCATCGGCGCCGATGCAGGTGTGCGGCCGAGCGGAGGCACGCTGTCCGTGTTCGAGCCTCCGTCGGGCCACGGCGTGCGCGTCGATTCGTTCGGCTACGCTGGATACACCACCAGTCCGGCTTTCGATTCGCTGCTCGCCAAGGTCGTCACGCACAGCGCATCGCACGAGTTCGCCGACGTGGTCGCCAAGACCTACCGCGCGCTGTGCGAATTTCGCATCGAAGGACTGACGACCAATCTCGGCTTCCTGCAAAGCCTGCTGCGCCACGGCGACGTGATCGCCAACCGTGTCTACACACGCTTCGTCGATGACCACGTCGGCGCACTGCTCGCACAGGACGCGGTCGCGCATCGCCGGATGTTCTTCGCAGACGCCGGCGCGGCAGCGACTGCGCCGACGCGTGCGGCTGCGGCCGGCGCAGCGAATGCCTCGGGACTTGCCGGCGCCAGGATCAACAGCGCCGACCCGCTGGCGGTGCTCAAACACGGCAAGGCCGGCGCGGCGCGCAGCCCTTCGGCACCTGCGCAGAGCGACGCTCATTCGACTGCGGCGCCGAACTTCGACGGCCCTGCCGGCGCCGTCGTCGTAAGCGCACCGCTGCAAGGCACCGTCGTCGCCATTACGGTGGCCGAAGGCGACGCCGTGCGCCGCGGCGCCCAGTTGCTGGTGATGGAAGCGATGAAGATGGAGCACGTGATAACCGCCGAAGTCAGCGGCACCGTGTGCCGTCTCGGTGTCGTCGCTGGCGACACCGTATTCGAAGGCCACCCGCTGGTGTTTCTCGAAGAAGGTGAAGTCGCCGAGGCCGGCGTCGAGAACACGGTGCAGGTCGATCCGACCCGCATCCGTCCGGATCTAGCCGAATCGATCGAGCGCCACGCCTTCGGCATGGATGCGCAGCGCCCCGAAGCGGTGGCCCGCAGACGCAAGACCGGGCAACGCACCGCGCGCGAAAACATCGACGACCTGTGCGACGAGGGAACGCTTGCCGAGTACGGAGCGTTGACCATCGCCGCACAGCGGCACCGCCGCGACCTCGACGACCTGATCCGCCGCACGCCGGGTGACGGCATGATCTGCGGTATCGCGCGCGTAAACGGCGCTCTGTTTCCCGACGAGCGCGCCCAGTGCATGGTGATGTCGTACGACTACACGGTACTGGCCGGCACCCAGGGCATGCTCAACCATCGCAAGAAGGACCGCATGTTCGAGATCGCACGCGAGCAGCGTCTGCCGGTGGTCATCCTGACCGAAGGCGGCGGTGGACGCCCCGGCGACACCGACGCGCCTGGTGTGGCGGGCCTTGATTGCCTGGCTTTCCAGTACTTCGGCAAGCTTTCGGGCCTGGTGCCGCTGGTCGGCATCAACTCCGGCTACTGTTTCGCAGGCAATGCCGCACTGCTGGGCTGCTGCGACGTCATCATCGCCACCGAAAACTCGAGCATCGGCATGGGCGGCCCGGCAATGATCGAAGGCGGCGGACTCGGCGTCTTCCATCCCAAAGAGGTCGGCCCGGTACCCGCGCAGATTGCCAGCGGCGTGATCGACATCGCGGTCAAGGATGAAGCCGCGGCAGTGGCGGTCGCCAAGCGCTACCTCGCGTATTTCCAAGGTGCTACCAGCGACTGGAGCTGCGCCGACCAGCGGCTTCTGCGCGCCGCGATTCCGGAGAACCGGCTGCGCATCTACGACGTGCGCAGCGTGATCGAGACGCTGTCCGACACCGGCTCGGTGCTCGAACTGAGACGCGGCTTCGGCCCCGGCATGGTCACCGCTCTGGCGCGCATCGAGGGACGCCCGGTCGGCATCATCGCCAACAACCCTTCACATCTGGCCGGAGCGATCGACCCCGACGGCGCCGACAAGGCCGCGCGCTTCATGCAGCTGTGCGACAGCTTCGATCTGCCGTTGCTGTTCCTGTGCGATACGCCCGGAATCATGGTCGGACCCGAAGTCGAAACGCGCGCGATGGTGCGTCACGCGGCACGGATGTTCGTGGTCGGCGCCAGTCTGAGCGTGCCGTTCTTCACCATCGTCCTGCGCAAGGGCTACGGCCTCGGCGCACAGGCGATGGCCGGCGGAAGTTTTCACGCACCGCTGTTCACGGTCGCATGGCCGACCGGCGAGTTCGGCGGCATGGGCCTCGAAGGCGCGGTAAAACTCGGCTTTCAGAAAGAACTCACCGCCATCGAAGACACCACCGCGCGCAAGGAACTTTTCGACGCGATGGTCGCGCACGCCTACGAGATCGGCAAGGCGGTCAACATGGCGAGTCACTTCGAGATCGACGACGTCATCGACCCGATGGATTCGCGGCGGCGTATCGTTACCGCGCTGCGTTCGGCGCCCAAGCCGCCGCCTCGCAGCGGCAAGAAACGGCCCTGCGTGGACGCCTGGTAGATAGATGTCGTCAAAAGCTTCCTCGCCCTCGTCTTCGATCACGCGCGGCCAGCGCTGGATGAGCGACGCCGAACCCGAACTCGGCCTCGGCATCGTCATTTCGATCGATGAACGCAGCGTCGTTCTGGCTTTCGCCAGCGCCGGCGAGACGCGGCGCTACGCGCTGCGTTCGGCGCCTCTGCGCCGCGTGCGCTTTGCCGCCGGCGACACCGTGACCGACGACCAGGGCCGCCGTCACCGCATCGAACGCGTCCACGAACGCGACGGGCTGCTGGTCTACGCCAGCGCCGACGCGGAAATTGCCGAAGCGATGATCTCCGATCAGGTCGCTCTGACGAGCCCTTCGCAGCGACTCATCGGCGGTCGCGTCGATGCGCCAGCCAAGTTCGATCTGCGGATGGAAACTCTCGAGCGCCTTCACGCAATGCGTAAGTCGCCGCTGCGCGGCTTCGTCGGCCCTCGCGTGGAACTGCTGCCCCACCAGTTCTTCATCGCTTCCGAGGTCACCGCGAGGCTCGCGCCTCGAGTGCTGCTGGCCGACGAAACCGGACTCGGCAAGACGATCGAAGCGGGTCTGGTGCTGAGCCGCCTGCTGCTCAGCGGCCGTGCCTCGCGTGTGCTGGTACTGGTTCCCGAATCGCTCGTCCATCAGTGGCTGGTCGAATTACGTCGGCGCTTCCAGCTTCGTTTTTCGATCTACGACGAAGCACGCTGCAAGGAAATCGAGAAGAGCGACCCCGGCGACAACCCGTTTCTGCAAGCTCAACTCGTACTGGCCGGGCTGCCATTGGTAGCCGAGTCACCGCAGCGAACCTGGCAGGCCGGCGAGGCCGGTTGGGATCTGGTCGTCGTCGATGAAGCGCATCACTTGCAGTGGACCCGCCGTCACGCCAGCGCCCAGTACCAGGCGGTCGAAGCGATCGCCGGACGAGCCGTCGGCTTGATGCTGATCACCGCCACGCCGCAGCAACTCGGCGAGGAAGGCCACTTCGCGCGCCTGCGGCTTCTCGATCCCGACCGCTACGACGATTTCGACAGATGGATCCGCGAGGCCGGCGACTACCGCGAAGTGGCGGCGATCGCGCGAGAACTGATCGCCGGCAACGCACTGGAGGAACACGCGCTGCAGCGACTCGCCGAATTCCTGGGCGTGCCAATCGACGAAGTCACGCAGCGCTGCGCCGACGCCGCGCAGAGGAGCCGCCTTCTCGAAGACCTGATCGACCGCCACGGGCCCGGCCGCGTGATGTTCCGCAACACCCGCGTGGCCGTTGCCGGGTTCCCCGACCGGCGCCTGCACCGCATCGCCCTGCAACCGCCGACCGGCGACGAGGCGTGGGCGCGCCGTCTTCACCAAGAAATCGAGGCCGATCTGTGCACCGACATCCCCGCGGTTTCTTCCACGAGTTTTCTGGACGACGACGCGGAATCATCGGCCGAAACATCCGCCGAATTTTCCGCCTCGGCGTCGACGCCGCTCTACGATCTAGCCGCTGATGCACGCATCGTCTGGTTGGTGGAACTGCTCTCGGCGCCCGAGCCGGCCAAGGTGCTGGTCCTGTGCCGCAGCGCCGCCAAGGCACAGGCGATCAAGGCCGCGGTCGAGCGGCGCATCAACGTCACGACCGCGCTCTTCCACGAAGACTTGACGTTGGTGCAGCGTGACCGCAACGCCGCGTGGTTCGCGCAGCCCGACGGCGCGCGACTGCTGATCTGCTCGGAACTCGGCAGCGAAGGGCGCAACTTCCAGCATGCCCAGAACCTGGTGATGTTCGACCTGCCTGCGGATCCCGATCTCGTAGAGCAACGCATCGGCCGCCTCGACCGCATCGGCCAACGCGGCCTCGTCCACATACACGTCCCAGCGGTCGTCGGCAGCGGCCTCGAGGTACTGGCACGCTGGCACGACGAAGGCGTCGATGCTTTCCGCCGCCCGACTCTGGCTGCGCTGCCGCTGCTGGAGCGCTTTGGAGAAACGGTAAAGGAGCTGGCCCTGCGAGCGGGAAGTGCGCATGAAGTCGCCGGGCTCGGCGAACAGGAACAAGCAGAACTGCGCGCTCTGGTGAGCGAGACGCAGCAGACCGCGCGCTCGCTGGCGGCCCGCGTCGAGGAAGGCCGCGACCGTCTGCTGGAGATGGCGTCGCTGCGCCGTGACGTCGCCGCCGTCGTGGTAGACGGCGTACGCGCCCAGGACAAGGACGAAGAACTCGACGACTACCTGCTGCGGCTGCTCGAGCACTTCGGCGTCTACGCGGAAGAACTCGGCGTGCGCACCTACCTGCTGAATCCGGATGCAGCCGCGAGTCCCGATTTCCCGAGTCTGCAGCGCGGCGAAACCGGGCTTACCTTCGACCGCGCGGTCGCACTGGTGCGCGAAGACCTCGAGTTCATGACCTGCGATCACCCGCTGCTCGGCGACGCGATGGAACTGCTGCTGGCGTCAGAGAGCGGCAACGCCGTGTTCGCGGTGATCGACGGCGACGGCGGCCCTCCTCGACTTCTGCTCGAAGCGGTCTTCGTGCTGGAATCGGTAGCGCCTCCGCGTCTGCACGTCGATCGTTTCCTGCCGCCCACGCCGATCCGCGTGGTCGTTGATCAGCATCGAGCCGATTCAAAGATCGCGACATCCAAAGGCGCGGAACTGCACCCTGGACGTGGCCGCTGGTTGATCGACAAACAGTCGGTGCTCGGCCCCGCAGTGGCGAAGATGACGGCCCGGTGCGAGGCACTGGCGGAAATCCGCGCCGCGAAATTGCGCACCGAGGCCCGCACGCAGATGGCGCGACGGCTGGGTGACGAACTCAAGCGTCTGCGAGGTCTGGCCGCGATCAACGACCACATCCGCGCCGACGAAGAGCGCGCGATGGAGGCCGAACTCGAAGAGCTCGGCCTCGCCATCGACGCCGCCAGGCTAAGACCAGATGCCCTGCGCCTGGTCTGGCAGGGTCCGTCGCGCGACGGTGTTCCGGTCACCACGCGCTGACGCAGACTTGCGTCAGCGGTTGACCTTGATCAGTTCAACTTCGAACACCAGCGTCGCATCGGCCGGAATCGTCGGCGGCATCCCACGCGGCCCGTAACCGAGTTTCGAAGGAATGGTGAAGCGGAACTTCGCGCCTTCCTTCATCAGTTGCAGGCCTTCGGTCCAGCCCGCGATCACGCGATTGAGCGGAAACGTGGCCGGTTGTCCGCGTTTGTAGGAGCTGTCGAATTCGGTCCCGTTGGTCAGCGTTCCACGGTAGTGGACCGTGACGCTGTCGGTCGCCGTCGGAGAAGCGCCGCTCCCTTCCATCAGAACCTCGTACTGCAACCCGCTCGCGGTCGTTACCACCTTGCCAACCTCCCTTGCCTCTACGTCGGGCGTCTTGGCTTCCTTCTTGGTTTCCTGCATCGCCAAAGCCGGCTTCGCACTTTCACTGCCTTTGTTGCAGCCCGCACCGGCGGCCAGAACGAGCGCCATCACGATCATGGTTGTTGGGATTCTCATGCCATCAACTCCTGGGTTCGGTTAAATGCCGCAGGCAGGGCCGCGGCTCGGTCATTCCCACTGCGGTTCTGGAACATCGGCACAGCCGATGCCAACCCGCGTCCAACCAGCGCAACCGGGTCAGCAGGTTCGCGACCGGCAAGCGACTCGACCCGGTGCACTCAAGAACGAGACGCCTCGTTGACCACGGACCCATTGCCCAGTCACTCCCGGAATTGGCATCCGACCGGGTTTTGGTCGATAAATATTCTCTCATCTCGCATATCAGCACATGGACAGCACGATAATCGCTCCCGGCGCCGCACAACCGGTGACTACGAGAATCTCCGGCGACCCGAAACTCCCGGTCGCGGTCGTAATTCCCGCTTACCGTCCCAATCGAACGGTGGTCGAAGTCGCGCAGGCCCTGCTCGGCCGTGGCATCGCGTCGATCGTCGTCATCGATGACGGAAGCGGCCCCGATTTTCGGCCCATCTTCGACGAACTCCTGCTGCTCGATTCGGTCCGGGTCCTGCGGCACGCGGTTAACCTCGGCAAGGGAGCCGCCCTGAAGACCGCCATGAACAACGTCCTGGCCGCGGACGACGAGTTGATCGGCGTCGTCACCGCCGATGCCGACGGCCAGCATCACCCCGACGACATCGTCGCCGTCTGCACGCGATTTGCCGCGGAACCGGAGGCGCTGGTTCTGGGGGCGCGCACTTTCGTCGGACAGATCCCGCTGCGCAGCCGCATCGGCAACAGCATGACGCGTCATGTCATGCGTCTGGTGCTGGGACAGAAGTTGACCGATACCCAAACCGGCCTGCGCGGGATTCCCCGATCTTTGATAATGCGGCTGCTCAAGGTCCCCGCCGCGGGCTACGACTTCGAGCTCGAGATGCTCGTCGCCGCGAAGCACCAGGGCATTGCCGTCGTCGAACAGCCCATCCGTACGATCTACGAGCCCGGCAACCCCACGTCGCACTTCCAGCCCCTGCGCGACTCGATGCGCATCTACTTCGTCCTGCTGCGCTTCAGCATGATCTCGCTGCTCACTGCCGTCATCGACAACTCGATTTTCTACCTCGTCTTCCACCTCACCGGCATGATCCTCGGAGCGCAGCTGCTGGCGCGCACAGCCGCCGTGCTGTTCAACTACCGGTCGGTACGACGTGCGGTGTTCTTCTCGGATGAAACTCACGGGGTCCTGCTGCCGCGCTACTTGATGCTCGTCGGGGCCAACGCGATAGTGTCCTACAGCGGTATCCGCCTTCTTTCGACGGTCACGCCGCTCGGCGTTTTCCCCGCCAAGCTGCTGATCGAGGCCGTGCTGTTCATCGCGAACTTCGCCATCCAGCGGGATTTCATCTTCACTCACCGCCGCACCGCCGACAGCCAGACCAAAGCATGATTCGCTTGCCGGCGCTCGACAAGAAGACCTTCGCGCCGCTGTGTGCGGTACTGGTTATTGTCTGTCTCGCGTACGCCAATCACTTCGGCAACGCGTTCCATTTCGACGACAGCCACACGATCACCGACAACCCGTACATCCGCGATCTGTCGAACATCCCGCGGTTCTTCACCGATGCCGACACCTTCAGCGCGCTGCCGACGAATCGCGGCTGGCGGCCGCTGGTCAGCACCTCGCTCGCTGTCGACTACTGGCTGGCGAACGGTCTCGACAACGTCGCGTGGTTCCACGCCTCCACGTTCTTCTGGTACCTCATCCAGCTCTGCCTGATCTACGCGCTGCTGCGCAAGGTCCTCGACCGCGCCCTGCCCGATCCGCGCAATCTTTGGGTCGCCACCTTCGCCACGGCGCTGTACGGGCTTCACCCTGCGATGGCCGAAACCGTCAATTACGTGATCCAGCGCGGCGACGTCTTCTCGACGCTCGGTGTTATCGCGGGGCTGGTGATCTACGCGTACTGGCCGACGAAACGCGCCCAGGCGTGGTACCTGATACCGGTGGCTCTGGGGCTGCTCGCCAAGCCGCCGGGGCTGGTATTCCCCCTCATCCTGTTCGCCTACATCGTACTGATCGAGGAGGTGAAACCCGCGCTTGCGCTGCGGCGGTCGGTGCCGGCGATCGCGCTGGTGGCGGCTTACTCCCTGGTAGCAAAGGCGATGACGCCGACGAGTTTCAATCCGGGCGCCGTCTCAGCGGCCAACTACCGGCTCACCCAGCCACTGGTCGCGTTGCGCTATTTCCGCACTTTCTTCCTGCCTACCAATCTGACCGCGGACACCGACCACAGCGCGGTGTCGAACCTGTTCCAGGAGAACGCCTGGATCGGCTTCGTCTTCATCATCGCGGTGATCGTCACAGCGGTACGTTGCGGCAGGAAGCGTGAACTGCGCCCGATAGCGTTCGGACTGTACTGGTATCTTCTGGCGCTGCTGCCGACATCGATCTTCCCGCTGGCAGAGATCGAGAACGACCACCGGATGTTCTTCCCCTTCGTCGGGTTGACGCTTGCGATGAGCTGGATGGCGGCGCTTTGGCTCTATCGCCACCCACTGCCGCGCGCCGTCGTGGCAACAGCCTGCGGGCTGGTGCTCACGCTTGCTGCTTACGGCACCTGGCAGCGAAACAAGGTCTGGCACAGCGAAGAATCCCTTTGGTACGACGTGACGCTCAAGAGTCCGCGCAACGGCCGGGGGCTGATGAATTACGGTCTTTCACAGATGGCGGTCGGGCGTTACGAAACGGCCCTCGACTACTTCACCCGGGCCCTGGTTTTCAATCCCAACTACCACGTACTCGACATCAACCTGGGAGTCGTGAACGGAGAACTCGGCAACGACGAGGAGTCCGAGCGCCACTTCAAGCGTGCGATCGCACTGGCCCCCACCGATGCCTATGCACGCCACTTCTATTCGAGGTGGTTGCGCATCAAGGGACGGCGCCAGGAGGCCGTCGAGCACCTGACCACCGCAATTGCAGCCAACCCTACCTATCTCGAAGCGCAGCACCTGCTGATGACGGTATTGTCGGAGATGCACGACAGCGAGGCTCTGCAACGCGCCGCACGCGCCGCACTCGCCCGTTTCCCGTCCGACAGCATCGCGCAGTCATGGCTGAACAATCCGGTCGTCGCGGCGCCGCCCACTCCCGAATCGCTGCTCGAAACATCGCTGGCACTCTACAAGCAGGGACAATTCGATGATTCCATCACAGCCGCGCGCCAGGCGCTGAAGATGCGACCCGGATACGCCGAAGCGTGGAACAACATTGCGGCTGCATACAACTCGATGTCACGCTGGGATGAAGGGATCAGCGCGTGCCAGGAAGCGATCCGCCTGAAGCCTGATTTCCAACTCGCCAGGAACAATCTCGCCTGGGCCGTCGACGAGAAGCAAAAGTCCGACGTGCAGCGCTAGCCGTACCATCGACAGGAGACACCGCTGATCCGCGACATCGAAGTACGCCTGGCACCCGAACGGCTGGGCGATGCCGACGCACTTGTCGCCGCAGCCGCGCGCAGCGTCGGCGTTTCTGCGTCACGTATCACCCGCGCAACTTTGCTGCGCCGCTCCATCGACGCGCGCTCACGCCATCCCGTCTACGTGCTGCGCGTTCGCGTCTGGATAGACGAAGCTCCCACTCCCGAAGCAGTTTTCGCACTTCGCCTCTCCGACGTCGGCAACGCGCGGCCGGTAGTGATCGTAGGAGCCGGACCCGCCGGACTGTTTGCCGCCTTGAAACTGATCGAAGGAGGCATGCGCCCGATCGTCCTCGAACGCGGCAAGGACGTTCGCAGCCGCCGCATCGACGTCGCGCGTCTGAGCCGCAGCGGCGTCGTCGACGGCGAGAGCAACTACTGTTTCGGCGAAGGCGGTGCCGGCACTTTTTCCGACGGAAAGCTCTACACGCGCTCGACCAAACGCGGCGAAGTCGGGCGCATATTGAACATCCTCGTGCGTCACGGCGCCGACCAGGACATTCTCATCGACGCGCACCCGCACATCGGCACGAACAGACTGCCCGGCGTAGTTCAGGCGCTGCGCGAGACCATCGTCGCCCACGGCGGCATCGTGCGCTTCGGTAGTCGCGTAAGCGGCTTGCTGCGCAGCAACGGCGCCGTAGTCGGCGTGACGACCGCGCAGAGTGATCGCATAGAGGGAGCCGCGGTCCTGCTGGCAACCGGACACTCGGCACGCGACATCTACGAGATGCTGCACCGCGAAGGAGTGGAACTCGAAGCCAAGCCGTTCGCGCTCGGAGTACGCGTAGAACACCCTCAGTCCCTCGTCGACGCAATACAGTACCGCTGCGCCACACGGCCGACCGCGCTGCCGCCGGCCTCCTACTCGCTGCTCACCCGCGTCGCAGATCGCGGCGTGTATTCGTTCTGCATGTGTCCCGGCGGCATCATCTGCCCGGCCACCACCGCGCAAGAGGAAGTGGTGGTCAACGGCTGGTCACCGTCGCGGCGCGACTCGCGCTGGGCCAATTCCGGCATCGTCGTCGAAGCCGGGTTGGGCGACATGAGTTCATTCGCCGTACGCGGCTCCGAAGCGCTCGCCGGCGTGGCATTCCAGGCCTCGATAGAACGCGCGGCCGCGCAGGCCGGCGGCGGCATGGCAGTAGCTCCAGCGCAGCGTCTGGCAGATTTCGTCGAAGGCCGCGCCAGCACAGATCTACCGGACTGCTCTTATTCGCCGGGACTGCGCGCGACCGATCTCGCCGCCGTGTTCCCATCGCCAATAGCCAACGCACTGCGCGAAGGGCTGCGCACTTTCGGCGACAAGATGCGCGGCTACCTTACCAACCAAGCCGTAGTGGTCGGCGTCGAAACTCGAACGTCGGCGCCGCTGCGCATCCCGCGCGATCGCGAAACCTGCATGCATTCTTCGACACCGGGTCTGTATCCTTGCGGTGAGGGCGCCGGTGCAGCCGGCGGCATCGTCTCGGCAGCGATGGACGGCGAGCGCTGCGCGCAAGCGATTCTTCGCGCGAACGGCAGTGATCGAGCGAGTTCCTAGCGCGCCGCCGAGCCCAAGCTAAGCTTCGCTTCGATACGTTGCAGCACGACATCGGAACGATCCCAGGCCGCGGTCTGCACCAAGAACAGCAACGACAGGAAGACGGCGCAGAGGCGTGCTGTCCAAACTATCTGCGGACGGCGCCAAGCGGTCCCGAGTAACCAAAAGAGCGCGAAGAGGGCCCCGGGAACAACACCATAACCATAGCGCCCCTCGATGTGGGTGATGCTGTGTTCCAGCCCGAGCACAACCGTGAATCCCAGGAACGCCACCAATTCCGTGCGCCTTGAGTCTCTCGCCGACGCCGCCAGCAGCACCAATGCCCCGACGAAACCCGCATACGACATGGCGCCGAACGGCCGACTCCACAACCGCGCCCAGCGCGGCGTACGATCTACCGCGTAGTCCTGGAACTGATATGAGTCGAACAATGCCAGGGTCTTCTTGAACAAGAACAGCCCGCCAAGGTCAGGCCGGCGAAGAAAGCAACCGGGAAGTCCATAACCAAACGCTTGCGGAGACGGCCGACACACCGCCGCCCAGGTCATCGCAAGGGTTTCATCACGAAGCGTTCGGCAGCCCACTCCACACGTGGTGTCGGTCTCGTCCGGAGCCACGTTCCCTGACCAATAAACACGCGGAGAGGACATTCCTCTCTGCAACGAATCCAGCAGTGCCGCGTCGTGAGTCTCTGGCGCCGTCAGACAGCGGTTTCCGAAGAGACTGGCGCAATGAACTTCCGCCGGACCCACACATGCTGCGAAGCCAAGAGCAAAGGCTGCCGCATAGCCGACCTTCTGCCAATGACTCGCGCCCCGCCTGCCGAGACCACCGGCCAGGCTGACCGTCAACCCCAAGGCCAGGGCAGCAAGAGCGGCAGGCTCATAGACCGGCCTACAGAGCACGGCAAAACCAAGCAGGCCGCCGCCCGCAAGACTCGCAATGCCGCGGAGCCAAGGACGCACGTGGCGCGTCCCAATGCTCAGCGCAAAGCCCAGCAGCACGAGATCCGCGTAAAACGAATCCGCCAAGAGTACGGTCGTGTGGCCGACAAGGCCCGGGTAGGCCAGCAGTACAGCCCCGAAGCCCGCATGAAGCCACACGCGAGGACTTGCCTCCAATCCATCCCCCTGATTTCTCGCGAAGTTCCGCAACAGGAAGTAGCTACCGAGAACGGCGACAACATGAATCGTAAACATCACGACGGCCATGAAATCCAGTACTGACAGCACACTGCCGTCAGCCGACACGCCGCCGTAAGACTTCATCATGGCAAACACTACAAGCGGAAACCCGACCGAGCGCTCACCGACGAAACTGAGCGCGTCACCCCAGCCGCCGAACCCTGCTGCGATACTCAAGTAATTGAAGGCATCCCCTCGCAGACGATCCGCAAGGTCGATTCTCAACAAAAACGAGAACCAACCCACAGCCAGCAAGAGACCGATGGCTAAGGTAACGGCTTCAACGATGCGAGACTTAATTCCGCTTTCCATTACCACGCTTCTTCCAGCGCGCAACGATCAAGCGCGCTATGGAGGATTACGATACCGGTCGGGGAAGGGCGTGAACAGCACCTCGACCAACAAGCCGGTGGCGCCGGCCCTTCCCGAACTCGCTCCCTGAACTATGGTATCGGGACGGCAAGGGAGCAGTGGTGGAGATACAACTCCTCGACCTTCCGGCGCGCCCACGGCGTCCTTCGCAGGAATTTCAGACTCGACGCGATGCTCGGGTTGATGTTGAAGCAGTTGATCTCGATCAACTGCCCCATTTCCTCCCAACCGTAGAACTCAACGAGCTTTACCAGGATGGTTTCGAGCGTAATGCCGTGAAGCGGGTTGTTGGGTTGCTGCTCTGCCATCGCCAAGGATCCTGCTCGTGCTTGTTGCTGTGCCGACGACCGGTGGTGCGCTGCACGCCAGTTGGCGACTACGTCCGCGACCTGCCAGCGACCGGCCTGCCGGCGCCGTTCAACCCGGAGCGCGGCCGCCGCGCGCGCCTCGGCCAGGCCTCAAGGCGGTAGGCCTCGAACCGCAGCGATCGGCAGGGCAAGGGTCTTGATCTATTTCGCCGGCTCGGCTCCGGGCTTCGCTTCGAGAGACTGGCGAAAAGCCATGTGACAGGCCTGGCAATAACCCATCGTGTCACTCAACGCGCGCAGCACCACCGTGACGTCGGCGTTGTGGGTGGCTTGAATGGCCTTGTCCACGCTGCCCTCGAATCCTTTCTCGAGATCCCGAAAGACCGTCGTCGAAACTCCGGGCCGCGTCGCGACCGGCCCTTCGTGTGCGAGCTTGCGCAGCGAAGTCTCGACGCCCGCGAAATCCTTGTCCGCCAGCGCCGCGAGCGTGTTTCTGAGTACCGCTAGATTGTTGCGCATCTCTCCCTTCTGCCGAAGCGCCTCTTCAGGAGTGACCTGGACGGGATAGCGCGAGTCTGCACCAGCCGGCACCGGCGACGGCTCGCCGGCCAGCGCGTAAAGCGGGATCGACAAGACCAAAATGCTCATCACCATCTTGCTGAATGCTCGCACCATCGTGCCCCCGTAATGTTTTCTCGCACACGGACCGGAAGGTCCGCTGCGGCGGCCGGACTCTAACCCCGTCGGGCTTCGTTACGCAACGGGCCGCGCGCTGGCGTCGGAGCCCCGCTCGAATGGCCGACGACGCACGAGCGTTCCAGGGGCCACATGCTCGTGTAAAACCCCGGGGCGGTAAGCTGGGCACTTCCCGCTTGAGCGCCTACCGGAGCGCACAGCCGCTAGACCTCCACCGCCGCGCGGTGTAAGCGACGCTCCATGAAAAGCACTGACAGCGTATCCCGTCGCAAGTTCCTCGGCTTCGGCTTGACCGCTTTTGTCGCCGCACCCGTGGCAGCCTCGCTGCTCGCCGCGCGTACGGCTGCGGCACAAGACGCCATACCCAAGGTTGACGAGACCGACCCGACCGCTCAGGCCCTTGGCTTCAAGGCCGATGCAACCAAGGTCGACACCGCCGCGTTTCCCAAGCGCGCCGGCGAAGAAGGCGCCAAGCAGTTCTGCCGCAGCTGCGCGCTGTATCAGGGAAAGGAAGGCGACTCGTCCGGGCCTTGCGCGATGTTCCCCGGCAAGGCCGTCGCCAATGGCGGCTGGTGCAACGCGTGGGCTCCCAAGGCCTGATCTGACGACTGGCACGGCCGGTGTCCGCGAACCGCGCGGGGCACCGGCCGCGCCGACGTCACTCGCCTTGCGGCGCGGCTTGCGGCGCGTCCTGCGAAGAAGCAGCGGGGGCTGAATGACCCGCGCAGTGGTCGTGAGGCGACGCTGCTCCGGGCAGCGACAGCAATCCGCTGCCGACCATCGTCCACACTCCAAGTGCCACGACCAGCGTGCCTGCTATCCGGCGCGAGGCCGACGCGCGCAGAAAGGCGCCGATGCGTGCGGCAGCAAGGCCGGCTCCGAGCACGGCCGGTAACGTGCCGATGCCGAAGCCGATCATCAGCGCCGCGCCACCGGCCGCGTCTCCGCTGGTGGCCGCCAGCGCCAGCGCACTGTAGACCAGACCGCAAGGAAGCCAGCCCCACAGAATCCCGAGCACGAACGCGCCGCGCAGCGAGCCGCCCGGACGAAACACCCGGGTGACCGGCGCGATGCGACGCCACAACACGGCACCGGCCCTTTCGATCGCCGCCAATCCGCTCCACCAGCCACCCAGATAAAGACCAAGCGCGACGATCAACGCGGCCGCCAGTGCGCGCAGCAACGAAGTTCCCGCCGGCCCCAGAACTGCGGCAGCCGCCAGTCCGAAAGCGCCCGCGACCGTACCGGCCAGCGCGTAGCTGCTCACACGCCCGAGTCCGTAGAGAAGGTGCCGCGCCAGTTCGGTGGCGCTCTCGCGCCGCTGCGCCGTGACCGACATCGCCAGCGCTCCGGCGATGCCGCCGCACATTCCCACGCAGTGCACGCTGCCCACGATGCCGACGGCGAATCCGGCGGCCAGCGCTCCGATCACCGTCACGGCTTCTTCTCCACGATCACCTCCGGTTGCACCGTCGACACCGATTGCACATCAAGCCGCGATGACGAGGAGTGCAGTGCCTCGTCATCGAACAGAATGCGTGAAGCCGGACTGTCGAGATCGTCGAACTGCTGGTTGCGCACCGCCCACACGAACATCAACCCGGCCACGGCGAGCATCCCGAGCGCGAGCGGGATGAGCAGAAAAACGCTGCTCACGCCGCCTGCTCCGCGCCCGCAGCGCAAGCCGCGCTGTTCGACGTCGCGGCCGTCACTCGCGCGTGCTCGCGGCGCTGTGGCCCGAGGCGAAGCGCATTCCCCACCACCAGCAACGAACTGGCTGACATGCCGATCGCCGCCCAATACGGCGGCACCATGCCGGCCGCCGCCAGCGGCAGTGCGGCAAGATTGTACAGCACGGCCCACACCAGGTTCTGCACGATGACACGGCGAGCGCGGCGAGCGAGCGCAAAGGCATCGACGAGAGCTCCGAGATCATCGCGCAACAAGACCGCGTCGGCGCGGCTCATGGCCAGATCCGTCCCGCCTCCCATCGCCACCGAAACCTGCGCGCCGCCGAGACTCGGCGCATCGTTGACGCCGTCGCCTACCATCACCACGACGCCGCCATCCTGTTGCAGGCGCCGCACCAGTTCCAGTTTCTCGACCGGCGTCGCGCGAGCCCGATAGCTGCTTACTCCAAGACTCCCCGCAAGCGCGCCGACAACGGGCTCGCCGTCGCCGCTGGCAATGTGAACACGAAGGCCCGACGCCGCCAGCGCGGCGATGCTGCGTGCAGCCTCGCTCCTGACCTCATCGTCGAGACCGAACCACGCCAGCGCTCCGCGCTCGTCACCGAGCAGCACCCAACTGACCACTTCGTCGGGCGCGGCCGGCGCCGGAGCATCGGCCAATGCCGCCACCCAGACAGGCCGCCCGATCCGCAAGCGACGGCCGTCGATCGATCCTTCGACACCACAACCGGCCTCGGCCACCACATCGCACACGAGGTCGGCCGCATCGGACAGCGCAGCGGTGTTGCGCCGCGACTGCGCCGCTGCGGCGGCATCGCGATCTTCGACGGAATCGAAAGCGCGCGCGATCGGATGCTCGGAGCGCGCTTCGAGCAGCGATGCCAGACGCTCGCAGGCGGCCAGGTCGAGATCCGCCAGCGCGCATCGACGCAGGATCCTGAAGCGTCCGCGTGTCAGCGTGCCGGTCTTGTCGAACACCACGTCGGTGGCTTTCGCAAGGCTTTCCAGAACGTGGGCCCGCGTCACCAGGAAGCCGCGTTCGAGCAGCCCGCCGGTCGCGGCGGCCAGAGCAGCGGGCGTGGCCAGCGACAACGCGCACGGACACGTCACCACCAGTACCGACAACGTCACCCACACCGCGCGGCTCGGATCGACGAAGTACCACCACGCCGCGGTGGCGCCGGCCAGCAGGAGCAGACGCGGCACGAACAGCCCCGCCGCACGGTCGGCCAATTCGGCGATGCGCGGACGCTCGCTTCCGGCACGGTCGAGCAGTCTGACGATCCCCGCCAGCACAGTTTCGGCACCCGTGTGCTCGACGACGACGACGAGCGGACTGTCGCCGTTACGAGTGCCGCCCACCACGCAGTCACCGGGCCGCTTAAAACACGGCCAGTGCTCGCCGGTCAGCATTGATTCGTCTACCGCACCGCGGCCTTCGAGTATGCGTCCATCGGCCGGAACGCTTTCGCCGGGGCGCACCAGCACGCGATCTCCGACCGTGAGTTCTTCGACTGCTACGACATCCAAAGCGCCGTCCACCATACGGTTTGCGGTAGCGGGACTGCGCCGCAGCACGGCCTCCACGGCCGCGGCGCCGCGATGACGTGCGCGCATTTCCAGATAGCGGCCCAGCGTCAGAAAGAACGTGAACATGCAGACCGACTCGAAGTAGACGTCGCCGGTGTGAGTGACCGTAGCCACCAGGCTGGCGCCGTAGGCGATCGCGATGGCGGCCGCCACCGGCACGTCCATACCCAGTCGGCGCGCCGCCAGATCGCGCAGCGCCGCCGCAAAAAACGGACGCGCTGCCACCAGCACCACCGGCGTCGCCACCACCACGCTCACCCAGCGCAGCAGATCGCGATAGGCGCTCTCCATGCCCTGCAACGCACCGGCATAAAGTCCCACCGCAAACATCATCACCTGCATCATGCCGAGTCCGGCGACGCCGAGGCGCACCAGCGCGGCCTGCTGCTCGCCGCGCCGCAGCGCCTCCTGCGCATCCGGACGATATGGCCTCATGCGGTAACCGAGGCGCTCGGCCGTCGCGAGCAGATCGGAAATCTTCACGACCTGCGGATCCCACACTAGATCGGCGCGCGCACTGGAAAGATTGACCCCGACCGCAACCACTCCGGCAACCCCGCCGAGCACGCGTTCGATCAGCCACGCGCAGGCGGCGCAGCGCATCCCTTCGATGGAAAGCGTGGCCCCGAGCCGGCCGCCTTCTTCGGATCTGGCGAAGCGCTGCTGCAAAGCCGGACGGTCGAAACGCGAAAGGTCATCGAAGTCTCGCGAGGACACTTCGGGCGGCCCGGCCGCCGGAGCCTCGCGATAGCGATAGTAGTCACCGAGGCCGCCCGCGACGATCATCTCGGCAGCGGCGCAGCAGCCCGGACAGCACATCGCCCGCGCGCTGCCTTCGATGTCGACGCTGAAACGCGAACCGGCGGGGATCGGCAGTGCGCAGTGGTAACAATGTGAAGCCGCCGCATCGGCGGACATCACGAGCCTGCTCCGAGACGAAAACCCTCAGTCGGCAAAGACACTCGCGCCTGAAGCCGCCAATCCGCGGCCACCGGCTGCAGCGAGACATCCCAGCGGCCATCGAGAACGACCGGCGTGCGAACACCCGCCTGACCTTCGACGCCGGGAATCTTCCCCTCGAAACGTCCGCGTCCGTCGCCGCGAAGCCTCACCTGCCTGTCGCGCGCCGCATCGACCGGATGATGGAATTCGATCTCCAGTTCCGCCGGGCGCGCACTGTCGGGCGCGTCGAGTTCAAGCGAAATACTGCCGTCACGCGCGACAGCGAGCAGGGCCGAGACGTGCTTGTCCAGGGCGGCCTGGTCCAGAGCCAGTTCGTCGTTGATGTGTTGCCCGCGCCTGTACCAATCCTGACTCACCGGCGCGTCGGCGTGATCGAGCGCGATCACCAGAGTCACCACGCTGGCGATCACGGCAGTGGCCGGAAGAGCGATGACGAACCATGGCCAGAATTGCCGATACCAGGGTTTCATGCCGGGCATCCGTCAGTGCGACGCAGCCGCCGGCGCCAGGAAGCGGCTGTCTTCCGTCACCACGAGGTCTGGATCGTCGAGAGCCCGCACCAGGAAATCCACTGAGGTCGAAACCACCGCCGGCGTAGAAACCGGCGCCCGCAGACGTACCGAAACCTCGCGCACGTCTCCGGCCGCGACACTGGCACGGCTGCTTCCTTCCAGGACGATGCTGTGGCTGCCGACGCCGTTCCCGATCGCGCCGAGTTCTATCGCGTAGACGTGGTCGCGCTGGTCCATGTTGAGGATCTTCAGGACGTAGACGTTCTCGACCGAGCCGTCGCCGGTTACACGGTACAGACGCGCGCGATCGCGCAGGACGTCGAGTTGAAGCGGAACACGCGCCGCCAGCATGACGGCGAACACCGCGAGCACAACGCTGAAGAGTGCGCCGTAGGCCAGCAATCTAGGGCGCACTAACCGGGGCGCTTCGCCTTCGATGATCGCCTCGGTGGCGAAGCGCACGAGTCCTCGCGGATAGGACATCTTGTCCATCACCTGATCGCAGGCGTCGATGCACGCCGCGCAACCGATGCAGTCGCTCTGGGTTCCGTTGCGGATGTCGATACCGGTCGGACAGACATACACGCACACGCCGCAGCCGATGCAGTCGCCGAGCCCCGCCTTGGCCCGCTCGACGCTGCGGCCGCGGTGACCGCGCGGCTCACCGCGCCGCGGATCGTAGAAGATCGTCCAGGTATGGCGGTCGAACATCGCGCCCTGGAAACGCGCGTATGGACACGCGTAGCGGCAGATCTGCTCGCGCATGAAACCGGCATCGAAGTACAGGGCCAACGACGCGATCGCCAGGAACACCGCCTCCGAGCCGGTCACGTCGCCGGCGGCGATGCGCGGCAAGAGATCCCGGATCGGCTCGAAGTAGCCGACGAACGTAAATCCCACCGCCGCGCAGGTGACCAGCCACCCGGCGTGCTTGGCTGCCTTGCGCGACAGTTTGCGCAGCGACCAGGGCCGGCGGTCGAGCAGGATGCGCTGGTTGCGATCGCCTTCGGTGAACCACTCGATCCACATGAAGAACTTCGTCCACACCGTCTGCGGACAGCCGAAGCCGCACCACAAGCGACCTGCCATGTTGGTGAAGAAGAACAGGCCGAAAGCTCCGGCGATCATCAACAGCGTCACTAGGATGAAGTCCTGCGGCCAGAACGTGACGGCGAAGACGTGGAACTTGCGCGCGGGCAGATCGAACCACACGGCCTGGCGCTGCCCGTGGTTCACCCACGGCAGGACCAGATACAAACCGGCCAGCGCTATCAGCAGCGCGGCGCGCAGGCGCTGCCAGAACCCGTCGACCTCCTGCTGGTAGATGGCGGTTCGCTTTTCGTAGAGCGAGGACTGAGCAGTGTGCGCGGTGGCGGTCGACATGGCGCCGGGCCGCAGGCCCCCGCTGTCACGGGAGCCCGCGTCCTTACCTGGATTTTCGTTGCTCGTCGTGTTCCTTGTCGGCATCCGGATGCGCCGGCGATACTGCACCGCGAGCGTGCTCGGATTCCTCGGAAAGACCGTGAGACAGACTATAGACGTAGGCCGCGGCCAGATGCACCTTGCGCTTGTCGAGCAAGTCCGCGTGAGCCGGCATCTGCGAACGGCGACCGTTGCGCAGACCGTAGGCGACGTCGTCCGGCGTTCCACCAAACAGCCAGATGTCGTCGGTCAGGTTCGGGGCTCCGAGAATCTTGTTGCCCTTGCCGTCGGCTCCGTGACACGCGAAACAGACGGAGGCGAACTTGGCCTTGCCCTGTTCGATGAGTTGCGGGTCGCCGCTGTTCCCGCTCAGGCTGCGCACGTAGGCCACTACCGCCGGTATGCCCGCTTCGCCGCCGATCGCGGGAGCGAAGGCAGGCATCATGCCGATGCGGCCGCCGAGTATCGTCGTCTCGATGACGTCAGGCTCGCCGCCGAAAAGCCAGTCGCCGTCGGTCAGGTTGGGAAAGCCCACGCCGCCGCGCGCGTCGGCGCCGTGGCACCGCGAACAGTTGTTCGCGAAGATGCGCTCGCCGATGCGAAGCGCCGGTTCCTCGGCGAGCAGATCGGGGATCGCCATCGCACCGTAGCGGTCGTAGAGCGGACCGTACTTGGCTTCGACGTCCTTGATTTCGCCATCGTACTCCCCTCGCGAGGACCACCCCAGGAGCCCCGGATAGGCGCCGAGGCCGGGGTACAGCACCAGATACACGGCCGCGAAAATCACCGCTCCGACGAAGGTGCCGAGCCACCAGCGCGGCAACGGGTTGTTGAGTTCCTGAATGCCGTCGAAGTCGTGCCCCATCGACTCTCCGGCACCGACATTTCCCGGAGGTCCCTTGCGCTGCCACCACACCAACCAGCAGGCAGCGCCCATGAAGACGACGGTGATCAGGGTAACGTAAAGGCTCCACCCGCTACTCATGACGCATTCCTCCGTCGCGGCTGCCGAGTAGAGCCGCATCGTCGTCGTCCTCGCGGAAGGGCAGCCACGCAGCCTCTTCAAAGCGCGCCTTCTGGCCGGGGCTCCACACCCACAGCGCAAAGGCGACGAAGGCGACGAACAGGAGCAAGGTTTCCACAGCCTCGATCATTCCCTCTTCCATCGCTTCACCGCTTGCCTTTGAGGATCGTCCCGAGCTGCTGCAGGTAGGCGACGAGCGCGTCCAGTTCGGTCTTGCCCGTCACTTTCGCCGCGGCCCCCGCAATGTCTTCGTCGGTGTAGGGCACGCCGACTACGCGCAACGCTTTCATCTTGGCCGCCGTGCCGGTGCCGTCGACCGCCGCACCTTCGAGCCACGTGAAAGCCGGCATGTTGGATTCCGGCACTACGTCGCGCGGATTGTTCAGGTGAACGCGGTGCCAGTCGTCGCTGAAGCGCCCGCCGACGCGGGCGAGATCGGGACCGGTACGCTTGGAACCCCACAGAAACGGGTGCTCCCACACCGACTCTCCGGCCAGCGAGTAATGGCCGTAACGCTCTGTCTCGGCACGCAGGGGCCGGACCATCTGCGTATGACAGACGTGGCAGCCCTCGCGGATGTAGACGTCACGACCCTCGAGTTCGAGAGCCGCGAGCGGCTTCATGCCTTCGACCGGCGCCGTCACCTCCACCTGCGAGAACAGCGGGACGATTTCCGCCAGGCCGCCGCCGCTGACGACCAGAATGATCAGCAGGCCCATCAGGCCGATGCGTTTTTCGACAATCTCGTGTGACATCGTTCGCCTCCCCTCGCGCCGTCAGGCGGTCCTTGCCGAGTGGGCAGCGTGCGCAGACACGGGTTCGAGCACCGCATCGCTGACCGGCTGCGCGCCGGCAACCGTCTTCCACACGTTCCAGGCCATCAGCACGGCGCCCGCGAAATAGATCACACCGCCGATCAGACGTCCGAAGTAGTAGGGATAGGTGGCCTTGAGTGCCTCGATGAAGGTGTAGGTGAGCGTGCCGTCGTTGTTGACGGCGCGCCACATGAGTCCTTGCATCACGCCGGCGATCCACATCGAGGAGATGTAGAAGACGACGCCGATTGTCGCGAGCCAGAAGTGCACGTTGATCGCCGCCACGCTGTGCATCCGTTTCTTGCCGTACAGGCGCGGGATGAGGTGGTAGAGGCTGCCGAAGGTTATCATCGCCACCCAGCCGAGCGCTCCGGAATGGACGTGGCCGATGGTCCAGTCGGTGTCGTGGGAAAGCGCGTTGACGGCCTTGATAGCCATCATCGGACCTTCGAAGGTGGACATGCCGTAGAACGACATCGCGACGATCATGAAGCGGATGATCGGGTCGGTGCGCAGCTTCTCCCACGCGCCTGACAACGTCATGATGCCGTTGATCATGCCGCCCCAGGACGGCGCCCACAGCATGATCGAGAACACCATGCCCAGAGTCTGGGCCCAGTCGGGAACCGCGGTGTAATGCAGGTGGTGGGGCCCGGCCCACATGTAGATGCCGATCAGGGCCCAGAAGTGCACGACCGACAGCCGGTACGAGTAGACCGGCCGCTCGGCCTGCTTGGGAACGAAGTAATACATCATCCCGAGAAAGCCGGCCGTGAGGAAGAAGCCGACGGCATTGTGGCCGTACCACCACTGCACCATGGCATCGATGGCGCCCGGATAGATCGAATAGGACTTGGTCAGAGAGACGGGGATCTCCAGCGAGTTCACCACGTGCAGCAGCGCGATCGTCAGGATGAAGGCGCCGTAGAACCAGTTGGCGACGTAGATGTGCTGCACCCGCCGCCTGGCGATGGTACCGAAGAACACCACGGCGTACGAAATCCACACTACCGCGATCAGCAGATCGATGGGCCACTCCAGCTCGGCGTACTCCTTGCCCGAGGTGATCCCCAGCGGGAGCGTGGCGACCGCCGACACGATGACGAACTGCCAGCCCCAGAACGTGAACGACGCCAGACGCGGCAGGAAGAGACTCGTCGCGCAAGTACGCTGCACCACATAGTAGGAGGTGCCGAACAGCGCCGAGCCGCCGAACGCGAAGATCACCGCGTTGGTGTGCAGCGGCCTCAGCCGCGCGTAACTCAGCCACGGGATGCCGTAGGTGAGATCCGGCCAGATCAACTGGGTGGCCAACAGGACACCGACCAGCATTCCGACCACGGCCCAGACGACCGCCATGATCGAGAACTGGCGCACGACCTTGTAGTCGTAGCTGAGCGTGGGGGCCGTACTTGGACTCATCGCAAATCTCCTCGCAACCCTCTCAACTTCGCAATTGGAACTTCACCGAACCACTCCGCCGGCGCCGCGACGTCGCCCCTTGGCCGACGATCCTAAGAGGGACAACACGCACAGCGCGTTGCCCATAGCCAGCAACGCCAGGTGAGGCAACACGCGACCGCACGGCCGCGGCTCCTGCGACCGCCGCAGGAGCCGTTCGCCTGAGAAAATCCGATGACGTGAGCCGCTGCTGACAGTTTTCCAAGCGCGTAAACGGCGCGACGAGTCCGGCGGCACGAGAGCGAAAATTGCCGCGAGGAAATCCGACTTCAACAACTCCGAGATCGCGCGCCATTCGCCCCGTCCAAGCCCGCTAATCGGCCCGGCTGACTTCGACAGCGGTCACCTTATATTCAGGACAATCCGACATCCGATCGACCACGTCGGAAGTGACGGAATTGGTACCGGTCTCCGGGAAATGGAAGCTCAGGAAGACGGTGCCCCGCAGCACCGTATCGGTAACGGCCGCAACCGCGGCGGCCTCACCAAACTTGCTGGCAACCATCACCGCATCACCGTCGGCCACGCCTCGTGCACGCGCGTCGTCAGGATGGATCTCGAGAAAGTCGGCGCAGGCCAGACGCAGAACTTCGCTGCGGCGGGTCATGGAGCCGCTGTTGTAGTGCTCCAACACCCGGCCGGTGATCAGACGCAACGGCCTCAGCGCATCACCGAGGGCAGGCGACGGGGCGAACGCGATGCGGTGTAACGGAGCCTTGCTGCCACCGAAACTGTCGCGATGCAGGGTCGCGGTCCCGCCCGGAGACGCGGCCGTTATCGGCCACTGCAGCCCCTGTGCGTCGATGGTGTCGTAATCGGCAGCCGCCAGCATCGGCGCCACCGCGCAGATCTCGTCGAAAATTTCGCGTGGGCTGCCATAGGCCGCCGGCATCCCGGCGGCCTTCATCAGATCGCACAGGATTTCCCAGTCCGCCCTGGCCTGCCCCGGAGGCGCCAGCACGCGGCGCACCCGCTGCACACGGCGCTCGCCGTTGGTGAAGGTTCCGTCTTTTTCGAAGGCGCTGGCCCCAGGCAGCACGACGTGGGCCATGCGCGCGGTCTCGCTCAGGAAGATTTCCTGGACCACCAGCAGTTCGAGGTTGGCCAGACGCGCCCGGACCCGCTGCGCGTCCGGATCGGTCTGCACGACGTTTTCGCCGAAAATGAACATCGCACGGACGTCGCCGCTGTCGATGGCCTCATACATGCGCGGGAGCGTGAGCCCCGGCGCCGACGGCACAGGACGCCCCCAGCACACTTCGAAACGCGCGCGCTGCGCGGCGTCGGCCACCGGCGCGTATCCGGTCATCAGATCGGGCTGACAGCCCATGTCGGCGGCACCCTGCACGTTGTTCTGTCCGCGCAGCGGATTGACCCCTACTCCCTCGCGGCCCACGGCGCCGCACAGCAGCGCCAGGTTGCACAGCAGCATCACCGCCTCGCTGCCCTGCAAGTGTTCGGTGACGCCGAGGCCGTGCATCTGCATCGGCGAACGGGCGCCGGCGTACAGACGCGCCGCCGTGCGAACATCGCGCGCGGGCACGCCGGTGATCGCCTCCACGGATTCGGGACCACAGGCCGACACGAAACGCGCGAACTCGGCAAAACCCTCGGTGCGCCGCTCGATGAAATCCCGATCGCAGAGGCCCTCTTCGACGATCACGGCAGCCAGCGAGTTGAGTAATGGAACGTTGGTGCCGGGACGCGGCGCCAGATGAACATCGGCCACTGCCGCCAGCTCGGTGCGGCGAGGATCCACCACCACCAGTCGCGCTCCTGTGAGCACCGCCTGTTTTATGCGGGCACCGACAACCGGATGGGCCTCGGTCGTGTTGGAGCCGCACACGAACAGCAGGTCGGCAAGTTCGATGTCGGCCAGCGAATTGGTCGCCGCACCGGTACCGAAAGAGCGGCGCATCCCAGCGGCACTCGGCGCATGGCAGACGCGCGCGCAGCAATCGACGTTGTTGGTGTAAAGGCCGGCCCGCGCCCACTTCTGCAGCAGGTAGTTTTCTTCGTTGGTGCAGCGCGACGAGGAAAGCAGGGCGCTGCGGCCGCGATGCCGCGCCAGTTCGGTACCGACATAGGCGATGGCCTCTTCCCACGACACCGGAACAAGTTGCTTGCCGCGTCGCAGCAGCGGCGTCGTCAGCCGTTCCGGATGACGCGCGAAAGAGTGCGAATAGCGGCCCTTGACGCAAAGATGCCCGCGGTTGACGGGAGAATCCGCACCTTCGACGAAGGCGACGTCGTCGCCGACAACGGCCACGTCGAGCTGACAACCAACCCCGCAGTAGACGCAGGTAGTGCGCACCACACGATTGACCGGCAAGAGCGAAGACGGCTCGCTATCCATCAAGGAGATTGCTACGTCGCGCCGATCCACACGATCGACGTCCGAGATCGCGCCGGTCGGACACACCGAAACGCAGGCGCCGCACGAGACGCAATCGGTGTCGGAGAAAGCACCGTCACCCCAACTCAGCCGTGAGGCCGCGCCGCGTCCTTCGACCGCATAGACGAACTGGCCCTGAACCTCGGCGCATACCCGCACGCACAGCCGGCACAGGATGCACGCCGAAGTGTCCAGCCGCAGGAAGGGATGACCAGCGTCGCGCGCCGGGGCTTCCGCACGCGACGTCGCATCGTAGCGCCAGCCCGTCACACCCCACGCTCGCAGCAACGCGGCAACCGCGCCTCGCGGCGAAGACTCGGCCGCCATCAACTCGCCCAGGTCGCGACGATATTCGCGGACGCGTGCGCTCTCCGTCTCGACCACGGCACCGGCAAGCGCGGCGGTCGTACACGCCGGGAGCAGGCGCCCGTCCACTTCGACCATGCATGCCCGGCAGTGCCCGCCGGGTCCGACGCGATCGTCGTGACACAAGGTCGGGACCGCGACTCGCTCGCGACGGCAGACCTCGAGAAGCGTCCCGGCAGCGGCCACCTCGCGGCCATTCAGATGCAGCGTCACCGGCTCGCTCCGGCGGCGCCGAGCACTTCGTCACCGTAGAGACGCAGCAGATCGCGGATCGGACGCGGCACTCCCTGGCCGAAGCCGCACAGGCTCCCGGCTTCCATCGTCCCCATCAGCCGTTCGAGATCGGCGGCGCTGCCGCGCGACGCGAGTTGCGACGAGCCGATGCGGCAAGGCGCGCAGGTGCCGCACGACTCGCTGCACGCGAAGGCAAAAAGATGTTCGGCCAAAGCGCGAGGTGAAACCGTCCGGTCGAAAACCACGACGCCGGCGTGCCCCATGCCCGCGAGCGCTTCGAACGAAAGAGCGACGTCAAAATCCTCGACGCCGACGACGCGGCCCAAAGGACCGCCGACCAGCGCCATCTTCCAGGTGCAACCCTGCGCTGGGCCACCACCGCCTTCTTCCAGCACGCGGCGCAGCGAAGTGCCGAGATCGACCTCGACCACGCCCGGACGCGCAACCGCTCCGGCCAGGCAGACCGCCTTGGTATCGGCGCGACGCCCGCTGCGCACGACCCAGGGAACCACCGAGAGGGTTTCGACGTTGTGAACGATGGTCGGAAGTCCGTAGAGACCGGCGCGGGCCGGATACGGAGGCTTGGGCGACGGTTCGGCGCGAAGGCCTTCGATCGAGCGCAGCAACGCAGTCTCTTCACCGGCGACGTAGGACCCGGCGCCGACGACCACACCTATCTCCAAGTCGCCGAGCAGACCCCGGGCCTGCGCCTCGGCGACGGCTTCGCGCACCCGTTCGGCCGCGCGCGGATATTCTGCACGGACGTAGACCACGCCGCACCGGGCGCCAATGGCACGCGCGCAGGCAAGCATCCCGGCCAGCACCGAATGCGGCGCTTCTTCGAGAAGCAGGCGGTCGATGTAGGCGCCGGGGTCACCCTCGTCGCCGTTGGCGACTACGTATCGTTCAAGCGCCGGGGTGTCGCGCGCGGCCTTCCATTTGTCACCGGCCGGATAAGCGGCGCCGCCGCGTCCGCGCAGGCCGCCGGCGGTGACCGCGTTGAGGACGGCCGCGCCGCCGGGAAGGTCATAGTCGGCCCAGGCTGCCGGGCCGGCTGCGGCAGCCGGCCCGGCGCCGAGCAGATGACGCAGCACCACCGGCTCGGCGCTCAATGCCGAACGCGGGATCGGAGCCGCGGCGGCTTCGCTCGAAGCGGGCGCTTCATAGCAACGGCCCAGGCAATGGACCTCCTTGGCGAACTGGCGGTGAAGTCCCGTCTCAGGCTCGGCACCATCCCAGCGCCCGCCGACGAAGTGGCAGGCGGTCCCGCTGCAATCCCCGGTCTGCGGCAATCCGCGGAGCAGATCGTAGAAAGACCGGATGCCCTGGTTCCAAACCTCGGGAAGTCCGGTGCCGGCCGAGGGCGGGACCGCGACACCGCCGCCGTCGCGGCCATCGGTAACGCCGCGCGCATCGCGCAGGGCGCCACAGGCACAATCGTCGCGCGCCAGCAGTTCCAGCACACGCGGAGCCACCTCGCCGCGCAGGCGCCGGCGCGCCAGTTCGAGCACTTTTTTCATTGACCCCCCAGTCTCTGCCGATATTCGCAGCAAGCCCCGGGCCACAGTTCTCCCGCTCGGGCAGCGGCGCCGGCCGCACCGATGAACGCTCTGGGCCGGACCGGCATATCAAGGTCCGCCGCACTGGCCACCGGAGCCCGACCCAACCGGGACATTCATTCGCCTCGTCGCGTCGGCGTGCTATAGGGACCCATCGTTTTCGCCATCCAATCAAACAAATAGAGGACAAAACTCCATGGAGTCGACCGTAAGACGCTCTTGCCGGGCCATTGGCGCTCACGCAGGGAAACGCCTTCCCTTGGCGCTTGCCGCTTTCGCCACTGCCTTTCTTACCGCGCTGCTGACGCCCGTTGCGGCTCTCGCCAGCGAGGCCTCGCTCAAGCTTCCGAGCTTCACCGCTCCGGTGTTCTTCGGCGGGTCCATATCGGGGCACAGCCTGCTGAGCTTCGGACTGCTGGTGTGCGCGGCGGGCCTCGGGTTCGGGCTCGTGCAGTACCGCCAACTGCGCGACATGCCGGTGCACAAGTCGATGCTCGAGATCTCCGAACTGATCTACGAGACCTGCAAGCAGTACCTGGTCACCCAGGGCAAGTTCATCCTGATCCTGGAGATCTTCATCGGCGCGGTCATCGTGCTCTACTTCGGCGTGCTGACCAGCGACGCGGCGATGACGCCGCTGCGCGTCGTCATCATCCTGCTCTTCAGCTTGGTCGGCATCGGCGGCAGCTACGGCGTGGCCTGGTTCGGCATCAGGGTGAACACCTTCGCCAACTCGCGTACCGCTTTCGCGAGCCTCGGCGGCAAGCCCTTCCCTACCTACCAGATCCCGCTCAAGGCCGGCATGAGCATCGGCATGGTGCTGATCTCGGTCGAGTTGCTGATCATGCTTTCGATCCTGCTGTACGTGCCGGGTGACCTGGCCGGCCCTTGTTTCATCGGTTTCGCCATCGGTGAATCGCTCGGCGCAGCGGCGCTGCGTATCGCCGGCGGCATCTTCACGAAGATCGCCGACATCGGCTCCGACCTGATGAAGATCGTCTTCAAGATCAAGGAAGACGACGCGCGTAACCCGGGCGTGATCGCGGACTGCACCGGCGACAACGCCGGTGACTCGGTGGGCCCCTCGGCCGACGGTTTCGAGACCTACGGCGTAACCGGCGTCGCGCTGATCACCTTCATCCTGCTTGCCACCCAGGGCCACGGCGCCGAGAAAGCCGGCGGCATCCAGGTGCAACTGCTGGTGTGGATCTTCGTCATGCGCGTCATGATGGTGATCGCCAGTGGCGCTTCCTATCTGGCCAACGAAGTCATCCAGAAGGGCCGTTACGCCACCGCCGACAAGATGGATTACGAGAAGCCGCTGACCTTCCTGGTGTGGCTGACCTCGATCATATCGGTGGTGCTGACCTACGCGGTCTCCTACACACTGATCGGCAACTTGAACGGCGACCCGACCCTCTGGTGGAAGCTCTCGAGCATCATCAGCTGCGGCACGCTCGCCGGCGCGATCATCCCCGAAGTGGTCAAGATCTTCACCTCGACGAACTCGGGACACGTTCGCGAAGTGGTCACGGCCTCCGAAGAAGGCGGCGCGTCGCTGAACATCATCAGCGGCCTGGTGGCCGGTAACTTCAGCGCCTACTGGCTGGGCATGACGATCGTGTTGCTGATGACCATTGCCTACGCGGTGAGCACGCAGGGCCTCGGCCAGCTCTTCCCGATCCCGGGCAGCGACCTCGACCCGTCGGCGATCTTCGCCTTCGGCCTGGTCGCTTTCGGCTTCCTCGGCATGGGCCCGGTCACCATCGCGGTCGACAGCTACGGCCCGGTGACCGACAACGCCCAGTCGGTGTACGAACTGTCGTTGATCGAAGAGATTCCCAACATCAAGGCCGAGATCAAGAAGGACTTCGGCTTCACGCCCGCGTTCGAGATCGCCAAGCACCTTCTCGAAGAGAACGACGGCGCCGGCAACACGTTCAAGGCCACTGCCAAACCGGTGCTGATCGGTACCGCGGTGGTGGGCGCCACGACGATGATCTTCTCGATTCTGTTCATGCTCACCAACGGGCTGACCGAGAACCTGTCGAAGATCTCGATCCTGAACGCACCGTTCCTGCTCGGTCTGGTGACCGGCGGCGCTATGATCTACTGGTTCTCGGGCGCTTCGATGCAGGCAGTCGCGGTCGGTGCCTACCGCGCCGTCGAGTTCATCAAGAAGAACATCAAACTGGACGGCGCCACCAAGGCATCGGTGGAAGACAGCCGCCGCGTGGTGGAGATCTGCACCCAGTACGCACAGCGCGGCATGTTCAACATCTTCCTGGCGGTGTTCTTCGGCACGCTGGCGTTTGCGTGCTTCGATCCGTTCTTCTTCATCGGCTACCTGATCTCGATCGCGATCTTCGGTCTGTACCAGGCGATCTTCATGGCTAACGCGGGCGGCGCCTGGGACAACGCCAAGAAGGTCGTCGAAGTCGACCTCAAGGCCAAGGGCACGCCGCTGCACGACGCGGCAGTGGTCGGCGACACGGTCGGCGATCCGTTCAAGGACACCTCGTCGGTGGCCATGAACCCGGTCATCAAGTTCACCACGCTGTTCGGTCTGCTGGCGGTCGAGCTGGCAGTGGAAATGGCCAAGACCAATCCGGGGCTGACCTTCGTGGCCGCACTGGTGTTCCTGGCCATCTCGATGTTCTTCGTGCGCCGCTCGTTCTACGGAATGCGCATCGAGAAACTCCAGTAAGCAGGCATCTCTAAGCATCAACGCAAAACCCCGGCGCCGCAGTCACCTGCGGCGCCGGGCGCTCACCCGACGGCACGTGGACGCACATTCTCTGCATCCCGCACGAAGCCGAGACTCAGCCGGCCGCTACGCCCCTCCCGATAATTCAACCAGACACTACGATGCGATGACGCCGCCGGGTTTTCCGCGGCGCGCGGCTCGGCAGGCTTCAGGGCAATGACCGCCCGGGCCTTCTGCCCCGTCCAGCGCCGACATTCCGGCGTGTATCGCGGATTTCAGGCAACTAAACACCGCAGAGTCCTGACAACCCTGATGCAAAAGGCGCCTCAACCGGGTATTGTCCGCCCATTTCACCACCCGGAAGAGGCTCCCCATGTTCTACCGTCCACTTCACCTGTTCACTGCTTCCCTTTTAGCCGCCGTCCTGGCTGTGGGACTCTCGGCCCCGCCGCCCTGCACGGCGCTCGCAAAAACGCCGGAGTCGGTTGCGGCCGCGTCGGTCGGCGCCGAAGCCGTCGCCAACGCCGGACGTCTGATGACGGAAACCTTTCACCGCTATCCGGTGTGGTTCGAGCAAAATCTCGGACAGGCCGCGACGCCCGATGCGCTCTTCCTGGGCCGCTCCCCTGACTTGATCCTGGAACTCGAGCCCACTCGGATAGTCATGCGGCCCGCCACCACGCTGCTGCCGGATTCCGCGGGACCGGCGGCCAACATGGTTCTCCTCGGCGCGAATCCCGGAGTCGGCGTCGCTGGCGGCACGCCCCTGCCCATCTCGGTCGGCTATCTCGTCGGCAACGACCAGACTCGCTGGGTCAACGCAGCCGAAACCTTCTCCACGGTTCGGTACTCGCTGGTCTACCCCGGCATCGACCTCGTCTATCACTCGGTCGAAAAATCGCTCGAGTACGACTTCGTCGTCGCGCCTCAGGCCGACACTTCCACGATCCGGCTCGGCTTCGAGCGCGTCAGTGCGCTGCGGCTCGACGGCAAAGGAAGCCTCACCCTGGAAACCGAGTTCGGGCCTCTCGTGCTGGCGGCTCCCGTCGCGTGGCAGGAACGCAATGGTGCGAAAGAGACGGTGGCTTGTCGCTTCGAGGTCTCGGAAGCGAAGGAAGTCGGCTTCGCCGTCGGCGACTATGACCGCAACTTGCCGCTCGTCATCGACCCCACCCTCATCTACTCGGCAAAACAGATGGACTCCGCCGGCTTTAACGCGATGGCCCTCGGTGTAGCCGCACGCTCCGACGGCACGGCGTTCGTCGCCGGAAAAGCGATCGTCGCTGGTGCTAGCTACGGCTTGGTCATGCGCATCAGCCCGTCCGGAGAATGGGATTCCACGAGCAACGGCTCCATGCTTTACAGGTTTCTCGGAGGCACCAACGGGAACACCGTGATCAACGACATCGCGCTGGACCCCACGGATGTGTTCAGCGACCTGCACGTCCACGTCGCAGGCGACACGAGCGCCACGGACTTTCCGCTGGTCAACGCCGCCCAGGGCGCTTACGGGGGCGGCGCATCCGACGGCTTCGTCACACGCCTCGGGCCGACGCTCAGTCCCGAACGCTCCACGTACATCGGCGGCGCAGGCGCTGACCATGTAGCAGCCGTCGCGGTCCCTCAGGGACTTACTGACGATACGTTCGTGGCGGGATACACGACCAGCGCCACCGGCTTTCCTCTCGCCAACGCCTACCAGGGGACCTACGGCGGAGGGGTCGACGCCTTCGTGGCGAGGTTCGGGAGTTCGCAGTTCGTGTTCTCGACCTTCCTCGGCGGCAGCGGGGCCGACGCCGCGCTCGACCTCGCCGCGGGCTCTTCCCTCTACGTGACCGGGTCGTCGAGTTCGACGACATTCCCCCGTTTCCCCACGAACTCCACGCCGCCCAATGCTTGTACTGACAGCACCGACGCTTTCGTCACGCGCATGACACTGACCGGCAACGCCCTGGAGTACTCCGGCTGCCTCGGCGGCTCGGGCCTCGACATGGGTTCCGGTATCGCCATCGACGCTTCGGGCAACGCGTACATCACCGGGTACACTGCCTCGACCAACTTCCCGCTGACCAACCCGGCGCAATCCACCTACGGCGGAAACGGCGATGCGTTCGTTGCCAAGCTGAGTACCAATTCGCCATACGCGATCGCATACTCCACGTATCTCGGCGGATCGGGCCTCGAAGGGGCCCTGGTCATCGAGGGCTCCGGACCGAAGATCGCGGTAAACTCTCTCGGCAACGCGATCATCACCGGAGACACCGCGTCCGGAAACAGCGGCCCCGGTGGGTTTCCCACGTTTCGTCCGCTCACCGATCCCGTGAGCGCCCTGGGCGGAGTGGACATCTTCATCACCAAGCTCGCTCCCTCCGGAAGCCCGAAAATCTTCTCGACGTTGTTCGGAGGCACCGACCTCGAAGCCCCGTTGGCGATCGCGGTCGACGCGGCCGGCAACGCCATCATCGCTGGAGTCACGCACTCCGAGGCCTCATGGCCGCTGCGTTCCGGGCCAGGGCGCGGCGTCGAGAACTGCACCAACGGCATCGACGACAACGCGAACGGCAGGATCGACTGCGCCGACGCCGACTGCGTGCATCCCGGCGGCCCCTGCGAGATCTGCGGCGACGGCATCGACAACGACGGCAACGGCGGCGCCGACTGCGCCGACCCCGCTTACGTCTGCCAACTCGACGGCCAGTGCTCGGACGGCGTGGCCGGCGACATGGATCTCTTCGTCCTGTCCATCGGGGACGATGCTTGCGCGGGCGTAACCTGCAACGACTCGAACGGATGCACCACCGACAGCTGTGACCCGGCCACCGGTCAGTGCGTCTTCGCCGCCAACACCTCTGCATGCAATGACGGCGTGTATTGCAACGGCACCGACACCTGCTCGGCGGGTTCCTGCTCAGTGCATGCGGGGAGTCCATGCCCGGGCGCCGACGGCGACTCCAACTGCGCGGAGAGTTGTAACGAAGTCGCTGACAACTGCACGGCCGCGGATTCCAACGGTTCCGCCTGCAACGACGGCACGTTCTGCGACGGAACGGATTCCTGCCTGTCGGGTGCCTGTTCCGTTCACAGCGGCAGTCCGTGTCCGGGCGCCGACGGCGACGGCAACTGTTCGGAGACCTGCGACGAAGTCGCTGACAACTGCAGCGGCGCAGATCCGAACGGATCATCGTGCAACGATGGCGCGTTCTGCAACGGAACGGATTCCTGTTCGTCCGGAGCCTGCTCCACACACACCGGCAGTCCGTGTCCGGGCGCCGACGGCGACGGCAACTGCGCGGAGACCTGCAACGAAGCGGCCGACAACTGCACGGCCGCGGATCCCAACGGTTCCGCCTGCAACGACGGCACGTTCTGCGACGGAACGGATTCCTGCCTGTCGGGTGCCTGCTCCGTTCACAGCGGCAGTCCATGTCCGGGCGCCGACGGCGACGGCAACTGCGCGGAGACCTGCGACGAAGTCGCTGACGACTGCAGCGGCGCAGATCCGAACGGCACCTCGTGCGACGACGGCGCGTTCTGCGACGGAACCGACACCTGTTCGTCCGGAGCCTGTGCCCACAGCGGCAATCCCTGCACGGCCGGCGGCCCCTGCATGCTCTGCGACGAGAGCGTCGACGCTTGCCAGGACAACGACCCCGACGGCGACGACGTCTGCACCCCGGACGACAACTGTCCGGTCGAGTTCAACCCCGACCAACTAAACAGCGACTGCTCTGATTCGATGTTCTTCCCTCTCGGAGGTTGCACGGATCCGAACTTGGTCCCCGATCTGCTGCGGGGCTGCTGCGACGGAGGCGACGTGTGCGACGTCTGCCCCGCCAACCGTAACAACGAGCGCTGCGACCCGAACCTGTCGGGAGGCCAGTCGATCGGTGCCGCCGGCGGAACCTTCACGCTCGGGAACTGCCTGACGATCACGATTCCGCCCGGGGCCTTGGCCACGGACACCAGCATCAGCGTCTCGACCGGCGAGGACGAGCCCATCAACCCGGTGAGCGGACAACCCTTCGGCGATGCAATCAAACTCAAGGGCGCCCAGACCTCCGTACACAAGATCGTCATGCTGCCGGACAACCAGACCTTCGCGGTACCGATCCTGATCGACATGTGCTGGGCCGATCGCGACAACGACAACGTGGTCGACAAGGGAGTGTGCCTGGACAACCCGCCCTGCACCGAAACGCCGGGGCTGACTTGCGACGCGGACGGCGACTGCAATTGCGGTAAGTGTCTGGCAGGTGGGAACCTGCAGGAAGACAACCTGCGGCTGCGGCGCGACGCCGCGATCTTCGACCGCCTCGGCTTCCACGGTGCGCCGCAGGCCCAGTGCAGCGATGTCGAGCAGCAGAACCCCGCGCTCTGCGGCGCCACGGCCGCTATCGCAAACTGCAGCAACGCGCCCGGTACCGGGGCATCGAGCGTCGCGAACTGCTGTGACCGCACCGGAAACCGGTGGCCGATGCACACCTGCTACTTCAGCGAATACTACTTTGGCAGGGCCGAAGGCGCGCTGATCCCAGGACGCGGAAGCATGCTGACCGACTGCATGGCGGAATGGTCCGTCACCAATCCGTTCAACGACCGCGAGTACGACAAGCGGGGTTTCGTCAATTTCGACCAGAGTTGCACCGACGGCGACCCGACCTGCGACACCGACGGCGTCGCCGACGGTGTCTGCACGTTCCAGGTGGCGATCTGCCTGAACGTCAACGATTCACGCCTCACCAACATCAATGGCGCCCAGACCTGCACGAACGACAGAGTTACGGCCTGGGAAATCATGAAGCCGTCACCGGCGAGCCCGAAACCAGAAAGAGCGGCGGCGGCCATCGCGCTTCGTGACGCGATGCTCGCTTTCGGCGGAACTGTTGAAGGAGTTCAGCAGAACCGCGTCCAGTTCGTCTCTCCGCTCGATGCGGAACTCTCGTGCATCGACGCGACGGAGATTCGGGTTCCGCTTGTTGGACCGGCCTCTGACCGCCGCGCGGTGATGGTGTTCAAGACGACGACAACCGGCGTGACGAACGCGCCGGCGGCGGAAACGGCAGATCCGGACCTGCTAAAGCTCACCTGCAACCCGTCAGCACGATGATCTCTCTCGAACAGGCCGGCACTTCGGCGCCGGCCTGTTCGAGCGTTTTCAACCTCTCCGAGCGGCGCCGCCGTCGCGGCGGCCGTGCTTCGGGACACTACTGCGTGATTCAACCCCGGACGGGAACCCGCCTCACACCGAACGTTGCGGCCTGAGAGTTACTTGCCACTGCACCGAGTCCGGTGGCATGCGTCCGTGCTGATCGACGGCACCTCAACCCCTGCTCGGCAGACTTCGCACCATGGTCAGGAACTCCAACTGGCTTCCGGCCCGTCGGTGTTCGGCCAAGGCTTGATAGTCGGGGTCGGCATACCAGCGCATGGCGTGGTCTTCCGACGGAAACTTGAAGATTATCAAGCGCCCTGGACGCGGAGACGCCCCCTCTAACGTATGAGGGCTGTCGTCGTAGGTGACGAACTCTCCGTCGTAACGTTTGAGCAGCGGAAAGAATCCTTTTTCGTA
The DNA here is from genome assembly GCA_903893315.1 of uncultured bacterium. Lineage (GTDB taxonomy): Bacteria > Desulfobacterota > Binatia > UBA1149 > CAITLU01 > CAITLU01. The sequence goes on from CAITLU010000057.1 coordinate 50,062, forward strand.
CTTGCGATATTCGGCGGCGTCTTGCACCACCAGATTAGCCAGCAGGAACACGGGAGCGTCAGACATGGCATATCCTCTCTTTAAAGTGTCGAAATCCATCCGGCCACGGCGTGACCGATCTCATCAGCGGAGTCTTCCTGGATGAAGTGCAGCCCCTTGACGGTAACCTCGCTCTGGTTGGGCCAACTGCGACAGAACTCCCGCTGTGCGCCCACCAGTATCGAGCCCGGCTCGGCGTTGATGAACAACTTGGGCACCGGGCTGTGACGCAGCCAATCGGCGTACTGCTGCACCAGCGCTACCATGCTGGCCGGTTCTCCGCCGATGGGAATCTGCCGAGGCCAGTTGAGCATCGTCTGTCTGTCGTCTTTGGCTGCGAACGGAGCCCGGTAGTGAGCCATCTCTTCATCGCTGAGCTTGCGTAGCACGGAACTGGGCAGAACCGCCTCGATGAACAGATTGCGCTCGAGGATCATGTCTTCGCCCTTCGCGCAACGGAAGCCTTGAAAAATGCCGCGCGCCTTTTCGGGCCAGTCATCCCACGACGGCAGTGGCGTAACGATGCCTTCCATGTAAGCGATGCCGCGCAATCGCTGCGGATGCTCGTAGGCCCAGTGAAAGCCGAGGGCACTGCCCCAATCGTGCAGCACCAGCGTAACCTGCGAGTCCACGCCCAGCGCGTCGAGCATCGCCTTCAGGCAGGAATAGGCGACCTCGAAACTGTAGCGGCCGGGGCCGTCGCAAGCAGGGAGCTTGTCCGAATCCCCGTGCCCGATGAGGTCGGGCGCAATGACCCGACCACTGCCTGTCAGGTGCGGAATGACGTTGCGCCACAGGTAGCTCGACGTCGGATTGCCGTGCAGCAGCACGATCGGCCGACCGCTCCCCGCTTCCAGGTAGGCCAGGCGGCGCCCGTCGACATCACAGAACTTCTTAGCAAGTGACGGGGTTGGTTGCGTCATGCGACGGCGCTCCTCAAAAAACGAAAGGTGGTCTCTATGTGACCGAGTTGCTGCCGGCGCGACAACCTGCGGCGACTCGACACGCGCAGGCCTTCATTGACGAGCATCAGGAAAGCTGCCAGCTCTGCCGCGCGTTCGGGTGCACAGCCCGCGTCTCGCAGACAGTCTTCGAAGGCGGCCTGTATCGTACCCAGCAGTTTGCTGCTGCGGTCGTTCAACTCGTCGTCCACACCGGCCATCTCGAGAACGGTGCTGACGAGCATGCAGCCCCAGCCTGTCTTTGAACCGCGCGACCCGCCAAGACTCCGCTCGAAGAAAACACGCAACGCATCCAGCGGCGTATGGTCGGCCCGTGCCCGCAGCAGGATGTCCCTGGTTCGCGCGGCGAACATATCGAGACACTCCAGGAACAGACTGCGTTTGTCTTTGAATGACGCGTAGAAACTGCTGCGGCTGATCTCCATCGCCTCCAACAGCTCGGTCAGAGAGGAAGCCTGGTAGCCCTTGCGCCAGAAAAGCAGCAGTGCCCTGTCCAGAATGAGCGAGCGTTCGAATTCGACGGGACGCGCCACGATTCGCCGTTCTGGACCGACTGGTTCAGAATGTCAAAGTCGAAGCGAATGGCTCGCGTCAATCAGCCGTACAGCACACAATGCGGCTGACGCACGCCATGAAGTGCGCGGGAGGTTCGGATGCCGGGACGAACGGTCGTGGTGGCAGGCGTCGGCCCGCCCAGAGGACTCGGGGCCGCGATAGCGCGGCGCTTCGCGCGCGAAGACTTTCGGGTCACCGTGATCGGGCGCTCAGCCGAGAAGTTGGACGCGACGGTGCGCGAGTTGCGCGCTGTCGGTGCGGCTGTCGAGGCCGTGGTCGGCGACGTCACGGACGAGACGCTGGTCCGCCGCACAGTGGCGGCTGCGGATGTTCCCGCCGCCCCTCTGGAAGCCGCGGTGTTCAACGCCGGTGGCAACTGGCCGCAGGGATTCCTGCAGATGGACGCAGCGTTCCTGGAAGGGATGTGGCGTACCAATGCGCTGGCGGGCTTCTTCTTTGCCAAGGCCGCAATCGAAACGATGCTGCCGCGTCAAAGCGGCGTGCTGCTCTTCACCGGCGCGAGCGCGTCACTGCGCGGCCGCGCCAACTTCGGTGGGTTCGCATCGGCGAAGGCCGCGCTGCGCGCTCTGGCGCAGTCGGCCGCACGCGAGTTCGGTCCACAGGGCATCCACGTCGCGCACGTGATTGTCGACGGCGCCATCGACGGCGATCGCATCAACACGTTGCTGCCGGCATTGAAAACCCAACGCGGCCCCGACGGCTTGCTCGATCCCGACGCGATCGCCGACAACTTCTGGCACCTGTACTGCCAGCAGCGCAGCGCCTGGACTCACGAGATCGACCTGCGGCCCTGGGTCGAGCCGTGGTGACCAGTGAAGTCCAGTAAGGAGCGGCTCCCGGCAAAGCCGCGGACGAGCCCCTGACAAGGCGGCGGGCCGACGCGGCAGAAGAAGCGCGCCGGCGGCAAGGTCCCTGACGAGGACAATGCGAACACACGGTGACGAACGGCAGCGCCGCAGGATGGGCTCCCGCCGTTCCCGCCCGCGTCGGCCCGTGGTTGACATCATATAAAGACATCCATATGCGCCCATGTCACTACACCGGCGGTCGGCTCTCGGCGTCCGCGAACCAGAGGAAGACCAAGTCATGTCGAACCAGACGGCTGCCAGGCCGAACCAGGATTTTTCCGTCGCCGATCTCGCGTTGGCCGGCTGGGGCCGCAAGGAAATCAGCATCGCCCAGACCGAAATGCCGGGGCTGATGGCGCTGCGCGAAGAATATGCAGCGAGCAAGCCGCTGGCAGGCGCGCGCGTCGCCGGTTCCTTGCACATGACGATCCAGACCGCGGTACTGATCGAAACCCTGGTCGAACTCGGCGCCGACGTGCGCTGGGCCTCGTGCAACATTTTCTCGACCCAGGACCACGCGGCAGCGGCCATCGCCGACCGAGGCGTCTCGGTCTTCGCCTACAAAGGTGAGAGCCTCGAAGAATACTGGGAGTACAGCCACCGCATCATGGAGTGGAGCGACGGCGGCACTCCCAACATGATTCTCGACGACGGCGGCGATGCCACCCTCCTCGTCATCCTGGGTTCCAAGGCCGAGACCAACCCGAGCGTTCTCGACAACCCGGAGAGCGAGGAAGAGACGGTCCTGTTCGCCTCGATCCGCAAGCGCCTGGCCTCCGACCCGGGATTCTATTCGAGGATCCGCGCCAACATCCGCGGCGTTACCGAAGAGACCACCACCGGAGTGCACCGCCTCTACCAGATGCAGAAGAACGGCGACCTGCCGTTCCCCGCGATCAACGTCAACGACTCGGTGACCAAGAGCAAGTTCGACAACCTCTACGGCTGCCGCGAGTCGCTGGTCGACGGCATCAAGCGCGCCACCGACGTGATGATGGCCGGCAAGATCGCCGTGGTCTGCGGCTACGGAGACGTCGGCAAAGGCTGCGCGCAGTCGCTGCGCGGGCTGGGCTGCAGAGTGTGGGTCACCGAAATCGATCCGATCTGCGCATTGCAGGCGGCGATGGAAGGCTACTGCGTCGTCACGATGGAGGAGGCCGCCGACCAGGGCGACATCTTCGTCACCGCGACCGGCAATTTCCAGGTCATCAACCACGACCACATGAAGCGCATGAAGGACCAGGCCATCGTCTGCAACATCGGTCACTTCGACAGCGAGATCGACGTGGCCGGGCTGAAGTCCTACCGCTGGGAGAACATCAAGCCTCAGGTCGATCACATCATCTTCCCCGACGGCAAGCGCATCATCCTGCTGGCCGAAGGCCGCCTGGTGAATCTGGGCTGTGCCACCGGGCACCCCAGCTTCGTGATGTCGAGCTCGTTCACCAATCAGGTGCTCGCGCAGATGGAACTGTGGCAACGGCCGGAAAACTACGCGAAGGAAGTCTACGTGCTTCCAAAGCATCTGGACGAGAACGTCGCGCGGCTGCACCTGAAGAAGATCGGCGCGAAGCTCACGCGGCTGACCGATAAGCAGGCGGCCTACATCGGTGTGGCGGCGGACGGGCCTTTCAAGGCCGATCGCTACCGCTACTGACGCGGGGCAACCTCGATGAGACGGTTCCAGGCGCGTCTTGGCATTGACGCCGTGCTCCTGGCGTCTCGTCGGACATAGAGCGGGCGGTCGCGGCGCGATGGAAACTCTTCTGGCGGGTCTGCGGGCGGTCGCCGAGTCCACGCGGCTGCGGCTGCTTGCCATCCTTGCCGATGGTGAGCTCACCGTCTCGGAACTCACGCGCGTGCTTAATCAGAGTCAGCCGCGCGTCAGCCGCCATCTCAAACTGCTGTGCGACGCGGGCCTGCTTGAGCGCTCGCGCGAAGGCGCCTGGGCTTTCTACCGGCTGGCCCGCAGCGGCCAGGGCGGCGGACTCGCCGCCGCGTTGCTCGAGTTGTTGCCGGAGGGCGACGGCGCTCTTGCAAGAGACAGGGAGCGTCTGGCCCTGGTGCGAGGCGAGCGCGCCGAACGTGCAGCTGCCTACTTTCGCGAAAACGCAGAAAGCTGGGACAGCATCCGTGACCTGTATGTCGGTGAGAGCGCGGTCGAACACGCGATGCTCGAAGCTGCGGGCGAAGGCGAACTTTCCAGACTCGGCGACCTCGTAGATCTGGGCACCGGCACCGGACGTATCCTCGAACTTTTTTCGCCTCGCGTCGGCCGCGGCACCGGCATCGATTCAAGTCGCGAGATGCTCAACGTCGCCCGTGCCAACTTGAGCGCGCGCGGAATCGGCAACTGCCAGGTCCGCCTCGGGGACCTCTACGACGTTCCGATGGACAGTGGCTGCGCCGACGTCGTGACTCTCCATCACGTTCTTCACTTCCTCGACGATCCCGCCGCCGCCATCCGCGAAGCCTCACGTCTGCTGCGTCCCCGCGGGCGCTTGCTCGTAGTCGATTTCGCACCTCACGGCCTCGAGTTCCTGCGCACGCAGCACGCGCACCGGCGTCTTGGATTCGCCGACGAGGAAATGGAGAACTGGTGCAAGAGCGCCGGATTGACCACCTTCGACGTCCGTCATCTCCAGACCGCCGGCGACGATCCCCACGAAACACTGACCGTGTCGTTGTGGACGGCGACGCGCTGAGAGAGTCGCAGTAGGGCCGCTGCGCTTGCGTCCTTCAGCCAGCCGGGCGCAGCCCGCGTCTCGTCACGCGCCGCAGTTCAGATCGACCGACTGTCCGACCGCTTTCCTCAAGACCAGCAACGCATCCGTCGCAGTCAGGTTCGTGCTGTGATTGACGTCGCATACGCGGCGGTCGCACGGGACCAGGCCGACGGCGGCTCTGAGGACGTACAACGCGTCGCTCGCCGCAGGAAACGTACCGGCACCGACCGGAACGCCGCACGCTACTGCCTTGCAGTCGGCGCGGCAGTAATCTCCGGTCAGGAAGGTCGTGTCGCCGTCGTCACACTCTTCGTCAAGTTCGACGACACCGTCGCCGCAGACGGCGCAGGCATTGCTGGAGTGCAGGACGACGTAGGGCGGGACTCCGGCACCGAGGAATCCCCGTATCCTCACCACATACGTGCCGGCCGGCAACTGCTGCTCGAGCAATGAACAGATGCCTGCTCCACCGTCGTCGTCGGAGGCAATGAGATCGCCCGACTTCGTGTAGAGCAGAATCTGCGTGTCGCCGGGACACCCGGCCTCACCGGTGGTTTCGATGCGCACCGTCTCGGGAGACAGCAGCTTCAGTTCGTATTCGTGCATCGCTCCGCTGGCCAGTGCGCCGGCACTGGTCCGGCCGCACCCGTTCAACGTGGGCCGCGCCACACTGCACAGAAGGAGAGACCAATCGTCCAGAGTTCCCGCGTCGAGTTCCGACGTGTCCCGGATCGTCAACGTCCAGGTCCCGTTGGGATTGGCAAGGGCCAGTGGCCACAGCGGCTCTGACGCGGGATGCGTCTGGCCGTCGGTGATCGGGCACCGAAGAGCCGCGGCCCCGGCATCGAGGAAGGAAATAGAAAAATCGTTTTCGTCGGCGCAGAGGTTGGCAGCAAGCGTCGTGGTCACAGCGGCCGAATTGGTCAGCCGCATCACCAGGTCACCGACGAACGGATGCCGACCCCTCATGCCGAGAACTCCCACCTGCGTGACGCTGCCGGCAAACGTGACTTTGACAGTCGAAGTGGCGACGCCGAGATCCGGAATCTGCTTCGGCAGATTGGCGGCCCGAAACAGCGTGCAATTGGAGTTCAGCGTGCAATCCGGGTCGCAGATATCGCCGGCTGCGGTGTTACCGTCGTCGCACTCCTCGCCGGGAGCGAGCGCCCCGTTTCCGCAGCGACTCAGCGTGCAGTTCGGGTCGCAGCCATCGCCGGCCACCGTGTTGCCGTCGTCGCACTCCTCGTTGCCAGTGGCAACGCCGTCGCCGCAAACCGGGCAAGGAGACTGGGCCATGGCCGTCGCATCCAGAGCAGAAGTCAGCTGGACGCAATCATCTTCGCTGATGCCGCCGCCGGCGACGAGGTCGGCACAGGCCTGGAGCAATGCCTGCTGCGCGTCGGCGAACTGCGAAGCTTCGTCGAGGTATTGCACCAGCGTGCGATAGAAGATCCTGCCTGCCTTGGCGAGGCCAATTCCGCTGATGCTGCGTCCCCTGTAGTCGCCTCCATCCACGACGAGTGCGTATACGTGGTTGAGCACGCCGCTGTTGGTGTGAACCCCGCCGCGGTCCCGGTCCCCGCACGACGTGGCGCAGAAGTATTCCGGGTCCGAAGTGCTCGCCGGCTGACCGAACAGGTAAGGATCCGACATGCTGCGAAACGCGCCGACGCCCGGAATGTCTTCACCGACCAACCAGCGCACCTGCGGCGTGTCGTTGCCAGCACCGTTGCCGAGATCGACGGTTTCCCCAAAAACGTCGGAAAACGACTCGTTCAGCGCCCCCGACTCCATGCAGTAGAAGAGGTTTGCCGAATGTTGCGTGACGGCGTGGGTAAGTTCATGGGCAACGACGTCGTCGGCGCGGGAAAATCCTTCCCCGTAGACCATCCGGGTTCCGTCCCAGAAGGCGTTGTTGTACGGGCACGAGGTCAAGGGATCGGGACAGTGATGGACAGTGGATCGCAGTGTGGCTCCTGCATCGTCGTAACTGTCGCGACCGTGCTCGGACAGAAAATAGTCGTAGGTATCACCCGCGTAGTCGTAAGCTCTGTCGGCGTCATCGTCGCCGGTGGGCGGGCCGCCTTCGACACGTACCAGCACGCCAGGCAGTTCGTAATCGTTGCCGCCGTCGTACACCATTCGTTGTCGAGCATCAGCCAACGCGTTGAACTGCAAAACCAGTTCGCCGGTCGCCGCGTCGATCCAGATGAATTGCCGCAGATTCCGGCCGCGTGCTTCGAAGAACCAGGCAAGCCGTGAGTTGGCATCGGCCAGGCCAAAAACCGCTGGAGTCAGGATCTGCAACTCGCTGCGTGCGAACGAGACGTCGCCGCCCTTGAGCTTAACCTTCACGAAATCCGCCGCGATCGCTTCCCCTGCGGCGCGTTCCAATCCCGGCTTCGTGTCGACCTGGCTGAGGCCAGGTACGTCTACCGCGCTTGCCGCCACTACACCGGCAGCGTTGAGATGGATGTTGAAGAGGCCGCCGGTGACGGGGACGCCTCGGTACATCAGCCGCAGGCGAACGTGGGTCATTCCCACTTCATCGACGGCGCTCTCGGATTCGGTCGCGAAATCCGCGTCGCCGGGCAGGCCGAAAACATCGGCAGCGTCCTTGCAGAACGTGCGCGCTCGCGCCTGCGCCGTGTCTGTTGCTGATCCCTCCACCGGGATCGGGCTTCCGGGCGTCGTCCGCAGGAAACTCACAGTTCCGCGATGGCGCGAGTATGTCGCCGACACCGGAGCGCCGGAGACAACTTCGAACCGGCGAACTCCCGATACCGCCACCGCGTGCTGCTGCTGGGCGTCTGCCGCCGAAGGCACTGCCGCGACTGCGAGCCAGCACATGACGGCGCGGCACAAAGTTGCCGCCTTCTTGATGTTGAAATGAGCCATGGGTCCCCCGTGAACGGGTTCATCCGCCGAGGTATGCGTCCTTCACCCGCTGGTCCTGCATCAACTCGGAGCCACGCCCCGAAAGCACGATGCTTCCGGTCTCGAGGACGTGGGCCCGGTTGGCGATCCGCAGACCCTGGTAAGCGTTCTGCTCGATCAAAAGTATCGTGGTACCCGCGCGATTGATCTCGACCAGCACTCGAAAGATGTCACGCACGACCAGTGGCGCCAGCCCCATCGACGGTTCGTCGAGCAGCAGCAGTTTCGGTGAAGCCAGGAGGGCGCGCGAAAGCGCCAGCATCTGCTGCTCTCCTCCCGACAAGGTTCCTGCCGATTGTTCACGCCGGTCTTTCAAGCGCGGGAACAGCGTAAACACCCTTTCCATCGCCTGCCACAGCACCGGCCTGCTGCGGCACACCCACGATGCCAGGCGCAGGTTCTCCATCACCGTGAAGTCGCCGAAGATCGCGCGTCCCTCGGGAACGTGCGCGATGCCGCGCTCGACGATCTGATGAACGGCGACTCCGCGAAGAGATTCTCCCTGGTAGACGATGCTTCCGCCCCACGGCGTGAGCCCCGATATCGCGCGCAGGGTGGAGGTCTTGCCGGCGCCGTTCGCGCCGACGATCGCGACGATTTCTCCTGGCAGCGCGTCGAACGAGATTCCCTTCACGGCAGCGATACCGTCGTAAGATACCGTCAGGCCCTGAATCGACAGCATGGGTTCGGCCGCGTTCATCGTGGCGTCTCCTCGCCCAGATATGCTTCGAGAACCTTGGGGTCGGAGCGGATCGCCTCGGGAGTCCCTTCGGCGATCGTCGTGCCGAAGTCGAGAACCTTCAGCCGCTCGCACATCCGCATCACGAACCGCATCGAATGTTCGATCAGGATGATGGTAGGCCGGAACTCCTCGCGCACTTCACGAAGCAGATCCATCAGGCGATCGACCTCGCCGACGTTGAGACCCGCCGCCGGCTCGTCCAGAAGCAGCAGCTTCGGCCGCGTCGCCAGCGCGCGTGCCAGTTCGAGCCGCCGTTGCAGGCCGTAGGGCAGATGACGAGCCTGCGTGTTCGCGTACTCGTCGAGCTGGAAACGCTCGAGCAGTTGCATCGAACGTTCGCGCCCGGAGCTTTCCTCGCGCCGGAACCGAGGCAACTGCAGCAGAGCATCCATCGCGCCGTAGCCGGCATGGACACCGTCGGCCACGCGCACGTTGTCGAGCACGCTCAATTCCTTGAACAAACGGATGTTCTGGAAGGTACGCGCCACGCCGAGCTTCACTATCTCGTGCGGCGCCCGGCCCACAAGATCGCTGCCGCGAAACAGAACCGCACCCTCGCTGGCGCGATAGACGCCCGTGATCAGGTTGAAAAGCGTGGTCTTGCCCGCGCCGTTGGGCCCGATCACGCCAAGCAATTCGCCCTCGGTCACCTTGATGTTGAAATCGGAAACGGCGCACAGACCGCCGAAGCGGTGCGTCAGGCCCTGTATTTCGAGCAGGCACATCAGGCCTTCCCGTCCTTGTCCACGTCCGACGCCGCCGCCTCGCGAGCGTCGCGATCACACGCTGGAAGCAGCCAGGAGAACTCACGCATCCCCATGATCCCACGCGGCCTAAACAACATCAGCAGCACCAGCATCAGCGGCATCAGCATCATGCGAAACGCGCCGAGTGGTCTGAGGGCCTCCAGAAGCAGGGTGTAGATGGTAGCGCCGAGGATGGAACCGCCGAGCGAGCCGATGCCGCCGAGATAGACCATCACCAGCATGTCGGTGGACTTGGCGATGTCGAACATGCGCGGATTGATGAACTGAAGGTGGTGGGCGAGAAGTCCCCCGGCCACGCCGGCAAAGAACGAAGAAACAGAGAACGCGAGGACCTTGGCTCGCCGCGTGTCGACGCCGGTCTGGTTGGCCGCGATCTCGTCGTCGCGAACGGCCTGGATGTCGCGGCCATAGCGCGAATGCACCAGGTTGCGGATGACCCAGATCGTCGCGACCGACCACGCCACGACCCACGGCAGAGTCGTCAACTTTTCGATTCCGAGAAAACCGCGCGCGCCGCCGACGACATCCAGGTTCTCGAGAGTCGACTTGACGATCATCAGAAAAGCCAGCGTCACGATCGCCAGGTAGTCACCGCGGGTCTTGAAGGACAGCAGCGCCACAACGCACCCGAGCAAGGCCGCGGCGAGCCCGCCGGCCACGATCGCGAGCGGAAACAGCCACGGGGCCGCCGCGCCGTAGGGCAGCACGTTGACCGAAAGTACCGCCGCGCCGTACGCGCCCACCGCCATGAAGCCGGCATGGCCGACCGAGAACTCTCCCATGTAGCCGTTCACGAGATTGAGACTCGAAGTAAGGATGATGTTGACGCCGACGCTGATGAGAATCAGTTGGACGTAAGGACTGAGAACTCCGAAGTACGGCAGCAGGTACGACGCCGCGAGGCCGCCGGCGAGCAGCGCCGGCAACATTCCCTTGCGGTGCCGGTGGCTGGGCGCGTGAAGTTTCGGAGTCGACACCGTCTCAGACCTTTTGCAGCGTGGGCCGTCCGAGAATGCCGTGGGGCCGCACGATCAGCAGCATCAGCAGCAACGTGAACACGGTCAGGTCGCGATAGGTGGAAGGCAGGAAGGCCGTGACGAGAATCTCTACCGCGCCCAGAAGGAAGCCGCCGAGCACGGCGCCGCGGATGTGGCCGATGCCGCCGAGCACCGCCGCGATGAAGGCCTTCCAGCCCATAAGCACGCCCATGTACGGATCGACGACCGGATAGGCCAGGCTGTAAAGGACTCCGGCAGCGCCGCCGAGCGCCGCTCCGAACGCGAACGTGCTCGAGATCACGAGATCGACCGGCACGCCCATCAGCGCGACGGCTTTCATGTCCATCGAGATCCCGCGCATCGCCAGCCCCAGCATCGTGCGTTGCACGATGAAATCGAGAACGAGCATCAGCGCGACCGCGATCGCGACGATGGCCGTCTGGATGGACGACACGGAAAGACCGCCCAGACTCCACGTTTGATTCTGCAGCAGCGCGGGAACGTGCTGCGGATAGGGGCTCAGCCACAGCACGAAATGCTCGAGGAAAATCCCGCAGCCGAGAGCCGTGATCACCGCCGACACGCGCGGGGCGTCGCGCAAAGGCCGATAGGCGAGGCGTTCGAGTCCTGCGCCCAGAATGGCCGTGCAACCCATGGCAAGCAGCAGCGTGACGGCGAATGGCAACTGGAGGTACGTCGCAGCCGCGAAGCAGACGAACCCGCCGACCATGAAAATGTCTCCGTGCGCGAAGTTGATCATGCGCAGGATGCTGTAGACGAGAGTGTAGCCGAGCGCGATCAGCGCATAGATGCTCCCGAGTTGCAGAGCGTTCAGGGTCTGTTGCAGGACGTAGAGCATCGGCTGGGCTTCCTGGAATCGCCGGCCCGGCGCTCGGGCCGGTCGCGCTCCATACCTAGTTGTTCAGGGATTGGCGTTGGTCACCCAGACGAACTTGCCGCCGCGGATCTGCAGCATCACGGCGCTCTTGATCGGATCTCCCGAACCCTCCGGGAAACGCATCGTGCCGGTCACTCCGGTGTACGTTGGGATCTTCGCGAGCGCGTCACGGGTAGCGCGGCGATCGACCTGACCGGCACCCCTGAGCGCCTCGAACAACAAACCAAACGCGTCGTAGGTGAGCGCGGCCACGTCGTCGGGCGCCCGCTTATAGGTTTCGGTATACGCACGGACGAACCTCGCCGCTTCCGGAGTCGCGACGTCGGGAGCGTAGTGGTTGCAGAAGTAGAATCCTTCCACCGCGTTGTCGGACAGCTTGATGAGATCCGGGCTGCTCCACGCATCGCTGCCGAGGAACGGGGCCTTGATGCCGAGACGCTTGGCCTGCTGCACCACGAGCGGGACGTCGTTGTAGTACGCCGGCAGGAAAACCACATCGGGCGCGCTCTGGTTGATCTTGGTCAGTTGCGCCGAGAAGTCCTTGTCGCCGCTCGTATAGGTTTCCGAAGCAACGATGGTTCCGCCGGCCTCGGCGAAGATCGTCTTGAAAAGTTCGGACTGGCTTTTGGGCGCTTCCGAAGACTGATCGTAGAGGATGGCTGCGGTGTGCGCGTGCAGCGTGTCGAGAGCGAACCTCGCGAGCACGCGCCCCTCGAAAGGATCGGTGAAACAGGCGCGGAAAACGTACTTCTTCGGCGCCCCGGTGCGCGTATCGAGGGTGGTCTTGGGATTGGTCGACCAGGGCGTGATCATGACCATGCCGGAACTTTCGGCGATCTCGGCCGCGGGAATCGCGCCGAGGCTGGCGTTGGGCCCCACGATGGCGACGATATCGGAATCGCTGGCCAGCTTCTGTGCCGCAGAGGCCGACTGATCCGCCTTCGAAGCGTTGTCCTCGATTGCGAGTTCGACGCGATAGCTGCGTCCTCCGATCGTGAGGCCGCCGGCGTCGTTGACCTGGCTCACCGCCATTTCCGCCGCGGTCCGCGACGAAGCCCCGACCGCGGGCAGGTCGCCGGAAAGTTCGGCGATCAGACCGATGTGCACCGTGGGAACTTGCGACGCCTTCTCGCAAGCGGCCGCGAGCGTAGCCGCCAGAATGCAAGCCAGGATTCCGGACCTTCGATTCACGTGCATAGCCGGGACTCCTCGCTCTACGTCGTCCGTCAACGGGAGGCGGGATGTCTATGGATAGATCCTGGCCGCACCGCGCGATTCAGGCAAAAAAGCCTGGGAGCACCCTACCGTGCAGGGTTGAGACGTGCAAGGAAGTCGCCGGCGAAGCGTGCATTAACGACGCATCGGCCCGCGCCACGGTATCAGCAAGAGTAGCTCGCGATCACTAAGGAGCGCATCCCGCAGTTGACCAGTCCGAATTCCTGACCGGCCGGTAGGATTTCCCGGTTCGTGGCAAGGCGCGAACTGCCTGTCGTATGCCAGCCGGTGCTCCGCCCGGTTTCAGCTTCGAGTTCTCGATAGAGTTCGACGCTGTATTGATGCAGACGCAATCGCGCTGCGCGTGCGGCACGCAGCGACGGTTTGAGGTACAAGCCGTCAAGCCCCGCGGTCTGACTGCACGCAACACGGAGACTTCGGTTCCCCGGATGGAGACTCGCATCAACAGGCAACGACAAGACGAAGCATCGGCGCCGCACTCCGCGCCCGCGCAAGCGCCGCCGCGCCTGCCGCCGGCGATCTGGACGCTCGGCCTGGTGAGTCTGCTGATGGACATCTCCTCCGAGACGGTCCACTCGCTCCTCCCCGTCTTCCTCGTCTCCACGCTCGGTGCCAGCGCGACTTATCTCGGCTGGCTCGAAGGCGTCTCCGAAGCGCTGGCCCTGATGATACGAGCGGTGTCCGGAACCTGGAGCGATCGCCTGGGTCTGCGCAAGCCGCTGGCAGTGGCCGGCTACGGTTTGAGCGCACTGACCAAGCCGCTATTCGCGCTCGCATCGACCGCCGGCCTGGTATTCGCGGCGCGGCTCCTGGATCGCGTCGGCAAAGGCGTGCGCGGAGCGCCGCGCGACGCGCTGATCGCCGACCTGACACATCCCTCGCTGCGCGGAGCGGCCTATGGACTGCGGCAGTCGCTGGATACGATCGGCGCTTTTCTCGGGCCTCTGCTCGCGATGGCGGGCATGGCTGCGACCGGCGACTTCCGCGCAGTGTTCTGGCTGGCGAGCATTCCGGCGGCGGCCTGCGTGGTCCTGCTCATCGGCTTCGTCGATGAACCGCAGCGCGCAGCGGCAACCGCAGGCGCAGTCCCAGCGACTCCGGGTGACGCCGCCGCCGCGACCGCAACGAACACGGCGAGCGCGCCTCTCGGCGCCGCTTTCAAGCTGGTGGTCGCGGTGGCGACGCTGTTCACGCTGGCGCGCTTCAGCGAAGCCTTCCTGATCCTGCGCGCCGTCAGCCTCGGCGCCAGCGCAGCGACGGCGCCGCTGGTGATGATCGTGATGAACCTCGCCTACACCGCCAGTGCCTATCCCGTCGGCCGCCTGTCGGATCGGCGCGGCCGTCATGGACTGCTGGCGGCCGGTGCACTGGTGCTGGTCGTCGCCGATCTGGTGCTGGCCGCGGCGACTTCGCTGGGCACCGCTCTGATCGGCGCGGCGATCTGGGGTCTGCACATGGGGCTGACCCAGGGACTGCTTGCGGCGATGGTCGCCGACGCCGCACCTGCCGAGCGGCGCGGCACAGCCTTCGGCGTCTACTCTGCAGCTACCGGCGTCGCGCTGATTGCCGCGAGCGTCATCGCCGGATCGTTGTGGGAAAACGTCGGACCCGCCGCGACGTTCTACGCGGGCGCGGCGCTGGCCGCGCTGGCGCTGGCCGGCTTCACGCTGCTGCTCAAACATTCGCGCGTCAGTCCCGCGTGCTGACCGATGCGGCGGGTACGGCGGATCACTCCGCTCTGACCTATCGCATCCCCGATCTGCGACGGCATGAGGCGACGAACTTCGTAAGCGAGCGCGTCCCGCGTTGGGTCGCTGCCAGTGGCGTGCTACCTTCAGCCGCCGTGAGCCGGGACCAGGCGACATCACATCAGCTGCGACGCTCGGTCTTCTCGTTCAACTACGGCATCGATCCGCGGCGTGAGGAGTCGGCAAGCAATGTCTGAGCACAAGTCCAAGCGTCGCGTACTCGTGACCGGCGCCAGCGGCGGGATCGGCGGCGCCATCGCAATCGCGCTGTCAGCCGCCGGGTTCGAAGTCGTGCTGCACTACCGAAACGGTCGCGACGCGGTCGAAGCGATCGCGGCCGCGATCGAGGGCAGCAGCGGCGAGCGGCCACGGCTTCGGTGTTTCGACGTCGCCGACCGTCAGGCCGTGGGCGTCGCGCTGGCCGCCGAACTCGAAGGCCACGGCCATCTGTGGGGCGTCATCTGCAACGCGGGCATTCACGCCGACGCGCCGCTGCCGGTGATGAAACCCGAAGCCTGGGACAGCGTGCTGCGCACCAACCTCGACGGCTTCTACAACGTCGTGCAGCCGCTGGTGATGCCGATGGTACGCGCCCGCGACGGCGGACGTATCGTCGCGATTTCTTCAATCGCCGGTATCGCCGGCAACCGCGGCCAGGCCAATTACGCCGCGTCGAAGGCCGGAATCATAGGAGCTGCCAAGTCGGTGGCTCAGGAACTCGCCAAACGCGCCATCACGGTTAACTGCGTCGCACCCGGCCTGATCGAAACCGACATGATCGCCGGCGCCCCCGTCGAAAAACTTCTCGAAATGATTCCGATGCGCCGGCTCGGACAGCCACAGGAAGTCGCGGCCGCCGTCGCGTTCCTGTGCTCGGAAGGCGCAGCCTACATCACCGGTCAGGTGCTTTCGGTCAACGGCGGCATGCTGTGAAGACTGACGGCGCGGCCGCCCTGCCAGCGCGCCGAATCGTACCGATAACCCGAAACACCTGAGGTCGTATGGGAAAGATCACAGTCGGCTATCAAGACGGTTGTCTGCACCCGCTGGTGATCACCAAAGCCGGAGTCCGGGTTGCCCGCGTCCTGGGAGCCGACGCCATATGGGTTCCCGATCACTTCATGGGCTTCGCTCCCAAGTGGCTGTGGACTCCCGAAGTGGTGCCTGCCGCAAGGACAGTCCATTCGATGGACGCGCTGTTCGATCCAGTGCCGATCCTGACGTGGGTAGCCATCAAGCTGCGCAAACCGTGGATAGGCACGTCGGTGACCGAACCGATCCGCCGCCATCCGATGTCGCTGGCCCAGACCTTCGTCACCCTCGATCACATTTCCAAAGGCCGCACGATCCTCGGTATCGGCAACGGCCTGCGCGAGAACACCGAGCCCTACGGTCTTCCCTGTGACGAGCGCGTCGCTCGCCTCGAAGAAGCTCTGCGCATCATCCGCATGCTGTGGGACAGCGCGGGCCGGCCGCTCACCTTCGAGGGGAAATACTGGCAGCTGCGCGATGCGGTCTTCGATCTGCCTCTGTACAAGGGCCGTGCGCCGCGCATCTTCATGGGCGCGCACTTTCCGCGCATGTTGCGCATGTGCGGACGCTACTGCGACGGATGGCTGCCGGGACAGAAGATCGACGGCGCCGAGTACGCCGCGCGTCTTGCCATCATCGGAGAAGGCGCAAGCGCCGCGGGACGTTCGATGGCAGGCTTCACCGCCGGCCAGACTCTGCTGCTGGCGATGGGCAAGAGCCGCCAGTACGTTCTCGGCAAAGCGCTGAAGAACAAGTACGTCGCCTACATGGCCTGCGGACTGCCGCCCGACATCTGGACTCAGTGCGGACTGCGCCACCCGATGGGCGAGGACTTCATGGGTTTCCTCGACATCGTTCCTTCGCGCGTCACTCCCGAGCAGATCGACCGCGCAGCGGCTCAACTAAGTCCCGAACTGCTCGACCGTCTCTTCTACATGGGAAGTGTCGATGACGTGCTCGCGCTGTGCGCGCCGCTGGCCGCGGCCGGCTGCAACCACTTCATCATCGCCAACATGGGCGGAGCGTTTCTTTCGGCAACCGCGCGCGACGCCCTGGCGGACCTGATCCGTCTGCGCGGCCTCATCTCGGGTCTGAAAAAACTGGGGTAGCGGGTTCGCGCAGGACGCGGCAGCGCTCGCAGCGGCGGTCGCGCTTAATGCGATGCGCTTCCGGCACCGGCGCGATCGCCGCGGTGAAGAGCCATCCGGGTCGAGAGTTCTTCGAAGCGATCGTCCTTCGCTTCCCAGAGCAGGCGGATCCAGTCCTGCACGCTCTCACGGTAGGCGGCATCTTCGGCGTAGTCGCCGCAGCGCAGTTCCATCGGTATCTCGATCACTTCGATCTCGGCGATGACGCGCTCGACCGTTCCCGAAAGGAACTCCCACAAGTTGGGCCGTCCCGACGAGTAGACGATCGTGACGTTGACGAGCGTGGACAGATCGCCCGAAAAAGCGTCGAGCGCGGCCGCCATTCCACCCGCCTTGGGCTTGAGCAGGTGGCGGTAAGGCGACTTCTGGGCGTCGTGTTTACCCTTAGTGAAGCGCGTGCCTTCGATGAAATTCATGATCGAGATCGGACCGTGGCGGAATTGCTCGCAGGCACGGCGCGTAGCCTCAAGATCCTTGCCGCGCAGTTCCGGGTGCTTGGCGAGCACGGCGGCCGAGTAGCGCTTCATGAACGGCATGTCGAGAGCCCACCAGGCTTGCCCGAGAATCGGCAGCCAGAACAGTTCCTGCTTGATGAAGAAGCGCAGGAACGGGATGTAGCCGGTGAGGAGGCGCTGCAGCAGCAGCACGTCGCTCCAGGTCTGGTGGTTGCTCGTGACTATGTAGCGGCCCTGCGTCGTGAGCGCCGGGTTGTCGAGACCGTGGAACTCCCAGCACGTGGGCTGGGTGAGCGCGAGGATGACGGCGTTCAGGCGGGTCCAGCACTCGGCGACGACCAGCAGCACGCGCGTCCAGGCGCGGCGCCAGCCCTGGACCGGAACCGCGACCTTGACCAGAGCCAGCGGCAGCAGCACGCCGCCGACTACGAACGTGTTCAGGACGATGAGCGACAGGGTCAAAAAGGCGAGAATCGGCGCGGGAAGAAATCGATACATCAGTCGTCTCGCCTTTGGGCGGGCGGACACTCGCGCCTAACGGCGCCCTACGCAAACGATGCTGTGGGTATCCCCGCTCCGGACTCCGCACGAGAGACGGCGCCGACTCGCCCCCTGGCTCGAAGAGACCGCGGGAACCTGCGCACAAAACGCAGGCGCAGCCGGCGGCCCCGCCTGCGGCACCAAGACGGGACATCATCCGGCCGGCAACGGTCAGGGGCCGCGGCCGGACAGGCTCAGACGTGATTTCGCAACATCAGTTCCTTCGGATGAGGCTCCAGGTAGGTCTGGTGCGCGAGGTATCCGACCGAGTGGAGATCGACGTAGTGCCGAAGGAGCGTGATCGGGACTACCAACGGGACCAGGGCGTTTCGATAGTCCTCGATGATCGACGCGAGCGCCCGACGTGGCGCCGGCTCCAGGACGTCACGAAAATGCCCGAGCATGTGCTGCAGAACGTTGACGTTACGCCTGGTGGTAGCGGGCTTGCCCAGCGCGGCCATGAACACCGAAGTGTAGCTCTGCGCCACCGCGCCGCGCGCGGCTCGCCCGGCGCCGGCGACGATGCGTCCCAGTTCCTTCTCGGCCGTCGGCGCGTGCGCACAGACGAGCATCTTCTCGCGGGTGTGGAACGCCACCAGTTCACCTGTCGTCCAGCGGCCCGAAAAAAGATCGGCCACTCGCTTGTAGGCAAAAACGCGCTCGATGAAATTCTCGCGCACCGTGGCATCGTCGAGGCAGCCTTCTTCTTCCACCGGCAGCAGCGGCAAGCGACGCATCAACTCGGCGGCGAACAGGCCGCGATCCGAAGCGGCCGCGCTGCCCCTGGCCGTATAGGCGCGGACGCGCTCCATGCCGCAGGACGGTGATCCTTTCTTGAGCAGATAGCCGGACAGCCCGAGCGTCTCCAACTCGACGACGCGGCGCGCGGCATACTTCCTCATCCGTTCGGTGTGATCGTCGCCGCTGTCTACGCCGACCATGCGGATCGCATCGCCGTCGCGCACCAGGCGCAGCGGCTCGCGCGGCGTACCCATGCCAACCTCGACTTCCGGACACACCGCAACGAAGCTGAAATGGGAACCGAGCACGTCGGTAAGGTAGCGGTCGTGCTTGTGGCCGCCGTCATAACGGACAGGCTCACCGAGCAGGCAACTCGAAACTCCCACACGGATTTCGGCGTCGCGGATCTCGCGGTCGACAAAGCCGCGTTTTTCGCTTCTCACAGTGACAACGGCAACCAGGCGGCGCAGGCGAAGCTCTGGACAGCGAGATTCTCGGCCAGCGAGCGACCCGGCGCGCGGCTGTAGGAAACGTCGCAGACCAGCCACTGCAAGTTCCCGCGGCCGTACATACCAAACCCTGCTCCCCACGAACCGTCGGTGCCGACTCCGGTGATTCCGTAAAATCCCACGTAGCCAGACACCGGGTTCCAATGGTCGGGCAGCAGCAACGTGTCGATGCCGGCGAAGAAATCGGCGCGATCGTCGACTCCTTCGCCCGGGATCGAGATGCTGGTAATGCGCAGATCCGCCGAGACCTTGAACTCGCGGCGATAGCGCGACCATACGGTGTCGCCGTCGGTCATTCCGAGCGGAACGAAAGGTCGGATGCTCGTACCCACGCGCCCGAACCACAGGTTGCTGCTCTGATGCAGTCTCAGACTTTCTCCCGTATCGAGATCGAACATTGTCGTCTTCGAAGAGTTCTCGACCGCATTCAGATAGGCACCCAGGCGCAGCCAGTCCTTGTCGCCGGTCTCCCACAGAACGCCCATGCTCAAGTTGTAGGTGACGTTGTCGCGCGTGTCGGCAATCGTCACCTTCCCGGCGTTGGGAACGTCGGCACTGAGCGCCAGCGAATCAGTGGCGACCGGTATGTAGCTGATGATCCCGACCGAGAGACCCTTGATTCCGACGGAGCGCTCGAGGTCCAGCGCTACCGACAAACTCAGGCGCGTCGTCTCCAGGTCCATCTCGGCGCCGCCAAGTCCGCGAGGAGCGCCGTCGATGCCGGCACTGGCGTAGTTCAGCTGAACGACGACGGGCACCCAGGCCACCGCAGCGGAACCGGAGCCGATGTATCCGTCGATATCGCCACCGTGAACGTTGAACCACGACGCGCTGACCAGCGAGATCGGCTTGTTGCCGTCCCAGGAATCGAAGACCTCAACCAGCGTCGCGGCGTTGGACTGTCCCCACTCGTGCGCGACCCAGGCCTGCCGCGCTGAGCAGTCCGCGTACAGACAGAACTCGGACTTGAGTCCGAGGTCAGCGCCCAGACCGGCTCCGGAATCGGTGGCGACCAAAGCCGCGACGAGCGCGGCGGCAACGACCCTCAGAACTCGAAAGTTGAACATGAGCGCCCCATGTTCCGTCCGGGCCTTGAAAGAACGCGTCCCCTGGTTCGAAACCCTTCGCGTTCGCCGCGCCTAAAACCGATCGCCCGGCACGGGATGCCGCCCAATAGCCGGGAACCAGTGCAGGCAAAAACCGACGGCGCCCCGGATCACACGACCCTCGGGCTCGCCTCACCGCCCGGCGCCGGCGGCGGCGCGGACCGCCAGATTTCAGGCCCCGGCCTTGTGCCTGACGATATCGCCTTCGACCATGTAGATGACGTCTTCGGCGATGTTGGTGGCGTGATCGGCGATTCGTTCGAGATAACGCGACACCGACAGGAAGTGCGTCAGGATCGCGAACTCGTCGGGGTGTTTGCGCACGGCGTCTTCGACGCGCAGGAACGTCTCGCGATGGATCGCGTCGGCTTTGTCGTCGGCCGCGCACACGCTCCGCGCTGCCGACGGATCGACGTTGACGAGCGCGTCCAGGGCACCCGACAACATCGAACGGACATGGCGGGCGAAGGCTCCGACATCCAGCGGCTTGATGGTCGGCACCGGCACCGAAGCCAGGAACACCGCCTGCTCGGCGATGTTGACCGCCAGATCGCCTATGCGTTCGAGGTCGCTGTTCAGGCGCAGGCAGGCGACGATGAAACGCAGGTCCTGAGTTACCGGCTGGTAGAGCGCGAGCATCTTCAGGCACTCTTCCTCGACCTCCACCTCCATGGCGTCGACCTGCTCGTCCGCGTCGATGATCTGCTGCCCGGCCACCGCGTCGCGCTCGTTGACCGCCGTGACGCTCCTGGCCACGGCTTCTTCGACGAAGGCCGCAAGCCCCAGGATCTTGCGCTTGAGTTTGTCGATCTCGTGCTGAAGGTGCTTTGCCATGCGGCCTCTGTCTCCTTACGTCAACCGGCGACGGCGCGATGTGCAGCCGTCCGGAACTGCAATCACCCGAAGCGTCCCGAGACGTAGGCCTCGGTGGCTTTCAAGTGCGGGCGGCTGAACATTTCGTAGGTCCCGCCGTATTCGATCAGGCTGCCCAGATACATGAAGGCGGTGAAATCACTGGTGCGCGAGGCCTGCTGCATGTTGTGGGTGACGATCAGGATCGTGTACTCGCCCTTGAGTTCTTCGATCAAGTCCTCAATGCGACCGGTCGCGATAGGATCGAGAGCCGAACAGGGCTCGTCCATCAGCAGCACTTCGGGGTCTGCCGCGATGGCGCGTGCGATGCAGAGGCGCTGCTGCTGACCTCCGGAGAGCCCCAGCGCACTGGTGGTCAGACGGTCCTTGGCCTCATCCCACAGCGCCGCACCGCGCAGGCTGCGCTCGCAGACCTCGTCGAGCACGCGCCGGTCCCTCTCGCCGTCGATGCGCAGCGGATAGACGACGTTCTCGTAGATGCTCATCGGAAACGGGTTGGGTTTCTGGAATACCATCCCCATGCGTTTGCGAAGCTCGATGACGTCGATCGACGAATCGTAGATCGAGGCGCCCGACAACTTCATGTCGCCGCTTATGCGCACCCCTTCGACGAGATCGTTGAGGCGGTTGACCGAGCGCAGCAGCGTCGACTTTCCGCAGCCCGAGGGGCCGATCAGCGCAGTCACCTTGCCGCGCGGAATGACCATCGAGACGTCGTAGAGAGCCTGACTGGCGCCGTACCACAGGCAGAAGTCGTCGATCTCGACCGCAGCCTCCTCGGCCGCCAGCGCCAAGTGGGTCTCAGTTGCGACTCGTTCGCCGCGCGCTGCCGCCGCCAGCGAATCTGCGGCCGAGCGCGATGCGGGCACAGCCGCGTCGGCTGATGTTTTTCCGGTTGCTGCGTCGCTCATCATTCCCCGGCCGTTCGATAGCATGTTTGCGTGTGCCGTCGCCATCGTCATCACCTCAGAATTGGCTCGTCATGAAACGCCTGCGCAGTCTCCCGCGCAACCACACCGCGGTGAGGTTCAGTGTCGCGATGATCGCTATCAGCAACAGGGTGGTCGTGAATACCATCGGTTTGGCTGCCTCGCTGTTCTGACTCTGGAAACCCAGATCGTAGATGTGGAATCCCAGGTGCATGAAGCTGCGCTCGGCGTGAAAGTACGGAGCAGTCGAATCCAGCGGCAGGTTGGGGGCCAGTTTGACCGCGCCCACCAGCATCAGCGGAGCCACTTCGCCGGCGCCGCGGGCGATGGCGAGGATCATCCCCGTCATGATTCCGGGCATCGCCCTCGGCAACACGATGCGACGTATGGTCTGCCACTTCGACGCCCCGCAGGCGTAGGAACCCTCGCGCATCGAGCCCGGCACCGCGGCCAGCGCTTCTTCGGTGGCGACGATCACCACCGGCAGCGTCAGCAACGCCAGCGTAAGCGCTGCCCACAGAATGCCGCCGGTGCCGAAAGTGGGAGTCGGCAGCTTGGAAGCGTAAAACAGCTGATCGACGTTCGCGCCGATGATGTAGCAGAAGAACCCGAGGCCGAAGACGCCGAAGACGATGCTCGGCACTCCGGCCAGGTTGTTGATCGCGATGCGCACGGTACTGACCACGACGCCGCCGCGCGCATACTCGCGCAGGTACAACGCCGCCAGCACACCGAAAGGAGTCACCAGCAACGACATCAGCAGAGTCATCACGACGGTACCGAAGATCGCCGGAAACACGCCGCCCTCGCTGTTGGCCTCACGAGGCTCGTCACTGACGAATTCCGCCCAACGCGACAGGTAGACGGCGACCTTGCCGGCCAGGCCGAGGCGGTTGGCGGGGTACACCCTGACGATGTCGGCCAGTGCAAGCTTGATCGACTGTCCTGCCGCCGTGCGCACGAGGATCTGAAAGCTCGCGTTCTGCTCGTCCAGGGCCTGTATCCGCGCACGGATGCCGTCGAACTCGGCGGTGGCGACGCTCTCCACCTCGGCGAACGCAGCGGCTGCAATCGCGGCTTGCGGTGAACCCAGGCCGTAGGCGACCTCGGCTCCGTGCTGCCGCAGCCGCGCCTCTTCAAGTCTCAGATTGACCGCGCCTATGTCGTCGGTTTCGAGGCCGCGCCGCTCTTTCCAGCGCGCACGCACCTCGCCCTCGGTGTCGCGAATCTTCTTCCACACGTCTTCGGGAGTCTCGGCAACGGCGGAGCCGCCGACCAGAAACGCGAGCGGCTCGCCGTAGAAGCGTCCCTGCCTGCGACGTTCGAAGACCAGCGCCCAGTCCGGCAAGGTCTCGGCCTTGATCTCGAAATCGCTGACCCATTTGAAGTGCTCGCCGGTCAGTTCGAAGTTGCCGGTTCGCAGCATGCGCCGCAGCGAATAACCGCCCTGCGACGCCACCGACGAAAGCGCGCGGCCACGTTGGTCCTCGGGCAAGGCTTCGAACACCGAAGCGGCGGGTTGAAACCGCTCCTGACGGGCTACTTCACCCATCACCGAGTTGCCGGTCTCGAGTTCGTATTTCACCACGGCAGTCGGCCAGAAAGTGCCGGTGCCCTGGTAGACCACCAGAGCGAGCAGACCCACGATCATCAACAGCGCAGTGGCGAGACCACCGCCGGTAAGCCACAGCATCGGCTCGCCGTAGGCCCGAATGGTGCGACTCGGCCGGTTCCCGCGACGGCCGCGACCGCCGTTACTCGCAGCCGCACTCATAGCTGGTAGGCCCGCTTTCGGAAGCGTATCCGGATCAGTTCGGCCGCTGTATTGAGGAAGAAAGTCATCACGAACAAGGTCAGCGCGGCCAGGAACAAAGTGCGGTAGTGGGTGCTGTTGCGCACCGCTTCGGGAAGTTCGACCGCGATGTTGGCCGACAAGGTCCGAAAACCGTTGAAGACGTTCCACTGAAGCACCGGAGTGTTGCCGGCTGCCATCAGCACCACCATCGTTTCACCCACGGCGCGTCCAAGACCGACCATGATCGCCGAGAACAGCCCGCTCATCGCGGTCGGCACCACGATGCGCACCGCCGTCTGCCACGGAGTGGCACCGAGAGCCAGGGATCCCGCACGAAGGTTTTCCGGAATGCTCGAAAGCGCGTCCTCGGCAATCGTGTAGATGATTGGAACGACCGCGAAGCCCATCACGAAGCCGACTATGAGCGCGTTGCGCTGTATATAGGTGCCGAGAAGAGATCCGCGCAGATCCAGTCCTGCCAGCGAGAGGCCTTCGGCAACCAACAGCGCCGCCGCGACACTGACGAGCGACAGGAGAAGAAACCGCAGCAAAGCCTGAACTCCGGTCGCGCCCGGAAGCAGGCGCTCGAATCGCTCAGCCCTGCCGCCGATGACGACCGACGCCAGCACCGATGCCGGCAGGGTAAGGAGCAGCCAGCCGCCGGTGGCTTCTCCGGCTTTCCCGTCGAGCCACAGTTTGACGTCTCCGATGAACAGCCAGCGCTCCAACAACGGTCCGACCACCATCGCGGCGCCGAGACCGAGCACGATGGCCACGCCCGACAGCACGAAACGCCGGCCCTGCATCCCCGAGCGCAGTCCCTGCGGAAAGAGTTGCCAGAGGTGGGCGCACAGCAGCAACACGAACGGAACGGTCACCAGCGCAGCCAGAATCTGCGGAACGATCCCTTCGACCACGGGTGCGAAAACCAGAGCGGCCAGGAAGCCGAGCACCACGCTCGGCAGACTCGCCATCAACTCGATGGCAGGCTTGACGACCGACTTGACCTCGGGACGCAGGAACTCGCTGGTATAGATCGCCGCCATCAGCGCGATCGGTACGCCGAAGAGCATCGAGTAGAAGGTCGCCTTGATGGTGCCGAACACCAGGGGCCACAGACCGAGCTTGGGCTCGAACTCGTCGGTGCCGCTCGAAGACTGCCAGCTATGTTCGGGACTGCGATAGCCTTCGTACCAGACCGGACGCAGCAGCGCGCCGAGCGACGCCTCGGGGTGAGGAGCATCGACCGCTGCGATGACGAATTCGCCGTCCCAGGCGACCAGCGAATCGTCATTGGGAGCCAGCGAAACGATGCTCAGAGGACGTGACGAAGCGTTGCGGCCCTCGGCCAGCAGGTTGCCGGACGTGATGTTGAAGAGTCGCAGCGTGCCGTCTCCGTAACCGACCGCCATCGAGCGCGTCCTGGCCGACGAACCAAGAGCGGTCACTGAGGCCGGACCGCGCCCCAGATTGTGAGCCGGCAAGAAGTGCATTCCGTCTGCGGTACTCATCGAAGGCGCCGGCACGCGGAACCAGGCCTTCACGTTGCCGTTGGAATCACCGACTATCAGCGTGTTCTTGCCGTTCAGCCATGCGACCTGGGTAAGGTGCGCCGCCGCGTCCGCCGACAGGTCCACCTCTTCGGCGACCTTCAGCGATTCGAGGTCGCTGACGTCGACCCGCACGGCGCGGCCGTCCTCCCAGACCGCGATGGCGCTGTTGCCGCCGCCGTGAAGCAACAGCCAGCGCGGCAGTCCGCGCGAGTGGCTCGGACGCAACGCGATCTGCCCCGTCTCGGTCTCGACTCTTTCCATTCCGGTGAGCAGGTTGCGGCTCTTGGTCAGACGCGTGACGCGCAGGATGCCGTCAGCATCGACGGAAGCTTCCACCGGGCCGGTCGGTGTTTCGGAGGCATCGACCGCGACTATCGCTGCACCTTCGGAAACCTGGATCGGTTCGTCGGCGACGAACTGTACCGTGTGCAATTCGAACTGATCGGCAGATACGCGTCTGGCCACGCGTCCTTCGAATATGAATGTCTCGCCGACGCTACGTTGCATCACGTTGCGCGGCATTGAAGCGGCATTGCGGTACTCCGTGCTCGCCGCGGCGCGCACCAGACGCGTGGTGCCGTCGGCAAAACCGAATACTGCCTGCGTCGAGCGCACCGGAAAGGCGTAGGCCGTCGGCGCCGTCGGAAAAGGCCGGAACTCGCCCAGCAATTCGCCGCCGGGCTGACCGGAAGACGCGCCTCGTCCGGAGCTTGCACCTCCGGGCAGCACGACGAAACGCGCGGACGAGGTATACGCCCAGACAGTCGTCAGCGTGTCGTCCTCGGACGCGGCGATCACCCGTTCGTCCGCTGCGAGTTGAGTCGCTGCGGTACCGATGGGCCGCAACTCTCCCAGACCGGCGCTTCTAAACAGCGGCGCGACCACCCAGACCAGGAAGACGAAGACCGTCGAGACCGCAACGATGGTACCGATGCCGCCGACACGGATCAGGTTACGCGCGAGACTGTCGAAGAACCTCACCGATGGGCGGGTGCTGCGGCGGCGGCGAGGTCTGGAGACAATTTGCGACAATGGCGTTCACGGCCGGTGAACGCGCATCACTGCACGTTCACCGGCCGCCTTCAGCTGCTACAGACCCAGAGCTTTCTTGTTTTCCTGGACCAGGGCCGGGGTGAGCGGGAAGTACCCGTCCTGCACCGCCACTTCCTGGCCTTGCTTGCTCAGCACGAAGCGCAGGAACTCGCGACGCAGAGGATCGAGCGCAGTGCCGGGCTTGGCGTTCACGTAGATGTACAGGAAGCGCGACAGCGGATAGTCGCCCGTGTAGGCATTTTCCGGCGCCGCTTCGATGGCCTTGCCGGAGGGAGTCTTGGAGAGCGGCACCGCGCGCACGTCGGCGGTCTTGTAGCCGACGCCACTGTAGCCGATCGCGTACTTGTCGCTGGCTACGGCCTGCACCACCGCCGAACTGCCGGGTTGTTCCTTGACGGTGTCGCGGAAGTCACCCTTGCCGAGCGCGTTCTCCTTGATGTAGCCGTAAGTGCCGGAAGCCGAGTTACGACCGTAGAGACTGATCGGCTTGCTCGTCCACTCGCCGTCCAGTCCGAGGTCGCCCCAGGTGTCGATGCTCTTGGCGCCCGAGTTGCGCGTCTTCGAGAAGATACCGTCGATGTCCTTGAGCGAAAGCCGCTTGACCGGATTGTCCTTGTTCACGTAGACGGCCAGAAGATCGATGCTGGTGGCAATCTTGCTCGGGTTGTAACCGAACTCGTTCTTGAAGTCCGACCTCTCTGCATCCTTCATCTCGCGGCTCATCGGGCCGAACTGCGCAGTCCCCGCCACCAGCGCCGGCGGCGCGGTCGACGAGCCCTTGCCTTCGATCTCGATCTTCACGTTGGGATAGAACTTCTTGAAGCCCTCGGCCCACAGCGTCATCAGGTTGTTCATCGTATCGGAGCCCATGCTCTTGAGAGTACCGGACACTCCCTGCACCGGGGTGTAGGACTCGATGGACGGATCCACCGACATCTGGGCGCCGGCGCCCTGTGCCGACAGCAGCGCAACAGTGGCCGCTGCAACGAATAACGAGGGGAAATGTTTCATGATTGATTCTCCTGTCTGGTGGTTTCAATGCCCGCATGTACGCGGGTCGCGAAGATGCCTGTCTGTGCCACTCACTTTCCGGTGTCGGGTGCCGCCACATTTACACCGAGTGTGTCAGGGATATGTCAGCAGGTTGTAAGAGTTCTGTCAGCGACCAGTGGATCCAGGCATTATCCCGAGCCCCGGGCATCCGGGAATGCCCCGGCGTCGAACATCAACTTTGATGACCTCCGCTGCCGCTGACCGCGCGACAGCGGAGGTCGGACGAAGCGCCAGCGCTCGAAGACCGGAGGCTTCGTGCGCACCGGCGCCGAGCATCAGAACTTCGCGACCGCGTCCACCTGCCAACGGTAGTCGGTGTTGCCGTTGCGACCCGGCACTGAGTCGATCGGCTTGTCGATGTACAGAGTCGAAAGCAGCGAGAGATTCTTCAACACGACGTAGCCGGCCTGGATGACGTGGCCCTTGGTGTTGGTACCGCCGCTGCGTCCGAAGTCGCTGTCGCCGAACGCCGAAAGCACCGCATCCGTCTGCAACTGCTCGTACTCGTACGTCAGGAACATGTCGTTGCGATCCGCGTACCGTCCAACTCGCGCTCCGATCTGCCAACCGACATCTTCGCTGGTCTTGGCGGCGGTGTTGTAGGCGAAATCGCCGAAAACGTTCACGGGGAAGTCCCACCAGGGAGTGGGCACCGTAACGTCGCCCGCGAGGTCCACGATGTTGTAGTCGCTGACGAAGCCCGTGATCGTGATCGGCTTCCCGTTCGCATCCTTGCCGTCGCCGTTGGGACCGAGCTTGCTGGGATCGACCGGCTTGCCGCCGACGATCTCGCCGTCCGACAACGTGACGTTGTTGGTGATGTTGAGGTCGCTGTTGGAATTGCGCGCCTTGCCGATCCAGCTTGCCTTCGAGTAGTACGAGTCTCCGAGGGCGACATTGGCGAGCACGTTGCCGAAGGCGAGGTTCGCAAGGCCCTGGAAACCGAACAGAGCCCCCTCTGAAGACGCGCTGTTTTCCGAGAATACGAACTGGCTGAGGTTGAGACCCAACCCGCGTATCACTCCGTCCTTGGACTCGATCGCTTTGATGTTCTCGAACCCACCCTCGGGCGCCAGGTCACGATCGAACTGAAGCATGTTAGGAGCCGACGCCGGCGCGTACATGGGGTTGTAGAACTTGCCGCCCATCACCGTGAAGATCGGCCGGCTGAGCCCTATCAGTGTCGTAGGAGCGAACTTGAGATAGGCCTCGGCGATGTTGACGCTCTTGAACCCGAACGTATCGCTAAACGTCTGATTGTTGGAGATCGGGTCGGAGGCCTTTCCGCTGGCCAGCCTGAAGCCGACCTGGGTCTGATCGTTGACCTTCACCGTGGCACCGACTCGCAGACGGAAGCGGTCGCGATTGCGATCCGGACTTCCCGACTGCCAGAAACTTTCGTTGCGCACCCGCACGTCACCGAACGGGGTGATCTTGTTGACCCACTGCGGAACCTGATCGAGGATCGTTTTCGTCAGCGAAGCGGTTTCTTTCTCCGACAGAGCCGGCGCAGCCGCCGGAGTCTCGGGGGCCGCCGGGACCTGCTTGGCCGGATCCGCGGACTTCGCCTCTTTGGCCTCCGCCGGAGTGATCAGCTTCTTCTCCTGGAGTATTTCTTCGATATTTCTCGCCGTCGCTCGGCTCGCCGGCAGACACACCGCACAGACTACGGCCAGTGCCGTCCCTACTATTCGTTTCATCCCCTGCTCTCCTCTTTCGTTTTCACGTTTCGCGCCGCCCGCTCGTCCGCACGACATCGCACGGATACCCATCGCCGGCCGGCCTCACAGTTTCCGAACGGAGATTGGCAACCAAATGTTAGGAAATGATTCAGGTCCGGTTAGTTACCCGTCAAACGCCCCGCGGCGCGGGCGCCTGTTCGCCCCGCGCCGCCGCCCCGACTCGTAAACGGCTCCTCGGGACGCCTGGGTGCATCGCGCAGAGCAACAAGGCCCTCGACCGTATTATTGACGCAATTCCAACACTTCCCTGACGCTGGGCTAGCAAGCCGCGGGTAAAAGACACCCGGTGCTGGAGGAAACATGCGTCACAACTCTTCTAAATTAGGCCTTGCGCTGGCAGGGCTGCTCTCGCTGACAGCGGCACGGACCGCCGTTGCGGCTCCGGCCGCAGCGGTCGACCGCGCAGCCGGGCAAGTCGCCGCGGTCCCCGCGGCAGCACCCGCCGAAGCAGCTCCGCCTCCCGTGGCTCTGCCGCCCTCGACCGACAAACTCGAACGCGCGGGCGCGGAACAGATCGGGACCGACAAGGAGGCGCTGGCCTCCCAGGAGCGCATCAACAACGTGGACGACGAGACCCAGAAGCTGCTTTCGGAATATCGCAGGGCTCTTGCGGACGCAGAGAGCCACGCCGCTTATGCGGATCAGCTTGCCATTCAAATCGCTTCTCAGAACGGGGAACTGGCGACGATCCAGCACCAGCTTGACGAAGTCGAAGCCACCGCTCGCGCCGTCACGCCGTTGCAGCAGCGAATGCTGGAAACACTGAAGCAGTTCGTCGCACTCGATGTCCCCTTCCTGCTCGAAGAACGGACCAAGAGGGTTACCACCCTGGAAGATATGATGACGCGTGCCGACGTGACCATCTCGGAGAAGTACCGGCGTATCCTCGAAGCGTATCAGGTGGAAATGGACTACGGACGCACCATCGAAGCCTACGAAGCCAAACTCGGCGACGGCGACAAGACCAGAACGGCACGCTTTCTTCGCGTCGGTCGGGTCTCGCTCCTCTATCAGACCCTGGACGGCCGAGAGACCGGGTACTGGAACGTCCAGAAGAAAGGCTGGACCGTTGACGACGACTACGCCCACGCCTTCAAGGAAGGTGTGGCTGTTGCCCAGAAGCTGCGCGCTCCCGAGATGCTTCTCGTACCAGTGCCGGCCCCGCAGGAGGCCCGATCGTGAAGCCGTTGAACTTCCGCTACGCGCCCGCATTTTCGTTCCTGCTCGCGACCATAGTGCTGTCCTGGGCTGCCGCGCAGCACGTCCACGCAGCGGACAACCTCGAAGACCTGCTGGCTCAAACCCGCAACGCCCGTGCTGCCCAGGAAAAGATCAACGAGGTCCGCGAAAAGGAGTTCCTCGCGAATCGAGACCGCCAGGCCCAGCTGCTCGCAGCCGCCGTTCGGTCAAGAGACGCGGCCGAGGCCCGCAGCAAAGAACTGTCGGCAACCTTCGACGCCAACGAAGTAAGACTCGCCGAGCAGGAAGAGTTGATGACGCAGAGGCTCGGCAGCCTCGGCGAACTTTTCGGTGTTGTCCGCCAGGTTGCCGGCGACACCTCCTCCGTTCTTTATTCTTCGCTGATCAGCGCCCAGTACCCGAAGAGGGACGAGTTCCTTGCGGGTCTCGGCAAGGCCAAGTCGCTGCCGTCCATCGAAGAGCTGGAAAGACTCTGGTACGAACTCCAGCGCGAGATGACCGAGAGCGGACGGGTAGTACGCTTCCGTTCAACCGTGGTGGAGGCGAGCGGAACCGCGAGCCAGGACGACGTCGTACGCATCGGCTCCTTCGTCGCAATGGCCGGCGGCCGCTACCTCAACTACCTGCCGGCGCTCGGATCACTGGCGGTGCTGGCGCGCCAGCCCTCGGATCTGATCAACGCCGCCGAAAAGCTGCAAAACATTCGCAGCGGCTACACCCAAGCAGCGGTGGATCCATCGCGCGGCGTGCTGTTGTCGATGATAGTGCAACGACCCGACTTGCTCGAGCGCATCCAGAAAGGCCAGGAAGTCGGCTATCTCATCATCGCCGTCGGCGCCATCGGAGTCCTGCTTGCACTGTACCAAGCGGTCTTCCTGCTGCGCATACGCCTGGTGGTAAAGCGCCAACTCGCCGATCTCGACCGTCCTGTCACGGACAATCCGTTGGGCAGGGTCCTGAGTTCGATCAAGACCTCTCCCGAGAGCATCGAAGAAGACGCCGAGGTGGTCGAGCTTCGCATCTCCGAAGCGGTGCTGCGCGAAGTTCCGCGCCTCGAACGCTTTCAGGCTTTCCTGCGGCTGGCGGTGGCAGCAGGTCCGCTGCTCGGTCTGATCGGAACAGTGATGGGCATGATCATCACGTTCCAGAGCATCACCGAGTCAGGCTCGAGCGATCCCCGTCTGATGGCCAACGGCATCGGCCAGGCAATGATAGCAACCGTGCTCGGTCTCGGAATCGCCATTCCACTGCTGTTCATGAACGCCGGCCTGGCGTCCATGTCTCGGCAGGTGGTTCAGGTTCTCGACGAACAGAGCACCGGGTTGCTGGCCGAACGTCTGGAGCGTGCCAAGGCCGAGGGTGGCCGGCGTGTATGACGCAGTTGCCAGGTACGCGCTCGATTCGGTCGACGCGGTTCGCGACTTGATCGACGGCGGCGGCCCCTTCGTACTGGCTATCTTCCTATGCGGGGTCGCCATGTGGACCCTCGCCCTGGAACGTTACTGGTACTTCGCGCGGATTCTTCCGCGTCAGACGGAGAAGACGATACAAGCCTGGAAAGGTCGGGCCGATCACCATTCGTGGTGTGCTCACCAGATCCGCGTCGCGATGATATCGCGCCTGAACGCCTCGATGAGCGCCAACTCACCTCTGCTGCGCGTACTCGTTCCGCTCTCGCCGTTGCTCGGACTGATCGGAACCGTCGGGGGAATGCTCGAGGTGTTCGATTCGATGGCGCTCAAGGGCTCGGCCGACGCGCGGGCCATGGCCAGCGGAGTCTCGCACGCGATGATCTGTACGATGACAGGTCTCGCGATCAGCATCACCGGGCTCTACCCTGTCTTCTATTTCCGGTCGCGCACACGACGCGAAACCGAGCTGATCGGCGACAAACTGGTCTACTGATATGCGGCGGCGACGACACGTAGAGGTGGAGGACTCGACGGGCATCGACCTCGCGCCGATGCTCGACTTCGTGCTCAACCTCCTGATCTTCTTCATCATCACGGCGGTATTCGTCAAAGAAGTCGGCATCCACGTCCAGCGCCACGGCGGCGGCGCCGCCGGGCCGGCCTCCGAAAAATCGGCGGGCAGCATCTCGGTAGTCATCAAACAAGCCGGCGAGGTGCTCGTCGACAACCGCCTGGTGGACGTCCGCGCCGTAAGAGCCAACGTCGAACGCCTGCACGCCCAGAAGCCGGCCTGGGGCGTGATGGTCACAGCCGAGCAGAGCGCGGAAACCGGGCTTCTTGTCCAGGTGATAGATCAGATTCGTCTCGGCGGTGTCGACAACATCTCTTTCGGAACGTCGTCAAGGTAGGAAATGCGACCACACCGCCACACCTCCCACGAAGGCGACGAGACCGGCATCGATCTCGCGCCGATGCTCGACTTCGTGCTCAACCTTCTCATCTTCTTCATCATCACCACTTCCTTCGTCCGCGAGGCTGGAATCGCCGTCATACGCCCCGAAGCCGAAACCGCCGTCCACGAAGACACCGGCAACATCCTGGTGGCGGTGCGCCCCAACGGCGAGGTGTGGATGGACCGGCGCCAGGTAGACATGCGCGAGGTGAGGCCGACCATCGAACGCCTTCACCTGGAGCGCCCCGAAGACACGGTGGTAGTGATCGCCGACAAGTCCGCGAAAGCCGGCCTGCTTGCCCAGGTCATCGACGAGGTCAAACAGGGCGGCATCAAAGACGTGGCGATCGGCGCAACCAGCGCCGTCGGGAAGTAGCCAGTGACGATCCTGCGTTTTCCTATCGCTTTCCTGTTCGCGGTCCTGCTGATCGTGACTCTGTTCTCGTTCCTCCACACGATGACCAACGTCCGCAATTCCTCGGATTCGACTGCCGTCACGCTCTCCAAAGTCGAGTTCGTGCGACTGCACCGCGAAATGGAAGTCGAAGAAAAGAAACGCGAGAAGCCCCAGCGCGTCAAACCCGAGCAAGCCCCCGTCACCCCGACGATGGCGGTAGCCCAAGAAAAAGGAATCGACCTCGGTCTCGACGTACAGGCAATCGCTGCCGGTATCGGCGCCGAATTCGGTTCGGCCGGCGGCGGCGGCGGCGACGGCCGCGGCATTCCCGGTGGGCTCGCGTTCGGAGGCGGGATGTCCGATCGCGGAGCCCTGCCCCTGGTCCGCGTCGAACCCCAGTACCCGCCGCAAGCGGCGCGTCGCGGCCTCGAAGGCTGGGTGCAACTGCGTTTCAACATCTCTACCGCCGGGTCCGTCAAGGACGCGGTGGTCGTCAAGTCGAGCAGCTCGCTGTTCGATCGCGCCGCCGTCCAAGCGGTCAACAAATGGAAGTACCAACCCCAGGTTCAAGGGGGAACCCCGATGGAAACCCAAGGCATCGAGGTGGTGCTCCGCTTCGAGTTGGACAAGTAGGAACCATGAAGTTTTCACTCCTCTCGCTGCTGCTTCTTTCCTTACTCGCATCGACGGTCAGCGCCGCAACTGACGCCGGACCTCAGCCGACTCCCGATGCGACGAAAGCCCACAAAGCCGTCGCGCTGAACCCGGCCATCGCGGAAAGACTTCTTCGTGCCAATGCGTTGCTGGAAAAGGACAAGTCCGACGACGCTCTCGAAGTCGTCAATGAGTTGGCCGGCCTACGCAAGCTCGGCCCCTCCGACATCGCGCAGATCCACCGCTTCCGCGGATACATCCTCATTTCCAAGGGAGACTCGGCCGCGGCTGCGAAAGAATTCGAAACTTCGCTAGGCCAGAACGCACTCGACGAAGGTGCGCGAATGGGAATGACCTATTCTCTGGCGCAGATCTACACGCAGACCGGCAACTACGATCGTGCGTTGGACCTCATCAACGACTGGTTCGTGTCCGCCGGTAACCCCAAACCCGACGCCTACTTCCTGAAGGCCATGATCCTGGTCCAACAGGAAAAGTTCGCCGACGCCCTCGTCCCTGCCCGCACTGCTATCGAGAACAGCGCCCAGGCACACGAAAGCTGGTTGCAGCTCCTGGCAGCCATACAGTTCGAGCTTCACGACTATGCCGGGGTAGCGTCTACATTGGAGCGCCTGGTCGTCGTGGCGCCAAAGACAAAACGATACTGGGTCCAACTCGCTTCGATCCAAAACGCGCTGGACAAAGACGACGAGGCGCTTGCAACACTCAGCCTTGCCCACCAGGCGAAGCTCCTGGACGCTGACCGCGAGTATCGCCAACTCGCGCGCCTCTCCTTCGGGAGGGAGCTTCCATACCGTTGCGCCGAGACCCTCGAAGAAGGAATGAGCGCCGGAGTCGTGACAGCCGACGCCGATTCCTACGACCTTCTGGCCAACTGCTACATCGCTGCGCGCGAAACCGACCGGGCGTTGACGCCGCTGGAAAAGGCCGGAGAGTTGGCGCCCGACGGCCAGAGCTACTTGCTGCTGGGCCAGCTCCACCTGCAGCGCGATCGCTTCGAACCGGCCCGCGTAGCGCTGACCAAGGCGTTGGCAAAGGCCAAGCCCGACCAACGCTCATCTATCGAGCTTCTGCTCGGCATCGCCCAACTCGGGTTGGACCACTTCGATGAAGCCGAGCGCTCTTTCCGCGCGGCCGGCAGCGATACCAAAACCAGCGCGGCGGCCGAAAGTTACCTGAAGCACCTCGCGCAGGAACGAGTCCGACGCGACGGCCGCCAAGCCACTGCGCAAAACTCTTCCGAAGACACGACGACCGCCAGTGCCGACTAGGATCTGTCAGCCGGTTGCAAGATTCACTGCCGCAGTCTGTTCAACAATTTCCCAACGCAAGACGGGCGTGCCCAATCGGCTCGGCAATAAGCCGATTCGTTCTCAAGGGATCGCCGACGGTCTTGCCTACAGCCCAGGAGTTGCTCCAATGAACATCCACGCATTAATCGTCATGCTCGCACTCACGTTGACGGCTCACGTTGCCAGCGCCGGCGAAACCGGCGACCACGCCGTGAAACCCGCTGCCATGGAGGCAGTAACCGACACTGCGACAAAAGCCACCGGAGCGGGCATCACGACTCCGAGCGGTCTTCAGTACGAAGTCATGCGAGAAGGAAGCGGGACGCCTCCTTTGGCGAGGGACACGGTCACGATCGCGTTCCGAGGTTTCCTGCTCGACGGGCGCGAGTTCGACAGCTCGGAGAGGCGTCACACGACCCAGACGTTTCCGCTGCACCGAGTCATTCCAGGTTGGACAGAAGGAATACAGCTCATGAACGAAAAAGCTAAATACCGCTTCACCGTCCCCGCCAACCTCGCCTACGGCGCGACCGGCGCTCCGTCGATGGTTCCTCCGGTTCCTCCCGACGCGACACTCGTTTTCGAGATCGAGTTGCTCAAGATCGCCCGCTGGGGTTACGGAGAAAAGTCCGCCGCCGCTACCGCGAAGTGACGAACCTGCGCCGGCGCGCCGGTGTCGCGTCCGCCGTAGCGTCGACGACGCCGCTTAGCCCGCTCTCTCAAAGCCGGCTACACCGCACATTGCTCGCGACCGCCTCGATCGTCGTCGTTTCGCTGCTCGTCTACGCGAATGCGATCGGCAACACGTTCGTCTACGACGACCTCGAACTGCTTACCCAGAACCGCCTGATCCAAGGCGGCCCTTCCCATGTCGTCGACATCCTCGGCAACGGGTACTGGGGCGGCGCGCGTTGCGATCAACTCTACCGGCCTTTGACGATATGGAGCCTGGCTTTCAACTCGACCCTCAATACCGCACTCGGGCAGGCGGGAGGCAACCCGGCCGGGTTCATTCTTCTCAACGTGCTGCTTCACGCGGCCGTTGCCTGCACTCTCTACCGCTTCCTTCTCCTCCTCGGCGCTACCGAAGCACTGGGGCTGGCAGCCGCACTGCTGTTCGCCGTCCACCCACTCCACACCGAAGTGGTCGTGCAGGCCGTCGGACGTGCGGAAATCCTCGCTCTCTTGTTCGGCCTGTTGTTCCTGTGCGCTCATCGCAAGCAGTACCATCCACTTGTCGCAGCCATCGCCTTCACGCTGGCGCTGATGAGCAAGGAATCCGCGATCGCTTTCGTCGGCCTTGCCGTGGTGA
Source organism: uncultured bacterium (assembly GCA_903893315.1). GTDB lineage: Bacteria > Desulfobacterota > Binatia > UBA1149 > CAITLU01 > CAITLU01. Next base: position 86,308 of record CAITLU010000057.1, read on the forward strand.
TGGATTTCTTCTTCTTGCAGCCCACCCGGCGAAAGCCGCTGGCCGCCTATGCGGTCTACGTCTCGGTTATGTCGGTGTGGCTGGGACTGCGCGCCAGTGTTGTCGGATCGCTGCCGGCTCCGCATCCTTTCGTCGACAATCCTCTTTTCGATGCAACCACGTCCGCGCGACTCGCGACCGCCGCGCTGGTCCAGATGAAGTACCTCGCGCTCGAACTCTTTCCGGTGGGTCTCTCTTCTGACTACTCCTACAATCAGATTCCGCTTGCTTCATGGCGAGAACCGGGCGTTTTCAGCTTCTTTCTCCTGGCCGCTGCGGGCGCAGCGACGGCGCTGTCGTGGCGCAAGACGCGTCCGATGGTCGGCTTTGCGCTCTTCGGTTACGCGACGCTGTTCGCTCCGACGTCGAACGTATTCTTCGCCATCGGAACCATCATGGGCGAAAGGCTCGCCTACGCTCCCTCATTCTTGTTCATCATCCTCGTTGCGTATGGACTCGGCAGCTTGGCGCGGCGACTGAACCGCACCTTCAAAGCCGCCGGCATGATTTGCCTGCTTGCTCTTCTGGGCTTCGCCACAGCCGCGCGAAACCGGACATGGGCGAATGAAGAGACCTTCTTCCGAGCTCAACTGGCGTCGGCGCCTCAAAGCGCCAAGGCCCACTACAATTTCGGCGCCGTGTCGGCCAAGAGCGGTGATGATCGCGGAGCGATACAGTCCTACTATCGCGCAATCACGCTGCTGCCGTCCTACCCCGAACCGTTCTTCAACCTCGGCAACGCGCTGAAACGAGTCGGAGCCGAGCCGCAAACGATCATCGATGCCTACCGCAGCGCTATTCGGCTGGACCCGGGCCAGACCAAAGCCAGAGCCAATCTCGCACTCTTCCTCACGCAGGTCGGCGACTTCGCCGAGGCCCGCGCCCTGACCGCAGAACTCGAAAAGCTCCAGCCCGATCACCCGGCCCTGCCAACTCTGCACGAACGCCTCGACCAAGCGCCGGCAACGACGCGAAATACGCCCTTCGGCGTCGGCGCGCGTTGACCGACGAGGCGGCGACGCTCCTACACGTCAGCGTATCTCGTAGACATACAATGCATGCCCCACCACCGCGCGCGGAGAAGTCGTCGCCAGCCAGTTTCCTGCGGCCTCACCTCGTAGCTTCGCCAGCGCGGTCGCGCGCGCCACGCAGTTCGCGCTCAATATGTACGTGCCTTCCTCCGGCAGCCCCGTAAGGGCGCTTATCGTCACCGGTTTCGCGATAATGCCGTAGTAGGTCGGGTCGGCGCTGCCGAAGTAACACAGATGCAAGTTCTTCGCCGGATGCTCACCGAGATAGTCCCTGAGTTGCAGCAAGCCCTGCCCCCAATCCACGTTGGAATCGTCCAGCCATTCGACGCCGCGCGGAGGGACTCCGGCAAGTTCGTTGAAATAGGAAAGGTGGTCCGGCCAGATCACAACGAACTCCAGGACAATCCACGCCAGGCAAAACACCAGAGCGCCGCGAGCCCAACCCCTGCATGCAGCCGCACAGGCAGCTACCCTGGAAGCGTAGAGAAAGATGAACGGAAAGCATGGGATCAGGTAACGCACACCGAGATTGTCGCTGGTCAACGAGTAACCGGCGAAGAACGTCAGTGCCGGCACCACCAGAAACGCTTCGTCGAGCCACGAAGCGCGGTGTCGGCCGCACAGGAAAAGCACCACCGAAGCGGCAACCAACATCAGCGTCGGAAGCGGGGTCTTGACCAACCACGCTGCGAGCAGATACGAGTTCCAGCCTCCTGGCTTCAGTTCTCCCATCAGGTAGTACCGGTAGTTCGGATCGCGGTCGCGGTTCACCGCCTCTAATCCTTCTACATAGAAGAACGGGTCATTCGGGAAAAAATACAAAGCCCACAGCACCGCGTAGGCAATCACGCACATGGCCGCCACCGCCCCCAGAGAACCTACCCCCCTTCGCCATGATGGATTTTCCGTTGTGTCTCGAATCGTTGGTCGCAGCGCTGCCAACGCGGCCAGAGCCGCGGCGATCGGAACCAGCGCCACACCGGAGAACTTCGACCCCATCGCCAGACCTAGAGTCACACCGCAACTCAGCAGTCGCAGCAAACCCGGTCTTTCCAAGTAGGCTCTGAACAAAAGAAGAAACAGTGTCGCGAAGAATGCCAGGCCCACGTCGGTGGTAACAAGCTGAGCATGAGCCGTGATGGTGGGATCGAAGACGTAGAGAGCCAGTACCAGCAGCGCGGCTTCATCTCCCCACAGCCCTCCGGCCCACACCATCATGACGACGGCAAGCCCCAGCGACAGCAACACCGCCGGCATTCTTCCCCAGAACAGGAGGCGGTCGGCTTCCTGCCCGTACAGAAAGCGCTGTCCGAATTCCCACTGATAACTCGGCGATGCTGAAGCCTTGGCGATGGTCTCCGCATCGGCCGGCATCTTCGCGCCGAACAGCAGCAAGGGCAGCGCGCAGAGTTCCTTGATGAGTGGTGGATGTTCGGGGTTGAGAGAAATGCGGCGGGTCTGCACGTAGGAATAGCCGGCAGGAAGGTGCGACACCTCATCGAAGGTAGCCGATTTCCCAGCCGCCAAAAATGCGGGAAAGCCGAAAGCCGCCGCCAGCAACACCGCGCTCGACAACATCGTCCAGCCGTGTCGCAACCCGCGCGATCTCAAGACACTGCCCATTCCAAATGAGTCCTACGGCACACCCGAATGCAATGCGGCGGCTTCGACTTCATCGGCCTATCTCCGAGCCTTGCCGGATCGTAAGCGACGCTTCGGAGCTATCCGGCCAAGAAACCACACGCTCTTGCCGGCCGCCTCGTCCACCCGATGCCCGTCCGTCCACCCCAAGCGCCTCACGGGCATGGTCGCAACGCCGTGCCTGCAATCAAAGAGGATGGCGTGCGAAAAACATCTGACTGTCAAGTTCGTGCTCGCCGGCGCCGCGCCGCACACGTTCGTAGCTGCCGTCCGGCATCAGCCGCCGAGCCTTGACGTTGTCGCGCAAACAGACATCGAGGATGTCCTCTTTGAGTTGCCGTCTGAGCCGAGCGTCGCTGATCGGTACGACAACCTCGATGCGACGCTCGAGATTGCGCGCCATCCAGTCGGCGCTCCCGATATAGACTTCCTCGGCACCGCCGTTGGAGAAATAAAAGATGCGGCTGTGCTCGAGAAACCGGCCGACGATGCTGACGACGCGGATGTTTTCGGAAATACCCGCCACTCTCGGGCGTAGCCCGCACACCCCGCGCACGATCAAGTCGATTGTCACACCGGCCTGCGATGCCGCGTAGAGAGCGCGTATCAACGTCGTATCGGTGAGGCTGTTCATCTTCGCAACGATGCGAGAGGGGAGACCGCTGCGACAGTGGCGCATCTCGCGCTCGATCAGTTCGAGCGTACGCTCTTTCAAGTCGACCGGCGCTACCAACAGCTTGCGGTAATTCGCCTGGCGCGAATAGCCGGTGAGAAAATTAAACAGGTCGCTGGCATCGGCGCCGATATCAGGGTCGGCGGTAAACAGTCCGACGTCAGTGTAGATACGGGCGGTTGTCGGGTTGTAGTTACCGGTGGCGATATGAACATAGCGACGCAGCAGGGTTCCCTCGCGCCTCACTACCAGAGCTACCTTGCAGTGGGTCTTGAGACCCAGGAGACCGTACACGACGTGAACACCGGCACGTTCGAGCTGCCTGGCCCAGCCGATGTTGTTCTCCTCGTCGAAGCGCGCCTTCAACTCGACCAGCACCGCGACTTGCTTGCCCCGCCCGCTCGCCTCCATCAGCGCCTGCACGATCGGCGATCGCTGCCCGGTACGGTAGAGGCACATTTTGACAGCCAACACGTCAGGGTCGGACGCAGCAGCACTGATGAAATCCGTAACCGCCGAATACGCCGTGTACGGGTGATGCAGCAGGATGTCCTGACGCCCGATGGCGGCAAACATAGACTCGCGACCCCGCAGAGGCGCCGGCAGCCGCGCGGAGAGCGCCCTGTCCTTCAGTTCGGCGCGCGGAAGCTCGTACAGCATCATCAGATCGCGCAGCCGCAGCGGACCTTGCACCGCGTACACGTCGTCTGACGTCAGCTCCAGCGACTCGGTCAGATATCCGACCATCTCCTCTGGCATATCGGCCGCTACTTCGAGTCGCACCGCCTCACCGAAGCGACGCTTTCGCAACTCCTGCTCCATCACGCTCAGCAGATCACCGGCCTCCTCTTCGAGGATCTCGATATCTGCGTCACGCGTCACGCGGAACCCGCAACTCACGCCGACACGCATGCCGGGGAACAGCCTGTCCGCATTGGCCGCGATCAAGTCACCGAGAAACACGTACCTCGTCTCTCCATCGCCGACGGAAACCAGCCGCGGAACCATCGGCGGCAGCTTGATGCGCACGAAACGCCGCCCGGTGCCGGCCGCTTTTCCCTTGCCGCTCCCTTGGCCCAGCGGCTCGATCAGCAGTCCCAGATTGAGGCTGAGACTCGAAATGTAGGGAAACGGATGACTCGGATCCACGGCCTGCGGCGTCAAGACCGGGAAAACGTTTTCCATGAAATACGCAGTCAGCACACCACGTTCCGCTTCGGTAAGCTGCGCGCAGGAAGTCAGCACGATGCCGCAGCTCTCGAGTTGCGGAAGGATGACTTCGCGCAGACAACGCGCCTGCTCGGCGAGCAGAGGACGCAGGCCCCGACTGATCTCGCACAGTTGTTCGGCGGCGGTCATGCCGTCGAGCGAGGTCTCGGTGCTTTCTTCATCGACTTCGTTCTTGAGTCCAGCCACGCGGATCATGAAGAACTCGTCGAGATTACTGGAAAATATCGCGAGGAATTTCAGACGCTCGAGCAACGGGTGCGTTTCGTCGCACGCCTCTTCCAGCACGCGACGGTTGAACTCGAGCCAGCTCAATTCGCGATTGAACAGCAGATCTCGGCGCCGAAGGACAGTCTCCGGCAATTCCTTAACCTCGACGCCGTGGTCATCGGCGCCTCGTACCAGAACTTGCCCGCTCGGACCCGTTGTTGTCATTACGTCCTGCTTACTGCCGAGTACCGCGCCCGTCCAGCGTCACCGTCCGACGGGCTGACGCACTATCATTAGGAGTTGTTCGCCAGATATCCGTAACCGCGTCTCATACCTTCGTGGTGGCGAAGGTCAGCCGGAAACCCAAGGTCTGCTCGAAGAGATCTCCGCGCTGCTCTGCAGACACTATTTCTTCTTCGCACCGCCAGTCGCTGCGAAGCTCCAACTGCACGGTCTGTCCGTCGCGTGTGCAGCGCACCTCTCGTACCCGGCTGTCGTGGCCGCGGTCGAGCGCGTTCGCCACGCGCAGCACGGCCGCCAGACGGCATACAGTGTCCCGATCCGTCTGGTTGAGGGCAGCGTAGTCGGCATGCCGTTCTTTCGGCGGCGGTCCGCGATGATAACGCGCCACATTGGCGATCACCGCCCGTTCCTCCTCCGAAAACCCCGTCAATTCAGAGTGCATGATGAGATACAGGGAATGCTTGTGGTGCGATTCGTGCGCAATGTGGAAGCCGGTGTCGTGCAACAGCGCGGCGGCCGACAACAGCGTACGCTGGTGGCGCGTGAATCCGCACAAGGCCGCCAGTCCGTCGAAAATCTGTTCAGACAGCTTTGCGACCTGCAGCGCGTGAGTCTCTTCGTAGCCGAAGCGCCGGCCGACTGCGCACACGCTTCGCAGACGCTGGTCGGCCTCGTCCGGCAGCGGAGGATGCGACTCAGCTTCGAGTTCACGCAGACGGTCGATGATGACACCTTCGCGCAGGGCCCAGTCGCAGGTACGCAGGGACTTGATGCCAAGCGCACGCATCGCGCCTTCAAGGATCTGCCCGCCGGCGATCACGATCTCCGCACGCTGGGCACTCACGCCCGGAATGCTCTTGAGCGTGGCGACGTCCATCGCCGCGACGCGCTCGTTGAAACGCTCCAGTTGGACGAAGCCGACTTCCATTCCGACCGGCTGAGCTCCCGACGGCCCACGCCCGGATTCCCGCGTTCCGGCCGACCTCAAGGCCTCACCGATGGCAAGGATCGTGCCCGAAGTGCCCGTCGCCAGTTGCCAGCTCGTTCCGCGCAGTTCGCGACGCAGCCGTTCGAACGCGCCGCGCACACGGACCTTCAGCGCGCGCAGCTCTTTCGGCTTTGGCGGGTCGAACGCGAAGAACTCGTCGGTAAGTCCGACCGCGCCGAGTTTGACCGAAAAGAGTGACGTGGGATTCCCGTCTCGTACCACGGTGATCTCGGTCGAACCGCCGCCGATATCTATGTTGACCTGGGCCACGCCGCGCGTCCCGCACCTGTAAGAAACGGCGAGGCCGATCAGGCGCGCCTCCTCGACACCCGACAGAAGCTCCACGTGCACGCCGGCCTCACGTTCCACGGTCGCAAGGAACTCGGCTGCGTTGTCGGCTTCGCGCACCGAAGCTGTGGCGATCGCGATGACTCGCTCGGCACCGCGCGCTTCGGCCAACGAGCGAAAGCGCTTGATGCATTCGCAGGCGCGCGCGATCGCTTCTTCTCCCAGGTGGCCGTCGCGCAGGGTGTTGTGTCCAAGCCGTACGCCATCTTTTTCCCGCACCAGGACAGCGAATGAATCACTCGCAGTCGCGTCTACGACGACGACCTTGATCGAGTTCGAACCTATATCTATGGCTGCAAGCTTCAACGTCTGACTCTGCCCCTCGGCCCCTCGGCCCTTCGGCCCCGCACAAGCTCTGCTGACCAACTACCGAGAACTCTTTTCGCATGAAAGCCCGTCATCGACAGCCGGCAGCGGCCGACGGATCGCACCGGGTCGTCGGACCTGCCACCCTCTCGACCACGACATACCGTCGCACCAACTTGCCAGGTCCCGCACAAAGAGGCGTACTCGAATCCGATCGCGCGGCGCATTCTCACACGTAACGCAGCACACGAGGCGGAAACCACCCTTGCAACCGCATCCCGCCGGGCAGCGGGATACCCGTGAGCCAGGCAACGCCGCCTTTGTTCAGTGCGAAATTCGCACATGATCCGGCATCGCCGGCGACAAGCCACGCGCAGAGCTCGCCAAGCCACGGTTCGTGACCTACGACAGCGACCCGCTGCGTCTGCAGTCGCACCAGGTCATCGAGCAGGTGTACGGTCGGAGCCTCGGCCAGCAAGGAAGTGACACGAGACGGGCCATCGAGAATGCGGCCAAGCAGTTCGGCGGTATCGACCGCCCGGAGCCACGGGCTGTGAAGCAACAGGTCGACGCGAATTTCAAGCCGGTCGAGCCCTCGTGCAACTCTTGCGAACTGGCGGCGGCCCCGCTCGGTCAAAGGCCGCATCGAGTCGGGCAGGTCCTCGCTGCACGGCTGCGCCCTGGCGTGTCGGATGAGGATCAGGTCCATTCGAGACATACCTCCTGCACCCTGTCCTGGACGCCTTGCCAAGTGCGCACGACGGTTGCCCGCTGCTCGCACAGCTCAGCGCCCAGACGGGCGCGCGGTTCTTCCGTAACCGACTGCTCAGGGAACGCGTCAAGCCACCGCAGCAACAACACCCGGTTGTTGAACTCGCCGAAAATCTGCTGAAGTTCGGCGAGCGCGCTCGACTTTTCTCCCATCCACTCGAGCGCGAAGCGCAGACGCCGAACCGCACGTCGCAGACCGTGCAGGTCATCGTCGTCGGGATCGTCGTTCGCACGCAACTGAGCGGCACGGTCCAGCACTTGCCTGACAATGGGCGAAATCGACCGGCGCGCGGTGTCCTGGTCGATGTCGGGAAGCAGGCTCAGGGCATCGAGCAGGGCCCCGCTTCGTTCCGATTCGAGAGCGGCGACGATCTTGGGCTGCTCCTCGGCGCGGCGCAGTTGAAGCCAGACGAGCAGATCCTGCGACAGCAGCCAGCCCGGTACTTCACCTCCGATCAGCACGTCGAGATCACGTGCCCGACTTACGGTAGCCCTCAGCCACCGCAGATCGTCACGCAACATCCTGCGATTACCAAGAACGAGCCAGGCGTCGAGACGCCTGGCGGCCACACGGACCTGATGAACCCCTTCGGCGTCATCACCGACTCGTGCCACGAGCAGACGCGCACGAAGTTGTTCGATCAATCGTCCCGCTGAGATCACCGCCGCACCGTAACATACCCGAAGGCCCGCTCCGAAGAGCTCACCACCGATCGTTTCCGAATCTCGCCAGGGGAAAATTCACACAGGCGGTGACGATATGATCGCGACCCACAGTCCATCCTATTGGCCGGTGCAGTCCACTGCCGTTACGGCCAGCTTCGGGGTCAGAGGATCGAAGTCCGGCGAAGACGCGTCGAGCACCGTGATCTTGAAAGCGCGCGCCGCCAGACCTGGGTCGCTGGTCGCAAACGAGCAGTCAGCAAGGCTTGCAGGTCCGGCAAATCCCGCCGAATTGATCACCGATTCGCGCATGATCCTCCGTGCGTCATCGTCACGGAACGTGAACAGCGAGTCGGCAACCAGCGAGGTACACTTCACGTTGGCAGCGGTGCCCAGCAACTCACCGGCCGCGGTTCCGTAGTCCATTTCGTAGAGCAGCGCCCCAAGAGTTTCGGAACTGGTAACGCCGATCGTCAACGAACAAGTGAAGCGGAACCCAGAGCAATCGGCGTGGCAGGCCCCATCGGCCGCGTTGCCGCTGCCATTGTCACACTGCTCGGGCCCGCCGCCGGGACCGCTCGTGCAGGAGCTGTCGGTACACGCGACGCCGTCACCGCAGGTAGCGAACCGGCAAGTGTTCGTGCAGCCGTCCGCCGCGTTGACGTTCCCGTCGTCGCACCGCTCCGGTGGATTCCCGTTGACGATGCCGTCGCCGCAGAACTCCGTCCGGCACAGTGCATCGCAGCCGTCGCCGGCAGTGGTGTTGCCGTCGTCGCAGGATTCGGCGTTGCCCGGATCGGTGGTCCCGTCACCGCAAAACGGCAGACGGCAATCCGTACGGCAGGCTCCGGCCACGGTATCCGAGTTCAAGCGACCGTCGTCGCACTCCTCGCCTTCCTGAAGAATGCCGTTGCCGCACACCGGATCCGAGGGAAACACCACGTCCATCAAAGTCGCGAGCTGCACCTGATTGGAATCGAAAACGCAGGACTCGAGATCGCGAAAATCGAAACTGCCACCGCTTAGGTCGGAGCAGTGTGCGCTGTAACCAAGAGCGGCTATGTCGATGGAAGCGCAAGCCTTGGGCAGGCCGGAAAGCACGGTCAGATAGGCTCGCAGAATGCCGGAGTCTACGGCCGCGTCTTTGGTGCCAGGGCCGTAAGGAACGGGAATCGCCCGGCAGTCCACGCCAGCATCGACGTTACCGGCTTCCTGGCCGAGCTGGCAGCTAAATCGGGTTTTCATGTCACGCGACAGCATCGCGAAAGAACGACTCACCGTACCAATAACGCACGCGACCTCGTCGCTGCGATAGGCCCGACTTTCAGCCTTCATGGCCGGCGGGTATTCGACCTGGAACATGGCGTCTATGGCCGCGCCGCCGACGTTCTTCATGCAGCGCAGCAGGTCATCTGCGGTGAAGTCCGGGCCGGCCACGTCCTGACAGGGGCCGGGGTAACTGAGCAGGCCCCACTCCGCATTGGCGCAGCGCCGCGACACCGAACGGTCAAGGCGGTTATCCGCCTTCGCCAGTCGCGCGGCCAAAGCAACATCGTTGGCGCCGGTCACGCAGTCGGTCAGTGAATCTTGTCGCCCAAGAATTTTGCGGCTCTGGCACTGCGCGCGAGCAATCATGGTAGCGGCGAGCCAGCGGCGGAAACCTGACTCGATCGTGGAGCGGCACGCAAGGTCAGGATTCTGAGCACTCAGCGCCGGTAGTGGAACGGAAACCGCGACAAGAAGCGCGACGCTGACGCCGAACAAGAAGACAGTTGGTCGATTCACACATTTCATTTCATGACTCCTGCGCCACTGGAACGCGGTCTCCAGAACGCAACCCGGCGGGGTCGGCAAAACCGACCCCGCCGGGCACATCCGCGCCTCACGTCGTGGGCGTTACTGAAGCACGGAACTTCCTACTTCGCGTTGTACTGAGAAGCCGTGTTCTTCGTCGCCGTCCCGAAAGTGCTCTCGAAGCAGATCGGAGTGACGTGATCGTCGATCACGAACTGGGCCGTTACCGGCTCGGTCAGAGGCAACGTCGGCGAAGCGAAGTCGCCGGCCTTGCTCTTAGCCTGCACCTTTATCTGCGACTTGCCGGCCCCACCGGCCTTCAGACCGATCAGCGTGACACCGTCGGCGTCGCCCTTGAAGCCGAACCCGGTGGTTCCCTTCTGAGCCCAACCCGACCCCGCCGGGATGTCCTTCCCGAGGATGAGTTGGCCCGCATCGTAGACGCACCAGCTGTAGGTGGCCGCTGCGCCTACCGGATTCTTGAAGTCTTCCAGGGACGTCGCGTCGCCTTTCTTCAACTGGTACTGGCCCTGATCCTTCGCGTTGCTGGCAGGATTCTTGGTGTCGTCCTTCAGCAGCAAACTGGAGCTCGCCCCGTGACGGCATCCCGATTCCGGAGTGCCCGAGCAGGAACCCGTGAGGTTGCAGTGCGCGCCGCAGCCGTCACCGAGAACCACGTTTCCATCGTCGCACTCCTCACCCTGTTCGACGATGCTGTTACCGCAGTCGCTGGCTACCGGAACGCAGGTTCCGATCGTCACCGCGACAGTCGGCATCGGGTCGGCCGCCGCCGGAGGATTATCCCCCGAAGCGTCATCGATCGTGACGGCGAAGTCACCGGCAGCCGGCGCCGCACCGGGAGTGGTGAAGGTACAGGTAGCGAACGCGGCCGGACCGGAGAAGGTCACGGTATTAGCCCAACCCACCACCATGCTCTGCGCACTCCGATCGTTGAGAACATCGGAAAGCCCGGCCGGCAGGTTGCATACCGCATTGCCGACGAAGGCGCCCGAAGCCACGCCGCTGTAGTCGATGGTCAATTGAAGGGCCTGCAAGTCAGTAGTGTTGCTGACGCTGAATACTACGTTACAGGCCTGGCTTCCGCTTATCGCCGCCGGCGCCGCCGAAGCACTGCTGAGAAGGAGCACCGCTCCGAGGCCGGCAATCAGCTTGCCGGTCTTGCAGGCTCTGTCGATGTTGAACGCCCGAGGCCGGGCCCAACTGTTTCGTTCATTCATTTTCAACATGGTGTCGTCTCTCTTTCGCTCGTGAGTCGTCCTCACGGTTGGAATCCCCTTGAAATAGAAAGTTCGGATTCTCACCCTCTCGCGGGAGTCCGCAGCGGCGGCTGTCACGGACTAGACA
>CAITLU010000058.1 GCA_903893315.1 uncultured bacterium
GGTCACGATCGCCCCCGACTACAGCCCCTCGGCGATTCACGCCGATCATCACCAGCCGATTCGCATCGGTACCGATGCGGCTTTGGCGCTGGCGATGTGCAAGGTCATCATCGACGCCGGGCTCTACAAGAAGCAGTTCGTGCAGGAACAGACCGACCTGCCGCTGCTGGTGCGCACCGACAACGGGCGCTTCCTGCGCGGCAACGAAGTGTACGAAGGCGAGCGCGAAGACCAGTTTTTCTGGTGGGACCGCCTGACCAACCTGTTGACACCTGCGCCGCGTCACACGCTGGCGACGACCGGCATCGATCCGGTGCTCGACGGCACCTATCAAGTGACGCTGCTCGACGGCACCACTGTCGAAGTGGAGCCGGTGTTTGCACGTCTGCAACGCCACCTCGAGGACTACACGCCCGAAAAAGCCGGCAAGATCTGCGAGATACACCCCGACAACATTCGCAGTCTCGCGCGCAAGGTGGCGACCCGCCGCACAAAGATCTTCATCGGCTGGAACTCCGGCAAGTACTACCACGGCGATCTGATGGAACGCGCGATGGCTCTGCTGCTCGGGCTCACAGGCAACTGGGGCAAGCGCGGCACCGGCACGCGTTCGTGGGCCATCATGGGACTTGACGGCATGGCCTTCATGACCCGCAAGCAAGGTGTGGGACAGGAAGAAGCGATAAAGCTGATCTCACAGATCATCGCCATGCGTCGTATGCTTGCGATGGATGATCCGACGATGACCACGGAAATGGTCCAGAACCGCGGCGCCGCGATGGCCGGTGAGTTCGGCGGCGCCGGCAATACCATCCCGCCAGCTTTCCTGTGGTACTACCAGTACGGTTACAAGGAACGCTGGAACAATCCCGAGAACCACGACCCGTCGATGAAGCGCACCTTCGACGAGTACCTCCAGGAGGCAGTGGACAAGGGGTGGTGGAATGCTGCCGCCACCAAGGCTTATCAGGATGTCGAGCCGCGCGTGCTGTTCGAGTCCGGCGGCAACATCCTGCGCCGGCAGCGCGGCGGGCAGAAGATCCTGCTCGATCATCTGTGGCCGAAGCTGAAGATGATCGTCTCGGTGGACTATCGAATCACCACCACCGGACTCTACTCCGACTACATCCTGCCCGCGGCTCAGCACTACGAGAAGCTCGGCACAAGCATGCAGTCTGTTCACCATCTGAACTACGTGCTGTGTGATCGCGCGACGCCTCCGGCCGGCGATTCGCTGGCGGATGTCGAGATCGGGTTGCGGCTCGTCGAGAAGATCGAGCAGCGCGCCGCGCACCGCGGCGTAAAGGGATTCACCGACCGTAACGGTAACTACCGCAGCTTCGAGGACCTGATGACGCGCGCCACCTTGAACGGCGCGATTCGTGGCGAAGACGAGCGTTTCGAAGAAGTTATCAGCGACAACACCGTCTACGGCGTGCTTCCCAAGGGAACCACGCTCGAGACTCTGCGCGAGAAGGGCTCGGTGCGTTTCGAGGGCTGGGGTATGGTCGGACACGGCGTGTCGCAAGCGTCGACGATCAAGCCCGACGAGGTTCACAACCCGCTTCGCTGGCACGTTGAAGACAAGGTTCCCTACGACACCTTGGTACGGCGTGCGCAGTTCTACATCGATCACGAGTGGTTCCTCGAGGCCGGCGAAGAACTGCCGACTCACAAGGAGCCGCCGCCTCAAGGTGGAAAGAATCGTCGTTTCGAGATGACCAGCGGTCACAACCGCTGGAGCATTCACTCGATGAACATGACCAACAACCTGATGCTCAACACTCACCGTGGTGAGCCGTTCGTCTTCATCAACGACAAGGACGCCGCCAGTCTCGGCATCGAGAACGGCGGGAAAGTGAAGTTGGTGAACGATGTGGGCGACTCGATCATGGTCGCCAAGATCACGCCGTCGTGCCGACCGGGGCAGGTGATTCTGTACAACGGCTTCGAACCGTACATGCACGAAAACTGGTACAGCCAGTCGGATCTGGAACCAGGGCACATCAAGCACCTCGGCCTGGTCGGCAACTACGGACAACTCACCTACCGAATGTTCTCCTGGCAGCCGATTCCTGCCGACAGAGCCGTTCGCGTCGACCTGCAGAAGCTCTGACGCTGAGAAACAGAGGAAAACGACGTCATGGGAACAATTACGAAATCGAAGCGCCAACTGGCCTGGGTATTCGACCTCA
>CAITLU010000059.1 GCA_903893315.1 uncultured bacterium
GGTCACGATCGCCCCCGACTACAGCCCCTCGGCGATTCACGCCGATCATCACCAGCCGATTCGCATCGGTACCGATGCGGCTTTGGCGCTGGCGATGTGCAAGGTCATCATCGACGCCGGGCTCTACAAGAAGCAGTTCGTTCAGGAGCAGACCGACCTGCCGCTGCTGGTGCGTACCGACAACGGGCGCTTCCTGCGCGGCAACGAAGTGTACGAAGGTGAGCGTGAAGACCAGTTCTTCTGGTGGGACCGTCTGACCAACCTGCTGACACCTGCGCCGCGTCACACGCTGGCGATGACCGGTGTCGATCCGGTCCTCGACGGCACCTATCAAGTGACGCTGCTCGACGGCACCACCGTCGAAGTCGAGCCGGTGTTCGCGCGTCTGCAACGCCATCTCGAAGACTACACGCCCGAAAAGGCCGGCAAGATCTGCGAAATTCACCCCGACAACATCAGGGATCTCGCGCGCAAAGTTGCGACCCGTCGCACCAAGATCTTCATCGGCTGGAACTCCGGCAAGTACTACCACGGCGATCTGATGGAACGCGCGATGGCTCTGCTGCTCGGGCTCACAGGCAACTGGGGCAAGCGCGGCACCGGCACGCGTTCGTGGGCCATCATGGGCATGGACGGAGGATCGTTCATGCACCGCAAGGCCGGTGTGGGACAGGAAGAGGCGCAGAAGCTCATCGCCCAGATGATCGCGATGCGCCGCATGGTCACGGCGAGTGATCCGTCGATGACCAGCGAGATGGCGCAGAACCGCGGCGCCGAAATGGCCGGTGAACTCGGCGGATTCGGCAACACCATCCCGCCGGCTTTCCTGTGGTACTACCAGTACGGTTACAAGGACCGCTGGGACAATCCCGAAAATCACGACCCGTCGATGAAGCGAACCTTCGGCGAGTATCTCCAGGATGCGGTCGACAAGGGATGGTGGAACGCGGCCGCTACCGGCATCTACAAGGATGTCGAACCGCGTGTGCTGTTCGAGTCCGGCGGCAACATGCTGCGCCGTCAGCGCGGCGGGCAGAAGATCCTGCTCGAAAACCTGTGGCCCAAACTCAAGATGATCGTCTCGGTGGACTATCGAATCACCACCACCGGACTCTACTCCGACTACATCCTGCCCGCGGCTCAGCACTACGAGAAGCTCGGCACCAGCATGCCGTCAGTCCATCACCTGAACTACGTGCTGTGCGATCGCGCGACGCCTCCGGCCGGAGATTCGCTGGCGGACGTCGAGATCGGCGTGCGGCTCGTCGAGAAGATCGAGCAGCGCGCCGCGCACCGCGGCGTAAAGGGATTCACCGACCGCAACGGCAACTACCGCAGCTTCGAGGGCCTGATGGCGCGCGCGACCTTGGACGGTGCGATCCGTGACGAAGAGAAGCGCTTCGACGAGATCGTCCGCGACAACGTGGTCTACGGCGTGCTTCCCAAGGGAACCACACTTGAGACTCTGCGCGAAAAAGGCTCGGTGCGCTTCGAAGGCTGGGGTATGGTCGGACACGGCGTGTCGCAGGGCTCGACCATCAAGCCCGACGAAGTCCACACTCCGCTTCGCTGGCACACCGAAGACAAGGTTCCCTACGACACCTTGGTACGGCGTGCGCAGTTCTACATCGATCACGAGTGGTTCCTCGAAGCCGGTGAAGAGCTCGCGACCCACAAGGAGCCGCCGCCTCAAGGTGGAAAGAATCGTCGTTTCGAGATGACCAGCGGGCACAACCGCTGGAGCATTCACTCGATGAACATGACCAACAACGTCATCCTGAACACGCACCGCGGCGAGCCGTTCGTCTTCATCAACGACAAGGACGCCGCCAGTCTCGGCATCGAGAACGGCGGCCGGGTGAAGTTGGTGAACGATGTCGGCGAGTCGATCATGGCAGCCAAGATCACACCGTCGTGCCGTCCCGGGCAGGTGATCCTGTACAACGGCTTCGAGCCATACATGCACGAGAACTGGTACGGCAACGCGGAGCTGGAGCCTGGTCATATCAAGCACCTCGGCCTGGTCGGCAACTACGGTCAACTCAAGTACCGGCTGTTCTCCTGGCAGCCGATTCCTGCCGACAGAGCCGTTCGCGTCGACCTGCAGAAGCTCTGACGCTGAGAAACAGAGGAAAACGACGTCATGGGAACAATTACGAAATCGAAGCGCCAACTGGCCTGGGTATTCGACCTCA
>CAITLU010000060.1 GCA_903893315.1 uncultured bacterium
TCAGCCCCCCTGTGTCAGGGAAGTTGCCGCCTGATCCGATCCTCTGGTCCGGAGGATCTTGTGCAACATGAAGCGGGGCGGAGGGAGACCTCCGGTGGTTCAGTATTCTACGAAGTTCCGATCCAAGATGGTGGGAAAGATGACAGGTCCGGGTGGCCGGAGCGCGAACGCGCTCTCGGCTGAGGTCGGCGTGACGCAGGGTACGCTGTCGCGCTGGCTGCGCGAGGCGGGTAGCGTCGCCGGCATGAAGTCCAAGCGATCGCCGTCGGCCAAGCCACATCCGAAGCAACGTAGCGCGCAAGACAAGCTGCGACTGCTCATCGAGGCGTCGGCGCTGGCCGGCGACGAACTCGGCGAGTTCCTGCGGCGTGAAGGAATCCACGAGGCCGATCTGACGCGGTGGCGAGAGAGTTCACTCGAAGGGCTCTCGGGCAAGGTTACAGTGGCAGCGACCGCGAACGCGACCGACAAGCGCGTGCGCGATCTCGAGAAGGAGTTGAGGCGCAAAGACAAGGCGCTTGCCGAGACCGCTGCCCTGCTCGTGCTCCAAAAAAAAGTCCGTGCGATCTGGGGGGACGGGGGCGACGACACGTGAGCGCGGATCGCGAGGATGTCGTGGCGATTGTCGCCGAAGCTATCGGAGACGGCGCTCGGCAGCGCCGAGCGTGCGAGATCGTGGGCCTGGACGTGCGAACGTATCAGCGCTGGTCCCTCCAGGGACCGGGCGAAGACGGCCGCATGGGACCGAACACGGAGCCTGCCAACAAGCTGACTGCGCTGGAGCGCCAGCGCATCCTCGAAGTGGCCACGAGCACGCGGTTTCGCGATATGTCGCCCAAGCAGATCGTGCCGCACCTGGCCGACCGCGGGGAGTACCTGGGCAGCGAATCGAGTTTCTACCGTGTGCTGCACGACCACGACGCGATGACGCACCGATCACCGGCGAAACGGCCTTCGACAAGTGCACCGCGTGAACACGCGGCCACCGGCCCCGGTCAGGTCTGGAGCTGGGACATCACGTATCTGCGCAGCTCGGTGCGCGGCGCGTTTCACTACCTGTATCTGATCGAAGACGTGTGGAGCCGCAAGGTCGTGGGCTGGGCCGTGCACGATGAGGAGGCCATGGAGCATGCAGCCGTGCTGATCGACGCCACCACGGCAGCGTCGCGGGTCGATACAAGGAACCTCGTGCTGCACTCGGACAACGGCGGGCCGATGAAGGGCTCGACGATGCTGGCGACCCTGCAGCGGCTCGGGATCGTGGCCTCATTCAGCCGGCCGAGCGTGAGCGACGACAACCCGTACTCCGAGGCTCTGTTTCGCACGCTCAAATACCGCCCCGAGTACCCGCAGAAGCCGTTTGCCTCGATCGAAGCGGCGCAGGCCTGGGTGGCCTGGTTCGTCGGCTGGTACAACGACGAGCACCTGCACAGCGCGATCGGCTTCGTCACTCCGGCGCAGCGTCATGCCGGAGACGATGAATCGATTCTCGCCAACCGCACGACGGTCTACGAGAAAGCGCGCCGG
Source organism: uncultured bacterium (assembly GCA_903893315.1). Classification (GTDB taxonomy): domain Bacteria; phylum Desulfobacterota; class Binatia; order UBA1149; family CAITLU01; genus CAITLU01. The sequence continues at coordinate 1,528 of CAITLU010000060.1, forward strand.
CGTCATCCCAACAGGTGGAGCGGTGAAGTACGAAACTGGGAGCGGGTGACGGTGGTGAAACTGAATCCGAGCGACGCCGCTGCGGCGCCGACCATGGCTCAGGACATCGCCGCGTGAATCAACCTCAGGCGGCAACTACTTTGACACCGACCGCCACCCCTGTCGCACTTTCGTGCTTTTGGGGATGTCTATGAAACCGGGTCAACTCCAGTCCTCGTTTGTCGATTCTGAACTCGCGGCAAGCCCGAGTGGCGTCGCGCCTGCGGTTCGGCAAAGCCACAGTGCAGCGAGATGCGCAGTGTTTCAGCGCCTGCTGATTTTCGTTCGCGCGTTCTGTGATCCGCCCCCGCGCTTACCAATATTGCGACCACGCTTTTGCCAGATTGGATTACAAAAAGAGTAATCGGTGAATGCGTCGCCATCCGACTGTCATACGGCGGCTAACAGAAGCCGTATTGGTCGGTTGGAGCCGAGCACGAAGCGGACGTTGTCACTCCGGCACTTGCCAGTGACGTCGACATGCTCCGCCAAGATGGAACCGAATCACAAAAGGACGTGATCAGACTCTTTCGACGGCAGCGCATTGTACTTGTCCGCAAGGTCGAGCTCCGCGCTGACGACGGAACTTTCCGTCGGTATCTACGTGTCCGACTAGCGACATGACCTTAGATAACTCAAAGACAAAACGCGCTAACTTAGTGCAACCA
>CAITLU010000061.1 GCA_903893315.1 uncultured bacterium
CATCTTGGATCGGAACTTCGTAGAATACTGAACCACCGGAGGTCTCCCTCCGCCCCGCTTCATGTTGCACAAGATCCTCCGGACCAGAGGATCGGATCAGGCGGCAACTTCCCTGACACAGGGGGGTAGGCCTGGTCGCGGGCTCGAAGTGAGCCCGGATCGGCCATCGTGTTGCGGACGACGGAGGGCGTTGGCGCAGAAGGCAGGAGTTGGTCGAGGGGGTGTGTTCTCATTGTTTTGGGCGGCGTCGTGCGTGCAGGCGCGCCGTTGCTGAGCCTTGAGCAAGCCGCGGGCCAGAGCACCACGCACGCAAAAACTTAGGCATTGCTAAGGAAACGACCGATGCGAGGCTCCTCTCGGGTGCGCCGGCGAACGGCCACGTACGAGTTTGTACGGCTGGGGTTGCCGCGCTCGAAGTGTGGCGTCAGCCGCAGCGCCGCCGCCGGGAATGACGAAGTCGCTCGGACCGTGACTCGCGGCGTGGAAGTGGACGCGCCGCGAGCGGCGCCCGCAAACAGGGGCCCGCCTGTTCGAGGAGCCGGCTGCGGCACCGAGCCTGTCCGCGTTGTGCCGTCCGCTCTCGCCCGCTCTAATCGCCGAATGCGGCAGAGGCGGCGAGTCTTTTCGGCTTTCGACCGGGCCAGGTACCGCGCCTCCCGGCTGTGCGCCGCGCTGCTTCTTGCCGCGGGCCTGACGGCCTGCCGCGGCGGCGGCCTCGGTGAGCAAGGGGAGGCAGGTGGGTCGGGCGATGAGGCGGGGGCGGTCGAGTTCTGGGCGATGGGCAGCGAGGGCGAGGTGGTCGAGGTTCTGCTGCCGGGTTTTCGCCTGCGCTATCCCGGCATCGAGGTGCGCGTCCAGCGCGTGCCGTGGAGCGCTGCCCACGAGAAACTGCTTACCGCCTACGTCGGCCGCACGATGCCGGACGTCTTCCAACTGGGCAATACCTGGATTCCGGAGGTGGTGGCTCTGGGTGCGGCCGCAAAACTCGACGCGCAGGTGGCGGCGTCGCCGGTGGTGGTGCGCGACGACTACTTCGCGGGTGTGCTCGCGACCAACGTGATCGCCGGGGAACTTTACGCTCTGCCCTGGTACGTGGATACGCGTCTGCTTTTCTATCGAAGGGACCTGCTCGAAGAGGCTGGAATAGGCGCGCCGCCCGCTAACTGGCGCGACTGGTTCGAAGCCTGCCGGCGAGTCCGCGAACACGCAGCGGAGGCGGGCAGCGACCGCTACGGTATTTTCCTTCCGCTGGACGAGTGGCAGACGCCGGTGATTCTGGCGATGCAGAGCGGCGCCGGTTTGCTGCGCGACAACGACAGTTACGGTGACTTCGAGAGCACGCCGGTACGCGAGGCGGTGAAGTTCTACCTCGAACTGTTTCGCCGAGGGCTGGCGCCTCGCAAGGCCGATGCGCAGATCGCCAACCTGTACCAGGAGTTTGCTGCCGGCTACTTCGCTTTTTACGTGACCGGCCCCTGGAATCTGCGCGAGTTCTCGCAGCGCCTGCCTGCGCAGCTTCAAGGCGCGTGGGCGACCGCGCCGATGCCGGATGCCGCCGGGCCGGGTCCGGGCCTTTCGCTGGCGGGCGGAGCCAGCCTGGCCGTTGCCGCTTCCTCGCCGCGCAAACAGGCGGCGTGGAAGTTGATCGAGTACTTGTCCGAGCCGGCTCAGCAGGTCGAGTTCTACAAGTTGAGCGGCGACCTGCCGGTGCGGCGCAGCGCGTGGAACAGCGCCGCGTTGGCCGCCGACGAAAAGACCAAGGCCTTTCGTCAGCAACTCGAACACGTCCGCGCCACTCCGCAGATCCCGGAGTGGGAAAGGATCGCTGCCAAGATCTCGTATCATCTCGAGCGTATGGTGCGCGGCGATCGCGATATGGATTCGGCTCTGGCCGAACTGGACGCCGACGTCGACCGTATCCTGGAGAAACGCCGCTGGATGCTCGCACGCGGCGCCGGCGCCGCGGCGTCGCTGATCGCGCCGGCGCCCGTAGCGGCCACAACGCTGTTGCCGGCCGCGGCGCCAGCAGTGGAGGCTCGCTGAAGATGCGCACGCGTTCAGCCGCTGCCTTGTTGCTGCTCGCTCCGGCGCTGTGCCTCATCGGGCTGTTCTTCTTCGTCCCGATGGTCGCGTCGTTGCTGCTGAGCCTCACCGATTTCGACATCTACGCGGTCGCCGATCGTTCGGCGTTGCGCTTCGTCGGCTTGCGCAACTACTCTGCACTGCTCGGCGACTCGCTGTTCTGGAACGCGCTGCGCAACACGCTCTACTTCGTCGTCGTCGGCGGTCCGCTCTCGATCGCGGTATCGCTGGGCGCCGCGCTCGCGGTCCATGCCCGCGGTGTGCGACTGAAGGGGCTGTTTCGAACGGTGTTCTTCCTGCCCGTGACCACCACCATCGTCGCGGTCGCGGTGGTGTGGCGTTATCTCTATCACCCGCGTTTCGGGTTGCTGAACTACGCGCTTGCCGGCGTGGGGATCGGGCCCATCGACTGGCTCGGTGATCCGGACTGGGCGATGCCGTCGATCATCGCGATGGCGGTCTGGAAGAACTTCGGTTTCAACATGATCGTCTTTCTCGCCGGACTTCAGAGCATTCCCGAACGCCTCTACGAAGCGGCGAGTCTGGACGGAGCGGGACGCTGGCGTCAGTTCGTGCACGTCACGCTGCCGACCCTGGCGCCCACGACGCTGTTCGTGACGTTGCTGACGGCGATCGGCTACTTCCAGCTTTTCGCCGAACCTTACGTGATGACCCAGGGCGGCCCCGCCGGCTCCACCCGCAGCGTGGTTCTCCTGATGTACGAAGAGGGCTTTCGCTGGTGGAACATCGGCATGGCCGCGGCGGTGGCTTTCGTGCTGTTCGCGATCCTGCTCGGAGTGATGCTGCTGCAGGCCGCGCTTAGGCGCATGCTCAGCGCAAGGAATGAAACGCAGGACGCCGACGCGTCGGTCGGACGCGAGGCCGCGCGTCCGACGCAGGAGCCGGCATGAAACTGCGCCGCATCGCTGCGACCGTCGCGCTTCACACACTGCTTGTCGCGGCCGCGGCGCTGACCCTTTTCCCCTTGGTGTGGATGGTCGGCGTGTCGTTGATGCCGACCGGTGAAGCGATGTCGCTGCCGCCGCGCCTGCTGCCGAGTTCGCCGACTCTCGAGCATTACCGGACGCTGCTCGAACGTCTCGATCTGCTGCGCTACCTGCTTGCCAGCGCGACCGTGGCGCTCGGGGCTACGCTGTTCTCCGTGACGTTCAATTCGATGGCTGGATACGCGTTGGCCAAACTGCGCTTCGCCGGCCGGCAACGGCTCGAACGCGTGTTGCTGGCGGCACTGGTGGTGCCGGGACAGATCGGGATGCTGCCTCTGTTCCTGCTGCTGCGCGAGATGGGGCTGGTCAACACCTACTGGGGCGTGCTGGTACCGAGCATGGCCGGCATTTTTGGAATCTTCCTGGTGCGGCAATACGCGCTCACCATTCCGGACGCGTTGCTTGACGCTGCCCGCGTCGACGGGGCCGGGGAACTGCGCATCTTCTATTCGATCGCGTTGCCTTTGTGCCGACCGATCCTGGTGACACTGGCCGTCGCCACATTCATGGGAGCCTGGAACGATTTCCTGTGGCCGCTGATCGTGCTGACCGACGACCGGCTCTATACGCTGCCGGTGGCTCTGGCCGGGCTTTTTGGCGAGCACGTTCAGGACCCCGAGTTGATGATGGCCGGGGCTGTCGTGACGGTGCTGCCGGTGATGCTCGTGTTCCTCGCGCTGCAACGCTACTACATCGCCGGAATGACCAGCGGGAGTCTCAAGGGATAGCGTTCCACCCGCGGGCGCCGATCAGCGGCCTCGGTCGCAAATCCGCCGACTACGATTCAGGAGAACCAGGCTTTGCGATGTTTTTTCTTTGGCGCTGCGTGCGGCGCCGCGCCGGTCAGAGCGGCGGCTGCCAGAGGCGCCGCGGCGGCAGCACTTACGCTGATGTCGACGCTGATTCTTGCGCTGGCCGCTGCGGTCGCCGGCGCCGAGCCGATCTTCGTCGATTCCGGTGCCGACGCGGCGGCGTGGAGCGTGATCGCGTCGCCGGGTGCGACGATTTCATTGACTCGCGAAGGCGGCTCGGTGCCAGCCGCCGCTGCCGGGCGCGGAGCGCTGCGCGCCGACTTCGATCTCGGCCGCGGCCGAGCCCACGTGCTGCTGCGCCGCAAGGTCTCCATCGATCTGCCGGCCGACTACATGTTCGTCCTGCACCTGCGCGGCGACTGCGCGCCCAACACCGTCGAGTTCAAGCTGGTCTCGGGTGAGAATGTCTGGTGGCGGCGCTTTGCCGATCACGAATTCGCCCGCGACGGTCAGGATCTGCGGGTTTCCAAGTCCCGCGTCGAGTTCGCGTGGGGCCCCGCCGGCGGCGGAATGCCGCGTCACGTTGACGCGATCGAAATCGCGGTGGTGGCGGGGCAGGGCGGCAAGGGCACGCTGTGGCTCGACGAACTCAGACTCGACCAGCGCGCCGTCAGCGGCGCCGCGCCGCTAGTGCCGACGCTGACCGCGAGTTCCACGGCTTCAGGAACCACGCCGGCCGCCGCGATGGACGGCCGCGCCGATACCGGTTGGCGCAGCGCAGCGGCGGACCCGAGCCCGTCGTTGCTGCTGGATTTCCACGACGCATATGAACAAGGCGGTTTCATCGTCGAGCAGGATGAAAAGGACTACGCGCGGGCCTACGTGGTCGAGGCTTCGGCCGATGCGCGAACGTGGAACGAGGTGCGCCGCTTCACCAGAAGCGACGGTGGTCGTGATTACGTCTATCTTCCCGAGGTATTCGCGCGCTACGTGCGTTTTCGCTTCGTCGCCCCCGCACGCGGCCGTGGTGTGGCGATCCGTGAACTGCACGTGCAGCCGTTCGAGTTCTCGGCGTCGCCCAATCAATTTTTCGCCGGGGTCGCAGCCGATGCGGCGCCGGGGCTGTATCCGCGCTATTTCTCGCACGAGCAGAGCTACTGGACGGTGATCGGGACTCCGGGCGCCGGCAGCGAAGCGCTGCTGAACCAGGAAGGGATGCTCGAAGTCGATGCCCGTGCATTTTCCATCGAGCCTTTCCTGTGGAGCGACGGACATCTGCTCGGATGGAAGCAGGGCCGCCACACGCCTTCGCTCGAAGACGGCGAACTGCCGATCCCGACGGTGCTGCGTGAGCACGACGGATCGTCGCTGGCGGTGACTGCGTTCGCGGACGCCGACGCCGGCCGGTCGACGCTCTACGCGCGCTACCGCGTGACCAACACCGCGGCCACGGCGCTGCGGACTACGCTGTTTCTGGCGCTGAGGCCGTTGCAGGTGCTGCCGCCGTGGCAGACGTTGAACATGGTCGGCGGTGTCAGCGAGATTGCCAGGATGCGACTCGAAAAAACCGCGCGAGGCGACAAACCTGCCATTCGTGTCGACGACAGGCGCGTCGTCGGCGTCTCGCCGTGGTCACGCTTCGGCGCCGCGGCTTTCGAGCAGGGCGATGTATCGTCGTTTCTCAGCCGCGGCATCGTGCCTCCCGCCACTGCCGTCGTCGATCAGTTCGAGCATGCCTCGGGTGCTGTCGCCTACGATCTGGAAATCGAACCGGGCGCCAGCCGCGACGTGTGGATCGCGGTGCCGATCGACACCGACAGGAGCGCTCGCGAGCGGCGATTTCCCGCGGCGCTCGACGCCGCAGCGGCCGCGCAGCGATTTGAGCGTGTTCGCGAACAATGGCGCGCCGTTGTCGCTCGCGTCGGCATCGAACTGCCCGCGGCGGCTTCCCGCCTGCAGCACTCGCTGCGCAGCAATCTCGCCTACGTGCTGGTCAATCGCGACGGTCCGGCGCTGCAGCCGGGCTCACGGACCTACGCCCGTTCGTGGATTCGCGACGGCGCCCTGACGTCGGCGGCGTTGCTCGAACTGGGCTTCGACGACGAAGCGCGCGACTTTCTGCGCTGGTACGCGGGCTACCAGGGCGCCGACGGTTGGATCCCGTGCTGCGTCGACCGTCGAGGAGCCGACCCGGTTCCCGAACACGACAGTTTCGGCGAGTTCCTGTGGGGCGTCGCCGAGGTCTACCGCCACACCGGCGACGATGCTTTTGTGCGCGAGTTGTGGCCTCACGTCGCGGCTGCTGCCGAGTGCATGCAGAGGCTGCGCGCCAAGAGGATGACGCCGGAGTACCTGGGGCCGGCGCGCTCTGCGTTCTACGGTCTGTTGCCCGAATCGATCAGTCATGAGGGCTACAGTTCGCGGCCCGTACACTCGTACTGGGACGACATTTTCGCGCTGCGCGGTTTCCTCGACGCGGCGATGCTGGCCGGTGTCGTCGGAGATCAGCGGCGTCAGGCCAGTTTCGGCGCCGAGTCCGAGTCGTTTCGTAACACGCTGCGGGCTTCGGTCGCGGCGGCGATGCAGGCCCATGACCTGGACACCATCCCGGCTTCGGCCGAGCTCGGGGACTTCGATCCGACCTCCACCGCGATCGCCTTCGTGCTGGGTCTTGAAGACGTCTATCCCTCCGTGCCGCTGCTGCGCACGTTCGATCGATACACCGCCGGCATCAAGGCGAGAGCGCCGGGTGGCAAGCGTGGAGTCGGCTACACCGCCTACGAGATTCGTAACGTTCCGGCTCTTACGTTGCTGGGCCGCAAGCGCGAGGCGCTGGCGGTCCTTGCCGCGATGGTCGCCGACCAGAGGCCGCCGGCCTGGAATCAGTGGCCGGAGATTTCCTGGCTGGATCCGACCGATCCGAGTTTCCTCGGCGATCTGCCCCATACCTGGATCGGTTCGACCTTCCTGCACGCTACGCGCACTCTGCTCGTCCACGAGCGCAGCTCCGACGCGTCGTTGGTGCTGGGGGCCGGCGTTGCGCTGGCCTGGCTCGAAGCGGACGAGGCGGCGAAGCCCGGCGCGGCCGCACCGGTCGTGGCCGCGCGCTCCCTGCCGACGCATTACGGAAGTCTTTCGTACCGCATGCAGGCGAATGGACACGAGCGGGTCGTTGTCGATATCGATGCGGGGATTCGAATTCCGCCCGGCGGGGTGGTTGTGACGGCGCCCTTCGGCAAGGCTGTTCGCCGGGCCACTGTCGATGCAAAGGGCGTCAGAGTTGATAACGGTGAAGTTCGCGTGCGCAGTGTGCCGGCCCGAGTCGAGTTCGAATACGGGCGACCGACGCCGGCCTCGCGGGTGTGGTCACACTGATCGAAGCGGCCGATGACGCGCAGACGGTAAGGATGATGGGGGAACAGCGATGAGTGACAAGAGCACCGGGACCGAGAAATGGCTGACGTTGGCTGCGCCGTCGATGGACCGTATGGAAGATTGCGCGCCTCACGGCCGCGTGCTCTCCAACGGTCGCTACTGGACCTTGGTGACGGGCGCGGGCACCGGGCTTTCGCAGTGGGGCGGCGTTGCGGTCACGCGTTGGGCCGGCGACCGGGTCTGTGACGGCGACGGCGTGCACGTCTACCTGCGCGATCTCGACAGCGGCGAAGTCTGGTCGCTCGGCGCGCAGCCGATGGTGGGCAGCACCGGGCGTCCCACCGCGCGCGGCGGCAACGGCGTCGTCACGTTGATGCGACGCGCGCGCAGCATCGACGCCCGCTGCGAGATCTGCGTGGCTCCCGACGGTGATGTGGAACTTCGTCGCGTGGTGGTCGGCAACGCCTCGCCGCGCGCACGCCGCATCGAAGTGACCTGCTACAGCGAGGTGGTGCTCGGCGATCGCGCGGCCGACTACGCCCATCCGGCCTTTGCCAAACTGTTCGTCGAAACCGAGTTCGTCGCCGAGCACGAAGCGTTGACCGCCAGGCGCCGTCCGCGCGGTGCCAACGAAGCGCCGTTGTGGCTGGCTGCCGCTTTGCACGGGCATCCGCCCTGCGCCGGTGAACTGGACTTCGAGACCGATCGCTGCCGGTTTCTCGGACGCGGCCGTTCGGTTGCCGATCCCGCTGCGCTCGAGGGCGACGGGCTGTCGCGCACCGTGGGGAAGGTGATCGACCCGGTGTTCGCGATGCGACGCCGGCTGTTTCTTGCTCCCAGCCAGGAGGCGAGCCTGGTGTTCGTCATCGCGGCGGCTGCCGATCGCAACACCGCACTGACGGCGGTCGCCAACCTTCGCAACACCGACCTTCAGCGCCAGACCTTCGAGGCTGCTGCTGAACTCGAGCGCAAGCGTCAGCGTCGCTGCGGCATAGGCAGCGGCGAGGCTGCATTCCTTCAGGATCTCGCCGGCGCGATGGTCTATCAGCATCCGGCTTTGCGCGCGGGCTCGGCTGCGGCTCTCGCTTCGAGTTCCGATCGTGGGTCGATCGGCAAGTTCGGTCTGGCCGGCGATTCTCTCGTGGCGGTGCTTGCCACCGGACATGCCGACGAAGCCGCTGCCGGCGGCCGTCTGGATATGGTGCTGAGGGCCGTCCGTTACTGGGGTGAACTGGGACTTCCTGTTTCACTGGTGGTGGTCTGCGACGATCCCGGTTGCCGTTCGTCCCCCAAGCCTTGTCCGTTGCACACCAAGGCTGCCAAGGCCTCGATCAGCGCGCCCGCGCGCATCTTCGTGCGTCGTGGATGTGATCTCGGTGACAACACTCTGGCGGCGCTGTACGTGCGCGCCCAGTGGCTGGTCGGCAATGCTGCGCCCGATCTTCGTACCGCACCGCCCGAGAGCGGCGAACCGGCCGCGCAGCGAAAACCTAAGCCTCTGCGCAGTCCGTCGCGTGCGGATTCGTCTTCGTCCAAAGCGCTGCTGCTCGACAACGGTTTCGGCGGGTTCAGCGCCGACGGTTGCGAATACGTCGTCCGCGTGCGCCCCGGCCAGGAACGCGGAGTTCCGCCGATGCCGTGGGGCAACGTCGTGACCAATCCGCGTCTGGGTTTTATGGTCAGCGAAAGCGGAGCCGCCTGCACCTGGCAGGGCAACAGCCGTCAGAACAAACTCACCGCGTGGAGCAACGATCCCGTCGTCGACGCTCACGAGGAAGCACTGTATCTGCGCGACGAGGAGAGCGGCCGCGTCTGGTCTCCGCAGCCCGGCCCTGTGGTCAGCGGTGCCGAGTGCGAGGTCAGACACGGTCTCGGCTACTCGACATGGCGCCAGCGTTACGAGGGTATCGAACAGGAAGTCACCGCGTTCGTCGCCGCCGAAGATCCGGTTCGTTATCTGCGAGTGCGGCTGCGCAATCGCAGCGACCGTGCCCGCCGTCTGTCGGTGATTTCGTACGCGAGGTTGGTGCTCGGCGTGCAGCCGGTCGACGATTCGCGCTACGTCATCACTGACTGCGACGTTGAATCCGGAGTGTTGTTCGCGCGCAATCCTATGAGTGAGGATCACGCCGGCGAGGTCGCGTTCGCGGCGCTGGTTGGACCGGCGCAGATGTGCGAGCCGGCTGGTTGGACGACCGACCGCGCCTCGTTCCTGGGCCGCAACGGATCTGCCGCTGCGCCCTGCGCGGTGATGACGGGGCAGACCTTGGACCGGCGCAGCGGTGCCGCTCTCGACCCGTGCTTCGCGTTGCAGGCGCAAGTGGAACTGGCGCCGAAGGCTGAAGTTTCTTTGGTCTTCTTGCTCGGTCAGGCCGACTCACGCGAAGAAGCTCAAGCTGTGGTGGCGCGCTGCCGCTGCGCGGGCGCCGACGAAGCGGCGCTCGCTGAGGTGCGCGCCCGCTGGGCCGAACTGCGCGGCGGCGTTGAAGTCGAGACTCCGTCCAAAGGTCTCGACGTCTTGCTCGGCGGCTGGCTTCTCTATCAGACGCTCGGCTGCCGCATCCAGGGTCGTTCGGCTTTCTATCAGTCGGGAGGTGCCTTCGGTTTCCGCGACCAGTTGCAGGATTCGATGGCGCTGGTCTACACGCGTCCCGACCTGGTGCGCGCGCAGATCCTGTTGCACGCAGCCCATCAATTCGTCGAAGGCGACGTGTTGCACTGGTGGCACGAGCCGCTCGCGCGCGGCACCCGTACGCGTTTCTCCGACGACCTGCTGTGGCTCCCGTATGTTGCAGCCTTTTACGCGACGACCACCGGCGACGAGGCCGTGCTCGACGAGAAGGCCGGGTTCGTCAAGGCGCGTGCGTTGGCCGACGGAGAAGACGAGACGTATCTGCGCGCCGAAACTTCGGAGCAGAGCGCGACACTTTACGACCACTGCTGTCTGGCCATCGACCGCTCGCTGACGAGCGGAGCCCACGGGTTGCCGCTGATGGGAACCGGTGACTGGAACGACGGCATGAATCGCGTCGGGCGTCTTGGCCGCGGCGAGAGCGTGTGGCTGGGGTTCTTCCTCGTCACCATTCTCGATTCGTTCATCCCGCGCTGCCAGGCTCGTGGTGACGTCGACAGAGCCAGGAACTACCGCGTCTATCGCGCGTCGCTGGTGACGGCTCTGAACGATGCCGGGTGGGACGGCGCGTGGTATCGGCGCGCGTATTACGACGACGGGACGCCGCTCGGCACCGCCGGCGACGATGAGTGCAGCATCGATGCCATTGCCCAGGCCTGGGCGGTGTTGTCAGGTGTCGCGTCAGCCGAGCGCGCCGAGGCGGCGATGGACTCGGTCGAAAAACTGCTGATCGTGCCCGAAGGCGGCATCGTGCGCCTCCTTTCGCCTCCGTTCGATCGCACCACTCGCGACCCGGGTTACATCAAGGGCTACGTGCCGGGAATTCGCGAGAACGGCGGACAGTACACCCACGCTGCGCTGTGGATCGTGCGCGCTCTTGCGCGGATGGGCCGGCGCGATCGCGCGTTCGCTCTGCTCGACATGCTTGCTCCTACTACGCACTCGGCCACGGCCGAGAAAGCCGAAGTCTACAAGGTGGAGCCCTACGTCGTGGCTGCCGACATCTACGGCGTGGCGCCGCATCTGGGTCGCGGCGGTTGGACCTGGTACACCGGCTCCGCCGCGTGGATGTACCGCACTGCTCTGGAGTCGGTGCTGGGACTCACGATCGAGGCCGGCAAGTCGCTGCACCTTCGGCCTTGCGTACCGGACGAGTGGCCCGGCTACAGCATTCGCTACCGCGTGCCGGGCGGCAAGACCCGCTACGACATCGAAGTGACCAATCCGAGCGGCAACAGTGAAATCGTCGTCAGTGCCACGCTCGATGGTGGTGCGGTCGCGGTGGAAGACGGCGGTGCACGCTGGCCTCTGGTTGACGACGGACGCGTCCATCGCGTGCGGGTCGTGCTCGGGGAAAGTCCCGCGGCGTGAACTGGCGCTGCTCGACTGAGACGAGGCGACCCGCGCGACGACGGTCGCACGGAAGGCGATAGAGACCGGGATGTCGGGAAGTGCAGAGAAGCTGAGCCGACAAAGGCGGGCAAGAGGCTGAAGTGCGGGTCTTCGTAGTAACGAGCCGGCGTATCGCGAAGGCTTGAATCGAAGTCGCGGCCTCAAGCGACGAAACGCCCTAGGCTCTGCTCACTTTGCCCGGCCCAGCGCCACGCCGTCGGCATCGAAGAAATGCAGCCCGCCGGCCGCCAGCCGCAGCCTCACCGCGCTGGCAGGTGACAGCGCGTGGGTTCCCTGGATCCGCGCCACCACGCGCTGCGGTTGTTCTCCGCCAGCCGCCAGCGACGTGTGCACGAGGGTTTCGTGTCCCAGCAACTCGACGTGTTCGACGGTGGCACGCAAGCTTCCTGCGCCGGCGTCACTCGCTACGAGATCCACCGCTTCGGGTCTCACGCCGACAGTTGCCACGCGCGCGAGATCGGTACGGTCGAGCAGCGCCGAAGCGTCCGCGCCGGCGATTTGTATTCCGATGGTCTGCGCGCCGACCCGCAGTGCAAGTCCGTCGGCGACGCGCGACACGCTCGCGCGCAGCAGATTCATCGGCGGACTGCCGAGAAAGCCGGCGACGAAAGCGTTGACGGGCCTGTCGTAGAGTTCGGCCGGTGGCGCGACCTGCTGGAGACGGCCGCGATCGAGCAGCGCGACCCGGTGCCCGAGCGTCATCGCTTCCACTTGATCGTGGGTGACGTAGATCATCGTGGTGCCGGTGCGGCGCTGAAGTTCGGCGATCTCGGCGCGCACATGCACGCGCAGCTTGGCGTCGAGGTTGGAGAGCGGTTCGTCGAGCAACGACACGCTGGGTTCTCGTACCAGCGCCCTTCCCATCGCCACGCGCTGGCGTTGTCCTCCCGAGAGTTGTTTGGGCAGACGTTCGAGCAGGGTCGAAAGCCCGAGCAACTGCGCGGTGTGCGCCACCTTGGCGTCTATGTCGGCTCTGGGCAGCCGCCGCATGCGCAGCGGAAACTCCAGGTTGCGCCGCACGGTCATGTGCGGGTAGAGCGCGTAGTCCTGGAACACCATCGCGACATTGCGCTCTTGAGGTGAAAGGTCGTTGACCACGGTTTCGCCGATGCGCAGAGTGCCGGCGGAAGGCGTCTCGAGTCCGGCGATGATGCGCAGCAGCGTCGACTTGCCGCAGCCCGATGGACCGACCAGGACCAGCAGTTCACCATCGGCGACGTCGAGGCTGACGTCGTCGACGGCGCGCGAGCCGGCGCAATACTCCTTGACGATCCCCTGGCAGACGACGCGAGCCACGGCGGTTACCTGAAGAAGCGCTCTTCGGCCAGCAGCGAAAGTGCGGGCCGGATGTAGGGATCGGCCGCGAACAGATCCTGCAGGTAGCCGTCGGAGAGGTGGTTGGCCACGGCGAGGAACAGCATCGCCTGGTCGAGGGCGAGATAGGAATACGCGACCTTTCCGCTCACCGGGTTGACCGCGTCGTAGAAGCCGAACTCTCCATAGATGTCGTAGCGGCGCACCATTTCCATCAGGTTGGCCGTAGCATCGTCCGGCACCACGGCCAGAGCCAGTGCTGCGGCGTAGGGCGCCACTATCGTGGAGGAATAGCCGTGAGACCCGAGGACCGGCACGCCGAACTCGGCGTAGTGCCCGGTGTCGGGATCTATCGAGGGTGACATCCCCCACACCGGATACTTGAGCGTTTCGCGGGCGTAGAGTTCCTGCACCACGGCATGGGCTTCGCCGTTGGGGCCCAGACCGCGCGGAGCCCACCGGGCTTCGTCGAGCACCAGACGCGGCATCAGTGCTTCGAACATGCTGCCGCCCCAAGATGGAACGTAGCGATGGCCGCCCCAGTTGAAGTAGTGGACGTGCATGCGGCTGCCGTCGCGGGCCGTGTACGCCAGTTCGTGCAGGTCCGGGCAGCGCTCGCCTTCGGCGCAGGTCGGCCGGAACGCGCGCCGCATCGCGTACCAGTGTTCCACCGGCGCATCGCCCTTGCCGATCGCGATCAGGCTGCCGAGGCGCGCTTCGGTGTAGAACGCACCGTACTGGAAGATAGAGCGGGTTTGCAGATTGACGTAGTAGCCGTGCGACATCAGGTTGTCGCGCTTGTTGTAGAAGTAGGAGAAGTCTATCGGTTCGAGCAGTTGGCCGACGGTCGAAGCCAACTCCGGGAAGGCCTGGCGCGTGATCAACAAGCCCGTCACCAGCCACGACGTATCGACGAACGACACGAAGCTGCTGGTCGGCTCCAGCGACGTCGTGTCGTAGTAGTTGAAGAAGTAGCCGTTGTGCGTCTTCAAGCGGCTGAGCGTGTCCAGCAGTCTGGTCGCGTCGAGCTGGGCGACGTCGTCGAGGATGAAGCCGAGCCGCGCGGCCGCTGCGATGGCGGCGAGCTGCAGACCTATGTTGGTGATGCTGGTGTAGTCGCCGACGTGAATCGACAGCGGCGTAAGAAGGCGGCCCTTGAAGTTGATGTTGTCGATCGGCAGGCCGCTTTCGCTGTCGGTGAGCGCTTCGAGTCCGCGCCATGTGTCGAAGGCGACCCGCCACAGAAACGCGCGCGGTTCGGTTGGAATCGAAGCCCGGTCGACGAGCAGCGCGGTGGGGCGCGTGTTCAGCCGTCGTTGAACGGCGAAACGCGAGGCGGTGAATCCTCCGTTCGCGGTCTCCCAGAGTTTCTTTTCGGGGGCCTCCTGGCGCGTCAGCAGGCTCGGAGTCTTGGTCTCGGTCTTTTCGTGAACCTCGGACACCGACGGCGAGGTGCTGGGCGGCGACTGAGGGGCGCTGACCGGCGTGGTGGTTACGGACGGCGCTTCGACCGCGGGCGGATCCGGCAGTGTCGGCGCAGGCCGGTCTTCGAGAACCTTGATGTCGGTGACATCGTCGAAGTCGTCGCCGCGCTTGTGGACGGGTGGGGCGGCTCGAAGTTCGACATCACCTCCTGCCCGCAGAGGTGCTCGCCCGTCGTCGGCCTTGGTGTTAACGGAGGCGGAGCCCGGCATATCTGCGTGGGCTGCGTTCTCCGCTGCGCAGAGCAACGCGGACGTGGCCACGATCGCTGCCAGAGCCGCCGCTCTGATCGTCGCTGCGCTGAGGTTGGCCGCAACCCCGGTCCCGTCTTTGCCCCCCGACTTCATTTCAACCTGCTCCTGCCGGGCGACGGTGAACTCGAAGGTCGCAAGCCGCCGGCCTCACGGCTTTTCGGCGCGACAGCCTTCGACGGTCGGCGCGACAGCACGCGGTCGCAACGCCGTAGGTGACACAGGGGGCGGGGCCGCGCAACGCGCACGGGTGCTCCGATTCCTGAGTGATAACCCCGCGATCGAACGGCAAAGCCTCGCGCGATCAAGTCGGCGGTGCTAATGGCCGCACACGTCGATGAACCAAACGCCGTTGTCGCAGCGCACGCTCTACGAGGATTCAGCGCATATCGCCGTGCGGCTTCCGCTCGGAGAGGAACTCGGGGCCTTGCATCCGGGCGGTTGTTTCCCGCTGCTCGAAGATCCCGCTCGTGCCGAGCGCGCCTGCATCATCGGGATGTTCGTGCTGAGGCCGGCCCAGGTCGCGTGGACAGAGCCGGTGCTCGACGGTCATGGTTTTCCCGAGAGCATGTACGAGGCACGTCAGTGGTGCTTCGACGTACGCGGGACTTACGGCGGCGGGCTCATCGCCGCAGGCAATCCGCTCGATGCCTATCGCCTGGCGCTTCAATACGGCGTCGTCGATGCTGTGCTGGTCGGAAGCGGTACCGTGGCCAAGGAGGGCGTGCGGCTCGATGCGACGCGCGGTTACCGGTGGCAGCCATACGGGCCGCTGCGCTGGCCTCAACTCGCCGATGCCGATCCGTATCTGCTCGCCAAGATCCTGCGTCTGCGTGCGCAGTGGCAACGCCTCGGCGTGTTGTCGCCGCGTCCGTATCCAGCGCAGATCGTGGTCAGTCAGTCAGGCGAACTCAAGGACGGAACTGCGGACATTCTCGATGCCGGCATCTTCTC
The DNA here is from genome assembly GCA_903893315.1 of uncultured bacterium. Taxonomy (GTDB): domain Bacteria; phylum Desulfobacterota; class Binatia; order UBA1149; family CAITLU01; genus CAITLU01. The sequence goes on from CAITLU010000061.1 coordinate 15,263, forward strand.
GCAGCGGCACCCCGACGGCAGTGCGATCGAAGTTTACGTTCTGAGCAGCGAGGCCGGCGCCGAACGACTTCACGATCGCGCCCGTGCGCGCGGGATGAAGCTGCGGCTCGGCGACGAGATCATCGCGCTGTCACCGCCGGGCCGGCCGCAGGTAATCGACGTCGGCGCGGTGCCGGGGGTTCTGCGTGCGCGTCTCGACGTGCGCATCGCCGATCACGACGGCGGCGCGGTCGTATTGTCGAAGTTCGCGGAAGCCGGCGCGTTGAGCCAACTCAATTTCACGCTGATGCGCGGCCGCTCGGTCACGGATGTGATCGCCGTAACCGACAGGTTGGACGCGCGCCGGCGCGAGGCTCTGCTGGCCTCGTTCGGCGAGAGCGCCCGGCTGTTCTTCTCCGGCGACCAGCGCCTGCCGCGCACCTTGCGTCCCGTCTACGTGATAGGGGACGACGGCGAGGCTGTGGTCGTGACGTTCGATCTTCGCGGCGTTCGCGGGTTTTGAGCGAACGTGCGCCGCTGCTCGGCACGCGCCCTGTGGTTTGCCGGGCGCGCCGCTACTGGGACCAGCCGGCGTCGGCGCGAATGGAAGTCATCAAGTCGCCGATGCAGGCTTCGAGCACGCTGGTAAGTGCGGTATCGCCGGGCGCCGACGAAACCTTCTCGGTGCGTTCGCACGAGTGGGGCGCGGCCTTGCGGCGTTTCATCCCCGTGGGCGGAGCCACTTCCAACGCGAGCGTGATGTGAGCCTGGATGGTCCAGCCGCCGTACCCCGCCGCGGGTTCCGCTTCGATCCAGAACTCGCTGAGTTCGCCTGCGACGAAACGTCCGTCCGGAGCCGGCACGATGGTGTGACCTGCGGCGCGCAGTTCATCGGTGATGGCCTCGGTCAGATAGTCGGTCGCGGGGCGTGACAGACGCACCGGTCTGAAGGCGCCGCGCCCCTCGGCGACCTTGCCGATGGTTTCGCGGTCGGCGCGTGAATCGCCGACCACCGCAACCTGGAAGGCCTGCACGTTGGAAACCCGCGACAACGCTTCGTTGCGCGAAGCCCAGGCGGGCAGCCGTATCGACACCGAATTGTCGGCGCCGCGCGCGGCCAGCGCCGCAGCGAGTTCGCCCGCGAGTCCATCGGAGACGCGCATCCAGGTGGCGGTCGACAGGTTGCCGGTGGCGGCCACGGTGTGCTCGACGCTGATCGGTTCGGGGGCCGAGTGTGAGCCCGGTTCGCGCAGCGAAGCCGACAACTCGGCGATGTGCAGGGTCGGGCCGGCGGCGTTGCGGAAAGCGCCGGTCGGCTTCTTCAGCGAAGCCGTCGCGTCCAGTGTGTAACACGACGCGGACGCGGCCGGAGCGCAGCCGATGCCGGCTGAGCCGAGCGCATCGCTGATCGCTTCCCGGAGAATCTCGCGTGAATCGCCGACCACGCTGAAGTCGGCGCCCACGCTGCCGACCGCGAAGCGGGAGCCTGCCGGCACCGTCTCGAGCGTGCCCTGGGGGCGAAACCCCTGCTGCGCCGTGCATCCGAAGACAGAGGCCAACGGCAACGCGCAGGCGAGCAGCAGGGCCGGCCCGCGGCGAGAACGCCGCGGCAGGAGTGGTGCGGAAACGTGGCTGCCGGTCATCTGGTCTGGCCCTCTCGTTGCGTCTTGCTCTGGCTTCATGCCGGCTTCAGCGGTCCGCGAAGGCTCTCCTTTTGAGCCCGCGGGCGGCGTCGTGCAAACTTCGCGTCTGCACAAGCGCGTCCGCGTCGGTTTCACGACGCAAGCGGGCGCCAACACCAAGCGCAGGGGGAGCAGGCCGTGGGAAATGCGAACGAGACGATCTTCGACAAAATCCTGGCCGGGGCGATCCCTTGTCATCGCGTCTACGAGGACGACCGGGTGCTGGCTTTTCTTGACGTCAATCCTATTTCCTTCGGCCATACGCTGGTTATCCCGAAAGAGAGGGCGGCTTACCTTCACGAACTGAGCGACGAATCGTCGGCGGCGATCGGGCGGGTGCTGCCGCGGATTTGCCGGGCGGTGCTCCAGGCTAGCGGCGCCAAGGCCTACAACCTGTTGCAGAACAACGGTTCCAGCGCCCATCAGGCGGTCTTTCACGTTCACTTTCACATCATTCCAAGGCTGGCCGACTCCGGCCTCGGAATGGAATGGACTCCCACCAGGCTGGTTCCCGAGATCGCGGCCGAGCTTCTCGAAAAGATGCGCGCTGCTCTGTCGGCCCTTCCGTAAGCGCAGGCTCGGCGTCACGCGCCGCGCTCGCCGCCGCGTTCACTGCCGCGTTCACTGCCGCCTGCCGTTTGCTGCGTGCCTGTTCCGCGCGAGGCGAGCAGTTCGTCGAGAGCCGCCAGTGCGCTGCTCGGGTCGAGGTTTACCAGCACTCCCTGCATACCCAGCGCGCGCGCTGCACGCAGGTTGCCTTCGTAGTCGTCGAGAAACAGGGCTCGGCTCGGCGCGATGCCGCCGAGCAGCGTCAGGGTGTGCTGGAAGATGCGCGGGTCGGGTTTGCGAAAGCCCACTTCGCACGAGTCGACGACGGCATCGAACAATTCGTCGAGAGGCAGCAGCACGCGCCAGGTCTGACGGAATTCGAGCGCGTTGTTGGTGACGATGGCGGTGCGCAGCCCCGCACCGCGAAGGGCGCGGGCGCGCTCGATCATCTCGCGGCGCGGGCCGCCTGATCTGGCCAGAACCGCCAGGACTCGAAACAGGTCGGCTTCGAAGCCGCGGCTCCGGCCCAGAGCGAGGATGGCTTCGTGCGCCTCGACCAACGGAATCTCGCCGCGTTCGAGGCGGTGCCATGGATGGTCGGTGTCTTCGTCGTAGGGGCCGAACACTGTATCCATCATCAAGGCGGGGTCGATGCCGAGATCGCGGCCCACACCGCGCGCTGCTTCGAAGGGGGATTCGGTGAAAACCCCGCCGAAATCGAACAGAACTGCCTCTACGCGTTCGGTCACTGTTTCCTCGTGCTGCGGATATCTTCGGCTGCGGCCGCAACCAGTGTGAGGTCGTGCTTTTTCATTATCTCTGGTCGCTCGGTGATCGCCCGGGGCCGCGGTTGTCGTCTCGACGTCCGAAGGACGGCGGGTCTGCCGGCTTCGAGAAGAGTTTCTTCTGTAGATTGGCTGCGCTCTTGTAGAATAGGGCCGCGTGATTGTCGCCCGCAGCCTGCGCGAAACTCCGCTTCGGGCTGACGCTCTCGGCGTTGTCAGGCGGCCCCGCCAGGTTGCGAGCCGCGCGTCATGGCCATCTTGCGGGCACTCGAACGTGACTTGAGGTGACCGGTCGGATATCTTGCGGCGGCTCGGCTCAGGCGCGCCCACCATAAGGCGGACGCAGTTCGTGGGTGTCGGGGAGCTGGGATGCACACTCCGTCTGTCTCTATTCTGATACCCGTCTACAACGGCGAGAAGACCATTGCGGCCTGCGTCGAGTCGGCGCTGGCCCAGCAGTATCCGGGCCTCGAGGTCGTGGTCGTCAACGACTGCTCGACCGACGGCACCGCTGCCGTGCTAGCGGGTTTCAAGGACCGCGTGCGGGTGTTCCACAACGACAGGAACTCCGGCATTGCCGCGACCTACAACCGCGCCATCCGCGAGGCCCGCGGCGAACTCGTCGTGACGATGGCCAGCGACTGCACGATGCTGTCTCGCGACTACGTGGCGCGCATGGCCACGCACTTCGATGATCCGACCGTCGGAGCGGTTTCCGGCAAGTCGATGATGCCGGATTTCGACCACGCGCCGTGGCTCGAACGCGTCTTCACGCGCCTCAACATCCTCGACTCGAACAGCCCGGACCGGGCCGTGCACGAAGTGAACTTCGTCGAACTGCGCTGCGACGGCTACCGTCGCGACCTGCTCGAAGCGGTCGGCGGCTTGAACGAAGACCTGTTCCGTTCCAACGAAGACCAGGATCTGTCGATTCGCCTCATGCGTCGCGGAGCGAGGTTGTTGCAGGACAATTCGATCGAATTTCAACTCGGTTTCGGCGGTACCGAAGATACCCTCGGAAAGTTGCTCAGCAAGCAGACCCAGTACGCGCGCGGTCAGGCCTACATCGCGGTCAACTACGGTCTCGGCTCGCGCAATGGCCTGTGGAACAACCCCAACCGCCGTCTGCGGGCTCTGCATCGGTTTTCTCAAATTGTCGCGCTTCCGCTGCTCTGTGCCTTGTTGATCCTCTCGGTGGTCGAACCTCACATCGGACTGCGTGCGCTCGTGGTCTTCGTGTTGCTGCGACTGTGGTGGTACGGACGCCTCGGCGCCGACCTGCATCCGGCCGAGAGGCTGGCCACCGCCGCTCTCGGCCCGGTCTGCGACGTCTTGTATTCAGCCTCGTTCATTTCCAGCGCCGCCCTGTGGGTGGCCAGGGGAAAGACGTTTTTCAATCGTCGCGACGTCGGTCACCTCGGCGGCGCGCGCCCGCGGGTCTGAAACAAGTTGAAGCGTCTGACGCAAGCTGCCTGGTTCATCGCAGCGGCACTGGCATGCGGCGCCGTCGATCTTGCGCAGGTGTCCTGGGTGAGCGGCGGAGTCGGGGTCGTGCGCCTGGCGGTGATGACGCTGTTTCTGTACGCGCTGGTCGGCGTTGCCGGCGCACTGACGGTGGTGCCGTTGTTGCCGCGCCTGGCGCCGCGTCTGGCCGGCCCCGGATCTCTGGTCGCGGCGGCGTTCGCCGGGTTCGGGCTCTTGCTCGGCGCCGGCATCGTCAACGTCGCCTACCTGCCGTCGATAACCCATCCCGTGTCGATCGTTGCCAACGCGGCGGCGGCGGCGGCGGCGGTAGTCGTGTGGCGAGTGCTCGCACGAATCGCCCTTACGGCGCGCGTGGAGGCGTCGCTCGGCGCGGCCGTCGTCGTCGGCGTGCTGGCCGCGGCCGCTGGCGTGATCGAGGCTCGCCCGTGGGCAGCCGGCGCGAGCGGAGTCGGAGTCACCGCGGCCGCACCCGCCGCGATGCCGAGCGTGTTCGTGATCGCGCTCGATTCGGTGCGCGTCGATCGCACGTCGCTCGGCGGCCGCCGCGACGGGCTGATGCCGCACTTCGAAGAACTCGCGAAGCGCAGTCTGTCGTTCTCACGCGCTTACGCGCAGTCGTCGTGGACCAAACCTTCGGTAGGGTCGTTGTTCACGTCGTTGTTTCCGTCTTCGCACGGAGCGATGCTGCGCACCGGCCGCCTTTCTTCACAGCCGGTCACGCTTCCCGAGACATTCGCACGGGCCGGTTATGCGACCGCGGTGTTCTCGTCGAATCCGTGGGTTTCTCCGGCGTTCGGTTTCGATCGCGGAGTAGGCAGCTTCGTCGAGTCCGAGCACGAGAGCTTCACGCGCTTGGTGACGTTGCACCGTGTTCTGAAACTCGCAGACAAGGCCCTGCCCGGCAGTCCGGTGCGCACGGCTTTGCAGAAGGTCGAACGCGCTTTCGGAGTCAGTGAGGCGCATCGATCCAACTGCCTGCGCGACGAGGCCGTCGTCGGGCAGTTCGCGCGGTGGCTCGATGAACCGGCGCACGGCCCCGCATTCGTGTACTTCCACATGATGAGTCCGCACATCCCGTACGATCCTCCAGGGGTCGTCCACGATGACTTCGCCGACGCGGAGCAGGTGCTGCTGCAGCGAGTCACCGACGCGCTGCCCGAGGAGCGGCGCGTGCGTCTGATGCAGTTGTACGACGCTGCGGTCGCACACGCCGACTCGATGCTGGGGCGCATCCTGGACGTGATCGACGCGCACGGATTGACCGACAATTCGGTGATCGTGGTAATCGCCGACCACGGCGAGGAGTTCCACGAACACGGCGCCTGGGGGCACGGCAATTCGCTCTACGACGAAGTGGTGCACGTTCCGCTGCTGGTCCACGTTCCGGGCCTCGCTGCCCGCCGGATCGATGATCCGGTGATGTTGGTCGATGTCCTGCCTACGGTAGTCGCGGTGACCGGTTCGGTGACGCACACGCCGCAGGCGACTGCGGCCGCGAGTGAAGTCGCCGCGCCGGTGGAAGGCTCGGACCTGCGCAGTGTCGGCGCCGACCGCCCCGCATTTGCGGAATTGATCCGTGAGGGAGGCTACGAATCCTTCACGGTAATCGGCCGCAGCGAAAAATATATTGAGACGACGCCGGGCCTCGGCGCTCCGCTCGAACACGAGTTGTACGAACTCACCGACGATGCAGGTGAGCGCAGCAATCGGTGGAGCGAGGCTCGCGCAGACCTGACGGCGGTTCTCGCGCAGTTGCGCGCACGCGCGCAAACACACCAATTCCTCGGCGGAAATGCCGAAATCGACGATGACGCGCGCGAGCGTCTCAAAGCGCTCGGGTATCTGAACTAACGTTCGTTAACTTCGCCGCCTCTACAAACAAACGTACGTTGATATTGAGCACGTCGTATCGACGCTGTGCACTCTTGCGGTAGTACGATGTGTAACGTGGTCATCGGCGCTTGATTAGCAGTGTTGCAACGCGGAAAGTCCTTACGTCACTGCATCGCACGCCCGCGATGCGAAGAAGGGGAAGGGCTCATGCAAGTTAGTCGGATCGTTCGTCTCACGGCGCTGTCAGCCGCGCTGCTGGTGTCGTCAGGTGCGGAGCGCGCGAGCGCGTTGCTCAGTTCTCAGGAAGTTAAGTGCTCGAGCGCTTTGGCCAAGTCGTTCGCGAAGTTCGAAGCCGTGGTTCTCAAGGAAACTTCCAAGTGCCGTGTCGACGACATCACCGGCAAGGTCGACAATCCGTCGGCTTGTTCCGTGCTGCAGCCGGGCAGTCAGGCCAAGATCGCCGCGGCCAGGGACAAGTTCGTCACGTCGGTAGCCAATTCCTGTCAGAGCGTTTGCAGTGTCTCGAACGACAAGGCCTGCGTCAGCGATCTGGCGTGCCCGCCTAACGGCGACAAATCCGAGCGCTGCAGCGGGAAGGGCGGCACTACGCCATTCCGTGTGGAAAACCTGGGTTTCCCGGGCCCTTACTGCCAGGCCATCCTGGGTCATCCGGTGCGAGAGCCCAGCGACATCGGGCTGTGTGTGTCCGAGCTTGCGGAGCGTCTGGCGGCGAGTCTGATCGGCAACATCTACGCGGACGCCGACGAGAACAGCGGGCTTTCTTCCGATTCCGTCAAGTGTCTGGGGTCGATCTCCAAAGCGGTCACGAAGTCGGTAGCGAAGATCCACGGCGCCGTGACCAAGTGTCGCAATATTCAGCATGGAAGCCCGACCTGCCGGGGCGGCAGTTCCATCGGCAAGAAGTGCACCGATGCCAGTGACTGCGGCGGCGGCGGCACATGTGGGATCGGCGCCGATTTCTGCCCGCTCAGCGACGCGACCACGATCGCGGCGGTCGACAAGGAAATCGCGACTCTGTCGGGAGCGCTTGCCAAGAGTTGCAGCGATGGCGCGATCGCGAGCCTGCCGGGGCTCTGCCGCGCGGGCGGAGCGGCGCCGTCGAACGTGCTCGAAGCCCAGTCCTGCGTCGCCGCTTTGGTGAAGGAAGTGGCAGCGTCGGTCGAGGGACCGAGTCGGCGTGTGTACTCGCCGTACAGCATGGTGACAGCGACCAATCCCGACGCCGGCTTCGCCTACTGCGGTGACGGCATCGTCAATCAAATCCGCAATGAGAGTAATTCGATCGGTGAGGAGTGCGACGGTGACGACGCCCCGTGCGGGAGCGGCCACTGTCTTCCTCCCGGCGATCTTTTCGAGTGCACCTGTGACAATGTGCCTCGCGAACGTCTGGTGATCGACGGGGACCGCGTCGACAGCGATACCGGTTGGACCGGTGCTTCTCACGATGCCGTCCACAACGACGGTTTCGGGTTCGTTGCCGACCTCAGCAACTGCAACTGCAGCGAGTTCGACCAGGCCACCTGCGTGGGGACCACCAGTGATTCGGTCTGCGACGAATCGGCGAGCAGAGCGCCTCGTTGCAGCAACGCGATGGACAGTGACCTCACCTGCGACCAGCGCGGGGACAACGACGGGACGATAGAGGACGGTGACTGCTACGCCTGTGACGCCGACAGCATGAACGCCGGCGCTTACTGCGGCATCGACGGCGGCAGCGGCAAGGTCAAGCCCGACGAAACGCTTTGCCAGTCGCAGTGCTTCGACGAGACGACCGGCCTTGCCGCAGGTTCTTGCGCCAGCCAGAGCGACTGCGCGGCAGGTCAGAGATGCAAGGGCCGTTGCGACGACACGGCCACCTGCAAGACCATCAGTGAGGGATCGCCGCTGCCGCTGGTTTCGGCGGCAACCACGGTGTGCATTCAACTTCAGTACGTCAGTGACATTTCGGGGACCAAGGACTTCGTCAGCGGAGAGGCCGATCTGCAATTGACCACGCGTTCGGTGATCTACTTCGGCGAGACAGTTACCGCGCCGTGCCCGACCTGCGGTGGGACCTGCATGGGCGGGAACAACAAGGGCCGCACGTGTCTGGGTCGTTGCAACATCAGCAGGACGAGTTGCCTGCTCGATAATGATTGCGTGGGTGTTGGCGACACCACCTGCGAGCAGAGCGCGGATGACTGCGCCGGAGGATACTGCTCGCTGGACCTGCGCTGTTCGAGCGGAGAGAACGCTGGCGGAATCTGCCGGCCCATGTCGAATACACCGCTCGGCGTGGTGTCGGCTGACTGCCCGCCGGCCAAGGGCAAGAACCTTTCGGGTTTCGGCGTCGTGATGGATTACGGTCACGTGACCACCGAGACGGTGCAGTTTCCCGCCGGCGGCGCCTGCTCGGATCCGGCCTGGGCGAACTACACGTGCCCGTGTCCGGATGGTGGATCCACGGTCAAGACCGCGCCCAACCACTGCGCTGCGGCGTGTGACGCCGGCGTTAATGCCGGCAAGGGCTGCGCGTTGACGGACAACGGCAACGGCGCATTCACTACCTGCGCAGGCGGCACCGACGCCGGTGCGAGGTGCGACGAAGACAGTGACTGCGAAGGTGGCGGCACCTGCTCGAACACTTCGAGTGAGTGCGTTGCCGGTGCTCCTGCCAGGATCGGCGCGATCTGTTCCGACAACGCGCAGTGCGATACATCTTCCGGCAGCGGCGACGGCGTGTGCGCGAGTTCGTGTCCGGACGGCCGCTGCGTGCCGCTGTGTTATCCCGAAGGGACATGCAACGGCGGCGTTCGCAGCGGTGAGCCCTGCGCCACCGACGTGCAGTGCGGCGGTGGAGTTTGCGAGGTTACCAACACGGAAGACGGTCTGTGTGCCGCCGGACCGCTCCAGTACCGTTGCAGCGGCGCCGGTTTCACCACGCTTCCTTGTGCCCAGAGCGACGTCGACACGCCGGCGGGTTGCGAATCAGGCAACGACGGCATTGCAGGAACCGTCGATGACATTCTGGGAGCAGGGCTCTGCAAGTCGCGTCCGGCGGACTGCTACTACAACAACGGCCTGATGGAGGGCGGCGACACCGGCAACGGCATGGGCGATCCGAGCAACATCAAGTACGTGTCGTCGTACTGTACCGCGCCGGCCGAGAATTCGATCATCAACATGGTGTCGGGTTACGGAGGCCCGTCCAAGATCACGCGCTACGGGTCGGCGTTCGTCAACGTCCCGTCGATTCCTTAGCGGCGCTCTGCCCGCAAGGGCCGGTTTGCGTCGCCAGGCGCGGCGAGTACGCGGCGAACCGTGAACTCGCCGCGCCGGGTACGCTTTTCCGTGCTCATGCCTGCCCTGTCCGGCGCCGCACCCGCCCTGCATCTGGACCTTTCGGGCCACACTGCATAGAGACACCTCACCGGGCCGCAGCGGCGGCGCGTCCATGAGTGAGAGGAGAACGGGTGTGAGCAGACGTTTCGAAGGCAAGACGGTCATCGTCACCGGAGCTTCCAGCGGAATAGGCGAGGCTGCGGCGAGGATGTTCGCGCGCGAAGGCGCCGAAGTCGTACTGGTTGCACGCAGCGCCGACGCTCTCGAGCGCATCGCTGCGTCGATCGCGGCCGACGGCGGCGTCGCGATGGCGTCGGCCACCGACGTCACCGACTCCGGCGCCTGCGCCGCGATGCTCGAGAGCGCCGAAGCGCAGTTCGGCGCGATCAACGTGCTGGTCAACAACGCCGGATACAACTGCCGCGGGTCGGTAGAAGAAGTCCCGGCCGAAGAACTCGAGCGTGTCGTCGACATCAACCTGAAGGCGCCGATACGGCTGACGCGCCAGGTGCTTCCGTACCTGCGACGCGCGCGCAAGGGCGCCATCGTCAACGTCGCCTCGCTCGCCGGGCGCATCCCTCTGGCGTTCGAATCTACCTACTCGGCGACCAAGTTCGGCCTGCGGGCTTTCACGTTTGCGCTGGCAGAAGAACTCGAAGGCACGGGCATCACGGTGTCGGCGGTGTCGCCGGGACCGGTCGAAACCAAGTTCATCCTAAGCGATATCGAAGAAGTGCCGGACATCGTGTTCTCGCAGCCGATGAGCACTCCCGAAGAGGTGGCCGCGCTGGTTCTCGACTGCGCCGCCGACGGTGTCCTCGAGCGCATGTGTTCACAGTTCTCCGGCTACATGGCCACGGCCGGGTATCTGGTCCCGCAACTGCCGCGTCTGCTGAGGCCTCTGCTCGAGTATCAGGGGCGCGCCGCCAAGCAGCGTTACATCGACGAGCGCAACGCGCGCAAGCGCTGAGCGGCAAGGAGACAGGCATGACACGCGCGATCAGATTCCATGAAACCGGCGGCCCCGAAGTTCTGCGCTTTGAAGAGAGCGATCCCGGAGCGCCGGGGCCGGGGCAGGTGCGCTTGCGGCACACCGCGATCGGTCTCAACTACATCGACACCTATCATCGAAGCGGACTGTATCCTCTGTCGCTGCCGAGCGGACTGGGGCTGGAGGCCGCCGGCGTCGTCGAAGCTCTCGGAGATGGAGTGACCCGCTGGAAGGTCGGCGATCGCGTCGCGTACGGCAACGGACCGGTCGGCGCCTACTCGCAGGCGGCCAACGTCTTTGCGGATCGCGTCGTGGCGGTTCCCGACTCGGTGTCGGACGAACTCGCCGCGGCGATGATGCTCAAGGGCATGACGGCCTGGTATCTGCTGCGGCGCACGCACGTTGTAAAGGCCGGTGAGACGATACTGTTTCACGCGGCGGCCGGCGGCGTCGGATTGATCGCGTGCCAGTGGGCCAGACACCTCGGAGCGACGGTGATCGGTACTGTCGGCAGCGATGCCAAGGCGGAGTTGGCTCTGGCCCACGGCTGCGATCACGTCATCGTCTACACGCGAGAGAACTTCGCGCGCCGCGTGCGCGAACTGACCGGCGGCGCCGGCGTGCCGGTAGTCTACGATTCGGTGGGGCGAACCACCTTCGACGGCTCACTCGACTGTCTTGCACCGCTCGGGCTGATGGTGAGTTTCGGCAACGCTTCGGGCCCGCCGCCGCCGGTGGAATTGGGGATGCTCGCTCTGCGCGGATCTCTGTTCATCACGCGGCCGACGTTGATGACCTACACTGCGAGCGACGAAGATCTCCGCGAAGCCGCGCGTGCGCTGTTCGAAGTAGTCGCCGACGGTACGGTCAAGGTCGAGATTCACCAGCGCTACGCGCTTGCCGATGCGGCCCGCGCTCACCAGGACATGGAAGCGCGCAGGACCACCGGCGCCACGGTGTTGATCCCGTAAGGGCGTGAGGGATTTGGCGGCGCCCGGCGGGCTCGGTCATCGAGCGCCGCTCAGCGCTTGAGCGTCGTCTGATTGATCTCGGCCGACACTCGCGAGGCCTTCACCACCGGGATCTCGTCGTCGGCGAGCGGCGCCATCCAGCGTTTGCGGGTCAGAGCACGCTCCATGTACGGGCGCAGTTCCTCGAGTTTCGCCGCCTCGCGCGCGGCGGCCTCGCGACGGAACTCGGGCAGCACCTTGGCGGCGAACAGTTCGAGTGATTCGCAGATGTGCGCGTGGCGGTTGCGGCCGGCCTGCTGGAGGAAGATCACCTGGTCGACGCCGGCCTCGGAGAACTCGCGCAGGTGGCGGTGCATGTCCTGCGGGGTGCCGATGCCGCTGCCCTGGTAGCCGGGGTCGTGTGCCTGCGCGAGCAGTTCCTGGGTGCGATCGCCGCGTTCGATGCGGAAGCTGTCCCACAGGTGAGAGCGCCCGGGCTGCGCGTCGTGAGCGACCAGCGCGTTGACGGCGTAGTGGAAGAACTCGAAGCCCTCCTGGCCGCGGCGGATCGCTTCGCGGCGCTCTTCGTGGACCGAGAACGCCGACACCATCGCGAGCCTGGCATTGACGGCATGGCCGATCGGCACGCATTCTTCGCTGCGGATGATGTCGTAATAGATGCGGCTCCAGTTGTGCGCTTCTTCCGGATCGATGAACGCGAAAGCCAGCGCACCCAGGCCGTTGCGTGCTGCGGTACGGATGGTGTCGCGGTTGGTACACGCCATCCACATCGGCGGGTGCGGTTTCTGCAGCGGCTTGGGCAGCACGTTGCGGCACGGCATCGAGAACGAAACGCCTTCGAAACCCGGATACGGTTCGAGCACCATCATGTTGGCGATCTGTTCAGCGGCTTCGAGCGCCATCGAGCGCTTTTCGTTGGTGGAGACCTTGAAGCCGCCGAGTTCCAGCCGCGTCGCGCCTTCACCGATTCCGAAGTCGAGGCGTCCGCCCGAAACGAGGTCGAGCATCGCCAGGGCTTCGGCGGTGCGCGCGGGATGGTTGTAGTTGGCGATCACCTGGCGGATGCCGTGCCCGAGACGGATGTTCTCGGTGCGCGCCGCAGCCGCGGCCAGGAAAACCTCGGGAGCCGAGCAGTGCGAATACTCGTCGAGGAAGTGGTGTTCGACGCACCACGCGTAGTCGAAGCCGAGGCGGTCGGCCAGTTCCACCTGCTCCAGCGCTTCGTTGACGAGGCGAAGCTCCGAAAGCGCGTCCCACGGTTTTGGAAGCTGCAATTCGTAGAAAACCCCGAATCTCATCTTTTGTGCTCCCGGGCTGCTGCGGCGCCGCGAGTGTAGCGAGGGCGAAGTCCGGATGAAACGCAGGCGGCCGCGGCGATCCCGCCGGACTTCGCCCTCGGTCGGCTCTCTCGTCTAGAGCCAGCGCCGCTTGCGGAACCACAGCATCAGCACCGTAGGCAGCGTCGCCATGGCCGTCAGTGCAGTGTAGAGCAGCCGATCGTCGGTGAAGGGCAGATGGGCGAAGTTCATGCCGAAGAAGCCGGTGAGGAAATTCAGCGGCAGGAAGATCGTCGAGATCACCGTCAGACGTTTGATGATCTGGCTCTGCATGCGCTCGCGCACCGCGAACTGCACTTCCATGACGCTCTGGGCCATCTCACGCAGCGACTCGACGGCTTCGTATTCGCGCTGCACATGGTCGGAGACGTCGCGGAAGTAGAGCAGCGACTTCTCCGAGACCAGCGAGTGCTCGCGGCGCGCGAGCGCCGACAGGACGTCGCGCTGCGGCGCCAGCGCGCGCCGGAAGCGCACCAGTGCGCGGCGCACCGTGATCACCTTGTCGACGGTGTCCTGTTCCTGCTCGCGGGTCGCGACGGCGCTCAATCGCTCGAGGCGGTCTTCGAACGCGGTAAGTACCGGGATGTGGCCGTCGACGATGTGATCGAGGATGCGATAGAGTTCGCCGTCGGCTCCGGCCGGAGGCCGCGCGTGGCCGCGCAGAAAATCGTTCCACTCGGTCTCGATCGGCTGCACGGACGCGGTGTCTGCCAGAGTTACCAGCCAGTTCCTGCCGAGTATGCAGTGGATCTCGGCCGCATCACGGCGCAGGTCCAGACTCGCGAACCAGTGCAGCACCAGAAAGAGATAGCCGGGATATTCCTCGAGTTTGGCGCGTTGGTTGCGGTGGGAGAGATCTTCGACGGTGAGTGGATGCAGCGCGAACGTCGCCTCGATGCCGGCGAGTTCTCCGGCACTCGGTGCGCTCACGTCGACCCAGACCACGAGGTCGGAAGGCGCGTCCGGCGCCATCGCCGCTGCGACCGCCTCGTCGAACCCGACGGTCTGCGCCGGTCCGCCGCGGCCGTGCCGAAGCGCGCTGCGAATCACTGCAAGGCGCCGGCCAGCGCCCGTGTGAAGTTGACCTGTCCGGTGGCTGCGGTCACGCCGCCGTCGATCACCAACATCGCGCCGGTGATGTAGGACGCGTCGGTCGAGCACAGGAACGCCACCGCGCCGGCTACTTCCTCGGCGCGACCGATGCGCCCCAGTGGAACGTTGCGGTTCCACTCTTCCATCACTGCCGGAAACTGTTTTGCGACCGCGATGATGGCGGTGTCGATCGGGCCCGGGCACACCGCGTTGATGCGGATGCCGTCCTTGGCGTGATCGATGGCCGAGCTGCGTGTGTAGTTGACGACCGCGCCCTTGGCGGCGTTGTAGGCGCCGAGGCCGAAGTCACCGAAAAGCCCCGAGATCGAGGCGGTATTGACGATGGCGCCGCCGCCGCGGCTGCGCATGTGCGGGACAGCCGCGCGGGTGCCGTAAAACACCGAGTGCAGGTCGACGGCCATGACGTTGTGCCAGACTTCGGGGTCGAGGTCGGGAGACTCTCCGTAGGCGCTGATCCCGGCGTTGTTGAACAGGATGTCGATGCCGCCCAGGCGTTCGACGGTTTCCAGGATTGCCGCATCAACCTGCTCGCGCTCGCGCACGTCGACGACCCTGGTGACGGTACGCGACGCGTCGAGATCGCGACTGACGGCCGCCAGCCCCGCTTCGTCGATGTCGACGAGCATCAGGGCCGCGCCTTCGCTCGCCATGCGGCGGGCCGTGGCCGCTCCGATTCCCGACGCCGCTCCGGTGATGCACGCTACTTTGCCTTTGAACCGTTGTGTCACGTTGCTGCTCCCTGCGCGCTGCGCGCCGTGCTGTGACGTGACAGGGGAGCGGAGCCGGTGCAAGCGCGGCTTGGGTAGAACGGCCGACGGCGCTGCGAGGCGAGTGGAGCAAAGAGGCTGTGGCTCGTGATAAACCAAAAAGACGAAGGCGAGTGCGAAGTCATTTCGCACTCGCCTTCGCCGTGGCGCGGGTTCAAGGCCGACGGGGACCGCAGCCGTCCTCGAACCCGCGTCTCGGACTCAGCGGCTAGATGCTGCCGTGCTGGTTCTGATCCGGGTAGGCCAGGCAGCCTACTTCAGCGAGGTCGAGGCCCTGCATTTCGTCGGCCGCGCTCACTCGCAGCGGCGTGATCTTGTCGCTCAGCTTGAACCACGAATAGCCCATGGCAAAGCCGAACACCGCCACCACCACCGCGCTCAGCAACTGGGCGGTGAGCTGGGAAGCGTCGCCGTAGAGCAGGCCGCGCACGCCGTCGAAGCCGTACTTGGCGACCATTTCCGGGCGTACCACGCCGTTCCAGCCCGCGCCGTAGTCGCCGTTGGCGAAGATGCCCAGCGAGATGACGCCCCACAGACCGTTGATGCCGTGCACGGAGACAGCGCCGACGATGTCGTCGATGCCCTGACGTTCGAAGAAGAACACACCGTAGACCACGAACACTCCGGCCAGCGCGCCGATCACACCGGCCGCCCATGGCGAGACGAAAGCGCACGGGGCGGTGATCGCTACCAGGCCGGCGAGCATGCCGTTGCACAGCATGGTCGGGTCGGGCTTGAGTCCCTTCATCGACAGTACCAGGTGTGTCGCCACCGCGGCGGTGATGCTGGCGAGCATGGTGTTGACCACGACGAAGCTGATGCGCAGGTCGGTGCCGGAGAGCGTCGATCCGGGATTGAAGCCGAACCAACCGAAGGCCAGGATGAAGGTACCGAGCACCACCATCGGGATGTTGTGGCCCGGCATCGCGGTCGGCTTGCCGCCGACGAACTTGCCGATGCGCGGTCCGATCACGATCGCTCCGGCCAGGCCGATCACACCACCCATCGCGTGCACCACTCCGGAGCCTGCGAAGTCGACGGCGCCGTGGCCGAGGCCCCAGTTAAGTCCGGACTGAGCCAGCCAGCCTCCACCCCAGACCCAGTTGGCATAGAGGCAGTAAGGCAGCGCGATCCACAGGCCGTACAGACAGAAGTTCTTCCAGGCCCAGCGCTCGGCCATCGCGCCGGTCGGGATGGTGGCGGTGGTGTCCATGAACACCATCATGAAGAAGAACAGCGCCATCACGCTGACGTCGTCGACGCCGTTCAGGAAGAAGGCTTTCACGCCCATCAGGCCGTAGTGGTAGACGCCGGTGGCATTGCCGGCCGCGTCTACCGCCGCGCCGATCCCGACGCCGGCGTTGAGCACCGAAGTTCCCGGTCCGAGCGCCGAGTACCAGCCCGGCGCGACCGGACCGTTGAACCAGTTGCCCCAGCCGATCGCGAAGCCGTAGGCCCAGAAGGCCAGACAACCGAGCGGATAGATCATGAAGTTCATCGCTGCCGTGTGTGCCGCGTTCTTGCTGCGACACAGACCGGTCTCTACGAACATGAATCCGGCCTGCATGAACATCACCAGGAATCCGGTGAGAAGGGTCCACATCATGTTGATCGAATACAGATTGTGAGCGACCCGATCGTAGAGATCGGGAAGGGTGAGGTTCGCAGGTACGTCGCCCTTTGCGTCTCCGGCGGGTGTTGCCCAGACGCCAGCAGCTGCGCCGAGTGGATCGGGCCACGTCGGCTTTGCCGGATCCGCATTGGCTCCGGCAAAATAACTGGGGAGAGTCGGTGCCTGCGTCGATTCTTCGGCGATCGCCGCAGCCGCATTCGCGACCACGACTGCCGTGAGAATTAACGTGAGCAGGCCCTTGCCACTTAGCGTCTTCATTTGGGTCGGTCCTCCATTTCTGTCGTCGGCCTTTCGGCTCTGGCCGGCTTGCTTGCCGGTCTACGTACGATCCGCTCGACGGCTGGTTATGACCCGATAGAGCAAGGGGCTTGCCAAGCTCAAAGCACGCTTAATGGTCGATTTCCCAGCTCCGAGCGGCCTCGGTGCGTGGAACGCGGGCAGGAAGATGCCCGTTACTTGTGCATGGGATGGATGGAGGCAGTCGTGGGGCGGTTTGGATAGACGTGGTCAAAGGCTCGCCTTGCCCAGTCGCGGAGCGGCGCCGGTCGATTGTGTGCCCGGGCGCGCGGGACCGTGAGGCGGGCGCCCGGCGAGCGCTCTGCCTCGGTCGTCGATAGCTCCTGTGGCCCTCCGTGCTATGGTCGCGGTCTTTTCCCCATAGGAGCCCCGGCCTTTCTCCGTCTTTGTCGAGGAAAGGCAGCCAATCGCCATGCAAATAGTCAGTCACCGTCGCTCCGACGTAAGAAACGTCGCCATCATCGCCCACGTCGACCACGGCAAGACCACTCTCGTCGATGCCATGCTCAATCAGAGCGGCCTCTTCCGCGCCAACCAGCATGTGGTCGAGCGCATGATGGATTCCAACGCCCTGGAGCGGGAGCGCGGAATCACCATCCTGGCCAAGAACACCGCGGTGCAGTACGGCAACGTTCGCATCAACATCGTCGATACGCCGGGGCACGCCGACTTCGGCGGCGAGGTCGAGCGGACTCTGGCGATGGTCGACGGCGTGATGTTGCTGGTCGACGCTTCCGAAGGGCCGCTGCCCCAGACCCGCTTCGTGCTCCAGAAGGCGCTGTCGCTCGGCCTGGTGCCGATCGTCTGCGTCAACAAGATCGACCGTCCCGACGCGCGCATTCAGGAAGTCCTCAACGAGATCTACGACCTGTTCATCGATCTCGACGCCAGCGAGGGACAACTGGACTTCCCGGTCGTCTACACCAACGCCAGGGTAGGGACCGCCACACGCGAACTGGCGAACCCGGCCGAAAATCTCAAGGTCCTCTTCGACACCATCGTCGAAGGGCTGCCGGGACCCGACGGCGACGAGAACGCGCTGGTTCAGTTCCAGTGCAACAACCTCGACTACAACGACTACGTTGGTCGGTTGGCGATCGGCCGCATCAAGAACGGCCGTCTCGACAAAGGTGCGGTCTACTCGCTTTGTCACGAAGATGCGGCGCCGCGCCCGGTCAAGATCACCCAGCTCTACTCGTGGCGGGGCTTGCAGCGCATCGACATCGACAGTGCCACGGCCGGCGACATCGTCGCGGTGGCGGGCATCGAAGACATCAACATCGGCGACACCATCGGTGACCGCGAGAATCCGAAGGCGCTGCCCGGCATTCGTATCGACGAGCCGACCATCTCGATGATGTTCGGCGCCAACACCGGACCCTGGTCCGGCCGCGAGGGCGAGTACGTCACTTCGCGCAAGCTGCGCGAGCGGCTGTTTCAGGAACAGCGCCGCAACGTCAGCATGCGCATCGAGGAGACCGAGACCACCGAGACTCTGCGCGTGGCTGGCCGCGGCGAACTCCAGCTTGCCATCCTGATCGAGACCATGCGCCGCGAAGGCTACGAGATGAACGTCTCCCGCCCGATGGTGATCACGCGTGACATCGAAGGCGTCAAGCACGAACCTGTCGAGTTGTTGATGGTCGACGTGGCCGAGGACTACGTCGGAGTAGTCACCCAGCTATTGGCCCTGCGCAAGGGCAAGATGACCAAGATGGCGACCGCCGGCAGCGGACGCGTGCGCATCGAGTTCCGGGTTCCGTCGCGAGGCCTGATAGGAGTGCGCTCGCGCTTCCTGACCGACACTCGCGGTACCGGCATCATGAACGCGCTGTTCGACGGCTGGATGCCGTGGTGCGGTCCGATCCAGGCCCGCGTCAACGGGGCGATGGTGTCGGATCGCGACGGCGTGGCCACGCCCTACTCGGTGTTCCACCTGCAAGAGCGCGGGACGCTGTTCATTCCGCCGGGCACCAAGGTCTACGAAGGCATGGTCATCGGCGAGTACTCGCGCAACAACGACCTCAACATCAACATCGTGCGCGAGAAGAAGCTGACCAACATGCGCGCTTCCGGGCACGACGAGGCGGTCATCATCACGCCTCATCGCGAGATGGGGCTCGAAGCTGCGATCGAGTGGATCGGCGACGAGGAACTCGTCGAGGTGACGCCGAAGTCGGTTCGCATCCGCAAGCGCATCCTGAGGGCCACCGACAGACCCAAGAAGCGCGGCGACGAGGAGGCCTGACGAGGTCGGTGCGAAGATTCGCGAGCGGCTACGCCCGGGCAGTGCCGGCGCTCGTGTCGAGCATGCTGGTCGCTGTGAGCGCGATGCTTTCGTCGGCTTGCGCGCCGCCGAAGCCGGTACCGCTGGACGCGGCCGCCGTGCTTGGGCACATTTCCTCGCGCACTCTCGATGACGCTGCGGTGGTTGCTGCGCTCAATGCGCACCGACTCGCCGCCACGGATCCTGCCGGACCGCGATGCTGGGATCTTGATGCTTTGACGGTGGCGGCCTGGGCCTTGCGCTCCGAGATGGCGGTGACTGCGTCACGCCGCAGCGCTGCCGCTTCCGATCTGGTTGCGGCCAGGCAGTTTCCGAACCCGATTCTGTCGCTCACTCCGGAACTGGTCACCAACGCGGCCACCGGCACCAGTCCGTGGACCGCCGCAGTGCTGCTCACGTGGCTGATCCGAAGTCCGGGTGCTCGCGCGGCAGCCATCGCGCAGGCCACTGCGGTCGGTCAAGGCGCGATGTGGGATGCTGTTGCCGGCGCGTGGAATGTCCGCAGCGAGGTGCGTGCGGCGCTGCTCGATCTGGCGCTGGCAAGGTCGGCGTCAGCGCTCGCCGACCAAGAACTCGGCCTGCGGCTATCGGCCACGGCGGTTGCTGCGACTCGCGTGCAGTTGGGCGCCTGGGGCGGCCCCGAACTTGATCGCGCCAGGGCCGAGCAGATGGCCGCCGACACCGAGCAGGCTGCGGCGAACGCCGCTGTGAGTGCGGCCGCGCAGCACGTGGCAACCGCCACGGGCCTGGCCTCGCAGGCGGTCCTGCCTGCGACACTGACACTGCCGCAACTGAACTCGCTGCCGCAGGTGCTTGCCGGTCTGCGCACGCCCGATCGCGATGCCGTGGTGCTGAGCCGTCTCGACGTTGCGCGCGCGCTGGCCGACTACGACGTCGCCGATGCAGCCTGGCGTGCACAAGTGGCGCGGCGCTTTCCCGATCTCGGTGTCGGTCCCGGCTACACCTACGACCGTCGCGACCACAAAATAGTGGTCGCGGTGTCGGGAGAGTTGCCGCTGCTGCATTCGAACGATGCGGCGGAAGCGTCTGTCGAGGCCGGGCGTCGTGAGGCGGCTGCGTCGGTCGAGGTCGTGCAACAGGCGGCGATGGCGCAGTTCGCCCGCGCCGTAGCCGCACTCGCAGCAGCGGCGGAGCGCCTCGAGGGCGTTCAGCACCTGGTCGCTGCGCGGCACGGTGCGCTGATGGCCGAGAGCCGACGTGTCGAAGCAGGGGCCGGCGAGCACGGCGACGTCGTCGCCCGCGAGTTGGAGTGGATCGCCGCGCGCCGTCTCGAACTCGAAGCGCTTCGTGCCGGTGTTGATGCGCTGACCGAACTGGAAGCGAGCGTGCAACGTCCGTTGTGGCCGCCGAGTGCTCTCGATGCAGGCGAAGAGTTGCGGACCGAGCAGGTGAACGACCACGTGAGCGGTTCACGCCAGGCCGGTCCGGCGCGTGAAGACCGAGCGGCGGCCGCTACCGTCAAGGAGTCGTTGCGATGAGGTTCTCCTGTTACCTGCCGGCAGCGCCCGGCGTGTCGGCTCTGCTCGTGGTGCTGCTCGGTGGCATGGTCGCGGTCGTCGGCACGACCGGTTGCGAGTCGCAGTCGCCGTTGCCGGCGGCCAGGCGTGCGCCTTCGACAGCAGTGAGCAAGACTGCCGACGATCTCGGCGTAAAGATCAGCGCGGAGGCCGTGGCGCGTCTCGGTGTCGCTACGCAGGTCGTGGAGGCGGCGCAATATCGAGAGCTGATCGACGCTGTCGCTGTCGGTGTCGATCCTTCGCCGTTGTTCCAGCTGGCGGGAGATCTTGCGATCGCCGAGTCGGCGCAGCGTCTGAGCGGTCAGGCTCTGGAGCGCGCTCGCGCGCTGTATGCCGACAATGCGAACGGTTCGCGGCAGAACGTGGAGGCGGCCGAAGCCCAGGCGACTCAGGACGCTGTTCACGCCGAAGTCCTGCAACGGCGTGTTGTCGCCGAGTGGGGCGGCCCTTTGATGCGCGCGCAGAGCCGTGGCGAACTGATCGACAGGCTCGGGCGTGGACTCGCGGCGATCGTGCGCATCGACCTCGATCCGAGTGCGCAGATAGCCGAACAGCCGGCGACGATGCAGGTGCAGGTCTTGAGCGTGGCGGGATCGTCGCCGACCGCCGCCGTGGTGTTGGGCGAGCCGTGGGCGGCGCCGAGCGCCAACCCTTTGAGACCGGGACCGTCTCTGTATGCGGTGTCCGCCGACGTTGCGGTCGCGAGACCCGGCTGGAGGGCGCGGGCCGTCGTGACCGGGATGCAGGCTCAGGCCGTGTCGGGCGCGCGGCTTCCTGCGCAGGCGCTGGTCTACGCCGAGGGCCGTGCCTGGTGTTACCTGGCAACGAAGGAGCCGGGAGTCTTCCGCCGCGTGGCGGTCGACGTTTCGCGCCCTCTGGACGGCGGCTACTTCGTGGCAACGGACCCGGGTGCCGGCGCGTCGGTCGTGGTCGGCGGCGCGGGACTGCTGCTGGCCGAAGAACTCGGCTCACAAGCCGCCGAGGACTGAACCGTCATGCGCCGTATCCTGCTGCTGTCGCTTCGCCATCGTGTGGCGGTGGCAGCCGTGGCGTCGCTTGCGCTGATCTACGGCGTCGTGACCGCGCGCCGCGCGCCTCTCGACGTGTTTCCCGAGTTCGTCGCCGCGCAGGTAACGGTACAGACCGAAGCTCCCGGACTCGCTCCCGAGCAGGTCGAGCAACTGGTCACCAGGCCGGTAGAGGCGAGTCTGAACGGGGCCGCCGGTCTCGAATCCATACGTTCCGAGTCGATTCCGGGTCTGTCGGTCATCACGGTCGTATTTCGCGACGACATCGACGTGCGCGTGGCGCGCCAGGCTGTGGCCGAGAACATCGCACAGGTAGCGACCGCGCTGCCGAGCGGAGTGGCGGCGCCGAAGTTGTCGCCGCTGACGTCGAGTACGATGGACCTTCTCAAGGTAGGTCTGCTTTCCGACAGCGTCGGCGGTTTCGCTCTGCGCGACCTCGCCGACTGGACTCTCAAGCCGCGTCTGCTGGCGGTGCCGGGAGTGGCGCGCGTGAACGTTTTTGGCGGCGACGTCCGTCAAATTCAGATCCGCGTCGATCCGGCGAGGATGGACGCCGCCGGCTTGTCGCTGGCCGAAGTGGTGACCGCGGCGCGATCGGCGACCGGTGTGCGCGGAGGCGGCTTTCTCGACCTCGAATCCCAGCGCTTGCTGCTCAGTGTCGATGCCGGCACGTCGGCGCCGCGGCCGGGACAGACGCAGAACGTCGAAAGCACCATAGGCGAGACCGTGATTGCAGCGGCCGGCGGTGTGCCGGTGCGTCTGCGCGACGTTGCCGAAGTCGTCGAAGCCTCGGCGATCAAGGTCGGAGATGCGCTGGTTCAAGGACGTCCCGGTGTGTTGCTGACGATCTCGAGCCAGTACGGTGCCAACACGCTCGAAACCACACGCCTGGCCGAAGCGGCGCTGGCCGAACTCGAGCCGGCTCTGAATGCGCAGGGCGTGGTATTGGTCGGCGCGTTGCACCGGCCGGCGACGTTCATCGAACTGGCCCTGGATGATCTCGGGCGCGCACTCGCGATCGGCGCGCTGCTGATCGTCGTCGTGCTGATGCTGTTCCTGCGCGATTGGCGCACCGCGCTGATTTCCTTCGTCACCATTCCGCTGTCGCTGCTGGCGGCGGTTGCGGTGCTGGATGCGCGCGGCGTCACGTTGAACACGCTGACACTGGGCGGCTTCGCGGTCGCACTCGGAGTGCTGGTCGACGATGCGATCATCGACGTCGAAAACATCCTGCGCCGACTGCATCTGAACGAGGGACTCGCCGAGCGCCGACCGTTTCTCGAAGTGGTGCTGGAGGCCTCGCTCGAAATCCGCTCCTCGGTCGTCTACGCGACGTTGGTCGTGATGCTGGTCTTCCTTCCGGTGCTGGCGATGCAGGGTGTGCAGGGCCGGCTGCTGGCGCCGCTGGCCGAGGCTTTCGTGCTGGCCGTGCTGGCTTCGCTGGTGGTGGCACTGGTGGTGACACCGGCGCTGTGCGCGTTGCTGCTCAAGGGGGCGCTGCATCATCGCGGGGCACCCGGCTGGCTGGGGAGCGCGGCGCGTCCCCACCGCGCCGTGATGTCGTGGGTGCAACGTCACTTGAAACTGGTGGTCGCTGCACTGTTGCTCGAGCTGGTGCTGTCGCTGGTGGTGCTGCCTCGACTTGGCGGCGAATTTTTCCCGGTGTTTCGCGAGGGACACTTCGTGCTTCAGGTGTCGAGCAAGCAGCCCGGCACTTCACTCGAGGAAATGGCGAGGGTGGGGGCCGCGATCAGCCGCGAGGTTCTGGCTCTGCCTTACGTCGTCAGCATCGAGCAGCAGATCGGACGCGCCGAACTGGGCGAAGACACCTGGGGATCGCACCGCTGCGAATTCCACGTCGAACTGCGCCGCGACGTGACGGTCGATCAGTCCGTCGCGCAGCAGGATCTGCGTGAGATTCTCGATCGCTATCCGGGGCTGCAGTCGGAAGTGCTTACCTTCCTCGGTGATCGCATCAGCGAGACGCTGACCGGCGAGACCGCACAGGTGGTCATCAGCGTGGTCGGGTCTGACCTTGACGAACTTGACCGCGCCGCATCGAAGGCGGCCGAACTGGCCGCTGCGGTGCCCGGTGTGGTCGATCTGAGGGCGCAGATCCAGTCGGGAACTCCGCAGATTTCCGTGCATCTGGATCCGGCCAGGCTGGCGCTGTTTTCGATTCGGCCGGGCGACGCTCTCGATACCGTTGCCGGCGCCTATGCCGGTACGACGGTGGGGCAGGTCTACGATCGCGATCGCGTGCTGGATGTGGTTGTCGCGTTGCCACCCGAGCTGCGCAGCCGCGGCGAGCAGATCGGCGCGCTGTCGCTGGTCGGTGTGGATGGCACCCGCGTACCGTTGCGCGCGGTGGCGACCATCTCCGCCGAGACCGGCCGTTACGCGATCGTTCACGAGGGCGGCCGGCGCCGCAGCATCGTCACGTTCAACGTGCGCGGACGCCCGGTCGCCGATGCGGTCGGTGAAGTGGAGGAAACGGTTCGTGCCGGGCTTCATCTTGCGCCCGCTACGTTCGTCGAGTTCGGCGGTGTGGCCGAGGCCGAGCGCGCCGTGCGGCGCGACCTGTGGATCGATTCGGCGATAGCGTTGGCACTGATTGGGCTGTGTCTGGCCGCGGCATTTCGTCGCTCGCGCTGTACGTGGCTGGTCTTCGTCAATCTCCCGTTCTCGCTGATCGGCAGCGTGGCTGCGATTGCGGTAACAGGAGTAGGGTTGTCGATCGGATCGCTGGTGGGGCTCGTGACGGTGTTCGGCATCAGCGCGCGCAACGCGATCTTGTTGCTGGCCCACTACGAACACCTGATAGATGTCGAGGGCCGGCCATGGTGCGTCCAGACCGCGATCGACGGAGCGGCAGAGCGACTGCGTCCGGTGTTGATGACGGCGGTGGTGACGGCACTCGGGCTGGTGCCGCTGGCGCTGGGGCTTGGGAGGCCGGGGCACGAGATCGAGGCGCCGATGGCGATCGCGGTGCTGGGCGGGCTCGCAACGTCCACGGTTTTGACGCTCGGGGTATTGCCCGCGCTGGCGCTGGCGCTTGGACTTGACGCTCGGGCGGGCAACGCGCAATCGGACGAGGGTTTGGACGTCTCGGCAACGCGCGCGCAGGAGCATCCATGAAGCTCGTTTCGGTCAACGTCGGCCAGCCGCGTCCCATCCTCTGGATGGGTAAGGAGGTGCTGACCTCCATCTACAAGGAGCCGCTTGCAGGACGCACGCCGCTGCGCCGTTTCAACATCGACGGCGACAAGCAGTCCGATCTCAGCGTTCACGGCGGCGCGGACAAGGCCGTTTACGGCTATCCGAGCGAACACTACCCCTTCTGGCGCGGTGAACTTGCCGGTGTCGAGCTTTCGTGGGGCGCGTTCGGTGAGAACCTGACCACCGAGGGGCTTGGCGAGCAGGATCTTTCGATCGGCGATGTGTTGCGCGTCGGGACTGCGCACTTGATGGTTACGCAGCCGCGCATTCCGTGTTTCAAGCTGGCGGTTCGTCTCGGAGTCGCCGACATGGCCAAGCGTTTCCTGGCCAGTCGCCGCTCGGGGTTTTATTTCGCCGTCGTTGAAGAAGGCGAAGTCGCGGCCGGCGACGCGATCGAAATCGTCGAGCGCGCAACCGAGCGCATGAGCGTGCGTGAACTCACCGACCTTCACGTCACCAAGTCGCCGCCGCCGGAGCTTCTCGAACGAGTGCTGAGGCTGCGCGGGTTGGCCGAGGTATGGAGGAACGAAATCGCCGCCGATCTGGCGGCGAGGGGAAAGCTGGGATAGCACTGCGGCCGCATCGCCTGTCAGTCGACGGCAGGGATGTCCGTCGAGCGCGCTGCGAACCGACCGGTGAATACACGGGGCACGCCGCTGAGGCGGCGAATTTCAGGAGAGAGCGATGGATCCCAAGTTGTTCATGACCGTGTTTGCGTCGGTCTTCCTTGCCGAGCTCGGCGACAAGACCCAGTTGGCGACCCTGCTCTACGCCACCGATGCTGCCGACCGTAAGATGACGGTGTTCCTCGCGGCCGCCGGCGCGCTGGTCGTCACCAGTGCCATCGGAGTTCTGGCCGGCGGCGTGGTCTCCCGCTACGTCGCACCCGAGGTTCTGACCAAGGTGGCCGGGGCCGGATTCATCGTGATCGGCCTGTGGACGCTTCTGAAAAGCTGAAGTAAACGCGGCCCGCGCCGCGTCCTTTGCGTGGCTCCGTCGCGTTCGCGAACCCAGCGAACATTCGCCCGGCGGCTAACGTCCGGTCCCGCCGCCGCCTCCTATCGGACGCCCGACCCGGTCAGGAATCCGCGGGGCTGGGCTGTCCTGCTGACTGCCGAGCTCGCCGAGTCCTCCTCCCTGGTAGGTCCCGATTCCCGAACCGTTCAGCGCTCCGAGCCCGCTGCCGGCGCCGCTTCCGAGAGAACCGTTACCGAACGAGCCGAGGCCGCCCGAGTGGGCGCCGAGCCGTCTGGTGCTGCGATCATCGGTGGCGTTGAGGTCTTGCAGTTGAGCTACCTGCAACTGCGCCTGCCTCTGTGACGGCGCGGCGCCGTAACCCAGGCCCGGCGCGATCGGCGCGCCGCCATCGCAGACAGGGCCGTAGTGCGCGTGACACACCGGCGCCGCGATCATGGTCGCGGCCAGTACCGAACTCGACAGCAACGCGCGCAGGATGGTT
Organism: uncultured bacterium; assembly: GCA_903893315.1. GTDB lineage: Bacteria > Desulfobacterota > Binatia > UBA1149 > CAITLU01 > CAITLU01. Next base: position 41,558 of record CAITLU010000061.1, read on the forward strand.
CGTGGCATGACGGCACCTCCACAGTGGACTCAGACAGTCTAACCACGACACGCTCGCCTCGCCACAGCAATAGCGTGTGTGAGCAACGCAGAGTTGAAGGAGCGCGGGCGGCTGCACTTCATTCGTTAACTCCTGTCAGTAAGAAACGTTTTCACCACTTGGCGTAGTGGCGTTCCATGTAGCCGAGCTGGCCGTCGAGCTGGATGCTTTCGCCGTCAGCGGCGACCAGTCGGCCCTGGTAGCGCCCGAACAACTGATGAAAGTTGCTCGCCAGCACCAAGGCGTTGACCTTCTCGCTGTGACGGCCCTCGGGCGTGAAAACGAGGTCTACGCGGCCGTCGCCGGTGCGCAGCTTCCAGGGTTTCATCAGATCGTGCCGGTCGTACTCGAAGGCGGCGATTCCCACTCTTTCGAGCGTGCCGTCCACCCAGAAACAGTTCTCCGTGTAACTGGTTTCGTTGACGCCGCAGGAAATGTTCATCCCGACTATGCGGCCGTCGGGCAGGCGGCCGGCCACGCAGCCCCAGTTCCAGAACGTCTCGCGTCTCATGTAGCCGGCGCTCCAGTCGTTGTGGCCGAGCATGGCGAGTTGCGCCAGATCGATCCGCCGCCCTTGCCACTCGACCGTTCCGCTGACGCTCGCTCCGGCAGTCTTGCGAGCAAACACCCAACCGCCGGCTCCGGCGCCGGTGCAGATCGCCATCGGGGCGATGCGCGGCCTGCTTTCGTCGAACGTGGCATCGACACGCACGCCGCTGGTCAGGCTCACCAGCAGACGGCGTTGCTGGGGCGTTGCCGTCGCGGTGATCGCGATACTGTTGCCGCGCCACGAAAAAGTCGTCGAGCCGTCTTCGGGCCTCTGGTCGAAGCGGCACCCGACGGCGAGCGGCGCCATGAAACTGAAGTTGGCGAAGCCTCCGGTGGTCGGTTCGTAGAAGTACAAGAACGCGGAGGCCGCGATCTTCATGTCGGCGATGGCACAGCCGAAAATCAGCGAGTCGCTGAGGCCGCCGAGGAACTGGAACTGGTTGAAGCCGAAGTGCCGGGCAAGCCGTCCGCGCGGACGGTCGAGCGGACTCAGCAGCGTGTAGTTCCGATAGTTAACCTCGAGGATCGGTTCGGCAAAAACGCCGTATCGGATCTCGCCGGTCGCATCGATGAGTCGCGAGCCTGTGGTCACCGCCTGCCTCCTCCGCCCGATTGCTCCCGAACGCAGTGCCTGCCACGGTTCGGCGGCGCTTTGCGCGCGGGCGGCTACCGATAGCCGAGGCGCGGCGTCGGTTCCAAGGCTGTCGGCGTGAAGCGGCCGTGTACGTGCTTGAGGAGGACGTTGTCATGAAGAATTCCGGGGCGCTGTGTCTTGCAGCAATCGTTCTTGCCGTCGCGACTCGCGCACCCGCCGAGCCGGATGCCGCGGCGCTGCCGCCTCAGGTGCAAGCTGCGAAGGTCTGCGCGGCCGAAGCGGCAACGGTGCGCGATGCGTATCGCGCGCTGCGCGATCATCTGCGGGCCCGTGCCGATACCGCGAGCGCCGAAGCTCTGCTGGCCCAGGCCGAGGACGCTCTGCTGAAGGCGCGCTCCGCGTGCCGTGACGACGCCGACGCTGCACGCTCCTTCGAGTCCCTGGCTGCCGACAGCGAACTCATCCGTCGCGCGCTCGCGCCGTTGCCGCCGTCACAGTGACGCCGCACTGATGCCGCCCACGCCGCGCGCCGCGCCGCCGTAGGCCGCACTGACACGCCGCATTGACGCATTGACGCACGCCGCACGCCGCACGCCACGGCCGCCGTGGTCGCACGCCGCGAGCGGCTACTTCAGCGGCAACGCCGTGCCCGGTTGTGACGCGGGTTTCTTGAACTTGAGCAGGAAGCGGTCGGGCGCTTGTCCGCGCGTCGGCTGGCAGGCACTGGCGGTGTGCTTGTCGCCGGCTTCGCTCAAGGCATTGCCGGCTTCAACGAAAGTGAAGCCCGCGCTCTCCACTTCCGCGCGCACCTGTTTCTCCGAGGTGCGGCACAGCGCGGCGCCGTCGCCGGGCCCTGCTGCTGCGCGCGCATCTGCGATCACATAGAGGCCGCCGGGCGCCAGCGCCTGCATCACTGACGCATTCATCGCCTTGCGGTCGATGTTGCGTCTGATCGCATCGGCGTAGGCACCGGCCGACACTACGACGTCGAGACCGATGGCGTATTGAGGAAGCGGCGATGCGAGCGGGAGATCGAGGCGTGCGGTGTCGGAGAGTTCGGGCCCGTCGAGGCGCGCGCTCCACGCCTGCGCATCGGCGGCGCCGAGACTGTCGGGATCGTTGTTCGCGAAGACCTTGCCGTATGGATACGCGGCCAGCGCCAGGACTTCGGTCAGGTAACCGTCACGGGCTCTCAGGTCGGCGACCGTCTTGCGAGGCTCGACGGCAGCGAACGTGACGATGGCCGCCGCTTTTTCGTCGGCGTCGCGCGCGAGGTCCTGCGCCGTGCGCGGGCTGTCGGCGCGGCCGAGACTTGCGTGGTCCTCGATGTCGTCGCTCGGGATCGCGGGGTGTTTGTTTTCGTCCTGTGCGTGAGCCGCGGCTGCGATCAGCAGCAGCAGGCCGCACGATACGCGCAGCGCGCCACCAGGTCGGCGCGCACGCATGGAGAAGGGCTTGGTCGCGATCTTCACCGGGTTGTTCCTGCTGCTGCGGCGTCGGCGCGGTCGGCGCCGGCCGTGTTCGTTTCGAGTTTGTCGTCTGCGGCCTGCGCCGGTGCGGAGCGTTGCCTGGCGGTTCCCATCCATCGCGCCGCAGCCGCGGCCGTCAGGACGGCGAAGAAAGGCAGCAGAGCCGCGGCCGGAATGCGTCGCGTGTCGTTGGGCATCGCCGTCCACGCCAGCGGCAGGGCCTGGAGGATCGCGGCGACGAGCAGCCACAGCGCGGGCGCATCGCGCGCCGCCAGAAGCGCGACGATCGCGATCACGGCTACCAATGCAGCGCCTTCACCTATCGTCCTGCGCGGCGTCTCCCAGTACACGCGGGAGACGCCATAGCCCAGACGCCGGGCGGCATCGACTACCGAGTGGTCATCCCAGTACGTCGACCAGGAGTAGCGCGGCGGGCCGGGCAGATGCGCGTCCTGGTAATCGTCGACCCACAGGTAATTGTTGAGGTAGCCGTGATAGACGGGGTTGCCCGTGTAGATCAGGCGCGGAACCCAGCTTGGCGAGGCGACGACGAGAAACAGGGCGATGGCGGCGCCGTACTTGAGCAGCGGCAGCATCGGGCGCTCGGCCGCGTCGTCTTCGTCGGATTCGGGTTCGCCGCCTTGCGGCCGGCCTTCGTCCTCGTGATCTGCTTGCTCCGCGGCGCGTAGTTCGCGGACGTCCGAGGCGATCATCACGATGCCCAGCGCCGCCGCGAGAAAAATCCCGTTGACTCGTGTCAGGTAGGCCAGCGCCGCCAGCGCCGCGAACATCAACAGAGCGCCGAACCCTTTGCGCTTCAGATAGGCGAGGCCGACGCCGACTGTCGCGGTCGCGATCAGTACGTAAAGCGGTTCCGTCAGAAGGCGCTCTGTGGCGATGTCGAATAGAAAGTCGGCTTGATAGATGATCCCCGCCGCCAGTGCGCCGCCGAGCGCGCTCGCGCACACCCAGGTTCCCACCGCGAAAGCGGCCCAGAGCGTGGCGATGACGAAGAGCAGGTTGACCTTGGCCAGGGCCGGCGCTCCCGAAAGCCCCGCGGCTTCGGCCACCGCGAGAACGACCGGATAGGCCGGCTGGCGGTGGGCGCGGTCGGCGGATTCACCGCCGCCCGGCGCGACGAAGCTCATCGAAAAGTCGCCGTCGCGAAAATCGTCGGCGATGTCGAGGTAGTGCTGGCTGTCGTCGGACAGCAACTGCCGAATGCCGACCAGCGTCGAGGAAACCTCTTCTATGTACGACACGCCCCTGTGCCACAGCGAAGCCGACATCAGGACAACCAGCAAGGCCGAGATCAGACCCGGCCTGGTGCGCAGCGTCAGGCCGATGCCCGCCAGGAGTTTTAGCGCTGAAAGTCGCACCGCCTCAGTATAAAGACGGGCGCTCGTGGATGCAGCCTGAACTCGCGACAAAGACTGCTGCGCGGCCGGTGCGCGGTGATTGGGCTTCGAGTTCACCGCTGCGCTTTCAACTCAACGCCGAGCGAGCCGAGTGCTCGTTCGGCGCTGCCGGCCCAGTCACGGTTGGCGGCGGGGTTGGCCGGACTCGGATGCGGAATCGAGCCGCTGACCACCTCTATAGATCCGAGCTGCGGCCTTACGGCTTCGATGCGTTCGGCGGCGAAGCGTCCGATGCCTATCACGAAGCGGGGCCGCAGCAGCGAAACTGCGGCGGCGAGCGCGCGGTCGCAAAGTGGAAACAGCGCCGCTCTCTGCGCCGGCGTCAGTTTGTCCGGCGTACGATTGCGGCCGCTCTCTTCGACAAACAGCAAGGGGCAGTAGTTGAGAACGAAGAAGCGCGCGAAGAAGCTTTGCGGCTGCACGAAGCGCGAGCGCGCCCAGCCCCACAGCCGTGCGCCGCTGACTTCGGCGCGCGGGCAGGCGAAGCCCTGCACCGGCCGCGCTGGATGCTCGCGAGGAGGCTTGCCGACAGCGACCTCGATGCCGAGCCAGTCCCTGACCGACGCGACGTGTCCGAACGGAACTCCGGTCTGGGCCATTCCGAACGGGCCGGGATTCATGCCTACCAGCAGAACCTCTTTGTCGCCGGCGCCGTAACGATCGCAATAGGCGGCGTAACCAGCACGGGCGTAGACCAGCGGGTTGTAGACCGCGGCCACCGGCGGGCCGAAGCGAAGAGGATCGAGGTCGCGTGCGAGTTCGTCCGCGATGTCGAGCAGCGCGGACACGCTCGTCAGGCCTTGGTCGTGTGTCCGTTCTTTGCCGGAGCGAAGGCCTCCAGGACGCGCCAGTCCGGCAACGGCAGGCCGTCGGGGTGCATAGGCTGTATGCACACCTGATCGGCGCCGGCATCGATGTGGGCCTGAATACGGGCTTCTATGGCCTTCTCGTCACCCCACGCGACCACTGCGTCAATCAGACGGTCGCTGCCCATGTTCTCGAAATCGGCGTCGACGAATCCGAAGCGCTCGAGGTTGCGGCGATAGTTGGGCAGGCCCAGGTACATGGCCAGGGTCTGGCGCGCGACGGCTCTGGCTTTGGTTGCGTCGGTCTGGAGCAGCACTTTCTGTTCGGTGCAGATCCAGGCTTCGGGACCGACGATGTTACGGGTGAAAGCGGTGTGTTCGGGCGGCACCAGATAGGGATGTACGCCTTTGGTTCTGGTGGCCGCCAGGGCCAGCATTCTGGGGTGCAGGGCGCCGACGACGATCGGCACCGCTTCGCTCGGAGGGAACGATGAGTAGGGCGCGCGATCCATCGCGTCCAGGTATTCGCGCATGAACGTGTAGGGCCGATCCCAGGAGTGTCCGCGAAGACCCTGCACCAACGGTTGATGCGAGACGCCGATTCCGAGCAGGAAGCGACCGCCGGATTGTTCGGCCAGGGTCTTGGCTCCGTTGGCCATCGTCATCGCGTCGCGCGCGTAAATGTTGGCGATGCCGCTGGCCACCACCAAGGTCGAGGTCGAGGCGAGCAGCCACGCGGCGGACGCGAACACTTCGCGTCCGACAGCTTCGGGAATCCACAGCGTGCCGTAGCCGAGCTTTTCGATCCGCCGGGCCGCGTCTGCCGCGTCCGCTGCCGACATCGCGTCGAGAAAACACCAGGCCCCGAGCTTTGCGAGTTGCATATCTGTCGTCTCCTTCAAGAGTTGGCCGACGGGTCGCTCATGCGGTGAGCGCCTGTCGAGCCTAAAACGCGGCCGAGTATGACGGGGCGCGCCGACGGGGCAAGGCCGCCGGTGCAGTTGCTCGGAGCTGACTGCGGCAAAGGCCTTGTGCCGCCGCGGTCGCGAACGCCGCTCGTCGGCGTCTGCTTGCTTGCGGGTCGGCGAGGCCGGTGAGACAAGAACTCCCACGTGCGTTGCCTGTGTAGATTGCGAGCCTTTGCCCTGGCGTTTTCCCCGTCACTGCTCGTGGTGATGGCGCTGTTGTGGGTACGCAGCCCGAGCCTCTATCTGGACGCGCTTGGAGTCGGCGGTGCGGTCGCTGCCGCACCGCCGGCCGTGTTCGGTGGCGCGGCGGTGTTGGCGCTGCTGGCTCTGTGGAACTCGCGCGTATCCGGCAACCGCGACCACGCACGTCTTGCGGCGCTTTATCTGACGATTGCGGCGCTGTGCGCGGTGGTGGTCGCATATCCGGCGATGTTGACGCCGGTGCCGGCGCTTCGTGTGTCGGGCCTCAATCTGCTTCGCGGACCGGCGCGGGCGCACGCCGATCTTGTGCTCGCGGCGCTGTTGTCGGCGCTGGCGTTGTCGCCGTCCGCGGTTGGTCTGGCCGGACTCCGCCGGGATTGGGCGATTCCTTCGGTGCTGGTTCCGGGAGCTGTCATCGGGGCGCTGGCCGCGTGGAACCGTCCTACCGGCTTGGAAGCCGCGATCGCGTACCTGCTGCTGGCGGCGACGCTGGCACTGTGGATGCTTCTCGACCTGCTCAAGGCGCGTGCTGCGCTCGAGGCCGGTGCACGAAGTGAACCCGAAGCAGCAGACGCGGGTCGTTCGGTGCGCGTGCTCTGGTGGCGGCCGGGTGAGCGCGGGCGGTTCCTGATCGGGATCTCGCTGTGCTGCGCGGTCGCGGTCTGGCTTACGTGGCCGAGCTGGGGTCCCGGGATCATCATGAACCTGGATGCACCGCGCCACCTGTTGCGCTCGAAGATCATGGCGGAGATGTTTCTGCCCGCCGGTCATGTCGACGGTTGGTCACCGTATTGGTATCTCGGCGCGCAGCTGTTCCTGTTTCAGTCGTACGGTTATTTCCTGCTGATCGGCGCGACAACCGATCTGCTCGACGGCTGGGTCGGGCTCCACGAAGTTTTTAAGTTCTTCTACATGCTGCCGATCGTGTTGCTGCCGGCTGCGGTGGCGTGGCTGGCACGCGGCCTCGGCACCAACCGCCGCGCAGCGTTGGCGGCGGCGTTCGCTTCTTTGTTTCTCGGTTCCACGGTGGGGTACGGGATTCCCGGGATCTACGGTACCGGACTCCTGCTCCAGGGCGTGGGCGTCGTGTTGTTCGCGCTGATTGTGCCGTTGGTGTTCGACGCGCTCGACGGCAAGCGGCGCGCTGCGTGGACGGCGGCGCTGCTGCTCGGCGTAATCCTCGTCACCCATCTCATCACTGGAGCCTATGTGCTGGCGACGGCGGGAGTGCTGGCGCTCGGGACCGCCATTTCGCGTCGCACGGTGGCTCCGCTCGTGACTTACGTCGCCTTGGCGATCGCCGCGCTGCTGCTGTCGGCCCACGCTCTGTTCCCGAGTCTCGAATTAAGGTACCTCGCCGGCGCGGTGGTCGGGTGGAGCGGTGCGGAGGCGGGTTTCGTGCGCTTCCTCACGAGTTGGAGCGTCGGCCCGGGCTGGTTCGTGGTGCCGGCTTTTCTCGCGGCGTTGGCGGCGATCGTGCGCAGGCGCGGACGTCTGGCAGTGGCTGCGCTGTTGCTCTTCGGTACCGCGTTGGCGGCGACGTCGACCCGGTCGCCGCTGGAGCCCGCCATTGCAACCAAGCTCGTCGGGTTCCTGCTGCGTCCGCGAGCACTTCCCTATGCGATCGTCCTGCTCGCCGTATTCGTCGGTGTTGCCTTCGACGCGGTGCTCGCTCGCATAGCGTCGGTCCCACGTGGCACGTCGTGCGATGCAATTGATGAACCCACTGTGTGGCCATGGCGAACCGCAGCGTCCATGGTGGTCTGCGTTGCCTTCGTGTTCGGTGGTCTGACCGAACTGGCCTCGCTGCGCTCGGTGGTCGTGGTCGACTCTCCGCTTCAGTCGCGCGACCACGATGATTACGCGCAACTGGCTCTGTGGCTGCGCGCCAATGTCGCGTCACCGGCCATCGTCGAGATCGAGCGTCGCGGGCTCGAGTCTTCCCGGATAGGAGGCGTGCGCAGCGTGATCAGCCTGCTGAACCTCGATACCGGTCTGTTCACGTTGGGCGGAGATCAGGCCGAACTGACTCGGGCGGATTCCAGAACTCGGATGCTGCGGGCCGGCGGGCTGGCCGCCAACGCCGAAGAGTCGGCGCGTATTCTTCGCTCCTACGGGGTCTCTTACGTGATCGCCACCGATGCGATTGCGCGCCAGCGGCTGGGCGCCAGCGGCGAGTATCAGCGTGTCTACGAGAACCGCACGGTAGCAGTCTACCGGGTGCGTAACTCGGGCGCGTGGTTGACCGGATACGGGATCGAGAGCGGGAGCTTTGAGTTCGCTCCGGAGCATCTGCGCTGGCAGGTGTCAGCGCAGGGCACCGGGCTGCTGGAAGCGAACGTGGCCGTCAGCTGGCACCCGAACTGGCAGGTGCTGGTGGATGGCGTGGCGGTCGAGGCGATCGCGTCGCCCGAGCATCTCATCTCGTTCGCGGTAGCGGCCGGCGTCCACAGCGTGGACCTGCTCTACATTCGACGCCGGTCCGAGCACATCTACGAGCTGATTTCGCTGGCGGCCCTGTTGTGCGTGGCCGCAGGTCTGGCCGGTACTCTGTTCGGATCGCGAGTGCGCCTCTTTCGCTAACCTCGCAGCGCAGCTACAACGACGACATAGCTGCCGGATGTTTCGCGGAGGTACTTTGATGTTGCGACCCGATAGATTTCGAGACCCCGTCCGTGATCATTACGACGTCGTTGTCGTCGGGGCGGGGATGGGCGGCCTGGTGGCGGCTTCGTTGCTGGCCCGCGCCGGACAGCGGGTGCTGGTTCTCGACGGACATTACGTGCCGGGCGGCAACGCCAGTGTCTTTCGTCGCAAGGACTACGAATTCGACGTCGGTATCCACTACCTCGGCGATTGCGCACCGGGCGGGTTGATCCCGCGGATTCTGGAGTCCTGCGGCGCCGACGTGCGCTTCCTGCCGATGGACGCCGACTTCGAGCAGCTGACGTTTCCCGATATGGAGTTCAGCATTCCTCGCGACCGCGACGAGTTCGAGCGGCGGCTGCTCGAGCGTTTTCCCGCCGAGGCGCGCGGGATCCGGCGTTATATCCGCTTCCTCGAGCAGGCTGATCGCATGACCGAGTTGCGTCTGGAGGAGCCGGCGTTGCGTACGCTGTGGACGTTGCTCCGTTCGCCGCTCCTGCTGCGCTACGCGAACTCGACCTTCGGCCGCTTCATGGACTCCTGCACCAAGGATCCGAGGCTGCGGTCGATCATGGCTTCGCAGCATGGCACCTACACAGTCGCCCCGGGCGAGGTGTCGTCGGTACTTCACGCGGGTTTGCAGAACCACTATTTCACCAACGGCGGCTGGTATCCCGAAGGCGGAGCTCAGGTGGTGGCCGATCGCCTCGCAGATGCGGTGGAAGACCGCGGCGGCCAGATCCGGCTGCGTTCCCACGTCGAAAAGATCGACGTCAAGGACGGCGCGGTGTGCGGCGTGACCTTCAGCAACAAGCATCTCGGTCGCCGTCAGGTCGGCGCCGGGCTCGTGATCAGCAACGCCGACCTCAAACGAACGGTGTTCGAACTGGTCGGCAGCGACAACTTTCCTGCTGCCTACGCCGAGCGTGTGCGCGGCTTCGAAATGGCGCTGCCGTTGTTCGTCGTCTATCTCGGTCTGGACATTCCAGCCGACCGGCTTCCTTACGGCAACGTCAACCGCTGGAGTTTCGGCAACTACGATTTCGACGGCGAGTACGCTCAATTGAAGGCCGGCAGCATCTCGGAGCATCCGTTCATCTACATCGCCACCGCTTCGTGCAAGGATCCCGGCAACTCCAAGTTGGCGCCGCCGGGGCACACCAACATGCAGGTCATGACCGCGGTACCGTCATCGCCGCAGTTCTGGGGTGTGACCGAAGAGCAGATTCGCGACGGCAGCTACCAGGCCAGCGAGCAGTATCGGGCGACCAAGGAGCGGGTTACGGCGATGGTTCTCGAAGAAGCAGAGCGTTTGGTGCCTGGGCTTCGCGAGCACGTCGTTTTCTGTGAGTCCGCGACGCCGATGACGCACACGCGTTACACCGGGTCCACTGCCGGCACGTCCTACGGCATTGCGGCCACGCCGGCCCAGTTCCTCACCAAGAGGCCGGGCGCGCGCACGCCGATAAAAGGTTTGTTGATGGCGGGGGCATCGATGCGCTCGGGGCACGGCATCGCCGGCTCGATGCTGTCGGGAGTTCACGCGGCGCGTGAAACTCTCGGCGAAAATCCTCTGCGCCGGGCGAAATAGACGCGCAGGTCAAAGCTGCTCGGTCAGCGCTCGGCCTCGGCGGTAAGTGCTGCGGCTACCTCCCTCGTGGTCGCGTGCCAGGTGGCGCGGGACGTATCGATGAGGAAGCGTCTTGGTTGCGGCCAATCTTCGGCGAAAGCGCGCGGTGCTTCGAATTGCGCGCGCATCGCCGCGTAGAGTTCCGGTCCCGCATCGGAAGCGTCGCCGCCGCGCTTGGCGCGCTCGCTGAGCCTGGCCTGGGCGTCGCGTTCGTCGGCCGTCACTTCGATGAGGCTGCACGGCGAGTTTTCACCCAAGGCCCAGGTTTGTGCCTCTGTGCGCCAGGCGCGCCTGGCATAGGTGGCATCGAGGATCACGGTGCGGCCTGATCGAACTACGGACCGAGCTTCCATGAGCATGTCCGCGTAGACCTGCGAGCGCCGCGCGTCTTCGTAGGCGCCGCTTCCGTGCGCCGCGCGCAGAGACTCGCTCGCTTCCAGGCCGGCGCGGGCCTTGCGCACGCGATCCGACGAGATCACCACGGCGCCGAGCAGATCGGCCAGAGCCTCGGCGACCGTGGTCTTGCCGCTGCCTATCATTCCGCACACGAGCAACGTGGCTCCCGGGCGACGCGCAGTCAGCAGTTCGATCCCGAGATCGAGGTGACGCCTGGCGCTGGAAGCCGCACGCGAACGTCGCTCGGCGGACATCGACACGTCGCCGGCGACCACGGCGGCCACTTTGGCGCGGACCAGCGCGCGAAATCCGGCGAAGTAATCGACCACGCTGAAAAGGTGGAAATCGTCGCTGTCGCGCGCGTAACGGCCCAGGAAACGCGAAGCGAGGTCGGGGTATCCGCGGTAGGTGAGATCCATTGCCAGGAAGGCGACGTCGGAGGCGGCGTCGATGCGCCGGAAGTCTTCGTTGAACTCGAGGCAGTCGACGATGACCGGAGGCGAGTCGTCGGTCTCGAACCAGACGTGTTCGCTGTGGAGGTCGCCGTGCCCGTCTACGATTCGTCCGCGGCGCCGGCGTTCTTCGAACTCGGCGGAGTGCGCGGCCGCAAAGGCGGCGGCGAGATCGCGAGCCTCGCACACACGGTCGTGAGCGACGATGGACTGGTCGACGGGGAGCAGTGCGTCGAAGTTGGCGCGCGCCGGCGCCGTGGCGATTGCGAGCCAGTCCAGCGCCGGAAACGGCGCTGGTACGCCGAGACCCTGGGTCGCGTGGAACCTCGCCATGGTGGCGGCGACCGCATCGATTTGACTGGTCGTGGCGCTTCTCGCCGCCAGCAGAGTGTACAGGTCGCGGCCGGAAGGAAGGCGCCGCATGACGACGCAGTGTTCGACGACGCCCGAGTCGCCGCAGGGCGTATCGGTGTTGGCGCCGATCACGAAGCGCCCATTGTGGCCTCTCAGCGCGGCGACGCCGAGGTAGACGTCGGGAGCGAGTCGGCGGTTGAGTACAACCTCGCGCACGCAGTCCGCCGTGCGCTCGCTCGCCTTGGAGAAGTCGAGAAACGAGAGCTTGACCGGCCGCCTGAATTTGTAGGCACGCGCGCCGGTCAGGAATACGTGCGAGATGTGCGTGTCTATGCGCTGGATGCCGGTGCTTGCGCTGGTGTCCAGAGGATATGCGGAAGCATCGGCCAGGCAGGCCAGCGCGTCGGAATCCATGGAGCCTCGTGGTGTCGTCACGTTTGGTCCTCGGGCCGTGCCGCGGTGAACATGAGCGGTCGCGTCGATGAAGTGCGGATGTGGCGTTGCGGACTTGCCTCTATATGCTCGGCGGGCGCCACGGTGCAACGTACCCGAGTGCCTTTCGCCTGTAGGCGAGAGTTCGAGCCTTGAAAGCAGGGGGTATCTGCGGCCATAGTGGCGACGCTTTTTCCGTACCTGTTGTGCGGGAATCGTCGGGAGGGGAGATGTCGCGAAGCTCAAACAGGTTGTATGCGGCCGTCGTGGCCGGCGCCGTGGCGCTCGTGGCCGGCGCCGTGCCGGTTTCGGCGTTCGTGGCTTTCGAGTCCGGTCAGGTGCGTCCGCTCGCCATGTCCGGCGACGGGACTCGTCTGTTCGTCTGCAACACACCGGACAACCGACTGGAAATCTACGACACCAGCGGCGGTGGTCACGTGCACGTTGGCTCGGTTCCGGTCGGTCTCGAGCCGGTAGCGGTGGCGGCCCGCAACAGCGGCGAAGTCTGGGTGGTCAACCATCTCTCCGACAGCGTCAGCATAGTCGATGTGAGTGACGTCGCGCAGGCCCGCGTGATCCGCACTCTGCTGGTCGGCGACGAACCGCGCGACATCGTTTTCGGCGGCTCGTCGTTCAATCGCGCCTTCGTCACTACCGCTCACCGCGGCCAGAACAATCCGAGCGATGCGCAACTCACGACCGAGGGGATAGGTCGTGCCGACGTGTGGGTGTTCGATTCCGGCAACCTCGGTTCTTCGCTCGGCGGAGACGCGGAAACCATCGTGACGTTGTTCGGCGATACGCCGCGGCCGCTCGCGGTCAGCGCCGACGGCACTCGCGTCTACGCCGGCGTGTTTCATTCGGGCAACCAGACCACCTCGCTCAGCGAAGGCGTGGTTCCGGATGGGGGACAGGGCGCCGGTGGTCTGCCCGCGCCCAACACCAACCACGCCGGAATTCCCGGTCCGGAGACCGGCCTCATCGTCAAGTTCAACGGCTCGCAGTGGGTGGACCAGCTCGACCGCGACTGGTCGAGCTCGGTGCGGCTGAGTCTGCCGGATTACGACGTCTTCGCGATCGACGCCGACGCCAGCCCTCCAGTGCAGGTCGCCGGGACATCGGGGCGTTTCCCGCACGTCGGGACGATCCTGTTCAACATGGCGGTCAACCCTTCCAACGGAAAGGTCTACGTATCGAACCTCGAGTCCTTCAACGAGGTGCGCTTCGAGGGGCCGGGTACGTTCGGAGGGAGCACGGTGCGCGGTCATATTACGGAGAGCCGTATCAGCATCATCGACCCGGTGGCCGAGACCGTGACCAGACGTCACCTCAACAAGCACATCGACTACGGTCAGTGCTGCGATGCGCTTCCTAACGCGACCAACGACAAGAGTCTGGCCTTTCCTCTTGAAATGGCTTTTTCCGGCGATGGGTCACTGCTCTTCGTCAGTGCGTTCGGTTCGAGCAAGGTCGGAGTGTTCGCCACCGCCCAACTCGAGAACGACACCTTCACTCCGAACGTCGCGGATCAGATCGAGGTTTCGGGCGGAGGTCCCACCGGCCTGGTTCTCGACGAAGCCAACAGCCGTCTGTTCGTACTTACGCGCTTCGACAATTCGGTCTCGGTGGTGAGCACCGCCACTGGGGTGGAGACGGCGCATCTGCCGCTTCACAACCCCGAGCCTGCCAGCGTCGTTCAGGGACGGCCTTTTCTGTACGACGCGCGTGCGACTTCGAGTCACGGTGATCAGGCCTGCGCGTCGTGCCACATCTTCGGTGACTTCGATTCGCTGGCCTGGGATCTCGGCAACCCGGACGCAGATGTCGTGAACAACGCCAACCCGTTCACCGTCGGTCCGTTCATCGATCCCGACTTCCATCCGATGAAGGGTCCGATGACGACCCAGAGCCTGCGCGGCATGGACAACCACGGACCGATGCACTGGCGCGGAGACCGGACGGGCTCCGCCACGTCGGGAAGTTCGCAGCCCGACCGCGGAGCATTCAACGAGCAGGCGGCGTTCAAAGCTTTCAACCCTGCCTTCGTGGGCTTGATCGGAAGGGACACGACGCTGACCGATGCGCAGATGCAGAAATACACCGACTTCATACTTCAGGTGATGTATCCGCCCAATCCCAATCGCCACCTGGACAACTCGCTGACCGCCGACCAGGCCGCTGCGCGCGACATCTACTTCAATCGCATCACGGATACGCTGCAGAACTGCAACGGCTGTCACGTCCTCGATCGCAACGGCAACGCGGCGTCGAACGTGGCGCGGCCGGGCTTCTTCGGTACCGACGGGCACTCGTCGTTCGAGAACGAGACCCAGACAATGAAGATCGCGCATCTGCGCAACGTGTACCAGAAAGTAGGAATGTTCGGCATGGCTCCCACCACGCTGCTCAATCCGGGCGACAACGCCGACAAGGGCGAGCAGATTCGCGGCTTCGGCGTGCTGCACGACGGCAGCATCGACACCGTGTTCCGCTTCTTCCAGGCGGTGGTGTTCAACGATCAGGGATCCACCGGGTTCCAGAGTGATCTGGAGCGGCGTCAGATGGAGTCCTTCGTTCTGGCATTCGACACCAACTTTTTCCCAGTCGTGGGCCAGCAGGCTTCGCGCGGTGCTTCGAGCGGATCGGACGTGGACGATCGTATCGACATGCTGCTGGCGCGCGCCGATGCCGGGGACTGTGATGTGGTGGTCAAAGGCGTAGTCGGTGGGCAGGTGCGCGGTTATCTGTACGCGGGCAGCGGCCAGTTCCGCAGCGATCGCGTTGCCGAAAGCACGATCGCCGACGCAGCGCTTCGGACGCTTGCCGAGACGCCCGGTCAGGAGTTGACCTTTACGGCAGTGCCACCCGGAGAAGGTGTGCGAATTGGTCTCGACCGCGATCTCGACGGCTTCCTTGACAGGGACGAGGTCGACGGCGGTGGCGACCCGGCCGATGAACTGAGCCTGCCGTGCGTCGACACGACTTCGGCTTTTCGTTTCAATAAGGCAATTTTGATCGACCGTCGCGGACGGTTGACGCTGAAGGCGACGGTGACGCTTGCGGACTACTCCGGCGAGACTGTCGAACTTGCCGCGGTCGACGGCGGCGGAACCATCATCGACGGCGCGGTGCCGGGCGGCTCTTTCGTTCTCAACTCGAACGGCAGCACCTACAAATTCAAAGCTGCCAGGGGTGCCAAGGGCGTCGTCTCTGCCTCCGTGAAAGCTCTGAGTGCAGCGGGGCAGTATCGGTTTAGCATGACGGTGAAGGACGGCTGGACGCCGCCTGCGGCCGACGAAACCGCGGCCGCGACGACGGTCACGCTCAACGTCGGCGGGGAGTGCTTTGCAGGCGCCGCGACCGGAGTTCGATGACGCCGGGGCCTGGCTGGTGAGCCGCAACGTGAAGCGCCGCCGGCTCGGGGACGCCGTGCACGGCGGTGGCCGGGTCGCGCCGGGTTTTCTTCGCTGCTACTTTCGCGCTTTGGACGGCTGATTCTTCGAGCGTGAAGCAGTGAGCGCCGCGGGCACGGAACCGCGGTGTCTGACCATCGGACCGATTGACGGCGTGCCGGGCGCCGCAGCCGTGTGCTCGACGTAACCGGCCGGTAGCTCGCGCGAGTCGATCAAGGAAACAAGAGATGCACAGTTGGAGACGCTGGCTTCGAGCGGCGCTGATGGTGTGGCGGGAAGAGGGAGCGGCTGGCATCGCGCGTTACGCCGGCCGCCGGTTGTATCTGCGCCAGGGTTTCTTCCTGTACGAAAGAACGCTTTCCGGAAGCGAGGCGATTACGCTTCCTGCGAGTCTCACGTCGGTACGCCTGGCGACCTCGGCGGAGCGTAAGGCTCTGGCCCAGGCGCGCGAGAGTTTCGAGGCGGCCAGCTATTGGGAAATGGTACAGCCTGACGCCGAGTGCTACTTGGGTTTCGACGGTAACAACATCGTCTCGGTTCACTGGATGTCGACCATCGAGGAATCCAACGGCCTGGTCGAACTGGCGCCCGGTGATTTCGTCATCGGTCCGTGCGTGACAATCTCCACGCATCGCGGCCGCGGGGTCTATCCGGCAATGATCCGTGCGCTGTGTGACGATCGTTACCGCAAGGGGCAGCGTCGCGCATACATGGTGGTCAACTTCGACAACAGCCCGTCGATACGCGGAATCGAGAAGGCTGGGTTCAAGTGTACAGGCCGCGCCGATCTTCGACGGCTGCTCGGCTTTCAGCGTGTGACAAGACGGCCGGTCGAAGCCTAGCTGCGAGGCCCGTCAGATGATTTCGGCAGCGGTCGCGCAAGCGCTGTCTGCCGGCTTGTTTCCGTAATCGCTGCGCCCGTCGTTCGGTTACCGTTTGGCGCGCGAC
>CAITLU010000062.1 GCA_903893315.1 uncultured bacterium
CGAACGCAGGCCGCGGTGCAGCCGTCGCCGTCCCTGGAATTACCGTCGTCGCACTGCTCGGCGCCGGAATTGTTAACCACGCCGTCGCCGCAGCGCTCACGAACGCAGGCCGCGGTGCAGCCGTCGCCGTCCCTGGAATTACCGTCGTCGCACTGCTCGGCGGCATCTTTCCGACCATTGCCGCACGCTTCGACCGCGCAGTGGGAATCGCAGCCGTCTTTGTCCCTGCGATTGCCGTCATCGCACTCTTCACCTACCTGCACGATGCCGTTGCCGCATTCCTCCCTGAGACACGCCGGGTCACAGCCGTCCCCACCGACGTAGTTACCGTCGTCGCATTGTTCGCCGGCCTGCACGATGCCGTTGCCGCAGATCTCCTTGCGGCACTTGGCATCACAACCATCACCGCCCTTGGTATTCCCGTCGTCGCAACCTTCCGGATCCTGCACGATGCCGTTGCCACAAACCTCCCTCACACACTGGTTGTCGCACCCATCGCCCTGCACGCGGTTGCCGTCATCGCATTCTTCTCCCTCTTGCACGACACCGTTGCCGCAGATCTCCTTGCGGCACCTGGCGTCGCAACCGTCACCGCCTTTGGTATTTCCGTCGTCGCAGACTTCCGGCGGCTGCACGATCCCGTTGCCGCAAACCTCTCGAATACAAGCACTGTCGCAACCGTCGCCCTGCATCCGGTTGCCGTCGTCACACTGCTCTCCCTTCTGAATAAATCCGTTGCCGCACACCTCGGTGCGGCACTTCGAATCGCAACCGTCGCCATCGAGACGGTTGCCGTCGTCGCATTCCTCGCCTTTCTGGGCGATGCCGTTGCCGCACACTTCTTTTCGGCACTCGCCGTCGCAGCCGTCACCGGGCGAGCGGCCACCGTCGTCGCATTCCTCGCCGGCCTGAACGACTCCGTTGCCGCACACTTCCGGCCGACAGGCAGAATCACAACCGTCACCGTTTTCGGTATTTCCGTCGTCGCATTCCTCGCGTGCCTGAACGACTCCATTACCGCACACTTCCTTGCGACACTGAGCATCACAGCCGTCGCCGCCCCTGCCGTTGCCGTCGTCGCATTCTTCGCCGGCCTGCAAATAGGCGTTTCCACAGACTTCAAGGCGGCACCGCGAATCGCAGCCGTCACCGTCGCTGCGATTGCCGTCGTCGCATTGCTCACCAGTGCCGATCGTACCGTCACCACAAGGTTCACGTTGGCAACGGGAATCACAGCCGTCACCGCCGGTAACATTACCGTCGTCACACTCTTCGCCGTTTTGAACTACGCCGTTGCCGCAAACTTCACGCCTACACTGCGGGTCGCAACCGTCGCCACCGACGTAGTTCCCGTCATCGCACTCCTCGCCGATCTGAACGACACCGTTGCCGCAGGTCTCCAGCAGACAACTCGTGTCACAGCCGTCACCGTTGATAGTGTTGCCGTCATCGCATCCCTCGTCGGGCTGCAATTGGCCGTCGCCACACGATGTCATCAGCGCCTCGAATGCGCCGATATCGCACGCGGCCTTTCCGTCACGGTCGCCGTCCACATCACGGGGCTGTCCCCTCTGATCGGTTTCGGGACAAGAAGTACTGTCGCCCGCGTCGATGGCGGGACTTCCGGCGGAAAGCGCATGGGTAGGCGTGCCGCCGCCGTTGAGCTGAAGCCCAGCCAGCGCGACCCCACCGCGAGGATGCAGGTCACCTTCACCTGACAGCGCGCAGGAACCATCGTCGTCGAGATTGTGGCCTCTCGAAGTCATCGCTCCGAGACAGTTGCCGCCGTGCTTGTTCTCCGCGACCAGGGTGTTCGACAACTCGACGATGCCGCCGAGGTTGAAGATCCCCGCGCCATCCGCCCCGACGCGGTTGTCGGCAACGGTGCAGTTCCTCAACTCGACGCGGGCAAGCTGCCCCGCGCCCGAGCTCCCCTTACCGTTGTAGATCCCTCCTCCGCTCAGTTCCCCGTAGTTGCCGCTCACCGTAACGTTGATGAAGGCGGCATCGCCAGAGTTGTACACGCCGCCGGCCAGAGAGCCGCGATTGTCGATGACGGCGCTGTCGCGAACGAGCAACCGGCCGCTGTTGTAGAAACCTCCGGCGAGGTCACCGCTGTTTCTGGCGAGCACACAGCCGGTGATTTCGAGATCTGCGGAGTTGGCGATTCCGCCGCTGCGTTCGGCCGCACGGCCGTCGGCCAGCGTAATTCCTGAGATTCGGATTTTCGGCGCCGGTTCGTGCACCGGCAGGTTCATCACGCACGACGAACCGCCGGCCGAGATCGTCAGCAGGGTCGCGCCCGGCCCTTCGATCGTCAAAGCACGCTGTATGACGAGTTCCCCTCCGGTAAGCACGATGTTACCGGTCACGTCGAAGCGCACGGTGTCGCCCGCGGCAGCCTGCGTTATAGCAGCCCGCAACGAGCCGGGACCGTGGTCCTCGAGGGTTGTCACCTTGACGACGGCACCGAACGCCGATCCCGCGCCGATGACCAGCATCAGCTGCGCGGCCCATACCGCAAGCATGCCGCCCCTCGGGCTGCGAGTTCGGGACGTCGGCAACTTCACGCCCAGGCCCGCAGCGCTGCGAATACGAGAATTCCGCTGACTGATACGTAGAGCCACAGCGGCAAGGTCCGCCGCGCGATGCGTCGATGATCGGAAAAGCGCCGCCCCGCGGCGTAGTAGAGTGTCGTCAGGATCATCGGCAATGCCGCGGCTGTCAGCACCACGTGAGAAATCAGCAGCAGGAAGTAGGCGGGACGGACGGCCCCCTGCCCTGCGAAGTGCGTATCTCCATGATCGAAGTGGTAGACGACATAGCCGACCAGGAAGCAAGCCGAAAACAACAGCGCGCAAAGCATGCAGCAGACGTGAAGCGCACGCGCCCCGCGCCGGATGGCGACGAGGCCGAGAAGCAGGCACGCGGTGCAAGCGGCATTGAAAGAGGCGTTTGCGGCCGGAACCCACGCCAACCTGTCCGATGCACCGGCCGCATCCGGGCGCAGATACAAGAGCCACAGCAGGAACGAAAATATCGCGGCAGAGACCAGGCCGATTCCGGCTTTCGCGTTTCGGTCGTTCACGGAGAAAACCTGAACCGCCGCAAGGGAAAGGCAAACGCCGGGTTCAAGACCGGGATGAGCGTTTATCGGAGACGATCCGCGCGTCAAAGGACGCGTCAAAGGAATAGTCAGCGACCCGGGGAGGATCTTCAAGTTCTCCGCGCCGCGCCGGCAGACCAGTAAGCCGCCGCTCCCGAGACGCGGCAACAGCGAGCCGAACGAAAGCCTTCGTTTTCGGATGTCCGGTATCGCCCTCCGGCGGCTGGACTCACCGGAAGCCATATCCGAGCACGGGCGCTTGTGATGCCGGGGAAGCCTTGCGAAACTGCCCCGGTCGTACTTCGATCCGCTGCATCCGACGCAGGCGTCGACCCGGCCGGTCGAAGGATTCGAGAGTTCCGCCAACAAGTATCGGCAGACAAGCCCCGAGGAGAAGCCCGATGGATTTCGAGTATTCGTCAAAGACCAAAGAACTTATGGCCCGCGTCTCCGCGTTCATGGACGCGCACGTTTATCCGAACGAAGATGCCCTGACCGAACAGGTCGACGCTGGCGCCACCCGCTGGAAGACCCTGCCCCTCCTGGAGGAACTCAAGGCCAAGGCCAAAGCCGATAACCTGTGGAACCTGTTTCTGCCCGAGAGCCAGTACGGCGCCGGCCTGACCAACCTCGAATACGCTCCGCTTTGCGAAATCATGGGCCGTTCGCCGTTCGCCTCCGAGGTCTTCAACTGTTCCGCGCCCGACACCGGCAACATGGAGGTCCTGGTCCGTTACGGCAGCGCCGAGCAGAGGAAGCAGTGGCTCGAGCCGCTGCTGGCCGGACAGACCCGCTCCTGTTTCGCGATGACCGAGCCGGCCGTGGCCTCCTCTGACGCCACCAACATACGCTCCAACATCGTACGAGACGGCGACGAGTACGTCATCAACGGAACCAAGTGGTGGACCTCCGGCGCCGGCGACCCTCGCGCGAAAATCGCGATTTTCATGGGAAAGACCGACCCGACTGCGAGCAAGTACCTGCAACAGTCGATGATCCTGGTGCCGATGGACACGCCTGGCGTCACCGTCAAACGCATGCTCAGCGTCTTCGGCTACGATGATGCCCCACACGGCCACGGCGAAGTAGAGTTCAAGGACGTGCGAGTCCCCGCCTCCAACATCCTGCTCGGCGAAGGACGCGGGTTCGAGATCGCCCAGGGCCGACTCGGACCGGGCCGCATCCACCACTGCATGCGCACCATCGGCATCGCTGAACGCGCACTCGAAATAATGTGCAAGCGCGCCAGCAGCCGCGTAGCCTTCGGACGCACACTGGCCGAGATGGGCGTCACCAAGCAGAACGTCGCGCTGTCACGCATGGAGATCGAGCAGGCCCGCCTGCTCACACTGAAGGCTGCGTCGATGATGGACAGGGTCGGCAACAAGGCGGCGCGTTCGGAAATAGCCCAGATCAAGGTCGTCGCCCCGCAGATGGCGCTGCGCGTGATCGACCGTGCGATCCAGTTGCACGGCGGGATGGGCGTCTGCCAAGACACCTTCCTCGCCAAGGCCTACTCTGGAATTCGCACACTGAGGCTGGCCGACGGCCCCGACGAAGTGCACCAGGATCAGATCGGAAGGCTCGAGATCCGCAAGCACGCACAGCCGTCCTGAGCGCCGTTGCGGCGCATCTGCTTCTAGACGAGGGTTGCGATGGGTAGCCTCATGGGCCCGCCGCACCCCTCGCCTGCTTCGTCACGATAGCTCTATTCGTCGTTTCTCCGGATCGGGGTTGGCGCGAAAGACGACCGCGATGGTTCCGATCTGGCCGACCACTTCCGCGTCGCAACCGGCCTCTATCGCAGACGCCATCAGCGCCCTCTCCTCGCGATCGGCTGCCAGCTTCACCTTGATCAGTTCGTGATCGTCAAGAGCGCGCCTTAGCGCTCCGAGCACCGTCTCCGTCACTCCTGCGCGTCCGACATGGACGACCGGATCGAGGTCGTGCGCGAGTCCCCTGAGGAACTTGCGCTCGGTACCGGTCAGCGGCACACGCGGCGAAGACGACGAAACAGCCGCCGCGACCGACGCTGCAGGAGAGTTTTTGGATTGCTTGTTCATGTCAGACTCTTGCTCACGACTTCGTAGACGTCGCGCGACAGTGAAGGATGGGCGGCCACTCTGCGAAGTTCGCTTCCCAGAAGGGCCCGGCGTTGGGGATCGTAGCGGCGCCACCGACTGACCGTGCCGATCATCCGCGCCGCCACCTGTGGATTCATTGAATCGAGAACCAAGACCTGGTCGGCCAGGAACCGATAACCGGCCCCGGACCGATCGTGAAATCGCACCGCGTTGGCTCCGCAGAAACCGCCGAGCAACGCGCGCACCTTGTTAGGGTTCCTGATGTCGAAAGCCTCGTGACCGGTAAGAGCGTTCACCTTGTCGAGGGTCTCGCGAAGTTCCGAGGTCGCTTGCACGGAGAGCCACTTGTCGACCACCAGCGGGTCGCTCCTCCAACGCGCATAGAACGCGTCGAGGGCCGTTTGCCGCTCGGGACAGTCGAGATGGGAAAGCACGGCCAACGCGGCCATCGAATCGGTCATGTTGTCCGCAGTCAGAAACTGACGATAGGCAAGTGCCGACGCCTCGGCGCCGTCGACACGAGACAGATACGCCAAGCACACATTGGTCAAAGCGCGCCGTGCCATCGCCGCCGCACCTTGATCCTGCTGCCCCGCCGCAGACTTCTCACGACCGGCGCGGTAACGGCGCAGCAGTTCTTCGCCTGTCTGCTCGGCCAGACGCATCCTGAGAAAAGCCCGTACTTCGTAAATACCGTCGACGTCCACTTCCGACATGTGGTCGGCGACATAAGCTTCCGATGGAAGCACCAGGGCCTTGGCAACGAGAGCCTCGTCCATGTCCGTCGCCGACAGCGTTTGACCGAATGCTCTCGCAAGATCGGCCGGCAGAGTCAGGCGCCGGCCGGCGCGGCGTTCCTCGACCAGTTCGAGCATCCGCCGCAGCGCCAGTTGCTGGCCGGCATCCCAGCGATTGAAAGGATCGCGGTCGTGAGCCGCGAGAAAAGCCAGGTCGGCATCGTCGTAAGCTGCTTCGATCAGTACCGGTGCCGAGAAGCCCCGCAACAGGGAAGGCACGGGCTCCGCCTCCACGCCGACAAAACGAAAGCTGTGGCGCTGCTCGCGCAGTTCCAACACGCGTGTCGTAGTCTCTACGGCGACATTCTCGCCTTCAAGACGCAGCGGCATCTCGCAACCGTCGCTGCCGAGCAGCGCCATCGCCAACGGAATGTGCATCGGCTGTTTGCGAGTCTGGCCTGGAGTGCTGGGACATTCCTGCTCGATGTCCAAGGTCAGTGTCTTTTCCTCGGCATCGTAACGGCGCGCTATGCGCAGCCGCGGAGTCCCGGCCTGACTGTACCAGAAGCGAAACTGGGTGAGGTCGACCCCCGAGGCGTCCTCCATCGCACAGACGAAATCATCACAGGTGACAGCCTGGCCGTCGTGGCGCTGAAAGTAGAGGTCGGTCCCGGCGCGAAAGTTTTCAGCACCGAGCAAGGTGCTGATCATCCGCACCACTTCGGCGCCTTTGTTGTAGACCGTCGACGTGTAGAAATTGTTTATCTCGATGTACGCGTCCGGCCGCACCGGATGGGCCATCGGCCCGGCGTCCTCGGCGAACTGCATGACGCGCAGTCCTTGAACATCCGCGATGCGCTTGACCGCGCGCGATCCGACCTCGCTCGAAAACTCCTGATCCCTGAAAACCGTCAGGCCCTCCTTCAGGCTCAATTGAAACCAGTCGCGGCAGGTGACTCTGTTGCCGGTCCAGTTGTGAAAGTACTCGTGCGCGATCACGCCTTCGATAGCGCTGTAATCGTCGTCGGTAGCCGTATCAGGCCGCGCCAGCACGTACTTGGAGTTGAAGACGTTGAGCCCCTTGTTCTCCATCGCGCCCATGTTGAAGTCATCGACGGCGACGATGTGAAAGAGGTCCAGGTCGTACTCGCGACCGTAGACCTTTTCGTCCCACGCCATCGACTTGACGAGCGAGGCCATCGCGTGCGCACATCTGTCGGCATTGCGGGGTTCGACGCAGATGCGCAGGGTCACGGTCTTTCCACTGCGCGTCACGAAGCTATCTTCGAGGCACGACAAGCGGCCGGCGACCAGCGCGAAGAGATAGGAAGGTTTGGGAAAAGGATCACGCCAGCGCGCCCAGTGACGGCCGTCGGTAAGTTCACCGGAGCCGTCGAGATTGCCGTTGGAGAGCAGCACCGGGTAGCGCTCGCGATCCGCGACGATGGTCACAGTGAATCTGGCGAGCACGTCGGGACGATCTATGAAGTAGGTGATGCGCCGAAAGCCTTCCGCCTCGCACTGGGTGCAGAACAGTCCGCCGGAGCGATACAGCCCCTCTAGGGCAGTGTTATTTTCGGGATGTATCAACACCGCGCTGACCAGCGTGAACGACGCCGGCACGGCCCGCACGGTCAGGCCCTTGTCGGTGGCTTCGTAGGCGCCGCTCGAAAGCACCGCCCCGTCGAGCCGCAGGCTGCGCAGTTCGAGCCCCTCGCCGTCCAGGAAAAGATCCGGCGAAGCCTCGGGCTTTTGCGGGTTGCGGCGGATCGACAGCAGCGACCGCACCAAGGTTCCGGTCTCGCCGAGTTCGAAGCGCAGTTCGGCGCTCTCGATAAGGTAGTCGGGGGGCCGGTAGTCGTTGCGGTAAATCGTGCGCGCCTGGCTCTGATCCAAAATACTTCCTCCGGCGCCAAGGGTGGCGTCAAGCCGCGGCGCTGGCCGACGCTGCCGACTCCTCCTGCCACAGCACTTCGAAAAGCGGAACCGCTTCGCTCAGTCCTTCCAGAAACTCGGCTCCCAGAGAGCGGACATTGAAGCCTTTTCCGGCGGCGAGTTGCCGCACGACGTCCGATATCAGGATCTGCCCACCGTCGGCGCGATCGGTGATCCGCGCTGCCAGGATCACCGCCGTCCCGAACAGGTCACCGTTCTCGGCTATCGGCGCCCCCGAATTGAGACCGATCGCGAGTCTCAGCTCCGCGGGATGACCGCCCTCGGCGTTGAAGGCAGTCACCGCACGCTGCACCGCGACCGCGCAGCCCATCGCACGGGAAGCGGCTGAAAAATACGCCATGATGCCGTCGCCCGTGTGCTTGACCTCCACGCCTCCGGCGGCGAGGAGCCCCGCCCTGACAATGGCGTCGTGAGCCTTGACCAGACGGCGCGAGTCTTCGTCACCGAGCCGCTCGGTAAGCCCGGTGTAATCGTCGATGTCAGTGAAAAGCAGGGTGAGGTCGGCGTCGCCGATCGGCTCGGCGCTGCCTCGCTCGATTCCGAGGAGTCCGAAGGCTCCCGCGGAAACCAACTTTCGAAGCTCTTCTTTGATGTCCACTTGCCGACTCCTGCGCCACATCCGGCCCGGCCCGAGCAGGCTCCGCTGGCAGCGCCGCGAAGGTAGGGCTGACGCCTCGATGATGCAATGCGTTAACGGCTTTAGAAGACAGCAAAAAGGGCTGCTATGCCTGAGCACAACAGCCCTCCGTGCTTGCCGAATACGGCAAGAGCTAAAGCATCAGATTACTTCGGGAGAGGGACCGGCCGCGAGAACTTCCAGTCCCCGTCCAGCGACTTGAGGAAGGCCACCAGATCGGCCTTCTCTCCGGTCGAAAGCCCGAGCTTCACGACCTTGAGGTCCAGAGTCGGGTTCGGCTCGCCCCCACGATTGTAGAAGTCGACCACCTCTTCCAGCGTGGCCTGACTGCCATCGTGCATGTAAGGCCCGGTCTTGGAGATGTCGCGAAGGGTCGGCGTCTTGAAGGCACCCTTGTCGGCCTCCTGCCCGGTCACCTTGAAGCGGCCCAGGTCCGGCTCGGCGGCGCCCATACCGACCCCGAGGTTGTGGAAGATGCCATCCGAGAGATTGAACCCGACGTGACACAGCGAGCACTTGGCCTTGCCCTCGAAAAGCCCGAGGCCACGTTTGGCGGCATCTCCGAGAGCGGCCTTGTCATGCCCCGCCGTGTAGCGGTCCCACGCCGAGTTACCCGAAACGACGGTGCGCTCGAAACTCGCAATGGCCTGCGCGATGCGATCCATAGTCACGGCCTCGTCACCGAACGCGGCCTTGAAGTAAGGTTTGTAACTATTCACCGAAGCCACCGCTTTCGTTGCACCTTCAAGCGTGTGACCCATCTCGATGGGGTTTGCGATCGGCCCCTTGGCCTGGTCTTCGAGACGCGGCGCGCGCCCGTCCCAGAACTGGAAGAACGAGAACCCCGAGTTGATCACGGTTGGGGCGTTACGGCCGCCCTTGGCGCCGCCGATGCCGGTCGACACCTTGCGCGGCTCGGCAAAGCCGAACTCAGGAGCATGACAGGTGGCGCAATTGATGGTCCCGTCCTTGGACAGGCGGGTGTCGAAAAACAGCAACTTCCCCAGTTCCACCTTGTCCTTGGTGATGGGGTTGTCGGCCGGAGTCCGCAGAGCCCCGGCCTGCAGGCCAAGCGGCATCTGCACGGCATACCCGTCCGCGGCCAGGGCCGACGGCGCCGCGGCAACTGCCCAGGCAAGAAACACGGCAGCAATGGAAACCGCCGACAACGATGTGTTCTTCATGATTGCTTCCTCATTACCAGTACCGACCTTCCTGGTTGGGCATCTACCTTGAATAGGAACCTTCACGATCTGATCCCGCATTCCACTAAAAACAAGGAGAGTCCATCGAGAGTCGGCATGTCTGCGCGATGACGTCGCAATTCGATGGGGCCTCACTCACGGACGCCGTCAACTCCAGCGTCGAGCGACGGCGCCGACCAACGCGCCGGCGCTTCTGCCGTAGGAAACCACCCGTAAATGGGCCATAGTGGCCCGCTTGAAAGCCCGCCGCGAGGCGGCGCGAACCCCAAGGAGAGAGACCTGATCATGAGCCGCCGCAAGACATCCGGAGCCCGACAAGCGGGACAAGACGAGAATCCGACCAACACCAGGCACAAGCTGGCAGGCACCGTTATGAGCGGAGCCGACATGGTCGTACAGATTCTCGCGGACCAGGGAGTCGATACGCTCTTCGGCTACAGCGGTGGAGCCATCCTTCCCACCTACGACGCGGTCTTCCGTTACAACGAGGCCAACCCGCGGCGCCGCATCAACCTGCTGGTGCCGGCCACCGAGCAGGGCGCGGGCTTCATGGCGGCCGGCTACGCACGATCGACAGGTAAGGTCGGCGTGTTCCTGGTGACGTCTGGCCCGGGAGCCACAAACTGCGTGACTCCGATCCGCGACTGCCAGGCCGATTCGGTCCCGGTGGTGCTGATCTGCGGCCAGGTGCCGAGAGCGGCGATGGGAACCGACGCTTTCCAGGAAGCGCCGATCTTCAACATCATGTCCTCGTGCGCCAAACACGTGTTTCTCCTGACCGACGAAACCAAGGTCGAGGTTACACTGCGCACCGCCTTCGAAATCGCTCGCAGCGGGCGTCCGGGTCCGGTGGTCGTCGACATTCCGCGCGACGTGCAACTGAGCCAGGGAATTTTCCAAGGTGAGGGTCTGCTGCGGCTGCGAGGCTACGACGAAAGAAGCGCTGCCCAGGCCCGAACCCGCCTCGAGCCGGCGCCGGCAAAGGCTTTCTTCGACATGCTCGCGAACAGCGAGCGACCGCTTCTATACGTCGGCGGCGGAGTGCCCAACGCCGACGCCGCGCCCGAGCTGCGTCGCTTCGCGCAACGTTTCGGTATCCCGGCGGTGACGACGCTGATGGGCATCGGTGCCATCGACACGACCTCCGAATTGTCGATGCACATGCTCGGTATGCACGGCGCGGCCTACGCCAACTATGCGGTCGAAGACTGTGACTTCCTCTTCGCGGTCGGATCGCGCTTCGACGACCGCGTGGCCGGTAAAGTGGCCGACTTCGCGCACGGCGCCAAGATCGCCCACCTCGACATAGACGCGTCCGAGATCGAAAAGGTCAAGCGCGTGGACTGGGCCTACGTCAGCGACGCCAAGCGCGGACTGGCCGAACTGCTCGACGCTGGCAAGTCCTTCCACAAGGATTTCGGCCCTTGGCGCGAGCACGTCGCCACTCTCAAACGCGATCACCCGATGGGCTTCAACAGCGACGGCGAACGCATCCAGTCGGAGTTCGTGCTGCAACAGCTCAACAAAATCACCAAGGGCGAGGCCATCGTCACGACCGGAGTGGGGCAACACCAGATGTGGGCAGCCCAGTACCTGGACTTCAAGCACTCGCGTTCGTGGATCACGTCCGGGAGCATGGGAACGATGGGATTCGGCTTGCCGGCCGCGATCGGTGCCCAACTCGCCAACCCCGGCAAACTCGTGATCGATGTCGACGGCGACGGCAGCATCCGCATGAACGTCGGCGAGCTGGAGATGCTGACCACCTACGACATCCCCGTCAAAGTGTTGCTGCTCAACAACAACGGTGACGGCATGGTGAGGCAGTGGCAGGATCTCTTCTATGCCAACCGCTATTCGGGCAGCGACAAGACGCTCCACAAGAAGGACTTCGTAAAAGCCGCAGAAGCCGACGGTTTCGGCTTCGCGCGCCGAGTGACGGACAAGAAGAAACTGGC
The DNA here is from genome assembly GCA_903893315.1 of uncultured bacterium. Lineage (GTDB taxonomy): Bacteria > Desulfobacterota > Binatia > UBA1149 > CAITLU01 > CAITLU01. The sequence continues at coordinate 11,684 of CAITLU010000062.1, forward strand.
GGCAGCGTTGCGCGCCTTCGTCGAGTTCGAGGGGCCCGCGCTGCTCGAAGTGATGGTCGACCAGAACGCCCACGTCTACCCGATGATCGGCCCGGGAATGGCCTACAAGGACATGCTCACCGGCAAGTTCATCCCCTCGCGGCGCCCCGTGCGTGCCAAGAAGGAGACTGGCGGCGGCTACTTCTGAGCGACCCGCAGCGGCGGGCGCCTCCGCTAAGCCGTGGGTAGACCGCGCGGCTCAGGCCGGATTCGCGAGAATGTGTTCGAGCAGTCCGCGCGCGGCGTCTTCGACGATATCGATCACGAAGTCGAAGCCGTCATCCGCCCTTGCGTAAGGATCGGGAACTTCGCGAACCGTCAGCTGCGGAGCAAAGTCCAGCAGCATGGCCACGCGGGCAAGCGGCGGTCGCTCATGCTGCGCCGTAGATCGCGAGATCCGCGAGACGTGCTCACTGCACAGGCTCTGCAAGTCTCGGAGATTGTCGCGGTCCATCGCCAGCACGTAGTCGAACTTCCCGAAGTCGTCGGCGCGCACCTGCCTCGCGCAGTGACGGCTGAGATCGTACCCTCGCCTGCGCGCGGCCCGCACCGAACGCGGATCGGCTCCGCCGCCGACGTGATAGGCTCCGGTGCCGGCCGACTCGGCCTCGACCGCCTCCTCCAGCCCGGCCTCGCGAACCATCGAAAGGAAGACGCCTTCCGCGGTCGGCGAGCGACAGATGTTACCAAGACAGACGAAAAGAACGCGGACCACGTCTTCTCAAAGCAGCACTGGAGCCGCGATTCAAACGCCGCTTCGCCTGCCGGCCGATGCGCGCGGTCCCGCTCAAGCCACAGGCAGCGGAAACGATTCCACGGGAACCTCGGTGCCGCGTAACCGCGCAGAATCCACACGCGGAAGCAGACGCGGCAGACAGACGGTGAGCACCGCCGCCCCGATGCCTCCGCAAAGCGCCGGCGCACGCGCACCGAAGTGATCCAACAGGAAGCCCGCGGCCAGCGTCGAGACGATACCGCCGAGGCTGACGCCGATCATGTGAACCAGGCTCTGGCCGGTCGAGCGCAGCCGTCCCGGAACCACCGCCTCGACGTAGAGTGCGCTGCCGACGACGAAGCCGGCCACCGATACGCCGTGCAGAACCTGCGCGACGTACATCGGTGCGATGCTCGGCGAGAATGCGCACACCAGCCATCGCAACGCGTCGGCTCCGATGCCGATGCCTAGCAGACCACGCGCGTCGAGGCGCAGCGGCCGACCGCCGGCGATTGCGAGCAGTGGAATCTCGAAGAGCAGCATGCACAGCCACATGCGACTGACGACGTCGAGACCGCCGCCGAGTGAGCGCACGAACATGGGGAACAGCGCCAGCGGCCCTTGCAGAAAGAGGTAGGTGAGAAACACCACCAGCACCAGACGACGGTAGGGCCGATTGTGACCGAGACGGCGCCAGTCGCCCTTCTCCGCCCTGAGTGCAACGGCACCCGTACGCGGAAATGCCAGCGACACCAGCGCCGCGACCGCCATGCAGGCCGCCGCCATCCACAGCATCAGCCCGAGCCTGGGCTCGGCAGGCCCCGCCGACACCTGCACCGACGATCCCGCGGCCGGCGAGATGAAGTGCAGCAGGAACGGGAAGCCGACCACCGCGATCAGATAGCCGAGCGTGCCGAACGAACGCGCCACTCCGAAAGCCCGCGGCCCGAGATCGCGCAGCAGAGCCAGCGCAACCGACACGGTCATCGGAATCACCGACGTGGAAAACAGCGCCAGTGCCGCCGTCCCCGCCAGCACACCGCCGAAGGTTCGGTAGCCGGTCAGGCTCGCATACCCGGCCGCCGAACCGAGCGAGAGCAGCGCGAGGATATGGGCACGCGATCCGGTGCGGTCGGCCAATGCACCCCAGAACGGCTGCGCGAGCATGCCGACCAGCGGAAGCATGGCCAGCACGAGCCCGACCTGGGAGCCGCTCAGCCCGAGATTTTCCGCCAGGTAGAGCGAGTAGAGGGGAAAGAAGAGGCCAAGCGCACCGAGGCAGGCGAACCAGAACAAAGAGAGTATCGCCGCCTCGCGCATCGCCGGACGATAGCCGAGGCGAAAGTCGCCGAGAAGTCGATGCGGACCCCACTCACCTTCCGCGCACATCCACTCCGCTCGAAAAGATCGGCTTCCATCCAGCGTGGGCTTCTGGTAGCAACGCGTGGCAATGCGCTGGAGCCGCGGTTACATCATTACTGCCCGCGCCGCCGTGGCCGGCGCCGCGCTTGCGGGATACATGCTGGCGCTGGCGCTGGCGAGTTCCCCCCACCTCCACGACCTTTTTCATCACGATGCCGAACAACGCCAGCACGTGTGCCTGGCAACCACCCTGCACGCCGGACACGGCGATCCCGTAGCCGCCGTCGTCATCGCGGCGAAACCGGCAGCAACGCCGCAGGCCGATGTCGCGCCACGCGACGCGGAAATTGCCGGGTCATTCTATCTGCGTTGCAGACTTCTCAAGCACGGCCCACCCGACCTTCTCCTGAGCTGAAGAACTTCGGCGTTTCGACGCCGCCGCATCTCGTGCATCGTCCAGCGGTCGGAGCACACGCGTCCGTCCGCGTATCACCTCACTCAGGAGGCGTACCTTGAGCATCCGCGTTATTTCCCCGGCGATCCTGTGCCTGACCCTGCTGACGTCAGGCGCGGCTTCGGCGCAACAAACAACCACGGCTCCGTCCGCACCGTCGATGCAATCGAGCGACATGGAGTCCTTGAAGCAGCAGATGTTGCGCATGCAGAGCAGCCTCGAAGCACAGCAGACACGACATCAACGCGAAGTCGCGGCACTCACGGCGCAGGTAGAGCGTCTTCACACGACCATAGCCGACCTGCAAAAGAGCGTAGCGGCAAACGCCACCGTCTCCGCCGCCGCAAAGCCGACCGGGACCGCGCCTGCCGAGCGACCGCCGAGCGGCGCCGCAGACGCGGCGTTCCCGACCACCGACGATGACGTCGTCGCGGCAAAAGCGCAGCCCGCCGTGCCCGCGAAGCAGACTCAGGCGGCCTTCCCGACCACGGACGCATCAGTGACGCCCGCAGCCACGCCCACCGCCGCGGCACGACTTACCGGACCGCTCACTATCGTCGGCGGCGCAAAGACCTTCCTCAACATTTCCTTCGACGGTCAGTTCTCGGGCGCGACCTCGACAGAAAAGCACCTGGACACTCTCGAAGTCGGCGACCACGACCCGCACCAGCGCGGCTTCAACGCGCGCAACGTAGAGCTGGCACTCGACGGCGCCGTCGATCCCTACTTCGAGGGATTCGCCAACATCGTATTCAAGCTCGACAACAACAACGAAACCTCGGTCGAGCTCGAGGAAGCGGTCATGCAGACCACGACGCTGCCGTGGAACCTCCAAGTCAAAGGCGGGCAGTTCTTCGCACCGCTAGGACGCATCAACGCGCAACACCCACACGCCTGGGACTTCGTCGACACTCCGCTCGTCAACGGCAGGTTGCTCGGCCCTGACGGACTGCGGGGCCTCGGCGCCCAAGTCGCGTGGCTCACTCCGCTCCCGTGGTATTCGCAGTTGTCGCTGGCCGCGCAGAACGGCTCCGGAAGCACCGGGTTCTCGTTCCGCAACCGTGGTGACGGCGATACTTTCTACGGGCGTACCACCGTCGACCGCCAGCTCGGCGGCGCGGGAGATCTTCTTTTCGTCCCGCGCTTCGAAAATTCGTTCGACCTGAGCGCCACCCAGACGCTGATGGTGGGTGCGTCCGGCGCCTTCGGCCCCAATGACACCGGCACCGATCAGCGTACGCAGATCTACGCCGCCGACTTTTTCTACAAATGGAAGTCCGCTCACTCCAGCCGCGGCTGGCCCTTCGTAAAGTGGCAGAGCGAAGCCCTCATGCGGCGCTTCGAGGCCGGACGCGGCGTGGATTACACCTTCCCGGTCAGCGAGACGTTCGACGATTGGGGCGCCTACTCGCAAGTCGTGTGGGGGTTCAGCGAAGGATGGACCGCCGGACTGCGCGGAGACTTCCTGCACATGCAGGAATCGGCTTTCACCGACGACCCCGAGCGTCAGAGCCGCTGGCGCACCTCACCGAACGTGACGTGGTTTCCTACCGAGTTTTCCAAGTTCAGGCTGCAGTACAACCACGATTTTCTCGAGGCCAACCGCTTCCTCGCCAGCGGCAGCGAGGACTCGGTATTCCTGCAATTCGAATTCAGCCTCGGCGCTCACGCCGCGCACAAGTTCTGAGGGATGTTCCATATGAAGACACGCAGACTCATTCTTGCCGGGCTGGCCTCCGTGCTGGCATTGGTTTCCACTGCCGACGCCCAACTCAACGTCGTCGCAACTCTCGCAGATTTCGGCGCCATAGCCCGCGAGATTGGCGGCGACCACGTCGATGTTTCGGTGCTGGCAAAACCGACCGAAGACGAGCACTTCGTCGATGCCAGGCCGAGCTTCGTCATAAAACTGCGTAACGCCGACGTTCTGATCGAAGGCGGCGCGGAACTGGAGATCGGCTGGCTACCGCCGTTGCTGCAGAACGCGCGCAACGAGAAGATCGAGGTCGGCGCGCCGGGCCGCGTCGTCGCCTCGCAGGGAGTGCGGCTGATGAACATCCCGGACAACGCGACGCGGGCCGCCGGCGATGTCCACGCCCTGGGCAATCCGCACTACATGATCGATCCGATCATCGCCAAGACCGTGGCGCAGCACATCGCCCAAACGTTCTCGACCTGCGACGCCGCCAATGCCGCGCTCTACGACGCCAACTACAACCACTTTGCGGCAACGATCGACGCCAAGTTACAGGAGTGGGGAAAAGCGATGCTGCCGTTCAAGGGCGCCAACGTGGTCGCTTACCATGATTCGTGGCCCTATCTGGCACACCGCTTCGGAATCACGATCGACACGTTTCTGGAGCCGAAGCCGGGTATTCCGCCGTCGCCGTCCCACCTTGCCGAAGTGATCGACAAGATGCGCGCCCAGAACTCAAAGGCGATCATCCTGGAACCGTTTCACAACCGGAAGATTGCCGAGAAGGTCGCAGCCGCGACCGGAGCCAGGATCGTCGACGCCGCGCAGTACCCCGGCGCGCTGCCCGGCACCGACACCTACGTAGAGCTGATCGACGCGCTGGTATCGCGACTGACTGTCGCCCTGGGAGGACAATAGCAATGTGGGAAGTGATGTTCTGGCCATGCGTGGCCTGCGTGCTGCTGCCCTGGTTGCTCGTCTACCTGGGAATCCACGTCGTGCAGCGGGGAATCATCTTCATCGACATCGCGATGGCACAGATGGCGTCGCTCGGAATCTGCACGGCGGTACTGCTGCAAATGGACCTAGAAAGCAGCGCGACTTTCGCGATCGCGCTTGCGTTCACGCTGGTGGGCGCGGCGATTTTCTCCTTCACCGGCAAGCGCACCAGCCAGGTCCCTCAGGAGGCCGTCATCGGCATCGCCTACGTCGTGGCCACAGCCGCCGCTGTCTTGCTGCTGAGTCGCGCGGCGGAGGGCGACGAAGAGATCAAGAACATGCTCGTCGGCAACATCCTGCTGGTGAGTCCGGCCGAGGTCTGGCGATGTTTCGGGCTTTTCGTGGCCGTCGGCCTCTTCCACGCGCTGGCTCGGAAACAGTTCATGCTCGTTTCCTTCGACCGGGAACGCGCCTTCCAGACCGGGTTGAACGTGCGTTGGTGGGACTTCCTGTTCTACGCGTCGTTCGGAGTAGTCGTCACAAGTTTCGTCCGCATAGCCGGAGTGCTGCTGGTCTTCACCTACCTGATCGTACCCGCCGTCTGCGGCATCGGCCTGGCCGAAACACTGCGCAAGAGGCTGCTGATCGGCTGGGGGCTGTCTCTGGTCGGCGGTATCCTGGGCCTTTACCTGTCGTTTCAATACGACCTGCCATCCGGCGCCGCGATCGTCTGCACGTTCGGCGGTCTGCTGATCCTGGTGAGCGGCGCTGCCACGGCCTGGAGCGCTTCGCGACGATCTTGACTCCGCGGCGCTGCGGGAACCGGTCTCGCAGCGCCGCGGCCACATGCGCTGGAACTCAACGTAGCCAACCCCGTTCCGCCCCGGTTGCAAGTCGCCCATCCGACCGATAGACCGGCTCCTCCCGCGTGTCCGACAGCTTTGCGATGTTCCTGCGATGTTCTTTCTTTACTTCGGCTTTGTCACACTGATCCTGGCGCTGCTGGCGCTCGACCTCGGCGTCCTCAACCGCAACCCCCACGTGATCGGAGTGCGCGAAGCGCTGACCTGGTCCGCGTTGTGGATCAGCCTCGGCCTCCTCTTCTGCGTCGCGATCTACTTCGGCTACGAGCAGCAGTGGCTGGGCCTCGGGACACTGCCAGATCCCGCCGACGGGACCACGAGCGACGGCGCCCGCGCCGCGATCAAATACCTCACCGCCTACCTGATCGAAGAGTCCCTGAGCGTGGACAACCTCTTCGTGATCGCCATGGTGTTCGCCTCTTTCGGGGTGCCAGGCAAACTTCAGCACCGCGTCCTTTACTGGGGCATCCTCGGCGCACTGCTGATGCGCGGCACGATGATCGGAGCAGGAACCGCGCTCATCGCCAGTTTCCACTGGATTCTGTACGTATTCGGCGGGTTCCTGCTTTACACCGCCTACGGCATGCTGCGCTACAACGTCCAGGCTCCGGAACCAGGGCACAACGCGGTAATTCGGCTGGCGCGGCGACTGTTCCCGGTGACCCGCTACTTCCACGGCGAACGCTTCTTCATCCGCGCTGGTCAGAACGACTCCAGTCAGATCATCGACAGCGACGGAAACGACGTACTCGATCCGGCAGTCGAACACGCCAGGCCCGGCACTCTGATGCTCACTCCGCTGGCACTGGCACTGCTGATGGTTGAAACCTGCGACGTCGTGTTCGCCGTCGATTCGGTCCCTGCCATTTTCTCGATCACTGCCGATCCGTTTCTGGTGTTCACGAGCAACGTGTTCGCCATTCTCGGGCTGCGCTCGTTGTTCTTCGCGCTCGCCGGCATGCTGAATCGTTTTCACTATCTGGAAGAATCTCTGGCTGTGGTGCTGGCCCTGATCGGCGTCAAGATGCTGGCCGGAAAGTGGATCGAAGTGCTGCTCGGCGAGGACTACAATTTCTGGATCCTCGCCGCCGTTCTGGTCATCCTGCTCGGCGGAGTGCTCGCGTCACTCATGCTCGGCAAGCCGCCGGCACCAGCCGGGAGCGACAGCGACGAGAGGGACCGCAGGTGAGCGCAGTACAAACTCTCACCGACGATGCGCACGAGGACTCCGGCACCGCGGTCGTAAGGCAGCTGCGCGGCGATGAAGTCGCCGATGCAGAGCGCATCATGAGAGTCGCGTTCGGTACTTTTCTGGGCTTTCCCGACCCGGCCGCGTTCGGCGGCGACAGCGACGTCGTGGGCTCGCGCTGGCGGTCCGATCCCACGCGAGCCTACGCACTCGATGTCGACGGATGCCTGGCCGGCTCCAATCTCGCAACCAACTGGGGAAGTTTCGGGTTCTTCGGTCCACTGTCGGTAGCTCCCGCTCATTGGGGCAAAGGTCTCGCGCCGCTGCTCATAGAGCGGGCTCTGGCCGCCTTCGACGCCTGGGGCTGCCGGCACGCCGGACTCTACACTTTCGCGCAAAGCGCCAAGCACCACGCCCTGTACGAGAAGTTCGGGTTCTTTCCGCGCTACCTGACGCCGCTGCTCGCACGCACCACCGCGCAGCCGCCGCTCGGTGCCACGAGTCCCTTCACCCGCTACAGCACGTTGCCGGCCGCTGCGCAGATCGAGGTTCTCGCCGAGTGCCGCGCGCTGACCGATGCGATCGACGAAGGACTCGACGTCACCTGCGAAGTCGCAGCTGTTCAGCGCCTTGGACTCGGCGACACTTTGCTCGTGCATGACGACGGCGGCCTCTCCGCGTTTGCTGTGTGCCACTACGGCGCCGGCACCGAGGCCGGCACCGGCAACTGCTACGTGAAGTTCGCCGCGGCGCGCGGCGGCGTCGCGGCCCGCACGCGCCTCGACGCCGTGCTGGCAGCCGCCGAAGCCCATGCTTTGAGTGTCCATGCGACGGTCGTTCTGGTCGGCGTCAACACCGCGCGCTGCGAAGCCTACACCGCGACCAAGGCCCGCGGCTATCGCGTGCAGGCGGTGGGGCTGTCCATGCAGCGCCCCCACGCCGAAGGCTTCAACCGAAGCGGGGTCTTCATACTCGACGACTGGCGCTGATCCTGCGCTTTACGCTTTTCCAGACTGAAGTCGGCCTCCCTCCACGCGATCGGCGCGACCGCACACAGCGGGCGCCAGTCCACGGCGTCGCGCTGTCATGAGCGCGGCGTTTGTACGACAAGGACCGGCGTCGAGCACCCAAGCCCGGCACGGAGCATCGCGATGAACAAGATCACCGACACACCTTCGGATTGCGCTTCACTGACGAATACCTCTAACGGCGGCGCGTTCCCCGCCACACCGCGCACGACGCTCAGGCGTCTGGCCTCGCGCGGCAGCCATGACCGCGCCGCCATCCACGCAATCCTGGACGAGGCGCTGGTCTGCCACGTTGCCTTCGCGCGAGACGGACAGCCGTTCGTCGTTCCGATGGCCTTCGCACGCGACGGCGACGCGCTTTACCTGCACGGCTCGACCGGCAATCGCACGCTGCGCGCGCTTGCCGCCGGCGCCGAGGTCTGCGTGACAGTCACCTTGCTCGACGGCCTGGTGCTGGCACGTTCGGCCTTCCACCACTCTTTCAACTACAGATCGGTGGTGATTTACGCCACGGCCACACAAGTGACCGATGGCGCCGAGCGCGCCTCGGCGTTGCGCGCGCTGATCGAACACGTCGCGCCCGGACGTTGGAACGACATCCGTCAACCCAGCCGGGAGGAAATACTGCAAACTCTCATACTGCGTCTGCCGATCACCGAAGCATCGGCGAAGTCGCGCAGCGGCCCGCCTAACGACGACGACGCCGACTGTGCACTGCCGACCTGGGCGGGTGAAGTTCCGCTGGCTCTGACCGCGAGCGCCGCCGTGACCGACTCGCGCGTCCCGGCGGATGTCCACGCACCGCCCTACGCAGCCGGCTACTCGCGCCGGCCGCGCCCCCAGACCCAGCCAAGCAAGGCCAGCAGCGGCCAGGCCGCCGCGCCGACCAGCGACAGCGCGATGTAGACGTCGGCGACGTTGATGACCCCGAACGCGTCTTCACGTCCTGGCAGCGGGATGCGCACGAAGTCGATCACGTCATAGGGCGGATAGACGTACGAAAGGCTGTTGGCCAGCGAACCGGCGGCCAGAAGGGTGAACACGACGCGCGCCACCGGTGCCAAAGAGACCGAGTAGAAGGCCAGACTGACCACCAGCGCAGATGCGCGAATCGAACTGATCACGAGGTCGGGCGGCAGGATCACGTACGCGAACGGCTGCGCGACGATCTGCACGGCAGTGGAAACGACTAAGAAGATCAGCGACCCGACCACGAGACGCACCGGGAACCAAAGACCGAGCACGGCCAGCTTTCGCACCACCAGCGCCAGGCCCAGCAACGCGACCGCCAGAGAGATCGTGTAGACCGAGTTTGCCGTCACCGCGGCGATCCCCTCGACGCCTCCGAGCACACCCCACACGTTGAGAGTGAGATAGAAGCCGATCCCGTGGGCGATCTCGACAGGCTCGCTGCCGGGCAACAGGCTAAAGGCCAGCAGTTTGGTCGCGACGTCGACGGCGACCAGCGATGCGAGCGCGAGGTGACGCAGAGAAAAAGCCGACAGACGCGCCGCAAGACCACGCCAAGTATTCTGCGTCTTGCGAGCCATCGTGACGTCTTTCGATACGATCGTGATGCACCGGCCCGCGGTCGTACCCCCATCAACGGGCCGTCCGACGACGCGGCGTGACGGCGAGCATGATGACAGCGGCGTCATCGCGAGCAACCCGAAAGTCAGAATCGGACAATCGCCCGCTGCCTCCAGTGACGCCGGTCGAGACAGGAGCGCGCAGCGGCCGTCGCGAAAATCACATTACGATTGGCTGGCGCCGCGCCGACCGCTACACTCGCGCGGTGCTGCGCACCAAAGACCTGGCCCGGTCCTTCGAAGACGAGTCGCGGGGCCGTGTCGAAGCCGTACGAGGCATTTCACTCCACGTCGTCGGTGGCGAGATCTACGGCCTGCTGGGTCCCAACGGCGCAGGCAAGACCACCACGCTGCGGATGCTGGCGACGCTGTTGCGCCCCGACCGCGGCAGCATCGAAATCGACGGCATCGACGCACGCAAGGAACCGGTTCGCGCGCGCTCCAGGCTTGCATACGTGCCGGCCGAAGCCGGTCTGCCCGAGCGTCTGTCGGCGCTCGAAACCGTGACGCTGTTCGGCGAAATCCAGGGCATCGCGCGTCCACGCGAACACGCCGCCGCCCTGCTCGATCGCCTCGGCGCCGCGCGCTACACCAACTCCAACTGCGCCTCGCTTTCCACCGGCATGAAGCGCCGCGTAGTGCTGGCCAGAGCTCTCGTCCACAACCCTCCGCTGCTGCTGCTCGACGAGCCTACCGACGGCCTCGACGTGGCAGGACGCCGCGAGGTACTCGGTCTCGTGCAGGACCTGGCCGCGGAGGGACGCGCAGTCGTCGTCTCGTCCCACATCATGGCCGAGGTAGAGAGCCTGTGCCCGCGCGTCGGCGTGATGGTCGAGGGACGCATCATCGCCGAGGGCACGGTGAAAGAACTTCTTGCCGTCAGCGATACACGCAACCTCGGCGACGCTTTCATGGCGCTCACGACCACAGCGCGCTGACGCCATGCGATCCTTGCTCCCCTCCAGTGTCAGACCCGTTGCGGCCCTGACGCTGGCCGTCGTGCTGCGCCTGCTGCGCGAAGGTCTGGTGGTGCGTGCATTGGCGTGGCCCGGCCTGCTGACGTCGCTCGCCCTGGTCGGCACCGCGGCCGCGTGGGCGACCTGGGGCAGTGCGCCGATCATCGCCGTCGGCAGCAAGGAATTACTCGCTCCGCTGCAGTCGCGCGGATTCAGCGTGGAACTCGTCGAGAACCCCGAGGCGTTGGTGAGCGACGGTTCGGTGATTCACGCGATCTGGAAGGAAGGAGAACACTGGGTACTGGGAGTGACATGGGGCGGACGCACGACACTCGAAGCCGAAGCGGCGCTGCGGGAATTTGCCGGAGACCGCTGGCGGCTGGAGATTCCGCCGCTGGAGGCGCGGCCCGGCAACGTCGATCACGAAGCCGCGCTGCTGGCCGGAGTGATCGGCCTGCTGTTCACGCTTTATGGAGTCGTGATGGGCGCCGGCACTCTTTTCCGCGACCGCGGCAACGGCTCACTCGAATCGGAGCTCGCTCTTCCTGTGCCGCGCTGGATGCACGCCGGCGCCCGCCTTCTCGCTCTGTTGCTGGTGCTCGGGCCGGCGCTGGTGGTGAGCCTCCTGGTCGTCAGTGCATTGCTCACCATCGACGACCTTCACCTGTGGATGCTCACCGGAACCTGCGCCGCCGTGGTCGGCGGCGCCATCGGCTTCGCGCTGATGGCGCGAGCGGTGGCAGCACACGGTTTTTCGGGACCGCTGTCGCGCGCGCTCACGCTGACGATGGCGGCGATGGCGCTTGGATGGTGGCAACCGGCGCTCGGACGCTGGCTGCCGCTGGTTTCGCTCGGGTCGTTCATGGCGGGCACCGAACCATCTGCTTTGATCGTACCAGGAGCGATGATCGCGGCGGCGCTGGCCACTTTCGATTTCAGCCGACGCGAGTGCCTGTGACAGCGTGAGAGCATTCCTCAGACCCTCGCGTGTGCTGGCGGTGGCGCACTACGAAATGCGCAGCCACATGGCGGGCCGCCAAGGTCTGCGCTTCGCCGCGTTGGCGCTGCTGCTGCTGTTGCCTGTCGGCCTGCTGCGCCTTCCTTCGACGATTGTGCGCAGCGCCGACAACAACGCGCCGGGCGCTGCCGGCAACGCCTCCGACTCGGGCGCAACAATCGCTCCGCCGCTGCCATCCGTGCGCGGCATAGTGCCGCAGGCGCTGGCCGGCAAGTTGCTGCTCGACGATCGCAGCAAGGTCGAGATCGTCGAGCAATCACCGGTGAGGCTGCGCGCAGGGAGCGTTCCCGACGACCTGCGCGCAGTGCTCGAAACGCTGCCCGAGCCTGCGCGCGTCGAGGTGCGGCGCCTTCATCCGCCGCTGCGCCTGCCGGGCCGCTCATTGCTGATCGCGATTCTGGCGGTGTCACTGCTGAGCGGGCCGCTCGCCGAAGCACTGCCGGGAGAGCGTTCGCGACGCACGCTCGAAGTACTGCTCTCGGCCGGAATCTCGCGCGCGGAACTGATCGGCGGCAAGTGGCTGGCCTGGACGCTTTCGGCAACGCTGAGCGCGTGGCTGGCAGCAGCCGCGTCCTGCCTCAACGCGGTGCAGGCGCCCGGATGGTGGATTGTCGGCCTGCCCCTGTTCATCGCATCGGCGGTCGCGTTCTGCCTGTGGTTGCTGCGGCTTGCGGACGACGTAGTCGGAGGCGCCGCCGCACCGATGCGCGTGCTGCCGGTGGTTGCCCTTGTTCTCGCCGCGGCGTCGCGCGGACTCGAACAGTTCAGCCCGGCACTGGCCGCGATGGTTCCACTGGGCGGCCCGTTGCTGCTGGCCGCAGGTATCTTCGTGACCGCCTCGGCCGCAGCCGCCGCGACGGCCGGAACCGTCCTCTTCGTGGTCGCGATGCTTGCCCTGACCGCCCGCGACCTCGACCGCTTCGACGTAGTGAGCGGCGTCAAGCGTTCCGGCGCGCTCGGGCTCGGCGCAGTCGCGCTGCTGTTGTGGTGGCTCGCTGTTGCAGGACCTGCGGTATGGAGCCTGGCCGGCAACGCCAACGCTGTCTCGCCGGTCTCGTCCTCGCTGCTGGCCGCAGGCCTGGCCCTGCTCGGATGCGCGTTGATCGCGTGCGCCCGAGAAGGCGTGTGGCCGTGGCCGGCGATGCCACGGCGCGCCGTACTCAATGGTCTGCTGGTTGGAGCCCTGCTCGGAGCCGCCGGGCCGTTTTCGCTTCGTTTCGTGACCGCACCGGCCTGGGCCGAGACGATGGTTTCACGCCTGGCCGCCGCCGCGACGCCGAGCCTCGCCGCGCCCGCAGCGGCGCTGGCCTGCCTGCTCGGTCAGGCGTGGCTATTTCGTTTCGTGGTCGTCAAACGCGCAGGCTGGATAGGCGGCGCGCTGCTGTGGACGCTCGCGATCGCGCCCCTCGACCCGCTCGCGGCAATTCCGGCCGCGCTTGCGCTCGGCCTGCTCGCTTCCGGCTCCGGTGTTCAGGCCGCGCTGATCGCGCAGGCCGTGTGGACGGCGGCAGCGGCGCTTGGGCCGGCCAAGGTGGCGACCCTTCCCGCGTTCGCGTTTCAGATGCTGGCGCTGGCCGCCGCGCTCACGGTCATGACATCGAAGGCCGGAGCACCAAGGCGCAAGTAGGTATAGGCGCCGAGCACTGCGTCGGGCAGCATCGCTTCGAGATCTTCTTCCTCTGCGTTACCGACCGCCTCGCGTTCGTTTTCTTCCATCGCGGCCAGGACCGCACGGAAACGGCTCGAAAGCGCGACGATAGGACACAGCACGCGTCTGAGTTCCGCGTCCTCTTCGATGTGTTCGATCCACGCGCGGGCTTTCAGATCCATGCCTTTGAGAAAACCGTCGCACCAGGCCGCGGCCGATGCGCTCGCCCCGCTGCCCGCAAACGCAATCAACGGAGTGAAAGTGTCCTGATTGCTGGTGTCGAACAACGAACGCGCGATCTCGTTACTCATGCGCATGGCCAGCGCGATCATCTCCGCGCCTTCGCGCCGACGTCCTCTCTCGACATCACCGCCGAAAATGGCCGGCAGCCACGCCAACGGCAGCAGAGCACCCGGAACGCAGTGCAGAGCCGTCAGGAATCCGTGAGCTTCCTCCAGACTCATCGAACGTCGGCCGCAAGGCCTCTCGGCGAGAAAACCCGCCAGAGAAAAGAGTTCGTCGTCCGACGGAGATTCGGCTAGTCCGCGCCCGGTATTCATGCGCCGGCATAATGCCCCGGCATCGAGACAACGAACAAGCGCAATCGTGCGGTCCCGGCAACGTTTGTGTTTTCGCCCACTGTTCTCCAAGTGCCAGCTCCTGCCGAGCACCGTCAGGGCGTGGGGCGTAGCGTTCCAGCCGCGCCCCGCCGGTTTCACGCTCGCTCTCCCTTTGCTACTTCGACGGTTCCTTCGTGCGCAAGACATCTTCAAAGAGGACTCGGGTACTGGCATGGGCCGGCATCGCCGCAGCGTGCGTCACCGCGATGCTGTACGCCGCGACGCAGCGACAGCTCGTCGGCGCGCTATTTCCCGGCCTTGCGCGTGTGGCTGAAGTCGAACGCGCCCACCGGCAACTGCTGACACTCGCATCCACGTTTCGCGACAGCGCCGGCGCCGAATCCCGAAACGCGGTATTGGAGCGCGTGCGCAGGGCGTGCGACGGACGTCATGTCGTTCGCCTCGACGACATCGAGGAAAGTCGCCGTCACGACAACGACGCCCCACCACCCGCGGACGATGCGAATGATTCCGCAGGCAGCGCCCTTCTCGATCTCGACTTCGAGCGCGACGGCATCGGCGCCATGGTCGCGGCAGAACGCCGTCGCACGCTCGACGCCGCCGCGCACCAACTCACGCTTGAACAGGGACAGGTACACACGCGCGATCCTCTCATGCTTCTGCGCAGTGAAGTGGGCACCATCAAGGTCGATGCCCGCAGCACACAAGCAGCTTTCCTGTTGCTGGGCTGGAGCGACCGCGACGACATCGCCCTCATGCACCGCGACAAGGTCCGCATCGACCTGCGCGGCGACGGCCGCCTCCACCGCTATTCGATCGACGCGACCAAGGCGCTGGATCGCGGTATGGCTGCCGACGCTGTGCTGCGGCGCCTCTATCTCAGCGCCCACAGCCAGGACGGCGGCGCCGTAGACGTAACCGCAATCCGTCTGCTCTCCAAGAAGCAACGCTACGCCCACGCGCAGTCCGGCGTCACCTACGAAGAGGTCGCGGGCCAGCTCAGGCGCGCCCTGTGGCAACAAACGCCGAGCACCATCACTTACGACGTCGTCGTCGGAAGCGCGCCGTCGTCGCTGGAAACCGGGATCGCGGTCGTGGGCGGCGACGAACCTCTCGAAGTCGAGGTCACGATCGTCAGCGGGGCTCAGTCGACGACGCTGCTGAAACGCTTGATCCGACCCGGCGCGTGGGAAGACGTGCGTCTGGACCTCGGCACCTGGAGCGGGCGCACTGTGTCGATCCAACTGTCGAGCAGAGGCCTGCCCGGCGCGATTGCACTGTGGAGCAGTCCGACCCTGCGCCCAATTCCTGACAGCAGCGGCGCCGCGCCGATCTTGTTGATATTGGAGGACGCGCTGCGCGCCGACCGCCTGTCGGTGTACGGCGGGCCGGTGCCGGCGCCGGCCCATCAAAGATTGGCGCAGGCCGGAACGCTGTTCGAACGCGCGTTCTCGCAAGCTACACAGACGCGTTCTTCGGTGCCGTCCTTGATGACGTCGCTACCGCCGAGCGCTACCGGCACCTGGGATTTCTCCGACTCGCTGCGCGACGAATACGTCACTCTTGCCGAGCTGCTGCGCACTTGCGGCTACACCACCGCCTCGTTCCTGCAAAACGGTAATGCCGGCGCCTACGCCGGTCTGCATCAGGGCTTCGATGTCGTATTCGACGAGAAGAACAACGGAGTCCACGCCGCCGACGTGCTCGGCGACAAACTGCGCGGTTGGATAGAGCAGCATCGCGATCGGCCGTTCTTCGCCTACGTTCACATCCTGGATCCGCACGGCCCCTTCGACCCGGTGCTGCGCCCGGCTCTTCCGAGCGCCGAAAGCGGCACGCCGGTGCATCCGGACCGCGCGCTCGACCCGGCCTGGCTCACGACGCCGACAGCCGAGATCCGGCGGACTCTGTACGACGCAGAGATCGCGGCCAACGATGCCGCGCTGGGCGATTTCTGGAAGTGGCTCGACGAGCGTGAACTGATGGCGCGTTCGGTGATCGCGCTGCTTGCCGATCACGGCGAATACCTCGGGGATGCGGGCGGACTCTGGCGTCACCATCCGCCCAGCCGCCTGGAAGTAGCACGCGTGCCGCTGCTGCTGGCAGCGCCCGGCCTGGCCGGAGGCCGCCGCGAATCTGCACACGTCGGACTCCTCGACGTCGCTCCGACCCTGCTCGATCTGGCAGGCATCGACACTTCGCACTCCGCCGTGTTCGGTCGTTCGCTGGCGCCGATGCTGAAGGGAAGCGCGCCCTGGCCCGAGCGGGCACTGTTCGTCGAAGAACCCGGTCTGGAGCGCGGTGAGCGCAGTGCCACGGCCTGCGGCTCCGTGTTGCTGAGTGACGCGCAGCTTCTGCTGCCGTGCATCGGCGAGTCCGCTTTCCTGACGCAGCCGACCCCACGCGAGCAGGATTCCAGCGCCGCACCGGCAGCGGTTCAGACGCTGCGCGTGGTGGGACTAGGACGGGACGACTACAACAAGGAACTTCCCGTCGGGGTCATTGCGACTGCGCTGCTGGAGTGGAGAACGCGAGCTTTGCTGCACGATCTTCAAAGCGTCGACATCCAGGGATGGCAGCTCATGACCGGGGGAAGCTCGGCAGCGATACGCAGCGAACCCCAGACCGACGAGCGCCTGCGCGCGCTCGGCTATCTGGAGTGACGGACTCCTCAGCCGAACCAACCCGTAACCAGTACCCGACGCGGCACGAAGGCCGGGCACTGCACTTCGACCCCGCAGCCCCGGTCTGCTAGGGAGTCTCCATGCGAACACCAACCAGCCTTGCGCTCACCTGCGCTTTCGCTGCCCTGCTTGGCATGGCGTCGGTGCCTGCGTCGCGTGCGACTCAGGCCGACACCGCCGCGCCTGCGGCGCAGACGGCGGCGAAGTATATCCTCCACGTCGATGGCATGACTTGACCCTCCGGCTGCGCCGCGCGCGTGCGCGCGGCTCTATCCGCGATCGAGGGAGTAGCCTCAGCCGAAGTCGACTTTGACGCCAAGACCGCAGCGGTGACGATGGTACCCGGCAAGACTCTGACACGTGAGGATTGCGCCAAGGCTTTCGTCGGCACCAAGTACACGGTCGCGTCTTTCGAAAGCACCGGCAACTGACGTATCGGGCCGCGCCCCCGGGCTCGCAGCATCAGCGTCGTTCTCCACTCCTACTCTCCGCTGATCCGGGCGATGCGTTTGCGCCTCTGCGCACGTACACGCGCACGCCTTCGCGTGCGAAGAGCGGCGCCGCCACCTGCGCATATTCGCGATGCAGATACGCGCGTCCGCCGGGCACCCTGCCCTTCTTGCGCAGGATCACTTCGGGCATGCGGCCGTCGCGCAGCGGCCGGAAGCTGCGGATCGGAAAGCGGCTGTTGATGTCGTCGTAGAGCATGCCGTAGGGAACCCAGTTGTCGGCGTGCGCCAGGCCCAGCAGATACGCTGATCGGTAACACCAGACGCCGTCATAATGGTCGACGTACCAACGCGTTGCCGCACCGACCTCGTATTGGTCGGCGATGGTTCTCGACTCATCGCCGCTGACGATTCCGCCGCGCAGAGCCTGCGCCGCCAGTACCAGAGCCATCAGAACAGGAATGACCAACTGCGGACGCCGCAGTCCGGTGACGGCGGCGGCTTCACGCGCTGCCGACACGCCCAGCCACGCGGTGGCCAGTGCGAAGTACGGGGCCGGAAACAGGAGGTCGGGAAGACCTTGATGGTCGTAGAGCGTGAACAGCATCGCGACCAGCGACCCGAGCACGAGAGAGATCGCACCCGGCTGCCTGCGCAAGGACCCAAGCAGAGCCGCCGGCCGCACAAGCAGGCCGATGACGCCCACGCCGAGCGACGCGAACCAGGCAACAGGACACAGCCACAGCGATCCGTGTCGGTGCCCGGCCTCGCTCAGCACGAACCACAGCGAGGAACGCACCCGACGAATCCCGTGCACGCTGCCGAGCGTCATCACGTAGGACTGCCGCAGTTGCTCGGCGATGGCGCCATGGGCTGCGTAGTAGAGTTGGTAGGCACCGAAACCGCCGAGCGCGCCCGCCGATACGCCCAGCGCGCAAAGCGCGCCTCCACCAGTGGCCAGCAAGGCCTCGGCGCCGACCGCGGCAACCACTGCCAGCGCCGGCTGCCAGCAAAGAAAGGCTGCGCAAGCGGCCAGACCTGCGGCCCACCAACGGCGCCGGGCGCACAGCAGATGAGCCAGCACCAGAAAGGTCACCAGAAAGATTTTGGGGTTGGTGCCGATCGCCGCGTGTTTGACGAAACCGCGGCTGCCGAGCAGAGCCAGCGCCGCCAGATGAGCACCGGCTTCGGCGCCGCTCACGACCAGGCCCAGTTCTGCGATCAAGACCACTGCCGCGGCCGCGAAGGCAATGCTGACGACGCGACCGGAACGCACCTCGTCGAGGCCGACCTCGCGTCCCAGCGTCATCGCGGCGCCGGACAGCAGGCCGCTCAGCTGGCTCTTCGAGTCCACTACCGAGATGTGGGGCGGAACTCCGGACGCGACGCGTTCGGCGACGTAGAAGTAGACCTGATTGTCACCCGTCAACGGCCGCTGCCAGGCGCCCGCCGCCACACAGGCCAGCATGGTGGTCAGTGCCCAGGCCAACCTCCATCGTCGCTTCAACGATGTCGCTGCGGATTCCACCACAACTCTGCATTACCCTATGCGCCGCTCCTGTTGTAAGAGACGCGGCCGCCGCACCAGGAGAAACATGGAACTCAACAACAAGATCGCCCTCGTAACCGGCGGCGCCCGCGGCCTTGGCCGTGCCATCGCGCTGGCTCTGGCCCGTGAAGGCTGCGACGTCGTGGTCTCCGACCTCTCCCCATCCACACACAGCGACGTCGGCTACGCGCTGTCCGGCGCCGACGAACTCGAAGCCACCGCCGCCGCGGTGCGTGCGTGCGGACGCCGCTCGCTGGCGGTCTTCGCCGACGTGACCAAGGCCGACGACGTCGAGCGCATGGTGGCTGCCGCCGTCCAGAGCATGGGTGGTCTGGACATCCTGATCGCCAATGCCGGCATCATCACCGCCGCGCCGGTCGTGGCGATGGACGACGCACTGTGGGACCGCATCTTCGCCGTCAACGTCAGAGGCGTCTTCCTGTGCGCCCGCGCGGCGATTCCTCACCTCGTTTCGAGCGGAAGCGGCCGCATCGTCAACGTCGCCTCGGTAGCCGGCAAGACCGGGCGCGCCGGCCTGTCTGCCTACTGTTCCTCCAAGGCCGCCGTCATCTCGCTTACCCAGTCGCTGGCCGAAGAACTCGGCCAGGCCGGCGTGGCCGTCAACGCGCTGTGCCCGGGCTACATCAAGACCGCGATGTGGACCGAGGTCCTCAATCCGATGATCGCGGCAATGACCGGACTGCCGGTGGACAAGGTATTCGAGGAGTTCATCGAGCGCAGCACCTACACCAAGAGAGAGCAGACTCCCGAGGAAATCGCCGCAGCGGCGGTGTTCCTGTGCCGCGCCGAAAACGTCACCGGCATCACCCTTGCCGTGGCCGGCGGCGGCGAAGTCCACTAATAGAACCTCGAACCACTGATTCAGGAATAACAACCATGCAACCGACACCGGAAATCCTACAGGTCGCGTATCGCACGATGCGCACCATCCGAAGCTTCGAAGAAAAGCTGATCGAGCTCGTCAACCAAGGTAAGCTCGGCGGCTTTCTGCACGCGTGCATCGGCCAGGAAGCGATCGCCGCCGCCGTCTGCGCACACCTGAAAGATCACGACTACGTGTCTTCCACGCACCGGGGTCACGGCCACTGCATCGCCAAGGGCGTAGACGTTCGCGGCATGATGGCCGAACTTTTCGGACGCAGCACGGGTACCTGCAGAGGTCGCGGCGGCTCGATGCACATTGCGGACATCGAAAAGGGCATGCTCGGCGCCAACGGCATCGTCGGCGCCGGCATTCCGCTGGCCACGGGCGCGGCTCTGACTGCCAAACTCAAGAAGACCGGCGGAGTTGGCGTCGCGATGTTCGGCGACGGAGCCTCTAACCAGGGAGCTTTCCACGAGTCGCTCAACATGGCGGCGAACTGGCAGCTTCCTGCCGTCTACGTCTGCGAGAACAACGGCTGGGGAGAGTTCACGCCGACCGAGTTCGTGGTGCCGGTGAAGGACATCGCCGAGCGCGCGCGTTCATACGCGATGAACAGCATGATCGCCGACGGCATGGACTTCTTCGACGTCTACGCCAAAGCCGGCGAGGTCATCGCCAGAGCCAGACGCGGCGACGGCCCCACCCTGCTCGAGTGCAAGACCTATCGCTTCACCGGTCACTACGTCGGCGACCCGCTCGTCTACCGCGTCAAGGCCGAGGCCGACGAGTGGATCAACAACCGTGATCCGCTGAAATTGTTCGAAGCCCGCGTCACCGGCGAAGGCCTGCTCGCCGCCGACAACCTGCGCAGCATCGACGAGGAAGTCACCGAACGCATCACCGAAGCGGTAAAGGCCGCGCAGGAAGCGCCCTTCCCCGATCCCAGCGAACTGATGCAAGACGTCTACGCGGTCAACTGAGCGAAGAAGAGAGCGGAGAACGACCATGTCCGGCCAAAGCAACCAGCCCCGAGAACCAAGAGAAATCCCCACTGCCTTCGCTATCGCCGAAGCACTGCGCATCGCGATGGCGAGTGACCCCAACGTCATCCTGATGGGAGAAGACGTCGCCGGCGGCGGACGGCGTCCCGAAGGCACCGACGAGATGGGCGGCATCATGAGCGTGACGCGCGGCCTTATCAGCGAGTTTCCCAATCAAGTACTGGACACACCGATCAGTGAGATGGGCATCCTCGGCACCGCGGTCGGCGCCGCCGTCACCGGCCTGCGTCCGGTGGTCGAACTGATGTTCATGGACTTCATCGGCACCTGTCTTGATCCGCTTCTCAACCAGGCTTCGAAGTTCCGCTACATGTTCGGCGGCAAGGCGCGCATCCCGCTGACAGTGCGCACCGTCACCGGTGCCGGCATGCAGGCGGCGGCGCAGCACTCGCAGTCGCTGTACTGGATGACCGCCGGCATCCCCGGCCTCAAGACCGTCATTCCTTCCAACGCTGCCGACGCCAAAGGCCTGCTGCTCGCGGCCATCCGCTGCGACGATCCTGTGGTCTTCTGCGAACCCAAGGGCATCCTGTTCCTGTCCACCGACGTACCCGAAGGCGACTACGAGGTCCCGATCGGCAAAGCCAAGATCGTGCGCGTAGGCAGCGACGTCTCCCTCGTCGGCATGGGCGCGACGGTGGGAATGGCCTTGCAGGCTGCCGAAGAACTCGCGCGCGACGGAATCAGCGCAGAGGTGCTCGACCTGCGTTCTCTGGCGCCGCTCGACGAAGACGCGATCCTCACCACACTGGCCAAGACCGGACGCCTGATCGTGGTCGATGAGGCCACCCCGCGCTGCGGCATTGCCAGCGACGTCGCCGCGCTGTGCGTGGACAAAGGCTTCGACTTCCTGAACGGTCCGGTACGCCGCGTCACCGCCGCGATGTGCCCCGTGCCGTTCACGCGCGTGCTCGAAGAGGCGTACATGCCTTCGACTGCACGCATCGTAGAAGCCGTACGCAGCCTGATCTGAGGGCAGAAGAAAGCATCATGGCCACAGTGATCGCGATGCCGAAGCTCGGCATGACGATGAAGGAAGGCAGCGTCGTCGAGTGGCCGCTGGCGGTCGGCGAAGTTGTCGAAAAAGGACGCGCCGTCGTCCTGATCGAATCCGAGAAGACCCAGGTGGAAATCGAGGCCACCGACTCCGGCGTGCTGCGCCACATCTACGTCGAGGCCGGCGAGATGGTGCCTTGCGGCAGCGTGCTCGGCGCGATCACGGCCTCGATGGACGAGCCGTTCGACGCACAAGCGTTCCGGCTCGAGAACGAGCGCTTGATGGGTCCAGCGACGACGGCGCCGAGTGCGCACAAACACGCATCGCGCGAAACGGTCGTCGCCTCGCAGGACGCTGCGCCCCGAAGCGGCGCTGCGCCGGTAACGCCGGCCGCTCGTGCGTTGGCACGCAGCCTCGGCATCGAACTCGATAAAGTTTCCGGAACCGGCCCGGGCGGACGCGTCACCCGGGAAGACATCGAAGCTTTCGTGTCGCGCCGCGAGCGACTCGTCGAAGTCTCTCCGGGGCTGAACCTGGAAGTACTGCGCCAAGGCTCCGGCGTCCCGGTATTGTTGCTGCCCGGCTTCGGAGTCGGCGTAGCGAGCTTCGCGCCGCAGATACAGGCGCTGACCGCGGCCGGCGGCTTTGCAACGATAGGACTGCATGCGCGCGGCATCGGCGCCTCCGACGCTCCGCAGCAGGACATCTACGAAGTCGCGGCCGGCGCCGAAGACGCGGCCGCTCTGGCCGCAACGCTCGGTGAGCCGGTACACCTCGTCGGCGCCAGTCTGGGTGCCGCCGTCGCGCTCGAAATGGCGCTGCGTTATCCGACCCGCGTGCGATCGCTGACGCTGATCACGCCGTTCGTCGATGCCACGCCGCGACTTCGCGCCGTAGCCGACGCCTGGCGGGCCGTCGCTCGTGACGCGAGTGTCGACACGTTGTCGCGGGCGCTGCTGCCCTGGCTGTTTTCGCAGGGCGTTCTCGGCGACGACAAGTTGCGAGAGCGCATGCAGCGCGGCCTCTCTGCCGCGCTTGCCGTAGCACCGGCCGATGCGCTGGACCGTTGGGCCGCAGGCATCGCGGCCTGGTCGGGCTCGCGCAGCGCGGATCTCGCTGATCTCAGCGTAGCCACGCTGGTCATCGCGGCAGGCGCCGACCTCCTGACGCCGCGCGGTGAAGCGCTCGGCAGCGCGATCGCGGGCGCCACGGTATGCGTGCTCGACAGCGTCGGCCACGCTGCCGCCAGCGAAGCCGCCGACGCTGTCTCCAAGGCTTTGCTCGACCACCTTCGCGCGCACTGAAGCCGCAAAGGTGACCGGTGGCCTGACACCGGCCCGCGTGCTGATCAGCGTCCAAGGCCGTAAGTGCAACATCGGCAACAGCGTCCTGGGAGCCGGGACCCTGCTGTGCGCGAACGGCAAAATCCTGGTCGATTTCGATACCGTGTGGACTGGAGCCTGGCTTTCGGGAGGCACCAAGCTCAGTGTCGGCGATCGCGCCGAACTCAACTACGAACCTTTCCAGGCCTTCTGATCCAGGTTGGCAGTCAGACAGGTCCGGCCTCTCTCTTCACTCAAGAGAGAGGCCGGACCGCGCTTCGGGGATCGGCACCCCTGCGCGAGACCGCCGCCGGCCTCGCTCCCCCTCGCTCTCTTCAGCTACGACGCAATCAAATCTGCAGGTCGCGCCTGCCCAGCCGGCTTCCGTTCGGTGCCATCTTCTATCCGCCCCAACAGACGCAGCATTCCGTCAAGAATCGTCAGCGGATGCGGCGGGCAACCGGGAATGTACAGATCGATCGGAACGACAGCTTCAGCACCGTTGCGGACCTGATCGTGGTCAAGGTAGGGACCGCCGGAAATCGCGCACGCCCCCACGGCAATGACGATCTTGGGTTCGGCCACGGCGTCGTAGGTCTTCTTGAGCGCTAGTTCCATGTTCCGCGTGACGGGACCGGTGACCAGCAGACCATCGGCGTGGCGCGGCGACGCAACCAGTTGAATGCCGAAACGGCCCAGGTCCCAGCCGACAGTACCCAGCACATTGATGTCGGCCTCGCATGCGTTGCAGCCGCCGGCACTGACCTGACGCAGCTTGAGTGATCTGCCGAACAGTTTCAGTAGTTTCGCATTCATCGCCGCGGCCAGACTCAGGATCTGCGTGTCCTGCTCGACGATGAGGTCGCTGCGCACACCGACGGCCAACCTATAGTCATTCTTGTAGACGATGGCATGCTCGGGGCAGGCATCGGCGCAATCAGTGCAGAACAGACACCGGCCAAGGTCTATGCGCACCTTGCCGCCTAGCGTGACGGCACCTGTAGGACAGGCCTCAACGCAAGCGCGACAACCGTCCCGGCACCTGGCGACGTCGATCGTCGGAGCGCCACGGAAGCGATCCGCAACCTGCGGCGCAGGGCCGTCCGGGTATTTCGTCGTGCGGTGCCCCTGCTGCATCCGCGCGTAGATCATTTTCAACATGGCGTGCTCCCGTCAGCGCGTAGACAGCATGAGGTGTGCGGTTCAAAGATCATGGCCGCAGTACGAAAGGTTGAAACTCTTGTTGCACACTGGGAAATCGGAGATCTGCTGATTGCGCAGCGCGTAGGCCAGGCCCGACCAGTTGTGGAACGAAGGATCCACGATCTTGTAGCTGCCAAAACGCCCCTCGAAGTCGGTGATGGCGACGTGGCAGACTTCCCCGCGCCAGCCTTCGTTGAGGGCGACTACGAGTCTGTCGGGCGACAGCGCACCGACCGCCACACGCACCTCGCCCGACGGAATCGCGCTGAGCTGTTCGCGAATGAAGTCGGTCGATTGCTGAATTTCGAGCCAGCGCACGTAGGCGCGGGCGAACACGTCACCAGCGTCGTAGGTGGACACCGGAAGATGGGCGAATCGAAAGATGCCCGAAGGCTGGTCCTGCCGCACATCACGCGACAGGCCCGAAGCTCGGGCTGCCGGCCCGACGATTCCAAGGTCGACGGCGACCTGCTTCGGCAAGCGGCCGATATCCTCGAAACGCGCCATCACCGAAGGTGTGTCCCACAGCAGATTCACCGCCACGGCCGTATCCTCCGCCGCGTCCTCAAGCCGCTTCAGCAACTCGGCGACGCGCGCGTCATCGACGCCGAATCCGACTCCGCCGGGCCGCACCATGCCACGGCCGAAGCGGTTGCCGCACAACAACGCTGTCATGTTGAGGAACTCACCGCGTATGCGCCCGCAATAGCTCGCCGTGGGAAGGAACCCGACATCGTTGGCGAGCGCACCGAGGTCGCCGACGTGATTGGCCAGCCGTTCCAGTTCCAGGGCAACGCCACGCAAGGTCTGAGCCCTGGCGGACTTCTGGCAGCGCGCCAGCGCCTCGACGACCTGACAGTAAGCTGTCGCGTGGGCGATAGTGGTGTCGCCGGCCGCAGTTTCCGCGTAGTGGATCGAGCGCGGGCCGGGACCGCCGATCAGCGCCTGCTCGACGCCGCGATGCTGGTAGCCCAGCGCAATCTCCAGGTGAAACACCTGTTCGCCGTGACACTGAAAGCGGAAGTGGCCTGGTTCGATGACGCCGGCGTGCACCGGCCCGACCGCCACCTCGTGTACTTCGTCGCCCTCGACACGATAAAACTCCGTGACACCAGGCAGGATCGCTTCGTGCGCCGCGCGGCCCCACGCGTCGCGACCCGTCCACGAACGGTGATAACGCACGGGCTTGAGCCAAGGATGTCCCTCTGGACGCACACCGAACTGTTCGGCGATCTCCCGCTCGAACAGGTGTACCTGCGGACACCGCGGCGTGAGCGACGGGAACCGCTCTGCGTCGATGACGGTTCGCGCCACGCCCAGTCGATTCTCGTGGTCTGAAGCCAGTACCACGTAAAGCAACATCTCTGCGGCCCGCTCGCCCGCCGCGCCGAACATCGCCGCAACCCGTTCGCCGTCTGCAACGGCATCAAGCACGGCGTCTTCGAATCCTTCGAGCGTCAACGTCGGGATAGCATCCAGTTCTATAGACCGGCCGTTGGTGAATGCCGCCGTCTGCGCACCGTCGCGACTCATGGCTGATTCTCCAGGAAACGCACTGCATCCCCGAGAAGGGCGCTCAGCGGAGGAGGAATGTACAATCCCAACATCAAGACCAGCATCATCGACACGACAATCGGCGCGCCGGTGAGGAAACCGTCGCGGTAATCAGTACGGTGAATATCGGTGGGTGCGCGCCCCTGCACCACATGCAGAACCGTCGCGCCCATGCCGATGAACACCACCAGCAGGAAGAAAAGGAACAAGCCCGCCGTGACGAACCTTCCCTCATCGAAGGCTCCGTTCAGGATCGCAAACTCACTGATGAACGGACCGAACGGAGGCGACCCGGTGATCGCCAGAAAGCCGGCCAGGAACAGCGTTCCCGACAAAGGCAGCCGCTGCATCGCCCCTCGCACATGGTCGGTGCTCTTGCTGCCGTAATCGCGGTGAATGTTGCCGGCCGAAAGGAAGAGCACCCCCTTGGTCAGCCCATTCGTCAGCACGTGCAGCATCGTCCCGAACAGCGCAGGCCCGCCGATTCCCAGACCCACCGCCAGAATGCCCATGTGCTCGACGCTCGAGTAGGCAAGCATCCTCTTGAAGTCGCGCTGGCCGACCATGAACACGCCGGCAACCGCCATCGAAAACAGGCCTATGAACAGCAACAGTCGCGACGTGTAGGCGTCGTCACCTGCCGCATGACAGACCTGGTAGACGCGCAGCAGCGCGAGGAACGCGCTGCTGGTGACCCCGCCTGCCAGCATCGCGCCGACGACGCCGGGCGCTTCGCCGTAGGCGTCCGGCTTCCAGGTGTGCATCGGAGCCAGTCCCATCTTGGTGCCGTAGCCGACCAGGAGCAGCACGAAAGCCGCGTGCAGCCACGGCTTCGACAGCCGCGGCGCGTGCTCCAACAGGCTTTCGAGCGTGAGCGTGGAATCGAGCCCGGCGTGCAGCGAGGCATAGGCGAGGAAGAACGTACCGAGCAGCGCCAACGCAATTCCGACCGAGCCGACCAGCAGGTATTTCCAGGTCGCCTCGATGCTCCGCTGCGTACGGTTGAAATAGATGAGTGGCGCCGTGACCAGCGTAGAAGCTTCGATTGCCACCCACATCAACCCGAGGTGGTGCGACCACGTGACCAGGCTGATGACACCGAGAAAGGCCAGGAGACACGCGCAGAACACGCGATTGGTCTGGTCCCGACGATAACGCAGGTAGCCCACGGCATAGAACGAGCACAGCAGGAACAGCACGCTGACCTGAAGCAGCACGATCCGGCCCGGTGGATCGAGCACCAGCCACGCCACCCCGGTGCTTACGCCGGTTCCCTGCACCAGCACGGCGATGGTGGTGGCCACGTGCACTAGGGCCGTCGCCGGCAGCAACCACGGCCGCACGCGATTGGAAGACACCACAGCGGCGAGCGCGGCCATCAACAGCGGGAAACAGATCAGAACGAAAGCCATGGATCATTCCCTGAGCGAAACCAATTGCCGCGTGTCCAAGGTAGAGAACGCGCGATTGATGTGGTTCACGATGATGCTGATCACGAACACGCCTACGAAGAGGTCCAGCAGCACCCCCATCTCGACGACCAGCGGCATCGCTTCGATCAGCAGCATGCCGAAGACGAAGATACCGTTCTCCAACACCAGATAGCCGACGACCTGCGTCAGGGCCTTGAATCGCGTAGTGAGAATTATGAACCCGACCAGCACCGTCGCGATCGACGTCGGGACCAGTAACGCGCCGTCGTTCTGGTTGACCAGCGGCAACTGACCGGCGAGCAGCACAGCGAAAGCGGTCGCGATTGCACCCAGGAGGATCGAGGCCAGCGGACTGATGAGCGGCTCAATCTCGCGCTTTACATAGGCTTGCTGCAGCGCCCGCTGCATGATCGCGGGAATAAGAAAACCCTTGATCGCTATGCCGGCCGCGGCCACTGCCAGCACCGGAATCGTCAGGTGACGATGGACCAGCACCATGATCACTCCGAGCAGCGCGCCCTGCGCTGACACGATGCGGATCAGCGCATGAATACGGCTGGTACCGAGCGCGAACAGGTTCATTACCAGCACTATCACCAGGAGAGCGTCGAGCAGGCTCGTCACCGCAGTCACCTCACCAACAACAGGAAACCGAAGCCGCAAAAGAGCATCGCGCCGGTAAGCAGGTACGTCACGCGCCGCATCAGCAATCGGGCCATTACCGACTCCACCACTCCGATCGCGACGGCAAGTGCGATCATCTCGCCGACGAACAGCGACCAGTCAGCCCACGACAGACCGGTCTGGAACGGCGCTACCACGTGCAGGAGCAACGCGCCGAAGATGAACAACTTGAGAGCGGCGGCGTAGAGGATCACGCCGAGCAAGGGTCCGCTGTGGTCAAGGACCATGACCTCGTGGATCATGGTCAGTTCGAGGTGTGTGCTGGGGTCATCTACCGGGATGCGGCAATTCTCGGCCAACAGCACCACGAACAAGCCGATCGCGACCAGAATGAGAGGCGCGGCGGTGGCCGCCGAGAACCCTCCGGCGGGCCCGTGAAGCATGCCGGTCAGCGTCAGCGAGCCGGATACCTTCGCAAGTACCAGAAGCGCGAAAAATACTGCCGGCTCGGAAAGGCACGCGAACGTCACCTCGCGAGCCGCACCCATGCCCTCGAATGACGACCCGGTGTCCAGCGCCGCAGCAGTGGTAAAGAACCTCGCGAGGCCGAGCAGGTAAGCGAAAAAGATCAGATCTCCGGTAAACGCGATCGGTGCATCGAAGCGGCCCATCGGCACCAGCAGCCCCGCCATCAGTACAGTCGCCAGCGTGACCACGGGACCGATACGGAACACCCACGTCGTCGTAGTGCTCAATACCATGCGCTTGCGCGCGAGTTTGGCGAGGTCGTAGTAGGACTGGAATAAAGGTGGTCCCACGCGGCCGCCGAACCACGCCTTGGTCTTGTTGATCACTCCCGCCAGCAGCGGCGGCATTGACAGCAGCAGCAGCAGATGGATCAGAATCGTGCTCACGGCTGCCCTCCCATCGCACCCACCCCCAGCAGTACGATTACGATCGCGACGACATAGAGCACGTAAGTTTGAACCTGGGCCTGCTGCAACACGCGAAACCGGGGCAAGAAGCGGCCTGCCGATCTGAACAGCGGCAGCACCATCCCGTCGAGCACCGTGTCCGTGACCACGCTCTTGAAAGTCGCGCTGTTGGGAAACAAACCATGGATGACCGGCTGATGACTCGTCGGCCTCAGCAAGGCCGCAAACAGGTCGACCAGACTTTTACCAAGAGACGAGCCGCTGTACTGCATTCGTTTGCTGGGTCGCGCGTAGCCGCAGTCCCAGGTGACGGCTCGCGCAGTGGTGTCGGTCGGAAACGCGATCCTCGAGATCAACGCGAAGATTCCCACAAGAGCGACCAGCGCAAGCCCCAACGCGGAAATCCACCCGAGCGGAGCGATCGCTGCAATAGAAATCGACGCCGAATTCGCAAGCGCAGCCCAGGTTCGCGTCGCGTTCTCCACCGCCGGAATCGCGAACGAGGGAAACAGACCGAGAAACACGCAGGCGCCGGCCAACGCCAGCATCGGAGCAACCATGCTCGGCGGCGGATCCTGCGCACGATCGACGGCATCGCTGCGCGCCGTTCCGAGAAATACCGTGCCGATCAACTTGACGAAGCAGGCCACCGCCATGGCTCCAATCATCGCCAGCGCCACCGCAACCGCGGCCGCTGCGGGGAATCCCGCTTCCGCACCCTGCCCCAACGTTCGAAACAGCCCCAGATAGAGCAGCCACTCACCGACGAAACCGTTGAGAGGAGGCAGCCCGCAGATCGCCACCGCGCCGATCACGAAGAAGACCATGACCACTGGCATCCGCGCACCCATACCGCCGAGTCGATCCAGTTCCCGAGTGTGCGTCGAATGCAGGATCGCGCCCGCACCGAGAAACAGCAGCGGTTTGAACAGACCGTGATTCCAGACGTGCAGCAGCGCGGCGCCCATGCCCAGCGCCACCCAGTCGGGCCGTCCCAAGGAGCGGCCGATCAACGCCAGCCCCAGACCCATCGTGATGATGCCGATGTTTTCGATACTGCTGTAGGCCAGCAGACGCTTGAGGTCCTGTTGTCCGATCGCGAACGCGATGCCCGCCACTCCCGTCACCGCGCCTGCGGTTAGCAGCAGGCCGCCCCACCACACCGGAGCCACCGGCAACAACGCCGTCATTCGCATGATGCCGTACACGCCCATCTTGAGCATGACGCCGGACATCACCGCCGAAACGTGACTCGGCGCTGCGGCGTGAGCCCCGGGAAGCCACACGTGCAGCGGCATGAGACCCGCCTTGAAGCCGAAACCTGTCACCGCCAGTACGAACAGCGTTCCGGCCACCGCAACCGGCATCGCCTGCGCAGGTTCCAATCCGAACGAACCCGTCGCGTGACGCCAAAGTGCGAACATCGCGATCAGACACATCGTGCCTGCGTGCGTCGCGACAAGGTAGATCCAGCCTGCGCGACGGACCGCGGGATCATCATCTTCGACAGTAGCGGCGAAGTACGCCGCTATCGCCATCACCTCCCACGCGACGAGAAACAACACGCCGTCACGCGCGACGAGCACCATCGCCATCGAACCGGCCAGCAGACCATAGAACAAGCCGAGCCGGCGACTCGTTGCCGGGTGCTGCGATTGCCGCCAATAATCCAGGCCGTAGACCGAGCCGAGCGCAGGCACGACGAACACCAGGCCGAGAAACAACGCACTGAGCGGATCGACCATGACGGCGAATCGCCCGCAAGGCAGCCCCCACGGCACTTGCACCAATGGTGAGTTCGCGCCGCCGAGCGACGCGGCCACGCCGCTCAGTCCCAGCAGGCTGCCGGCCACCATCAGCAAAGTCGCGATCCGCTGCCCCGCAGCCGAGCGCCGCGGCATCAGGCAGGCCGGCACACCACTGAAGGAAAGCAGCACGATCGCAGCAAGAATGTTCCAAGTAGCCGACATATTCCCCGCTCAGATGGCCGGCGCGATCGGTGTCATCATCATCGTCATCATCATGGTCGGAATGCGCCTATCACCGCGTAAACACCCGCACCATCACGTCGGCGATCGGAATCCGCATGCCCATCACGAAAAGTACCGTGGCCAGGATGTACAAGACGCAGTGCTGCGCCAGCCCCTGTCCAAAACCGTGAAGCAACCGAAAACTCCGCCGCACGCCGCGGCCTGCCGACCGGCGCTCACATTCTCCCGAGCTCGCCGCGGCGGCTCTCGTCCGCGCTGCTGTTGTCCGTCGCTCCTGAAAGCGTGGCTTCGCAGCGGGCCAAAGCGTCCATCAACTTGCCCGGCGCCGCCTGCCGCTTCAGCGCATCGCGGAACTCACCGTCGCGCAGCACCGAAGCCAATCGCGACAACAGGTGAAGATGCACTCGAACGCTCGGAGTGATCAGCGTGAACAGGGTATGAACAGGCTTGGCGTCGATGGCGCCGAAATCGACCGGGTGCTCCAGAAAGCACAACGTGATGCTCGGCTCGGTGACGTGCAGGACGATCGGATTGCGCACGTGCGGAATCGCGATGCCGTCGCCGATGCCGGTGGAGCCCAACGCTTCTCGGGCCAGCAGCACCTTGAACAGAAACTCGCGGCCGACCTCTTCTGGCAGCGGCAGCAACTCGACCACCGCCCGCAACACCGACTGCTTGTCGTCACCCGCGACCCCGTAGGCAACGCTACCGATCTTCAACGCATCGACAAGACCCGTGAGAGTCGCGTTGCCGGGTTCCCGCTGTGAGAAGATCTCGGGAGAGATCTGCATCTGCCGCTCGGTCGCCCATTCCAGCAACTCGGCGCGGTGAAAGCGCAGTTGTTCATTGATGCGGTGGACCGGCAGGAGCCGCTCCTTGATCCAGCGATAGATCCGCTTCTCCGGGACACCGAGAAGTCTGGCCGCGTCACTGACCGTCAGCTCCATCACTTGCTCCTGTAGCGATCAGGCCCGCATCTTCGGTTCGGGTTTCAGAGCAGGCGGCACCGACTTCAGGCGCACCCCACGTCCGCGGCCGGCGCTGGGTGCCTCCTCGCCGATCAGTTCGAGGCCCAGACCGTCCAAAGCCTTGACGACCTTGACCAGAGTATCGACCACCCCGCGGACGTCACCGACACTGGCCTCCATTCTCTGAATGGTGGGAACCGAAACCCCGGCCAGTTCGGCCAGCTCGCATTGGCTGATTCCAAGAAGGGCACGGGCGGCCCGGAGCTGAGCTGCGGTAATCACTAAGGACTAGTATCTACCACCACAATAGCCATGCCTCAAGTTTCACAGATCATGTTTCACGCATCACCACCATTTGCGCCTGGCGGACGCGGCGGCGACCTCAGGCCGCACATCGCCGCACGCTTCGATCGGTCGGCCTGAACAGCTAAGAGAGCCGGCCATGGCCCTGCTGCTCAGTTGTCAGAAAATCTCCAAAGCCTACGGCGCCGCGCCGCTGTTCGTCGATCTGTCCTTCGGCGTGCACGAAGGCGACCGCGTCGGACTGGTCGGCCCCAACGGTGCCGGCAAATCGACGCTGCTGCGCATCCTGGCCGGCATCGAAACGCCGGACGACGGCATCGTCTCGCTGCGCCGCAGAACCCGGATGGCCTACGTGGCCCAGCACCCGAGGTTCAAGCCCGGCCGCAACGTCACGCAGATCCTCGGCGACGCGCTCGCCAGCAAGCAGATCGAAGACCACCTCGACGAAGTCGCCCGCGACACTCGCGTTCGCGCCACGCTCGGCCGCTGCGGCTTCACCGACCCTCTGGCCATGCCCGCGCTCTTCTCCGGCGGCTGGCAAAAGCGTCTGGCCATCGCCGAGGCCTTGGTCACCGAGCCCGATGTCATGCTGATGGACGAGCCAACCAACCACCTCGACCTCGAAGGCATCTTGTGGCTGGAACAACTCCTGAAATCCGAAGCCGCGGCCTTCGTCGTCGTCAGCCACGACCGCTGGTTCCTGGAAAACGTCGCCGAGCGCATGCTCGATCTGGATCCGGTTCACGCCGCCGGCTTTTTCGAAACGCGCGGCCGTTACAGCGACTTCCTCGAACGCAAGGACGCGGCGCTGCGCGAACAGGCCGCCTATCAGGCCACCCTCGCCAACCGCGTGCGCCGCGAAGTGGAATGGCTCAAGCGCGGCCCGAAAGCTCGCAGCACCAAGTCACAGGCGCGCATCGATGAAGCCGGACGCCTGATCGAGCAGTTGGCTGATGTCTCGACGCGACTCGACCGGCGCAGCGCCGCCATCGACTTCAACGCCAGCGAACGCAAGACAAGACGCCTGATCGTCACCAACAACCTCGTCAAGCGCTTCGGCGATCGCACCGTCATCGACGACCTCAGTTTCGTGCTGTCGCCCGGAACCCGCCTGGGCCTGCTCGGCCCCAACGGCAGCGGCAAGTCGACGCTGATTCGGCTGCTCACCGGCGAACTCGAGCCCGACGCCGGCCGCGTCGATCGCGCCGACGGACTTCGCGTTGCGCTGCTCGATCAGCACCGCACCACGCTCGACCCTTCGCTCACGCTGCGGCGCGCGCTGGCTCCCGAAGGCGATCAGGTCATCTTCTGCGGCAGGCCCGTGCACGTTGCCGGCTGGGCCAAGCGCTTCCTGTTCTCGTCCGAGCAACTCGGCATGAGCGTCGGACGCCTGTCGGGCGGCGAGCAGGCGCGGGTGCTGCTGGCCAGCTTGATGCTCCAACCGGCCGACGTGCTGGTACTCGACGAACCCACCAACGACCTCGACATTCCCACCCTCGAAGTGCTCGAGGAAAGTCTGCTGGAGTTCCCCGGAGCGATCGTACTGGTCACTCACGACCGTTACTTGTTCGAGCGCGTCACGACCACGGTGCTGGGACTCGACGGCAGCGGAACAATCACGCCGTATGCGGATTATCGGCAGTGGGAGTCGTCGAGGAAGGAGCGCGTGACCGGACGGACGGCCGAGAGCGCCAGCGCGAAGGCTGGCGCCGAAACAAACGCTCCGGCCTGTGCGCCGGGCTCGGATCAAGACGCGGGAGCCGACGCCGTCGCTGCCAAAGCCAAGCCCAGGCCGAAGAAACTCTCCTGGGCCGAACAGAAGGAATGGGATGGCATCGAGGCCACCATCATGACCGCCGAAGAGGCGCTGGCCGCCGCCCGTGAACGGGCCAACGACCCGGCGGTCGCGAGCCGCGCGGATGAACTCGCGGCGCGCTGCCGCCAACTCGGCGAAGCGCAGGACGCGGTCGACCTGCTTTACGCGCGATGGGCGGTGCTGGACGAGAAACGCGAAAAACCGGCGTCGTAAAGCCAGAGCCGCTCGCGGTGCACCGTCGCCAGTGCGCTTGGTCGGTGCCCGGCGCGGCCGCTGTCGGCTCGCGAGCCGCCCTCGGTCAGGTTGTCTCTACGAACTGCGCCGTTTCTCTAGTATAGGGTTGACGGCTTGGCCGACTACCACGACAAGCGCCGCCCCGGACCCAGGCCGGTCTATCCTTGGCTGCGGCGCGATTACTTCAAGACGAGTGTCTCGTACCTCGTCTCGCTCGCTATTCATGCGGCAGTCGTGCTGCTGGTGCTGGCCACCGTGATGCTCGACGGCGGCGGCGGCCCCGGCAGCGACGCCGGCGGCAAGGGCAAGCTCTTCTCGATGATGGTCGGCCAGGGTCGCGTGGAAACCCAGACCGAGCGCAAAGATAAATCCGACTCACTCGAAAACGCGATTGCCAAAGCCGTCGAGGAGATCGAGCCGCTGCCGGTGGTAGCGAGCCAGGTCACGCCCGACCTGGCCGATGTCGGCGTACGCCTGCGCGACGTCGCGCCCAAGATCAATCCGATGGGTACGGCATCGAGCCTGCGCGCGTTGCCGGGCTCGGCTGCCGGCGGCATGGCAGTGGGCCCCGGCTTCGGCATGGGCGGCGGCATGGGCGGCGGCATCGGCCGCGGTTTCGGGCGAGGCTTCGGTGACTTCGTGGGCCTGATGCAGACCGTCGGCTTCGACGTCGTCTTCGTGATCGACGGAACCAACTCGATGCAGTTCGCCATCGACACGGTCAAGGCTCGCATGCGAGACCTGGTGGGACAGATCCAGCATCTGGTCCCCAACTCGCGCGCTGGATTCGTGATCTACAAAGACAAGGGCGACGACTTCACCGTGAAGATGTCGTCGCTGTCGTTCCACGCCGACAAGCTCGAGTCCTTCATCAAGTACATTCAGGCCGGCGGCGGCGGCGACTACCGGGAAGCGGTCTACGAGGGCATGCGTACCGCCGTCGAGGAGTTGGGGTGGCGCGAATTTGCGCGCCGGGTGATCGTGCTGGTGCCGAGTTCGCCGCCCCACGTCGGCCAGGAAGCGCTGCTGCAGAACATCGCCAAGGACTTCCACGCCAAAGGCGGTGTCGTCCACGTTCTCGACCTCGCCGAGATGATGCACCGCAATTACCAAATAGCACTCGACAAGGCGCTGTTCGGCGAGCCTTCCGACAAGGTCGTGCCGCTGCCGGAGTTCTACGTCGAACTGCAGAACTACTTTGCGAGCGTGGCCAAGGCAGGCGGCGGCGAGCTGATTCCTCTCGGCGACGAAGGAAAGCTCACCGGCGAATTGATGGTAGCGGCCTTCGGGCCCCAATGGCGAAAGGAGGTGGCACGATTTTCCGCCGAACACTGACCCGCAGTCGTCGCGCAGATGGCCGCCTCCTTGCCTGCCGCGCAACCGGCCCGGCTCGGATTTTTGCCGTCCTGGCGATGCTGTCCGTACTCGCGGTCGCCGCAGCGGCAAGCACGGCAGCGGCCGGCGACGTCTCCGATCGCGTCGAGCGCGCCGTGGCCGGCAACCTCGGCGAAGAACAGGAAAGAGCGTTGATCGGCGAACTCGCCGATCTGTCCGTGCAGGTCGCCGACCGCTACGACCAGTGGGTCAAGACCGGCATGGGCGAAAGCCGCACGGCAGCCAACTCGCTCGCATCCGCGTTGCTCCCGGCGCTCGAAAAGCTCCTCGCCTATCACCAAGGGCGAATCGACAAAGCCCAGGACCGCATCATAGCCGACGACGGCAACCCCGAGGTGCTCTACAAAGAGCACTGGTGGCAGGTCGACAGGGGCTTCGTGCTCGCGGCCTCAGGCCAGTTGGCGTGGCTGCATTACCGGCTGGCGATGCTCAACCCCGAGCAGACCGACAAGCGCAAGGCGTGGCTGGGAAAGAGTGTCCGCGAATTTTCCCAGTTCATCGCGGCCGGTGACGAGAAGATGCGGATGGAAAGTACGCTCGGACGCGCACTGGCCGAGGGCGAACTGGACGAACGTGATTACGCCGAAGCCGACTTGCAGACCGTGCTCGACGGCGGCAGAGGAACCACTCTCTACTGGCCGGCGCGTCTGTCGCTCGGCCAGCTGCGCGCGAGCGCGGGCGGAGCCACGGCGCTGCTGGAAACTCGACAACTTCTTGCCGAAGCGCAAAGCGCCGGACTCGGCGCCGATGTCGTCAACCAGGTGCGCATGCTGCGCCTGGAAGCACTGGTGAAGAATCCCGGCGACGGCACCGAGAAAGAAGCCGCCGCCGTCGCCGCTCAACTTTCCGCCGCCGGACCGACGGCCTCCCGGCGCGCCTCCCAGATAGTCCTGGCGCACATGAAGGACCCGCGCGCGGTGCTCGGTGCTTCCGCATCCTCCGAGTGGATCGCGGCAGAGAACCTCGCTTCGGAAGAAAAGTTCGCGCCCGCAGCGAAGGCTTACGAGACGATCCTCCAGTCAACCGACACGGCCGCGCGCGAGCACGCGATCGACGTCCACCACCGCCTCGGGGTCTGTTACTTCCGCCTCGGCCGTTTTGCCGATGCCGAGCGCGAACTACGCACGTACCTGACGATGGCGCCCGACGGCCAGTTGGCTCCCGAAGCTGCCTACCTTCAATTCCGCGCCGCCGAAGGTGTCTACCGCGCCACGCCATCGCCCGAAACGCTCGGCACCTTCACCGCCGCAGCCGAGAACTTCGTCAAGAAATTTCCGCAGCACCAATCGCACTACGAAGGCCTCTTCCGCTATGGCGAGTTGATGCAGAACGCGCGCCGCTTCGGCGAAGCAGCCGAGAGCTACGAGCAGGTGCGCGGACCGGCGGTGTTCGAACTGCGCGCCGCTGCGGCTTCGGTGCAGTGCCTGGCCGACGCGATATGGAATCGTCCTGACGACGCAGACAAGGCCTGGGCGGCTCCGATCCGGACGCGCCTTGCGAGCGCCTGCGAACGTTTCGACAAGCTGGCCGCCGCCAACAAGGAAATGGCCGGCGCCGACCTGCGTGCACGCACCGTTTTCGCCAAAGCGATGGGCGAAGCGGTGGGCCCAGGAGCGCGTCCCGCGGACGCGCTGGCTACGCTCGAAGGCTTCGAGACCAGGTTCCCCGCTGCCGGCGAGCTTCACATCCCGGCCGCCGCCCTGCGTCTGGCAGCAGCGGCCGGACTCCAACGCTACGACGACGCTCAGCGCGGCGTGGCGGCACTCGCTTCGCTCAGCTTCGACGATCCGATTTCACTCGACATCCTCGACCGGCTCGCGCGTGTGCTGCTGCGCGTATCCGCTTCGGCCGGCGACACCGACCCCGACGCCGGACGTAAGTGGGCCGCGCTGGCCGGCACGGTGTTCGAGCGTTCGAAGAAAGAAGGGCGGCCGATCCCCGATGACGCCAAACCGAACCTTGCGCAGATATGGATCGAGCAGGGAAAACTCGACGATGCCGCCGCGCTGTACGCAGACATCGTCGCGGCCAATCCCGGCTCGCGCACCGCGCTTCGCGCCGCCGCAATGCTGGCCGACCAGCGCGGCGACGCGGTGGCCGGAGCCGAATACTGGTCGCGCCTCGCGACCATGCAGGAAGTAGCCAGCGCTGCCTGGTACGAGGCGCGGCTGGCAGCAGCCAAGGCCGAATTGAACTCCGGACACGCGGACAAAGCGTGCGCCGGACTTCGCGAAGTCGACGATTTCCGACCCGACCTTCGCGACGGCGCCACCCGACAACGATTCGCCGAACTCGCCGCACGCGCGTGCGGCCCGGCCCATCAATAGACGCAGCAGCTCAGAGCAGCAGCGAGAAACTCGAGCAAGAGGAGAAACATGGAAACCACCGCCGCCATTCCACCCGGCATCAGCATCTTCGACCTGATCCGCCAGGGTTGGTACACCACCTATCCGCTGATCGCGATGTCGTTCGTCGCCACCAGCATCATCATCGAACGTCTGTGGGTGCTGCGCACTGTGCGAAGCGCAATAGAGACCGTCACCGACGCGACCTGCGAGCTGCTGCGCACCGGCGATTCGAACGGAGCCGCGTCGCTGCTCGCCTCGCACATCGCGACTTCTCCGGCTGCGCGCATCTACGCCGCGCTGCTGCCGCTTCTGGCCAGGCAGGGCATCGAAGAAGTCGTCGAGTGCGGCGAGCGCCGCCGCCTCGACGAAGCGCGCCTGTTCAAGACCGGCACCTGGATGCTCGGCACCGCCGCTGCATCGGCTCCGTTCATCGGACTGCTCGGCACGGTCATCGGCATCATCAAGTCGTTCCACCAGATGGCGATGATGGGAGCCGGCGGATTCGCGGTCGTGGCTGCGGGAATCTCCGAAGCGCTGGTCGCGACTGCAATGGGCCTCTTCGTGGCGATCCTGGCGCTGGTCGCCTTCAACTATTTCCAGGTCAAGATCGCCGCTCTCGACACGCAACTGCGTGTCGGTCTCGGACGCGTGCTCGAAGCAGCCGCCATCGGCGGCATTCACGACGGAGGAAATCGTGGCCTTCGGTAAACTCGGCGGCGACGAGTCTTCGGACTCGATCATGGCCGAGATCAACATCACGCCGCTCACCGACATTTTCCTGGTGCTGTTGATCATCTTCATGATCACGACCTCGGCAATGGTCGACTCGGCAGCCAAGATCAACCTGCCGAAATCTTCGCAGACGGTGGAAGAAACTCGCGGCCTTACCGTCACCGTCGCACCCGACAACAGGATATTCGTCAATCAGGCGCCGGTACCCGGCGACCAGCTCGAAGCCACGCTGCGCGATCTGCTCGCCGACGACCCTAAGAAACTGGTCATTCTCCAAGGCGATCAGGACGTGCTGCTCGGCGAAGTGGTACGCATCATGGACGCGGCGAAACGTGCCGGCGCGCTGGCGATCTCGGTCGCCGCAGAGAAACCTCACGACGGCGGAGTGCCGCAAGGCTCGCAGTAACGTCGTCAAAGGCAGGGGCAGCGGGCGAGCGACCAAGCACCGCGGCTGGCGGCGCGCAGTTTCGCAGCTGAACCCACCGAAGGGTCGACGCGTGCCCGCAACGTCACATGCGCGGCATGATGTGCTGCGCAAACTCT
This sequence comes from uncultured bacterium, assembly GCA_903893315.1. Lineage (GTDB taxonomy): Bacteria > Desulfobacterota > Binatia > UBA1149 > CAITLU01 > CAITLU01. The sequence goes on from CAITLU010000062.1 coordinate 50,788, forward strand.
CGAAAGAGTTCGCGGGCGTGAGCCATCGGCGGGAGCAGAGTCACTTCGGCAAGCCCCGCTCGCTCCTGGATCTTGAGCATCTCGACGATCTCGTCCGGCGTGCCGACCAGTCCTCCACTCGTGCCGATCACTGCCGGCGTCACGAAGCGGCGCTCCTCCGGTACGAGGTAGGTGCAGTGCCCTTCGTGCAAGCGCAGGTGCAGACGCTCGCGAGGAATGCCGAGATCATCGACAAACTTCTTGTATTGTTCCCAATCGTCGCGTGCGACATCGGGAACGAAACCGTCGTCACCTCTTTCCTGAAGCAGTTCCCACCAGAAGTGAAGACTCGCCAGAGCCATGGATCCGCAAGCGTCGATCACACGATCGTCGCGAAGAGTTTCGCCGGGCCTGAGCACGCACGAGAACGTGAGGGCCGCCGTGTGAAAGGGCTCGCCTTCGCGGCGGCCCGCCTTGCGGGCACCGGCTCGAGTCGTATCGAGACTCGCACGCAGGTGATCCGGCGTCTCGATTCCCGCGGAAATGCGGCCGTCGCCGAAAGCTCCAGCGGCGGCCAGGGCCAGAGGACCGTTGGCCGCGACCCAGATCGGGATCTCGCGATCTACGTCGACGAAGCCAAGTTCGCGGTGGAGAAAACGTATCGGCCGAGTCTTGCCCTGATATGTGTAGTCGACTTCCTCGCCGCGGAGCAGACCGCGCACAACCCGCAAGTACTCGCGAAACTCTCGGGCCCGGACCGGATCGAAGCCCATGGTGCGCATCGCGGTATGTCCGGTACCGATGCCGAAAAAGACGCGGCCGGGCGCCAGGCGCTGAATCGAAGCGATCGAGTGGGCAGTCACCGGCGCCGTTCGCGTTCCTGCCACGGCTACTCCGGTTCCGAGCCGTATTCGCGAGGTGTTCGCGGCGGCTAGGGCCAGCGTCGCGTAGCAGTCAGACCAGATCATCTGGGAATCGGGCACCCAGCCGTGATCGTAACCGAGTTCTTCGACAACTTGCAGCAGGCGCCAATCGTCGATTTTCGTCGCCACCATCGCACCGAATTTCATGGCGCCGGACGCTAAGCCCCACTCGCGGCGCTTGCAAGGCTCCCGACGCCGACCCTTCGCCCTGATCGCCGACCGAGAAGAGCATACAAACCCCAGGACATTGCCGCGCTTTGCTCAGAAACCCGTGTTTGCTAGTTCCACGCTGCCGCGGCCCGCATCAGCAGCGTGGCCCCAAGAGCCGATCCAGGGGAGACACGAAACATGCCTAAGAACAGCCTGATCGACTTCGACTCCACGAAACCCAACTCGCCCTTCTACAACGAAAGCCACCGCCAGTGGCGGGATTCCCTGCGGCGATGGCTGGCCAAGGAGATCGCTCCCTACGTCGAGGAGTGGGAGGAGGCCGAAGAGTTCCCGCTTTCCCTCTACAAGAAGGCGAGCGAGTTCGGCTTGTCGCGCCTCAACTACCCGGAGCAGTACGGCGGCCTCGATTCCGGCTTCGACCGCTTCCACGCCATCGTCACCGCGGAAGAAACCTCACAGATCGGCGCCGGCGGGATCTTCGCTTCGTTGCTCGTGCACGGGATCGGATTGCCGCCCATCATCGCGCTCGGCACGCAGGAGATGAAAGAGCGGATCGCGCCGGCGGTGCTCACCGGCGACAAGCGCATCTGCCTCGGCATCACCGAGCCCGACGCGGGCAGCGACGTCGCCAACATCAAGACACGAGCCGAGCGCGACGGCGACGACTTCATCGTGCGCGGCAGCAAGATGTTCATCACCGGCGGCATGAGAGCCGACTACATGACCACCGCGGTGCGCACCGGCGGCCCCGGCATGAGCGGCATCTCACTGCTCCTCATCGAACTCGATCGCCCCGGCGTGGCGCGAACCAAGCTCAAGAAACAGGGATGGTGGGCCTCCGACACCGCTGCGGTCTACCTCGACGAAGTCCGAGTGCCCGTCTCCAACCTCATCGGCCCCGAGAACCAGGGCTTCCTCGGCATCGTGCTCAACTTCAACGGCGAACGTCTCGCCATGGCGGCGAGCGCCGTCGGCTATGCGCGCACCTGCCTGGTGGAGGCCGCGCGCTACGCGCAGGAACGGCAGACCTTCGGCAAGCGTCTGGCAGACCACCAAGTGATCCGCCACAAGATCGCAGAGATGCAGAGGCAGGTGAACGCCACGCAAGCCTACCTGGAAATCTGCGCCTGGCGCGTGCAGGAAGGAGAGTCACCGATCGCAGACCTCGCCCTTCTCAAGGTGCAGGCCACGCTGACGATGGAGTTTTGCGCGCGCGAAGCCATGCAGGTTTTCGGCGGCGCGGGCTACCTGCGCGGCAACAAGGTCGAGCGCATCTACAGAGAGGTCCGCGTGAACGCGATCGGCGGCGGATCCGAAGAGATAATGCGCGACCTTGCGGCCAGACAGATGGGCCTCTGAGCGCGAGGTCGCTCGCTCTTACAGACTCTTCGACGCGGCCGAACCGAGAATTTGCCGCGGCGCTTCGGTCAGGGAAAGACCGCGGTCAACACTTCGTTGAAGTTCCCGTCAGCCACGGCAACGGCGCGGCCGTGCAACTGGTCCTTGTAGATGTTCTGGATGAAACCTTCGCCCTTGTTCTTCGAGATGTAGAACCAGTCGCCGATCACCGGCTGCAACGACGGTAGAGTCGCAACGAATGGCAGACCCTCGAGTCCCTTGGCCCTGACTTGAACTTGCAGCAGGGAGCTTCCGTCCGAGCAGGCAACCACCTTGGCCGTTCCCCGCATCCGCGGAACGGCTGCGGGATCGACCGGTGCCAGTCTGATTCGGGCGACGACCTTGCAACGCAGGGCCTCGGCTCGCGTCGGCAGCGCGACGAAGACCATGGCGCAGGTCATGCCGACCATGGCGCCCCCCGCGAGTTTTCGAAATGTGGTGGAGTATCCGGTTTTCATCTTGGGTCACCCTCTCCGGCGGTTGGTCGCCTCTCTGCGTCGAAGGCCAGCAAACCGCGTACCACTTCTCCCAACTGTTCGCAGGAAAGCAGGCGAGACCGGATCTTGAGAGAGATTCCGTGGGGTTCGAGCGGTCGGGGTGACACCGGCAGAACCGGGCATGAGGCTCGCCCAGACAACGTAGTCGAAACACCACGCAAGCCGTTGCGCGGCGCGGCTGCCTTTGCGCGGTTGATTGCAGGAGCGGATCCAAACCGCTTCGAACTGCGTCAGTCACAAACAAGAGAACCGGCTCACGCCATCGCGCTGCTAGGTACCGCAGCCGATAGGCGTAGAGTGTCGCCGATAGACCTACCGGAGAGCCAGCCATGAAAACCGTCAAGAATCTGTCCGCCTCTCCCCTGCGGGTTCCGCTGCCTGCCGGCAAGACCCTACACCTCGGACCGAACGAATCCGGCAGCATCCGCGATGCGGCCGCCGAGCATCCGGCGCTTAAGAGACTCGTCGAGGCCGGAAGCCTGGAGGTCGGCGCGGGTACACCCGGAGCCGGCATGTCCGACGGCGGCAGCGGCCGCGGATCGGGTGACACTTCCAGGCACGGCAAGTCGAGTGCCGCGCGCAAATCCGGCGATCGCTAGCCGCGACGCAACAACCCGCCGCAACCATTCGATACCTTGCAGCCCCCGAGTTGATCGCGGGCCCGGTGGCCCTTAGTAAAGGGGGCTTACTTCTGCGCGCAAGGCTCGAAGTAGAGGACTGCGCAGGCATTTTGTTACGATGGATGAAGCCCACAAAGAGGTTGCGCGGCCAAGAGGCGCGCAAGGCGGATCGCAGCGGCGCACGTTCGCCATCATCTCACATCCCGATGCCGGCAAGACCACGCTGACCGAAAAGCTGCTGTTGTTCGGCGGCGCGATCCGTCTGGCGGGGCACGTCAAGGCTCGCGCAGACCGGCGCCGCACCCAATCCGATTGGATGGAAATCGAACGCAGCCGCGGCATCTCGATTTCCAGTTCGGTGATGACCTTCGAACTCGACGGCGTCACGATGAACCTGCTCGACACCCCGGGACACGAAGATTTCAGCGAAGACACGTACCGGACACTGACCGCGGTCGACTCCGCCATCATGGTGATCGACGCGGCAAAAGGTATCGAGGCGCAGACCCGCAAGCTCTTTGAAGTATGCCGTCTGCGCGACATCCCGATCATCACCTTCGTCAACAAGATCGACCGCGAAGGACGCGACCCCTTCGAACTGCTCGACGAGATCGAGACCGCGCTGGCGCTCGACGTCACGCCGATGACCTGGCCGGTGGGCATGGGCGCGGACTTTCGCGGCTGCTACGACCTCCACAATCGACGCTTCCTCACCTCCGGCCCCGGCACGGCATTCGACGAAACCGTCCAGTGCAGCGGCATCGACGATCCCGCTCTCGACGAGCGGGTCCCGGAAGCGATCCTGGCGCTCACCCGCGAAAGCGTCGAACTCGCGCAGTCGGCCTACAAGCCTCTGGACATAGACTCGTACCGTGCCGGACACATGACGCCGGTTCTGTTCGGCAGCGCGCTGAAGGACTACTGCGTCGGCGAACTGCTGCAGGCCTTGATCGACATGGCGCCGCCGCCGCGACCGCAGCCTGCGAATCCACGCGAGGTTTCGCCTGACGAAGCCGCGGTCACCGGCTTCGTGTTCAAGGTGCAGGCCAACATGGATCCCAACCATCGCGACCGCGTGGCCTTCGTTCGACTGTGCTCGGGGCGCTTCACCCGCGGCATGAAACTCAGGCACACACGCACCGGCAAGACGCTGGCGGTCCACAATCCCATTCTGTTCTTCGCGCAGAAGCGCGAACTGGCCGAAGAGGCGCTGCCCGGCGACATCATCGGCATTCCCAACCACGGCACACTGCGCGTCGGTGACACGCTTACCGAAGGCGAGGATCTGCGCTTCACCGGCATTCCGAACTTCGCGCCCGAAATCCTGCGCCGCGTGCGGCTCGGTGATCCGATGCGCGCCAAGCAACTGCGCAGCGCGCTCGAGGATCTCGCCGAAGAAGGCGTCACCCAGGTCTTCCGTCCCTTGTTCGGATCGCAGTGGCTGGTCGGTGTGGTCGGTCAGCTCCAGCTCGACGTGCTGGTTTCACGCATCGCCGGCGAGTACGGCGTGCAGGCCGGCTTCGAGGACGTCCCCTACGAAACCGCACGCTGGGTCTCGGCTGGCGATGCGGCCATGCTCAAGCGTTTCATCGAGCGCCACCACGCAGCGATGGCCGAAGACCGTGACGGCGCCCCCGTCTACCTGGCGCGCAACCAGTGGGAACTGGCGCGCACGACCAAGGACTGGCCTGAAGTACGCTTCCACGAAACCCGGGAACGAACCTGAACTTACAACCGGCTGCTAGCGAAGAGCGCCGGGGCCGCGGGGCAGCGACGGGCGTGGCGATGCGTCCTTCAGTTCAAGACCGCTGACGCGCAGGCGCAGCGCCTGCGCACTCATCCACGCAATTTTGCAGGCAGCCTCGACGGGCGCAAGACCGCCGGCGCGGATATTGGAAATGCAGTTGCGCCGCGAATCGGGAGTTCCCGGGCGCGGCGACCAGGTAAGGTAACAGCCCAGCGAATCAGACGCGGACAGGCCCGGACGCTCGCCTATCAAAACGATAGAGAGTTCCGCGCCCAGTTCCACCGCGATCGGATCGCCGATCGCGACGCGGCCCTGCTCCACCATAACGATCGCTCCGACCTCGATGCCCGCGGCCGCGAGTTGCGGAAGCAGAGCCTCGATAAGCGCTGCGCAGTTGATCGCTATTGCCTGCGCGGAAAGACCGTCGGCAACCACCACGACTGCACGCGCGGAGCTTGCGCAGCGTGACAACGCGGCGCGTGAATCATCGTCCAGGAGGCGGCCGAGATCCGGACGCTTCAGGTACTCGTCGCGATCGCCGGCCCGGCTGCGAACCCGAACACAGGCAACATCCAAGCCGCGCAAGCGTCTGTCCAGCTCGTCGAAGTCGACTGCGCTCCACACCGCATCTCGCGCTCTGGCATGGTCGTGGAGGAAAGCCAGATGGGCCTTGGTCGGCAGGCTGCATCCGGCCCGCCCGAGCCCAACGCGCGCAGCGGTCCAGCGCGCCAGAGTCTCGCGCTCTACCGGCGAAGCAGTTATCGCCGAACTCGCGGCAGTCGAAGCGGTGACCGTCAAATCAGCCGAAGACGGCCGCTGCGACGATGGCGGCTTCGACTTCACGCGCTTTTATCCGGCTCGGTAAGCATCGACGTCGCTTCGGCCAGAGCCGCACCGCCGGCGCGCGCCGGATCGTCCACCAGCATGCCGGCCTCGTCACTGATACCGGCGCGCTGCAGCCACTCTTCGAACTCCGGCGCGCGGCGACGCCCCGTCAGTTGCCGGACAGCCAGTACGTCGTGATGCGACAGGCTCTGGTAGTTCAGCATGATGTCGTCAGCGCCCGGCACGGTGATGACGAACGTTACGCCGGCCACGACCAGCAAAGTCAGCAACGCGTCCATGTCGTCCTGGTCCGCCTCGGCGTGATTCGTGTAGCAGACGTCTACGCCCATCGGCAGCCCGAGCAGCTTGCCGCAGAAGTGGTCTTCGAGCCCCGCGCGCTGAATCTGTTTGCCGTTGTAAAGGTACTCGGGACCGATGAAACCGACCACGCTGTTGACGATCAGCGGCTTGAACGCACGCGCTACCGCATAGGCGCGAGCTTCCATCGTCTGCTGGTCGACGCCGTGATGTCCGTCGGCCGACAGCGCCGCACCCTGCCCCGTTTCGAAGTACATCGCGTTGTTGCCGAGGCTGCCGCGTTGCAGCGAGCTCACCGCATCGTGAGCATCGCGCAGCAGGGACAGACTCACGCCGAATCCGGCGTTGGCTTTTTGAGAACCCGCAATCGACTGGAAGACCAGATCCACCGGCGCGCCTCGGTCGATCGCCGCCAACGCGGTAGTGACGTGCCCGAGGCAGCAGGTTTGAGCAGGAATCTCGAGCCCCCGGCGCACGTCATCGAGCAGCGTCACGATGCGGATGTAGTCGTCGATGCTGTCGCCGGCCGGATTGACGCCGATCACCGCATCACCTGCACCGAGCAGCAGTCCGTCGATCAACGCGGCAGCGATCCCGCGGCTGTCGTCGGTGGGATGGTTGGGTTGCAGACGCGTGGCCAGGCGTCCTGGCAGTCCGAGCGTGTTGCGAAACCGCGTGACGACTTCGCACCTGGCCGAAACCACCGCCAGATCCTGAAGACGCATGATCTTGGAAACGGCCGCAACCATTTCCGGCGTCAGGCCCGGAGCCAGCGCGCAAAGCGCCGCACTCGTAGCCTGCGACGATAACAGCCACTCGCGCAGTTCTCCGACGGTGAGCGAAGCGACCGGCGCGAAAGCCGCGCCGTCGTGGCTGTCGACGATAAGGCGGCTCACCTCGTCGTCTTCGTAGGCGATGACCTGCTCGGAAAGAAACTCGGCCAGCGGCAGATCGGCCAGAGCCTGCTGAGCCGCGAACCGTTCCATCGCGCTGCGCGCGGCGATGCCGGCAAGGTGATCGCCGGAGCGCTCCGGCGAAGCTTTGGCGAGCAGATCCTTCAGGTCGGCAAAGACCCAGCGCGTGGAATCCACGGTGCTGGCATAGCTCATGGCGCCCTCTCGGCGGCGCCAGCAGACAGTCTGCCGCCGACGGATTCAACTCGAGGACGGCGCAACGCTCGGCCGCTCACGGAGAAACGCAGCCGAGCGCTCGCACATAAAGTGCCGCAGCGGCATGCTGCGCGCCGTGCGAACCCGTGAACTTCTGGCATCAGCCGTCACCGCGGACGGAGCGACCATCACATTGTTTCGAGAACCCGACGGTTTCGTGGTGCGTCTCGGCAACGAAGTGCTGATGGGCAGCCGTGTCAGCGGCTCCGAGCGGGAGATGGCCGAGGTCGCCGCCGCTGCGCTGGTCGGCCGCCCGCAGCCGCGTGTACTGGTGGGCGGACTCGGCATGGGCTTTACGCTTCGCAGCGTGCTCGACGCGCTCGGCGACGACGCGCAGGTAGTGGTCGCCGAGTTGCTGCCTTGTGTGGTCGAGTGGAACCGCGGCGTGCTGGCTCCGCTGTCTCAGGCAGCCCTGGACGACCCACGCGTGCGGCTCGAAACCGTCGATATAGCCGATTATCTGGCCTTGCATAAGAGCTCTTTCGACGCAGTCCTGCTCGATGTGGACAACGGCCCGGAAGCCTTCTCGGCACCCGGCAACGCGCGTCTGTACACACCCGCCGGCCTGGCGATACTGCGCGCCGCGCTGCGCCCCGGCGGCGTGCTCGTGGTTTGGTCGGCGTTCGCAAGCAACGCCTTCGTGAAAGCTCTTGCCCGCGCCGGATTCAACGGCGCCCAGATGCTCACCGTGCGCGCACGCAGCAATACGCGCAAAGGATCCCGCCACACCCTCTTCGTCGCACGCTCGGGGAGTTCCAAGAAGCCGCGTCCAGGCGGCGTTTCGGTATAGACAGCGGCTGCGTTGCCTCATCGGCGCGTCGCAGCCAGGCCGTGTTTCAGTATTGGACAACTGCTGCGTTGCCTCATCGTCACATCGACGCGACGGCGCGTTCAGGTCGAAGGACGGTTGCGATCGTGGAACCAGTGACGCTGGTCTTCCATCCGCCGGCGCTGCTCTGCTGGCGCGTGACGCCGGCACGTCGACATCTCGTCGCTGCCTGCGACCGCGCCCCAGCGAAGCTCGATGCAGTCGTTCGGGTTGTACCCCATCTCCAGCGCGAGGTCGCGCTGAAGCACGTCGGCAAGTCGCAACGTCCAGGTCGAACCGTCGCTGCGCGTGTAATCGAACGAACGTGCGGCAGTTTCTTCGGCGAGCATCGCCTGCAGGTCGCGCTCGAGATCGGCCGGCTGGGTTCCCGGACGCAGGCGATAACGATCGGGATGCCTCATTACCTGAGCGGGGAATCCGCGCACGACGTCGATCGCGATCAACAGACGCAGATCGCGCGACGGCGTCGAGAAATCTTCCCACGGGCCTTCGGTCTGGAACAGCGCCGCGCCTTCGGGCATCGCCACGACCGCCGAATGCGCGCCCATGTAATCTTCGCCGTTAGAAACCGACAGCAGACGGCCACGCACCTGCTGATCGAGCGCTTCGATCAGATCGCCGAACACCTGGTCGACGGTACGAGGCTCGGGCGACAGGACCTCGTCCATGCGGTCGTAAAAACCGTCGACCCCTGACGCGTACTGCTCGAACGAGTAATCGCCGTAATCGGGATGGACCGTGATCTCCTCGTTGCTGAGCACTCGCAATCCATCTTCCGAAGACACGACAGGACGGAAGTGCTTGAAGCCTGCGCCGCCGAGAGCCGGGTCGACGGCAAACAGGAAATTGCCGCGCCAGTATTGTTTACGCGCCACAGTCTTGTCCGGCTGCGCATCGACGGCCAGCAGCATGCCGCTGGAAAACCGCGTCTGTTCCACGCGCCGCGCCACCACCAGCACGTGACCGTAGGGATCGGCGTAGACGGTGCCGGGCCTGAGCGCGGCAGGACTCAGATTGGTCGGGTAAAGATCGCCGTGCTCGTCGTCGGCAGCCGTGCGGCCGGTTGCAGAATGAACGGTCCAGCCCACCTCTCGCGAGAAGAAGCGCTGCATGCTTTGCAACTCGCTGCCGCGCGGCGACGCATCCAGGTTGGTGTGCCACTGCGAACACGTGGGCGGCTTTCCGGGCGCCACGGAAAAGCAGGTCGAATAGCCGAACGGCAGCCTCAGCTTCCAGGCGAAATAGCCGCGCAGAAAGAAAGGAAGATCGGCACAGTCCGGTTCGAGCTTCAGACCTCCTTCGTCGTCTTCGCCGAGAACGAGATGATCGTGCAGCAGATTGCGGCTCGCGTCGCGTGTCACCTCGTGAAGGCCGTGCCAGCTCGGCTGCGTATCGAGCGGGCCGTCGAAAAGCTTCTCGACCCACGCCGAGTAGAGGTTCTCGTAGTTACGATTCCACTCACGCTCCACCGGCCAGAAGATAGGCAGCGGCGGCTGAGGGCCCTGCTGTTCTTCCAGCACTTCAACGTCGAAATACGAACACGCGGCATCGGCGCCGTCGGCGGTCGCCAGCTTGGCGCGAAAATGTCCGGACTCGAAGGTGAGCAGTTCCACACTCCACCAGTAAGGCGGACCGCCGTGACGCTCGTCATCCCTTGCCACGCGCTCTCCGGCCTCGTCGCCAACCACCAGGACGGCATCGACCGCGCTCTCGGACACAGCCAGCACACGCAGCGTCTTTCCCGGCACGGGATGCTCGGGAGAAACCAGGATCGCGACTCCGGAGGGCGCGCCGCATTGGCCTTCGACGCGTGAGCGAGGTGCCGCCGTGGCCTGAATCGCCGCCGCACCCGGCACTTCACCAGGTAACGCAGCGTCGGCCCGCACAGCGTCCGGAGACATATCGGAGGAGGCTGGGCTGCCGCTCGCGGCAGCTTCCGGCAAAGGCGCGGCCCAGGCCTCGGAAACCACAAAGACCGCGACGCACAGCAGCGCGGCACAAGCGGCGATGCTCAGCCCGGCACGCGCGCGCCTCCCGCCACCGAGGCCAGTTGCCGAGACGGCACCATTCTCTCGGCAAGCTCCGCCGCAAGCCTCAGCGTCCGTATCCAGCGCCCGCATCGAGGGAGTATAGACTAGTAGCCACTCGCGGCCAGCTTGCGCTGTGCGGCCTCTTCCAAGCGCCGCGCATTGCCGGCCGCGCTCGCAACCGCGGCCTTCGCCGCGAACGGTGACAGACCGCATCGCGATGCGGGAAGAACCGCGCATTTCGCCGCAACGCTGCGCTCTACTGACTGAAAGAGACCGCCGCCTTGCCTTGGGGTCGGTGCGGGGGGACTCTGCCCGGCATGATAGAAAGCAACGCGGACAGACTCCTGCATCTCGCCGTTACCGAAGGCCACGCCGACGTTGCCAAAGACCTGCTAGCCGCCGGCGCCAACGTGGACGCCCGCGACAACTTCGAGAGGACGCCTCTGCACTGGGCCGCGTTCCGTGGCCGCGTCGAAGGAACCCAACTCCTGCTCGACGCCGGCGCGGACGTGAACGCGCGCGACAAGAACGGCTGGACCGCGCTGCACCGCGCCGCGAACGAGGACTACACGAGCGTCGCCAAGATCCTGCTCGGCGCCGGTGCCGACGTGAATGTGCGCGACGACGACGGCGTCACGCCTCTGCACGCAGCGGATCGCAGCGGCCGGATGGAAGTCGCCGAACTGCTGCGCGCTCACGGCGCCACTGAATAGCCGCCGGGCCGGTCACGTCTCTCTTCGAGCCTGCCCTCTCTGCCGGCACGCCGCACTTTCGAATCGCCACATATCCGGCGGTCGGTTCCGCCTCGCGTGTTTCATTCAGACGCAGTCGTGAACTGGACCTCCCGCTCCATTCGGGACAACATCACGAACGCTTCACACCGGCGCCCGACGGGGAACGTACGATGAGAACACTCCTTACGCTCGCCTTGGTACTCACACCCGTAGTCGCGTCGGCTGGAGTCACGTGTTCGACGATCAACGACCCCGACCAGCGGGCTCTTTGCCGAGCGATAGCTACCGGCAGCGTCGGCCAGTGCACTGCCATCGCCGACTACGCCTTGCGCCAGCAATGCCGCGTACGCCTCGGCGCCGGCGTCAATTCATGCAACACGATCACCAACGCGTGGGAAAGACAGAAGTGCAAGGACGCGGCCGGTCATTGACGACTGGCGACGCCACGGCGGCCGAGCCCATCCATCAAAGCACGAGGGAGCAAGTGTTCGGTCTATAGGCCGGCACGAACTGCCGGCGCATGTAGGCCGAGCGCCCCCGCGCCATGCACAGCAGGTTGAGCCCGCAGGTCGGCGGGATTGAGGCCACTTACGATCGGAAAGAATGCACCGCGATGCAGCTGCGTCGGGCGGGCTCCGCTCATGCCGTGCGTCGCCTTCCCTTCACGCGCCACGGCGTGCGCCGTGGCCTGTCTCCGTGCACCTACTGGTCCTGCCCCGGCTTGAACGGGATGAAGGGCGGCGTCGCGAAGGAGTACTCACCGGTGAGCCCGCTGCGCACCAGCGTGATGATCGGCAGCGGAATTCCGGTGAGGGTACCGAAGCCAAACGGCGGCTCGTAACTGTAAACCGAGTAGAAGCCGCTGGGGAAAATCAGCTGCGTACAGCCGGGCGCCGTCGTGAAGATGCAAGGCTGGTCGCCGAAGTGTGTTACCTGCAATCCGTTCGCATAAGCCTCGTCGGCGCCGCCGATGAAGCCCTTGATCTTGTCGTGCCCGTCCTTGAGCGTCTTGATACTGGCATAGAGCGTGTCGAATTTTGCACCCTTGATCGCTTCGAACAATTCGATGCCCGGCGCCACGGTATCCGGCCCGAGCAGAACGACTTCGTTGAGCTGCGGGTACTTGGTGTCGAAGCCGAAGCCCTCGACGATGGTATAGGGTGCGTAGAACCTCCGGAATGAAAGCGACGCACCGGCCACCACCTCCACCAGCTCCGACGTGGTCAGCGCCGCGCGCAGGTGCGAAGCAACCGCAACGATCATCACGCCGGAGAAGGCCTGCTTCATGACGTCTTTTTGGAGCTTCTGCAGCGTGTTGAGCTGCTCGACAACGGCATTGACGGCGAACGCGGTGAGTTGCTCGGAGATCGTCGAACGCGGCCTTCCGCGTCCTGGAGGCACGAACGCGCGCGTCGCCGCCATCGCCTGAAGCGCCCCCGCATCGAGCGCGGAGGCATTCAGTTCGGTGGGCACCACCGGCGCCAGACCCACGGTCGCCCCGAGATCGTTCATCAGCGTGTCGACCCAGTCGGGAATCAGATGCGCGGCGAGCACCGCGTACTCAGGCTGGGCCGCGACCATGCCGTACTCGCCGGGCGCCATGGATTCGATGGGGGCGGCGGCAACCACGACATCGCGGAGAAGATGAGCTAGCTCGGGCAACGTCGTGGTCGCCTCGCGCAGTCCATCGACCATGGCTCGCACGGCCACCACCGATCCTTCGAGCACCTTCAAGTTGACGGCGTCCTCGAAAGTCTCAGAGACACCGAAGCCGGCCATGTCCGATTCGCGAGGCGGCAGACCGCCTTCAGGAGCGAAGGGCGAGGACAGGCGCAGAACCTCCTGGTCAATGGAGCGCCACAGCAGCACCGCTTCCGTGACACGGGCGTTGAGCGTGACATCGTCACCGGCGGTACCCGCTTCGGCGGCTTCGCCGAGCAGCACCAGCACGCTTGCCAGTGTTTCGGAGAACTGTGCGAACGCGGCCGCATCAATGTTGGTGTCAGCGTCGGCGCTCTGGACGACGGTGAACTCGGCGCTTCCGCTGCGACCGGTGCCGGGATCCGTCGCGGTCACGCGCCAGGTGCCGCGCGTGTCGGTGGCCGGCGTGATCGTGTATCCAGCGACGCCCGGTGCGGCGCCGAGATGAAGATCGCCGACAGCTTCGATCGCAAGGTCGGCGCCGGCGAACTGGGTCTCCACGTCGCTCGAATTGACGGCTAGCACGCCGATGTCGATGGTCTGGTTTGCCGTCGCATAGTCGCGGCTCGTCCGCACCCGCAGGCCGCTGCCGAGAGACATCGTGATCTGCGCGTCCAGCGGCGACACCGTCTCACCGGCCGCAGGGCTTTGCGCGGACACTTCTCCACGCGGTGTCGCGGTGCTGTAGGCGCGGACCACCGACACGTCAAAACCGAGATTCACAAGTGTTTCGGCAGCGGCACCCTGCGGCAGTCCAACTACGTTCGGCATAACCACCGGCGCAAGACCGAGGGAGACGGTCAGAGTCACAGTGGCGCCCTTGGCTACGACGATCGCAGGCGCCGTGCCCTGGGCAATGACTGCCCCGGCCGGCTGCGCACTGTAAGCCTCAGAGAGGAGCCGGCCGCTGAGGTTCACGGCTGTGAGCGCCTGCTGCGCGGCCGCGAATTGCTGGCCGACGACGTTCGGCACCGCCACACCAATCGGGCTCACGGCGAGTTGGAAGGCCTGCTGGGTGCGCGCGCCCAGTTGGTCAACGGCCGCGACGATCACGAGGAAACTGTCGTAGGTGCAACCGGCTCCGCAGGGGCCGACGAAGATGCTCATCAGCCCTGTCGCTGGGTCGAGGGTGATTCCGTTGGGAGGGCCGCTGACAGGATGGTTACTGACAACCAGCTCATAGGTGATCGTGTCGCCCGGATCCGGGTCTACGGCGGTAATCTGGTAGACAGCCGGTGTGTACGGCGCACTCGACAGCAACGCCGACGGCGGAATCGACGTGATGACAGGAGGTCGGTTGGCCGGCGTGATCTCCACGAACACCGAGGCCGCTGAGTCCATCGCGCCATCGGTCGCCGCGTAAGTGAAGGAGGTTCCCTTCGCCGCGCGCGGGTCCTTCGGCGTCCCGAGCTGAGCGGGGTTGCGGAAGCTGTCCGACACCGTCGTGTTGAAAAGGACGTGGCCGGAGTCGTCGACATCGCCGGGTCGGAAATCGGTCTGGTGAAAGATCTTCGGTCCCGGCAGCCAGTCGTTCGCAGCACCCTGGATGACAGCGGCGATGTTGCAGTCCGGCGGCGTGGTGTTGCAGTTGGTGCCGTCCCGACGAGAGACGATCATCACATCGGCGTGGCCGTCGTTGTCCGCGTCGACGACGTAGGACGCGGGGATAGCGAGATTGCTGGGGCTGCCCGAATTCGCATACGCCGGTTGGAGGTAGGAGGCCTTTTGCGTTCCAGTGCGTCCGTCGAGGATGTGAAGCCCGTCGGTACCGGCGACGATCACTTCGGCGACGCCGTCCCCGTCAAGGTCGTAAACCTGCACGTTGCCCTTTCCGGATCGCGTGTCGACGGACGTACTGACTGTGGGGATGGAAGGCAGCGCAAAAACCCACAGCACGCGACCGTCCGAGCGCAGTGCCTGCACGTAACCCTGACTCGAATTGACGAAGTCGGGTGAGCCGTCGCCGTCGACGTCTGCCACGGTGAAGTAACCGGAGTAGTAGGTTGGGGAAAGCGGTATACGGCGAAGCTCGACGCCGTCGTGGCTGTAGATGATGTAGCCGCTGAAGCGGGTTGCGGCGTTGCTGTCACCTTCGCGGTTCGAGAGGTGGATCACCTCCATGATGCCGTCACCGTCAAGGTCGGCTACAGCGGCCTCGGCCGGGTCGACGGCAGTCTGCCAGGCCAGCGTCCAGTTCCCGCCCACCTGCTTCCAGACATCACCGCCGGAAATTATCTCGACGCTGCCGTCGCCCTCCAGGTCTGCGGCGAAGGGCGCGGGCTCATACCAGGGGTAGCGGTTGTAGTTCTCCTGAAAATTGCCCGGATTCGGGGCGACGAGCACATCCTGGACCGAGCCGTCGATTCCGCTGAGCAGAATCGTGGCGCGGCAACCGACACCTTCGTCTATGGCCCGACCGCTCACGGCGCGGCATCCCGCGCGCTTGTAGACGCCGTTGGGTTGGACGTAGCTGCCCTCGATGGAAGCGATCTTCAAGTGCAGCAGCAGCGTGGGGCTCGCGCCCGCAGACAGACGCGCTACCGACGGATTCATGCCGTCGAGAGAGATCGACGGATGGAGCAGAGGATCGGGCGGTGTTGCACAGCCGCCGGGCGGGCACGCGTCGGGGTGCGGCCGGCTGATTTGCGGCGAAATCCACTTCGGATTGCCTTCTTTGTCGTAGGCGATGATGCGATCGGAGTACGAGTTGTCCCGGTCGCAAGCAGTCGGCACCACATACTCGAAGTCGCCGTCGTCATCGATGTCGGCGAGCACGCGCGCATTGCTGTTGGCGAGCCAGTCGCGGCAGTCGGAAACGTTGAGGCCGCCGGGCTTGTTGTGGCTGGCATTCCAGATCACGCTTCCGTCGAGCCCGCTGATCGCGGTGTGCGTGTTGTTATACACGCTCATCACGAGGTCCGGGTAGCCGTCCTTGTTGACGTCACCGATCAGTGGGAGTGCGTAGCGGTACTGCGAATAACCGCCGCCCCGCCACTTCTGCGCGATGGCAAATGCCGCGTCCGGGGCCACGGCCGGGGCTTGGTACTCGAAGCTGCCGTCGACTCGGAAAGCCGTCAGAGAACCGAGATCCGGGTCGCTCAGTTTCATCGCGGCCAGCGTATCCGCGTCCGGATCGATGTCGTTGGCCAGTACGCCCAGAGACGCAACGGTCAAGGTCCGGCCTTCGCCCACGTGGTAGCTGTCGTCGGCAGCGACCGGGGCGGTGTTAACGGCGACGGTGAGCAGGAATATCGCTACGTCGTCGAGGTTGGGTGATCCTGAGTCGACGACGCGCAGCTTGACCGCGTGCACACCGACGTCCGCGTTGGTCGTCGCCCAGCCGAGGGTGTCGGCGCCCGCGCCACCGAGGGTCATGCCAACCGGTGCATCGAGGATATAGTAGGTCAGCATATCGCCGGCATCGGCATCGGTGGCCGCGAGCACCCGCTGGTAATCGATGCCGGCCGGGATCGTTTCGTTGGCTACAGGCCCGAACACCGGAGGCTGATTGGCTGCTGTTACCGTGACGGTGAAGCTCTCTTCGTCAGCGAGGCCGCTCTGGTCTTCTACGTGAACGGTGAAGTTGTGGACGCCGAGTTCGCTCGGTGTGGTCGGCGACCACAGAATGCGCCCACTGGAAGCCGGATCGAGGGTGGCGCCGGCGGGAGCGTCGAGGAGCGAGTAGGCCAGCGTGTCCTTCGGGTTGTCATCGTCGGCCGTGGCGCGCACCGACAGCGTGGTTCCGATAGGAAGGGACGTGTCGTCGATGTGAAGCAGAGATGGAGGGAGATTGGTGGCGGCGAGGACGGTGATCGCAACCGTGTCAGTCGCACTCGCCACGCCGTCCCCGACTTGTAACTGGAGTACGAAGATCCCCGTCTCTGCCAGCGTGACCGTTGTGGACGCCGCGCTCGCGTCCTGGAAGCTTGCGCCGACTGCTGCTGTCGGTCCGCTCAGCAGAGTCCAGGTGAGTGTGAGTGAGGCGGGCGGGCTCGGCAGACCGTCGTCCTGAACCGTGGCGGCCAGCGTTGCGGTGGCGGCTCCCGTCAGCGCAT
This sequence comes from uncultured bacterium, assembly GCA_903893315.1. Classification (GTDB taxonomy): domain Bacteria; phylum Desulfobacterota; class Binatia; order UBA1149; family CAITLU01; genus CAITLU01. The sequence continues at coordinate 67,784 of CAITLU010000062.1, forward strand.
CAAGCGAAATGGTTTGCGACGCCCCCGCGTCCACCGTCGGCGGATTGTTAGTAGGAGGGCATACGGCAGTAACCACGTCCCCACTGCCGGTCGTGACGGCGGGCTGCACGCAGATGTCCTCGACCGGCACTTGCGGCGCGCCACCATCGGGGCAGGTTCCAGCCACGGTCAGCGTAGCGGAAAACTTTTCGATCAACTTGGAGAGGCAGGTCGCAGCGAGTGCGCTGCCGGTCTTGGCAGCCTTCGCGTAGCAATTCAGTTCACCCCTGGCCAGCCTGGCGGCAGCTTGTCGCTTCGCGGCCTCGCACTTGCTGGGGAATGTGTCGGTCATTGCGGCGGCTACCGCGCGCTCGCAATCGTCCGCGATGCTGTTGCACCGCGTTTGGACGCCGAGGCACGCACCGGCCTTGCCGAATGCTGCAGAAAACTTAGCAGCCGCCTTGCTCCGGCATGCAGAAAGAGCCGAGGCATTGTTTGTCGCGGCTACATTGGACTGACAACGCAGGAGTCCGGACTCCAGTTTGGCGACCGCCTTGAGCTTGGCGCCCATGCACTTCTGTTCCGGCGTCGGTCTGGCCATCGCCGCGCCCGCACTCAGTACGCTCGCGGCCAACACTGCGGCCCAGATTCTCTTTTGCAAGGCGCCCTCTTTTTGCATGATAGTCGACAGCGTGGATACCGAATGTCCCACTGCCCGCGGCGCACCCTATGCATTTCAGGCACCCGTTCGGTCGGTCAGTTGATACGCAGGCTGGTCAGCCGACGACGCTGACGCGAACCTTTGCGAACCATGCCACGCCTCGGCCAGAGGAGGAAGAGAAAAACTACGCCGTCGTCAATCGCGCAACCGGCAACAACTGATCACGATGCTCGTCGAGTTCGGCATGACACCGCGTTCGCGATGTCGATCCAGCGCTGCCAGACCGCCCCCCCCCAAACAGGACGGCGACTATGAGCTAATGCACCACCGTGCGGGAATGCGCGTACTACGCGCAAGACTTCCTTGGTGCGACGCAGGTCGTGCTTCTGTGAGCATGGATCCATCAGCCCAGACAAGGGGTGACGCTCAAAGATTATACGGAACCGTCGGCACAGGCCTTCCTCTCGCGACGGCTTGGGTGGATGCTTTGCGCTCGAATGAACGGCCTGCGACGCGCGACAAGCGCAAGCGAGAAGGAGCCTATATGCCACAAGGCGAGAAGAGCCGAGAGCGCGTAATCAAACTTCCAGACCCGCACACCAGCCCCAAAGTCAGCGGAGATACGCCACCATATGTCTTGCTGAACCCAAACGGGGGCGAGATATACAAAGTAGACGCAAGGTATCCGACCCAGCCACCGACCCGCCAATGCAGCTTCACGATCTACTGGACGGGCGGGCCCGCGGACGCCGACACTTTGATCTATTTGATCGACATTAAGAACTGGGTAGTCGCACTGCCGATCAAGGGTAAGACGAAGGTGGTAGCCGGAGGAGTTGGGGCAGTTCGGTTCCCTATTCCGGACAACTTCAAACCCACTGACGACTGCGACACTTCTTCACACAATCCGCTGAAAGCCGGGATGTACCAGATTTACATCCAGGACTCCTTAGCTGCGAACTACTCGTACGGGCCGGAATTCACCATTGTCTGCGCCTACTGATCGCAGACTCCACCCGGCAGTGCATGGAAATTCTGCCGACCTCTACGCAGCCTCACTAAGGTAGAAGTTCAGCACGCAGAGGCTCCGCCGATCAAGACTGCCTCTTCAAAAGCCAAGCGCGTGGAAATGACCGCTATGGGATATCGCTCCATGAAACACCTCGCTTGTTTGATCGTGGCCACCTCTCTCGTGCTAGCCACCTCCGCAGTCGCACAGCCCGTTCCTGACCACCTCGAGTGCTACAAGATCAAGGACCCGCAGGCGAAGACGTTCTACACCGCCGAACTGAACGGACTCGTCGCCGAGCCGGGCTGTGTCATCATGGTCCCGGCGATAATGGCGTGCGTGCCTACTACCAAGACGAACGTCGTCCCGACCCCGCCGGGAGAAGGCGGCAGCGGCACGCCGAATTCCTTCGCCTGCTACAAGATCAGGTGTCCGAAAGCGACGCTGCCGCCTATCGATATCAGCGACCAATTCGGGAGCCGGTCAGTGCGGCCGCTCACGCACAAAGTGCTCTGTGCGCCGGTCGCCTGCGTTCAGAACACCTGCGCTGACCTTGCCATCAACTGCGGCACGATATCGGACGGCTGCAACGGCACGCTCAACTGCGGCACATGCACGTCGCCACAGACCTGCGGAGGCGGTGGCACGCCCAACGTCTGCAGTACTTGCACCAGAAACACCTGCGCCGACCTCGCCATAAACTGCGGTACGGTGTCGGACGGCTGCAACGGCACGCTCAACTGCGGCACATGCACGTCGCCACAGACCTGCGGAGGCGGTGGCACGCCCAACGTCTGCAGTACTTGCACCAGA
>CAITLU010000063.1 GCA_903893315.1 uncultured bacterium
ACGTATTCGAGGCGGCTACAGCCGCCGACGACCATGTACCTGTGCCGGCATGCAACTGGAAACATCAGCAGCGTGGAAGTCGAAGGAGCGGGCACGTCGACGAACTGTCCGTGGCGGCGTAGATGTGTGGGGGAGAGGATCGCGTCGTCGGTCGTCTCTTAGCCGCGTCCGTTCGGTAAGGCATCGTCAGGCGCTGGAGCGAAGGCTTGGGGCTCGAGGAGACGCAGTTCGGCGAGAACCTCCAGCATCTGCGCGTGTATGTGCCCGTTGGTGGCCACTATGCGCGGTAGCCACGGGTTGTAATCAGCACCGTCGAAGTCGCTGACCAGGCCACCTGCCTCTTTTACTACCAGCCATCCGGCGGCGGTGTCCCAGGGCTGTAGTTTCCACTCCCAGAACCCGTCGAATCGGCCGGCTGCGACGTAGCAGAGGTCGAGGCTGGCCGAACCGTAGCGACGCAGATCCTGGGCGGCGCACAGGAACCTGCGGAAGTAGGCGAGGTACACTTCGATCCGCTGACGCCGGTCGTAAGGGAAGCCGGTCACCAGCAACGCACGGTCCAAAGTTCGGGTTTCCGAGACCCCGAGACGGTGTCCATTGAGAAACGCGCCGCCGTCCTCCTGGGCCAGGAACATCTCGTCCTTGCAGGGGTCGTATACGGCAGCGGCCCGGGGTCGCCCCGCCTCCAGGTAAGCGATGGAGACCGCTACGTGAGGCAGGCCATGCACGAAGTTGGTGGTTCCATCGAGCGGATCGACGTACCAGCATGGCCCCTGGTGCGGCTTCTTCGCGTCCGGGCGACCGTCGTCTTCCTCGGCGACGATGGCGTGGTCGGGGAAAGCGCGGCGTATCCCGTCGACAACAAGAGCCTGAACAGCCAGGTCGACTTCGGTGACGAGATCGACCTCGGACTTGAACCCTACCTCGCGAGCGCGGCCCAGACCTTCAGCGATGAGGGCGCCGGCCTTACGTGCCAGATCGGTGGCGAGCCTTGACTGGGGCAGCACGGGGCGCTTGTTGTCACGCGAGCGTCAGGCCGTCAAACCACGCGCGTAACGGCTGCTCATTGGGTGCCGCAAGGTTTGACTTGCAGCCAAGGCGTCTCTAAGGTCCGCCCTTTGCCGCGCCGGGTTGAGCCCCTCGAGTCTCGGTTTTTCAATGATTTCGCCGCGTGCAGGTCGGGCATCGAGTAGGTGCTTGGCGGTGGCGGGCGGGTTATCGGGAGTCTCGGATCGAGACCGACAGTTTTCAGTGGGCCGATCTACTACGGTGTGGTCGGCGCAGCGGTGGTCGTGGGCCCGCGAGGGATCCGCGATGGTCGACGACGCAGCGGGACGCAACGGCGAGACGAAGCGAACTGATGGGCGGTCGCCAAGTGGTAAGGCACCGGTTTTTGGTACCGGCATCCGAAGGTTCGAACCCTTCCCGCCCAGTACCATTTGAGCGAGAAGGTTGCCGGTAGGCTAGGGAAGCGAGAGTAGCGACGAACGACATGAACCCGCTCCAAGTCTTTGCCGGAAACGCCAGCATCGCGCTGGCCGACGATATCTGCTCCCAACTCGGAGTCAGCCGCGGGCGCGCCGACGTGCGCCGTTTCAGCGACGGGGAAATCTTCGTCGAGATCAACGACAACGTACGCGGCGCCGACGTCTTCGTCGTGCAGTCGACGTCGATGCCCGGCAACGACCACCTGATGGAGTTGTTGCTGATACTCGATGCTCTCAAGCGTGCGTCGGCGGGGCGTGTAACGGCCGTCGTTCCCTATTACGGTTACGCCCGCCAGGACCGCAAGGTATCGCCACGTGTCCCGATCAGCGCAAAACTCGTTGCTGATCTAATCGTTACCGCCGGTGCGACCCGCGTGATGACGATGGAACTGCACGCCGGCCAGATTCAGGGATTCTTCAACGTTCCGGTCGACAATCTGTATTCGAATCCTGTGCTGTTGCCTCACATCTCGCAGGCCGTGGACGGCATTCCGCTGGCCGTCATCTCGCCTGACGCGGGCGGTGTTGAAAGAGCCCGTGCCTATGCCAAACGCCTCGATGCGACCTTGGCCATCATCGACAAGCGCAGGGTTCGCGCCAATCAAGTTGAAGAAATGCGCATCATCGGCGACGTCGCGGGCTGCGCTGCCGTGATCATCGATGACATGATCGACACTGCCGGAACCGTGTGCGCGGCTGCGGAAGCCATCATCGCGGCCGGTGCCAAGCGCGTCATTTCCTGTGCCACGCACGGGGTCTTGTCGGGACCCGCGGTGCAGCGCATTGCAGAGTCGAAGCTCGACACGGTGATCACAACTGACACCATTGCGCCGCGTCCGGACGTGTTGGCGAACCCGAAAATTCGGATCGTCTCGGTCGCGGGTCTTATTGCCGAAGCGATTCGGCGTACCCATCAGGAAGAGTCCATCAGCTCGCTGTTCCAGTAGGCGGCGAGTCAGTCTTAGGAGAGGTTCATGCGAAGCGTCGAGCTCAACGTTCACCGTAGGGAAATCGAAGAATCACCGAAAGAGTTGCGTCGCGGCGGCGTGTTGCCCGGCGTTTTCTACGGCGCCGGGACCGAGAACGTCAACGTCAAGGTCGACGCGCTTGAGTTCTCGCGCAGCGGTCTGAGCGGTCGGGGCGCGCACCTCATAAAGTTCAAGTCGGCCGATCCTGCGCTCGATCAGCGCTTGGCTCTGGTGCACGCGATGCAGCTCAAGCCGGTGGAGGGCACTCCGGTCCACGTCGACTTCCTGCGAGTCGACGAGAACAAGGCGGTGACGGCGCGCGTGACTCTGGTATTCGTCGGAAAGGCCAAGGGCCTCGTCGATGGCGGAATCGTCCAGCCGATTCGCCGCGACCTCGAAGTGCGGGCGCTCCCGGTCAACCTTCCCGAGCAGATTGAGGTGGATGTCACAGCGCTCGGAATCCACGATTCGATCCACGTCGAAGACCTGCCGCTTCCCGAGGGTGTGGAGATACTGCACACGGAGAACTTCACCGTCGTGACGGTGGTTTCGCCCACGGTCGAGGCCAAGGGCGGGGCAGCGGGTGATGGCGCGGTCGCCTCAGTCGCGGAGGCCGCAGCTACCCCTGGCTGAGCGTGGAATACGCCGAGGGCGATCTCGCGCGGTTCTGTGTCGTTGGACTCGGGAACCCGGGCGAGGAATACAACGGCACGCGTCACAATGTCGGCTTTGAAGTAGTCGACATGGTGGCTGCGCGGGCCGCAATCGACATCCGGCGTCCGGAATTCCGGGCGCTGACGGCAGCCGTAAGGATCTGCCGTTCCATGGTGATCGTCATGAAACCGCAAGAATACATGAACTGTAGCGGCCGCAGTGTCGCCGATGCGCTCGGAGCGCTAGGCATCCCTGCGTCCGGGCTTGTGGTCGTCCACGATGACCTCGACCTGCCGCTGGGGCGCTTGCGGATCCGAGTCGGTGGAGGTTCGGGCGGTCACCGGGGTGTGGCTTCCGTGCTGGAAGAGGTGGGCGATGATCGCTTCGTGCGGGTCCGCGTCGGAGTGGGTAGGCCTGCGCCTGGCATTCCTACCGTAGAATATGTCCTGACGCCGTTCACCAAAGCGGAGGCCGACGAGGCCGCGCAGGCCGTGTCTCGCGCTGCCGATGCGGTGACGACGATTGTCTGTGAGTGTCCGCAGGCGGCTATGGAGAAGTTCAACCGTGCCGTTTGAGGGCGAGAAGGTCCTCCGCGCTGATTCGCGGACACAGGATGGTCCTTCGTGCTGCTGAGGCTGGCCATGTATCTGGCTCCGCTGGCGGGGCTGTTAGGTCTTTATGCTGCCGGCAGAATGCTTGCCGCGGTGCGTAGCGAGTCGCTCGGGAACGACGATAAGGCACGGCTTTTCCTGAGCGCCGTCACTGATGGTGCGACGGCCTTCCTCGGCCGCGAATTTCGGGTGCTCGCGGTGTTTGCGGCAGCGGTGTTTGTCCTGCTCACCATCAGCATCGGCCTCTCGACGGGCATCGCGTTCTTGTTCGGCGCTGGCTGTTCCATGCTGGTCGGGTATCGCGGCATGAGCGCGGCCGCCGATTCGGCTGTCCGTACTCGTGAAGCGTCGCGAAGTTCGGGGAGTTTGCAGGCTCTGCCGATTGCGCTCGACGGCGGCGCGGCGGCCGGGCTGACTGTAGCATCCCTCGGACTGGTCGGAATCGGCGCGCTGTACTGGTTCTGGGGCGACACCTCGGGAGCTGGCGTCATCAACGGCTTTGCGCTGGGTGCGAGTTCGGTCGCGCTGATGGCACGCCTGGACGGTGGCGTTTACGCCCGAGCGATCGACATCGGCAGCGGCCTCGCAAGCAGACTCCACGTCGCCGGTTCTGAATGCGATCCTGCCGCCAAGGGCGTGATTGCCGGCAGCCTCGCGGATGTTGTCGGCGAGGTCACTGGTATGGGAGCGGACCTGTTTGATTCGTACTGTGCGTCAATCATCGCCACCGTCGCGATCGCCGCGACCATGGGCAAGATCCAGTTGCTAACGCTGGGGGATGGATCGGTGGAAGCCGAGACATTGCAGAGCCAGTTGATGATGTATCCGCTGGTGATGGCCGTGATAGGCCTCGTTACGTCGCTGCTCGGAATCTACGCGATTGGCTGGCTCAAGGGGCAGCGCCGGCAGACGGCCTTGCGTTACGCTGCTCCAATTGCGGGCGTGGTTTTCCTCCTGGCCGCTCTGATCGTGACCGCCGCGTGCAGCGTTTCCCACTTGGTGTGGTGGGCCGTTGCGGTTGGGACGGGCGGCGGTGTGGCGTTCGGCGTTATTGCCGGGCACTACGCCTCAGGAACTCCATTTCGTCGCGTCGCAGATTCTTCGACGACCGCTGCGACGACTGACCAGGTTTTCGGTATGTCGGTGGGTCTGGAAAGCTGCGCGTTACCGGTTCTGACGATCTGCGCCTGCATCCTGATCGCGAACGGAGTGGCCGGTCTTTACGGTATCGGGATCGCGGCCGTCGGCATGCTCGCGACCGTGGGCGTGACCATGGCGGTTTATGCGAGCGGCCAGATCGCGGGCAATGCCTGCGAAAATTCGGGTACGGCTGAATTGGGGCCGCAAGACCGCGAGGGGAGCGGGGATTTCGGCGCCTTCGGCAATACTACAGCCGTCATCGGCAGGAGCCTGGCGATCGGTTGCGCGGCCGTGACCGCACTGGCGTTGTTTTCGGCCTACGCCATGGCCGTCAATATGGAAAGGATCAGACAGGGACAAGCATCGATGCAGATCCTGGTGACCGATCCGAAAGTACTGATCGGCCTCTTTGTCGGTGGCATGGTGCCTTTCTTCGTTGCGGCTCTTGGCGTGGCCACGGTGGATCGTGGCACCATGCCGATGGCCGATGGAGTTTGTCCTCAACCTCGGCCGTTCTGTGAAGTGCCGGTACTTGTCGCCATCGTTTCGCCCTTGATCGTCGGGGTGCTGCTCGGCCCTGAGGCGCTCGGGGGCATGCTTGCCGGGGCCACGCTTTGCGGTGTGTTGCTCGCTCTGGTGATGGCCAACGCGGCAGGTCCGTGGGACAAGGCCGGGAAAGCAATCGAGAAGGGCGAAATGGAGGGTGAGACGCGAGTCTCGCGCTCCCGCTTTACGGTAGTGGCCGGCGACACCGTGGGCGTTCCCTTCAACAACAGTTCCGGCCCGTCAATGAACATTCTCATCAAGCTCATGTCGATCGTCTCGCTGGTCATAGCGCCGCTGTTGGCGTGAGAATCTGCGAAATACTGAGAGGAAGAATCAGGCTATGCGTCCATACGAAACTTTGATGGTGTTGAGCACAGGTCTTGGAGACGAGACCGCCAAGCTCGTCGGCCGCTTCGAGTCCATTGTCCGCAATGAAGGCGGAACCGTGGACGCAAACCGGGATTGGGGTGTTCGCGATCTGGCGTATCCCATCGGCAAGCAGAAACAGGGGCACTATTTCCTGCTCGAGTATCAGGCCGAGCCGAAGGCGGTGGCAGAACTGGAGCGCAACCTGCGAATTTCCGAAGGAGTCATGCGCTACACGAGTGTTCAGCAGGAACACACAGGGCTTCCGGAGCCGCGTGTATATCGGGAGTATTCCGATCGCCGTGACACGCCGCTCAGCGAGATGCGCAGCGGTGGAGATGAACTCGAGGCTTCTGCCGAGGGATTGGCCGAAGAGCCTATCGACGATATCAGTGCCGTCGGCGATGACGGCGAAGGGATGGAGTAAGCGAGATGGACGACAAGAGAACGGACGATAGAAGAACGGACGACAAGGGTGGCCCGGGAGGCGAACGCAGACCGCGAAGTCGTTTCGCGCGTGGCGGCGGTCGTGGACGCACTCGCCGGCGGGTTTGCCGATTTTGCGCGGAGAAGACTCTGCCGTTGGACTACAAATGGTTCGACGTGCTCGAGGCTTTCGTCAGCGAGCGCGGCAGGATCGTGCCGAGCCGTACCACCGGCACGTGCGCCAAGCACCAGCGCCGATTGACCCTGGCGATCAAGCGCGCGCGCAACGTCGCGCTGCTGCCGTACTCGGCTTCCTGAGCCGAAGGGAGGACGACGGAAATGGAAGTTATTCTGCGCGAAGACGTGGCGTCTTTGGGAATGATCGGCGACATCGTCAATGTACGTCCGGGGTACGCTCGTAACTATCTGCTGCCGCAGGGACTGGCGGTGCCGGCCGACCGGCGCAACGTAGAGAAGCTCGAGCACGAACGGCGTCTGATTGAAGTGAAGAAGCAGCGTGAGCGCGGCACCCACGAGACTCTGGCCGCAGCGCTCGGGGCTTTGAAGCTCGAAATCGAAGCGCGAGCCGGTCGTGGCGGCAAGTTGTTCGGATCCGTGACCAACCTCGACGTACACAAGTTGCTCGTCGAAAAAGGTTTCGACATCGACAGGCGACGCATCGAAATGCCGGAGACGATCAAGGAGATCGGCCAGTTCACCGTGTGCGTGCGCGTGGGCCAGGACATCTCGGCCAACATCAAACTCACAGTGTTGGCGATAGGCGGGATGCTCGAGGATACCGGTGTGGATTCGTCTGATTCGTAGCACGATTGAGCGAAGTGGGAGGAGGAATATGCGAGGCTGGCGGGTAATTTCGCTTGTGGCTGCCGCGTTGTCGTACGCGGTGCAGGCCGGTGCTGACGTGGCTCCTGGTGACGTGATCACCAAAGCCAACGTCGAGAACGTCAAGGACCTGGTGTCACCTGGCGTCTCGTGGGCGGTCGGCAACGGCATGGATCTGA
>CAITLU010000064.1 GCA_903893315.1 uncultured bacterium
ACGTATTCGAGGCGGCTACAGCCGCCGACGACCATGTACCTGTGCCGGCATGCAACTGGAAACATCAGCAGCGTGGAAGTCGAAGGAGCGGGCACGTCGACGAACTGTCCGTGGCGGCGTAGATGTGTGGGGGAGAGGATCCCCCTCTGCCAACGTAGCTGAGACACTCTTCCCTCCTGAATTCAGTGTGGTGGGTCGGGAAGGTGATACACAATGGGTTTCATGGGTAGTTCTTCCACGCCCCGGTCGGTCAACGGCACCGGGACGGGTTCCATCAACGTCGAGGTCGCGGCGAAGCCGCGCCGGCGGCGCTTCTCGGCCGAGTACAAACTTCGGATTCTTCGCGAGGCCGACGAGCTGGCCAAGACCGGTGGCGGCGTAGGCGCGCTGCTGCGCCGAGAGGGACTGTACTCGTCGCTCTTGGCGGCGTGGCGGCGCGAGCGTGCGCAGGGCGAGGTCAGCGGACTGTCGAAGAAGCGTGGCCCCAAGCAGACCGTGGATCCTGCCGGCGCCAAAGAAGTTCGACGGCTGACCACCGAGAACGCACGTCTACGCCGACGCTTGACGCAGGCGGAAGCGATCATAGAAGTGCAAAAAAAAATTGCTGGTCTCCTGGGGATCCCCCTGAGCAACCACGACGACGACGGGAGCGACTCGTGATCGCGGTCGGTGAAGTCGGTGCGGCGGTGGCGCTGGGACCGCTGTGTGATGCGCTCGGGGTTTCCCGAGCCACCGTGTACCGCAGACGCAACACCAAGCTGGGTTGTCGACCACGACGGCCGCGATCCAAGCGGGCTCTCACACTCGTGGAACAAGAGGTGGTGGCCGAGGTCCTGGTCAGTGAACGATTCGTCGATCGCTCGCCGGCGCTGATCGTCCACACGTTGCTCGACGAGGCTATCTACTACTGCTCGCCCCGCACGATGTACCGTATTTTGGCGCAGCGCGATCAGCTGACCGAGCGGAGAGCGCAGCGCATCCATCCCAAGTACCAGCGTCCCGAACTGATGGCGTCGGCACCAAACCAGGTGTGGTCGTGGGACATCTCGCGGCTGCGAACGTCGGTGAAATGGCGCTACCTGTACCTGTACGTGATCCTCGACATCTTCAGCCGCCTGGTGGTGGGTTGGATGATCGCGGAACACGAGAACGCCGCCTTGGCCAAGCAACTGATCGAAGAGAGCATCGACACTCACGCCGTAGAGCCTGGTTCGCTGGTGCTGCATGCTGATCGTGGAACGCAGATGACGTCGAAGACGCTGGCGCAGCTGCTTGCCGATCTGGACGTGGCTGCGAGTTTCTCGCGGCCGCACGTCAGCAACGACAATCCATTCTCGGAGAGCCATTTTCGCACGGCCAAGTACGAGCCGTCGTTTCCGAAAACGTTCGGCAATCTGCAAGACGGCTTGGCGTGGGGTCGCGGGTTCTTTCCCTGGTACAACCACGAGCATCGCCATAGCGGCATCGCCTACCTGACTCCGGCGGACATGCACTTCGGTCGTGCGGAACAGGTATTGAATCAGCGGCATGACGTCATGCTCGAGGTGTACGCTGCGCATCCGGAGCGCTTTCCCAACGGGCCACCCAAGCTGGTCTTGGCGCCCACCGCGGCCTACATCAACCCGCCGCGGCAGTCGGATGCCACGGCGCAGATCGAGGCGGGAGAAAGTTTGCCGGAAGCGGCGTAGATGCGTCACTAAATGAAAACGGGGAGTGTCTCAGGCGCGTTGACAACGCCCGTGACGGCCTTCCTCAAAGACAAGTCGGTTACGTTGTAGGAGACCGGAAGATCAATCGCCAAGGCTGGTGCAGCTTTCAGCGCCAATGCCATTGCCGCAAGCGGGCGTTGTCAACGCGCCTGAGACACTCCCCGTTTTCAT
>CAITLU010000065.1 GCA_903893315.1 uncultured bacterium
CAAGAAGGTGACGATCGGTGATTCGGTGACGTTCACGTACATACCGTTCATCGGCTTCTGATCCAGGGCCGGCGGGGTGCCGGCGAAAGGTGGATTGCAAGCATGCGAGGCCGATCCCGAAAGGGGTCGGCCTCGCTGCATCTGGAGACTGAAGGATGCTGGGACTGCGCGGGACTTTAGAAAATCAGCACTGCGCCGATGGCGGGGGGCGGATTTTCTTCAAGCAGCATTCCTTGGGGCAGCTGCACTTCGAGCCCAATAGGGCCCTCGGGGTAAGCGTCGGTCTCGATGACGTGGAGCGTCAGAGGAGACCCCTCCCAAGCGAATACGGCTTCATTCTCTTGGCGCTGGACCGAGGTCGCGCAACCCGCGTCGCACCAGAGCCTCGAGGCCGCGTCGAGACTTCGTACCGCCAATCTGAGGCCGAGAAGGGTTGCCGCGGGTCCCTCGCGGCCAGGCAATGTCGGTGCGAACCCAACCCACGTGTCGCTTTCAATATCAGGGTCGGCTTCGGCCATCTGGATGACCAGCCCGAGAGCCTGTTTGGGATGCAGGAAGCACTCCTTCCAACTGGGGTTGGTGTCGTTGAAACCGATCACCTCGTAGCCCTTATTGCACGCGTTGGCTCTGGCTGCGCGGATGTCCGGCACTTTCAATGTGACATGGTGGATGCCCGGTCCGCGGCTTCGTAAGAACCGTCTCAGGAAGTTGTCTTCGTCGGGGCCGAGAGGCTCGATAAGTTCGAGAATCCCGCCGCCTTCAAAAGCCCACTGGGCACCGCGAAACTCCGGGTTGGGACCGCCGCGGTGCGGTCGCGCTCCAAGGGTTCCTTCGAGTAACGGGATGGCGGCGTCGATGCTGGGCACGCCGCAGGCAATGTGATCGAGCTTTACTGTCTTTGTCGTGCTGGTCGTCATTGGCGCGGGATTGTACGCGAGCCTGCGGCGGGCTCCACTTCATCCCCCGCGTGAATCGGCAAGAAAGCGACGGAGGCTCATGTCCAGGACAATGGCTGTGGCCACCGCGAGGGCTTGCCTGCAGTTCCGCGTGACGGCAACTGTATTGCCCCGACTTGGACACCCGTGACGCCCTGCGGCGCAGGTGTCTGCGTGCCGGAACGAGGCGCGATTGCGAAGATCACGCGGCGGTCTGGCATTTGCCAGCCAGGCGCGCCTTACGTCCACGCCCGCGCGATTTCTCTGGGACTCGCTCTGTGGGTATAAGGCCCGAATCCGCAGACCGAAGGGCCGAGCATGGATCGGCGCAACACCGGTCCGAGAAGCGGTTACGACTTGAGGATCGGACTCTTCGGTATCAACTACGGCGCCTGCGCTGACATCCGCGTCGCGGCGGCTGTCGCTCGCGCGGCCGAAAGCGCCGGCTTTGACTCCATCTGGACTGGAGAGCACGTCGTTCTTCCGGATCCCCCGGTGGCGGCGTCGCCGGTCCCGGCATCGGTTCCGTTTCTCGATCCGGCCGTCGCACTCGCGGCGCTGGCCCAACATACGGAACATATCCTTCTCGGCACCGGAATCATCATACTGCCCCAGCGCAATCCGTTGGTGCTGGCGAAGGAAATGGCCAGCGTCGATGTCGTTTCCGGCGGCCGACTCCTGTTCGGTGTGGGGATCGGTTACCTCGAGCCGGAGTTCCGTGCCCTCGGAATCCCGTTCGAAGACAAGGGGGCGCGTACGATCGACTTCCTGCGTGCCATCCGTGCGATCTGGACGGAGGAGAAGCCCGCATACGACGGCCGCTTCGTTTCTTTTTCGGGTGTCAACGCTTTCCCGCGCCCTGTCCAGAAGCCGCATCCGCCGATCGTGTTCGGCGGCCATACGCGTGCGGCGTTCGGTCGCGCGGTCGAACACGCCACGGGCTGGTACGGCTTCGCGCTCGACGTAGCGGCGACGGCGCGTTGTGTGGAAGGTCTGAAGGCGGCGAGCGCCAAGCATATTCGCGGCGCCGGTCTTTGCCGTCTGGAAATATCCGTAACGCCCATGCCGGGGTTACCAGATCTGGAAACCGTACGACGTTACGCCGATCTGGGCGTCGATCGTCTGATCCTGCTTCCTGGCGTCGCCAGTGGCGAAGAGCTTCTCGAGTTCGTCGCCGCCGCCGGGCGCACGCTGGTGGGCAGGCTCTGACGCCTCGGTAAATTTACCATGTTGTTCAACTCACTCGCGTTCCTGCTCTTTTTCCCGACGGTTTGCGCGCTCTATTTCGTACTGCCCCACCGCGTCCGCTGGATGGTGCTGCTGGCGGCGAGCTTCTACTTCTACGGTTCGTGGCGGTGGAGTTACCTGCCGCTGCTCCTTTTCACGACGCTGCTTTCCTACAGCACAGCGATCGTGATGGAGACGGCGCAGACTCCGGCGATGCGTCGCTTCTGGTTGATCGTCAGCCTGGTCGGCAATTTCAGCGTCTTGTTCACCTACAAGTACTGCAATCTGTTCAGCCAGACCGGTGAGACGATCGCGCACGCGCTCGGTCTGGCAGGGGACTGGCCGCGTCTCAACCTGGTACTGCCGATCGGAATTTCGTTCTACACCTTTCACGCACTCAGCTATTCGATCGACGTCTACCGTCGTACGCGGTCCGCCGAGCGCCATCTGGGCCACTACGCGCTGTATGTTGCGTTCTTTCCTTTGCTGGTGGCGGGACCCATCGAGCGTTCGACGACGCTGCTGCCACAGCTCAAGAAAAGCTTCCCGTTCGAGTATCAGCGCGTCATCTCGGGTCTTCAGCTGATGGCCTGGGGGTTCTTCAAAAAACTGGTGATCGCCGACCGCATCAGCGTTTACGTAGATCAGGTCTACACCGACCCGACAGCATTCGGAGGCCTCCAACTCACGATCGCCACGCTGCTGTTCGCCTATCAGATTTACTGCGACTTTTCGGGGTATTCAGACGTCGCCATCGGTGCCGCCGAGGTGCTTGGCTACACGTTGTTGCAGAACTTCCGCCAGCCCTACCTGGCGGATACCGTGCAGGGCTTCTGGAGGCGCTGGCACATTTCTTTGTCGACGTGGTTTCGCGATTATCTCTACTTTCCGCTCGGCGGTAACCGCGTCGCGACTGCACGTTGGTACTTCAACATCCTGGCCGTGTTCCTGCTGAGCGGTCTCTGGCACGGGGCGAACTGGACCTTCGTCGTCTGGGGCTTTCTGCACGGTTTCTATCAGGTGTTCGGTCTTGCCACCCGGGCCGTCAGGGCGCGCCTGGCCGCGTCGGTCGGTCTGACCCGTACTCCTCGCGTGCATCACGCGCTGCAAGTTGCCTGCACGTTCGTGCTGGTCGACTTCGCGTGGATATTTTTCCGCGCCGGCAGCTTTGACGATGGGCTGTATGTGGCGACACACTTCTACCGGAACTGGGACCTGCACAGTGACATCTATCTGGTGCTCGGCGCCTACGAGTTCTGGCTGGCCTTGGCCGCGATTGCCGTTCTCGAAATCGTGCAGGCCGTGCAACGCAGGGTGAGGATACGCTGGATTCTGGCCGAAAAGCCGCTGTGGATGCGCTGGTCGCTCTACTACGCAGCGGTAATGACGGTGCTGCTGCTGGGCAAGGCCGGCGGCGCCAAGTTCCTCTACTTCCAGTTCTGAGGCCAGGATCGTGAACGAGCATCCACACCAGATTGGAGCGTACGCCCAAGGCGCGCCCGCCGGTGCGCAGCGAAGAGATCTGCGCAAGTTCCTGGCGCGGATGTTGGCGCTGGCGGCGTTGGTCGTCGCCGGTCACGCGGTGATATTGGCGATGCCGAGCGAGAAAGGCAGCTACCTGTCGGCGGTGATCGACAAGCAGGCCCGTCTTCGTTCGCTGGCGTCGCCGAAACTGGTGTTCGTGGGTGGCTCCAACCTGTCGTTCGCGCTCGACAGTCCGCGCATCGAACACGAGATGGGCATGCCGGTGGCCAACATGGGCCTGGGAATCTACGCGGGGCTGCGCTTCATGCTCGACTCGGTCGTGTCGCGGCTGGGCCCCGGCGACCTGGTGGTGATCAGCGCCGAGTACCAGCTGTACCGCGGTCTGTACAACGGCGAGGACGAGCTGCTGGAGGTGCTCGAAGCATTCCCCGACGGTCTGCGAACGGTGGATTGGAAGGCTCAGGCCCTGCCGTTGGCTCGCGCATTGCCGACATTCATCAAGAACAAGACCAACCGCATGCTCGCGATGTTGGTGCAAAAATCTGATCCGCGCTGCGTCTACTGTCGCAAGGCGTTCAATCAGTACGGTGATCTTGTCGCGCTTGACGGTCAGCCGGGTAAGGACGTTGCGACGATGGCGCTGTTCCGCAGCAAGTCTGAGCAGGGTCCGATCGAGGGCGATGCCATTCGTGGGTTAAGACGTTTCGTCGCTGCCGCCACCGAACGCGGCGCGCGCGTAGTCCTGATGTTTCCCGCGGTTCCGTTGCCGCTCTACGAAAAGAATCGCGAGAAGATTGAAGAAGTGTACGAGCGTGTGAAGAAGGACGTCCCGGTTCCCGTGCTTGGCAGTCCGTCTGAAAACACGATGCCGGCCCAGTACTTCTGGGACTGGGTCTATCACCTCGTACCGGCGGGCCGCGACATTCGTACCGGTGTCGTTCTCGAGCGTTTGAAGAACTATCTTGCTTCGTCGCCCTCATCAGCGGCTAGCGCGGCCGTACCACGTCGAGCTGGTTAGGCGCCGGCGCGACCGGCACTCATGCAATGTCGACAATGCCAGTTCATCAACCTCGCAGCGGCGAAATTCTGCCAGGAGTGCGGCTCTTCGCTCGCGACTTCCTGTGCGAGTTGCGCGGCCAGACTGCCTGCCGGAGCGAGGTTCTGTGTTGCCTGCGGAGCGCCCGTGGGCGAAACCGGGCGCGAAGCGGCGCCGCGGGCTTACACTCCCAGACATCTGGCGGACAAGATACTTCGCTCCAAAGGCGCGCTGGAAGGCGAACGTAAACAAGTCACCGTGCTGTTCGCCGACGTCAAGGAATCAATGTCTTTGGCCGAGGCCGTCGATCCCGAGACCTGGCACCGCATTCTCGACGGCTTCTTCTCGATCCTGTCCGAAGGCGTGCATCGCTTCGAAGGCACCATCAACCAGTTCACAGGCGACGGCATCATGGCGCTGTTCGGCGCGCCGATCGCACACGAAGACCACGCCCGGCGCGCGTGTTTTGCCGCGCTCCACCTGCTCGACGAACTCCACGCTTATGCCGAGAAGTTGCGCCGTGAAGAAGGACTCAACTTCTGCGTTCGCATGGGCATGAACAGCGGCGATGTGGTGGTCGGAAAGATAGGTGACGATCTGCGGATGGACTACACCGCGCAGGGACACACCGTCGGTCTGGCGGCTCGCATGGAGTCATTGGCGGCGGCCGACAAGTGCTACCTTACCGAACACACCGCTGCGCTGGTGGCCGATTACTTCGCGCTGCGTGACATCGGAGTATTCAGCGTCAAGGGCGTCAGCGATCCGCTGCGGGTTTTCGAGCTTGAAGGGTTGGGCGCCCACCGTACTCGTCTGGACGTTTCACGCTCGCGCGGTCTTTCGCGTTTCGTCGGCCGCGAAGCCGAACTGGCGTCGCTGGAGGAAGCGCTCGAGCGTACACGCGACGGGGTTCCGCAGGTGGTCGGGGTGGTTGCCGAGGCCGGGTCAGGCAAGAGCCGTCTGGTCTACGAGTTCGTCGAGAGGTGCAAGAGTCGTGGGCTCCGCGTCAGTACGGGACACTGCGTTGCTCACGGCATGATGATTCCGTTCTATCCGATCCTCGAACTGTTGCGAGACTACTTCGAAATCGACGATGCAGACTCGCAGCAGCGTGCACGCGAGAAGATCGCGGGTCGTTTGTTGCTGCTCGACGACAAACTCGTGTCGAGCCTTTCGCTTGTGTTCGAGTTTCTCGGTGTTCCGGATCCGGAGCGGCCTGCCCCGCCGATGGATCCGGAGCCGCACCGGCGGATGCTCTACGGCGCGCTGCGCCGCATTCTGGAGTGTGGGGCAGGTTCGCAGCCGGTCATCCTCGTGCTCGAGGACCTGCACTGGATCGACGGCGCGAGCGCGGCTTTTCTTGACGACATGGTCCACGTGCTGCCGCAGACCTGTTGCATGATGCTGCTCAACTACCGGCCCGAGTACCACGCAGGTTGGACAGCGCGCGATGATTTTCGCCAGATCGTGCTCGAGCCGCTCGGAGAAGAAGCGATTGCGGCGCTGCTGGGCGATCTTCTCGGACATGACGCGTCGGTCAGGCTTCTGGCCATCAATATCGAACATACCGCTGCCGGTAATCCGTTCTTCGTCGAAGAACTGGTCCACGCGCTGGTCGAGGCCGGGAGCCTGGAAGGTTCGCGAGGCGCGTACCGACTGGTGCGTCCGGTCGAGGACATCCTGCTGCCGCCGACCGTGCATGCGGTGCTGGCGGCCCGCATCGATCATCTGCCAGAACGGCAAAAGGAAGTGCTGCAGACCGCGGCGGTGATCGGAAAGCGGTTTTCGGAAGCGGTGCTGGGCCGTCTGGTGACGGTCGAGCCGATGGAACTGCACGCGGCGTTGCAGGCTCTTTGCGCGTCGGGTTTCCTGTACCAGCGCGAAGTGTATCCGCAGGCGCGCTACGCGTTTGAGCATCCGCTCACGCAGGAGGTGGCCTACCGCACGCAGCTTGGCGACAGGCGCCGCTTGATGCACTCGGCCACTGCGCGCGTGCTGTCGGAACTCGAGCCTGACCGCTTGAAGGAAAATTCCGCGTTGCTGGCGCATCACTGGGAAGCGGCCGGAGAAATACTCGAGGCCGCACTTGCCGGACGCCGCGCCGCTGAATGGACGAGCAGCAGCGAGATTCAGGAATCGCGCCGTCACTGGCTCAAGGTGATGGATCTGATCGGTCAGCTTGCGGTTTCTCCGCAGACGCTCGAGCTTGCGATCGCGGCCGCCGAAGGAATGCTCGGAATCTGCTGGCGGCTCGGCTTGCCGCGGGAAGAAGCCGCACGGGTGTATCGGTGGGGCGAAGGGTGGGCCGAGCGCGGTGCGGACAAGGACGCGCGTGCGCGTCTGCTCGGCGCCTATGGTTCCTGGCACGGCTTCACCGGAGACATCGAGACCTCGCTGGCACTCTACGACGAGGCCTCTGGCCTGCTTGACGAAAACTCCGACTTTCGATTGCGCATGACGCTTTACAGCCGGCGCGCGTACTCGAGTCTGCTGGCGGGCAAGCTCCGGCTTGCACTGCGCCTCTCGCGAGAGGTCGTTGCTCAAATGAATGAGGGCGGGCGCGGGCACGCGATTCCGGTTGGAGAATCCATCTTTTCGGCGGGGATTACCTGTTTGCCGCTGACCTACCTTGGCAAGCTTCAGGAGGCGCGAGACATCATCGAGCGCACGTTGGCGCTGGCCCTGGAAGCCGGCGAGATGGGCACCGCCAGTACTCTGCGAGGGTTCGGTGTTACCAATGCCTGGTTCACCGGCGACGCGGCACGGGCGATGAGGCTGGCGCGTCCTCAGATGGACCACGCAGAGCGTGTTGCCGGTCCAGCGTTGCGTATCGGCGCCTATGACTCGCTCGGTATCGCTCACTTGCTCAGCGGCGCGTGGAGCGAGGCGGTCGATGCGCTGGAGACCGCGTTGGCGATCGCGCGTGAGACAGGGACATTTCTTCAAGCAGAGGCTCTGGTGCTATCAAACATGGCTGAGGCCTATCGTGGAAAAGGCGAACTCGACCGTGCCGTGGCCGCGGCCGAAGAAGCGGTGACGGTCGCTCGCGCACGCCGCACCGTGATGCACGAATGTCGTGCGAGCCTGTTGCTGGGTCGCGTGTTGGTTTGTCGCAGCAGCGCCGGCGATCTGGACCGCGCCGCAGTGTCGCTTGCGGCGGCGCTGGCGATCGTTGTTCGCACCGAGGCCAAGGCCTACGAGCCCTATGTTCGCCAGGAACTGGCGATGCTGGCGCGCGCCAGCGGGAATACTCCGAAGTGGCGCGAGGAGATGCTGCGTGCAGCCTTGTTGTTCGAAGAAATCGGGGCGCCCGCTCGGGCTGCCCTGGTCAGCGCGGCGGCTGCACTGTAAGCGCGGCGAAGTCGCGGCTGCAAAGAAAGCGGAGACACGGCGATCTTGTTGAACAGACTCACGCGTGAGCAGCGCCGTCGCATCTTCGGGCTCGCCCTGCCGATTATCGGTGCGATGGGCTCCCAGAATGTGATCAACCTCGTCGATACTGCGATGGTCGGCAGTCTCGGGGACAAAGCGCTGGCGGCGGTCGGCGTGAGCAGTTTCGTCAGCTTCGTGGCGGTGTCGTTCGTGATGGGCATGTCGTCCGGAGTTCAGGCGATGTGCGCGCGTTGGCGCGGTGCTGGACGCGACGACGAAGTAGCGGTTCCGCTCAACGGTGGTTTGTTGATGGCCGTGGCTATCACGCTGCCACTGTCGGCCGCGGTGATCACGGTGGTTCCGTCGCTTTTGTCGATGCTGTCGCCGGAACCAGAGGTAGTAGCCCTCGGCTCTGCGTATCTGAGGCTGCGCGTGCTCGGCATGACTGCGGTCGGGATGAACTTTGCGTTTCGCGGATACTGGAACGCCGTCGACATGTCGCGTCTCTACATGGTGACGTTGCTGGGGATGCACGCCTCAAACATCTTCCTGAACTGGGTGCTGATTTATGGTCACCTCGGCGCGCCGGCGCTGGGACTGTCGGGCGCCGGCCTGGCCAACGCGATTTCTACTTACCTTGGGTCGGCACTCTATTTCGCGCTGGCGTGGAAGCACGGGCGCGGAGCTGGCTTCCTTCAGCGTCTCCCGTCGCGTGAGGCGATGCGCACGATGCTGGCGATGTCGTTGCCCGCGGGCCTTCAACAGTTTCTGTTTGCGGCCGGTATGATGGCGCTGTTCGGGATTCTGTCCCGCGTCGGCACTGCCGAGGTCGCGGCTGCCAACGTGTTGTTCAACATAATGCTGGTGACGATCCTGCCTTCGATCGGTTTCGGGCTGGCGGCGGCAACTCTGGTAGGACAGGCGCTCGGAGCGCGGGAAAGACGTGAAGCGAGCCGCTGGGCCTGGCGTGTTTCGTTGGTGGCCGTGGTCGTGGTCGTGTTGATTTCGCTGCCGGGACTCGTCGCGCCCGACCTTATCCTCAAGCCCTTTCTCCGCGACGCCGGCACACGGGCTTTGGCCGTGTGGCCGCTGCGCATCGCAGCCGTTTTCGCGCCTTTCGAATCACTCGCCGCGGTGCTGATGAGCGCGCACCTCGGTGCCGGCAGCGCCCGACGTGTGCTGTTGATCTCGGTGATCTCACAGTGGGGCCTGTTCCTGCCGCTGGCCTGGCTCGTGGGGCCGGTGCTCGGACTGGGATTGGTGGCGATCTGGCTGCTGCAGGGCGTGTGCCGGATGCTGACCGTGGTGGTGTTCGCGTGGAGCTGGCGGCAAGGGCGCTGGGCGGAAGTGGCTGTGTGAGCAGGCGGTCGGCAGCATGCCCGCGGCGGCGGTCGCACTGGCAGTCGCGCTCGGTCTCGCCTAGGTTTTTTCGATGAGCATGCGTATGCGGACGAAGGTCATTTCGGTATTGGCGATCGCGGCGTTGTCCGGGGTGTGGGTGTTGTTGTCACCGATTTCTGCGCTGGCTCGTGTCGCGGGACCGCGGCCCGTGGCCAGGCTCGAGCTTCGCGATCTTTCGGGGAAGTCGCGCAGCATCCAGGAACTGCGTGGCAAGGTGGTGCTCGTCAATTTCTGGGCGACATGGTGCGGTCCTTGTGTGAACGAACTGCCGGTTTTGGCCGAGCTTGCCGAGCGCTATCGCGCCGACGGTCTGGTGATCGTGGCGGCGTCCGTGGACGAGCCTGCCACGCGTGGCGCGGTGGAGGACTTCGCACGCAAGCGTGGCAAGGGACTCGAAGTCTGGATCGGTGCGGACAACGCCGACATGGCGGCGCTCGGTCTGGACGGCGATTCGGTACCGGCCACGGTTTTGCTCGATCGCAGTGGAGGCATCGCCAAGCGTATGCAAGGCGGGGTTTCGCGCGGAGAACTCGATCCGGTCATCGAGAAGCTGCTGAAAGAAGCAGGCGGCAGTCCTGACTCTCCCGAAGAACAGCCGCGCTCTCCTCACAGGCCGCACGCAAGACCCGGCCTTCCCGAAGCGGCCGCGCCGCTTCAGAGCGCGGGGCGGAGTTTGTAGCGGATCGGCAGTCTCTTGATCCCACCGACGAAGCTCGAGCGTAGACGATCGGGCTCTCCGGTCACTTCGCAGTGCTCCAGGCGCGGCAGCAGTTGGGTGAACACTTCCTTCAGTTCTAGTCGCGCCAGGTTGGCTCCGAGACAAACGTGCTCGCCCATGCCGAAAGCCACGTGGGGATTGGGATCACGGTCAATCTTGAAGCTGAACGGATCTTGGAAGATGTCCTCGTCGCGGTTTGCCGAAGGGTAGAACAGCGTCATGTTCTGACCGGCCTTGATGTGCTGGCCGCGCAGTTCGACATCGCGGTTTGGCGTGCGGCAGAATTGAATGACCGGCGAGGTCCATCGCACGATCTCTTCGACGGCTTTGTCGATCAGCTCCGGGTTCTCGCGCAGCTTGCTCAGTTCAGCTGGATTCTGCAGCAGCGCCAGCAGACCGCCGGTGGTCGCGTTGCGAGTGGTCTCGTTGCCGGCAACTACCAGTACGTAGAAGTACGAGAGCAGTTCCATCCACGGCACGTCTTCCCCGCCCTCGAGTTTGCCGTTGGCGAGCACGCTGACGATATCTTCCTTCGGTTCCGCGCGTCGTTTCTCGACCATCTCGGCGTAGTATTGAAAAAGCGCCAGACGTGCCCTTTCGCCGGTCTCTTCGGCGGTTTCGCCCTCGCGCCTGTACTCGGGGTCGGCGGCACCGATGGTTTCGTTGGTCCAACGGAACATCAGTTCCCAGTCTTCGCGCGGGATGCCGAGCAGATCGGCGAGCACTGCCAGCGGAAGCTTGGCGGACACCAACTGAACGAAGTCCCCGCTTTGGATACTGCCATCGCCCATCACTTCGTCGAGCAGTTGCCTGGTGATCGTCTCGACGCCGACACGCATGCGCTGCACCGCACGCGGCGTGAAGTAACTGCTGATCAGACGCCGGTATCTGGCGTGGTCGGGCGGGTCCATGTTGAGGAGATGTCGCACCGGAGGCTGGACGACGCCCTGGGCTTCGAAGTCCGGGAAGACCGCCAGACGCGGCGCGTTTTCGAAGATCTCGGGCGTCTTACCGATCTGCACGAGGTCTTCGTACTTGGTGACGGCCCAGAACGGGATTATTCCCGGCCTTTCGTACCAGAAGATAGGAGCCTTGCGGCGCAGCAACGACCAGGCTTCGTGGGGGTAGCCGTGGTCGGCGTAGGTCTGGTCGCCGACGATGTCGATGGTGTCGAGGGTGAGATTGCCGGTCGAAGAGGATTGGATTTGCGGCATGAGTTTCTCCTCAGCCATGGGTAGCGGTGGCAAAGCGCAGTGACAAACCTGCCCTGCGTCATGATTGTCGTCGCTGCGGTCCGTTGCTCGGAAGCGAAACCGAATGGGTGGGCGATGCGGCGCCCATCTCACGCCCCGCTCCACGCGTGATGATCGACACCAACCCCGTTCTTTCGTCGTTGGCTCTTTGCGACGGAGTACGAAGTCCGGGCACCCCAGGGGGCATCGGCTCTTCGTCTTACTCGAAATGCCACTGACGATGCCCCCGCGTCGTTCCGAATCTCAACGCATGCGGACCGGCATACACGCCCGCAGTGAGAGTGTCTCTACGTTGTCAGCCACGTAGGTGGACGAGGACGAACCGTGTTGGAGGGTCGGGTGGTGGAGCAGAAGGGATTTGAACCCTCGACCCCCACGTTGCGAACGTGGTGCTCTCCCAACTGAGCTACTGCCCCGTACCCTGAACGAAACGTTTGCGACTGCCTGGCCCGCCGTCAGGGACGGTTGGCCTTTTGCTCGTCGGCTTCCTGTTTTGCCTTACACTCGATGCAAAGTGTAGTCACCGGCCTGGCTTTCAGACGCCCGATGGTGATGGTTTCTCCGCATTCTTCACATTCACCGAAAGTGCCGTCCTCAATCCGCGCGAGTGCGGCGTCTATCTTGTCCATCAACTGGCGCTCACGGTCGCGGATGCGAAGGTCGCGCGTGGAGTCGCTTTCCCATGTGGCACGGTCGCTAGGGTCCGCGAACGTCTCGTTCGTGTCTCCCATCCGGGCGACGGTCTTGCCGGCATCGTCGAGCAGGTGCTCCCGCTGGGAAAGCAGGATGCGCCGGATCATTTCGAGTTGCTCGTCGTTGAAAAAGTACCGGCCCATGGTCATACAGCGCGGCTCTGAGCGTTGCAGAACCGGGGATGCTAGCACCGAGGTTCAGGTGAGTAAAGAAAGCACGGGACGCCGGCGGCGCACCTTTTACGCGCTCCTTGCGTTCCCGATCATTCGCGGATCAGAGCGGTAACGGGGGTACACCGGACCATGCGAATCGCCTATTTTGACGCTCCCTCGGGGATTTCCGGAGACATGACCGTGGCGGCTCTGCTCGACGCCGGGGCCGATCGCGGTGTGGACATTGACGGTCTTCGCGATGCGCTGGCTGCGCTGCCCGTTGAAGGTTACAAGATCGGAACTGAACGGGTCGAAGTCATGGGTGTCCGGGCCCTGCATTTTCGGGTGGACGTAACCCAGGCCGTGCAACCGCAGCGGCGTTGGGCCGAGGTCGAAGCCCTGCTCGGAGAGGGACACAGGCGCGGACTTGCGGCCGGGGTCTACCAGAGAGCGATGGCGATTTTCGAGGCTTTGGCCAGGGCCGAGGCTGAAGTACACCGCGTCGCGCTGGCCGAAGTGCACTTTCACGAGGTCGGTGCCGTCGATTCGATCGTGGACATCGTGGCCACGGCCTGGGCTCTGGAGGCCCTCGGGGTCAATCGCTGCTTCGTCAGCGCCCTGCCGTCCGGCTCCGGCTATGTCAAAACCTCCCACGGTCGGCTGCCGGTTCCGACTCCGGCCACTGCCCGCTTGTTGAGGGGCTTCGATGTGGCGGCTGGTGACGGTTATGGAGAACTCGTCACTCCCACCGGTGCCGCCATCGTGGCGGCGATGGCGAGGCCGTTCAGGCCGCTGTTCACGCTCGAATCGATGGGCGTCGGCGCCGGAACAATGCGGCTTGCCGACCGACCCAACGTGCTGCGCATCTTTCTTGGCGAGGCCGAGGAGAGCAGCGACGAGAATCTCGTTCTGCTCGAAACCGATCTCGACGACATGACGCCGGCCGCGTTGGCCAGGGCTTGCGAACGTCTGCGCGAAAGCGGGGCCCGCGATGTCTCGGTACTGCCGCTGCAAATGAAGAAGAACCGCCTCGGCATGCGCCTTTGCGTGCTCGCCGACCTTGGGGTCGTAGAGACGCTGGCGCTGGCGATTCTGCTCCATACCAGTTCGTTGGGCGTACGATTTCGCGCGGTGCGAAGGCAGGTGCTTCCCCGGCGCAGCGAAATCGTCGACACCGACTACGGAGCGATTTCGATCAAGGTCGCGGTCAGACCGGACGGAAGCGAGACTGCCGAGCCCGAATTCGAGGAAGTGGCTCGTGCTGCGTCTGCTTCGGGCAGGCCACTGGCCGATGTCCGCGCGGCGGCGCTGGCCGCGTGGCTACTGGGCAGGTCGTGATCGCGACGGGTTCGCAGGCGCGTGTCTGGACTGGCGGTCAGCGACAAGTCCGGCGATAGCGTCAAGGTCGAGGCAGGCTTCCGCGTGCCCGGCCAGCGCGTCGAGGTCACTGCGCTCGGACTCGGCGACGAACGTGAACAGGCCGAGATCACGCGCGGACTGTACGGTAGTGAAGCGTGCGATCGTATCCCGGTTGCTGCGTGCGGTCGGTGCCGAAGAGTCGTCATCGGCCAACTGATTGATGACGTACCCGAGCAGCGGAAGGCCTGCTGCGTCGATCGCCTCCAAGGTCAGCAGGGCGTGGTTGATGCAGCCGAGCCGTGAGGCGATCACGCACAGCAGTGGAAGTTCGAGCCGACGTGCAAGCTCGCGATAGGTGAATCCTTCGGTGATCGGGACCAGCAGGCCGCCGGCTCCCTCGACAACGACGAAGTCGGCGTTCGCGGCCGCACGTTCGAAGCCGGCGATGAGTTGGGCCGAATCTATTCGCAGTCCCTCGGATTCGGCGGCGACCAGCGGCGCTGCGGGCTGGCGCAGCAGATAGCTGGAGACCGCGGCGCCGCCGCGTCCCGGCGATTCGTGTCTGGCAGCGGCCGCCAGCAGTTCGCCGTCTTCTCCCACCAGGTCTGCCGCGCCGTCACGGGGGCGACAGCCGGTTTCGGCTGGCTTGTATACGCCGACGCGAACGCCGCGCAGGACCAGCGCACGCACGACAGCTGCTGCTACCAACGTCTTGCCGGCGCTGGTGTCGGTCCCGGTGATGAAGATTCCGCGGGCCGCGGCCGGCTTTTCGGTGAGTTCGCGCGCAGCAGTCACGACTTACGCTCCGGTTACGCTGCGCACGGCAGCAGCGGCCGTCGTGACCAGCACTTCGAGCAGTTCGTCGCTGAGTGTCAGAGGCGGCATCAGCACCATCGTGTCGCCGAGGGGACGCAGGAAAACCCCGCGCTCTCGTGCTGCCAACGTCGCGCGGTGGGCGCAGCGTTCGTCTGCTGCGAAACGCAGGCCGCGATCGAAGTCCTTCCACAGATCGAAGCCGACCATCAGCCCCTGCTGACGCGGCGGCCCGACGTGCGCAAGTGGAGCGATGTGCTGGTCGAGTAACCCACGCAACGTCGCAGCGGCGCGGCGTGAACGTTCCAGCGTGTTCTCGTGCTCGAATACGTCGAGGTTGGCCAGTGCGGCAGCGCAGCCCAGAGGATTGCCGCCGTAGGTGTGACCGTGGAACAGCGTCTTGTATTCGCCGTAGCGTCCCGAGAAAGCTTCGAACACGGTCTCGGTCGCCAGCGTGGCCGCTACCGGCAGATAGCCTGCCGTCAGGCCCTTGGCCAGACACAGGATGTCGGGCGCGATGCCGCCCTGCTCGATTGCCAGCAGCGTGCCCGTGCGTCCGAATCCGGTGGCCACTTCGTCGCAGACCAGCAGACAGCCGAAGCGGTCGCACAGTTCACGCACTCCGCGCAGGAACGATGGCGGTTGCGGCCAGATGCCGGCAGCGCCCTGCACCAACGGCTCGATTACCACCGCAGCGACGGTGTCACCGTCGCGTTGCAGAAAGTGTTCGAGACGTTCAAGACTTTCCTGCGCTGCTCTTTCGAAGTCTTCGCCGTCGCACGCGCCGCGTCCGTTCAGCGGGTGACACAGGAACGGTGGCTCGAACTTGTGAACTCGGAAGGTGATCGTTTCGTAGCCGCTGTGGAAAGGCTCGGAGAAGCCGAGGCTGACCGAGCCGAGTGTGTCACCGTGGTAGGCCTCGGCCAGAGTCACGAAGCGCGAGCGCTCGGGTTTCCCGCACTGGCGCCAGTATTGGAAAGCCATGCGCAGCGCGACTTCGACCGAAGTCGATCCGGAGTCCGAAAAGAATACGCGAGTCAGCGATGGTGGAGCCAGCTCGACCAGTCGCGCTGCCAATTCGATTGCAGGCGCGTGCGAGAGTCCGAGCAACGTGGAGTGCTGGAGGCGGTCGAGTTGCTCGTGCATGGCGGCGACAATGCGAGGGTGCCCGTGACCGTGAACGTTGCACCACAGCGACGACACTCCGTCGAGATAGCGGCGCCCATCCACGTCGATCAGGAATGGGCCTTCGGCTTTTTCGATGATGAGCGGTTCGTAGGATAACCACTCGGCGCTTTGCGTGAACGGGTGCCACAGACAGCGCCGGTCGTCGTTGACGAGCCGCTCGCGGCGCGATGCTGGCGACTCACCGTTCACGACGCGCCTCCGGCCGCGAGCAACTCGACGAGCGCACGCTCGACGCCGCCGATCTGCGCGTCGTCGTGAGTCGCCATCAGGCTCAGGCGCAGCCGCGAGGTTCCTTCGGGGACGGTGGGCGGTCGAATCGCCGCTACATAGTAGCCGCGTTCGAGCAGAGCCTCAGCCACGGCGACGGTGGCGCGCGCGTCACCGATCAGGATCGGAAGAATCTGGCTGTCAAGGTTGGTCACGGCGATGCCGGCGCGGCGTAGACGTAACCCGAGATCGCGAGCGCGTCGGCGCAGGCCGAGGCCGAGGTCCGGCTCGCGTTGCAGGATCGCGATCGCGGCCTCGGCGGCGGCCGCTGCCGACGGCGGCAGGCCGGTCGAGAATATGAACGAACGCGCACGGTTGATCAGGTGATCGATCAGTGCGCGCGAACCGGCAACGTAGGCGCCGAAGCTTCCGAGCGCCTTGCCCAGCGTACCCATGTGAATGTCGACCGAGTCGCCGAGGCCCAATTCGGCGGCCACACCGGCACCGCAAGGTCCGAACACGCCGGCGCCGTGGGCTTCATCGACCATCAGCCAGCCGCCGTGTTCGCGGGTCGCGGCGGCGATGTCGGCGAGTGGAGCGATGTCGCCGTCCATCGAGAACACCGACTCGGTGATGACCAGTACGCGCCGCGATCCGCGCCGGGCCGCGAGCACCCCGCGCAGATGGTCGGCATCGTTGTGGCGATAGATGGCCACGTCGGCGCGCGAAAGACGGCAGCCGTCGATCAGGCTGGCGTGGTTGAGTTCATCGCTGACCACGACGTCGCCGGGCCCGACCAGGCTGGAGATCACGCCGATGTTGGCCTGGTAGCCGGTCGAGAACACCAGCGCGGCTTCGGTTCCCTTCCACTCGGCCAGGCGCTCTTCGAGGGCGGCGTGCGCGCTCATGTGCCCCGAGATCAGCCGTGACGACACCGCACCGGCACCGAAGTCGCGGGTTGCGCGCGCTGCTGCTTCAACGACTTCAGTACGATTTGCCAGACCGAGATAGTTGTTCGAGCACAGCAGCACGACCTCGCGTCCGGCCAGGGAAACGACGTTCTGCTGAGCGCCTTCGATTATGCGCAGGCGCCGCTTCAAACCGGCGGCTTCGGTAACCTCCATCTCGCGGGCCAGCTCGGCGGCCAGTGCCGGCCGCTCGGCGAGAACGCCGCCCGCGTCGATCTTCGAACATGACAGCGAGGAGATGGACGGGCTTGGCACGATGGGTCTTGCTAGAGAAAGGCTTGGATGTAGTCAACTTCACGCGGGGTCGGTCGGTTGACGAAATCGGTCGAGGACACGCGAGTGCTGATCGGCGGGTTGGTGCACGGTCGGTTTCGCGTCGGCGGCTGCGCAGTGGTTTAGAGGGATCAGCTCAATGGCGATATCGAAGACACGCTCGCGGACTGCCGGCACGGCGGCACCCAGCGACTACGCCTGCCAGGAGTGCGGGCACCGCCAGCGTAAGTGGTCGGGCCAGTGCCCGGCCTGTGGAACCTGGAATCGTCTGGTCGAAGAAGCCCGCGCGCCGACACCGCCGCGGCGCCGCGCCGCTGCGGTGCTCAATGCAGCGCCGCAACAGGTGCAGCCCCTCAACGAGGTTGATCTCGATGCCAACAGCGAGAGGCTGGTGTCGGGAGTGGCTGAGCTTGATCGCGTGCTCGGCGGCGGCCTGGTCAGAGGCTCGGCCGTGCTGGTCGGCGGTGATCCCGGGGTCGGCAAGTCGACGCTGGCGATCCAGCTGGCTTCGGGGCTGGCCGCGCGCGGCCAAGTCGTTCTCTACGTCAGCGGCGAAGAAGCCGTGGCTCAGATCAAGCGCCGCGCCGAGCGCCTCGGGCTTGGTCTGGCCGGTATCCTGACGCTCTCGGCCACCGACGTCGACGGCATCATACAGGCGATGAAAGAAGTGCGTCCGGCCGCGGTGGTGGTGGATTCGGTGCAGACCATTTTCACTTCGCGCGTCGAGTCGGCGCCCGGCTCGGTTTCTCAACTGCGAGAGGCTACCGCCGAGCTGGTCACCGCCACGCGGGCGCTCGGTTCGGCGATGTGGTTGATCGGCCACGTCACCAAGGAGGGCTTGGTCGCCGGCCCTCGCGTGCTCGAGCACATGGTCGATACGGTGTTGTATTTCGAAGGCGAGCAGCGCGGCGCGTTTCGCATCCTGCGTGCGGTGAAGAATCGCTTCGGTCCCACCGGCGAGATCGGTGTTTTCGAGATGCACGGCAGCGGCCTTGTCGAAGTCGCCAATCCGTCGGAGGCACTGGCGGGTCGCCTGGGTCGCGAGGTTGCCGGTTCGGTGGTGTCGGCGTGCATCGAAGGCACGCGTCCGATGCTGGTCGAGATCCAGGCTCTGGTCGCGCCGAGCCAGCCGGGCGCGGCGCGGCGCAACACGCTCGGCATCGATCACTCGCGTGTGGTGATGCTGGCGGCAGTGCTCGAGAAGCGTCTCGGGATGGCGATGATCAGCCACGATATCTTCGTCAACACGGCCGGCGGAGTGCGCATCGACGACCCCGGTGTCGATCTCGCGGTCATCGCGGCGCTGGCGTCGAGCTATCTGGAAAAGCCGATCCGCGCGCGCACGCTGGTGCTGGGCGAAGTGGGCCTGACGGGTGAAGTGAGGCCGGTGACACAGATGCGCGCGCGGCTGCGCGAAGCAGCGCGTCTCGGCTTCGCACGTGCGCTGGTACCGCACGAAACCGGATCGCGCGCCGCGCGCGCCGCACGCGACGACGTCGGAATGGAGACGGTCGCGGTGGAGACGGTGGCCGAAGCCTGGAAAGTCCTGGGCGCGGGCTAGCATCCGGCGCGCGGCGGTCACCTTCGACGGCGAGATCGTCGCCGTGGTCGAATCCGGAACGATTCTCCTCTATCGGAGACGCCGGGCCGTCGGATACCGACGCGGACCAGGAGGGCTTCAATGAATCCGAAACTGAGAATCGTCACGATCTTGATGGGTACGCTTTTCACGCTGCAGGGCGTCGTCTGGCTGGTTGATCCCAAGCGTGCAGCCGAGGGCCTCGGCATGAAGGCTCTGGACGGGCTCGCGCGCAGCACTCAGTTCGGTGATTTTGCCGCGTTCTTCCTGGTGCTAGGCCTGAGCATCCTGGCGGGAATCCGTCCCGGCCGCGCTCATCTGCTGAACTTTCCTGCCGCGATGCTCGGCAGCGCGGCGCTGTGCCGCAGCATGGCGTGGGCCTTTCACGGAGCCGCGTTCGCGACGCTGTTCATCTCGGTGGAGTTGGGTGGCTGTCTGCTGCTGCTGGCGGCTGTCCGGTCGGCCGATAACTGATGAACAGTGGCAGCGCCGCGGTGTTGGTGATGATGGAAACGACGATGCTGGAGTCCGCGGCATGACGCTGGCGCGCCGTCTCGCACCGGTCCTTGCCGGTGTGTTCACCAGCACTCGCACTCGTGATGCACAACGGTGGATCTCCGAGCAGCGACGACGCATTGGCGGCCAGCCTCACCGCGTGCGCTACTTCCACCAGGTCGACGATCCCTACAGTTCGCTGGCTTCGCAGGTGCTCGGGGAACTGAGCGCGCGCTACGATATCGAGATCGAGCCGCATCTGGTCGGACCGCCTCCGGCCGAAGCTGCGCCGGAGCGCGAACGTCTCGAGGTTTTCGCGCGCAAGGATGCGGCCGACATCGCGCCCGGTTATCGGCTGGCGTTCCCGCGCCGTGACGCCGCGCCGGACGAGCGGCTGCTTCAGCAGGCGTCGTGCCTGCTCGCCGGCGCGATTGCGGCGGGCCGCTTCGTGGATGTGGCTGCGGGCGTCGGTCGCGCGCTGTGGGACGCTGACCAGGCCGGCCTGGACGAAATCGCAAGGACTACGCCGACGGCCGATCCGGTCGTCACTCGTGCGGCACTTGAAGCAGGGAATACTCTGCGCCGACGGTTGGGTCACTACCTGGGCGCGATGTTCCACTATGGCGGAGAGTGGTACTGGGGCGTCGACCGCTTGTGGCATCTCGAACGCCGTCTCCAGTCTCTGGGTGCGTTGCGCTCCGGGGCGGTTGCGCAGCCGATCGTGCGCCGTCCGGATTTTACAGATCAACCGGTCGCCGGCAGCGACAAGCGGCTCGTTCTCGAGTTCTATCCGTCGCTGCGCAGTCCCTACACCTACATCGTGATGGAGCGGGTTTACGCGCTGTCGCAGCGTTATCCGGTCGAACTGCGACTGCGGCCGTTGCTTCCGATGGTGATGCGCGGCTTGCCGATTCCGCGCGCCAAGAGGTTCTACATCACGCTCGACACCAAGCGTGAAGCCGACGACGCCGGTGTAGCGTTCGGGCGCGTAAGCGATCCGGTGGGACGTCCGGTAGAGCGGGCTTTCTCGCTGCTTCCATGGGCGCGCGAGCACGGGCGTGAGGCGGAATTCCTGCTCTCGTTCGCCCGCGCTGCGTTTGCCGAGGGCATCGACGCCGGCGAGGACGAGGGCTTGAGGCGCGTGGTCGAGCGCGTCGGACTGTCGTGGACGCAGGCCCGCGGGCACCTTGATCGCGAGGGCTGGCGCGAGGAACTCGAAGAGAATCGCCGTTCGCTGTTCGCGATGGGCCTGTGGGGCGTGCCGAGTTTCCGGTTGCTCGGTGATGACCGGGAGCCGGATTTCTGCACCTGGGGGCAGGACCGCCTCTGGCTTGTCGAACAGAATATCCGACGTCGTCTCGGAGGCTGATTCGCTTCGAGACTCAGACGCGATCGTCAGTCTTGCCCGGCCGACAGCTATTCGATCTTGGGTGTCTGATCGCCGAGCAGCGGTCTCAGTTCTGCCAGATTGTAGCTGATCTTGGCCTTCTCTTTGAGGTCGCGGATGAACTCGTCGAGAGCCGCCTGTTCGCGCTGCTTGCGAAGCTGCGTGAACATTTCGTCTTTCTGTTGATCGAAGTCGTCGCGGGTGCCTTCGCTGACGCTGTCGCGCGCGAACACATAACCCTTGTTTCCGCTGACGAACGTGCGTGCCAGAGGCTCTCCGTCCTTGGCGGTCTTGAAGGCGACTTCCCCGAGGCCGGCTATGGCGCCAAGGCCGCCGACCACCTTGGCGTCGGCGGTGAACGACTCGCTCTTCTTTACTTCGAGCTGGTTCTGTTGAGCGATCTGTTCGAGCGAAGTGCCGCTCTTGGCGGCAGCGAGCCATTCGTCGGCGCGCTTGCGGCCGGCGTCGAGCCCCTGTTCTTTGCGGTAGTCCTTCTCGACCGCGTCGCGCGCCTCGGCGAACTGCGGAATGTAACTATCCTTGCGTGATCCAAGCGAGATCACGTAGTAATCCCTGCCGACCTTGACCGGTTGAGAGTCGGAGTCTCCCGGCTTTTCCAGCGCGTCCGCGGCCTGGAAGAATGCCGGTGCATCGCCTACGCCCGGGATGATGGCGCCCTTGGAGAGAAGCGGCGTTTCTTCGATCTTGACGCCGCGCTCCTGCGCAAGGGTGTCGAACTTGGCCCCGTCGGCCAGACCCGCCGCGTCGGCGGCTGCATCTTCGAAAACCTTGTCGGAAGCTTTTTGCTCGGCAATCTTGGTGCGGATCTCGCCCTTGACCTCGTCGAGCGTCGCGGTGCCGGCCGGCTTCTTGTCGTAGACTTGCAGGACGTGGAAGCCGAAGTCGCTTTCGAACACGTCGCTGACCTTGCCGCGTTCGAGCGAGAAGGCGGCCTTTTCGAAAGCCGGCACCATGCGGCCGCGTCCGAAGAAGCCGAGGTCGCCGCCCTTGGACGCGCTGCCTGGATCCTGCGATTCGGCCTTGGCTACCGTCTCGAAGTCCTCACCCGCCGCCAGGCGAGCGGCTACTGCATCGATCGCGTCGCGGGCGGCTTTCTTGGTGGCCTCGTCGGCATCCTCGGCTACACGCTTGAGGATATGGCGTGCGGCGACCTGTTCCTCGCGGGAAAACTCGGCGTTCTTGTGGACGTCGTAGTAGTCGGAGATTTCTTCGTCGGAGACCGTCGTCTTGGCGGCGTAGTCCGAGACCTTGTAGGCGATGTATCGCACGCTGACGCTTTCGGGCCGGCGGTAGTTCTCGTTGTGTTCGCCGAAGAACTTGTTCAGCGCGGCTTCGTCGACCACTACCTGCTCTGCGAGCGGCATGGTGTCGAGTTCGAGATAGGCCAGGGTCATCTTGCGATTGAGGCGCAGGTACTCCTGATACGCTTCGTCCTCGCTGACGTGGGTACCGCGGCGGATGATGTCGGCGAGTTGCGAACCGAGCATGTCGCGGCGTACGGATTCTTCGAACATCCCGGTCGACATGCCCTGGGAGCGGACCACTTCCTTGTAGACCGTGGGAGAGAATACGCCTCCTCGCTGGAAGGCGTCGATGCGACGCAGTGAATCGCGAACCGCTTCGTCGGTGATGTTCAGGCCAAGCCGCTGGGCCTCACCGCGCAGCGCGGCGCCGTCGACGAGTTGGCGCAGCGTCATCGATGGAATGTCCAGCGCCTTCAGGAGCTGGTCGTTCATCTGACCCTGGAACTGGTTACGGAAGTAGGTTTCGTTGCGTGCCTTGGCCAGTTGGAACTCCGGCAACGTGACCTGGATCTTGCCTACGGTCGCAATCGCGCCCTGGCCTTTCCCGATCATGTAGCCTTTTCCCATGAAGAGAATGAAGACCGCGACGATGATGCTGAGCGCAGCTTTGACCGCCCAGGAACGGGCGTTGCGACGCATGAAATCGAGCATGAATTTTCGAGCTCCCCGCGGGCGCTGTCAGCCAGGACTGTTCAGCGCTCCCGCGCTCGTGCTAGGCGGCTGCGTTTTCCAGGGCCTGGGCGAGCTTGCTCTTGGCAACCGCGCCCACGATCTGGTCGGCCACCTGGCCGTTCTTGAAGACGATGAGGTTAGGGATGCTGCGCACACCGTATCGCGAAGCCGCGTTCTGGTGTTCATCGACGTTGATTTTGACGATCTTGGCGCGGCCATGGTACTCGCCGGCCAGTTCTTCGAGAACCGGAGCGATGGCGCGGCAAGGCCCGCACCACGGCGCCCAGAAGTCCACCAGGACGGGAACATCGGACTTGAGCACTTCCTGCTCGAACGTATCGTCGGTCAGTTCGCTGATCTTGCCCATCGCGGTCGTCTCCTCGTCGATGCAGCGCAGAAGTTGGTGCCGGAGGTCGGACTTGAACCGACACGGAGTTTCCCCCACCGGATTTTGAGTCCGGCGTGTCTGCCATTTCACCACTCCGGCGTTTTCGAGCCCCCTTAACTAGTCGCAGGCGGCCGCCGAGTCTATCGGCCGCGGCGGCCTTTTCGTCACTTCTTCGGCGCGCGGGCGGCGAGTTTCTTCTCGAGTTCCAGAAGGGTCGGTTGTTGGACCGGTTTGGCGGCCAGGCGGGCATCGATCTTGTCGATGGCGTCGCCGGCCAGGCGGGCCAGGTCGGGGTTGGAACTGTCCTTCTGGAACTCCGCGATACCGTTGCGGGTAGCGGGATCGCCTATCTCTCCCAGCGCAAACACCGCATGGCAGACGAGTTCTTCATCCCCGACTGTGCGGGCGTAACTCAGCAGTCTCTCGCTGGTGCTGGGATCCGCGATGCGGCTGAGCGCGGTCAGAGAACGGAGCTTTTCCTCGTGCCCGACGTCGTTCAGGAACAGCAGCTGCATCAGCAGGCCGGTCGCGTCGCGGGCGCGCAGTGTACCCAGGTAGTCGATCGCCTTGATCCGCACCCTTACGTCGCTGTCGGCCGTCGCTTCAATCAACGGACGGACGGCTTCCTCGCCGCCCTTGGTTCCGAGCGATTCCACGGCGTCCAGGCGGGTCGGTACGTCGGCATCGCCGAGGCGCCGTTGCCACTCCGCGACATTGGCGCCCTTGGCGACGCGGTTGTAACGGTCGACGCCCGGGTGACCTCCGAACTCGCCGGCCATCTGGGCATGGGCCGTGACGTCGAAAGCGAAGGTCGACAGTGCAAACGCGA
Source organism: uncultured bacterium (assembly GCA_903893315.1). GTDB lineage: Bacteria > Desulfobacterota > Binatia > UBA1149 > CAITLU01 > CAITLU01. The sequence goes on from CAITLU010000065.1 coordinate 23,756, forward strand.
TCGCGATCGCGCCGATGTTCGCCGCCGGGGCCGCATGCCTGGTTCTGCTCATGCCATTGAACCCCTCTGAGGAACTTTCCGAATTGCGCAAGATGTTCGATCCGCCCGTTATGCCCCCGGAGGGACTTCGTTGACCGGCGAACAGTAGCGGCAAGATTTCCCACTGCAAGCGCGGGCCCGCCGGTCGGCAAAAAAACGCCATGTTTCCGCTGACAGGCTCGTTACGAGAGTGACGCCCTGAGGCTCCCTGCTTATGTTGGGGGCAGTGAGGGCATGGTGTGAGACGCCGCTGCGCCGAGTCTGGGATTGCCGCGGGCCATGCTGTTTCTTGTACGGGACGAACAGCCGAACGACAGAGTCTCGCGGCGGCCCGGCCGACGCCGGACGACAAGCGGAGGCAATATGAAAACCCGATCAGTCGGCAAGCAAGCAACGATCTTGAAGACCAGCAGCCGGGACCAAAGAGGCGCCCGTTCAAGCAAGGAACCGGCGGTTGTTGCGAAGGGGCCGGCATACGCAGATCCGACTGCCTGCGAGTGTTGCGGGGCCTTCTTCACCAAGAGGACCTGGCGCCGGGATCACCCTGTCACTCACGCTCTGCTCATCAAGGCCGAGTGGGCCAAGTGTCCGGCCTGTAGACAGAAACGTAGCGGCACTGCCTACGGTCGGGTGTCCTTACGCGGGGCTTTCGAGGGTACGGCGGCCGCAGCGCTGCGCCGGCGCATCATCAACGTGGGCAAGCGGGCCGAGTACACCCAGCCGCAACACCGGGTGATGTCGGTCACGCGAATGGAGGATGGCCTGGAGGTTTTGACGACCTCCCAGAAGCTCGCCCATCGTATCGTCCACGAACTCAAGAAGGCCTTCGGAGGCCGTGCCGCCTACCGATGGTCGGCCGCTGACGGCTATCTGGAGGCGATCTGGAGGCAGTGAGGGTTCGTTGGTCTGCTCCAGTTCGGGAAAGCGGCCAGACGCTTTCCCGAGTCCGCGAAGGGCGCGGCGGCGCGCATCCCCGGAGGCCGGGAACCTGGTCGTGCCAAGGCCGGTGAGCACTTCTTACGACGGCGCTGTGTGCAGGGTGCGGCGCATCTGCCAGGCCTTGGCCAGGTAGAACAGGATCGGGTAGACGACCAGCTCCATCGCGAAGCTGACGAAGAGCCCGCCGATCATCGGTGCCGCCAGACGCCGCATCACGTCGGCGCCGGTGCCTTCGGCCCACAGCAGCGGCACCAGTCCGATGAAGGCCGTCGCCACCGTCATCGCCTTCGGCCGGATGCGCATCACCGCGCCGTCGTGGATGGCGTCGTACAGGTCCTCGGGGCCGCGCATGCGGCCTTCGCGCTCGAAACGGTCGAAGCTGTTTTCAAGGTACAGCAGCATCACCAGGCCGGTTTCGGCATCGAGCCCCGCCAATGCGATCAGGCCGATTACGACCGCCAGTGACATGTTGTAGCCGAGCAGCCACAGCAGCCAGAAGGCGCCGATCAGGCTGAACGGAACCGCCAGCATCACGATGCCGACGCGCAACCAGCTCTGGGTCGTGACGTAGAGCAGCAGGATGGTCACGAACATCGTCAGGATTCCCGCCGCCACCAATCGCGGCAGCGTCTTCTCCCAGAACTCGAACTGTCCAGAGAAAAGTATCGTGTAGCCGGGCGGCGTCGAAACCTGTTCGGCGACGACTCGCCGGGCTTCGGCGATGTAGCCGCCGAGGTCGCGGCCGGCGATGTCGATGAAGATCCACGCGGTCAGTTGCGAGTTTTCCGACTTGATCATCGGAGGCCCGGGCCGGATCTGCACCTTGGCGAGCTGGCCGAGCGGAACCTGCGCGCCGGTCGGCGTCTTGATCAGTACTTCGCGCAAGGCCGGAAGATCGTCGCGAAGCTCGCGTGCATAGCGCACGTTGAGAGGGTAGCGCTCGAGTCCTTCCACCGTCCACGTCACGTTCATGCCGCCGACCGCGGTCTGTATGACGTCCTGCACATCGCCGGTGGTGAGGCCGTAACGCGCCGCTTCGGTACGGTCGACGTCGAAGTCGAGATAGCGGCCTCCGAACGTGCGTTCGGGGTAAGCGCTGATCGTGCCGTTGATGGTGCGCACCGCGTTGGCGGTGCGTTCGGCAAGTTCCCCGAGTGTTTCGAGGTCGGAGCCGAGGATTTTGATGCCGACCGGCGTCTTGATTCCGGTGGCCAGCATGTTGATGCGGTTCTCGATCGGGAACGGCCACGCGTTGGCGATGCCTGGCAGCGACACGACGCTGTTCAGGCCCGGGTGTTGGGTTCCGTCGGGGTCGGTCCACCCGAGCTTCAGTTCGTCGGTGTCGATCGGCCTTTGCAGCGGCCAGAAGAATTCCAACGGTGTTCGCAGCGCCTGCGGCCAACCGCTGAAGAAACGTTCCACCGTCCGCCGTCTCCACTTGGTCTGGTCGGTTTCGAGTTGAACGACGGTTTCGATCATCGACAGCGGAGCGGGATCGGTGGCGGTATCGGCGCGTCCGATCTTGCCGTGCACCGAGCGGACTTCGGGGAAGGTGCGGATCAGTTTGTTGGTCTGCTGCAGCAGTTCCTTGCTCTTGGTGATGCTGATGCTCGGATCGCTGGTCGGCATGTAGAGCAGGTCGCCTTCGTCCAGAGGCGGCATGAACTCGCTGCCGAGGTGACTGAGGGGGTAGAGCACGGAAACCATCGCCGCCATGACGACGGCCAGCACCAGCCAGTGCCAGCGCATCGCACCCTTGAAAATCGGGTTGTAGATCGCCTGCAGGAGACGACTGATCGGGCTGTGATGCTCGTGGACTATGCGCTGCGGTATCAGCAGCATGCCGAGCAGTACCGCCCACGCCAGTGCGATCCATCCGCGATAGGCGGCAACTGCGTCGACGAGTCCCGCGAGCCAGAACAACGCGGCTGCCGGGATCAGCATCGCGGCCAATGTGATGGCGAGGTTACGTCGCCAGCCCCACTGCTTGGGCAGCACGCGCGCAGTGATGAAGTAGCTCATCAGCACCGGGATGATCGTCACCGCCAGGAAGGACGACGAGGCCATCGCCAGCGTCTTGGTCAGCGCCAGCGGCCGGAACAGGCGGCCGGCTTCTCCGCCCAGCACGAACACCGGCAGGAAACCGACCGTGATGATCATCAGCGAAAAGAACAGCGTCGGTCCGACTTCCTGCGCGGCTTCGAGGATTATCTCGGTGTGCGGACGGCCCGGCAGCCCGGCGGCCAGGCGTTCTTCTTCCCGGTCCAGGTGTTTGTGGGCGTTTTCGACCATCACGATCGACGAATCGACCATCACTCCGATGGCGATGGCGATGCCGCCGAGCGACATGATGTTGGCGTTGATGCCGGCCAGGTACATGACGAGTAACGCCACAAGCACGCCCGACGGAACCACGAACACCGCGACGAGTTCGCTGCGCGCGTGCAACAGGAAGGCGATGCAGACCAGGCCGACTACGACGATTTCTTCGATCAGCGTTTCGCGCAGTGTCGTGATCGACCGTTCGATCAGCGCCGAGCGGTCGTAGGTGGCGCGCGTGAACACACCTGGAGGAAGCCCGTCCTCGAGGTCGAAGAGACGCTGCTTCACGTCCTGGATAACCTTGTAGGCGTTCTCACCGAAACGGGCGATGACTACTGCACCGACCGCTTCGCCGGTGCCGTTGTATTCGCCGACGCCGCGCCTGGCCTCACCGCCGATCTCCACCGTCGCGACATCACCGAGCAGGATCGGCGTACCGCGCTGGCCGACGCCGACGGCGACTTTGGCGATGTCGTCGATGCCGTGCAGGTAGCCTCTCGAGCGCACCATGTACTCGCTTTCGGAAAGCTCGATCACCGATCCGCCGACGTCGTTGTTAGAGCGGTCGATGGCCTGTGTGATCTCGGAGGTCGAAAGGTTGAAACCCTGCAATCGCAGCGGGTCGAGCACCACCTGATATTGGCGGACGAAACCGCCGATCGGAGCGACCTCCGAGACGCCTTCGACCGCAGTGAGCGGATAGCGCAGATACCAGTCCTGCAGGCTGCGCAGCCCGGCCAGGTCGTAGCCGGAGGCCGTCAGTGCTTTGCCGCCGAGCGGGCAGTTGCCCGGTTGTTCGAAGCCACGCACGCGCTCGAGCGTCTTTCGTCTATCCGGCGGAGCCTCGTCGCGCGTGCCGTACCAGCGATCCTGCTCGGTGTCGTGCCAGATTCCCTTCGGGTAGTCGCCGCACCAGTAACCGGGAATCAGCACGTACTGATAGACCCAGCCCACGCCGGTCGCGTCGGGGCCGAGCTTTGGTTGCACACCGGCGGGCAGCCGGTCGCGTGCGAAGTTCAGGTACTCGAGCACACGGCTGCGGGCCCAGTAGATGTCAGTACCGTCCTCGAACAGCACGTACACGAAGGACTGCTCGAACATGCTGTAGCCGCGCACGACGGTGGAGCCGGGCACCGACAGCATCGCGGTGGTGAGCGGATAGGTGACCTGATGGTCGACGACCTCGGGGTTCTGTCCCGGATACTCGGTGACGACGATCACCTGCACGTCGGAAAGGTCGGGGATGGCGTCGAGACGGATGTTGAAGATGCTCCAGATGCCGAGGCCGACCAGGACGCCGGTCAGCAGCAGAACGAGCAGACGGTTGCGGACGCAAAGCGCGATAAGGCGTGCGATCACTGCTGCATCCTCCTCAGTGCACGTGCGCAGGAGCCGTCTGCGGCTCCGCGGTCGCTTCGGATGCGGACGTCACGGGTGGAACAGCCGCGCCGCCGCTGCGCTCGTCGAGAAACTTGCGCAGCGCCTCCTGCAACCGGCTTTCGGTGTCGAGCAGGAATTGTCCGCTGACGACGACGACTTCGCCGGCGCGCAGACCTTGCAGGATTTGCACCTTGCCTTCGTCGGCAGGCATTCCCATCACGACTTTGCGCGGTTCGAACCGTCCGGGGCTGGTGACCACGAAGGTGATCTGTTTGATCCCGGTGTCGATGACCGCCTCGCGCGGAACCAGCGTCGCGTGCTCGGAAACGTCTGCGGTCAGGTGAACGGTGGCGTACATTCCCGGCCTCAGCGTCAGATCCGGGTTTGGCACCGCCATGCGCACCATCGCGGTGCGCGACATCTCGTCGAGATGCGGATGTATCAGCACGACGCGGCCTTCGTAGGTCTTGCCGCCCTGGCCCGGAACGCTGGCGACGATGGTCTGTCCTTCGGCGACGTAGGGAAGGTACTGCTCGAAAACACGTGCGTCGATCCAGAGCGTGGTGTGATCGACGATGCGCAGCACGCGCTCCCCGGCCTCCACGGCGTCGCCTTCGACTACCGGTTTCTCGATGATGTGGCCGGTGATGGGACTGCGAAACGTCAGCGTCTGCGGCGCGCGTTCGAGCCTCGCCAGGTGCTGGATTTCGTCATCCGCAATTCCCCACAGCTGGAGCTTGCGCACGGCCGCCGCTTCGAGAGCGTCCAGAGCACCGGAGGCCGAGCCGCTGTTCGAAGGCGAATCCGGCGCAGGCTGTCTCTTGTGCAACGCGATCAGTTCTTCGATCGCGACCTGAAGCTGAGGACTGTAAAGGTCGAACAACGGATCGCCGGCCTGCACGTGCATGCCTTCGGTGTCGGCGTACAGATGCTGTATCCATCCTGAGATCTTCAGGTTGACGTCGCGCACGCCGGTCTGGGCTTCGGATACGAAGCCCGCCACCCGCAGTTCGCGGTGCAACGGGCCTTCTTCTACCGTCGTGGTGCGCAGTCCCATGTTCTGAGTGACCACCGGATCGATGGTCACGGTCGCGCCGCCGTTCGAGGTCGCCGAACCCTGCGTGTCATCTCCGGCTCCGAGTGCGAGCGGTGTAAGTTCCATGTGACAGATCGGGCACTCTCCGGGGTGATCCTGCACGACCTGGGGATGCATGCCGCAGGTCCACAGCTGCGTCGGCTTGGCGGCAGCTTCGCTGCCGGAGCGGGGGACTTTGTTGCCTGTATGCTGTTGCGCCGGTGCGGCGCTGCCCGCGGCGCCGCGGATCGATTCCTGGTAGTGGAAGGTGAGCCAGGCGCCGGTCAGTGCCGCAAGTACCACCATCAGCAGAGTGGTGTTGCGGCCGAATCCGCGTTGACGACGCAGAGAATCGAAACTGTTCAGTTCACTCATGGCTGTGCTCCTCGGCCGCGTGGGCGAGAACCGGAGTTGTCGTGGTCAGAGCGCGGGCCGTGTGCTCGGCGCCGATGCTTTCGAGATCGACGCCGGCCAGCTCTTCGAGTTCCGCCGCCCTGATTTCTCTGGCGGCGATCGCCTGGGCGCGGCTCATCCTGGCGTCGATGTCCATTGATTCGATTTCGATCACGTCGTCGATCGTCGAGATGCCAACCGCGTAGGCGCTGCGTCTGGTGGAGGCCAGGGTGGCGAGCGCCGGCAGGATGCTGCCGTCGAGCAGACGCACCTGCCGTTCGGCGTCGCGCAGAGCGATCAGCGTGGAGACGAAGGATGCGGCGCGGTCGCGCCGCGCCTGCACGAGCATCGCCTTCGAGGCCGCCAGCATCGCGCGCGACTTGGAGATCGCGCCGCGGATTTCGGCGATCGTGGTCGGCAGTACGACCATCGCGCCGACCATCTGTTCGGCGCTGCCGGAGAAGGTTGCCAGCGGATTGATATCGGGAATCCACTGGAGTCGCGCCAGATCGACGGCGCCCTGTCTGGCCCGCACGCCGGCCTCGAGCGCGGCGAGTTCGGCGTTGGCGCCGACAGCTGCAAGGAGCAGCGTGCGATCGTCGGGAATCGGCCGCATGGTCGCCGCATATTCCGGAAGCGGCAGACGTGCGCTCGGCTCCAGCGCGCTCATGGCCGCCAATTCCTCGCGGGCAGTCAGGACGTCGGCGTGGGCGCGAGCGGCGCCGTCATCAGCCTCGGTGCGTGTGACTGAGGCCTGCACTCCATCCGCCATCGCTTCGCCCGCGCCGGTGGCGGCGTTGGTTGCGCCCTGGCGCACACCCGCGAGTTCGGCGCGACGCAGAGCCAGACGTTCTTCTTCGGCGGCCAGGGCGAGTTCGTTCCAGCCGGTCAGCACGCGACGCTGCAGTGCGAACTTCGCGGCGCGAAAACGTTCGCCGCTGGCGCGGGCTTCTTCCAGCGCGTTGCGTCCGGCCTGTTTGGTCTTGGTGGGGAACGAAAGGTTCTCCATCGCGTCCAGCCCCGCCGACAGCGTCATCCTGTCGAAGGCTTTGACGTTGTCGCCGGAGAACAAGTAGCTGTAGCTGAGTGCGAGGTTGCTGTTGGGCCAACCTGCCGCGGCGCCGACCTCTCGCACTGTGGCCTTCCACTCGAAGTAGGCACCTTCGAGGTCGCCGTTCGCCAGCAGCGCCCGTTGCAGGATCGTCTTCCAGTCGCTTCCGCTCGAAGGCTCGGGAAGCGCGTCGGGTTTGTGTTCGAAGGGACGGCCCGCTTCGTCGAGGCGCGCCTGTTCGTGCTTCAGCCCTGACGGCGTGAGCGAGCAGGCCGCCAGCAGGGTCGAAACAAGGACCGCCAGTGCCACCGGAAAAATTACGCGGGTAGACGCAATGACCGCCTCAAACGCCGCTGCCGTTTCGGATCTCGACGTCGTCATACGACGCCTCCTCTGTTCTACGACGCTGGAAAGGATGCCGACGCGCGCGTCGGGGCGTCGTCGGTGAACTCTGATTAGTCGAAATGAAAGCGGATCGAGCGCGAGGCTCGCAGCGGAGGGATCAGATCAGCCAGGAACACAGCAGTGGGCGCTGGGGTACGCTGGAAGCTTTGGCTTGCAGGGTCGAAATGTCGATGGCGCGGCGCTGCGCCAGGCGTGGAAGCGTCGCGGCCGCCGGCAGCAGGGCCGGAGTGAAGGCCGGCCTCAGCGAAGCGCTTTCCAGGCCCGGTGTCGCGTCGGAGCGCGGCTCGCTCTGCGATTGCAGCGAGCACCCGCAGCGCAGCGTCAGCGGCGTCGCGGTTGAACAATGCGCCGCTGCGGGAGCGGACGCGTCGTTGCAGCAATCACAAGGTTGAGCGATGCCGGCCTGCGGTCCCTGTTGATGCGCCGCCATCGTGCAATGGCTGGCGGAGAAAGAAGCCACCGGCGCCAGGAGCGCCGCGGCCAACAGGGTTACGAGAAAGCGTTTGAGCATCACGATTACTGCGGGGCTGAAAGTGCGCCCGCCCGGCGACGGATGCAAGCGCGGAAATTCGTGGCACGGCGTGGGGTCTTGGACCGGGGATCGGATGAGAGGGGCTGCTGCGCCGACCAGGCAACCAATGCGCGCTCCCGCTCTTTCGTCTGCGAAGGCGCCGGGCTAGTAGCGTCAGCGTCGGATTTGCCGACGCGAGAGTCACACATGCCCAAACTGATCGCCGCGCCTCCTTTGCCCTCACGGGTCTTCGCTCCGGACTTGCTTGCGGGCAAGACGGCCCTGGTTACCGGAGGCGGTAGTGGTCTCGGGCTGGTCATCGCGCAGCAGTTGGCCGCGGCCGGTGCCGACCTGATGTTGGCCGCTCGCAACGTCGAGCGTCTGGACGGAGCCGCCGCCGAGCTTCGCGCGAAGTACGGACGCCGCGTCGAGACTGGCTTCGTCGACATCCGCCAGCGCGACACCGTCGAGGCTCTGGGCGAGCGTGCGGACTCGTTGTTCCCGAGCATCGACGTGCTGGTCAACAACGCGGGCGGGCAGTTCGCCCAGCCGGCGCGCAATTTCAAGCCCAAGGGTTGGAACGCGGTGATAGAGACCAACCTGACCGGCACCTGGAACATGATCCAGGTCTTCGGCAACCGCATGCTCGACGGTGACGGCGGCTCGGTGGTGAACGTCATCGCGGTGGTCGGTCGCGGATTTCCCGGCATCGCCCACACCGGCGCCGCGCGCGCCGGTGTCCTCGAACTGACGCGCACTTTGGCCTACGAGTGGGGCCCGAAGGTGAGGCTGAACTGCGTGGCACCGGGCGCGATTAGGACCGAAGCGTTCAAGTCCACCTACGTTGCCGGCATCGAAGCGATGTGCGAGGGGATTCCGATTCCGCGCATGGGACGTGCCGAGGAAGCCGCCTACGCAGTGGTGTTCCTGGCTTCTGCGGCCGCGAGCTGGATCACCGGGGAAATCCTGAACGTGGCCGGTGGTGGCCAGAACTACGGGCGCAACCAGGCCCTCTTCGATGCGGACTTCGGAAAGGAATAGGCGCACGACCATGGAAATGGAACTCACGCTGCTGGCCAAGGATGTCTACGCTTGCTTGCAGCCCGAGAGAGGGCTGGGCTGGAGCAACTCCGGTTTCGTCGCTCGCGGCGGCGGTCTGGTGGTCGATACGTTCTGGGACTTGCCGCGCACCCGCGCGATGCTCGATCTGTACGCGGGAGTGCATCCGGCGGCGCCGCGCCGTCTTGTCAATACCCACCACAACGGCGACCATTGCTGGGGCAACCAGCTTCTGGAAGGCGCGGAAATCATCGGACATCGCCTTTGCGCCGAAGCTATGCAGAAGGACATCGCTCCCGAACTGTTGCAGCAGATGGCGAGGATGGAGCCGCTGCTCGAAGGAATGGAGCACTTCGCCAAGGCTCTTCGCGACTACGATTTCACCGGTGTGCGGATCACTCCGCCGAGTACGCTGTTCGAGCAGCGTTTCGACATTGACCTCGACGGAGTAGCCGCCGAAGTGCTCTACGTGGGCCCTGCGCACACCATCGGCGATTCGATAGTGCACTTGCCCGAAAGCCATGTGGTCTTCGGTGGTGACGTGATGTGGAACCACTGCACGCCGCTCGGCTGGGAAGGCAGTTATGCCCGCTGGTTCGAAGCTCTCGACCGCATCATTGCGCTGAAGCCGGAGGTCGTGGTGCCTGGACACGGTCCGCTGACCGATGTGGACGGCGTTCGCGAAGTAAGGGCGTACTTCGAATACGTGCTCGCCGAGTCGAGGCGCTTCTACGAACAGGAAGTCTCCGAGATCGACGCGGCCAGGCGCATCGATCTCGGTCCCTACGCCGACTGGACCGAACCCGAGCGGTTGATCTTCAACGTGCGCCGCGCCTACCGCGAGTTTCGCGGCGAGCCTTTCGACGTGCCTCTCGACGCGATCGCACTGCTGCGCGAGGCAACCGGACTGGCTGCGTACTTCCAGGCCCGGCGCGAGTCCTGACCTCGCAGCGGGCTGCACGGACTTGCGGTTTCTCGGCGGCGCGGCGGTGTATCGCGCCTGCCGCAGCGGTCAGTCGCGCCGCCACGGCGTGCTTGTCTCAGCCGGTGACGAGCGACAGCGCATCCACGAAAGTCCCGCCCACTGCTTCGGCGACCGCGATGTGCGTGAGTTTTCCCTCGCATACGTTGAGGCCCGCGCGAAGGTGCGAGTCTTCGCGCAGCGCGCGGCGCCATCCCTTGGTCGCCAGCGCCAGCGTGAAAGGCAAGGTGGCGTTGCCGAGAGCGAACGTCGAGGTGCGTGCCACACCGCCCGGCATGTTGGCGACACAGTAGTGGACCACGCCTTCTTCGACGTAGGTGGGATGCGTGTGCGTGGTGGGGCGGCTGGTTTCGAAACAACCTCCCTGATCGATCGACACGTCCACTATCACGGCGCCTCGCTTCATCCTCTTGAGCATGTCGCGGGTTACCAGGTGCGGTGCGGCGGCGCCCGGGACCAGCACGGCGCCGATGACGAGGTCGGCTTGCGTGACGTGCTCTTCTATCGCATCGACGGTTGCGTAGATCGTGTGGAGCTTGGCGCCGAACTGGAGGTCGAGTTCGTAGAGCCGAGGTAGCGATTTGTCGATGACGGTGACGTAGGCTTCCAGGCCCATCGCCATGCGCGCGGCGTTGGTGCCTACCACGCCGCCGCCGAGAATCACGACGCGAGCGGCGGGAACGCCGGGCACACCGCCGAGCAGTTGGCCGCGCCCTCCTTGCGGCATCTCCAGACAATGCGCGCCGGCCTGGATCGCCATGCGGCCGGCAACTTCGCTCATCGGCGCCAGCAGCGGCAGGCCGCCGCGCGAGTCGGTGACCGTTTCGTAAGCGACCGCGACGCAACCGGTGTCCATCAACGCGTGGGCAAGCTCGGCGTTGGCGGCCAGGTGGAGATAGGTGAACAGCACCTGGCCGGGTCTCAGCTTGGCGATCTCGACCGGCTGCGGTTCCTTGACCTTGACGATCATGTCGGCGCGCGCGAACACTTCCGCCGCATCGGCTGCGATGGCGGCACCCGCGGCGCGATAGTGTTCATCGTCGAGCCCGATGGCATGACCGGCCTGAGTCTCCACCAGTACCCTGTGGCCGTGGTGCACCAGCTCGCGTGCTGCCGCTGGCGTCAGTCCGACTCGCGCTTCGTCTGTCTTGATCTCTTTGGGGACGCCGATGGTTGTTCCAGTGTTCGTTGCGTTGCTCATGTCGCTTCTCCTGATTCAGCCGCGCACGCGGGCGGTGTTGGCGTAGACGTTCATCGTTTCTCCGCGCAGGAATCCGACCAGAGTGAGACCTGCCGCATGCGCCATTTCCACAGCCAACGAGGATGGCGCCGAGACGGCGGCGATGAGCGGGATTCGCGCTGCCAAGGCTTTTTGCACGATTTCGAAGGAGATGCGTCCGGAGATCATCAGAATGTGCCCGGACAGCGGAAGTCGATTCGCCCTCGTGGCCCAGCCGACGACCTTGTCGACGGCGTTGTGACGTCCGACGTCTTCGCGCACGACCATCAGCGTGCCGCTCGCATCGAAAAGACCCGCGGCGTGAAGCCCGCCGGTCCGATCGAAAGCGTCCTGTCCGGCGGCCAGGCGAGCCGGAAGATCGGCCAGCAGGGTAGCGTCGAAAACCGCCGGGTCGTCCAGGGGTGCGGCCGTCGCCATCACGTTTGCGATGGTCGCCTTGCCGCAGATTCCGCAGCTGCTGTTGGCGTAGAGGTTGCGCCGCAGCGCCTCCATATCGACGACGACGTGGGGCGCCAGCGTCACGCGCACGATGTTGTCCTCGGCTTCGGGCGAGGCCGAGGTGGTGCAATGGCGAATGGCCAGGACGTCGGCTGGCGATCCGACCACTCGCTCGGTAACCAGGAATCCAAGCGCCAGATCTTCGTCGTGCCCGGGCGTGCGCATGATCACCGCCAGCGAGACGGGGCCGAGCTGGATCTCGAGCGGCTCTTCGCGGGCGACCTCGTCGCTGGTGTCGATCCAGTCGCCGTCCCGATGGCGTCTCAGAACTACCGCACAGGTAGTGTCTCCGGGGTCGATATCCGGGCCGGTTGCCGCTCGTCGCACCAGCGCAGCATGGCTGATACTCGCGCTGGCGACAAAGCTGGAGCGGGGGCCGCGCCGCCCGTCGCGGCGTAAGGACGCACACGCGGCCACGCCGGCTCTTTCTCGAAGTCCTCGTCGGAGGTACTGTTCGCGGCTTCGTAGACAGGTCAGGGGAATACACAGTGAACAAACCGAGCGAGTCGAATCAGTCGGGCGAACAGCCAAGCCGCGTCGAGCGTCCCCGGGTCGACGCGCTGGACGCGATTCTGGGAGTGCCGCTGAAAGTACTCGACGACGGTTTTGTGCGCCTTGTCGACTACATGGGCGCCGACGAGTCGATAGTGCAGGCCGCGCGGGTTTCGTACGGCCGCGGCACCAAGAAGGTGCACGAAGACCGCGGCCTGATTCGCTACTTGATGCGCCACTGGCACACGACTCCGTTCGAGATGTGCGACATCAAGCTCCACGTGCGTGTGCCGATGGACTGCTGGCGGCAGTGGATTCGCCACCGAACCGCGTGTCTGGCCGCAGGCACCGAGGTTTACTTCGACATTCCGGATTCGATCGACGGGCGAGGCGAGCGGCTTTTCAAACTGCGAATCGAAGATTTGTGGGAGAGGTTACAATCGACCGACGAGCTTGGTTGCCTCGATGATCGACGCGACCGGTACTTCGGCCGTGAGCGCCTTCGGGAACTGCGATTGCGGCATCTCGACGAAGATTCGCTGCGTATCGATCACACCACCGTGGTGGAGGTCTACAAGAACGGACTCAAGCCGGTGTTCGCGATGGTCCTTGAAGATGGCAAACGCATCGAGGCCACACGCGACCACCGCTTCCTGTTCGGGCAGGGATGGCGGACGCTTGCTGAAGCGACGGGTCTGAGCGAGTCCGGCGGTATTGCCACCTGGAATCGTGGCGATCACTGGGTCTACGTCAACGGACTGGAGATAGCCGCCGGAGAACCGTACCACGGGGCTGGTCGACCGGACGGGCAAGAGCGCCGCGGTGCGATTTCATCTGACGTGCCGCCGCGGATCGAGCCCACGTCGACCCACGAGAAGCGCGTGTACGCCAAGTTGGTGCGGATCGCGCACTTCGAGTACGTGGGCGAACGCGAGACCTACGATGTCGAAGTTGAAGGTCCCCACCACAATTTCATCGCCAACGGTGTGGTGACCCACAATTCGGTGAACGAGTACAGCACTCGTTATTCGATCGCGATCGATGCGTCGCAGCGTACTTCCGAGCAGGAGTGGCGCGTGCAGGCGGGAGGTAATCGTCAGGGCAGCGAAGGGTTCTTCGACGCGGACCAGGGCCGTGCGCTGAGCGCGCGAGAGGTCGAGTTGCAGAGCCTGGCACGCACGGTCTACCAGGAACGGCTCGAACTCGGAGTAGCGCGCGAACAGGCGCGCAAGGATCTTCCGTTGTCGACGTACACGGAGGCATACTGGAAGGTAAACCTGCACAACCTGCTGCACTTCCTGCGTCTTCGCATGGATCCCCACGCCCAGGACGAGATTCGCGATTACGCCAAGGTGATCGGGGAGCAGATCGTCGCACGCTGGTGTCCGATCACGTGGGAGGCTTTTCTCGATTATCAGTTCTCCGCGTCGAGTCTGACGCGGCTCGAACAAGCGGTCGTGCGCGCCTGGAACGACGGCGGTCGTGACGGCGCGCTGCGCGTTGCCGAAAGCTTCGGCTGGCTCGAGCGCGGCGACAAAGGACTCAAGGTCAACCGTGAGCGCGCTGAGTGTGAGGATAAGTTGCGGGGGTTGGGGCTTCCCCTGCCTTGGGAAGTCTGTCCATAAGGGCCCATCTGCGGCGTTGGTCGCGGCTCGCTCGCTTCGGCGTACCTGCCGGTACGCCTTCGTTCGCTATCACCGCGCCCGCCTTGCATCTGGACCCTTCTGAACAGACTTCGTGTTGATGGCGGTCTGTCCATGAGGGCCATCTGCGGCGTTGGTCGCGGCTCGCTCGCTTCGGCGAGGGGCGTCACTTCATCGCTGTTACGATCCACGCTGCACTCGGCACGCGTATCCCGTCGGGTGTGATGTACGGGACAAGGCTGTCGTGAACGTCGCGTCTTACCGCTTCGCGTACGGCGTCGGTGGCATCGCTGAGTGCGCGCTCTACCGGGCCGAGTTCGAGCACGAAGCTGACTGCTTCATCGACCGAGCCCCCGCCGCCGACCAGCAGACCACTGTCGATACCGCGCATCGCGATGTCGCGAAAACCGGCTTGGGCGAGGATGTTCTCGACGCGTGGGCCATCGGCGAACGCGAATGGGCCCGGTGCATCGGGCGAAGACGGCGTTGCGATCGTCGTGTGTCGAAGCGCGGCCATCACCGGCAGCGACATCCATGGATTTTTCTGGATTGACTGCCAGCACACGAACGTGAGGCGTCCGCCTTCGCGCAGGGCGCCCTGCAGATTTACGAACGCAGCGACCGGGTCGTCGAAGAACATCACGCCGAAGCGTGAAAACACGACGTCGTAGTCGCCGCGAAACGCGTGGGTCTGAGCGTCGGAGCACTCGAACGTGATGTTGGTGAGATTCGCGCGTCGCATCCGATCGCGTGCCAGATCGAGCATCGGTGCCGAGATGTCGAGGCCGGCGACGCGGCCGCGCTCGCCGACTCGCGCGGCCAGAGCCAGCGTGGAGTCGCCACAGCCGCAGCCGATGTCGAGCACCGCATCGCCGGCACCGACCGCGGCAGCGTCGATCGCAACCAGGCTGAGCTGCGCGAGCTGGCGGTCGAGCATCTCCTGACGGCGCACCCAGCGCGGCCCCGCTATGGAATTCCAGAATTTGATCTGCTCTGCGTTGGCCCGGGAGTCTCGATCCGTCATGTGTGGTTCCTTTGCTGCAAGAGAGTCCGGTGTCCTAATCGGCAGCGCGGCCGAGAGCTTCGAGCACGATTTCGCTGCTGAGAATCGCCGGCAACACGACGGCGGCGCTGTCACTGCCGCGGGGATACAGCACGCAGAGCGGCACTCCGCTGCGTCCGAAAGACTCGAGCACGCTGGTGATTGCCGGGTCGCGGTTGGTCCAGTCGCCTTTCATTGCCACCACGTCGAGATCGCGAATCTTGTTGCGCACCGCCGCGGTTTCGAGCGCGAGTGTTTCGTTTACCTTGCAGGACAGACACCAGGCGGCTGTGAAATCCAGCAGCACGATGCGGCCCTGCTCACGCAAAGTGACCAGACGTCCGGCATCGTAGGGAATCCAGTTGATGCCTCCGTCGTCGCGGTTCGACGTGCACGCGGTCGACACCGGTCGGTTCGCCGCTGCGCCGGCTATCGCAAGTCCGGCGACCAGGCAGGCGGCGGTTGCGAAACGCACTGACAGTCTTCCGCCGCGGCTCCTTGCTCCGCTGAAATGTCCTCCGATC
The DNA here is from genome assembly GCA_903893315.1 of uncultured bacterium. Lineage (GTDB taxonomy): Bacteria > Desulfobacterota > Binatia > UBA1149 > CAITLU01 > CAITLU01. The sequence goes on from CAITLU010000065.1 coordinate 39,351, forward strand.
CAGGCCCCGATGCCCACGAGCAAGATGGCCGCCAGAAGCTGCAAGACCGCGTCGTTGCCGACTTGCTGGCCGAACACCCACAGCAGCCAGATCACCGTGGCGAACAACGGAAAAGCCATCATCTGGCGCAACGTTTCCATCCACGCTCCAGGTCGCGGAAGCGCACGCAGCAGCGGTGGCGCGAACGAAAGCAGCAGATACGGCGTTGCCATGCCGAGTCCGAGAGAAGTGAAAACCAGCAGCGAGGCCGCCGGTGGTTGCACGAGCGCGTAACCGAGCGCAGCGCCCATGAACGGCGCCGAACACGGCGTGGCCAGTACGGTTGCCAACACTCCGCTCAGGAACGAGCCGTGGTAGCCGCTCTCGGAATCGAAACGGCCTGCGGCACCGGTCAGCGACGAGCCGACTTCGAAGACGCCGAGGAGGTTGAGGGCCATCGCGAACAGCAGCAGCGTGAGAGCAGCGACGAACAGCGGTTGTTGAAGCTGGAAGCCCCAGCCGAGACCTTGGCCTCCGGCTCGCAGTGCCAGCAGCAGACCCGCCAGAATCCAGAACGAGATCAGCACGCCAGCGGCGAAGGCCAGGCCGTGGCGCCGTATCCTTGCGCTGTCGTTGTGCGCGACGTGGACGAAACCCAGCACCTTGAGTGACAGCACCGGAAACACGCACGGCATCAGGTTCAGAATCATTCCGCCCGCGAACGCGAAGACGAGGGCGATAAGCAAGGTCAGGTCGGTAGCGCCGGTTCGCGGCGCCGCATTCGGATGCTCGGTGGATTGCGCCGCGGCTGCGGCCTGCTGCGCTGCGCTCGCTGCGACTGGAAGAGGCGCGCCGGGTTGCGGCGCCGCGGCCGAGGAGGCCGGAGCGTCTTGCGCCGGCGCGAACGCGTTGGCAGCGACCGTTATGTGCGCCGGCGCGCTGACTTCGATCGCGTGCACGCGCCCTTCAGCGTCCCAGCCGTCTTCGGTGACCAATACCGCGCCGAGTGCTGCGGGCGCGGTTCCGCCGTTCTTCGAGCGCGCGAGTTCGATCGTGAAGCCGCTCGCCGTGTGGATCACGCGTGGGTCGACGTCGGGGTCGACAAGATCGTTGTCGATCGGGAAAACTTCGATGGTCTTTACGGATGGTTGCTTGGAAGCCGGGGCGTGCAGCGAGAGAACGACCTTGTCTGCGTCGGCCTCGACGCGCGCAGTCCACTGAGCGAGGACGCGCGGCACCTGCTTGCGTGTTTTTTCGAACAGACCCGTCCAGCGGCTATCTGGATGTTGTTCGGTCTCATCGACACCGATGCGCAATGAGAGATCTGCTTTTCCAGGCACGCAGGCGTCGGCGCGGCACACCAGCCAACTCGCCTTGGCGGCCAGGTCGATGCTCTGTCCATCGCGCAGTTCAACGGGCGGCTGGATCGTCGCGAGCAGCAAGGTGTCGCCGTCGTACCCGTAGGTGACCATCGGCACCTGTCCGAAGCGCGTGGGGTGGGGCCATTGCAGCGGGCCAGCGGAGAAGTCATGAGGCAGACGCCAATCAATGCGCGTGGGCAGTCCGGTGTGACCCGGATTGCGCCAGTACAAGTGCCAGCCCGCTTCGGGCCGCAGCAGAATTCCCACCGTGAACGGTGTTCCGGGACGGATCGATTCGTTTTCGCTGATCAGCTCGGCGGCGATGTAGTGAGCCACGACCGGTTCGGCCGGCGCAGGCCGCGAAAAGAAAAACATGGAAACGGCCAAGGCCGTGACCACGACCCGCCGCAGCCAGGGACGGCGGCCGTCGCGCAACGCGTGACCAGAGGGAGGTATGGGTATCACCATCTGCCGATGAGTTTGCGATACCACTGGCAACACGGTGCCGCGAGCGTAGGCGGGTTCTGGAGTAAGTCCCGCCGCGCTCCCGCGCCGTCCCGTCAGTGGTCACCCGTCGTCTCGGTGGCAGCTGCGGGTTCCCTACACTGGGCCGCGCAGTTCCGGCAGCGGCCGCGATTTCTTGTGGTCGTGGCTGCGTGAGGCCAGAGGTCGGCATTTTCTGCTGCTCGCTCCGTGGGCAAGGGGGGACGACGTGGTCGCTGGGGCAGGGAGACACCGACTCGACATTGGTGCGCGTCGCAGTGTTTCAAGCGGAATACGGGCGGTCTCAGCGCCGTGCAGTCGGTTGTGCGATTGCGCCCGGCGGGCTAGGAACTGTCGCCATGGCTGTACGTCCCCTGCTTACTATCGGTAATCCGGTGCTGCGTCAGGTCGCGAGGCCTCTTACGCGTGACGAGATTCTTTCTGCCGAAGTGAGGACTCTGATCGATGACATGATCGACACAATGCACCACGAAGAGGGCATCGGTATCGCTGCGCCGCAGATCGGCGAGTCGGTGCAGCTGGCGGTCATGGAGATCGCCGTGGACTCCGAGCGTTATCCCGATACGAACCCCTTCGAGATGGCGGTGTTCGTCAACCCGCGCGTCAGCGTCCTTGACGCTGCGGAACAAGGGTACTGGGAAGGCTGTCTGTCGGTTCCAGGTCTGCGAGGGTTGGTGCACAGGCCTCGCGGGGTTCGCGTCGACTACCTGAATCTCCACGGCGATCCCGCTTCGATCGTGGCCGATGGTTTCATGGCAACCGTCTTTCAGCACGAACTCGACCATCTGGGCGGGGTGCTCTTTATCGACCGCATTCGCGACACGCGCATGCTCGCGACCACCGACAACTACGTTCGCTTCTGGCTCAACCGGCCGGGCGAGCAACGTACGTCAGAGTGATCCTGCGCCGTCGGTCAGCCGGTCGTACGCTTACCGTATCGAGTTTCGGCGCCGGTTGACTCGCGGCGGCGAGGGTCGCTACATACCGGGCCTCGTGCGCCTTTCTCACCGGCTCACGCCAACAACAGGAGACCGAAGATGATAACTCTGTACGGCGTTCCATCGTCCCGCGCTTTCCGCAGCATCTGGATGCTCGAAGAGTTGGGGCTCACCTACACCAGCGTTCCCACCCACTACGCCAACGGCGACACCAAGAAGCCTGAATACCTGGCGATCAACCCGAACGGGCACATTCCCGCTCTGGTCGATGACGGCGTGGCCTATTGGGAGTCGATGGCGATCAACCTCTATCTCGCCAAGAAGTACGACAAGGGGCTGCTTCCGAAGTCGCTGGAGGGGGAGTGCCACGCCATTCAGTGGAGCGTGTGGGCGATGACCGAAGTCGAGAACCCGCTGATCGACGCTCTGCTGCACCGCATGTTTCTGCCTGCCGACCAACGTGACCCGAAAGTTGCGGATGCCGGAGAGGCGAAGCTTCAGGCGCCGTTCCTGGTGCTGGAGAAGCAACTCACCGGCAGCAAGTACCTGCTTGGTGACCAGTACACTGTTGCTGACGTCAACCTCGCCTCGGTGCTTGCGTGGGGGAACTTCATAGCCATCGACCTGGCGAAGTACCCGAACCTTCAGCGTTGGCTGGGTGAATGCACGACGAGGCCAGCGGCCCAAAAGGCCACCGCGATGGCGATGGCCTGAAGGCGACCGACGAAGACCGGGGTGGGACACCCGGCAGGCTGTTGGAAAGATCCAGGCCCGACGGCGAGGAAAAAAGGAAGCCCGACGCTCTTCTGGCCGGAGAGCGTCGGGCTGGTTGTCCGAAGCCTTGGGGGGGTAAGGCTTCGGACTAAGAGCTGCCGTTTTGGGGGACGGTTAAGTCTCGGCAGCTCAGTCTCAATCTGTCTCTGGTCCCACGGCGCTTCGTCGTGCCTGGGTACCAATTTTCGCAGGTGCGGTCCGTGCCCCTACGAGATTAGCTTGTTCTGCAGGATGTGTGCCGGGATGCGCTAGACGCTGATGAATTTAGATAGTTTATTGTTTACAGTAGGTTACTGGTGATGGCTGTGGCTTGGGCCACTCGGTGTCTCACCGTGTCGCCTCTTGGCGTCTCGCGCCGCGTCTCACCGAGACAGGGCTGAGACACCGCGGGGCGTGTCGGGCAGCGCGGCAGGCGATGGCCACCCTTTAGGGTGGGTCAAGAACTGGAATACAGCGAGCGTCGTGCGGGCTGTTTGCGGGCGTTCCTATTCGGCTTGAGTGGGGAGCCCGAGCGCTGTCAGCCGCCGGTAGAAGGTAGCCCGGCTGATGCGCAGAAGCCGGGCTGCTCCGGTGCGGCTTCCCCCGGCGCGGCTCAGCGCTTCCAGGATTTCAAGCCTGGCCTCCAAAGGGCTGTGCGGCAGCGAGGCCTCGGCAGCAGTCTTTTCAAGAATCTCCGGCGGCAGGTCTTCGGGCTGGATCATTGATGCGCGGGCCCGGGCAGCCGCTACCGACACCGAGTTGCGCAGTTCGCGCACGTTGCCGGGCCAGTCGTAGAGGTGCAGCAGGCGAAGGGCGTCATTGGAGAACCCGCGCAGCGGTTTCGCGAGTTGTGCGCTTTGCTGGTCAAGGAAACTTCGCGCCAGCAGCATTATGTCTTCCTTGCGTTCGCGCAGCGGGGGCACCGTGATCCTGGCCGCGCGCACTCGGTAGAGAAGGTCGGCGCGGAACCGGCCGGCTTCCACCTCTCTGGCGAGGTCACGGTTGGTGGCCGCGATGATGCGAACATCAACCGGCTCTCCTCGGGTCTTGCCCACCGCGTGCACTATTCCTTCCTCCAGGACACGCAGCAGACTGGCCTGAACTCGGGGCGGCAACTCGCCGATTTCATCGAGAAACAGGGTGCCGCCGTCGGCGGCTTTGAACAGCCCTTCGTGATCGCTCACCGCGCTGGTGAAAGCGCCGCGTGCATGGCCGAAGAGTTGGCTTGCTGCCAATTCTTCGCTGAGCCCCGCGCAGTTAACCGCCAGGAAAGGCCGTCCGGCGCGCTTGCTGCGGGCGTGTATCGCACAAGCGACGAGTTCCTTGCCGACTCCTGTTTCTCCATCGACGAGAACCGGCACTTCGATCGGAGCGAAATCGCGCACGAGCGCAAAGACCTTCGTTATCGGATCGCTGTTGCCGATGATGTCTCCGAAGCGCGCGCGTTCGTCGAGCAGACGTTCCAGGCTCGCCATTCTCGAGACATCGTAGAGGAACAGCATCCGTCCGTTCTCGTCGCGTGTGTCGTCGGTTACCTCGATTTCTATTTGGTATGTTTCTCCGGGTTCGGGTTGGCTCCGCAGCAGAATGTTTGCACGCTCTTCGGGGGCTTGGCGCAGAGCCTGAGCAAGTTGCTCGATCTCTCTGGGAGAGGAGGGGAAGATCGTTTGCCACGAGCACCCGATGGCCTGGTCTGCGGCGGTGCCGAGAAGGCGACCGGCAGCACGGCTCACGAACGTCACACGACCAAGTGCGTCGATGACTATCGTGCCGTGGCGCTGCCCGTCGAGTACCGCACGCAGGTCGTCTCGGTCACGCCGAAGCAGTCGGTCAAGGTGGCTGCGATGCAGCGCGATCGCGATGGTGATCTCGAGTTCACTCTGATCGAAAGGCTTGGTGATGTAGCCGAGAGGTGCGGCTGCGTGCGATCTCTCCAGTGTGTCGTTGTCGGCGTACGCTGAGATGAAGACGACCGCGAGGTCAAGGTCATGACGGATGCGCGTGGCGACGCTGATTCCGTCTTCATCGCCTTCCAGGCTGATGTCCATCAGCACCAAATCCGGGCGGTGTTCAGCGGCGATTTTGTAGGCTTGGTCAGCCGAACGCGCGGCGCCTATCACCTTGTGTCCGAGACGTTGGAGGCGCGCGGCCAGGTCGACCGTGATCAAGTTCTCGTCTTCAACGACGAGAATGCGTGCCGGGCTGGCGCCGGGATTTAAGTGATTCGCGCTCTTCACGATCATGTTTCAGCGCCCGGGGAAATTACCGATGCCGCAGCTAGCATGCTGGTTACGGCGGAGTGGAGAGTGGTCGCCTTGGTGGGAAACAGGATTCGCGCTGCTACGCCGCGCACGGAATCATTGCCGCCGCTGATCGCCTCGAAGCTGCCGCGGAGAATCGTGACGCCGACCGAGCCGCTATCGTTGAAGGCGACGCGGTTGTCACGCAGATCGGCCGGAGCCGTGCTGTCGGAGGTCGTGCTCATGCCATATTCAAGCGGGCCGCACACTGTCTCACACTGTCTCATCGTCGTGGCAAGCGCGGGCGACGTGGCCGCATCCAGGGTGGATGGCGGGCGCGGCCGGTGTGTGGGGCACACGCCCGAGTCGTGAGGGGTTCGTTGTGATTGCCGAGGAACGCTCCTTTATCTCGCCTTTGCACCGAAGCATGGGTCGGCTATAAACCGCCCGGTCGCCCGGCCGTCATCCGGGCGCCGCGCGCTTCCTACCCGGTACGCTGACGTAGCTCAGTTGGTAGAGCAGCTGATTCGTAATCAGCAGGTCGCCAGTTCGACTCTGGCCGTCAGCTTCGGGAAATCAACTAGTTAAAGTGTCTTGCCGGCACGGCAGTCGGCCATGCGGCATCTCGCAATGGGATTTCGGCTGGCGCGCGCCGCTGCGCCGTTGCGACAACTGTGGTGGAACCGCTCGGTCACCTACGTTTTGGGGATACGTAAGCTCCCCCGTTCCGCACACACCGGTAAGCCGTGATCTTCCAGCATCATGCGGCCCGAGAGTTGTCCCCGAGCCAGGTCGCGAACTGCGCCTCGCTCATCTCCCCGGCGGCCAGCGCCAGGGTGCGGATGGTGGCATCGGCTTCGGAAGCGCTCAGGCGCCTGCCGTTCAGTTCGAGAAACATGGCTACGGCCGCAAACCCCGACCGTTTGTTGCCGTCGACAAAGGGGTGGTTCTTGACGATGCCGAACGCGTAACTCGCGGCCAGTTCACAAAGCTCGGGAGATCGGTAGGAGTAAAGGTTCACCGGCCTGGCCAGCGCGGACTCCAGCAGACCCGTGTCGCGGATTCCCGCCGAGCCGCCGAACTCGGCGAGCAGACGCTCGTGAACCGCGAGCACCACTTCGCGAAGAAGCCACTCCGGCTCCTTCACTTGGCCAGTTCCCGAAGGGTGTTCCGGTAACGACGGATGACGTCCTCGGCCACCTCCATCTGCCGGGTGAACTCGGCGCTCGCGGGGCTGACCCGAAGGCTGCCGTCCGGCGCCTCGGAGACGCACACCGTGTCGCCCTCCTCCACCTTGAGGTAGGAGAGAACTTCCTTGGGGAGAACGACGCCGACCGAGTTCCCGACCTTGCGCAGTTTGAGTTCGTGAAGCATGGGCCGACCGTACCCACATTCGTTATAACCGGCAAGCGTCGAGTGCCCTCGCGTGCTTCCGGTGAGCCGGGGCGAATCGGCAGTGGTCGCCGAAACTGGTGCCGGTACTGGTGCCGGTTGGAGATCGAAAATCCCGCAATGTGACCGAAGATCCCAGAACGGGGCAACGGCCCTAAGTTAGTGTGAGATCATAGAAAACCCCTATTGTTCGCGGTCTTCCGGATCGCCGTCGATAGGTTTCGTAATCAGCAGGTCGGCGGTTCGAATCGGCCCGTCAGTTTCGTCGGTTCTATAGGCTTCCCGTGATCTTGGGCTCGGGTCTCGTCGCCACCATGAACCCGGCGCCCGGTTTGTTCCTATCTGGGAAAGGGCCGCCGCTCGCCTGCGCCGTGGATGGCCCGATTCTAAAGCTCCCGGTTGAATTGTTTCCCCAGTAATTCCGACGTCAGGCGTTCGTTTTACTGGGTAACCAGGGGGCTTGCCGTGCTTGCTCGACGTTGGCGCACTCTCATAGAGAAGAATCTTCAACGGGCGCGGGCCGTGGCGCTGCTCGGCCCACGCCAGTTCGGGAAGACCACGCTGGCTCTGCGGATTGCTGCCGCCCGCGGCGGGTTGCTGGAAAGTTCCCTGGCCGTCGGTGACGCGCAGAGTCCTGCATGGCGACGTGCGTTCGTCCGCAGTTACCTGCACCGAGACGTTCCGATGCTCGCACCCCGTTTGCCGACCGAAACGTCGGGCGGCTGTGGGCCATGCTGGCGCATACTCAGGGCACGCTCCCTGTCCTCGCTCGGGACGCGCATCGGCCTCGGAAACGGTCGAGCGCCTCCGCTCGTTTCACGGAGCGCTCGTCTTTCCCCGCTCAGCGTCCGGCTGCCACCAACCCTGCGATGGTGAACCAGTCCTCGTGTGCTGATTGCGGCTTGTCGAAGCCGATGTCGATGTACCAGCCGGCTTCATCGGGAAAGCCGATGCCGGGAATCGACGCCCGCGTTCCGTGCATGAGCTGCATGTCGATCACGCTGAAAGCGTAGATGAACATGCGCGGCTCGGCGTATTCGTAGTTGACCTTCGGGTTGGGACGCTTTGAGGTACGGATGCTCTGCATCACCACCTTCCAGAGCTGACCGGCGTTGTCGTACAGGTCGGAATAGACGATGAAAGACGTTTCCTTGTCGATGTAGATCACGCGTTTGGAGTACGCGTAGTTGGTGACTTTTGGCTTGCCTTCGATGACGTAGACGCCAGGGCGCTTCTCCCAGTTCTCGCAAAAACTCAGGCCGCCGTCCTTCTTGCACGGCTCGGGAGGCAGACGCACGCCGTGCAACGACGCGAGCATCGGCTTCTCACCCAGAAACTTCCATTCGAACCACGGGATCTGTCCCGCGTAGCCGCCGTAACTGTCGACGTCGATGTCCTGGCCGAAAAGAGCATCGCTGCGCTGGGCGCTCGACATGCGGCGCACACGTCGCAAAGACGGAAGGTAGAGCCACGTGTCGTCTTGTTTGCTAGGATCGAGGTAGCGGTAGCTGGTGCCGCCGACACCCTTGAGATCGAAAGGTTCGATCAGCGGATACAGTCCCGACTTGCGGAAGGCCTGATCGGGGTTTTCGGTAAATGTCGGCGTCGGGTCGTAATGAATGCGACCTGTGTACGGCAGCACCCTGACCCAGTCCGCAACGAAGTGTCTCTCGACCTCGTAGCGGCGGTTGCCGTTGGCGTCCACATACAAGGAGCCGGTATCCGCATCTACGAGGTGGAGGTTCAGATCGTCGGTGAAGTAGTGAGTGTTCTGGAAGTTGTACATGATCTTGGGCGCCGCCAGCGGATCCTTCGCATCCACCGTAGGGAACGGCCGCCCTGCCACCCAATTTTCCAGAAAGAGGCGCTCGTCGAGCTTGGTCTGGCCCGAGTACTTCTCGGTAGCCTGCTGATAGGCGGTGGGAAGCGGGATCTTCTCGTACGGAACGATGGTCAGATCCATGCCGTTGCCGACCGCCCACGAGACGCCAGGTGACACCAGGTCCTTGACGTTCTCGACGTTGGCTTTGGTGATCACGTCACCAGGAGCCACGTCAGCACCGGCCTGCACCGCGTACGACAACGCGGCAGCCA
>CAITLU010000066.1 GCA_903893315.1 uncultured bacterium
AAATAGAACTTCTCCTCAGGAGAAGTGCTCTCGCCTACGTGGATGTGCTTGACCTCGTGGTATTCGGCCAGGCCCCACTTGCCAAGCTCGCGGCCGACGCCGCTTTGTTTGTAGCCGCCGAACGGGAACCGCATGTTGATCATGTGGTAGTCGTTGATCCACACGGTGCCGGTCTCGATCCTGCGTGCGACCGCGATCGCGTGTTCCTTGTTCTGTGACCACACCGCGCCGCCAAGCCCGTAGACCGAATCGTTGGCGATGCGAATCGCCTCTTCTTCGTCCTTGTAGGTGATCACCACCACCACCGGTCCAAAGATTTCTTCCTGCGCAATGCGCGACTTGTTGTCGATTCCGTCGAAGATGGTCGGCTCGTAGAAGTAACCCTTCGGAAGCGACGCAGGGCGTTTGCCGCCGGCCACGCACTTGCCGCCGGCTTCGTGGCCCAGTTCCACGTACTTCTCGACTGTCTCGCGCTGCGCAGCACTGACCAGCGGGCCCATGCCGGTGGTCGGATCCATCGTGTCGCCGAGCTTGATGCGCTTGATACCTGTAAGCATCTTGTCGAGCAGTTCGTCGTGAATCGATTCGTGCACCAGAATACGGGTGCCCGACTCGCAGATCTGACCTTGGTGCATGAAGGTGGCGAACAACGAGCCGAGCGCCGCGGTATCGAGATTGGCGTCGGGCAGGATGATGTTCGGCGACTTGCCGCCCAGTTCGAGCGTCACCTTCTTGAGCGTGCCGGCGCCCATCTGCATGACCTGACGGCCCACTTCGGTGGAACCGGTGAAGGCGATCTTGCCGAGGTCGGGGTGCATCGCGAGTTCTTCACCGACGCTTCCGCCGGGACCGCTGATGACGTTGACGACGCCGGGAGGAACTCCGGCCTGCGTGCAGATCTCGCCGAGCAAAAGCGTGCTGACCGGCGTGATCGACGCCGGCTTGATCACGACGCAGTTACCGGCAGCGATGGCCGGTCCGATCTTCCACGAGCCCATGATGATCGGGAAGTTCCACGGCGTGATGCCGCCGCACACGCCGATAGGTTCGCGCACGATCAGGTTGCGGCTCGGGATCGGAACCGTTTCCTCGTACTCCTCCTGGAGCATCGTCTTGTACTCGTCACCGGCGATGTACTGGCCGAAATGGAAAAAGGTCTGCGCGGCGCCCGGCACGTCCATGCTCATGGCTTTGCGAATGGTGCCGCCGCCGTCCTGAACCTCGGCCGCGGCCAGTTCGTCCTGGCGCTCGAAAATCTTCGCGGCGACGTTCTGCATGATCGCACCGCGTTCCTGCGGCGACTTGTTGCGCCACACCCCGCTGTCGTGGGCTTTCTTGGCCGCAGCTACGGCCTTGCGAACATCTTCGCGGTCGGCCACGGCGACAGTGGCCCAAGGCTCCTCGGTTGCCGGGTTGATGGTCGGCGCGGTCTTGCCGCCCTTGGCGGCTTCCCACTGACCGTTGATAAAGAGGCCGTATTCTTTCATCGAAAAATCCTCCTGGGCGCGTCCGCGGTGCGGGACGCCGTCGCAAAAATGACGGGCGAAAAATTGCGGCTGAACTTACGCTCGGACGAAAAATCGCGCAAGATTCACGGGGCGCTACCTGACCGACGACGCAATCGTTCGGCGGGCGGCGGCGCGATGCTGCGCAAGAATCGCAATTGCGCGGAAACCGGCTTGACGTAACCGGCAACGCCAAGTAACAGTTGACGCTGTCGTCGGCTGGCCGAACAAGCAGACCATCTACACTTCTTCTTCCCGTGAACACTGAACATCCTGCAGCGCCTTATGAGGGAACCTACTGGGTGGTGCCTGGCGTACTGCTTGCCGGAACCTACCCCGGCGGTGCCGATCCGCGCTCTACCCAGAAGCGACTCGCGGCCCTGCTGGAGGCCGGAGTCCACTCGGTCATCAACTTGATGGCCGAAGAGGAACTCCTCGAACACGCGCCGGGCGAGCACTACCTGCCCTACGAAGACATCCTCGAACAGATGGGCGAAAAAAGCGGCGTCGTCGTCGAAATTGCGCGTTATGCCATCGAGGACGGGAACACCCTGACCGAACAGGAGATGGAACTGATCCTCGACGCCATAGATGCCGAAATCGACGGGCGCGACAGTCCCACTCTGGTTCACTGCTCGGACGGGAATGGCCGCACCGGAATGGTGATCGGCTGCTATCTTGCCCGCCACGGAATCGCCAAGGGAAAGGACGCCCTGGCCAAGATCAAAGAAATGCGCGCCGGCGACCCACTGCTCGCCAGGCAGAAGTCGCCCGAAACGATGGTGGAGGAAAGGTTCGTCCTCCGCTGGAAGGAAGCACGCTGATCGCAGCAGCTCCGGCGCGGCCCTGAACCTCGCCAGCGACATCCTGCGATCCCAGCGGTGCATCGGCTCGCGCCCTTCGCTCGTCGGCATCACCAGCCTTCCCTCTCCCGTTCTGACCGCGACGGACTCACGACAACCCGCAGCGCCTTTTCTCCAAACGATCAAATTCGAAACGACCTGGAGCCTGAACGGGACGGAGTTGCTGGCCCGGGCGGCCTCATGGTCCGCGCGCTTGTGCGAAGCCGGACTGGCACCGGGCGACCCGGTCGCATTGGCACTGTCGCGGGGCCCCGATCTCGGCGCCGTTCATCTGGCCGCACTCGCCGGAGCGCATCCCATCGTACCGCTCAACACGTCGATGGCGACGCCGGAGGTGAGTGCGGTGCTGGAGGCGGCGCGGCCCAGACTCGTGATCGCGATGCCCGCGTTCTTCGCGCGACACGAGAGCCTGCGCTCTGCATCGCTTGCGACCTGGTGGACCGAACCGTCCAGCGCCGATGCCGCCGATACATTACAGCAACAGCCAAAGCCTTTGGAGGTGGTGCCATGCAGCGACGGCGCGCCGGCCATCTTGCTGTTCACGTCGGGCACCACCGGAGTTCCCAAGAGTGTCCCGCTCAGCCACGCAAACCTGCGCGCCAACCTGACGACTCTCGGCGAACTGTGGCAGCGCTCCAGTGAAGACCGGCTGCTGCACATCCTTCCGGCCCATCACTTCCACGGTCTGGTGCTGGGCGTGTACGGAAGTCTGCTCGCTGCAAACACCGTATTCGTCATGCAGAGTTTCGATGCCGCGGCGACGCTCGCGGCGATTCCTGCTTTCGGCATAAATCTGCTGATGGGCGTACCGACTATCTACGCGCGGCTGCTCGAACAGGACGCGGCGCCGGATGCATTGGCGGGACTGCGGCTGGCGATCAGCGGTTCGGCTCCGCTCCCAGCTTCACTGTGGCAGGCCTTTCACCGCCGCTTCGGCGTCGCACTGGTCAACCGCTACGGCCTTACCGAAACCGGCATCGTCACCTCAACACGCCCCGAGGCGCCGCGCGCCGGAACCGTCGGGACACCGTTGCCGGGCACTGAAGTTTTCGTGTGCGGCCTAGACGGGCACTACCACGGCGGCAGCGGCAGCGGTGAAAGTCCGCGCGGCGAGATCTGCGTGCGAGGCCCGTCGGTGACGGCCGGTTACGGCAACGCGCCGCAGGCCAACGCGCAGTCTTTTCGAAACGGCTTCTTCCACACCGGAGACCTTGGCCGTTTCGATGAATATGGCGAGCTGTGGGTGGACGGACGCATAAAGGAACTCATCATCGTCGGCGGATCCAACGTGATCCCAGGCGAAGTCGAGGCTCCACTGTCACAGGTGGAAGGTGTCGCTGAAGTGGTCGTCACCGGCTCTGCGCACGGCGATCTGGGCGAAATTGTGGTTGCCTACGTCGTCGCTGCCATGCCGGGCGCCGACACGGCGGCCCTGGAGAAAATGTTGCGCGCCCAAGCCGACGCCAGCCTTGCGCCGTACAAACGGCCACGGACCTACTTCTTCGTCGATGCAATCGCGCGCAACGCGATGGGCAAGGTGGACAGGAAGCGCCTGAGTTCGGCCGCAACGTAGCTGGTCAGCCCCGGATTCGTCCCGGCGCGCTTATCGCTCGCGCTGGCGAAGGGCGCGCGCAATCTCGCGCTTGGCGTCCTTCTCCCGTTCGGCCACGCGCTTGTCGTAAAGCTTCTTTCCCTTGGCAAGACCGACTTCGATCTTGAGACGGCCTTCTTTGTTGAAGTACGCGGCTGTAACCACCAACGCGTAGCCGTCCTGGCGCGCAGCCCCGTCGAGACGATCGATCTGCCGGCGCTTGAGCAGCAGCCGGCGCTCGCGAAGAGGTTCGTGATTGAAGCGGCTGGCCGCCGGATACGGCGCGATGCGGCAGTTGAGCAACCAGGCCTGGCCGTCGCGAATACGGACGTAGGAATCGGAAAGGTTGACGCCGCCCTGACGCGCCGAACGCACCTCGGTTCCGAGCAGTTCGATGCCGGACTCCAAGGTCTCCTCGATGTGATAGTGGAAACGGACCTTGCGGTTGTCCGCAACCCGGCCGTTAGTCTCCTTGGCTTGTCCTTTGGCCTTGGCCATCGCCGCAACCTAGCACAGCACCGCGAAGGCGCCACGGCGCGGGGCCTTTCTCGACAGACTGCTCAGCCCCAGACTTTTTTCAGGTGAGACTGTCCGGCCACTTCGTGGTCGCGATCAAGTTCGACGGCGCGGTTCTTTTCGTCGACGAACACGACTGAAGGCTTCCAGGCCAGCGCCTCCTCGTCGTTCATCCAGCCGAAAGCCGCGATGATGACCAGATGACCGGGCGCGACTTTGTGGGCTGCGGCGCCGTTGACGCAGATCACACCGGAGCCGGGTTGCCCCTTGAGAGCGTAGGTCTCGAATCGTTCGCCGTTGTTTACGTTCCAGATGCACACCGCTTCGTTACTGATGATTCCCGCCGCTGCGAGCAGGTCGGAATCGATGGTGACGCTACCCTCGTAGTGCAGGTCGGCGCCGGTCACGGTTGCACGGTGGATCTTGCCTCTGAGCATCTTGCGCATGAATCAGACTCCGGAGTGAGTTGGGATTGCAGTGTTTGCCGCCGGGCTTTGTGCTCCGGTCGACGTACCTTCGGTCACAGCCAATGCTTGATCGGCCAGGGTCACGTTATCGATCAGCCGCACGGGGCCGAGCCATGCGGCGATTGCCATCACGCTGCGTTCGTCGGCGTTGTCCACCGGCTTGATCGCATCGGGATCGACGACTTCGAGATATTCGACGCGAAAACCGGGCGCCTGCTCGATCCGGCGCAGCGCAGCCTGCTTCAACACGGACACCGAACGCTGTCCGCGGCCATATTCCTGCGCACCTGCCGACAGCGCCGCGTATATCGCGCCGGCTACCGCTCGCTCGGCCGCGCAAAGGCGCGCGTTGCGCGAACTGCGCGCAAGTCCGTCGCGCTCACGAGATGTCGCGCCTTCCACGATCGTCACGCCGAAATGCAGATCGCGCACCATGCGGCGCACGATCTGTATCTGCTGAAAATCCTTGCGTCCGAACACCGCCACGTCGGGCAGCACCATGTTCAGCAACGCGGCGACGACGGTGGCGACGCCTTCGAAGTGACCGGGACGAAACGCCCCGCAAAGGTAATCCGTCAGACCCGAGACGGCCACGCGCGTAGCGGCGCCCTGGGGATAGACGTCGGCGGCGTCGGGGAGGAAAAGAATGTCGACGCCTTCTTCTTCGAGAAGAGCCTCGTCGGTCTTCTCATCGCGCGGATAGTTGGTGAAATCGTCGGCGCTGTTGAACTGCGTGGGATTGACGAAGATCGACACCACCACCACGTTGGCCGACTCACGCGCCAGGCGAATCAGCGAAACGTGACCGTCGTGCAGATACCCCATCGTCGGCACGAAGCCGACGGTCAGTCCCGCACTGCGGGTCTGACGGCTGAGTTCCTGCATCTTGGCGATCGAACGTACGATCTTCATCGCATTCTCATCGGTGACGTCGCGCGCGAACCAAACCGCGCAATCCGCCTTCCGCTTCTTGTTGCCTCAAGCCTCTTTGGCGCGCGCCACCGGGCGCGGCGACGAAAACGAGTGTTCCTTGGCCGGAAACGCGCCGTCTCTCACGTCGGCGACGTAGTGGCCGATGGCGTCGACAGCGGCGCGCCCGAGTTCCGCGTAGCGCCTGACGAACTTAGGAGCGATGCGATCCTCCAGTCCCAGAACATCGTGCAGCACCAGCACCTGTCCGTCGCATGACGGCCCCGCGCCGATCCCGATGGTGGGAATCGACAACTCGCCCGAAATCTGCGCTGCCAGATCGGCTGGCACTCCCTCGATCACGATCGCGAAGGCGCCGGCTTCTTCGATGGCCCGCGCATCTTCGAAGAGTCTTTCGCGGCCGCCCGCGCCACGGCCGGGGCGGCGGCCCTGCACCTTGTGTCCGCCCATGCGATGCACCGACTGCGGTGTCAGGCCGATGTGTCCCATGACCGGGATGTCGATGTCGCACAGTCTGCGAACCGTATCAGCCACGTGCACTCCGCCTTCCAGTTTGACGGCTTCGGCGCCGCCTTCCTTGATGAAGCGACCGGCGTTGGCGACAGCCTCGTGAGTCGAGACCTGATACGAAAGGAAGGGCATGTCGCCGATCACCAGTGCGCGGGTGCGACCACGTGCGACCATGCGAGTGTGGTAGACCATTTCGTCCATGGTCACACCGAGCGTGTTCTCGCAGCCCTGGACGACCATGCCCAGAGAATCGCCGACGAGCAGCAGATCGGCCCCGGCCCTGTCGGCCAGGCGCGCGAACGTAAAATCATAGGCTGTCACCATGGCCAGCTTGCGCTCGCCCTTTGATGCCAGAATGGCCGGAACGGTTACTTTGCCTTCTTCAAAACCCGCAGCCATCGAACGACCTCCCGGACCGGTTCGGTTCGTCGATCGTGCGGGCTGCAAAGGCGCACCGGTCCTTGGACGCGGCGGCTCTGAGGCCTGCTGATTCTCGACTCCCGTCTCAGTCCTGCGGCTAGCGGGCCAAGCCCGCGCCGCTCAAACGGATCCAAGCGGTACGTAATACTGAACTCCCTGCCCCATCGATCCGATCTCCCGGACAAGGTCGGCTAAATCGCCGCCATTTTCGACAAAGTCGATGTCCGAACAACTGACGACAAGCAGCGGAGAGTCCCTGTAGCCGTGGAAGAACCTCCTGTAGGCTTCCGCGACCTCCTCTATGTAAGGCCGGCCGATACGTCTCTCGTAGGGCCGGTCGCGCTTCTTGAGCCTTCTCAGCAGAACATCCGTCTGCGCATCCAAGAAGACAACCAAATCCGGCTTTCGGATTCTGGAATCGAGCAAGCCGTAGATTCTCTCGTACAGCGCCAACTCGTCCGGTCCCAGAGTCAGCCCGGCAAAAATCCTGTCCTTCGCAAAAACGTAGTCACTGACCACCGCCTGCTGGAACAAATCGATCTGAACCAGTTCCTGCTGCTGACGGTAACGCTCTACTAGGAAGGAAAGCTGCGCGGTCAATGCGTAGCGTTCCGGCTCTTCGTAGAAACGCGGAAGAAAGGGATTCTCTTCCACCGGCTCGCCGACCAACCGCGCGCCGTAGTGCTTCGCCAGGGCCCGCGCTAACGAGGACTTGCCGACTCCAATCGGTCCCTCGACGGCAATGTAACGAGCCTCTTGCAGCAAGCCCCTCTTCCCACCAACCGGGCCCCGGCTATCATGCAAGGAACTGCGAGTCCACAGGCCGCCGAAACCGGCCGGCGACCGACGCACCCACGCCGCACCCCCGGCGCCGCAAACTAGTTCTCAGACGTCGCCGTGCTATCTTGCCGCGATGCGAGGCGCAGCAGCGAAGCCGGCGGAAGAACTTGCGGGACAACTCCTGCTGATCGGCCTTCCGGGACCCGATCTGGACTTGGAAGCCCGGTCCTTACTAAGTGAAATCAGTCCTTTAGGGGTCATTTTGTTTCGCCGGAACATCGCCGGAACGGTGCCTCTCGGCGAGCTTACGCGGGCAATCCGCGCTGGCCGCGACAACTTCCTGGTAGCCATCGATCACGAAGGCGGCCGGGTGCACCGGATGCCGCCGGAGTTCACCCACTTTCCGCCTGCCCTGGTGATGGCCAGGCGCGGTGATCCGTCCTTGCTGCGAGAAGTCGGCCGCGCCCACGCCGCCGAACTGCGGGCAGCCGGCTTCAATCTGAACTTCGCGCCGGTGCTCGATGTCCACACCAACGCGGCCAACCCGATCATCGGCGACCGCGCCTTCGGAACCACGCCCGAAGAAGTCATCCACAACGCCCTGCCCTACCTTCAGGGCCTGACCGAAGGCGGGATGCTCGGTTGCGGGAAGCATTTCCCGGGTCACGGCGACACCAACCTCGACTCTCACCTCGCGCTTCCGACGCTGACAGTCGCGACCCACGGCCTGGAGCGACTGCGAACACTGGAGCTTCGCCCTTTCGCTCGCGCCATCGCCCAGGGAGTGCCGTCGATCATGACGGCTCACGTCATCTGTGAAGCGCTGGACCCCGCGCTTCCGGCCACCTTGAGTCGCAAGGTGATCGAGGATTGTCTGCGCGGCGAACTCGGCTACTCAGGCTTCGTCATTTCCGACGACCTCGAAATGAAAGCGATCGCGGATCACTTCCAGGTCGGCGGCGCAGCCGTACAGGCGATTGCAGCCGGCTGTGACGCTTGCCTGGTGTGTGCCACACCTTCGCTGATCCGCGAAGCCCACGGTGCGCTCAGCCGCGCTATCGCCGACGGCGTACTTTCCGACACGTTGCTGGCCGCGATTGCCAAGCGACGCGACAAACTCTCTTCCAAACTGCGAAAGCTCGAACGCACCGCCATCGATTCGCTCGCAATCGGTGCGCCTGCTCACCGCGCGCTGGCCGAGCGCCTGCGTCCACGCGACCATGCCCAGACTGTCGCTTGAAGGATTAGGCGAGGCGCTCGGCGCCGCGATGCTGATCGTCATGAGCGGCGTGTTTTCCGCTTCGGCCGAAACGCGCGACTACAAAACCGCCGAGCAGCGCTACGAAGTGACGATCGCACCGCCGCGGCGCCCCGGCAGCGAGAATACGCAGGCCGTAGATTCGATCGACGACGCGGCAGACGCGGCGCAAGACCAAGAGCAGGTCCCACACAAAGATGCAGCGCAGAGTCCGAGCGCTGCGCATCCCAAGCAATCCGCCGAGCGCGCAGCCAGGTTGCCGGCGGCAGCCCGGTCTGAAACTCCTTCCACCGCCGCGTCGGCAAACACGGCAGAAGGCCCGCGCATGGCACTTCAGGTCGGAGCCTACCGCCAGCGCCGAAGCGCAGAACAACTCAAAGAAACGCTCGGCGCATCCTTCCGCGACGTCATCATCATCGACACCACGTCGGGAGGAGAAGCTCTTTACCGGGTACACGTCGCAAGACTGCCGAAGGGGCCAGTTCTCGACGACATCAAACGTCGCCTGCTGGCGGCTGGCTATCCCGCATTTGAAGTACCAGCCAGCGACCCGGCGCCGCGCTGACGCCCAACCCGAGACGCAGTTTCATACCAACGCGACGCTGCGTTCGCGCGCGACGGCCCGGATCCATCAGTGTGCTGATATTGCCCCAACGCGGTCGCCCACACGGCCGACCGCGAAGTTGAAGCTGCGATTAGCCCCCTTCTCGAAAATCAGGCTCGCCCGGGCGACGTGCTGCGGCCCCGTTCGAGTTGTGCGGCTCGAACCGCGCGCGCAAGCCCCTTGCGGTCGCCGCCGCGCACTACGCCTTGCTCGGTAATGATTGCCGTCACCAACTCCGCCGGAGTGACGTCGAAAGCCGGATTGAAGACGCGCACACCTTCGCTCGCAATCCTGCGCCCGCGAATGTGCGTCACTTCGTCGGCATCTCGCTGTTCGATAGGAATGTCGTCGCCGCCGGCACAATCCAAGTCGATCGAGGAAGTCGGCGCCGCGACGTAGAACGGAACGCCGTGACGGCGCGCGAGCACGGCGATCGTGTATGTGCCGATCTTGTTCGCGACATCACCGTTGGCCGCCGTCCGATCCGTTCCGACGACTACAGCGCCCACTTTGCCGCTAGCGAGCACGGCCCCGACCATGCCGTCGGTAATCAACGTGACCGGAATCCGCAGTTTGACGAGTTCCCAGGCCGTGAGCCTGGCACCTTGCAGGAAAGGCCGCGTCTCGGTGGCGTAGACTCCGAAACGACGGCCGGAACTCCACGCACTGCGGATCACTCCGATCGCGGTGCCGTAGCCCGCGGTAGCCAGAGCACCGGCGTTGCAATGCGTCAGCACGTCGCCACGCGAGAGCAGTCGCGCGCCGGCAGCTCCAAGCGCACGATTGGCGGCGATATCCTCGCGATAGAGCGCGAGCGCCTGACGCCGCAGAGCCCTGGCCAGCGATTCGGGCGTAACATTCTCGCCCAGAGCAGCAGCGGTAGCGCGCAGTCGCTCGAGCGCCCAGCGAAGATTTACTGCCGTGGGACGCGCCGCCAACAACACCGAAGCTGCACGTTCGAAATCGTCGTGAAGATGGCCGTCACGAAATCGCGCGGCCTCCAGCGCCAATCCGAATGCCGCCGTCACGCCGATTGCCGGAGCACCGCGAACCACCATGGAACGGATCGCGCGCGCCGTGTCACGAGCGCCGCGCAGTTCGATATACGTCTCGTTGAACGGCAGCTTGCGCTGGTCGAGCAACTCGAGGCGGCCGCCTTTCCACAAAATCGGTTTAACGTCGCGCACGTAGCGTCTCCTCCATACTTCGCACAGGCCGAAAGCCCAGCACCTGCATGGCGCGCCGACCATCGGCCAGCGCGCGCCACCTAAGCCATTTGGCATCCATCGCGTCGCAGACAAGTCGGTCGGCGAACGGCCCTGGAAGCGGCAGCGAAACCGTCCCGGTAAGCGCCAGCAAACGCGACAGCGAAACCGCGCCGCGGCCGACGATGTTGAGGATCTCCAGGCAGCGCTGTCCGATCGCCAGCACGATCGCATCGACGAGATCTTCATAGTGAAGGATCTGGACCGGCGGATCGAAGCCGATAACTCTGACCGTGGGCGACACACTGATCCACGCCTCGAGCGGGCTGTCGGTAGGTCCGCCGACGACGCTGGCGCTGCGCAACAGCCCGACTCCGACGCGCAGTTCGCCGCGCAGCGAAAGCAGCATGGCTTCGGCCTGGCGCAGACCATCAGCCCAACGCTCGAACGCCGAGAAAACCGGCACGCCGAGCAAAGCTGCGGCGGTTTCCTCGAACAGCAACGGCGCCTTTGGCGCGACGCCGTAAACGGCGGTGGACGACAGCGCGACCAGAGCCGGAAGCCGAACCCGCAGTTCGGCGCACTTCCTCATCGCGCTCGTGACGCCGTCCGCGACCGCAGCGTCGTGCAGCCACGGCCGCGCCGGCGTGACCGGCGACTCCGACAAGGCCAACAGCACCAGCATCGACGGCCGCAGTTCCTGGAGTAATTCGGCAAGCTCGCGAGCGCCTACCGAAGAAGACAAATCGATTACCCGCTCGCCGGGAGCCGCATCACCAACGGTGGAAACAGTCACGACGCGTCGCTCGCCGTCGCTCGCCGCCAGACGACGGCCGACGTCGTGTGCCAGTACGTTACGGCCCAGCACCAACACCGTTTCGACAGAGCGAGCCACGACGGCGCATAGCGCCACACCTGCGTTGACAAGTCGAGTACCGACCCCTAGCTTGCCGCACGTGGAAACACACACCCATACCGAAGTGGTCGCAGCACCGCTCGAACTCTGCTTCGACGTGCTGGTGGACTTCGCTCACTACCCTCAGTGGTTCGGAATGATTCAGACTGCACGCATCGCGGAGTCCGACCCCGCGGCCGGCACCTGGACCGTCGAGTACGAACTGCACGCGATCGTCCGGACGATCCGCTACACGCTCTCGTATCAGAGCAAGCGCCCTCATCTCCTGTCCTGGAAGATGACCGCCGGTGATCTCTCGGCGATCAAAGGAAGCTACGAACTAGTTGAACTCGAACCCGGTCTGACCGAAGCCACCTGTACCCAGGCCCTGGATGTCGGGTTCTGGGTTCCGGGGCCGCTCAGGCGAATCTTCGAGCAGTCGGCCCTGACCGACTCGGTGCGCGAGTTCAAGCAGGCCGCCGAAGAACGCGCCGACGAAATCGCCTGAACACTACCGGGATCGCCCTCACCTCCCGGCGTTGCGATGCAGACCGGCTCACCGCCCCGACGCTCGATAAAGCGTCAGAACCGACCTCAACCCAGAGTGGTGGCGATCTGGCCCAACTTCACGGCGATGGCCCCGCCAACGGCGCTCATCGCCGCCACGGCCGCCAGGCCGATCAGCGAAGCCAGAAAGGCATACTCGATGAGCGTGCCGCCGTCTTCGTCCCGGAAAAACCTGTCCAGTGACCGCATGACTGGATCCCTCCTTCTACCTGCACACGCCCTCGACCGTGTGACCCACGATCAACGGCGGGGTGCCGCTCACCAAGTGAAACGTCACCCCGAATTTCGGAGCGAAAAGCAGGGACGAGGCCAACTCCAGAACCGGAACCGCCAGAAGGCGGCTCCGCGACCACGACGCTGCGGCCCATCTAGACGGCCGTCAACACCCTGCCGCATCATCGCCACAAAGATCCCGCAGCTGGACTCGGGCGCGGCCAGAAAGAAACGGAAGAACTGACGCCGGCGAAAACTTCGTCAATCAATTCGCGGCATGCAGGCAAGTCCGGCCGCGCGCACAGACCCGCGACGGTCGCGGCCGGAACGTGGCACCAGGCCCGGCGCCGCGCCTCTACGCCGCAACGTCGCTTCCCGGACGGGGCGAACGGGGGCAGGCACTCCACGCCCGCAAATCGCGGGTCGTGGTTCGCTAGCCTCACGCAATTGGTCTTGGAATCGAGGAGTTGGTGGAGCCGAGCGGGATCGAACCGCCGACCTCTTGAATGCCATTCAAGCGCTCTCCCAGTTGAGCTACGGCCCCCTCGGAACTGGCGGCGCACCTTAGACGGTTTCTCAGGAACGGACAACCCGCGGAGGGTTGTTGCTGCACTCGTGGCGGGCCCCGCCTCTCCTTCACGCCTGCCGAGGGCCCGCGGCCGTGGGTCACGCGTGACTGGCGAAGTTTTCGCCCGTATAAATCCGACCTTTCCATCACTGCTTCAGGAGGCAACAGTGGCAACCCTCGCGCTCGTCCGACACGGCCAGTCCCAGTGGAATCTCGAAAACCGTTTCACCGGCTGGATCGACGTCCCGCTGACGGATCTGGGCCGCCAGGAGGCGGAGCGCGCCGGGCGTGCGCTCCAGGCTTCCGGCCTGCACTTCGACCGCGCCTACACCTCGGCGCTCTCGCGCGCACAGGACACGCTGCGCATCATCCTCGAGGTTCTCGGCCAGCCCGAGCTTGCGACCGAAAGGGACCAAGCGCTCAACGAAAGGCACTACGGAGCTCTGCAAGGGCTCAACAAGGCCGAGACCGCCGAAAAATACGGGAAGGAACAAGTTCATATCTGGCGTCGGAGCTACGACGTTCCGCCGCCCGAAGGAGAAAGCCTCAAGGACACGGCCGCGCGGACCCTGCCCTACTTTCGCGCCAAGATAGTTGCCGACCTGCGTGCGGGCCACAACGTGATCGTTGCCGCCCACGGCAACAGCCTGCGTTCCATCGTCATGGAACTCGACCACCTCACACGTGAGCAGGTGCTCGAACTCAACCTCGATACCGGGGTGCCGATCGTCTACGAATTCGGAGACGACGGGGCGATCATTTCCAAGAAGATACTGAAGCCGTGAACCGCCGGCGCACCACTTCCAAGATTGCCGTCGGCTGCATTGTCGGCGTCGGCTGTCTTTGGTTGGCGCTGCGTAAAGTCTCTCTCGGTGAAGTCGCGACTGCGCTGCACGGCTTCGATGCACGCTACTTGATCGCTGCTGTGGCGGTAAGCCTGACCATACAGGTCTTTCGCGCCTGGCGTTGGCAGATAGAACTGACGCCGCTGCGACGTCTGCCTTTTTCGTTGCTGTGGCAGGTGGTGTCGGTGGCGTACATGATGATCAACGTGCTGCCGTTCAGGCTCGGCGAGCCGGTGCGGCCGATACTGTTGTCGTGGAAGACCGGACTCCCGATCCCCGCCATCGTCGGCAACTGGGTGTTCGAAAAGATGATGGACGCCGCAGCGCTGGTGCTCATCATCCATCTTACTCTGGTGATGTCGGATCTCCCGCCATGGGCGCACCGTGCGTCGGGAGTAAGTCTGGCGACCTTCCTGGTGCTGCTCACTTTCGTAGGAGCGGTGTGGCTGCGAGGCGAACGATTCTTCGACGCGACTCTGGCGCGACTGCTGCCGGCGCCGGCCTGCGCCAGAACCCGCGCGGTTCTGCTCGGCGCCAGAGACGGGCTGCAGATCCTGCCCGACCATCGGCTGGTGGCCTGCGTATTCCTGGTGACACTGGTGCTGTGGACACTGCCGATCCTGTCGAGTTGGTTGCTGCTGCGCGGGTTCGGACTCACGCTTCCGCTAGCTGCTCCGTTCGTGATCTTCGTGTGCATCGGACTCGGCACAGCGCTGCCCAACCCTCCCGGAATGTTCGGCGTATTCCAGATCGCCGCAGTCGTCGCGCTCGGACTGTTCAACGTCCACAAGTCAGAAGCGGTCGCCTACGGCATCGTCCTGAACGCCGTGCAGTTCTTCACTCTGGTGGCGCAGGGACTGGTGGCGCTGCCTCTGGTTGGAGTGGGCCTCGGAGCCTTGACCCGCGCGGCTGTGGACGAAAGCGAAACGATCGGTGCGTGCGAGACGCGGCCTCCGGCGACGCGGTGACACGCTCAACCCAGAGTTCGTTGTTCGACCACGCCGCACGCGAGGCCACGGCCAAGGGCGCGCCGCTGGCGGACCGTATGCGCCCGCGAACGGTCGACGAAGTGGTCGGGCAAGGCCGGCTCGTCGGCGAGGACAACTTCCTCGGCCGCATGTTGCGCGGCGACACCGCCCCGCGTTCCTTCCTGCTGTGGGGCCCGCCCGGAAGCGGCAAGACCACGCTGGCGCGACTGCTGGCCGGCAGGACCAGTTACGAATTCGTCGGTTTCTCGGCGGTTCTCAGCGGCGTCAAGGAACTGCGCGAACTTCTCGACGAAGCGCGCAGGCGCCGCGCCGAGACGGGCAAAGGCACCGTGCTGTTCGTCGACGAAATCCACCGTTTCAACAAAGCCCAGCAGGACGCCTTCCTGCCGCACGTAGAGAGCGGCGAAATCGTGCTGGTCGGCGCGACGACGGAGAACCCGTCTTTCCAGGTCAACGCTCCGCTTCTTTCGCGCTGCCGCGTCGTCGTCCTGGATCCTCTCGGCCCCGAGGACCTGGCCAGGCTCGTCGATCGTGCGCTGCAGGACGTCGAACGCGGCCTCGGCAGACACGCGCTGACGATACAGGCGCAGGCCAGGGATTTTCTCGTGCAAAGCGCCCACGGCGATGCCCGCTCGCTGCTCGGCGCACTCGAGGCTGCTGCCGATCTGGCAATCGCAGACAAGGTTTCGACGATCGACCTGACGATTGCCGAACAGGGGACCCAGCGCAAGGCGCTGCTCTACGATCGAGCAGGCGAAGAGCATTACAATGTAGTGTCGGCCTTCATCAAGAGCATGCGCGGCAGCGACGTCGACGCGTCACTCTACTGGCTGGCGCGGATGCTCGAGGCCGGCGAAGAGCCGTTGTTCGTGGCGCGCCGCATGGTCGTGTTCGCGAGCGAGGACATCGGTCTGGCTGATCCTCACGCGCTCGTCCTGGCGCTGGCTGCCAAGGATGCCGTGGATTTCCTCGGACTCCCCGAAGCACGGATCAACCTCGCGCACGCGGTCGCGTATCTGGCGCGTGCACCCAAATCGAACGCCGCGTATCGCGCACTCGAAGCGGCCTCGCAGGAAGTGCGGCGCAGCGGCGCATTGCCGGTTCCACTGCACCTGCGCAATGCTCCCACCAAGCTGATGAAGGATGTCGGATACGGACAGGGCTACATCTATCCGCATGGACGCGAGATTGACGCAGCGGAGCAGCGCTACTTGCCCGAGGCTTTACGCGCGACGCGTTTTTTCACCCCGCACGGTGCGGATCCGATTGCCGCGGCGGACGCTGCGCCTGCTGCTGCCCGGCCGACGCCCGAGACCGCAGCGCAGGAAACATCGAACGACTCCGATACGCCCCCCACGGCTACAAGAAAGACTTGACAGCACAGTTATCATTCGGTACTTGCTTGCCCACTGTCATGAACACGTTGCGCATCACGAACAGCTGTTGTTGTACCAAGGCCCGCGAGGCCTCACGTACCGGCTGTCGCGCCATGTTCTGACGATCCGCTTTAACAGTCAGACACGCAGCAGAAGGCCCGTGAGGTAAGACACCTCGCGGGCCTTTTCGTTTCATCCTCAAACACCACTGAAGTTCGTCCAGGGCACCCTGGAGACAGCCCGGCACGACGCGACCAAAAGCGCCGTGGATGACGCCGTCTTGCCCGCCACACAAACGTCCACCGCTCCCAGGGGAGCCGGGCCACTACAGGAACCAAGCCAGTCAAAAGGACAGACCCCACATGAAACGCCAGATTTACAGTTCCCGCGCCATCGCCTCGATGCTGCTCACTCTGTCACTCCGGGCTTTCGCCGAAGAGCCCGACCCTGTCGCCGCCGCGGCCGAGCCACCGCCGCTGCCCTTCCACACGATAGAAGGAGTCGGCGGCGGCGCGATCACGCCGATGGCCTACCTGATCAACGCGCCGGCCAAAGGTGAGACGCTGGCCTTGCCGGCCGTGGCCTCTTCGTACGTCGGCCTGGACAAAAAGAATCTCCAGGCCCTCACCATCACCGAAAATCTGTTCGGCCGGGTCGAACTCGGCTACGGCGCCGACCGGCTCGGGCTCGGCGATCTGCCTGACGACATTGAGGCCGCCACCTCGGTGGACATCAAGCGTTCGGACGTGTGGTTGCACAACTTCAACTTGCGCGTTCTTGCGTTGCCGGAGAACAGCTTCGACCTGCCGTTGCCGGCGGTCACTGTCGGTGGGCACTTCAAGTACAACAACGGCATCAAGGACATCAACGACAGGCTCGGCGGCGCACTGAATTCCATCGGATACCAGCGCGACTACGGCGCCGACTTCACCATCACGGGCACCAAGATGTTCACGCAACTTGGCGGTCATCCGTTGATCCTGACCGCAGGAGGGCGTCTGAGCCAGGCAGCCAACCTCGGCTTTCTGGGCTTCTCCGACAAGTGGCGCCCCACGTTCGAAGGCAGTGTCATCTTCCTGCCTACCTCGTGGTTGCTGCTTGCCTACGAATTCCGCCAGAAGCACGATCCCTACCAGCAGATCCCCGGTCTAGTGAAGGGCGAAGACAACTGGCAAGCCATCGACGCGAGCTGGATCGTCGGCTCGCACGCGACGTTGGTGGCTGGCTACGGCATCTTCGGCACGCTGGCCAATGCCGATGCCAACTCGGCTTGGTGGCTGCAACTGAAATATGAGATCTGACGGCCGGCGTCACACATTCATCACGAGGAAGGAGAAAACATGACTACGGAAGCAGCCCCTCTCGGGCTCGGCACGCTCGCGTTGCACGCGGGGCAGGTGCCAGACCCCACGACCAACGCGCTGGCCGTCCCGATCTACGCGACGTCATCGTACGTATTCAACGACACCGACCACGCGGCAAGTCTCTTCGCGTTGACGCAGTTCGGCAACATCTACACGCGGTTGATGAACCCGACCAACGACGTACTCGAAAAGCGGCTGGCCGCCATCGAGGGCGGCGCCGGCGGACTGGCCTTCGCATCCGGCCAGGCGGCCATCACCGCGGCGCTGCTCACCATCGTGCACAGCGGCCAGAATTTCGTCTCGGCCACCAGCCTGTACGGCGGCACCTGGACGCTGTTCACGCAGACGCTCTCCAAGCTTGGAATCGAGGTGCGCTTTTTCGACCCGAACCACCCCGAAAGGATCAAGGATCTGGTCGATGACAACACCCGCGCGGTCTATCTGGAAAGCCTCGGCAACCCCAAGAACGACGTGCCCGACCTCGACCGCATCACCGCGATCGCCCACGAACTTGGCCTGCCGGTGCTGTGCGACAACACGGTAACCCCGTTGCTGTTGAGGCCAATCGATCACGGCGTCGACATCGTGATCTACTCGACCACCAAGTTCATCGGTGGTCACGGAGTACACATCGGCGGTGCCATCGTCGACAGCGGAAAGTTTCCGTGGGCGAAAAACCCGCAGAAGTGGCCCGAATTCTGTGCGCCGGATCCGGCCTACCACGGGATGGTGTTCGAGGAAGCGCTGCGGCCCATCGGCAACATTGCCTACATCCTGCACATCCGCACCCACTGGCTGCGCGACACCGGTGCGTGCATGAGTCCATTCGCGGCGTTCCTGTTTCTGCTAGGCATGGAGACCCTTCACCTGCGTATCGAGCGGCACTGCGCGAACGCGCAGCACGTCGCTGAATTCCTGGAACGCCACCCCTCGGTAGACTGGGTCAACTATCCCGGACTGCCGAGTCACCCGGACCACGAGCGTGCCAACCGCTACCTGCGCGGAGGCAAGGGCGCCATCATCGGATTCGGTATCAAGGGCGGTCGCGAGGCGGGCATCAAGTTCATCAACAGCGTCAAGCTGGCCAGCCATCTGGCCAACATCGGCGATGCCAAGACCTTGGTGATCCACCCGGCATCGACGACGCACTCGCAGCTCACCGAAACCGAACAGCGCGAAACCGGCGTGACTCCGGAATACGTCCGGATCTCTGTTGGCATCGAGGACGTCGCGGACATCGTTGCCGACCTGGACCAGGCGCTGAAGGCCTCACAGGGCTGAACGGATCAGATGAACGACTCATTGCTCGAGAGTAGCGACCGCAGCCGCAGCGCCGCGCCGCTGCATCACATGCAGCTCGCGACGTTTTCCCAGCCGCTACACCTCGAGCTCGGCGGGCAGCTCCCGTCGGTAACCGTAGCGTACGAAACGTACGGCCGGTTGAGTGCCGGCCGCGACAATGCCGTGCTCGTGTGCCATGCGATCAGCGGGGATTCGCATGTCGCACGGCACGGCGACGGAGACGACCCTGGTTGGTGGGACATCATGGTCGGCCCCGGCAAGTCGATCGATACCGACCGCTACTTCGTGATTTGTTCCAACATCCTCGGCGGCTGCCGCGGCACCACCGGTCCGAACCGTAGCAACCCTCAGAGCGGCCGCCCCTACGGCGCGGATTTTCCGACGATCACCGTCGGCGACATGGTCGAGGTGCAACGCAGACTCATCGACCACCTGGGCATCGAAACCCTGCGGGTCGTGATCGGCGGCTCGCTCGGCGGCCACCAGGCTCTCACCTGGGCTGTGCGCCATCCTGACCGAGTTCGCGCCTGCATCACGCTGGCCAGTTCGCCGCGCCTGACCAGCCAGGCGCTGGCCTTCGACGTGGTCGGTCGCAACGCGATAGTACACGACCCGGGTTACCGCGGCGGGCAGTACTACGACAGCGACGGCGGCGGCGGACCGGAAGTCGGCCTCGCGTTGGCGCGCATGCTCGCACACATCACCTACCTTTCGCGAGAAGCGATGACGGCCAAGTTCGATCCCGGCAGACTCGAACCGAGAGATACTCCTACTGCCTTCGAGAAAAAGTTTTCCGTGGGCTCCTACCTCGCCTACCAGGGTCACAAGTTCGTCGAGCGCTTCGACGCAAACAGCTACGTGACCCTGTCGATGGCGATGGATCTGTTCGATCTCGGCGAGACCGCGCACGAACTTCACTCGGTACTGGCGAGCAGCCGCTGCCGCTGGCTGGTGATCAGCTTTACCAGCGACTGGCTGTTCCCCCCGGCCCAGAGTCAGCAGATCGTCGATGCACTCATCGGCGCGAACCACCCTGTCACCTACTGCAACGTCGAGGCATCCGGCGGACACGATTCGTTCCTGCTCGAGGAAAAGCTTTCGATCTACGGCGGCTTGATCCACGCCTTCAACGCCAACGTCGACGATGCCGGACCGGCCAGAACACCCGAGAAAGCGGCCGCCCGCGCGGCGCTTGGCAGACCGACGAATATCTTCCACAGCCACCGGCTGGATTACGACGTGATACTGCAACTGATTCCGGCCGCGGCGAGCGTGCTCGATCTCGGCTGTGGTGACGGCGTGCTGCTGTCGCGCCTGCGCGAACGTGGACACACACGTCTGGTCGGTATCGAACTCGACGAAGAGTCCCTGCTCGCCTGTGTCGAGCAGAGGCTTGACGTCGTACAGCACGACCTGGAGCAAGGACTCTCCCCGTTCGCCGACGGCCAGTTCGACGTCGTCGTGCTCTCACAGACGTTACAGTCCATCGACGACACCGAAGGGATCGTCGATGAAATGCTCCGCGTCGGCAATTCGTGCATCGTGAGCTTTCCTAACTTTGCGTACCACAAGCTTCGCGAGATGCTCTACGAAGAAGGGCGTTCACCAAAAGCCGGCGGCGTCTACCACTTCGAGTGGTACAACACGCCTAACCGGCGCTTTCCGTCGATCTCCGACGTGGAAGAGTTCTGCTCGCGCAAGGCGATCAAGGTGCATCAGAAGGTCTATCTGGACAGCGAGACCGGGCAGCGCATCGCCGATGCTCCGAATCGCAACGCGGACATGGCCATCTTCGTCCTGAGCCGCTGAGCAGCACCGGCTCTGCCGATGTTACCCAGACACTACGCCCGCTGGTTGTTCTTGACGGCTCTCCTGCTGTCGGTTCCGCCGGTGGTCTTCTGGGGCAAGCCGGCTTTGCGCTATGCGGTGCACGTGGCGGCTCACGAAGCGCGGCGCTACCTGCCGGTGCGCCCGAGTTGGATCGAATCCCACGAATCTGCTCCTGAGCCGGCAACGACGGCGCAGCACGAACGCGCCGGCTTCATCGTGTTCGAGCGCAGTGTTCTCGAAAGAATCCATCCGGATTCGCACCCCCGCCCTGACGAAATCGACCCCGTCCTTACCCTTCACGCCACCTGGGACGAACGCGAACCGGCCCAACTGGCAGTCTATCCGCTGCGTGATCTGCACCGGGTGCTGGTGAAGACAACCGACCTTTC
Organism: uncultured bacterium; assembly: GCA_903893315.1. Classification (GTDB taxonomy): domain Bacteria; phylum Desulfobacterota; class Binatia; order UBA1149; family CAITLU01; genus CAITLU01. Next base: position 20,988 of record CAITLU010000066.1, read on the forward strand.
CGACGGCACACACGTGCTGCCGTCTTCGGCGCTCGACGTCAGGATGGAGCGCTACTACGGAGCGTCGCTTTCGGTACGCGTCACGGACCGCTTCGGAGTAGTGCCGAAAACGTTGGAGCCGGTCTCTTCGCTGGACATCCCATTTCACAAAGTGCGCCCGTACTGGATTACGGTGCACGTCCCATACCTTCAGCCAGCCGGTATCTACCACGGCAGCATCGAGTTCAGCGAAGACGGCCGTGAACACGATGGCGCCTCGATTCCGCTGACGGTCGAGGTGGTGCCGATAAGACTCGAAGAACCTGCCACGCTTTACGGAACCCTGTGCGTCAACGCGCTGGCCAACCTTGGTAAACAAAAACGGGTCGACCGACTCCTGCGCCAGGCCGATCTGATCTTCCGCGACCAGCGCGAACACAGCATGAACACCATGAGCCTGAGGTCGGTCCCGGACTACTCAGAGACCGACGATCATCCGTACCTGCCGGACCTCGAAGCAGCTATGAATCTGCAGGAAAAGTACCGTTTCCCGGCTCCACTGGTCTATTGCTTCGGACAGCTGCTCAACACCGACAAGATCGGACGCTCTAACAACTATCGAAAATACAAGGCGCCGATCGAGGTACCGATAGCGAGCAAGGTCACGGCCTATTACACCAGACGCTTCATCGAGCGCGGACTTCCCGCACCGATCTTCATTCCAGTGGAGGAACCGAGCGTGACACTCGGAGTGGGCCGCCACGACCCGCCGGAAATACGCTCGAAGATCGCCGCGCAGCTCGTTCGTGCGGTACACGCAGCCGGAGGGGCAACGGCTCTCACCTGCACCCAGGAATCGGTGCACGCGATCGGCGAGCACGTCGACTATTGGATCGCGGCGTTTCGACGTTTCACGCCGGAGTTGTACCGCGCAGCAGACAAAGCTGATTCGAAGCTCTGCATCTACGCCAACGCCACCATGATGGGACAGGGAACCTACTTCAGCCGTTTCATGTTCGGATATTTCGTGTGGGCCAATGACATCAAGGGGATGTTGCCGTGGACATACCCCCTGACTCCCAAACGCTTTCCCCGCAACGTCGGCAACCGCGGCGAAGGTCCGATGAACGTGAGCGAAGGATTTCTCGGGACCGACGGCAAACCGATTCCAACCATCCAGTGGGAACTGAGCCGCGAAGGCATCGACGACGCCAAGTACATGGTGACGATACAGTTGCTGGCCCAGGAGGCGCGCCGCCGTGGCGCCGCGGCGGCGCTCGAAGCCGCGGACGTGGCCGATGCGTTTCTCGCCGAGATCAGACACTCGGTGGTCCGCGACGCGCATCGCTACGTTTTCGAAGACGACAAAACTTTCGAGCCGGTGCCGGTGGATGTCTGGGATGCGGCCCGCTTCAAGACTCTGCACGAGCGCGCGGTCGAGATCCTGAAGAGCCTGCTGGCAGTAACCGCCTGAGAGGGGAGCACACGTTTGACAGGCAAAACGATAATCGGATATAGGCATGGCATTCGCCCGGTTAAGTTATGATGTCGAAAACGGCAGTACACGCGGTCAAAGCGGTGGTCGCCCTGGCGGAACTCTCCGAGGAAGGCTTTCAGGGAGCCGGTTCGATTGCCGACAGGATCGGCGCCCCGCAGAACTACCTCGGGAAGCTCTTGCAGACGCTGGCGCGGGCCGGAGTGGTGCAGTCCCAGAAAGGACTTGGAGGCGGCTTCCGCCTGGCCAAGCCGGCAGAGCAGATCCGGCTCTTCGACATCGTTGACCCGATCGACAACCTGAGCCGCTGGACGGGCTGCCTTCTCGGCGGAGCGATGTGCTCGCAGGATGCACCGTGCGCCATGCACGAGGGATGGGCGATAGCCCGCGAGGCCTACCTCGGCATGCTCAAGACATCGACGGTGGCGAACGTGCTGCCGAAAGGCCGCCTCGCCGCGGGCCGATGAGGGCCTTTTTTTGCCCCGGTCGAGGATAATCGCATGCGATTAATGAGCGCCGAAGGCAAAGGCATGCTCGACCTTCCGGAGAACAAGGGAAATGCCCCGACCACGCGAAGACCTGAGAACGAACGTAGTTCAAACCACCGCGCGGGTCGGCAGACCGCCATCTACTGATTTTTCGATCGAACAAGAGACACGAGAACCAAAGGAGAAAAGTGATGTTTTGTAACCAATGCGAGCAGACCTCTCATGGTGTCGGGTGCGTGAGCACCCCGGGCGTTTGCGGAAAGGACGAAGACGTACAGTCGCTGCAGGAGATCCTGCTCTACGGGCTCAAGGGAATGGCCGCGTACGCCAACCACGCACGGCGGCTCGGCAAGACCGACGAGAACGTCAGCGCGTTCATCGAGGAGGCGCTGTTCGCCACCATGACGAACGTGAACTTCGACATGGCGTCCATGTTCGAGATGGTCATGGAGTGCGGCAAACAGAATCTGCGCGTGATGGAACTTCTCGACGAAGCCCACGTGCAGCGATTCGGCAAACCCTCGCCTACGGTTGTCAGAGAGGGCACCCAGGCCGGCCCCGGCATCCTGATCACGGGCCACGACCTCCTAGATCTCGAAAACCTGCTCAAGCAGTGCGAGGGCACCGGCGTGAAGGTTTACACGCACGGCGAGATGATGCCCGGCCACATGTACCCGAAGCTGCGCGAGCACCCCAACCTCGCCGGGCACTTCGGCGGCGCATGGCAGAAACAGAAGACCGAGTTCGAGGCGTTCTCCGGACCGACACTGGCCACGACGAACTGCATCCTCATTCCCCGTCCGTCGTACGCAGACCGCCTCTTCACCACCCGTTGCACGGCCGTTCCTGGCGGCACCCGTCTCACCACCGATGACTTCTCGGCAGTCATCGCCAAGGCCAGGCAGTGCCAGCCGTTGCCCGACAAGTTCGAGAAAGAAAGCACGGTAGGATTCCACCAAGACGTGATACTCGGTGCGGCCGACGCGATAATAAGCGGCGTCAAGGAAGGAAAGATCCGGCGATTCTTCCTGATCGGCGGCTGCGACGGAGCTGAAGTGGGCCGCAACTACTTCAGCGAGTACGCTCGCTCCACACCTTCCGATACCTTCATCCTCACACTTGGTTGCGGCAAGTTCCGCATCCGCGACCACGAGTACGGAGAACTGCTCGGCCTCCCGCGCTTGCTCGACATGGGCCAGTGCAACAACGCCTACGGAGCGATCAAGGTCGCGGTGGCACTGGCCGGCGCATTCAACTGCACCGTCAATGAGCTTCCGCTCACACTGGTGGTGTCATGGTTCGAGCAGAAGGCGGTTGCCGTCCTGCTGACGCTGTTGTCTCTGGGCGTCAAGGGAATCACGATCGGTCCGGCTGCCCCCGGGTTCATAACGCCTGGCGTGTTCAAGGTGCTGCAGGACAAATTCGACCTGCGCATCGCTGGCAAGGATGCACAGAAGGATCTGGCCGTGGCCATGGCCGGGTAGATCTCACCGGCGGGACAGGCTCCATACTCACGGGAATGAGCCTGTCCCGCCGATTCCGCCGCCCTCACGATTACCGCCCTCCAGTCACCCCTACACCGGCATCGGGCCGGCGCCGCGCCGCACCGGCGGCCCGAGACACCGGTCACATGATCGCTCCCATTCTTCACTCGCCCGGGCTATAGACGCGCACCGCCGTCAATTGCCCCGAGTCCTCAAGGACACAGACCAGGGCGCACAGGAGAGACCATGACCACCAAACCGTCAACGATCATCTGGACACAGATCGACGAAGCCCCCGCGCTCGCGACCTATTCGTTCCTGCCGATCGTCCGCGCCTTCACCAAAGGCACCGGAGTCAGCGTCGAGACCAGAGACATCTCGCTCGCCGGCCGCATCATCGCCAACTTCCCCGAGAATCTGACCGAGGCTCAGCGGATTCCCGACTTTCTGGCGCAACTCGGCGAGCTCACACAGAAGCCCGAGGCCAACATCATCAAGTTGCCCAACATTTCCGCTTCGATCCCCCAGCTCCAGGAGGCCATCAAGGAACTCCAGGCGCACGGCTACAAGATTCCCCACTATCCCGAGAACCCGAGCAGCGACGCCGAGAAGACCCTCCAGACCCGTTTCGCCAAGGTTCTGGGCAGCGCGGTAAACCCCGTACTGCGCGAAGGCAACTCGGACCGCCGTGCACCGCTGTCGGTCAAGGCATTCTCCAGGAAGCATCCGCACAAGCTCGGCGCCTGGGCGCCCGACTCCAAGTCGCACGTGGCACACATGAACGGCGGCGACTTCTACGGCAGCGAAAAATCAACCACGCTGCCCAAGGCCACCGACGTGCGCTACGAATTCGTCGACGCCGGCGGCGCGGTCACGGTCCTGAAAAAGAAGATGGGCCTGCTCGCGGGCGAGATTCTCGACACCTCGGTGCTGCACGTCAAGGAACTGCGCAAGTTCTACGAAGAGCAGATCGACGACGCCAAACACAACGGCCTGCTGCTGTCACTGCACTTGAAGGCGACCATGATGAAGGTCTCGGACCCGGTCATGTTCGGACACGCCGTCACCGTCTTCTACAAGTCTGTATTCGACAAACACGCCGCGACTTTCAAGACGCTTGGCGTCAACCAGAGCAACGGCCTCGGCGACGTCTACGCCAAGATCCAGTCTCTCCCGGCCGACAAAAAAGCCGAGATCGAAGCCGACATTCAGGCCGTGTACGCCACTCGTCCGGCTCTGGCGATGGTCGACTCCGACAAAGGCATCACCAACCTCCACGTTCCGAACGACATCATCGTCGATGCCTCGATGCCGGTCGTGGTTCGCGAGTCGGGCAAGATGTGGGGTCCGGACGGCAAGCTCCACGACACCAAGGCGATGATTCCCGATCGCTGTTACGCCACCACCTACAAGGCGATGATCGAAGACTGCCAGAAGCACGGCGCGCTCGATCCGGCGACGATGGGCAGCGTGCCGAACGTCGGTCTGATGGCGCAGAAAGCCGAGGAATACGGCTCGCACGACAAGACCTTCATTGCCACCGGAGCCGGCACGATCCGCGTCGTCGACGAGAACACCGGCGCGGCGCTGCTCGAACAGAAAGTTGAAGACGGCGACATCTATCGTTCATGCCAGACCAAGGACATTCCGGTCCGCGATTGGGTGAAGCTGGCCGTCAGACGATCAAGGGCGACCGGAGCCCCCGCCATCTTCTGGCTCGACAAGGATCGTCAGCACGACGTCCAGATCATCGCGAAGGTGCAAACCTACCTGAAGGACCACGACACGAGCGGTCTGGAAATCCGCATCCTGAACCCGGTCGATGCAATCAAGTATTCGCTCGAGCGCATCCGCAAAGGACTGGACACGATCTCCGTTACCGGCAACGTGCTGCGCGACTACCTCACCGACCTGTTCCCTATTCTCGAGATCGGGACCTCGGCCAAGATGCTGTCGGTAGTTCCGCTGCTCGCGGGCGGCGGGCTCTTCGAGACCGGCGCCGGCGGCTCGGCGCCCAAGCACGTTCAGCAGTTCCAGAAAGAAGGTTACCTGCGCTGGGATTCGCTCGGCGAATTTTCGGCGCTCACCGCTTCCCTGGAACACATAGGAAGCACGTTCAACAACGAGAAGGCCACGCTGCTGTCCGAGACCCTCGACCAGGCTGTCGGCAAGTTTCTCGACAACAACAAGTCCCCGGCCCGCAAGGTCGGACAGATCGACAACCGCGGCAGTCACTTCTACCTGGCAATGTACTGGGCCGAAGCGCTGGCTGCGCAGTCGAAGGACAAGGAGTTGAAGGCTCGTTTCGCCGGAGTAGCCAAACAACTCGTCGAGAATGAAGCGAAGATAACGACGGAGCTGCTCGCAGCCCAGGGCAAGCCCGTCGACATGGGCGGCTACTACCAGCCCGACGCTGCGAAGACCGAAAAGGCGATGCGTCCGAGCCCGACGTTGAACGCCATCATCGACGCACTCGTGTAGCGGCAGCGCCGGCACTGTCCCGTCGTAGAAGACGGATACGATCAGCCGTAACGCCGCCTCGTCCGTCCCCCGCATCGCCCGTTGAAGAACCCCCGGCTCAGTCCGGGATTCTTCAACGGGTTACGGGAATCTCCTGCTCCCGCCGCGCTCTTCGCCAGCGTCCGGGTACTCGACCGACAGCAACGTCAAGCCTTTGGCCGGCGCCGTCTGCCCGGCCTGTTCGCGTGAACCTCCGTCGAGCAGTTCGCTCATGCGACTTTCGGGCAGTCGCCCGATCGCGATGTCTATCATCGTGCCGACCAGAGCGCGCACCATCTGCTTGAGGAAAGCGTTGGCCGTCACCGTGTAGGTGACGATCGGGCCGTCGCTCAGCCACTCGCTTCGCGTCACCGTGCGCTGCGTGCTGCGCGACTGACAGTCCGATGAACGGAAAGCCTGAAAGTCGTGCTCGCCGATGATCGACGCGGCCGACCTCCCGAGCAACTCGAGATCGAGCAGCCGGTACAGAGTCCAGCTACGATCGTTGAAGAACGGTGAGGCCGGGCGGCCGTTGACGATCGTGTACCGGTAGGTACGGCTGAGCGCATCGCGACGCGGGTCGAAACGCTCGTGCGTCGGCTCGAGCGAAACCACGGCTATCCCTCGGCCGGCCAGCGCATTGAGCGAACCACGCAACCGGCGCAGATCGGTGCCGTCGGGGACCTCGAACGCCACGACCTGGCCGAGAGCGTGAACTCCGGCATCGGTTCTACCCGCGACGGCAATCCGCGTCGTGACGCCTGCTGCAGTCAGCAGAGCCTTCTCGATCGCGCACTGAATCGTCGGCACGCCGGGCTGCGCCTGCCAACCGCTCCATCCGGTGCCTAGATACTCGACGAGGGCTCTGACTCTCATGCAAATGACGACATGACGTCGGCGCAGAGACGCTCCAAGCCTTCCCGCGCGCCGGACACCACGCTCCTTTCCCTACGGACCGACCACCGGCGCCGCTGTGCGGGCGTCGTCACTGATGCTGCGCGCCCGCCTGTTCTCCAGGCGATTGAGCGCATCTACGAACGCCAAGGCCGAAGCCATCACCACGTCGGTGTGCGCACCGTGGCCGCGAACGCCGATATCTCCCACGCGGATGAAACAACTTACGTCGCCTATCGCGTCGGTCCCGCCGGTGATCCCCTTTACCTGGTATGACTCGAGCGTCGGATCGATACCGGCCAGTTCCTTGATCGCGCGAAAACAAGCGTCGACCATACCGTCACCGCCGGCGCTGCGGCGGCTCTCGACTCCGCCGACGGCAAGCGTCACCACTGCCTGCGGCCCGCCGTTCAAGGTCGACTCGACCTCCACGTTCCTCAATTCAAAACGCTGGTCTACCTCGTGCTCTTCCGCCACGATCGCGAACAGATCTTCGTCGTAGATCTCTTTTTTTTTGTCGGCCAACACCTTGAATTTGGCGAAGGCGTCGTTGACGTCGATATGCGTGAGGTCGATGCCGAGATCCAACAATCTATCGGCGAACGCGTGACGGCCCGAGTGCTTACCGAGCACCAGCGAGTTGCTCAACCTGCCGACCGATTCAGGACGCATGATTTCGTAGGTGAGCACGTTCTTCAGAACGCCGTCCTGGTGGATCCCGGCTTCGTGGGAAAACGCGTTGGCCCCCACCACCGGCTTGGTCGGAGCGATGGAGACGCCGACTACCTTCGAAAGCGTCTTGCTTGCCGGATAGATGTGCTTGGTGGACAGACGCGAGGTGACGCCGAAGTGATCGCGACGCGTATCGAGCGCCATCACCACTTCTTCCATCGCGGTGTTGCCGGCACGTTCACCGATCCCGTTGATCGTGCACTCGACCTGCCTCGCTCCTCCTTCGACTGCAGCCAGGGAATTTGCCACTGCCAGGCCGAGATCGTTGTGGCAGTGCGTGCTCCACACGACGCGGTCGCCTCCGGGAGTGCGAGCGCGCAGCGTTCTGAACAACTCGCGGATCTGGGCCGGCACGGCATAGCCGGTGGTATCGGGAACGTTGCACACAACCGCGCCGGCGCCGATCACTTCGCCGAACACGCGGATCAAGTATTCGATGTCACTCCTGGAGGCATCTTCGGCGGAGAACTCGACGTAGTCCACGTCGCGCCGGCAGCGTTGCACCGCCCACACGGCCGCGTCTATCACCTCTTGCCGGCTCATCCCGAGTTTGTGCTCCAGGTGCAGATCCGACGTCGCGATGAAAACGTGAACCCCGGGCTTGTCCGCGCCGTCGACGGCGGCCAAGGCTCTTTCGATGTCGGCTTCGCGCGTGCGCGCCAGGCTCAGCACGACCGGCCCTTTGACCGCGCGCGCTACCGCTCGCACGGACTCGAAATCACCCGGCGAAGCGGCGGCGAACCCCGCTTCGATCACGTCTACACCCAGAGCTTCGAGCTGCCTGGCGACGACGAGTTTCTCGTCGACATTCATGGTGCAGCCGGGCGACTGCTCGCCATCTCTCAAAGTGGTGTCGAAGATCCTTACCCAGTCTTTGTCATCGTTCATGGTTGACCTCTCCACGCGTGAACCCGAGCGGCCAGAAACACGAAAGCCGCGGGGTCCCGCGGCTTTTCGTCGTCGTCAGCATTCGCGGGTCGGTTGGTATCCCCGTCCGCGTCTCACGATGATGGCTAGTCGAGCTACACCACCGGCGAGACCCCGGACGGGCATCTAAGCAGCAGCAAGCCCGCAAGAGCCTTGTAAACGTAGCTGACCATGCCGGCTAGATACCCACGGCTACGCCTGACTGTCAACCCATCGCACCCGGAACGTCGGCAAGGAAGAGACCCCGACTTGCCGGCTCTCGGTACCGTCCCGCCGCGCACTAAACGGTGGAAGCCGGCCCGACCGCATCTACTCTGAGTCTGCCTCTTCCACCGGAGTTGCGACCGCCGAAGGAGTCGACCGCGACCAATCGCGCACCGCCATGACCGGGCCCGAGAGCACGTAGAGCAGGATGACGACAAAGATGAAGAGCGGATACGCCGCAACCGCCACGCTGAGCAACAACACCGCCAGGATGAACGTAGACAATGGCTGACGGCCATGAAGATGAAGATTCTTGAAGCTCGTGTAGCGAATACTGCTGACCATCAAGAAGGCCAGCGCATACGTGAGCAGCAGCAGCGCGATCTGCTTGGGAGGCAGGCCCGAACGGCCTACATAGCGGTACATGAGCACCACCGAGGCCAACATCGTCGCAGAGCCCGGCACCGGAAGACCCATGAAATAGCCGGGGTCTACACGCCCCACCAGGATGTTGAAGCGCGCCAGCCGAATAGCCGAGCAGATCACGTAGAGACCGATCGCCGACCATCCCCACACACCCCACGGGATCAGCGCCCAGCGATAGATCAGGACTCCGGGAGCGACGCCGAAGGAAACCAGGTCGCAAAGAGAGTCGTACTCGGTGCCGAAGCTGCTGGTCGAGTTCGTCATGCGAGCGACTCGCCCATCCAGGCTGTCGAAGATATGGGCGGCGAGAATCGCCAGCGCCGCATTCGTGTACGCGCCCTGCATGGTCTGAACGATAGAGAAGATGCCGCAGAACAGACCCGCTGAAGTGATCAGATTCGGAAGCAGGTAGATCCCGCGGCGGGGAACTCCGTCATGCAGGAGCGCGATCTTGGACCTACGCTTTTCGGCTCTCATCAGTCCCTCCGTCAAGAGCGGCGAGCGCAACAATGCTGGACCCTGCCCGCACACGGTCCCCGACACGCACCGAAGGCCGCACCTGCGGCGGCAGGAATACATCGAGCCGCGACCCGAACATGATCAGACCGAATCGCTCGCCGCGCGAAACCCTGGCCTGGGGCTGCACGTGACAAACTATACGGCGCGCCAACCACCCGGCGATCTGAACTACCACGACCGGCACGCCACCCGGCGTTCGCAGCAGCAGCGAGTTCGACTCGTTGATCTCGGAAGCGTCCGCGCGATACGCCCCCGCAAAAAGCCCAGGCTTATGCTCTATCCTCTCGACCGTCCCGGAGAACGGCATGCGATTGATGTGAACGTTCAGCGGCGACATGAAGATCGAGATACGTGTCGTCGTTTCCGGCGCGAAGCGATGACCCTTGCCACCCTCCTCGACCGCGATCACCCGACCATCGGCCGGGCTCACCAACGCCGATGGATCTGAAGGAATGACGCGTTCGGGATCTCGGAAAAAAAGCAGCACCGCCAATGCGACCGCCGCCAATCCGACAAAGACCGTCGCGCCGAAAAAAGCTCCGAGCACCACGGCTGCGCCGGCAGGAACCGCCGCCGCAACAAATCCTTCACGCGCGAACTTCACAGCGCCAGAGCCTCAGTTCTTCGCACGGTCGACAAGCCTGTTTTTTTGGAACCACGGCATCAACGCCCGAAGCCTGGCACCGACTTCTTCTATGGGATGATTCTCGCCTTCCTTGCGCAACTCGCGAAAATGCGGCAGCCCGCACTTGTATTCGGTGATCCACTCGTCGGCGAACTTACCCGACTGGATCTCGGCGAGGATCTCCTTCATCGCACTGCGAACATCCGCGCCGATCACTCTCTTACCGCGTGTAAGCGCGCCGTACTCGGCTGTGTTGCTGATCGAGTAGTTCATGTTGGCCATGCCGCCCTCGTACAACAAGTCGACGATAAGCTTCACCTCGTGGAGGCATTCGAAGTAGGCCATTTCCGGAGCGTAACCGGCATCGACGAGGGTTTCGTAGCCGGCGCGGATCAGTTCCGTGAGTCCGCCGCAAAGAACCGCCTGCTCACCGAACAGGTCTGTCTCCGTCTCTTCACGAAACGTGGTTCCCAGCACCGCTGCGCGAGCGCCGCCGATTGCCGCGGCATACGCGAGCGCGACCGCCTCGGTATCACCGGGGCCGTCCTGCCCGACGGCAATCAGACAAGGAACGCCCATGCCCTTCGTGAATTCGCTGCGCACCAGGTGCCCGGGACCCTTGGGAGCCACCATGAACACGCCGGCATCGCTCCGTGGAACTATCTTTTTGAAGTGGATGTTGAAGCCGTGCGCCACCGCAAGGTAGCTACCGCTGACGAGGTTAGGAGCGATCTCGGCGGCGTAGAGTTCGCCGGCCACTTCATCTGGAGCCAGCAGCATGACGACATCGGCCCTGCCCGCAGCCTCGGCAGCCGACACCACCTCGAATCCCGCGGCAACGGCCTTGGCAGCGGAAGCGCCGCCTGCGCGCTGCCCGATGATCACCTTCACTCCGCTGTCACGAAGATTCAGCGCGTGTGCGTGGCCCTGGCTGCCGTAACCGATCACGGCAACTACCTTGGAAATGATCTTGTCGAGTTGAACTTCGTTCTTGCCGTAGATCTTCACGCGGCATTCTCGTCGCTCGAAGCGTCCGCACGAGTTGGCTCCTGCGCCTCCGCGAGCAGACGCTCTGCGCGATAGAGCGCGGCGCTGCCGGTGCGCGCAATTTCCATGATGCCGAGCGGACGCAGCAGCCGAACCATAGCGTTTATCTTGTCTTCTGCGCCGGTGGTTTCGATGATGCACACGCCCGCGCCGACATCGACGACCTTGGCACGGAAGATATTGACGATGTTCATGACCTCGGCGCGGGTCGCCTCATTGAAGGCCACCTTGACGAGCGCCAGTTCGCGCTCTACGGACTCACCCTGCCCGAAATCCACCACGCGGATGACCGACACCATCTTGTGCAACTGTTTGGTCACCTGGACCAGCACCGAGGTGTCGCCCCTGACGGTGAGCGTGATCCGCGAGACCGACGGATCCAGCGTCTCCGCCACCGAAAGGCTCTCGATGTTGTAGCCGCGCCCGCTGAACATTCCGGCTACCCGCGACAGCACGCCGAACTCATTCTCGACGAGGATTGAGATGGTGTGCTTGGGCATTTCCTTCATGTTCGTTCCTCGAGGTGCAGACAAAGACACGCGGCACCCGCCCTCCTGAACGCAGGCACGGGCCAGTGCGAAATCCCAGAAAACGGACCCCGGTCGGGGCTCAGCTTACCGAAGGAGAGGAACCCGCAACGCGGCGGTAGTCGACAAGAATGCGCATGATCTTGTCCTTTTCCGCGAGTTTGAGCTTCTGCAGTTCCTTGCGGCGAAGTTCCTCTTCCGGCGAGAGGTGGTTCTTGGCCGAAAGAGCATCTACCTCAGCCTTGAGTTCCCGATGAACCTGGTCGGCACGTCGTAGTTCGTCGTTACCCGACACCAAGCTCTTTACCAATTCTTCGTCGTGAGCCTCCATTCCTACCTCCTCGAAAGGCCGTTGCGTGCGGCGCGCACGTTAAACCCGCCGCAACTGGTTGTCAACCTGCAAGACACGATGAAAAACCAGCGTTTTCAACGAGTTAGTTCCACAAGAAATGGTGCTGCCACACGATTGCGATTGCTTCGCGGCAGGCTCGTCCCGAAGTAATCAGGCAGCACCACATCGGCAGACAATCCAAGACCGCGAGCACACCTGGCGTAGCCCAGACGAGCGAGCGCTTCGATCGTCTGCGAATCGACAACTCGTCGCTCCAGTTGCGCTCCATCAATCATTTCCGTCAGCAGAGGTCCGACTTCCACAGCCTGGTCGTGCTCGACCGCCAGCACCCAGGGCCCGGGATTGCCGGCCGCGCAACGCAGGGCAAAACCCGCGAGTTGCGCACCTTCGACCGCTTCCTCCGAATCAGAAGGAAGCACAAGCCCATCGCGAATCTGATACGCAGCCGCCACTACCTGATCGCGGGAACTGCGCCACACCGAGATTACCCTCTCCCCCTCACCGCCGGCGCAGAACGCGAGGCGCTCGAGCGCGCTCACCGGTGCAACCGGCAGGGCGTCGAGCAGAGCCAGCCCACGAACGAAGGCCAGCCCGGTACGCAGGCCCGTGTAGGAACCGGGGCCGGTCAGAACGGCGAGTCCGGTGATCGAAGAAACCTCGCGGTGTCCGCCATCGAGGAGCCGCTGGACACAAGCCGCAAGTCCTTCGACTCGGGGCGGGCGCTCCTCGAGGTGCTCGACTTGAGGGGATGCGCTGCCGTCCCACAGCGCCACGCCGGGACGGGAGCCGCAGGAATCGATCGCGAGCAAGGTTCCGGCTCCGCGCGTCGCCTCGAACGCGGTGCAGTCCGCTGCGGTGACTGCCGGCCTCACGTTCACCCCGCGACGATGCGAAGGATGTCGTGGAATACGACGAAGATCATCAATCCGCCGATCAGGACCATTCCAGCCTGCAGCGCGTATTCACGCACCCGCAGCGACAGCGGCCGCCCACGCACGGCTTCGTAAGTCATGAACATCAGATGACCGCCGTCGAGCACGGGGATTGGAAGCAAGTTGACGATGCCGAGGTTGACGCTGATCAGAGCCATGAAGATCAGCAGCGGTTGCAACCCCTTGCGCGCCTGAGCACTGGCCTCACGCGCGATCAGGATGGGGCCGCCAAGATCGCCGGCCGACAGCCGGCCCTGCAGCAGCCGGCCGACCGTCTGCAGGATCATGCTGGAATATCCGACCGTCTGGCTCACGCCGATGGAAACGGCCTCGAGCGCACCTACCGGCTTCAGCACGTGGCCCTGCTGGACACCGATCCGATACACGCGGTCGATCTCCTCGCCGAATGCGTCGGTGCGTGACTGGACCCGTGGCGTTACTTGTGCCGCTCGGCGCGCACCGTCCGGCGTCTGCAGTTCGAAGTTCAATGCGCGACCGCCGCTGCCCAACACCGCTTTGAGCAATTGATCCCAGTCGCGGACTTCGGCCCCGTCGACCGAGATGATGCGATCGCCCTCACTCAGCCCCGCGGCCGCGGCCGCTTCACCGGACACGATCCCGCCGATCACAGGTTCGGTCGATGGTGCCGAGACGCCGTAGGCCAACGCGCAGGCGGAGAAAAGAATCGTTGCGAACACCAGATTGACCGCGGGACCTGCCGCGATGATCGACGCACGCTGGGCGATCGTCTTGCCGGTGAAGCCGCGGGCAGGATCGCTCGGGACGTCCTCCGCGTCACCACCCTCTTCGTCGTAGCCGGCCATGCGCACATAGCCGCCAAGTGGAACGAGGGCGAGGCGGTAGACGGTCTCTCCGAACGTCCGCGCAAAGACCGTCGGACCGAACCCCATCGAGAAGACCTTGATCTCCACACCACACCACTTACCGACCAGAAAATGGCCGAGCTCGTGGACAAAAATCACGAAGGCCAGAACCAGGATTGCCGCGAGTGTGCTGCCGATCATCATTGTCTTGCCCTTCTATACCGGGAAGGAAACGACGGAAACCGTGATCCGTGGAGTTCCGCGTCGGCCGGCGCCAAACGAAGCGCGGCCATCACCGCCACACCGAGACTCTCTTCTCCCGGCGTAGCCGAGCCCCGCCCATCGGCTCAGCCGCCGTAGTAGTAGGCGTAGTAGTAGATGAACACGATCGGAAGCACCATGCTGTCGGTTCGGTCAAGCACGCCGCCGTGCCCCGGAAGAATCCAACCTGAATCCTTGGCGTGGAAAGCACGCTTGATCATGGACTCGGCCAGGTCGCCCGTCTGTGCGAATACTGAAATGATCGATGTCACCAGCACCACTTCGAACGATCCGAAGCGGTGAACCACCAGGGCATTCAGCACTACTCCGACTGCGACCGCTCCGGCCACCGAACTTACGGCGCCCTCCACCGTCTTGTTGGGACTCACCGTCGGCCACAGTTTTCGCTTGCCGAAAGCGCGACCGCCGAAGTAACCACCGGCGTCACTGGCCATCACGCAAGCCAACAGGAAGAAGACCAACGCGGCGCCTCCTGAGAGCGCACGGATCCATATGAGATGCGGAAGCAACAATCCGCCGTACACCGCGGCGAACAGCACCTGACCGGCTCCGATCACGCTCTGTTCCATGTCGCGGGCCGTCAGCAACGTTCCGAGGAGGGTCGTGATCAACGCGATCACCAGACCTGCCGACACCGCCGCACCGCTGTGATCGAGCAGCATCGATACCGCGATCACCATGCCGCCGCCGGCCGTCAGCAAGGTACTGCCGGAAAACGCCACACGTTGCATGGCGGCCATCTCGCGCAACGAGACGAACGTAAAAAACAAGATGACCGAGTCGTACACCAACGGCGATGCCCGGAAGATCAACCAGATAAGAATCGGGATGGCGATCGCCGCGGTCAACACCCTCGCGCGCAGCATTCAGGCCTCCCTCTCCAATTGTTCGGCGGTCTTGCCGAAACGTCGTTCCCGCCTGGCGTAGTCGTCGAGCGCCGCAAGAAACTGCGGACGACGAAAATCCGGCCACAGCACGTCGGTGACGTACAGTTCGGTGTAGGCAACCTGCCAGAGCAGAAAATTCGACAGACGCATTTCTCCGCTGGTGCGGATGAGAAGGTCAGGATCGGGAATCCCCGCAGTCATCAGCGAATCCGAGATCGCGCTCTCGTCAATGTTCTCGGGGGCCAGGGCGCCGTCGCGCACCTTGCGCGCAAGCCGGCGTACCGCGAAAACGAGTTCCTCGCGGCTGCCGTAGCTGACCGCCAACTGAACGGTCATTCCGTCATTCGCGCGAGTGCGCTGCTCGACCGCTCGCACCTCGGCAAGCACGTCACCGGGCAGACGACGCAGGTTTCCGATGGCACGCAGACGGATGCGGTGCCGCATCATCTTGTTCACTTCGGAGCGCAGGTAATGGCGCAGCAGACGCATCAGAACGTCCACCTCCCGCTCGGGACGCTCCCAATTCTCGGTGGAAAACGCGTAGAGCGTCAGAAACTCGATTCCGATCTCGCGGGCGGTCTCTACGATTTCCTTGACGGAATCCTTGCCGCGCCGGTGTCCCTGGACACGGCTAAGACCACGCTGGGTAGCCCAGCGTCCGTTGCCGTCCATGATCACCGCCACATGGCGGGGCAGGCCGCCTCCCGAATCGTCTTTCAAGGGCGTGCACCCCGCTCAAACGGATAGGATCTCGTGCTCTTTGGTTTTTATGATCTCGTCGATCTGCGCGATCGCGTCATCGGTAAGCTTCTGTACCTTTTCGTGAGCCGCGCGGTGATCATCCTGCGTGATCTCCTTTTCGGCCTCCGCCTCTTTCAGGAGTTCGTTGGCGTCACGGCGGTGGCTGCGCACCGAAACCCTGTGAGTCTCAGCTTCTTTGCGAACCTGCTTGACGAGATCGCGCCTTCGTTCCTCGTTGAGTTCGGGAATGGGAATGCGCAGCACCGTCCCGTCCCCGACCGGAGAGAGGCCGAGCCCCGCGCTGCGAATGGCCTTGTCGATCAACGCTGTCGACTTCTTGTCGAATGCCTGGACGAGAAGAAGACGCGGCTCCGGAGCCGAGACCGTCGCAAGCTTGTTGAGCGCAGTGCTCGAACCATAGTAGTCGACGAACACATGGTCGAGAAGAGCCGGCGTCGCGCGCCCCGCACGAATGCGCGCGAGATCTCGCTTGAACGAAACCATGGTCTCGGCCATTTGGCGACGTAGTTCTTTCAGGATCTCTTCGGTCATCGCGCCGGTCCTCCCACTGTCGTGCCGATCGGCTCACCGGCGATCGCCCTGACTATGTTACCGGGACGCGTCATGTCGAAGACGATGATGGGCATGTTGTTTTCCATGCAAAGCGAGATCGCCGTCGTGTCCATCACCCGCAGTCCCCGTTCAAGCACCTCGAAGTGCGTAAGCGAGGAATAGCGGACGGCATCCGGATGTTTCTCCGGATCGGCCGAATACACGCCGTCGACACGCGTGGCCTTCATTATGACGTCGGCGCCGATCTCCATCGCTCGTAAACTTGCAGCAGTGTCGGTCGTGAAGAAGGGGTTGCCGGTTCCGGCGGCGAAGATCACCACTCGGCCTTTTTCCAGATGCCGCGTCGCGCGACGCCGGATGTACGGCTCGGCCACTTCCCTGATCTCCAGCGCGCTCAGAACCCGAGTCGGAACCCCAGTCTTTTCGAGAGCATCCTGGATTGCGAGGCTGTTCAAGACCGTCGCCAGCATCCCCATGTAGTCGCCGGTGGCGCGCTCGATGCCCATGTCGGCGGCTTTGAGTCCGCGAAAGATGTTTCCCCCGCCGACCACCAGAGCCAACTCACAGCCAAGCGCCTGCGCGGCGCGAATTTCTTCGGCCAGACGCAAAATCGCTTTGGGGTCGATCCCGTAATCCTGGGAACCGGCGAGTGATTCGCCGCTCAGTTTGAGCAGCACTCGCCGATACTTTGGCTGGAGCCTAGGCGTTCCGGTCGCCGCGTCCGCCATCCGATGCGTCCGCTCAGGCGCTCTGGCCGATCTGCTGGGCGACTTCCGCCGCGAGGTTGGATTGCTTCTTCTCGATGCCCTCACCGAGTTGATAGCGGGTGAAGCGCGGAACAGTGAGGGTCACTCCCTTTTCCTTGCCTGCCTGAGCGAGCAGCTTCGTGATCGTCAGATCCGAGTCACGCACGTACTCCTGCTCCAGGAGACAGGTTTCCGCGTAGAACTTCTCGATCTTGCCTTCGACGATCTTGTCGATGATCTTGTCCGGCTTGCCGGAGGTGATGGCCTGTTGGCGAAAGATCTCACGTTCGCCGCCGAGTTCGGACGCCGGCACTTCGCTGCGCGATACCCAGCGGGGAAACGCCGCAGCCGCCTGCATCGCAAGCGCCTTGGCGAGTTCCGCGTAACTGGCGTCCGCTCCGACAAGCTCGACCACCACACCGATCTTGCCGCCGCCGTGGAGATACTGGCCGACGATGCCATCGGCGGAAACGTAGCGAACGTAGCGGCGCACGCCGATGTTCTCACCGATGTTGGCGATGCTCTCCTTGAGCAACTCTCCGATCGTACCACCGCCGGCCACACGCAAGTCCGTCACTGAGTCGGCGCCACCCTCACCTACCGGAGCCGCCGTCACGAGCGCGGCACCGAGTGTCGCCAGCAGAGTTCGAAACTGGTCGGTCTTGGCCACGAAGTCGGTCTCGCAGTTGAGTTCGACCATCACGGCACTCTTGCAGTCCGGTGCGGAGAAGATCCCGATCAAACCGTCGGCGGCGATGCGACCGGCCTTCTTGGCGGCCCCGGCCAGTCCCTTCTCGCGCAGGAGAGCCGTCGCGCGCTCGAGATCGCCGTCGGTCTCGGCAAGCGCCTTCTTGCAATCCATCATCCCTGCGCCGGTACGATCCCGCAGGTCCTTGACCACCTTGGCGTCGATGCTCATTCAGCGGTGCCCGTCACAAAATCGGTAGCGGCAAACGGCGCCGCTTCGGCTCCTTCCGAAACCGCGGCAAAGGCCTTCTCGGCCCCGTCTCCGACGAGATCGGAGTACATGCCGGCTCCGAAAGGCAGTGCGCCTTCAGCACCGAGTTTCTCGCCCACCGCTCCGCGCGCGTCGAACTCTCCCATCCCCTCGAGGACGGCGTCGGCGATAGCGCCGCAGAACAAGCGAATCGCTCGAATCGCATCGTCGTTGCCGGGCACGCAATACGCGATCCGGTCCGGATCACAGTTGGTGTCAACGACGGCGACAACAGGAATGGAAAGCCGGTTCGCCTCAGCTACCGCGATCTGTTCGCGATCGGGGTCGATGATGAACAGCACGTCGGGCGGCCGTTTCATCTCCCTGATGCCTTGGAGATTGTATTGGAGCTTGTCCAATTCGCGCTGCATCAGCAGCCGCTCTTTCTTCTTGTAGACACTCGCGCTGGCCGGATCGGCGAGCGTATCTTCCAAGCGCTTCAGACGATCGATCGAGAGCTTGATCGTCTGGAAGTTAGTCAGCGTTCCACCCAACCAGCGGTTGTTCACGTGGTACTGCTTACAACGCTCTGCTTCGGCCTTGATCGCGTCCTGCGCCTGTTTCTTGGTACCGACGAAGAGGACCGAACCTCCTCGAGCGGCGACCTCGCGGACGTAGTCGCAAGCCTCGCGGAAAAGGTTGACCGTCTGCTGAAGGTCGATGATGTGGATGCCGTTGCGCGCCCCGAAGATGAAGGGACGCATTTTGGGGTTCCACCGGCTGGTCTGGTGACCGAAGTGGACACCGGCTTCCAGCAACTGTTTCATCGTGACTTGGCTCATCGAGCTACCATATCTCTATACCTTACCTGTACTTGGACTCAGCGCGCCGGTATCGGCGTAACCCCGGCCCATTAACAAAAGCCCGGTCGGGATGCAATGCGTCAGCCTGGAAGCCGACCGCGAACTACTGATTCATCGAGTCGATGAAGTCCTTGTTCGACTTGGTGCCCTTCATCTTGCCCAGCAGGAATTCCATGGCCTCTACCGTATTGAGCTGGGTCAGGAGTTTGCGCAGGACGAAAACCCGGCTGATGGACTCTTTTTCGATCAGGAGATCCTCTTTCCGGGTACCGGATTTCTGGATGTCTATGGTCGGGAACACCCGCCGGTCCATAAGTCGCCGGTCGAGGTGAATTTCGCAGTTTCCCGTCCCCTTGAACTCTTCGAAAATGACCTCGTCCATACGGCTTCCCGTATCGATCAGGGCCGTACCGATGATGGTCAAACTGCCGCCGTCCTCGATGTTGCGGGCGGCGCCAAAGAATTTCTTGGGCCCTCGCAGAGCGTTGGAGTCAACGCCGCCGGACAGGATTTTCCCGCTGGGCGGCACGGTCGCGTTGTAGGCCCGGGCCAGGCGGGTGATCGAATCCAGCAGAATCACGACATCGCGGCCGTGTTCGACCAGTCGTTTCGCTTTCTCAATCACCATTTCGGCCACTTGCACGTGACGGGTCGGAGGTTCGTCGAAAGTGGAAGAAATAACCTCGCCCTGCACAGAGCGCTGCATGTCCGTGACTTCCTCGGGCCGCTCGTCGATGAGGAGCACGATCAGGATCACTTCCTTGTTATTCGCAGCGATTCCGTGGGCGATGTGCTGGAGCATCACCGTCTTGCCGGTTCTGGGAGCGGCCACGATCAGCGCGCGCTGGCCCTTGCCCACGGGAACCATCAGGTCGATTACGCGCGTCGTGTACTCGGACGGCTCGTGGGAAAGTTTGAGCTGGTCGTCCGGGTAGAGCGGCGTGAGATTGTCGAAAAGGACCTTGTCCCGGGCCTTTTCCGGTTCGTCGTAGTTGATGGCCGAGACTTTGAGAAGAGCGAAGTAGCGCTCCCCTTCTTTGGGAGAGCGAATCAAACCGGAAACAACGTCACCGGTCCGGAGTCCGAAACGGCGCACCTGGCTCGGAGAAATGTAGATGTCGTCGGGCCCCGGAAGGTAGTTGGAATCGGGAGCGCGCAGGAATCCGAAGCCGTCGGGAAGGATCTCCAGAACACCCTCCCCATAAACGTTTCCACTCTTTGCCGCCTGCGCCTCGAGGATCTTGAAGATCAACTCCTGCTTGCGCATGGTCGCGACTCCCTCGACGCCCAGTTCCCGGGCAACGTCGGCGAGATCGCGTGCGGTTTTCTGCTTCAGATCCTTGAGGTCAAGAGTCGGCCCTACCGGTAGCGGTCCGGCCTGCTCTTCTTCAGGCTGGATCTCGTCCTTGGGTCGAGCGTCGTGTCCACGCGAACGTACCATCAGGTTGGTATTCTCCGGTTGCCGTCGGCCCGAGCGGTTACGCCCGTTGTTGCCGTTCTTTCTGTCTTTGGGCGTGTCGCCGCCTCGTTCGGTCATAAGTATTATCTTGGTTCGACGGCCGGGAATCAGGACTCCGGAGTCCCTCCCGAAGAAGAGACGATAAGCCTGGAAGGGTTGTAATGGCCCCGGGGTACCGGACGCTCTCGCAGACCGGCCACTCACTCCGCATCGTTGGTACGCTCCGAGGCCGATGGCCTATCGCGTGTCTTCGTTGCTTTGCCGGGCTGCGACGGAAACGGCTGGTTTCCGGGTGGGACGCGCGGAAACTAAACGATCCCCGGATTTGAGTCAACCAGAACTTACCGATCCCGCCTCGGCTCCAGACATCAAGATGCTGCACGCAGCAGCCGAAGAAGTTCTTCGAAGTCGGGAGGCAACGGAGCCTGGATCGTAAGTCGGGCACCGATTTCGGGATGCGCGAACTCGATCGACATCGCGTGGAGGGCCTGACGAGCGATCAGGGCGACCGGCCCTCGCGCTCCTCCGTAGACCTTGTCACCAAGGACCGGCCAGCCCCTGGCCGCGAGATGCACGCGGATCTGATGAGTTCGACCGGTCTGGGGTCGTGCCTCCACCAGGGTCGTGCCCGGATAGCACTCCAGGGGCCGTACGTCGGTCACCGCAGCGCGGGCCGGCTTGCCGTGAATGGACATACGCTTGCGGTCGGTGGGATGACGTCCGATCGGAGCGTCAAAGCGTTCTTCGCCGGCCACCCGGCCTTGCACTACAGCCCAGTAGATCTTCCTGACGCTGCGCTCACGGAACTGCCGGGCCAGCGACTCGTGCGCCGAGACCGTGCGCGCCACCAGAATCACGCCTGAGGTGTCGCGATCAAGACGGTGGACGATACCGGCCCGCACCGCCTCCCCCGGTAATGAGGCCCCCGGATAGCGGCCCAGCAGTGCATTCACCAAGGTTCCACTGCGATTACCGACAGCGGGATGAACAACCATGCCGGCCCTCTTGTTGACCGCCACCAGACACGAATCTTCGAACAACACCTCGAGCGCGATGTTCTCGGGACCTACATCATTGGGCGAATAACCTCCGGGCCCGTCGAGCAGACCAACCATCTCGCCGCCGCGCAGCCGCTGCGAAACCCGCGCGGCGCGGCCATCGACGGTCAGAAGACCGGCTTTGGCGGCAATCTTGATCTGGGATCTCGTCGGCGCCGACGGCTGGCCGGCAAGCCAGACATCCAGCCGCTCCCCCTCCGCGTCCGCGGGTACCGCAAGACACAGCCCAGGCGCCGGGACCGGAATCATCGCACGCGGAGCGCGCCCAGGATGGACTTCGCTTCCTCCACGTCGCGTGCAATCTGAGCGATGAGGCCAGCCGCATTGTCGAACCGTTTCTGATCGCGGATCCTTTCGATGAAATCGATCGCGAACGCGCGTCCGTAGAGCGCTCCATATTCCGCGAAAAGGTGGGTCTCTATGACCGTATCGACGCCGCCGAAAGTCGGCGTGTGACCGATGGAAGTCACGCTGGGAATCAACTCGCCCCCGAGACAACCGAACGTCGCATAGACTCCGTCCATCGGAATCGACGGAGTCTTGGGGCGAAGGTTAGCAGTCGCGAATCCCAGTCTACGTCCCCGACCGGCACCCGGCTGCACTCTGCCACGAACGCGGTGCGGTCGACCGAGCAACCGGCTCGCTGCCGAAACTTCACCGGCGGCGATACACTTTCGGATCACGCTCGAATGCACAACGAGACCGTCGGCCTCCACGGGCCCGATCACTTCAACAGCGAATCCGTAGCGACCTCCGGCCTCGACCAGCGTCTCCACGCTGCCGCTTCGAGCGTGCCCGAAGTTGAGGTCGTGCCCCACGAGCAGTTTTTGAGCGTCAAGTACGTCCACCAGGAACCGCTCGACGAACTCATCCGCACCAATGGAGGCGAAGTTTCGAGAAAAACGTTGCACGACCGTCACATCGACGCCGTATTCCGAAAGGGTCGAAAGACGGTCGCCGAGAGTCATCAAGAGCCGCGGCGCCGACAACGGACGAACGACACCGACTGGATGGGGATCGAAAGTCAGGACAACAGAAGGGACGCCGCGCGACTCGGCGTCGCAGCAGAGCTGCCCTAAGATCACTTGGTGGCCGCGATGAACGCCGTCAAAGTTACCGATTGTAACGACAGGCCGTCGCAGCAGGCCGCGTGCGCGTTCTAGATTACGAACAACCCTCATCGACGGCGGGAGCGGATTTCACCCACCGATCTCGCTGAGCATCTTCGAGGCCTTGGCCGCTTCTCCAGTACCTGGATAGCGGTTGATCACCTTCTGAAGACTCAGCTTGGCATCGACTCTATCCCCCACGATGCGGAAGGCCTCGGCCTGGCGCACCAACGCTGCGGGGGCACGGTTGCCTGAACCGTAGGTAATCGAGACCTGGTTCAGTTCGATGATCGCGCGATGGTATTGGCCCTTGCGATAGTAGGCCTCGCCGATCCAGTACTGCGCGTCGTCGGCAAAAGGCGAGGAAGCATTGTCGTGCAGGAAATTCCGGAAATGCTGGATCGCCTCGTCGTGATCGCCGGCGTTCAAGGCCCGCATACCGGAATCGTAGGTGGTTCCCACCAGTTCGCTGGGAACATCGCCGCTGACTCCGCTAGCCGATGGAGGCTGCGCCGCACCGTCGGTCGCAGGAGCGCCCGCGCCTCCGCCGTCTTTCGGCACTGGCCCCGAACCGCCGGGACCGCCCGCGCTGAAGCGCGAATCCGCATCTTGCCCCGGAGCAGTCGGAGCATTGAAAAGACCGTCGCCGCTTGACGGATACTCGCTTCCGGGCTGGGGAACTGGCGGCGCCGGTCGCTGAACGCCGCTTCCCCAGTACGAATCCCCGCCGGCGCCACCCGCGGCCCCGGGGCCGTGGAGCGGCCTGCCGCCGGGGTGTCGACCATATTGCAATTCATCGACCGAGGCGCGCAGCGACTCCTGCTCCCGCCTCATGTCCTCGATTGCTCGTCGCTGTTCCAGGACCAACGCTCTCAGGTCTTCGTAACGCCGACCCGTCTTGTCACTCTGGAACTGGGTTCCGCAGGCGGAAACCAGCAGCACCACAAGCGGCAAGCAGAATACAACTGCGGCACACGGACGTTCCATTGCAGAGAGAGTGTCCCTACTTTGTCAGATCGACGAGATGCGAGCGCCGGTTTCTGCTCCAGCACGCTTCGTTCGTATCGCGGCAAAGGGGAAGCTCTTCCCCGTAGCTCACGGTCGAAAGGCGCGAAGCGCTGATCCCGAGGCCCACCAGTGCGTCACGGACCGACTTCGCACGACGAGCGCCGAGCGCCAGGTTGTACTCGGCAGTACCGCGATCATCGCAGTGGCCTTCGATCTCTACGCGGCCTTTTTCGGCGCGCAGCAACTCGGCATTGTAACGCACGGCCTCCGTCCCTGAGCCGTCCAATTCGGCGGCGTCGTAGGCGAAGAATACGTCCTCAAAACGACCGCCGGAAGTTACCTTCCCGCTCGACGCGAACTCGCCCATGCTGCCGCGCCCGCCGAGTTTGTCGTCGCTCAGAGAAGCATCGTCATCGAGGCCCGAAGATTTGCTCTTCGAAGAACACCCGGCCGTGACACCCAAGGCCAACCCAACTCCCACCACGACGGTCAGCATCCTGAACCGCCTCAACCACACACGTCCAAGACCCATGCTATCCTCCGAAGCGCCGTTTCGGCGCGCTGTGACTATTATGCGAGAACGGGCGCAGGAAGGCATATTGCGCCCTAATCAAGCCGTCTCGACCAACTCGGGGAAGTATCATCCCCATCACCGGTGGTCAATTGTCGTTCCCACCTGCCTGTAACATCGACGAGAAAAATCTTCTTGTTTTTTCCCTGCTCCCGCGAGAACGCGATGAAACGGGAGTCCGGCGACCACGTCGGATCTTCGTTCGAACCGACGAATGTCAGTTGTCGCGCCTCACCTCCGCCGGCCGGGGTGACGAATACGTGGAAGTCCCGTCCCATACGGCCCGCGTAGGCAATGCTGCGACCGTCGGGCGACCACACCGGCGAGCAGTTGTAATTGCCCGAAAATGTCACGCGTGAAACTTTTTTGTCGGGATAACTCATCGTGTAGACCTGGGGAGTACCGCCTCGTGAGGAGCAGAAGGCGAGCCTGGTCCCGTCGGGTGACCAGGATGGATCCACGTCGATCCCCCAGTGGTCGGTAAGACGCTGCTGATTCTGGCCACGGAAATCCAAGGTGTAGATGTCGGTATTGCCTTCCTGCTCCCTGGCCACAGCGAGCACGCTGCCATCCGGACGCCAGGCTCCGCCGATGTTGAGCCCCATCTTGCTCGCAATCTTGTTTTCAACCTTTGACGAGAGGTCGGCGTTGAACAGTTCAGGCTCGCCATCCCGAAAGCTCGTGAAAACTACGGAGCGCAGGTCCGGGCTCCAGGCGGGGGCCATGACCACGCTGTGATCATTGGTGATCCTGTCGATCTTCCCGTCCAGCGTGAAGGTGAAGAGGTCGCGTGAGTGCCCGCCCCGATTCGAAACAAAGGCGAGTTTGGAATCGAAGGGTCCGGGGATTCCGGTCGTAAACTCGAGGATCGCGTCGGCCGCACGGTGAGCCATCCTGACGATCTCGCCTGAACGGCCGCGAAAACGCCTGCCGCCCAGCATCGAGTGCCCGGGTACGTCGAAGAACGCGACCTCGACGGTCAGTTCGTCCTGCGACCTCTCGTAGCGTCCTAGCAGCACTCCGCGCGCACCGATGGTCTGCCAATTCAGGAAGTTCACGCGCTCGGGGCCCAACGGCCCCGGCGGAACGCCCTCTATGTAGGACGCCGGATCGATCACCCTGAAAAGGCCGCTGATGTCGAGGTCACCGGCAAGTACTCGGGAGAACTCCGCCTCAAGAGCAGCATCGGCTTGGCCGGCCGGAGCCAGTGGAGCAGCGGCGATCGGTATCCGCATCACTCCCGGCCCGACGATCTCGGCACGCAACTGCGCCGAAGCCGACACGGCCCCGGACAAACCGATAAACGAGCCGAGAATCACCCGAAACAACACCTGTCGCGATCCAGCCACCGCTACCTCCTGCCGAGACCTCGCTACTGCGCGAGATCTGCCGCCCTGAACACCAATTCAACGTCCGCAAACTCAGACCTGACCCCAGCCGGCGGCGGACTGAGCGAGCCGGTCGCACGCACCGCGTTGATCGCCGACTCGTCAAACAACGCAATCCGCGAACGCTCGGTGATCCGCGCCTCCGTGATGCGACCATCGGGAAGTATACTGAATCGAATCGCGACCGCGAGGGTCGGATCCTGGTCGCCCGCCCAAACCCACTCCGACTTTATGAGTTCGTACAGGTAGGCGAAGTACGCGTAGAACTCCGGGCTTCGGGTTCCTGTTCCGCCACCGCCGCCACCAGGCATCCCGGGAGCGCCACCGCCTGATTGCAGATTTTCGCTGGCGCGGGGACCGGTGGACGGTCCGTCCGGCCCCGGTCCAGGATTCTTCGATTCGCTCCGGGGCGATGCGGGGGACGCCGTCGAATTGGGCGACACCGGCTCACTCTTGGTTTTCGGGTCCGGCTTTGCCGGCTCCGCCTTCTTGGCCGAGGCCTTGGGCTCTTCCTTGGGCGGAGTTTTCACCTCGGGCTTCGGCTTTACCTCGGGCTTTGGCTCCGGCTTCGGTTCGGGCTTGGGCTTGGGCTTTACCTCGGGCTTTGGCTCCGGCTTCGGTTCGGGCTTCGGCTTTACCTCGGGCTTTGGCTCCGGCTTCGGTTCGGGCTTGGGCTTTACCTCGGGCTTCACCTCCGGTTTCGGTTCCGGTTTCGGCTCGGGTGCGACGACGACCGCAGGCTTTGAATCAGCCTTGGGCTCCTCCTCTGGCTTTGCTTCAGGAACGGGATCGACAGGCTTCTTTTGTGCTGCGGTCTTGCCCCCGCCCTTCTTGGCAAGCGGCCCGACCTTCATGACGGCCGAGTCGCCGCCCGGCGCGATCAGATCGACCATCGGTCCTGCCGGCAGGTCGAAAGTCTTCGGGGCCGGCGCGAACCACGCCCAGAACAGCGCGACCACGACGACGAAAACGTGCCCCCCGACCGACCATACGAGCGCAGACCAAAGGCGTGGATCGACCCAAGTCGCCTGCCTCTGGCGCTCGCGCGCTCTCAGCGCCACTCAACTCTCTCCGGGCTGCGTTATGAGGCCGAGTTTTTCGACGCCGGCACTCTTGAGCGACGCGATGACCTGCACCACCATCCCGTAGTCGGCACGCGAGTCTCCTCGCACGTAGACTACCTGCTGGTGCTTTTCCTGCAGGATGGCCGCCACAGTCTTCCCGATCTTGGCCGCATCCGTCACGGTATCGTTCAGGTAGACCTTACCGTCGTTGGTGACCGAGACCACCAGCGCAACGTCATCACCCTGCAACTGGCTGCCACCGGCTTGCGGGAGCTGCACGTCGACCCCCTGCTGAATGATAGGCGCCGTCACCATGAATATGACGAGCAGCACAAGCATCACGTCAACCAGCGGGGTGACGTTGATACCTGCAACGGTCCCGCCCTCCCCGAAGTCGTCCATGCCGCCGGCCATCGTTACTTCCCGATCAGTTGAGGAAATGCCTCTCGGCGATGTTGAGGAATTCGGAGATGAAACTGTCCATTTCCCCGGCCAGAAGGCGCGAGGCGCGGGCGTAGTGGTTGTAGGCCACAAGGGCTGGAATGGCAGCTGCGAGCCCGGCGGCGGTCGCGATCAGAGCCTCGGAAATGCCGGGCGCTACCGCCTGAATGCTTGAAGGACCGCCGACGCTCAGTCCGCGGAACGAGTTCATGATGCCCCACACCGTGCCGAACAAGCCGACGAAGGGAGTCGTGCTGGAGGTAGTGGCCAGAAAGGTAAGAAGCTTCTCAAGCTCCGTTCGCTCGTGATGAGCGGCACGCCGCATCGCCCTCTCTACGTTGGCGATGCCAGCCAACTCAGTGCTGAGGCCCTCATCGGCAGCCGCCTTCTTCTTGGTGCGCAGGCGAAGCAACTCCTCGTAACCGGCGGTAAACACAGCCGCCAACGGATTGTCGCCGAGTTGACCGCAGGCACGTGACACTTCGGCCAGGTTGCGAGTTTCCCAGAAAAGCTTCTGGAACTCCTCGGCGCCCTTACGTGCGGTGTAGACCTGACGGGCCTTGAAGAGGATGACGCCCCAACTGCCCACCGAGGCGGCGATGAGGGCATAAAGGACCACGGAAACCACCGGCCCAGAACCGGTGAGCATATCGAAAACGGAATAATGTTCGGGCTGAAGGGTCACTTAGGAAGCCGCTGCCACACCACACACCACACGCTGCGAAAGTATTCCTGCTGACTCAGGCTGTCAATTCGCCGTTCCCCAATGAGTGCACTCTCCGGTCAACGTCGATGAAAGCTTCGGCAGAGCACTCGCCGCGCGCTCCGCCTGATCTTGACTTGCGCTCCGGTGCGTGCGAAGAGCGCAGCTAGTTTTCCCTGGAAATTCGAACTGTTGCCACTTTTACCGAGCCTGCTTGAGCACCTCGGAGGACGGACAATATGAGCATTCGAGTAGGCATCAACGGCTTCGGCAGAATCGGACGGAACATGCTGCGCGCGGGACTCGGCCGCGACGATTTCGAAATCGTCGCGGTAAACGACCTGACGAGCGCGGCAACGCTGGCCCATCTGCTACGGCACGATTCGGTACACGGAGCGTTTCCGGCAACGGTCGAAGTTAGCGGCAACGACATCGTCGCCGCCGGAAAGAAGATCACCGTATTGTCGAAGAGAAACCCCGCCGAACTCCCCTGGAAGGAACTCGGCGTGCAGATCGTCATCGAGTCCACCGGACACTTCACGAAGCGCGAGCAGGCGGCCGCCCACCTCGAAGCGGGCGCCAGCAAGGTGATCATCTCCGCACCGGCGACCGGGGTGGACCTCACGCTCTGCTACGGCGTCAACCATGACGCCTACGATCCCGCCAAGCATCACGTGATCTCGAACGCCTCGTGCACCACCAATTGCCTGGCCCCTGTGGCCAAGGTCCTGCACGAGAGCTTCGGCATCCGCAGGGGTCTGATGACCACCGTGCATTCCTACACCAACGACCAACGCATTCTGGACCTGCCCCACGAGGACCTGCGCCGGGCCCGTGCTGCGGCCCTGTCGATGATCCCGACAACCACCGGCGCGGCGCGAGCCGTCGCACTGGTGTTGCCCGAACTCAAAGGCAAGCTCGACGGAATGGCCATCCGCGTCCCGACCGCCAACGTGTCGGTGATCGATCTGACAGTGGAGACCATCAAGCCGGCCTCGGCCGAGGAGATCAACGCGGCGGTCAAGGCCGCGGCCGAGGGTGCGCTCAAGGGAGTGCTCCAGTACTGCGAGGAAGAACTCGTCTCGATCGACTTCAACGGCAACCGTCACTCTTCGATCTTCGACGCTCCGCTTACCAAGGTGCTCGAGCCTGGCTTCGCAAAGGTTCTTTCCTGGTACGACAACGAGATGGGGTTCTCAGCTCGAATGTGCGACGTCACAGCTCTGATCGCCGGGCGCCTCTGACGAGCGAACAGACTCAACCGCACAAGGCCCAGCACGTGAAGAGCATCGAAGACATTCAACTGAATGGCCGGCGGGTGTTGATCCGTGTCGACTTCAACGTTCCGCTGAAGAACGGGCAGGTCACCGACGCAACGCGAATCCGCAGCTCCTTGGCAACAGTGCGTTACGCGATCGACCAGGGCGCTCGTGTAATTCTCGCCTCGCACCTCGGACGTCCCGACGGAAAGGTGAAGCCCGAACTTTCGCTCGGACCGGTCGCGCAGGAACTCGCTGCCGAACTCGACAAGGCAGTCGCTCTCCTGCCCGACTGCGTGGGACCGCTGGTGGAGCAGCACGTACGTGCGATGCGTAATGGCGACGTCGCGCTGCTGGAAAACCTGCGCTTCCACGCCGAAGAAGAAGCCAACGAGCCTGCATTCGCAAAAGCGCTGGCATCACTCTGCGATGTCTACGTCAACGACGCGTTCGGCACCGCTCACAGAGCTCACGCGTCGACCGCCGGCATCGTCGACTACGTTTCCGAAGCCGGCGCGGGCTTCCTGCTGATGGCCGAGGTCAAGGCGTTGACCGGCCTGCTCAAGAACCCGGCCCGACCTTTCGTGGCCGTGGTGGGCGGCGCGAAGGTTTCCGACAAGATCGCATTGATGAGCAGCCTGCTGGAGCGCTGCGATTCCCTCATCGTCGGCGGCGCGATGGCGTACACCTTCCTGCGCGCCCAAGGCGTCGAGGTCGGCATCTCGCGGGTTGAGGAAGACAAGATCCCGCTCGCCACGGCGCTGCTGGCCGAAGCGGCCCGGCGAGGAGTTTCCGTCGCACTTCCGGTCGATCACGTCGTAGCCCGCGAGTTCCAAGAGAACGCTCCGGTGCACGACACAGAGGGAACCGCGATCGAGTCCGGATGGATGGGCCTCGACATCGGGCCGCGCACCCGCGCGGCCTACTGCGGACTTCTCGCGAAGGCAGCCACAGTGTTCTGGAACGGCCCGATGGGCGTATTCGAATGGAAGAGTTGCGCGGCCGGCACCACGGCTGTCGCCAACGCGGTTGCCGACTCCAAGGCCATCAGCGTGGTCGGAGGCGGCGACTCGGTCGCGGCCCTGGTCCAGACAGGCCGCGCGGCCGACATCACCCACATTTCCACCGGTGGCGGCGCCTCCCTCGAACTCCTGGAAGGAAAAATTCTGCCGGGAGTGGCTGCACTCGAAGCCAAGGCAGGATAGTAGGAAGCGTGCGCACCCCTTTGATAGCCGGGAATTGGAAGCTCCAGCCGCCGACGCGGGCTGAGGCGCGAGTTCTGGCCGCGGCGGTGGTTTCCGGTACGCGGGGGCTGGCAGGCCGTGAGGTCGTGCTCGCGCCGCCCTTCGTCATGCTGACGACGGTTGCCGATGCCGTCGTCGATTCGCTGGTCAGGCTTGCCGGTCAGAACCTCTACTGGGAAAACTCCGGAGCGTTCACGGGTGAAATCTCCGGCCCAATGCTGGTCGATACGGGCTGTCAACACGTCCTCGTCGGCCACTCCGAACGGCGACAGATCTTCGGCGAAACCGACTACGCCGTCGCGAAGAAGGTCGGCGCTGCCGACGCTTGCGGCCTCGGCAGCATCCTCTGCGTCGGCGAGACTCTCGAGCAGCGCGACTCGGGCGATGCCATGCTGGTGATCGAAAAACAGGTACGCCGCGGGCTGGTTGAACTGACTACGGAAGGACTGTCCCGACTCGTAATCGCCTACGAACCGGTCTGGGCGATCGGAACGGGACGCACGGCCTCACCGGACCAAGCCCAGCAAGTGCACGCCGGCATTCGGGAGATCATCAGAGAAGTGGCCTCGAGCGAAGTCGCCGAGTCCATGCGCATTTTGTACGGCGGCAGCGTCAAACCGGGCAACATCGACGAACTGATGGCCTGCCCCGATGTCGACGGCGCACTCGTCGGTGGAGCAAGCCTCCAAGCCGACGACTTCCTTCGCATCATACATTTCCAGGAGTCTTAACAGTGACAGCCGTTATCATCACAATTCACGTCTTGGCCTGCCTTGTCCTGATCCTAGTCGTGCTCCTGCAGGCTGGAAAGGGAGCGGACATGGGTGCCACCCTGGGCGGCAGCGGCAGCTCGGCCATGTTCGGATCGAGCACCGCCGCCAACCCGCTCGCGCGTATCACTACCATAACGGCGATCACGTTCATGACGACATCGCTGATGCTCGCGGTGGTGTCAGCACGGCAGGCGTCGGTCTTCGACAACACACCTGAACCTCTGGCATCACAGCCGGCCGCCGAATCCAGTGCGAGTCCTGAGGGCGGAGCGGCATCGCCAGTCGCCATTCCGGCAACCGGCGAGCCAACATCGCCGCAGCCGCCGAGCGCACAGGCCGACGCGATTCCCGCCGCGCCGCCAAGCGCAGCACCGGCAGCGCCTGCGCCCGCAGCTGCTCTTCCGACTCAACCACTCGCGAACACTGCAACGCCTCCTTCCGGCAATGCCGTGCCGGTTGACCAAGCGCCCGGTGCGCCGTAGAAGCTCGCTTCCAATCAGGCTTTTCGCGATCGCGAGGATGGCGGAATTGGCAGACGCGCTAGGTTGAGGGCCTAGTGGCCGAAAGGCCGTGGGGGTTCAAGTCCCCCTCTTCGCACCACGAAACACTCTTGAGTGACTCACCCGAACCCCCTTCACGAAGAAGCTCTCGCACGAACACCGGGCGGTTCGTGGCCCGTGCCTGCGAACCGGCACGGGCGCAGCACGTCGGCCACGCGCGACGCATCTCGCTTTTGCATGCGGCCGCGAAGCAGCCGTAAGATGCCACCTGTCCTTCCACTTCCATGGGCATACTGACTTCTATCCTGATCGTCATCGGCTGCCTGGCTCTTTCAGCCTTTTTTTCGGCCGCCGAAACCGCGCTCATGCGGCTTCGCGAGCACGAACTGGCCGAAGACATCGAAGCCCAACGCGGGCCGGGCGCGCTTGCCGCACGCGAACTGCTCTCGTCAACTTCGCGCCTGCTGGTCACGATCCTGTTCGGCAACAACGTCGCCAACATCCTTGGAGCTTCGGTAGGATCGGCGCTTGCCCTGCACTTCTTCGGACCTGACATCGCGGTTTTCGTCTCGGCCGGCGTCATGACCCTGCTCGTGTTCACGTTCGGCGAAGTACTGCCCAAAGCCGTGGCCGCGCACCATCCGCGCGGCGTCGCATCCGCGCTGGCGGTCCCGCTCTACCTGATCCACCAGACGATGAGACCCCTGCACATCCTCTTCGACCGCGTCCTGGACCCCTTCGTCGAACGAGTCGTCGGCAAGAGCCAGCCCGACGCCCCGAGCACGACCGAAGAGATTCTGCGCCTGGCCCAGCAATCCCAGGACGCCGCACCTCAGACGGGCTCGCTCGCGGCGATCATCGGAGCGGCAGCCGGCGCCGCGCAGATGACAGTCTCCGACATCATGGTGCCGCGCACCGAGATCACCGCCTTCCCGGCCGAAACGCCGGCAGCGCAGATTCTCGAGAACGTCCTGGAGGAACGCTACACGCGCGTTCCCATATACGAAGATTCGATAGACCAGATCATCGGCGTCGTGCACCTGAAGGATCTCGTGAAACTCGTCCAGGAATCCGGCACTGACGTACGCGGCATCCTCAAAAACGTGCTGCGCGTACCCGAGCGCAAACCGATCCTGCCGCTGCTCGCAGACATGCAGCACGCGTTCGTCCACATGGCCATCGTGAAGGACGAGTTCAACGTCACTCAGGGAATCGTCACTCAGGAAGACATCCTCGAAGAGTTGGTCGGCGAAATTCGTGACGAGTTCGACCGAGAGGAATTGCTGACGATCCGGCGTCTGGGAGACGATTACTTCGAGGCCCTCGGACGCGTCAAGGTATTGGATTTCAACCGCGAGAGCGGCTGGGACATCGCAGCCGAGCGCGGCGACACGCTGGCTGGACTTATCTTCAATCACCTCGGCCGCGCGCCGAGACGCTGGGAAACCCTCCACCTCCCCGAATACGAAATCACCGTCGTCGACGTCTCAGGCAGCCGCATCACCCAGGTTCGCGTCCGCCGCCTCGAAGAAGACGGCGCAGAACGCGCGGATACCTGATTCCGGCCAATCAATCGGCGCACGACTTCGAACGGCAAGACCTCCAGGTCTGCCGGACTCCCGCTCTCACAAACTGATCGCAACGAGTTCCTCAAAGGGCTCTCGTGACCGATCACCCTTGTCGCAGGTGCCGACCCGCGACAGACGCCGCAGGCCGATCCTTATCGACAGACTGGCGGAAGAGATTCGAGGAAGTTGGACAGCAGGTGCTTGCCTTCGAGCGTCAGTATCGACTCGGGATGGAACTGCACACCTTCCACCGCCAGGCTGCGGTGGCGAAGCCCCATGATCTCGCCCTCTTCGGTCCAGGCACTGATCTCGAGCTGGGGCGGAAGGCTTTCACGCTCGACCAGCAGCGAGTGGTAGCGCGTCGCCGTGAAGCCCTGCGCAACGCCGCGAAACAATCCGCGACCATCGTGCAGGATGGGAGAAGTCTTGCCGTGCATAAGACGTCCCGCACGCACCACGTGTCCGCCGAAGGCCTGCCCGATGCTCTGGTGTCCGAGACAAACACCCAGGATGGGAATGCTGCCGCTGAACACACGGACGACCTCGAGCGAGATGCCCGCTTCATCCGGCGTGCACGGGCCGGGAGAAATCACGATGCCCTCGGGAGACAGAGCTTCGATAGCGCCGATGTCGATCGCGTCGTTGCGATGTACCTTGACGTCGGCACCGAGCTCGCCCAGGTACTGGACGAGGTTGTAGGTGAACGAATCATAGTTATCGATCATCAACAGCACGCCGCGACCATAGCCACATGCGCCCGCAAATGCATTCGCCCGCCGGCCGCGCCGGCCGTGCGCGGTCCCCGCACCAGGCGCCCGGGACGGCGCCGATAATTACGGTTTTGTCGTTGCTCCATGCCTGCGAAAGGGAACATGCAGAGCCGTGTATGCAATCACGACGACCGCGACCCACCACGGCGTGGACAGCTTCCTGATAAGCGTCGAGGCCCGCCTCAGCAGCGGGCTTCCGAAGTTCTTGATCGTCGGGCTGCCGGACGCGGCGGTACGCGAGGGCGTCGAACGCGTGCGCGCTGCGCTGCGTGACACGTTCGGCGAGTTCCACAATGGACCGTGCATCGTCAATCTGTCTCCGGCCTCGCGGCGCAAGGCCGGGTCCGCTTTCGACCTGGCTATGGCCATGGCGATTGCCGCAGCCATGGGTAAGGTCGAGCCCGAGGCCGTGGCCGCCGCGGTCTTCGTCGGCGAACTCGGCCTCGACGGCAGCTTGAAATCCGCCGCTGGCACCCTTCCGGCAACGATCGCCGCCGCCCGCGCCGGACGCGCTCGCATCATCGTACCCACGGCGAGTGCGCGCGAAGCCAGCGTCATCGCCGGCATCGACGTACTGGCCGCAGCGTCTTTCGCCGATGCGCTGCGGCTGGTGCGCGAAGGGTACCGCGACACACCGGTGCGCACCGATCCCGAAGCTCTGCTGGCAAACGCCGCGATCGAAGAGGGACTCGACCTCGCCGACGTACGCGGCCTCTATCAACCCAAGCGCGCTCTCGAACTGGCAGCGGCCGGTAATCACCACACCCTGTTCTATGGGCCGCCGGGAGCCGGCAAGACGATGCTGGCGCGGCGACTCGCACCGCTGCTACCGGCACTCAGCGTCGGCGAGGCGATCGAGACTACCGCCATCCACAGCATCGCCGGCCTGATCGCCGACACCTCACTGATGGTCAGACGTCCTTTCCGTGCACCGCACCACACCACCTCCGGCGCCGGTCTGGTCGGCGGCGGCTCGTTCCCGAGCCCGGGAGAAATCAGTCTCGCACACAACGGCGTGTTGTTTCTCGACGAGCTTCCCGAGTTCGTGCCGAGCGTCCTCAACCAACTGCGCGAACCGCTCGAAGACAAGCATCTGACCATCAGTCGCGCCGGCGCCAGACTGACGTTCCCCGCCGCGTTCCTGCTGGTTGCGGCAATGAACCCCTGTCCGTGCGGATACCACGGCACCGGCATGCGCGAGTGTCGTTGCAACGACGGCGTGGTCGCGCGCTACCAGGGGCGCCTGAGCGGGCCGCTGCTCGATCGCATCGACCTGCACGTGGAAGTGCCGTGCATCGACGTCGAGGAACTGCGCTCGTCCAGGCAAGAAGAAGGATCAGCGACGGTACGGCAGCGGATCGCGAGCGCGCGCGAACACCGGCTGCGCTTCGGCCCGCTGCCGTTGTCGGCGGGCGCCGCCGACAGGCTCGCGCTCGCGGCGCGCAAGTTCGCGATGTCGACGCGCGCGATCGAACGCTCCACCGCGGTGGCACGAACGGTCGCGCATCTGGCGGGCGCGACCGAAGTGTCGGCCGCGCACCTGGACGAGGCCCTGCAGTTCCGTTCGACGCGCGAGCGCGACCACGCGTGTGCTCTCTCTCTCGCCGGCCCGAGCGGTCGCGAGGGCGAACACGACGCGCGCGACCGCGCTGGCCGGGGCCGAGCGGTTTGACATCGCTCGGAAGCGCCGCGGTACCGCGTACCGCCGGGCGAGACGACGCGCACGTAGTTCGACACCGCTCTGTCACCGGGGAGACTTCAGGCGCGAAGGTGCCCTCGGCGCCGCGAATCCGACGCGGTCACACCTTGGGCAATCCGGCGCCCTTTGTATCGGGCGCGCCCGTTGCCGGCCTACTGGTGCGACCCCATCGTCGCAAGTGCCGCGATAATCTCGTCCAGCTTGGCCGTAATGCGGGGGTCCGAGTAGTGGCCACGAGCTTCTCGCAGTGACTGAGCGGCGCGGTCGAAGCGCGCGATCGCCTGGGCGATCAGGCGCGAATCGGTTGTGAGGAACGCCTCCAGTTGGCGAGCGTCGCCCGCGATGCGCGCCTCGATCATGGCAAGGGCAGTCTGCTTTTCCGAGGGATCCGTCTGCTTCGGTGCGGTCAGCGCGGTTTGCAGCAATGCTGGAGGTACCTGCAGCGGGGCTTCCGAGATCGCCCCTGCACCAGAGGCCCGCCGCGCCATCGCCGTAGCCGGGTCACCGAGCACGCGCAGCCGAACCAGGCGCTCGGTGCCTGTGCTGGGATCGACCGTGGCTTCGGCCACGTAACTCTCGTCGGAGAGCAGGCGGCCGACCAGTTTGACCAGGAGCACGTCTCGGTAGCTTCCACCGACCGGCCGATCCACCGCGTCGTAGAACTCCAGCGTGGCGCCGCCGCGCCAGCACAACTCCCCAAGCAGGGTGCGAAGAGAAGCGGACCGGCCGACGACCGTGGCATGCTGCTTGGCATCCACCTCTACGACTACTTCGTTAGTTTGGGCGTAGGCGGGCCACGTACTCCACGAAGCCAGCACACAGAGACCCACCAGCAATGTGTACACCGTTGGCACTTGCGCCCGAGAGCCTGTGGGCAGAGGCCGGCCCATGCGACGGACGAACATTGCCCGTCTGATGCGCGCCGTCGCAGGCTTTGGCAAGCGCGGTAGCTTCGCCGCGCTCCAGATGTCGCAAGACAAGGCAACGCGCTCAGCGCAGCCAGTCCTCATTCGACCCTCTCTATGAGCGAGCGCGAGTTTGAGAGGACGCGATCTGATCCACAGATACGAGCCGAACGTGTGACGTAGACCACACCGCGGCGCGTCACTCGTCGAAGCATCGTGGGAAGGCTCATGTGTGACGCTTCTACATCTCGCAAGCGCGACGAATGTCACCGGGTCGAGCGGTGGCATCGAACGACGAAGGTCGCACAGAAATCTGCAAGACGCGTTAACGAACACTCGCGAAGCCGTTGACGGCGCCCACCTTGGGAGGTGTATAAGTGCACCGTCGGACAGTGCGTGTACGGGGTGGAGGGCTTAGCCTTGTACTCGCAGCCGAGTTCGACGGTTCTGTCTTCGACATCTGCTTTCCGCACGCCCCCGCGTCGCCGGGGAGCTACAGAACTACGGAGGGATGCATCGTGAACAATCGCTCTACACCCGGCCCGTGTCCTTCTTCCGGTTGTGTGCGTGCTCGCCAATCGTACGGCAGTTACGCGCTTGCGTGTATCGCGGTCGTGCTCATGATCGCAGGCGTCCCCTCCGCCTTCGCCACGACTTGCACTACCAACCCCTGCCCTTGCACCACGATCTGCCCAGCGACGGGCGCGTGCACGATTGGATCGCTCAAGACTATTGATCCGGATTCGACGATCGATTGCACCGGACGAGATATCACGATCGGCGACTCCGGGTCGCTGAAGGTGGTTGGCGGCGATCTGGTTCTTCTTGCGAACAATCTGACGCTGACTGGCCCCGGCGGGCTCATCTATGCGGTGGAGAACGCAGATGACGACATCGGTACGGTCGAAATTCATCTGACTGGGTCTTTGAATCTGGAGGGCAAGATCAGGGCAAATGGGGACCATGGCGGCGGCTCGATTTCCATAGATGCCGCCGGGAATATCTCGATTCCCGAGAACGGGACTGATGCGATCGAAGCCGGTGGAATGGGACCGAACGCGAGCGGAGGAGACATCGTCGTCAGAGCTGGTGGCACTATTTCAATCCACGATCCGATTCATGCCGAAGGAAATACCAGCGGTGAGAATGGCGGTGGCAGCATTGAGATTCGCGCCGGTGGAAACATCGATGTTGCCGACGATGGCCACCTCAGTGTTCCGGGCCGAACCGACGGGGGCGGGCGCATATCCCTGGTATCGGAGACGGGAAACATAACGGTCTCCGAACACATCGATGTCGATGGCAAGGGCCCCACTGGCGACGGCGGAACGATCGAGATTTCTGCCCGTGGGTCGATTGCGCTCAACCAGCAATTCTACGCGCGCGGAGGAGTGAACGCTGGGGGAGGAGAAGCGAACGGTGGCGACGTAACCTTGGAGGCCGGGTGCGGTGGCGTGACGATCAACGCGTCCATCTTCGCGACAGGTGGACAACTCGGTTCCGGTGACGACGGAGGTTCGATCGACATCGAGAGCGCTGGAAACATCACGATTGCCGGCGGTGTGGTTCTCGATACCCATGCCTTGGCGTCCGGCGGCGACGGCGGACCAGTTTCGTTGAAAGCGCGGAATCTGGTCACCGTAACCTCGGGATCTACGATCGACAGTCGCGGGAGTTCGGTTGACCCGGGACAGGGAGGTCAGGTGTCGATCCTGGGTTGCCGAGTCAACGTCCAGCCGACGGC
>CAITLU010000067.1 GCA_903893315.1 uncultured bacterium
CCCGCTGAGCGGGCGTCGATCAGCGCGTTTATTTTTCGTCGAACAGCACGCCCGGCGCGAGTTGCCAATGCGGGTCGAGCGCCCTCTTGGTCGCCCGCATCGAGTCCACCGCCGCGGCACCGTGAAGCGCCGCGAGCAGCGCTTTCTTGGCCGGATTGCGACCGGTGCCGTGTTCGGCCATGGGACTGCCGCCGAGCGCGATGGCAATTTCACCGATCGCCATCTGCACGCGGCGCGCCTTGTCCATTTCTTCGCCGCTGCGTGCCAGCACGTTCGGGTGCATGTTGCCGTCGGAAATATGGCCCCAGATCGCGGCGTCGAGGCCCGCTTCGTCGAGCAGGACGCGATAGCGCGCCAATGCCTCTTCCAAGCGCTCGAACGGCACGATGACATCACCGCCGGACTTGGATACCGCAGGACCGACGCGTTGCTGTGTCTCGCGTACGCGCCGGTTGACGCCTTCGGGCAGTGCTTCGCGAAGTGCGAACAGAGCGCGCCGTCGTTCGTCTTCTTCAGGCAACGCCGGAACGCTCACCTCCAGCACACCGTGGGCTTCGAGAATACCGCAAAGCCGCGCCAACGGCGCGTCGGCGGCTTGATCAATGTTCGCTTCAGCATGGGCCGCCAGATCGGCGTAGGCCCGCGCGCGATCGTAACCGACAGGAAGTTCTACCTGCACCAGCAGCAACGCACACGCCGAAGACGGGATCACGACGCCGACGCGCTCGGCAACGCCGTCTTCGCGCAGCAACTGTACCGAGCGCACATCCATGTATTCGATCGCCGCCACATCGAGACCACGCGGACTGCTCGAACCCGGGTCTAAAGCCGGAGAAAAGCCGCGCGGCCGAGGCCCGCCGGCCTCAGCGCGAAGAACTCGCGTAAGGGCCAACGCCTCGCGGTCGCCGGCCACCGGCACCATCACGACCATGAAGCCCGGACGCGGTCCTACCAATCGAAGTCGCGCCTCGGTGACTACGCCGAGAGTTCCTTCGGCGCCGACAAAGAGGTCGATCAGATCCAGGCCGGGACCGCCGCGATAGCCGGCGCTGACCTTGGGAACGTCGGGACAGGTCACGCGCGGCACCGGTACCCGCAGCACCTGGCCGCAGAGCTTTTCGATTTCGAAACAATCGTCCGCGCCCGCTCCGCCGCCGCAGGCAATGACTTGCCCGCGCTCCACGTCGACCACTTCGCCGCAGGCCAGCACCACCGTCAAGCCGTCAATCCACGCACGCGTGGTGCCGTGCTTGAAGGTCGCGGCACCGGCCGCGTTGGTAGACACGGCACCGCCGACGCTGGCACCGTCGTAAGTCGGAATCGGCGGAAAGTAGAGATCCCGCGCGGCGAGGTCGGCGTCGAGATCGCGCAGAATCACACCGGCGCCGGCACTGACACTGCCGCGGCTCCAATCACGAAGGACGTTCAACCGCGCTGTCGACAGCAGCACCTCTCCGCGCGGAGTGGCCCCGCCGGTAAGCGAAGACTGCGCACCGACGACAAGCAACGGGCGCCCTTCGGCCAGCACCGCCGCCACTTCGGCTTCACACGTCGGGAAACAGACTTCGTCGCAGTGACCGCCGGGAAAGTGCGCGGCGTCTTCGAGAAACGGCGCGATCTCGTCGGATTCGCGCTCGCGGCGAAAACAACCGACTTCGCCGCGCGGCGCGCGCGTGCGGATCTTGCACCCCTTGCTCAAGGGACCACGACGCCAGCGGCTTGCGAAATCTCGACCACCACGTTGCCGGCATCCTCCACCAGCAACCCGCGGACGGGCCCGGCCCCCAGGATCTGCTGCGCCCACGCGGCAGCGCCACGGCGATCGGCGAAGATGCGGACGCCGAGCACTTCACCGACAGAAGCAGGCACGCCTTCACTGACCAACGCGACATGTACGCGACGTTTGTCCGTCAGCGCGCGAAGCCGTACCGCCTTGTGATCGCCGAGACGATAGCCCCGGGCTTCAACCACCGCGACGGCTTCCTCGTGCGTAGCCGCCTGACGCAGCAGATCGACGAAGTGATCGATCCCGACGCCGTGACGGCACGCGGCTTCGAGCACCATCACTCCCGCTTCGCGCAGCGCGAACTCGGTGTTCTTGATGCCCTTCTCGGCCTGGTAGAAATCGCGATCCAGCGGCGCACACATGCGCGCTACGATCAGGTCGACGGGTTCTTCGACGCGAGCCGAAAAACACGCGCGCACGGTCTCGAGCCCGCGTTGCAAAGCATCGAGCGGATGACCTGCGGTAACCGCCACAACCTTGCCGTCCACCAGCACCTCGTTGACCACCAGCAGGCGGGCACCCGAATCTTCGAGATCCGCCACCGCGTCGACAATGCCCAGGTGAACAGGATTGTCGTCAAGTGTCAGCGGACGCGCCCGCATCGACAGCGCGTGCTCGTGATTGGCGGTCAGGCTCTCCATGGACATGACCCCGACGGAAAGGGTCTTGTGCGCGCCGGTCACGCCGGCGAAGTAGTGCGGCTCCATGCTCCCGCACGCCAGGTAGAAGCCGCCCTCGGCCATCCAGCAATGCAGGGTCGCGCGCCCGACGGCGAGCAATCCGGCGGCGCTGCGCGCGTCGTGCCATGCCAGTTCGGCGATGCGCTCGCGGTGAACACCGAACATGGATAGTTCGTGCGCCGCTCTTTCGTCGGCGGTGGCCACGTGACTCCCCGTCGCCACCAGCACGCGCAACCTCGGCCGCGGCTGCGCGTCCGAAAGGCGTTCCAGAAGTTGCATGACCGCGCACACGAAAGTGTGCGTGTCGGTAAAGCGATGGTTGTCGTTGACGACGAGGGTGAGCGGGTGGCCTTCGGCCGCAGCGCGGCTCGCGAACTCGACGAAGCCGCTCTGCGCGAGCACCTTCGCGATGGCATCGCGCGGATCGCCAAGAGGCGCCGGCGACTTCGGCGCAACTTCCCGCAGAGCGCAGGAGGGAAGCAGCTTGTGCCAACTTGGAGGCTGGTCGAAGGTCATGCGGGGCCAATCCCGAGAACCGAGTACGGCGTCGCGCCGCGGCCCCGCTTAGAGCACGGTCGCACATTCGAACAAAGCCGTTCGGAGCCTCGGATCGGTCGCGCCGCGGCCTTCGCTTGCCGATCGGACACGAGTCGCCGAGGCCCGAAGCGCGGCCGGCACTGCTCGCGAGTCGCGGGTTCTGCCTGCCAACGGTCGAATCCACCAGCGAGGTCAGTCGATGTCGATACGGCAAGCAACGGCCGAGCGTTTGTGACGCGCCCTGCCTCGCGTACACAATGCGCCGATGCGGTGGCGGTGGCTGGCAGGTCCGTTGTTTCTCGTGACGGCCTGGTTCGCGGCGGTGGCGCTGGTGGGCCCGGCGGGCGACTTCCCGCTCAGCGACGACTGGGCTTTCGCCCACGCCTCGCGCTCGATCTGTCGCAACGGCACCCTGGATCTACTGCCCTGGACCGGCGCGAGCCTGCTTTTCCAGGCGGCCTACGGCGCACTGCTGTGCCGCCTCTTCGGTCCCTCCTACGAAGTGCTGCGCGCTTCCACCCTGGTGCTTGGGGCGGCCGGACTTCCGGTCTTCTACTGCCTGCTGCGCAGACTCGGCGCGCCGCCGCCGCGAGCCACCGCAGTTGCCGCCCTGGTGGCCGCCGGCCCGATATACTTCAACCTTTCGTTCACCTTCATGACCGACCTTCCGTTTGCGGTCCTGGCGCTGATGTCGGCCGCCGCCTACGCACGCGGGCTGTCGCGCAACGATCGCGCTGACCTGCTGGCGGCTGGCGCCCTGGCC